>NZ_CP107799.1:1224285-2448571 GCF_041431135.1 Streptomyces sp. NBC_00554 | reverse complement strand
CACCACCAGCAGGCCGTCGAGATGGCCGAGCTCGCCGACGGCCGCGCCGACGACCAGGAGATCAAGGACCTGGCCGCCGCGATCGAGAAGGCCCAGGACCCCGAGATCAACACGATGGAGGGCTGGCTGAAGTCCTGGGGCAAGCCGCTGCCCTCGGCCTCGTCGTCGACGGGTGACATGGCCGGTATGGATCACGGTTCGGGCGAATCCTCCGCGATGCCCGGGATGATGTCCGACCAGGACATGACCGACCTCCAGGCAGCCAAGGGCAAGGACTTCGACAAGGAGTTCGCCCAGCTGATGATCGGCCACCACCAGGGTGCGATCACCATGGCCAACGACGAGCAGAAGAACGGCGAGAACGCCGACGCGAAGAAGCTCGCCACGGCCATCGTCACGGCCCAGACCGCCGAGATCGAGAAGATGAACGAGATCCTCGACCGGCTCTGACCCACAGTGGGGTGGGCCTTCGTCCCGGCGAAGGCCCACCCCTGCCAAAGCTCCTCCACCGGAAGGCAAGCCGTGGATGCCGCACTGCAGGCCGTACTGCATGCCCTGTCCATCACCGGGTCGATGACCTGGGAGATCACCTGGGCCCTGATCCTCGGCTTCGGCCTGTCCGCCGTCGTCCAGGCGGTGGTGCGCAAGGCCACGATCGTCCGCCTGCTCGGTGACGACCGGCCCCGGACCCTCGCACTGGCGGCAGGCCTCGGCGCGGCCTCGTCGTCGTGCTCGTACGCCGCCGTCGCCCTGGCGCGTTCCCTGTTCCGCAAGGGCGCGAACTTCACCGCCGCGATGGCCTTCGAGATCGCCTCGACCAACCTGGTCGTCGAACTCGGCGTGATCCTGGCCCTGCTGATGGGCTGGCAGTTCACCGCGGCGGAGTTCATCGGGGGACCGATCATGATCGTGGTCCTCGCGGTGCTCTTCCGCCTCTTCCTGCGCGACAAGCTGCTGCGTGAGGCGGGCGAACAGGCCGAACGGGGCCTCGCGGGCTCGATGGAGGGCCACGCCGCGATGGACATGTCCGTACGGAAGGAGGGCTCGTTCCGCCGGCGGCTGTTCTCCGGAGAGGGCTTCACCTCCACCGCCCATGTCTTCGTCATGGAGTGGGCCGCGATCCTGCGCGATCTCGTCATCGGCCTGCTCATCGCGGGAGCGATCGCCGCATGGGTGCCGGACTCCTTCTGGAGCGCGTTCTTCTTCGAGGGCCACCCGCTGGCGTCCAAGCTCTGGGGCCCGCTGATCGGCCCGCTCGTCGCCATCGCCTCGTTCGTCTGCTCGATCGGCAACGTGCCGCTGGCCGTCGTGCTGTGGCAGGGCGGCATCAGCTTCGGCGGCGTGGTCGCGTTCATCTTCGCCGACCTGCTGATCCTGCCGATCCTCAACATCTACCGGAAGTACTACGGAGCGAGGATGACGCTCTTCCTCCTCGGCACGTTCTACGTGGCGATGGTCGTCGCCGGCTACATCGTGGAACTCGTCTTCGGCGGCCTCGGCCTCGTCCCCGACCAGGCCGACGCCACGATCCCCATGGAGGGCATCACCTGGAACTACACGACCTGGCTCAACATCGCCTTCCTCCTACTGGCGGCCACACTGATCGCGCGCTTCTTCCGGACCGGCGGGACGGACATGCTGAGGATGATGGGCGGGGCACCCAGCGACGGCCACGACGCCCACGACGGCCACGACGCCCACGACAGCCGCGACTGAGGGCGGTCGGTGCGGTCGCGGCGGTCGGCGGAAAATGCCTGAGTACGCCCGAGGCGTTCGCTGTACGTTGTGCAGGCGCGCCGAACAAGGGGCGTTGCGCATGCGGGGCTGACCGCGGCGCGGCGTACGCATCGCTACGAGGTCGAGGAAGGGCCGGGAGCTGTGATCACCGAGGCGCGCTCACCCATCACCGCGGTTCATCGCGGCCGACGTATGTGCGTGAGATACGGCCGACATATGTGCGCGCGATCCGCGACCTGATGTCCGCCTGAAAGTATCCGCAGTTCAGAAGACGTTTAGAGGCAACCCACCGTGTTCCTGACGATCAGTGCCACCGGCACCCCAGAGCGCCCCGCGACCGACCTCGGCTACCTGCTGCACAAGCATCCCGACAACGCGCAGACGTTCTCGACCTCCTACGGCACGGCGCATGTCCTCTACCCCGAGGCGTCCGCCGAGCGGTGCACGGCCGCGCTGCTCCTCGAGGTCGACGCGGTCGCGCTGGTCCGGCGCGGCAAGGGCAAGGGCCGCGGCGGCGCACCCGACGCCGCGCTCGCCCAGTACGTCAACGACCGCCCGTACGCGGCCTCCTCGCTGCTCGCCGTGGCGCTGAGCGCGGTGTTCTCCAGCGCCATGAAGGGCCAGTGCAACGCCCGGCCCGAGCTGCCCGCGCGGCCCCTCCCGCTCCGCATCGAGGTGCCCGCACTGCCCGCCCGAGGCGGCGCGGACCTCGTACGCGCGCTGTTCGAGCCGCTGGGATGGACGGTGACGGTCGAAGCCGTGGCGCTGGACGCGGAGTTCCCGGGGTGGGGCGACTCGCGGTACGTGCGCCTCGTACTGGAGTCGGAGCGGCTGACCCTGTCCGAAGCCCTGCGTCACCTCTACGTCCTCCTCCCGGTGCTCGACGACGCCAAGCACTACTGGGTCTCGTCCGACGAGGTCGACAAGCTGCTGCGGGCGGGCGACGGCTGGCTGCCGGACCACCCGGAGCAGAAGCTGATCACCAGCCGGTATCTGTCGCGCCGTTGGTCGCTGACGCGTGAGGCGATGGAGCGGCTGGAGCTCGTACGGCTCGCCGAGGCCGACGACAGCGCGGTCGAGGAGATCGACAACGCGGTGGCCGAGGAGACGGAGGCCGACTCGGAGGACGCTGCGGAACCGGAGGAGAGGTCCGTGTCCCTCGCCGTCCAGCGGCGGGACGCGATCCTCGCCGCACTGCACGCCTCCGGTGCGGCGCGGGTGCTCGATCTCGGCTGCGGACAGGGCCAGTTGGTGCAGGCGCTGCTCAAGGACACACGGTTCACCGAGATCGTCGGTGTCGACGTGTCGATGCGCGCGCTCACCGTCGCCTCGCGGCGGCTCAAGCTGGACCGCATGGGAGAACGGCAGGCCGAGCGCGTCAAGCTCATCCAGGGCTCGCTGGCGTACACCGACAACAGGCTCAAGGGGTACGACGCCGCCGTGCTCAGCGAGGTCATCGAGCACCTCGACCTGCCCCGGCTGCCCGCCCTGGAGTACGCGGTGTTCGGCTCCGCACGCCCCAAGACCGTGCTCGTGACCACGCCGAACGTCGAGTACAACGTCCGTTGGGAGACCCTCCCGGCCGGCCACTCCCGGCACGGCGACCACCGCTTCGAGTGGACGCGGGAGGAGTTCCGGGCGTGGGCGGAGCGCGTCGCCGGGCGGCACGGATACGGCGTGGAGTTCACGCCCGTCGGCCCCGATGACCCGGAGGTGGGGCCGCCCACCCAGATGGCCACGTTCACCATGACCACGAAGGAGGAGAAAGCAGCATGACCGACACCAAGGGGCGCACCCTGCCCGTCACCGACCTCTCCCTCGTGGTGCTGATCGGCGCGTCCGGCTCGGGCAAGTCCACCTTCGCCCGCAGGCACTTCAAGCCGACCGAGATCATCTCCAGCGACTTCTGCCGCGGCCTTGTCGCCGACGACGAGAACGACCAGAGCGCCAGCGGCGACGCCTTCGACGTGCTCCACTACATCGCGGGCAAGCGCCTCGCGGCGGGCCGCCGTACGGTCGTCGACGCGA
Source organism: Streptomyces sp. NBC_00554 (assembly GCF_041431135.1). Classification (NCBI taxonomy): domain Bacteria; kingdom Bacillati; phylum Actinomycetota; class Actinomycetes; order Kitasatosporales; family Streptomycetaceae; genus Streptomyces; species Streptomyces sp. NBC_00554. The sequence continues at coordinate 2,444,806 of NZ_CP107799.1, read as the reverse complement.
CGAACGTGCAGCAGGAGAGCCGCAAGCAGCTGATCGAACTCGCCAGGCAGTACGACGTGCTGCCCATCGCCATCGTGCTCGACGTGCCCGAGGAGGTCTGCGCCGAGCGCAACGCCGCACGCTTCGACCGCGCCGACATGCCGCGCCGCGTCATCCAGCGCCACACCCGCGAACTCCGCCGTTCCCTGCGGCACTTGGAGCGCGAGGGGTTCAGGAAGGTGCACGTCCTGCGGGGTGTCGAGGAGGCCGAGAGCGCCGAGATCCGCACCGAGAAGCGCTACAACGACCTGACCCACCTCACCGGACCCTTCGACATCATCGGCGACATCCACGGCTGCGCCTCGGAGTTGGAGACGCTGCTCGGCAAGCTCGGCTATGTCGACGGGGTGCACGCGGAGGGCCGTACGGCCGTCTTCGTCGGCGACCTCGTCGACCGCGGCCCGGACACCCCCGGCGTACTGCGCCGAGTGATGTCCATGGTCGGATCCGGCAACGCCCTGTGCGTGCCCGGAAACCACGAGAACAAGCTCGGCCGCCACCTCAAGGGGCGCCAGGTCCAGCACACGCACGGACTCGCCGAGACCATCGAGCAGTTGGAGGGGGAGAGCGACGAATTCATCGCGGGTGTACGGGAGTTCGTCGACGGGCTCGTCAGTCACTACGTCCTGGACGGTGGGCGTCTCGTCGTCTGCCACGCGGGTCTGCCCGAGAAGTACCACGGCCGTACGTCGGGCCGGGTGCGCTCGCACGCGCTGTACGGGGACACGACCGGCGAGACCGACGAGTTCGGGCTGCCGGTGCGCTACCCGTGGGCGGAGGACTACCGGGGGAGGGCGGCCGTGGTGTACGGCCACACCCCTGTCCCCACCGCCACCTGGCTGAACAACACCATCTGCCTCGACACCGGTGCCGTCTTCGGCGGCAAGCTCACCGCGCTGCGCTGGCCGGAGCGCGAGCTCGTCGACGTACCGGCCGAGCGCGTCTGGTACGAGCCGGCGAAGCCGCTCGCCTCGGAGGCGCCCGGCGGGCACGAGGGACGGCCGCTCGCCCTCACTGACGTGCAGGGCCGGCGGGTCGTCGAGACACGGCACGCGGGCCGGGTGTCCGTCCGTGAGGAGAACGCGGCCGCGGCCCTGGAGGTCATGAGCCGCTTCGCCGTGGACCCGCGGCTGCTGCCGTACCTGCCGCCGACGATGGCTCCGACGGCGACCTCGCACGTCGAGGGCTACTTGGAGCACCCGGCCGAGGCGTTCGCCCAGTACAAGGACGACGGGGTCGCGCGGGTTGTGTGCGAGGAGAAGCACATGGGTTCGCGGGCGGTGGCGCTGGTGTGCCGGGACGCGGAGGCCGCGCGCGAGCGGTTCGGAGTGGAGGGGCCCACGGGTGCGCTGTACACGCGTACCGGTCGTCCCTTCTTCGACTCCGCCGAGGTGACGGAGGAGATCCTCGGACGGGTGCGGGCCGCCGTGAGTGCCGCGGGGCTGTGGGCGGAACTCGAGACCGACTGGGTGCTGCTCGACGCCGAGTTGATGCCGTGGTCGCTGAAGGCTTCCGGGCTGCTGCGGACGCAGTACGCGGCGGTGGGCGCCGCGGCCGGGGCCGTGTTCCCTGGCGTGCTCGCCGCGCTCGAAGGTGCCGTCGAGCGGGGTGTCGACCTGCGGGATCTGCTGGTCAAGCAGCGCGAACGGGCCGCCGACGCGGCGGCGTTCACCGATGCATACCGGCGGTACTGCTGGACCACGGACGGACTGGAGGGTGTGCGGCTCGCCCCCTTCCAGATCCTCGCCGTCCAGGGGCGCAGTCTGGCCGCCCTCCCGCACGACGAGCAGCTCGGTCTGATCGACCGGCTCGTCGAGCACGACGGGAGCGGGCTGCTGCAGACGACTCGGCGGTTGTACGTGGACACCGGGGACGCGGAGTCCGTACAGGCCGGCGTCGACTGGTGGCTGGAGATGACCGGGCGCGGCGGCGAGGGCATGGTCGTCAAGCCGGTCGGTGCGGTGGTGCGTTCCGGATCCGGGCGGTTGGTGCAGCCCGGCATCAAGTGCCGGGGGCGGGAGTACCTGCGGATCATCTACGGGCCCGAGTACACCCGTCCGGAGAACCTCGCCCGGCTGCGCGGCCGTTTCCTGAACCACAAGCGGTCGCTTGCGATCCGTGAGTACGCGCTGGGGCTCGAGGCCCTGGACCGGCTCGCGGAGGGCGAGCCGCTGTGGCGGGTGCACGAGGCGGTGTTCGGGGTGCTGGCGCTGGAGTCGGAGCCGGTGGACCCGAGGCTGTGAGGCCACTTCGAACGCCGGACGGGGGAGTCTTCAGCCTGTCCGGCGTTTGAGGACGAGCGCGAAGCGCGAAAGGGGGGTCTGGGGGCGCAGCCCCCAGGATCGGGACGGGTAGGGGCGGAGGGGGCGAAAAAACTACCCCACCAACCGCAACCGCACCCCCGCCACCCCCACCCGCACCGTCTGCCCCCACACCAGCTCCACCGCATCCCCCTCCATCCCGTCCCCGAAGGCGATGAGCCGATCCGACTCGACGGTGAGCCGCAGCCGGGCGTCCACGGCGAGATGCCCGGCGACCAATGACGTCCCCGTGGCGGGCGACGGCCATGCCTCGCGCACGAACCACAGCAGGTGCGGCTCCGTGGGCCGGGGCAGCACCATCCCCCCACCCCGCTCCTGCCACACCGACCGCAGCCACCCACTCGCCCCGGTCCCGGTCCCCACGAGCACCCCGGAGGAGGCTTGGGGCTCGACGACACCCCTGTCGTCGTCGAGCCCCAGCCGGTACCGGACGGTCTGGTGTCCCGCGGCTCCGAGATAGATCTCGTTCAGCGCCAGCAACCGCTGCGTGTCGTCCGCGACGGCCTCGACCATGGTGAGCTCGTCGGCGACCCCGCCCCGGGCCACCGCCGAGGCGATCAACGCGCCCGCGTCGTCAGCCCGATGCCGCACCAGGACCCCCGGATTGCGCCCGGGATCGGTGTCGATCCCGACAACGGGCTGCCCCGCCAGGTACTTGGCGACGTTGGCGACCAGCCCGTCCTGCCCGACGACGACCACGACGTCCTCGGGGGCGAAGAGGAAACGGTCCAAGTCGGCGCGCTCGACCCGAGCCTGACGCCATGTCAGAGGTATGGCGGAGGCGATGTCGGCCAGCGCCCGCCGCGTCCGACGGAACCGCTCCGCCACCTCCTCGATGTCCCGTCCCCGGGAGGAGAGGAAGAAGGCGGCCTGGCCGTGCGTTCCGTGCCGGGCCACCAACTCCTCGTACTCCGTGGTGCGATGGACGAGTACGACGCGCGGCGCGAGACTCACGCCGGTTCCCCGGAGGCCCCGTTGCTCAGCTTGGCGAGCAGCCCCGTCAGGACGTCCGGCGACACCGTGACGCTGTCGATGCGGGGCAGGTTCTCCGCGAGCCGGGTGCCCGTCAGGGCGTGCAGCGTTGCCACGTCCACGTCTCCGTGGACCTGCAGCCAGGCGGCCTGGGCCGCGGCCCGCGCCTCGCCGACCTCGCGCGCGGCCTCCGCCTCGGCCTTGGCGAGCCGCACCACACGGGTTCCCTCCGCGTCCGCGAGGCGCACCGTGCGCGCCGCCTCCGCCGTGGCGCGCACCGCGTCCGCCGCCGCGTGCTCCTCCGCCTCACGCCGCGCGTTGGTGCCGCGCTGGTCGACCAACTGCTCCTCGCGCCGGGCGAGTTCGATCTGGCTGGCGAGTTCGTTCTCGGCGATGGCGCGCTCCCGCTCGACCGCGACGGCACGGCGTTCGTACGTGGCCTTGTCCGCGTCCTGCTGGATCTGCTCACGGGCGGGAGTGCGCAGCGCCCGCTCCACCTCGGGCTCGGGACGCAGCGCGACGACCCGTACGGCCACGATCTCGATCCCCGTCGCGGGCAGCCGGGGTTCCGCGGCGAGCCCGCCCGCGATCCGTTCCCGTACCGCCGCGACACCGTCCATCAGGGCGGCGGCCAGCGACGTACGGGCCAGGACGTCCAGCGCGTGCTGCTGGGCCGTCTCGGTCAGCAGCGAGCCCAGCTGTTCGAGGGGCGCGCCGCGCCAGGAGCCCGTGTCGGGGTCGATGGAGAAGTCCAGGCGGGCGGCGGCGAGCGCCGGATCGTCGATGCGGTACGTGACGGTCGCCTGCACCGCGACATCCTGGAAGTCGGACGTACGGGCATGGAAGGTCATAGCCAACTCGCGGTCGTCGACCGGGACTTCGGAGAGCGCGGCGGTCAGGGAGCGGTACCAGAAGCTGAGTCCGGGACCGTCGTGCAGCAGCTTGCCCGACCGATGGTGCCGGACATGGGCGGTCGGCGCTCCCCGCAGATGGCGCCAGGCGAGACGCCGGGTGATGTCGGCCATGAGTACCCCCTCGTCGCTGAGCTGCCCAGTGGCACCTCGGCGACCCTCGTCCGTCATTGTCGTCACTGCGACGATAATGGAGGGGGGTGGTTATCGTCAAGAGGACGAAATCAAACGGAGCGGGTCGGCCCGATCGGCGGGTGAACACGCGTCCGGATGGTCAGGATGGAGGCATGGGATTCCATGTCGACTCCGAGGCCGGGCGGCTGCGCCGCGTCATCCTGCACCGGCCGGATCTAGAGCTCAAAAGGCTCACACCCAGTAACAAGGACGCTCTGCTCTTCGACGACGTGCTGTGGGTGCGCCGGGCGCGCGCGGAGCACGACGGGTTCGCGGACGTACTGCGCGACCGCGGGGTCACCGTCCACCTCTTCGGTGATCTGCTCACGGAGGCCCTGGAGATCCCGGCGGCCAGATCGCTCGTCCTGGACCGCGTCTTCGACGAGAAGGAGTACGGACCGCTCGCCACCGACCACCTCCGGGGCTCCTTCGAAAACCTGCCCGCGCCCGAGCTGGCGGCCGCACTGGTCGGCGGTATGACCAAGCGCGAGTACCTGGACGCCCACATGGAGCCGACCTCGGTGCGCTTCCATGTCATGGACCTCGACGACTTCCTGCTCGGCCCGCTGCCCAACCACCTCTTCACCCGGGACACCTCCGCCTGGATCTACGACGGGGTCTCCATCAACGCCATGCGCTGGCCGGCGCGGCAGCGCGAGACCGTGCACTTCGAGGCGATCTACCGGCACCACCCGCTCTTCCGTGACGAGACCTTCAATCTCTGGTCGCGGGGGCAGGCGGACTACCCCTCCACGATCGAGGGCGGCGACGTGCTCGTCATCGGCAACGGCGCCGTGCTCATCGGCATGAGCGAGCGGACGACTCCGCAGGCCGTCGAGATGCTCGCGCACAAGCTGTTCGCCGCCGGGTCCGCGCGCACCATCGTGGCGCTCGACATGCCCAAGCGGCGGGCCTTCATGCACCTCGACACCGTGATGACCATGGTCGACGGCGACACCTTCACGCAGTACGCCGGACTCGGCATGCTCCGCTCGTACACCATCGAACCGGGCGTGGGGGACAAGGAACTGAAGGTCACCGACCACCCCCCGGAGCACATGCACCGCGCGATCGCCGCGGCCCTCGGCCTGAACGAGATCCGTGTCCTGACCGCCACGCAGGACGTGCACGCGGCCGAGCGTGAGCAGTGGGACGACGGCTGCAACGTCCTCGCGGTCGAACCGGGCGTAGTGGTCGCGTACGAGCGGAACGCCACCACCAACACCCATCTGCGCAAGCAGGGCATCGAGGTGATCGAGATTCCGGGCAGTGAGCTGGGACGGGGGAGGGGCGGGCCCCGCTGCATGAGCTGTCCGGTCGAACGCATGGCTGTATAGAAATGCTGAGAGTCGTATAGAATTCCAAGGGTCCGTGTCCCGTAACCGTTGGAGCGCCCCCATGGCGACAGTCCCGACCGCCCTCGCCGGCCGCCACTTCCTCAAGGAACTGGACTTCACCGAGGACGAGTTCCGCGGTCTGCTCGAGCTGGCCGCCGAGCTGAAGGCGGCCAAGAAGGCAGGGACCGAGCCCCAGCACCTGCGGGGCAGGAACATCGCGCTGATCTTCGAGAAGACCTCGACGCGTACGCGCTGCGCGTTCGAGGTCGCGGCGGCGGACCAGGGCGCCTCGACGACGTATCTCGACCCGTCCGGTTCGCAGATAGGTCACAAGGAGTCGGTGAAGGACACCGCGAGGGTACTCGGCCGGATGTTCGACGCGATCGAGTATCGGGGTGACAGCCAGGCCGCCGTCGAGGAGCTGGCCGCGTACGCCGGTGTGCCCGTCTACAACGGTCTGACCGACGACTGGCACCCCACCCAGATGCTGGCCGACGTGCTCACGATGACGGAGCACAGCGACAAGCCGCTCGGTGGGATCGCCTTCGCCTATCTCGGCGACGCCCGCTTCAACATGGGCAACTCGTATCTGATCACCGGCGCGCTGCTCGGCATGGACGTCCGTATCGTCGCCCCGCAGGCGTACTGGCCCGCCGACGACATCGTCGCCCGGGCCCGCAAGCTCGCCGAGAGCAGCGGCGGCCGCGTCACGCTCACCGAGAGTGTCGCCGAGGGCGTCCTCGGTGCCGACTTCGTCGCCACCGACGTGTGGGTCTCCATGGGCGAGCCGAAGGACGTGTGGGACGAGCGGATCGGCGCGCTGTCCCCGTACGCCGTGACGATGGACGTCCTGCGCGCCACCGGCAACCCGGACGTGAAGTTCCTGCACTGCCTCCCCGCCTTCCACGACCTGGGCACGAAGGTCGGCCGGGAGATCTACGAGAGGCACGGCCTGGAGTCGCTGGAGGTCACCGACGAGGTCTTCGAGTCGGCGCACTCGGTCGTCTTCGACGAGGCGGAGAACCGGCTGCACACGATCAAGGCGATCCTGGTCGCGACACTGGCCTGACCGGCCGGTCGGCGGCCGGGGGTTACACCCGTCGTCGCTGCCGCGGTACCACGGGCAGTCTGAACCAGACCGCCTTGCCGGTGCCCGTGGGGCGGTGGCCGCAGGACGAGCTGAGGGTGCGGATCAGGAGGAGGCCGCGCCCGTGCTCCTGCCAGGGGTCGGGCTCGCAGGCCGGGTCGGGGACCGTGAGATCGCCCGGCGGCGCCGGGTCCGGATCGTGTACTTCGACCTGGCAGCCGGTCGGCAGCAGCTCTACGACCAGCTCTATGGGGCCGTCCCCGGCGGTGTGCTCCACGGCGTTGGCGACCAGCTCCGCGGTGAGCAGTTCGGCGGTGTCGCTGTCGGCCGCGTGCTCCAGTTCGGCCAGCGCCGTACGGACCAGCGCGCGGGCGACGGGCACGGCCGCGGCGGTGTGCGGCAGCGCGATGCGCCAGGAGGCAGGGGCGGGAGTGTCGGGCAAGGAGGGTCCGTTCATGGAGCAGGCTGTCCTGCTTTCAACTTTACAAATGGTACGACTCGACGGGACAGAGGCGCTCGGCGGGCGTATTCCGGGACTTTTGGCCCGGCACGGGCTGTGTACCCAGGTGAACGGTCCGTCTCCCGCGCGTGCTCCCACCGTTACGGGGCTATAGACGATCCGTGACTCAGTGACGGGGGTCCCCGGGCTCTGTACGGGGGCGAACGCACGAAAGCCCCCGAGCCCCCCTCGTATCCGAGGGCTGGGGGCTCGGGGGCGTCCGACCGGGTTCTACGAGGAGAGGTCGGCCATTCCCGCCGTCAGGGTCGAGCCGTCCGCCGGGTCGATCAGGAGGAACGCGCCGGTGCGGCGGACCTCGGCGTAGTCGTCGAGCGCGAGCGGCTCGGCGGTGCGCAGGGTGATCCGGCCGAGGTCGTTCGCTGTCAGCTCGGCCACGTCGCCCAGATCCTTGACGATCGCCTTCACGGTCCGCGTCGTGTGCCTGACGAGGACGCGGTCACCGACGCGGAGCGCCCGGTCGGCCAGATGGCAGACGGCCGCCCGGACGTCCTGGGTGAGCGTGGGCACGTCCGCCCCCGCCGTGATCATGTCGCCGCGTGAGATGTCGCGCTGGTCGGCCAGGCGCAGGGTCAGCGACTGGGGCGCATACGCGACGTCCGCGTTCCTGCCGAGCACGTCGATGCCGACGATCTCGGAGTTCTCGCCGGACGGGTGGACCGTCACGCGGTCGCCGACCCGCAGGGCGCCGGACACCAGCTGGCCCGCGTAGTGGCGGACTTCGTCGTGCCTGATCACGTACTGGACCGGGAAGCGCGCCGGAGCGGACGGGAGGTCGGAGCCGACCGGCACCGTCTCCAGGAACTCCAGGAGCGCCGGACCCTCGTACCAGTCCATGTGCGCCGAACGCTCCACCACGTTGTCGCCGCAGAGCGCGGAGACCGGGATCGGCGTGAAGCCGGGGAGGCCCAGCTCGGCGGCGTGGCCCGCGAAGTCCTCGACGATGCGGTCGAAGTCCTTCTCCTCGTATCCGACGAGGTCCATCTTGTTGACGGCGAGGACCACGTTCGGGACGCGCAGGAGGGCGGCGACGGCGGCGTGCCGGCGGGTCTGCTCGACCACACCGTGGCGCGCGTCGATGAGGATGATCGCCAGCTCGGCCGTGGAGGCGCCGGTGACCATGTTCCGCGTGTACTGCACGTGCCCGGGGGTGTCGGCGAGGATGAACCGGCGGCGCGCGGTCGCGAAGTAGCGGTAGGCGACGTCGATGGTGATGCCCTGCTCGCGTTCGGCGCGCAGGCCGTCGGTGAGGAGGGCGAGGTCGGGGGTGTCCTGGCCGCGGCTCTGCGAGACGCGTTCGACGGCTTCCAGCTGGTCGGTGAGGACCGACTTGGAGTCGTGGAGCAGGCGTCCGACGAGGGTGGACTTGCCGTCGTCGACGGAACCGGCCGTCGCGAAGCGCAGCGTGTCGATGGTGGTGGGTGCGCCAACCATGGCGGTGGTGGTGCTGGTCATGGTTAGAAGTACCCCTCGCGCTTGCGGTCTTCCATCGCGGCCTCGGACATCTTGTCGTCGGCGCGGGTGGCGCCGCGTTCGGTGAGGCGGGAGGCGGCGATCTCGGTGATGACGGCTTCCAGCGTGGTGGCGTCGGAGTCGACGGCGCCGGTGCAGGACATGTCACCGACGGTCCGGTAGCGCACCAGGCGCTTCTCGACGGTCTCGCTCTCGCGCGGGCCGCCCCAGTCACCGGGCGTCAGCCACATCCCAGCCCGCTGGAACACCTCACGGCGGTGGGCGAAGTAGATGCCCGGCAGTTCGATGTGCTCGCGGGCGATGTACTGCCAGACGTCGAGTTCGGTCCAGTTGGAGAGGGGGAAGACGCGGACGTGTTCGCCGGGTGCGTGGCGGCCGTTGTAGAGCTGCCAGAGTTCGGGTCGCTGGCGGCGGGGGTCCCACTGGGAGAACTCGTCGCGCAGGGAGAAGACGCGTTCCTTGGCGCGGGCCTTCTCCTCGTCGCGGCGTCCGCCGCCGAAGACGGCGTCGAAGCGTTCGGACTGGATCTTCTCCGTCAACGGCACGGTCTGCAGGGGGTTGCGGGTCCCGTCGGGGCGTTCGCGCAGCACACCGCGGTCGATGTAGTCCTGGACGGAGGCCACATGGAGACGCAGTCCGTGTGCGGCGACCACACGGTCGCGGTACTCAAGGACTTCGGGAAAGTTGTGCCCGGTGTCCACATGCAGCAGCGTGAAGGGGATCGCCGCGGGCGCGAAGGCTTTGAGGGCGAGGTGCAGCATGACGATGGAGTCCTTGCCGCCGGAGAAGAGGATCACCGGCCGCTCGAACTCGCCCGCCACCTCGCGGAAGATGTGCACCGCCTCGGACTCCAGAGCGTCCAGATGCGAGAGCGTGAAGGACCGCTCAGCCGTTGCCGTTGCCGATGCGGATGCCGAGGTCACAGGATCCCCCTCGCCGCGAGCACCGCGTGCACGGAGGCCGCGGACTCCTCCGCGGTCTGCAGGTGCGTCTCCAGCGTGAGAGCCGGGTCGACCGGTGGCTCGTAGGGGTCGTCGACGCCGGTCAGCCCGCTGATCCGGCCCGCGGCCTGCTGGGCGTACAGCCCTTTCACATCGCGCTCGCTGCACACCTCGACCGGGGTGGCGACATGCACCTCGACGTACGGCGTCCCGCTTGCCTCGTGCCGCTTGCGGACGGCCTCGCGGCTGTCGGCGTAGGGCGCGATGACGGGGACCACGGCGAGCACGCCGTTACGCGCGAGCACCTCGGCGACCAGGCCGATGCGCTGCACGTTCGTGTTGCGGTCCTCGCGGGAGAAGCCGAGGCCCGCGGAGAGGAAACGGCGGACCTCGTCACCGTCGAGGACCTCCACACGGTGCCCCTCGGCCTTCAGGCGGTTGCCCAGAATGCCGGCGATGGTCGTCTTGCCCGCGCTCGGCAGGCCCGTGAGCCAGACGGTGGCTCCCTGAGCCCTTGCCGTGTTGGTCATACGTGCAGTCCTCTTCCTGTCCTGGCGTCGTGCGGCTCACGACGCTAGGTAAGGAAGATGAGAAGAGGCAAGGAAGAGGCTGAGGGTTGTCTTAGTGACTGATGTTGTAACTGAGATCACACACCACAGCCGCCCCTGCGTACCGAGTTGATGCCTATGTCCGTTTTCCGGCATGCGGGAGCCGGCGCCTAGCCCCGCCCGGGTACGTCGGCGAAAGCCGCCCCCGCGTCCCGCAGCCGCTCGTGCAGTGCCCGGAAGACGGCGGCCGAACGCGCGCCGGGCCAGTCCTGCGGAAGCAGCGCGGCGGGCAGTCCCGGGTCCGTGTACGGGAGATGGCGCCAGGAGTCCAGGGCGAGCAGATAGTCGTGGTACGCCGCCTCCGGCGGGGTGTCCGCGCGCCGCTCCCAGGCGTGCAGCACGTGCGCGTGCTCGTCGAGGAACACCTCGTGCTGCTTGGCGATCGAGGCGAGGTCCCACCAGCGCGCCACCGCGTCCGCCGTCGCGGCGAAGCCCAGATGCTCCCCGCGGAAGAGCTCCACGTACGGGTCGAGCCGCAGCCGCTCCAGCGTGTGCCGCGCCTCTTCGTGGAGCCGGGCCGGGGCGAGCCACACCCCGGGGGCCGCCGTCCCGAAACCCAGACCTGCGAGCCGCGAGCGCAGCACATGTCGCTTCTGCCGCTCGGACTCGGGAACGGAGAAGACGGCGAGTACCCAGCCGTCGTCCTTGGGAGGCTCCGTCGCGTACACCCGCCGGTCGCCGTCGTCGAGCAGCTGCCGCGCGTCGGGCGACAGCGCGTACCCGGCCGCGCCGGCTGCCGTACGTACCGGTTCCAGCAGGCCGCGGCGTTTGAGCCGCGATACCGACGACCGTACGGAGGGTGCGTCCACGCCGACCGCGGCGAGGAGCCGGATCAACTCGGACACCGGCACCGGGCCGGGCATGAAACGGCCGTACGCGCCGTAGAACGTGACGATGAGGGACCGTGGTGCGTGCTGCTCTGACACGTTGATCACTCTAGTCCGCGAAGATCACTTGGGATCGCCGCAGGTGGATCCGGTCGAGCTCGACGGGCTCACCGCGCCGGCGCCGGACCCGGCCGAAGGAGAACGGACTCAGGCCGCGACGGCCAGCTGCTCGACGAACACCCGGCGGGGAGCGACCACGCTGCCGTCGGGGTGCAGTTCGCCGGTGTCGTCGAAGACGATCGCGCCGTTGCACAGGAGGTTCCAGCCCTGCTCGGGGTGGGCCGCCACGATGTGCGGGGCGTTGCTGTCCGCGGACGGGAACGAAGACTGGTGTGAACACATGGCGCACCTCCACGTCGTATGCGATGAGTTCCGACGGCGTTGCGCCGTCCTCGCATACATAGACCATGCTCGCGCGGCGAACTCATCGGAACAGCGGGTCGTGAAGCGTGACAACACGCGGACAACACTTGGACGTCCCCAAGACGGACGGTGCGGATTCGCCACCAAAGGAGTGATGATCAGGGCCCTCGGGGTGCCGGACGCCGCCTTCGGGGCCGTGGACCGGTACCTGTGGAGCGCCCTTTTTTCAGGCCCCCGTTCCAGGAGGTATCCCCATGTCCGTGCGCCAGGTCCTCGGCGCGGCCACCGCCGCCGCGCTGCTCCTGCTCGCCGCCCCGTCCGCCGTCGCGCAGTCCGGACCGTACGACCAGGTGACCGTCGACCCCACCGGTCGGGTCGCGGCCGACGGAACCGTCACCCTCTCCGGCACCTACCGCTGCCTGAGCAGTTCCGGCCCGGTGTTCGTGTCCTCCTCGGTGTCGCAGGGCGACCCCCGGGTGCGCCAGGGCATCGGCGGCACCTCGGCGGTCTGCGACGGCGCGGTGCACCCCTGGACCAACTCGGAGAAGCGCACGCCCGGCACCCTCACCCCGGGCGCCGCCCACGTCGAGGCCACCCTGATGGAACTGAGCCCCGGCCCGGGCGGCCTGCCGCTGCCGAACTTCCACGCGAGGCAGCAGCAGGACATCGTGCTGACCGAGGGCTGACGCGGGATCAGCCCCTGAGGTGACCGCTGGATCTCTACGGGTTCCGCAGGCTGACAGTGGAGGAGTGGTCCGTACCACCGTCAGCCTGCTTTCCTTCAGCTGTTTCCGCCGGTCTCTTCCTTGTCGTCCCCGTCGAAGGTTTGGCTGCTCACCTCGTCCACGTACCACTCGGCCTCGGCTTCGTCGCCCTCGGGCTCAGCGTCGTCGAGGTAGCCGGGCTCGTCGTCGCGGAACCAATGCCGCAGGATGCCCCGCACCCGGTAGAGGGGGGTGAGCTTGCCCTCGGACAGGAGTTGCAGGCTCGCCATGGAGCCGCCGGTCCAGCGCAGTCCGCCGGATGCCGTGAGCAGGTCCAGGCCGCTGATGCCGGGGTCGGCGTTGGCCTTGAGCTCAACGCGGTCCTTGCGGTTCTTGCACATGAGGACCGTGGTGTTCGCGGCGTGGGTGACCTCGGTCACCACTACGTAATCGCGCTTCCATTTGTTGTCTGCGCGCAGTTCCAGCATCTTGGCCTCGACTGCCTCGATGTTCTTGATCTCCTCGGACCAGCAACCTGTCGCGTGGAAGAGCACTGCGTAGGCCTTGCCGAATTCCAGGACGAGCGAGGCGTCTGCCGTTACGGGACCGCCACCGGCGTCGGCTGCCGCGTCGAGATGAATCTGCACGGTGCCGTTCGAGTCGCAGTGGTAGGAGCTGCGCCTCTTGCGCGCAGGGGCAGGCACGATATCGACGCCGTACAACGTCGTGAACGTGCCCTTGCGCTCGAACTGCCCGTTCCTGAACAGGCCCACGTCGCCGAGCTTTCGATGAGCGTCGGGCGGCCACGACGGCTGCATCCCGATGGCGGCGCGCACTTCCCCGATGTACTGCTTGTGGCGGTCCTTGGGCATTGGCGTCCCAATCGTTCCGAATCGTTCCGAATCGTTCCGAGCGGTGAACTTCGCCTCACTGTAGGGAGTTTGACGGTCATTCAGAGCGGATAACGGGAGACCGGAGGGAAGCGCGCGACAAGGAGGCCGAAGCAGGCATGATCCGATCCGCAGTGCTCACCATCTCCCACTGTCGTCGTGCTGCGGAAGGCGGCCGTCCCACGTCTTGGAGGTGGGTTCTCCAGCGGCCTGACACCTTCAGAACCAAAACCGCGCGAGTGCATCTCGATGGTGGTGATCTTGTGGAACTGGACCGGCTCTACGCGCTTCCGCAGCGGATTGCCGTGCTGCGCGGGAAGCGGGACGGGCTCCCGCGGATCGAGGACGAGGTGCGGGCCGCGGGGGAGTGGATCGCGTGCGTCGGGCTGGGGGAGATGGCCGGCCACCTCAAGGAGTTAGGCCCGGCCGTGGTGCGGCTGGAACTGCCCCCCGAACTGGCCGACTTCGAGGCGCTGCCGTGGGAGCTGGCGCTGGTGGAGGACCGGCCGTCGGCGCCGCACGGTGCCCAGCCGCTGGCCCTGCACGGCACGACCATGGTGCGCGGGGTGGGGTCGCGATCCGAGGTCGTCCCACGTGGTGCGCCGGTCCTGCCCTCGCGCCTGCGCATGCTCGCCCTGTTCAGCCTGCCGCGGGCCACAGCCACGCTGGACCTCGGAGCCCATCGCACGGCCCTGCGCGGAAAACTGCTCGAACTCGCGGTGGGCGGGCAGAGCGGTGCGTTGCCGTTGGAGCTGAGAACGCGGCAGTTCGGGGTGGGCCGGTCGACGCTGCGCGGCATGCTGGACGAGCCGGACGGGTGGGACATCATCCATGTCGTCGCCCACGGCCTCCCTGGGATTCTGCGCCTGGAGCACCCGGACGGCACTGAGGACCAGGTGACGACCCAGGATTTGGTCGAGCTGTTCGGCCGGGCGCGGAACCGCGTGCGCCTGGTGGTCCTGTCGGCGTGCTGGTCGGGCGGCGAGGTTCCCGGTGCCGGGGGCCCGGAAAGCGCCGACGCGACAGACACACCGCATTCCGCACTCACTTCGCTGGCCTCGGCCATGGCGGACGATCTGGGCTGTGCGGTCGTCGCAATGCGTTTCCCCGTGGGCAACGGCTTCGCCCTCGCTTTCTCCACCCGCCTCTACACCCACCTCCTCCGGCATCGGCAGGCCCTTCCTCAGGCCCTGCACAACGCCTTGAGGGAGACTGTCGCCGACCCCGAACTCGGCGAACACCGCTACCCGTTGTTCTCCGCCGGCGCGCCGATGCTGTACGGTGCCGCCGCCGCGGACCAGAAACTCCCGGGCAGGCCGCTGCCCCGCACACGTCTGCCAGGGCGCTACGAAGGCAGTGCCGGGCCGCTGCCCGATCGGCCGACGTCCTTCTTCGGGCGGCTGCCCGAGATGGTGGGCGCGAATGTGGCGTTGGCACCGGAGAGCGGCGTACGGGGCGCGGTGCTCCACGGCGCAGCGGGGATGGGTGCCACGACATGTGCGTCACTTCTCGCACACGATCACCGCGAGGCGTTCTCCACGATCGTCTGGCACCCGAGACCGGAATGGGCTGAGGAAATCACGCCGTCCCGCGCCGATCCCCTCGCGGATTTCCTGTGGCATCTGGAAATTCGGCGCCCCGAACTCGCGGGGATCTCGCGCGATCTTCCACGGACCGAGGCCGTCGCCCGTATCGTCTCGCTGCGCCTTCTTCTGGTCTTCGACGCCGCCGATCGGGCCCTCGCCCGAGACCCCCGCCTGGCCGGAATGATCGAGGCCCTTGCTGCGGCCGAAGGCCCCGGCAAGCTCCTGCTGACCTCTCGCACGGATCTGCCGGATCTCGCACCGGCCTTGCGCCGCGTACCGTTGGACCCGCTTGGCGACGCTGAGATTCGGGAGATCGCGCGCACCCTGCCCCTGCTCGGGCCGATGTCGCGTACTCGGGCGACCTCCCGGACTGCCGCGAGGGTGCTGTCGCGGACGCAGGGCAACCCGGGAGTGCTGTACGACGCGGAGGCCCACGCGGGGGTTCCGGAGGCGCTGGACCAGTGGCTCCTTGATCGATCCGCCTGAAATCGCAGATTTCTTCGAATTTGCTGCGCATTTCTGATCTTGCCCCGAGAATTCCATGTCATCTATTTCGTCTCTTTGGGGTGCGCGCAGTCCGCGTGGGTCTACCCTGCTCTCCATTGGCATATGCGAGGGGTTCTTAGGGGGACTGAGAACATGCCGGGGGAGTACGACGCCTTACTGGAGGTCTTGGACTTTGCCAAGAACGAGGGGGGTGCGCCGAGTTGGAAGTGGAAACTGACCCTCAAGCAGGGGGCGCGACAGGTCAGCGAGAACGTCAATCTGGAGCCGGGTGCGGACGGGGAGAATCTCCCTGATCATTACCGGTTCCTCACCAACCCCTACGACTTCATACGGAACAGGGCGCTCGACGACGAGGGGGAAGCCAGGGTTCTGAGGAATCTGGGCGAGTGGCTGCGTAGATCCGTACTCACCGAGACCATCTGGCGGGCGCTGCCCAAGGAGCGGCCCTCGACGGTGCTGGTGAAGCTGAACGGGGAAGGCCTGGAACGCGAGATACTCCGCTACCCGCTTGCCCTGGCGGCTGAAGACCGGGTCTCGCTCGCGGATCGCAAACTGACCTTTGTGTACGACGTGACAGTCGAGGGCGGCCGGTCGGCCGTCGATCTGGGCCGCCGGGCTGAGGACAACTCCCCTCTCCATCTCGTCGGAGTCTTCAACCGCACTGAAGCGGGTGAGCCGCTGGATCTGCACGCCGAGCAGACCCGGGTCTTCAAGACAGTGCGCAGGATCGCCGCCCACGGCGAGGGCAGGGACATCACACTGAGCGCCCTGGCCTACCACGTGACGCACGCGCGGCTGAGGGACCGGCTGGACAGCGCCAGCCGGTCCAGCCAGCATGACGACGGCAGACCGTGGCAGATGATTCTGCATCTGGCCGACCGGGGCGTGCCGGGCAGTTGGTCCGCCGTCGACGCAAGCCGCCGGAAGACCCCCCTGGATGCGGACACGCTGGTCGACATGCTGCAATCCGGAGGCAATGATTTCCGGCTGAGGCTGGCTGTGATCACCACTCGGCCGGCGGGTAGTCCCTCTCTCGCGGACCAACTGGAGAAGTTCGGCATCCGCTCACTGCGCCCGGCCGCGACCGACACCGCCGCGGACGACCTGGTGCAGGACGACCAACTCCCCGTCGTCCTGGCCCGGGAGCTGGGATGCGCAGTGCTGGCCTTCCGGCACCGGATCGCGGACCGGTCCGCGATCGACATCGTGGAGACGGTCTACGCGAAGCTGCTGCAGAAGCACCTCACTCTGCCGCAGGCCCTGGCGGAGGCCATCAAGGAGCACCGCACGTCGCTCGAGCCCCTGGACGTCGCGGCTCCGATCCTCTACGGGGCGGACGCCTGCGGCCTGCGGGTGAGGCCTCCCGCGCGGGAGAGGGGCCGGTACAACGGGGGGCCGCTGCGGCAGCATCCGGCTCCTCGTCTCATCGGACACCACAAGACGATGTGGACCGCAAGTGAGATCTTCTCCGAACTCCCTGTGGGCGAGGTCAACGGCGCCGTGTTGTACGGCATGGACGGGGTGGGCAAGACCACCTGTGCCACCGAGTTGATCAGCCACTATGCCGACGGTTACCGCACCGTCCTGCAGTATCCGCCGGTCGGCGGGAGGGTGAGCGCCGATCCCTCCGAGGCGCTGAAGGACTTCGTCGCCGTCCTGCTGGCGGACGAGGCGATGGGAGAGGCATTCAAGAGTCACGGACAAATCGTGCCGGGTCCAGCGACGTTGGAGAACTTCCTTGGTGACGAGACCAACTTCAGTCAGCTCTGCCTCTATGTCACCGACTGGTTGACGAGCAACAACCACTCGAACGCCCTGGTGTTCCTCAGCGACGTAAAGAACCTGCTGGAGCCCGAGGCCGCCCCCGGCCAGAGTCCTTGGCTGCACTCGTACTGGACTCGGCTGATCGCGGCCATGACTGTTCCGAAGGCCTGGGGATTCCGGTTGCTGATCACCAGCCCGTACCCACTCGGCCTGGGGGCGAGCATGCCGGATGTGCCAGTGCCGCTGCTGGCACCCGACGAGGCGTTCCTGTACGCCCTGAGCCTGCCCCGCCTGGGCAAGCTCATCGGCGCGGCGCCCAAAGGCGTACCCGACAAGGCGAAGCGCAAGCTCGTTCACGACGTCCTGTCGTTGGCCGACGGGCATCCCGGCCTGCTCCAGTACGCGGACGAGGCGGCAGGAAAGGGCGCGGAATATGTGCGCCACCTTGCCGACACCGGGATCGAACGACTGGCGGAGGACGAGCCGGGTCAACGGCCCAGGGCCTGGCGCGAGATCGCGGACTGGACGGTCGACGCCCTGCGGCGCATCCCGTGCGACGACCCTCGGTACGTGCTGTTTCTCGTGCTGTGCCGGCTCAGGCCGGTGCATCGGATCCTGCTGCGCCCACAGGTCGACAACCCGACACCGTGTCTGCTGTCCGAGATCTGGGCCGCTCTGCGCAGCGGTCAGGCGGGGAGGCAGCCGGTGGCCGAGGAGTTGGAGGAGTTGCTGAAGGGGTTGTGCCGGGAGTCGCTGATCGACCTGATCGACCTGCCCGGCGAGGGGAACGCAGGTGCGAAGGTCAAGGTGCGCGTTCACCCGGCGGTCGCCGACGCGGCGGGTCACAGCGATGTGAGGCTGAGCGATGGGGCGTCGCTGCGGGCGGAGGTGGACCGGATCGCCATACAGCACACGGCGGGGCGGGCCAATGAGGCGCTGCGGCACCGGCTGTACGGCGGGTCCGCCGATGTACAGCGGCTCATCAGCGAGGCGCTGCCCTATCTCGAACGCCGCGGAGACTGGGACACGCTCCTGCTGTTCATGGCCGTACTGATGGCCAGGTCGCGGAACAACTACGGCCTGGACGTCATGATGAACCGGCTCAAGCGGGCCCGGGACCGAATATCGGGCACGGCCTCGGCCCAGTCCACCATGGCCACCCGCCTCCTCCAGGTCCTTGAGGCACTGGTCAACGGCGCCAGCCCCGGGCTGTCGACGCTGCTGGGCGAAGGTCCCGGCGACGTCGTCGTGGACAAGTCACCACTGGCCACCGCCATGGGCGCTGGGATTCTCAACGGTCTGCGCTATACCGGCCGTCTCCAGCTGGCCAGCGAGGTGGCTGACGACTACCTCCAGCATGTGGAACCCGGCAGCCCGGTCAGCCTGATCGCCAGCGCTGTCGAGACGGAGCTGCTGAGGGTGATGGTGGACCGGGGGGAGCTGACCCAGGCCCTGGAGCGGACCTCTGCCGTCTTCGAGGCCCTCGTCGACGTACGTTTCCGCGCCGCCGACCACGAGGCGGCGGAGGGGGAGATCCTGCGAAAGAAGCTCTTCGCCATCCGGCGGGACAGCCATGTCCTGCTGGCCGAGGATCCCGGCCTCGGTGCGGAGGCCCAGGCCGTTCACATTGAGCAGGCTCGCGCGGCCCATTTCAGTCTCGGGAAGTACCTCGAATTCGAGGGTTCGACCGACGAGGAGCAGCATCTGCACGCTGTGGACGGCTGCCTCACCGGGCTGGACCGGAGGCTCGACGGAAATCGTGAACAACTGGAGTCCTACGACGCCGAGTTGACCGTTCTGCTGCCCAGGATCGAGCGGTCGGGCGACATCGCCCTACGGGCCATGACCGACGTGGCCCGTGCCCGGATCTTCCGGGAACGAGCGCTTCGGGCCCGTACCAAGAGATTGGGGAAAGAGGAACACGACGCCATGCAGACCGTGCGGGACTACGAGCTCAAAGCGCTGCGGCAGTTCTACGTCGAGGGCACCCCGATGGATGTGGGCGCCTGTCACCGGCGGATCGCCGATGACCAACTGGCCTGTGAGTACGAGCCTTTGACGGAGAGTACGCCTGTCCACCAGATGTATGCGGCGTTGGTCGGCGATCTCACCGGAGCGTATCTGCTCCGCGGTCGGCCACACGAGCGTGAGGAGTGGCGCCTCCGCGGCGCCGTCGGCGGGGTTCCCGCCACGTACCAGGAACTGTGCGAACGCGTCCGCGGCGAACTCGACATGACCAGGGGGGACCGCATACCCGGCGTGCCGGATCCTGAGCGGCTGCTCCGCAATGTCGTCGATGACGAAGCGGAGTTGACGGAAGCTTTCAAGAGAATTACAGCGGATGTCTAGGTTCCTCCAAGGACTTCCCCTGATATTGGGGGTGAGATGAATGGCGCGTGTTGTTCACCTGAGGCTCGAAGCCGCCGAAGGATCATCCACGGCGGCCTATAGCGTCAAGGCGACGATATTCGAGGAGAATGGGGTTACGGAGCCTCCGGTGATTCCTGTCCCGCCGGAACCGGACGGGCAGGGCAGGGCGTTGTGGGGCGCGCTGGCGGGATTCTTCCCGCCGGCACCCGCAGCGGCGCCCACGCCGGCGCCCGACAGCGGCATCGGTGCTATGGCTCTGGCCGTGCTGCGCATCCACGCTCCCGAGCTGCACGACATCGACTGGGAAGGCTTGGCGCGCGAGACGTCGGAAGCGGGCGTGACGCAACCGGTCACCGTGCTGCGCAGTGAGGTCGGAGCGGGCAATTTTCAGCCAGGTGAGTCGATGTCGTTCCGCGATCTTCCGTTGCGGGTACTGGTGATTGGGGTGGATCCGAGCGTGGAGCAGGGGGCGGAACCCACGTGGCACGAGGACGTGGCCGTACATGCCGCCCTCTCCGCGCACGCCGAGCGGTGGGAGGTCGACGTGCTCCCGGGGCCAGCGAGTCACGATTCCCTTGCCGAATCCCTCAAAGAGATCCAGCCCCATGTGCTCCACCTCGCAGGAGAAGCCGCCCGTGACCTGCGGGTGGACGGTCCGTACGCCCTTGGCGGGCTCAATCTTTCCTCCGTCCGGCTGGTGGTCTCCAGCAGTGCCGCCACCCCGCCGGAAGCGCACCGACTGCTCCGCCCTTATGTGCGGGCGGACGCGCCGCATCCGGTGCCGGCCGCGATATCCCTGACGCCCTGGCCGGAGTACACCAGCGATCTCTGTTCGCCGGTGAAGGCGCTGTACAAGGCACTGGCCGAGGGCCGCGGCATAGACGACGCTGTGGCCTGTGCCGTCACTGGTGAACACGGGCCCCTGGCCGCCGCCTCCGTCACGGTGAACTGCCTGCCCGGCCGGGTCCTACCCGGGCCCCCTGCCCAAGTCGCCGCTCCTGCCGCCCAGGACAGAGAAGACGTCCACGAGCTCTACCAGCCGCTGATCGGAGCCACCGACCGGGTCGCGCAGCGCAGGAAAGCACTGGACCTGCTGGAGTCGGGGGCACACTTCAAGCAGCTGATCGTGCTGTCCGGGAGCGGTGCGGGGGACCAGATAGGGACGACCTGCCTGATGCTCTCGCTGCTCCGGGTCTGGGAGAAACGGCCCCAATGCCGGGCGCTCTATCTGAACTTCAAAAAGCTGCGCAGCAACATGCCGCTGCGGCCCGCCGGAGCCCCGCCTGGACCGCGGCCCGATGTGGTCGTCGAGACGGTGGCCCTGCTGGCCGAGAGCGTCAAGCGGGACAGCGGGCGCAACGGCGGATGGGGCATCGACGAAGATCTCGATGCCCTGGTCCGTGACATCGACCGCCTACGCGAGGGCCACCGAAAGGGTGGCCACGAAGTCAGCATGGGCGTGACCCGCGAGGACATCCTGAAGAAGGCGACGGACCTGGTCGTCAAGCTGGCACCGCCCGGCACCCACCTCGTACTCGCGCTCGACCACTTTGCCGAGACCGACGCCGAGCGGAGCGAGGCGCCGGGCCTGGTGACCCATCTGTTCGACACCGTCCTGCACAGCCGCAGTGTCGTGAGCATCGTGACTACCGCCAGAGACCCGGGGAGTCAAGCGGCGGAATGGCTCGAATGCTTCACCCCTTCCCCGCACCACATCACCCTCCAGCCGTGGCCGTCGCTGCGCGCCGGTCCACTGTTGCGTGAGCTCGGTGTCCAGTTGATGTACGACTGGCACGACAATCACGAATGGCAGGAGATGGTGCGGGAGAAACTGAGAATGATCACCGGGGATTTCGGGCCCAAATTCTTGAACGAAGTGTACGGCGCTGCCGTAACCCAGATTGGCTGAGAGAGGGGGACGAGGGGTATGGGATTCGGGTCACGGGCCCTGGACGTCGGGGTCGGCATGTACGACGAGTCGTACCGTCTTTTCCACCGCTCGCGCGATCGCGACCAGGTGCGGTACGAGGTGCTGAAGCGCTGCAGTCTGATGACCTGCGTCAGCCAGTCCGCCTTCGACGCGGCCGCCAGCGACCTCGACTACTCCTTCGGGCAGTTACGACGCGTACTGGTGGCCTACCCCGCCGAGACCGGGTGGTTCCAGATCAACGGGGTGACCCGGATGGGTGCCTGGGCGGCCTGGTGGCGTGACTCCGAGGGCGTCGACCCGAGGACCGGCCGCCCCGCCGGCATGGCTGAGACGGCGTTGCGACTGGCCGGTCACCTCGCCACCGTGGACGGCGACACCGCGATGGTGGAGCGCTTGCGGCTGCTGGTGGTGGCGGGGGACCGGGACCAGGCAATTCGCCACTTCGACAGCTGGTACGCCGCGTTCGAGGCGGTGGCTGACTTCACGGTCTGCCGACGGCTGACGGAGGCCGTCGCGCCGGACGAACTGGGGGAGTTCGCCGCCGATGAGACCTGGCGCGATCTGCTGGACCGTCGGCGACGGGCCGAACGCCGGTTGGCGATGGGCGCGGGTCTGCGCGAGTACTTCGAGCAGACCAGGGACTATCTCTCCCGCCCGGAGCTGGAGGGCATTCTGGAATCGGCGGTTGTCGGCACAGGGCCACCTCGCGTCGGACTGATTCACGAGGACAACGAGGACATGCCACCTGGCCCGCCCAAGGTGATCCACATGCACGCGCCGGGCGGTATGGGCAAGAGCACGCAGTTGGCCTGGCTCGTGGCGAGGCACGGAGCACAGCAGGATCCCCCGGTGCTGTCCGCCGTCTGCGACGTCCAGACGCTGGTCATAGACCGGCTCCTGGCCCGCCCGGCACTGCTGCTGGTGAAGGTCGCTGAGCGGTTCGTGGAACAGGAGCAGGCGCTCGGATACAACCGCAGAGCCGGACTGCTCAAGGAATTCAGCCGGAAGTACGCGAAATATCGACGGGACCTCGACCCGAAATTCGGCAGTTCCGACGGCACTCCTTTCCAGTGGCATACCGAGCCCCCCCCACAAAGCCTGGTCACCGATTTCATCGATGCCCTGAACGGCCTTGCGCAGGCACCCCTTCTGCTGTGCCTCGACACCACGGACGAACTCCTCCAGGCGGGCTCGTCCGAACTCGCGGGCCTGCTGCAACTGCTCGGTGAACTCGTCCGGAAGATCTCATGGCTGCGTGTCGTACTCTCCGGCCGCGCGGACGTCACCGAGAGGACCGTCTTCCAGGACGCCTTCAGCAAGGTGCCCTGGCGGGCGCTGGAACTGGGGCCGTTCACGGCCCGGCAGGCGAACTGCTATCTGCGGGACCTCCGTGGAATCGACGCCGGGCAGGCCGAGCGGATAGTGCGTGTGTGCGAGCAGGACATCGAGGGGGCGCCCGGCTTCACCCCCCTCATTCTCGCGCTGCTCGCCGACACCCCGTCCGAACTGCCTTCCGCCACCGGTAAGTCGCTCTACCTGTTCGTCGTGGACCGGGAACTGGCCAACATCGAGGACGAACGCACGAGCCTCGCCCTCACCTACTGTTCTGTCGCCCGGCATCCCACACGCGAGTACTTCGACAAGGTCCTCGTGCCGTTGCTGGACACCGGACGCCGCGGGAGTGACGGATCCTCGGCCGGTGAGGATCCCATGGAGCTGTGGGACAGCCTGATCAAGTACGCCAAACGCTCGGCGTGGATCAAAGCCGAGGACAAGCGCCTGCTCGTGCACGTGAACGTGCGGCGCGAACTGCGCCGGCGCATGCGCTCGGACGAGGAGTCGGCTTGGAAGAGGCTCCACCGCGACGGCGCCCAGCGCTGTGCGGACCTCGCCGAGCAGGCACGCAAGAGGGAGAACCACGACGAGGCCGCCGGATGGGTCGCCGAACAGGTCTACCACCAGCTGCACGACGCCGCCGAGCGACAGCGGGGCCATCAGGACAAGCTGTGGTCGGCAGCCCAGACCTGGTACCGCGAAGTCGCCCGTGCCTGGCGGCGGGGAGCCTTCGCCACCGTGATCGACCTCGCCGACCGGCTGCTCAGCGCGGATCTGGAGACCGCGGAGAGCGAGCGGGAAGGCCTCGGTGAGCCCGACCCCCGGGTGATGCCGCCTCAGCTCTGGTACGACATCGCTCTGGAACGGGCCTACGGCGAGCTGTACGCCGTGCTCTACGACGACAGGCACAGCTGGTGGGACGTCAACCGGTATCTGAAACTGGCCCGCAAACGGGCCGGTATGAGCGTCACGGGAGAGCCTCCGGTACGACCCGACGAACGCCGCGCGGAGCTGATCGCCGCCGCACTCGAGCTGCATGAAGGGGTACGTACCGGCGCCGGCCCGGTGCTGGCTGCCGACGAGAAGCTGCGGCGCGTCCTGGACTCGTACGGGAGTGACCCGGAGCCCCGCGACAGCCTTCAGGACCTCTGGGTCTCCGATGCCCGGCTCCTGCTGGCCAGTTGCCGCGTCCGCATCGGCCGCACCCAGGACGACGGCAGCCACAGCCACGCGCAGGCCGAACGCATGTTCACCGGGATGTTCGACATGGCGGTGGAACGCCGGGCCCCGCAGGCAATGCTGGTCGCCCGGTATGCGGTACGGGACTGGCAGCTGGCGGACCGCCCGGACCTGGTACGGAACTGGTTGCAGCGCTACGAGACGCAGTCCGAGCAGCACACCGGCCGAACGCCGGACTGGGTGCTGCTGGCTGGAGCGGAGGCGGATCTGAGGTCGGGCACACCGGTGTCGCGGGAGCTGCCCGGCGGCTCGGCTCTGGATGGCGTGGCCCTGCGTGCCGACATTCTGCGAGCCAGGTCCCACCTGCTGGCCGGTGCCCCGGATGCCGCCGAGTCCCTGCTACGGGAGTTGACTCTGCCCGCGGTCTCAGGCCAGGTGGAACATGAGCTGGCCTTTGACACGCTCATGGTTCTCGCCCAGGCCAACGCCGCGATGCTGGAGCTCGAAGAGGCCGAGACCAATGCCGGCAGGGCGATGAACCGCGCCTCCGACGACGAGGAGCGGCTGTCGGTCATGGCGTTGCGCGCCACCAGCGCCCTGGCCGACGCGGGAGATCTGGCCCTGGCCGGCCGGTGGATCGCCCGGGCCAGGCCGTTGCGCGAGGACCCGCGCGGCGCGGCGGGTACGGTTGTCAACCGCGCGGAGTGCGTCCTGTTGCACCGCTGGGGGCGCACGGACGACGTGGTTGAGCTGCTGGCCGCATGGGCGGCGCAGTTGCGGGACCGCCGCGACGGTGTGGACGGGCAGAGCCCGCCGACTCCCGCCGAGTGGCTCGCGTACGGGCTGCACGCCCTGGTGTGCGGACGGTCACAGGAAGCCAAGGTGCATCTCGCGACGATCACTGTGGCGCTGGAGTCCATCCCGGACACCGGCCGCCGGCTGATGCTGCTCGCCGACGAAGTACGGCTGTACGGCCCTGTCGCCGACGAACCGCTGCTCACCGACAGGCCGCGAATCGACGCCGCCCAACGCCTGTTGGCCCGGCGCCGCACCGGGCGCGGCGGAGATCCACAGGCGGCCGGGCTCGCGGCGCTGTGGGCGGCGCAGCTGCATGCTCGCCTGCTCGGCGCCGACGCCGCCCCTCGCGT
Source organism: Streptomyces sp. NBC_00554 (assembly GCF_041431135.1). Taxonomy (NCBI): domain Bacteria; kingdom Bacillati; phylum Actinomycetota; class Actinomycetes; order Kitasatosporales; family Streptomycetaceae; genus Streptomyces; species Streptomyces sp. NBC_00554. The sequence continues at coordinate 2,419,763 of NZ_CP107799.1, read as the reverse complement.
GGCGGCCGAGATGCGCGCGGCCGTCGAACTGCTGGGCCGGGGCAACGGCCGGGTGCATGCCACCTGGTTGCAGCTGCACCGGCTGCTGCCGGCGGATCTGGTGCCCGCCCCCCTGCCGCCCGCCGACCCCCAGGATCCCCAACGGCCCGTGCTGCGCGCCGCGGACCTGCTGGCCAGGGCGCACCACACTGGAAGATGGCGGACGAACAAGACCGCCGTCCAGGCCGCCGCGCTCCTCGGCCCGGCCACCGCCACGCCAACCGAATGGCATCTGCGGGCCGCTCGGCACGGCGCCGACGTCGGCCTGTCCGCCGACGCTCTGGCCGAGCGGCTGCACTCGCCTCAGCTGGAGGAGTCGCGTCGTCAGAATCTGCAGTTCGCCCTGCAACGGCTCGGGCGCTACGAGGGGGAGACCCTGCCCGCAGGCAAGCCCGATGACGCCTGGCGGAAGGTATGGGCGGCGCTGCAACGCGAGGCTCCGGGGGGTGTGCCGGCGCATCTGCGGCAGGCCGTGCTGGAGGTTGCCACCGAACGGGCTGTCACCCAGGTCGAGATCGATGTCCAGGGCGATACCGCCGTGGGAAGCGCCCCGCGGGCCGTGGTTCCACCGAGAGGCAGTGCGCCGTCCGCGCCCTCCGGCGCTCCGGTCGTCTGGCCGGTGACGGAGAACTTCCTGTTCTCCGGAGGGAGCGATGGGCTGGACCCGGACAGGACGGTCGACGTCATCCTGCTCCATGGTGAGATGCGTCCCCTCGACCGGGGCGCGGCCCTGCGGCTGCCGGGTAGCGCGCGGTCCATCCGTCCCGAGGATGTGGACGGGGCCGTACGCAGACTGTGCGAGCAGCGGCGGCAACCACCGCCGTTGCTGGTGCTGGACGCCCTGCCGCAGGACATGGTTGACGGCAGTGAGTCGCAGTTGCGTGACCTGTTCGCGTATCAGCTGCACCTGCTCGGCTACGTGCCGGCCGTGCTGGCTTCGGGCCCCGTGGTTTCCGACCCGGAGGGCACCTGGCGCGAGACGGCGTTCAGTCACGCCATCGGCTTCGGCCGGACCGCGGAGCAAGTGGCTGAACGACTGCGGCAGTTCGCGTTGCCGGGGCACGGCAGCGGGCGCCCGGCGGCGGCCCGGATCCGGTTGCTGTCCCATATCCCGGAGGAGGAGATGTTCGGGATCGGCCTGCTCTGAGGGCGCGGGGTACCGTCAGGACTCACAACAGGGTCAGCCAGATGAGCAGGACGACCCCAGCAAGGGGTACGAAGATCAACAAATACGCCTTGGCAATCAACCGCACATCCGGGGACAGTCCTCCCGTGCGCGCTGGCCGCCGCAGGGAGTGGGTCGGTGCGTCCGGGCACAGGAACGGGGGGATCGCCAGATGCCCCAGTACGACGAAGAAGGCGTGGTGGATGACGACGGTGTGGCGCTCGGACTGGTCGAACATCCTCCGCACCACCTTGCGCAAGGGCTCGGGCAGTCCCACCGCCGCCTCGTCCCGTAGGAACGCGGCCCAGGCATGGGCGGGCTCCTCGTGCGCGATGGCGCGATGGATGAGCAGGTCGTAGAGGTACTGGGGATCGTTGAGGGTCACCTTCCCCCATGAACTCACCGTGCCCTCGGCATCCGCAAGGCCGAGCCGTAGGCCGATCGCCTTTAGGCAGGCGGCATCGATCTCCTGTGCGCTGCAGCGGTCGACTTCGCTTTCCAGCGACAGCCGCAGCTGCCGGTCGTCGGTCTCACTGTGTGGCTGGAGCAGCCACTCGACCAGTGCGGCGGCGTTGAAGCGACCGGGCTTGGGGGTCGACGCCGGATCCTCGGCCGGGGGCTCCGGGAAGTCCGGTGTCGACGAGGGCGACTGCGCCGGGGCGGGTGTTTCGGGAGCTTCCTCGGCCGTGGCATCCGGTTGCTCCGCCATGGTGTCGACGGCGGACCCTCCCAGTTCGTCGGCCCCTTCGATGGGATATGCGGATGCATACGCCGGTGTCGGTTCCGGCACCGCGTCCGACGGCAGCCTCGGACACGCAGGCCCGGTCGCATGCACGGACAGTGTGCTCACCAGCGACTGGGTCCGTTCGGCCGGCTGCATCTGATGCCAGTGCCCCGCATCCCGGCCCAGTATCTCCAGTCCCTCCAGGCCGTGTTCCTGGTAGCGGGCCACGAGCATCTCCGCCGCGAGGCGGGCGTCTTCGTCGGGTGCGAGGCTCCCGCCCAGGCGAAGGCGGTGGTGTTCGGGACTGCCGGCGCGGGGCCATTCCGGCATGACGATGAGGCGGTAGGCGTGGGATTCGGCCGATTCCCGGGTCGAGAAGGACCAGGGGCCGGGGACGAGGGGGTCCAGGATGTCCACGAGGCCGAGCAGGACGGCTCGGGGGTGGTCGCCGATCACCCGGGCGATGACGGAGAGTCTCTGTCCGGGCTCGTTCAGCACCCAGGCCACCAGGTGGTTCAGAGGTTCCGTGAGGGTCGGGTCGCGACTGACCTTGCGGAGCCGTGCGGCGCCGTCGAGGGCACGGCGGTGCAGATCCGCGTAGCCCAAGCGGGACAGTGGATAGTGCAGTTGTACGGGCGGAAGCGATTCGCCGAGCGGCCAGTCGGCCGGGTCGAGGCCGAGGCCGAACTGGGCGGTGAACTGGCCCGGGGAGCCGATCAGGGCCTGACTGAGCACATTGCCCCGGGACAGGGCGTCGCGGGCGATGGTCCGCCGCACGATCAGTTCCTCGCCGGAGGGCAGTAGGTCGCACGCGATCGAGTCGAGTGCGGTGGGGGAGTCGCCGGGGGGCCGCAGCATGCGCTCCGCGAGCTTGAAGAGGCTGACTGCCTGGGGCATGCCGAAGGAGGCGGCGACCGGGCCGAAGCCTCTGTTGTCGGAGGGGTTTTCGGGGTTGTAGGCGCAGATCATCTGGTTGACCGCGGAGTTCGACGCGGGCATGGCCTCACACCTCCCTGAGCCGGGGAGTCGGCCCCGGCGAGTCCAGGAGACCGCACATCTGGAACACGGATAGAAGCGGGCCGAGGACCCGGCGGGGCCGGATGCCTCCGGCGAAGGCGGTGGGCGTTCCGGTGGCCACCGGGTGCCCGTTGGCGACGGGCGGGGCGGCGGGTGACATGCCGGTGGCCGAGACGAAGTGCAGAGTGCAGCGTCGGCACTCCATGAACGGCCGCAACCATGGGGTCGCCTGATGATGCGTCAGAAAAGCGTAGACGTCCTGGCTCTCCCGGTAGGTCTGCGCGGGGTCGGGAGTGCCCTCGATGCGGCCGTCCTCACGCAGCCAGTGATCGATGGGGGGTTCGAAGCGCAGGACATCGCACTTGTTCAGCACGATTGCAGTCGGCACCTCGCACAGATCCCTGGGGCGCGGCAGCCGGTCCAGGACGGCGGAGAAGGTGGGGTCGGCGATACCCGCCTGCCGCTGGGGGACGCCAGCGGTCTCCCGGGCCGGGATCAGCTGCTTCAGGCGCAGCGCCCGCAGTGCGTCGACGACGAAGATCAACGCGTCCACGCCGAGGAGGAACTCGGTGACTTTGCCGGGGAGTTGCAGCGACTCCCCGGCGATGTCGAAGAAGGCCACCGGCCGGGTCCGCCCGTTGACCGTGACCAGCAGTGCGTCGGTGAACTCCACGAAGTCCGTGGCACTGGTGGCGGGCAGCACCCGCCCCGCTTCCAGTTCGTTGACCGCGCGAGCCAGAAAGGCGTGATGCTGGGAGGTGTTGACCGAACGGCAGCGGATGCCCAGGGAGTCCAGGCCACCGCGGCCGATCTCGGCCATCATCGCGGCCAGCAGATGGGTCTTGCCGGTGCCGGACTGACCGACGAAGGCGATGGTGAGCGGTGGGCCGAAGACCAGGTAGGGCACGGGCAGGAAGTGCGCCTGGGTACTCTCGTTGGGGCACTTCAGGAAAGCCCGGTTCATCTGGTCCTGCCGCCGGACAGCGTTCGGCTCGGTGGCGGGGTCCCACAGTTGGGGCTTGTCGGTCTGGGGATCGGTGAGGTAGAGCCGCCGCTCGTCGAAGTACAGCTCCTCCAGGCAGCTGGGGCAGCGCACCGGCTGTCGTGACTGCTCGTCCGGCATTCCGTAGTCCACTATCCGCCTTCCTCTGCCCTGCGGTGACTCGTTCCCCATCGGCCCGTCCCGCCGGCGCGGGGCCGGCGCCGTGGCCAGGCCGTGCCGGGCTCGTGCTCGCCATCCGCCCTGGGGGGTGCGGCGGCCTCGGGCGGGTCCGGCTGCCGGACGGCGGACGGTATGGGCCAGGCCAGCGGGCCCTTGTCGGCCAGAAGTTCGGCGAAGTGCTTGCGGCCCGCCTGGAGCGGGTCCGCCGGACGGCCCAGGTCGTCCCAGGGGTCCGGGGCGGCGATCCGCCGCAACATCGTTCTTGCGTCCGGACGCTGCCCGGCGTGTTCGGCGAAGACGTTCCTGAGCAGGTCGTCGCGAACCGGTCCGGCCAGCGGCGGCATCCGACTGCCGCTCGACTCACGGGAGTTGGCGACGAAGTACACCAGTTGACCGGCGCTCCAGATGTCGTCGCGGTGGTCGATGGTGCCGATACCCTCGCGCTGCTCGGGCGAGGCCCACGGCAGGGCGCCGAGCCGCTGCCGGGGTCGGCCCGCCCGGTCGGCCGAGCCAAGATTGGTCAGCTGCACGCGAGCACCGTCCCAGCGTACGGTCGCCGGACTGATCGAACGGTGTACCAGGCCCGCCCACTCCAGCAGCCGCAGTGCCCGGAAGAGGCTGCTCTCGAACTTCTTCTGTTCCGTCGACAGCACCAGACCCCGGGCGATCTCGGCCATGGGCTGCCCTTCCCGCAGCAGATCAAGGAGCAGGAACGGCGCCTCCACCTCGATGGCGTACCCGGCGAGCCGGGTGAACTCCGGCGGGTACAGCACCTCGCGGAAGGCCCGGATCAGGGTGAGGCCGGCGCGGATCTCCGCCTCCAGCACGTCCAGGCTCTCCGCGCGGAGAGCATGAGCGGGCAGCAGCCGCCGTTGCAGCATCCGACGCCCGTCCTCCAGGCGCACGACCCGGGTGCGGAACCCGGAACCCGGCTGGTGGGGTTCGTCCGCGCCGATGTCGAGTATCCGGACGCGCTCAGGCATGCCGGAGGAGTCGACAAAGGCAAGCGTCTCGTTCATTCGGCCACTCTCCGCAAACCCTTCAGCGCTCCGGCCAACCTTTCCGTGTCCTTCGCCGCCTCACCCGGTCTCACCCGGCGTGCGGGACGCCGACGGGGGCGAGGAGGTCTCCCGTGCGGTCTCGACGGCCTCCTCGGGCCACACCGAGCGGACGGCGCCCGACGACAGCGGCACCAGTCGCAGCAGTCCGGCGAACCGTCCCGATGCCGTCCAGACGATCTCCGGCAGCTGCGCCGACATCGACGCCGACGACCGGGCCGCCGGCCAACTGGGGCCCGGCCGCTCCTCGTCCACGCCGCCACCCTCGCCGTCCTGCCCATGCCGGGCGCCCGTGGCGCCCGGCTGGTCCTCCACCGTCTTCCAGAACGCACCCTGCACTGCCTGCGGTACGAATCCGAAGCTGCGGGCCGCGGCCGGGGTCCGGTCGAGCATGCGCAACTGGTCCGGGGAGCACAGCTGGAGGGCTTCGCCGCGGCTGTCCGGCAGCAGCACGTCCACGATGCGGTTCAGGTCCACCCCGACCAGGGTGGCAGGATCCGGCCGGTTGGCAGGCACCAGCGCGAACGGCGGAGCGGGCGTGGTGCCGACGCGGGCCAACTGCTGCTGGTACTCGTGGACCAGTTCATCGGTGCGGGCCACCACCGGCAGCGACGCGGCGCTGGACGGGTCGCGCAGCACCACATGCCAGTACGGGGAGAGCACCTCGGCCACCAGATCGGTGATGTCCCCGGCCAGCGTGACCTGCAAGGCCTGCCCGGCCTGGCCCACGTACTCCACCGCGAACGTGCTGCCACCGCGTTGGCCGGCCGGCCCCGCGCGCCCGGTTCCGCCGGGGGCGGCGGGCCAGGCAGGGCGGGCCCGACGTCCGAGTTGCTCGGCGAACTCAGCCAGCGTGCCGCAGACCGTCTGCACCAGGTGGGCCAGGGCTTTGGCCTGGTCGGATGCTCCGGCCCTGGCGTCGGCCAGCAGCCAGTGCCCCAGTACGCCCTGGTCAAGGACGTCCCCGAGGTGCTCGGCAGCCGCGACGGCCTCGCTGAGGCCGGTGTCCGCCCGCCAGTCCCGCACGGTCGCCGTCCAGAGGGAGTGGGCGGACAGCGCCACCGCGAGCAGGGCCAGCACCATGAGCGGGGCGCCGGCCCAGGCGGGCAGGCCGCTCGCGCGCAGGGCCAGGCCCGCGGCGCTGCCGACCGCCCAGGCCCCCGCCAGCGCGAAGGCGACCACCCACGGCACCCGCCGGACCGATCCCGCCGTACGGACCGTCCCCGCCATCAGTAACAGCAGCACCAGCCCCGCCCCCCATATGCCCAGCGGGCTCACCGCGGCCAGCAGCGCGGCGGCGAACCCCCACAGCCCCGGGCGTACCACGTTGTTGCCCACCACCGGGGGCGGCGGTTCCACCAGCGTGTCCAGCAGGGAGTCGGGACAGACACGGTGCAGTCGGTCGATCTGGGCCGCGCTGCCGGTGGGCGCCGAACGTCCGGCGAAGTCCCGTAGCCAGGACACGATCTCGGGCAGCGGGTGACGACGCTCCAGTCGAAGCATCACCTGCCGGCGAAGCTCGTTCCCTACTTCGTCGGGGCGAGTGCCGGGCACATGCGGTAGCTGGATGCCCATCTGCGTCAGATGGTCGCGGCCGTCGGCATTGAGCCCAGCCCGGCCGTCCACCCACTCGAAGGTCTGCTCGATGGAGTCTCGGTAGTCGGCCAGCGAGTGTCCGGCTTCGCGCAGCGACTCGACCACCCCGGCGGCCGGATCCTCCAAGCGCAGCAGCCCACGCCAGCTCGCCAGCCGGTTCAGGCCGTCGTCCGCCTCGCTGAGCCGCTGCACGCTGTGCCAGTGGGCCTGCCGCAGTAGGCTGCTCTCCGGCAGGCAGTCGGCCACCGACAGGTCCTCGGGCTCGGCGTATCCGGCGAGCACGCCGAGCGTCCCGCCCGGCGCGGGCCCGGCGCGTAGGTCGTCGGGAGGTGAAACGCAGGCGTCCAGGGCCTGCAGCTGGGCACGCATGAGATCCTCTTCGGGCACCTCATGCACGAGCAACCGCAGTGCGGGGCTGGCCACTGCCGACGGCAGTTCGCCGAGCGTCGCCACCGCTCCGTCGAACACCTCGGCCACTTGCAGGAGTTCGATCAGCGGCTCCAGGCCGGCGATGTCGTCCGCCGCGAGGTCGGTGTCGGTCAGCGCTAGCGAAGGGGCCTGCCCCGGCCGCCAGCCGACGCCCCGTACATCCCCGATCCACAGCGTGGCCGCCACCGGGGACCGCAACTGCGCGGGCAGGCTCAGTACATGCTCCTCCGGCCCCGGCGCCGGTCCCACGGCCAGACACAGCACCGTGGACACCAGGGACTTCGAGCAGAGTCGTTCGTACGCCGCATGGTGGGACAGCAGGGCCGCGGCGGTGTCGATGACCAGCACACGGGAGACATCCGCGGACCGTAAGTGCGCCTCACGCATCGCGTCCCGGAAACGCTCGTCCAGCGTCTGCGGGTCCATCACCTCGGCCAGTTCATGGCGCAGGTCGAGGCAGACGACGAGTTTGTCGCCGCTCGGGCCGCTCATTGCTCCTCCCTCTGGGAACTCTGAGGACCTGGGGGACTTTTGGGGCCTCCGGCGGGATCGGCGCCGCCGGTGCCGAAGCGCCGGTCGTGCACCGTGGGCGGGTACGTGTCCGGGGCGGACGGGAAGGACTGGTCGAGCTTGCGCAACGTCCAGCCGGACATCCGGTGCGCCCGGGGGAACGGCAGATCGAGCGCACCGGGCAGGGTCTCGTTCCAGAACGCCGCCAGGTCGGTGTACCCGGCCGTCCGCCGCCCGTCCGTCCGGTCCTCCGTATGACGCAGCAACTTGCTCTGCCGCGGTGCCACCTCGTGCACCAGCGTGCGGAACAGCCCGTGCGGTGGCACCGGCGCGGCCTCCAGACCGTATGGAGTGGTCGCCATGAGCTGTTCGCAGAAGGCGTTGCGGATGCCGCCGCTGTCCTCGGCCAGCGTCCAGGACTCGTACGCGCGCAGGAGACTGCCCCAGCTGGACATCCCCCCGCCGGGCACGTCCAACGGGCAGACCATGGCAGCCGAGTCGCGGTCCTGTAGTCCGATGCGGATCTGCCGGGGGCTGGTGACGTCCCCGAAGACCTGGAACTGGTCGTTCCACATCGCGCACAGCAGTCTGTGCAGTATGTGCCGCCGGTCCTGCTCGGTGCCCATCAGGAAGTCGTACTCGTAGCCCAGCCGCTGACGCCACCTCAGGTGGTCACCGGGCTGCTCGGACGCGAGTGCCTCCGCCCACAGGGTCAGTGTCCCTCGCACTTCCGGCACCTCGGTCAGGCTCATCGAGCTGCGGAACAGCACCACCGTGATCGACTCCGTCGACACCGGCCGGAACTCGATCTCCCGCTCGTTGTCGCGGGGCAGCCGCATCTCCCGTTCGAGGAACTTGCGCACGGTCGCGTCCGAAGGCGTCGCCGGATACACGATGAGCACTTTCAGCCGGCCGCTGCCTTCCGGGGAGAATCCCACTGGCAGTAGCGAGGCAAGCTTGTGCCGGCACTGTTCCAGTGCGTCCTCGCCGACCTGCCCTCCGCCCCCGGCCGCTGCCGCGGCCAGCAGCGTGCCCAGCCGCGGCAGCAGCGGCCGCTCCTCCAGGCTGCCGGATTCCACGAACAGCCGCTTGACCCGGTGTTGGAGATGCTCCTTGACCACCCCGACCGCGCGCCGGGGGTCGGTACGCGCCTCACCGAAGGCGGCCCGCCACTGCTCGGCGTTCACCAGTCTTCCCAGCAGGGCGTGTTCGTCGTCGGTCTCCCGCAGCCCTTCGGAAATCAGCAGTCGCTGCACCACCGAGTCGTAGAACGACGCCAGATCGCTCTGCGCGGGCAGCAGGTACGAGACGCCGGTACGCGGCCGGTACAGATGCCGCGCGCGCTGGGTGAACGAGGTGTGCTCGTCGTCGGCCTGCTCGCGGAAGGCGGCCACCAGTGCGTTGAGCTCGGCTTTGAGCCCGGCCAGCGTACGGTCCCAGCGCAGCGCGTGATCGGCCCAGTGACGGTGCCAGGTGCGCCGGGACTCCCACTGGTACCAGGTGTCCTGCTGGGCCAGGACAGCGGTCACCTCCGGATCGGTCCACTTGGCCTTGACCAGCCCGCCCATGCGGTCCCGGACGCCCTGGGACGACGGAGGGCCGGTCGTCAGCCCCGGTGGGCGCTCGGGTTCGCGGCGGCGGCTCTCCAACAGGCCTGCGAAGCCGACCCGCTCCAGCCGGTCCCGGGCGCCCGGGTCGCCCAGGACGACTCTGTGGACCTCCAGCAGATCGCACCGGCCCAGCAGCTGGCGTACGCCACGCACCGGGTCGAAGCCGGTGGCGAGTTCGGCGACCTGCTGGCGCAGCTGGCGGTCCAGGTCGCCCAGGGCATCCTCCATCGCGGCCTGGCGGGTGGCCAGCGTGTCGAGGATCGCGCGTGCGCCGGTGACGGGGCGCGGCTCGTTGAACGGCAGGCCGGCCCGGCTCCACAGCGGGTCGATGTTGGAGGTCGTGAAGAGGTCGCGGACGAGTTCGCGCCTGGAGCCGTCCGACGGTCGTGCGGCGGAGCTCTGCAGCCGTAGTGCGGTGGCCTGCAGCCGGGAGGCAAGGAGTTCGGCAAGCTCGTCGACCGGCACCGTCATGGAGGCCACCAGACTGGTCGATACCCCGCGGTGGCCGATGCCGGTGGGCGCTACTGCGGCCCGTTCCACATTCGTGTTGATGAACGAGTCGGCGAACGACTGGTAGAGGTGGTCGCTGTCGTGTACCCGCCCGTCGTCGTCGCCCAGTTCGGTGCCCAGCAGCGACATCACCAGAGACACCACGCTTCGGTGCAGGTCCTCGCGCTCGATTCCGGACGTGCGGCTGAACAGGAACGCGGTCTGCGCGGTGGACGGTCGCAGTCGCAGCGCCCGCCCTCCCGGGTACTCCAGTCGTAATTGTGCCTGTACTCCCACGTCGTCCAGGCTGTCGTCGGCGTCGGGCGCGTTCTGGTCGTCCACCAGGCGGAACAGATCCACCAGGGAACGGCCGGCGTTGAGCCGTGCGGCGCGTCCGCCGCCCCGGCCGTCGTCAAAGGCAGAGGGCATCAGGACCAGGGGATAGATCTTGACCCGGTAGCGGGCCTCTTCGAAGGCCTGCCCGATCAGATGGAGATAGTCGTAGAAGATGCCCGAACCGGTGCCGCCCGCCACGGAGAACGCCACGAACACGTCGCAGCTGTCGGCCAGTGTCCCGCCCAGGGACGTCAGATCCCCGCCGGACTTGCTGATCAGCGAGATCGCCTCCCGCAACGGCTCCAGCGCCGGACTCAGGCCACTGCGGAATGTCTCGAACAGCGCTGACCGCCCCACCGTCGGCAGCTGCCCGGCCCCCCGGATCAGCGGTGCGATTCGCGGTTCTCCGGTGCGTGGCGGGAGCCACCGGCACAGCGGCCCCGGCAGATTGGTCCGCAGGCTCCGGGCAACCTCGGGGTAGGAATCGAAACGCGGCAGCAGCCCGAACGTGGCCCGCGACGTCCTGCTGTACGCGGCCTTGAGCGGGCCGTCCGCGCGCATGTGGGGCAGCCGGTTCAGCTCGGCCTCGTTGAGGTCGGCGTACACGAACTGCACGCAGTCCGGCAGCTGGTACGGCAGCAACTGCCGGCCCCGCAGCACAGGTAACAGCGCGCTACCGTCCGGTCCGCACAGCGCCTCACGCAGACGGTTCTCCAACTCCGCCCCGATCAGGCACCCGGTGCCACCGAGGCCGACGAAGAGCATCGGCTGATAGATCTTCACTGGGCTTCACCTCGTGATGACATGCCGAATACGCTCGGTGGCCTGGTAGTTGTGTCGAAGAACGGGGCGTCCTGCCCGCGCGGCAGCGGCAGCGGAGGAGTCCGCCCGTTCGCCGACCAGGCAGGGCGCACCTCAGAAGTCGTCGTCATACGGCCGCCGCGTGACGAGTGTGGTGTTGTCGGCTTCGCCCTTGCGTGTACGTGCGCGGCCGCGCGACCGTTGTTCCGGGGCGGCCTGCTGGGCGTCCCGGGCAGTGCCGCGCCTGGACTGCGGAGTCCCGGCTGCTCCGGCCGCCCGTTTGGCCGCCTGTTTGGCCGGGCGGTGGTCGGCGAAGCCAAGGGCGAGTCCGTCGGCCAGCGCCGAGCGCTGTCCGCGCGGGACGGTGATCCGCTCGCCGCCGGGCGGCCGCACCGTCAGACCGCCGTCCTTGGACCGGCGTACTCGGTGGCGTTTGGCGGAGTCGTCCAGCAGCAGTCGCTGGGTGCCGTGCGGACCGGCGCGAAGGGAGAAGCCGAATTCGGGGCCGGCTCGTGCGGGGGCCCGCAGTCGGCTCACCTCTGCCTCGTCCCTGTACAGGATCAGCTGGATGTCCGAGGTGTCCCGGATCCGACGTCGGTCCTGCCAGCGCAGCGCCAGCACCACGAGCAGCGCCAGCAGCACCGCGGCGGCGACGCCGATTCCCTTGCCGTACCGGTCCAGGGAGCCTGGCACCGGCACCACCCGCACGGTGACAAAGGCCTGGGTGACGACCCGGCCCGATGTCTCGTCCCGCACAGTAAGGCTCCCCGGCACTGATCCCAACGTCGCATCGGCTCCGAATACCAGACGCAACGGCACCCGTACCTGCTCGCCTGCCGCCACCGTCATGCTCTGCGGGGTGATGGTGAGTTGGGTGTCCGTCGAGCCGCCCGCCAGCGTCAGCCGCAGACGGTGCGAGGCGGCGTCGGTGTTGCTCAGCTCGATGCCGCCGTGCGCGGTGCCGCCCGGGTGGACTTCGTGGTCGTCCAGCACGATCGCGCCGGTCAGCAGAGGCGCAGAGGGGGCCAGTTTCGTCGCGTACGCACGCTGATCGCCCGCGATGCCTTCGCCGGTCATCAACCCGGTGAAGGACAGCGCTCCGTTGGCGGTGCGCGGCACGGTGATGTGCGCCGAGAACTCACCGTCGCCGGCCCTTGGATCCGCTCCCTTGCCATCGTCTCTGAGCTGTGACTTACGTGCGCTGAACCCGTCGCCCGTCAGGTTGACCGACACCCTGATCCCGGCCAGCTGCCGCCGCTCGGTGAGCACCACGCCCTGCCGGGTCTGCAAGGTCACATGGGCCGTCACCTGTTGCCCGGCGGTCGGCGCGGGCGGGTCCACGAGGATGTACGAGCGCAGCACTCCCTGCCAGATCGCGGTGGCCGTGATCCGCTGCGTCGACGCCCCGTCGAGCACCTCCACATGCACCCGCCACGTGCCCGGATAGGGATTGCGAATCCGCAGCGCCTCCACCGGTCCCGACTGCCCGACCAGTTCGAACTGCGAGCCGTCGGCCTCGCCGTGCAGCTTCACCTTCCGCCCGCGCGGGTCGTAGTACGTCACCGCGACCGCGTCGGGATCCTGTTTGACCACCTCGATGGAGCCGTCCGTGGCCACCGGCGGGATGGTCACCTTCAGATCGAGGCTGGACGACGTTTCGCCCGTCTGGCCGGGCGTCGTGTTCGCGCACCGTGCCCCGGCGAAAGCGCTGAGCAGCACCTCGGCCACGTCGGAGGAACCCGCTGCGATATTCGCGGTCGGCCGCGCCGAGGGCAGGTCGGCGCAGCGACTCTGGTAGCCGCCCTCGGCGAGCGCCGTCAGCTGCGCCTTGTCGATGTTCGAGCCGAAACCCAGGGGCCAGATCTGCACCTTGTCCGAGCGGGCCTGCGCGACCTTCATTTTCAGCAACTTCTGGGCGTTGGCGTTGCGGGAGGCGGCGTCAACGCCGTACGAGGGGCTGTCGCTGACGTCGAGGCGACCGTCGGTGAGCAGAAAGATGATCTTCGGGGTGTCGTTGTCGCCCGCCAGCAACGACAGGCCTTGAGTCAATGCCGCCGGGAAGTCTGTCCCGTTGCCCTCGCCATCGGTGCGTCGATGCAGCCGCGGCACGCACGAACTCAGCTGCTCGCGCCCTGCCGCATCCGCCTTTGTCAGCGGACACACGGTGTCCACCGGACTCTGCCCGTCCCGCGACGCACTCCCGAACCCCACAACGGCAGCCCGCGACTTGTCCGAGACCTCCCCCAGCACCAGCAACGCTGCCGCCGCGCGCTCCGCTGCTACGTCCGCCGCCGACAGACTGCCCGACTCGTCCACCAGGATCACGAAGTCGACCGGCGTCGGGGCCAGCGGGTCCTCCGCGTGGGCCTGCTGCGCCGGAGTCACGGGCAGCAATGTCAACAACAGCGCGCACACGGCCCCCATAGCACTGGCACGGCCCGCGCGTCGTAGTGAACTCCCCGTTCCGGACCAGCGATTGGAGAGGTCCGTCTGCACCGGACCACCCCCCATTGGCGTCCTGCGAGAACCGCGCTAGAGGGCAGTTGTAGCATCGCGCGATGACTCCCCGTAAGGGATTCGCGCAATCCCGTAAGAGTGATGCTTCGGTCCGTCGAACCGGGACAGAAGGAACACGGCGATGCCGTCGGCGAATCTCATCGGGTGGCTGCGCTTGAACAGTCACGCCAATGGTGTCGGTGTGATCCGATGGCACCGCCGAACCCCTCCGAATCAGCGTTTTCGCCGTTCGGAGGGGGTGTTGTGGAAATTCGCCCTAAATATCCCGGAACGTCTCGATCTGCGCCCCGATCGAGTTGAGCCGCTCGGCGAGGTCCTCGTAGCCGCGGTTGATGACGTACACGTTCCGCAGGACGGAGGTGCCGTCGGCCGCCATCATGGCGAGGAGGACGACCACGGCGGGGCGCAGTGCGGGCGGGCACATCATCTCGGCGGCGCGCCAGCGGGTCGGGCCCTCGACCAGGACCCGGTGCGGGTCGAGGAGTTGGAGCCGGCCGCCGAGGCGGTTCAGGTCTGTGAGGTAGATCGCGCGGTTGTCGTAGACCCAGTCGTGGATCAGCGTCTTGCCCTGCGCGGAGGCCGCGATGGCCGCGAAGAACGGGACGTTGTCGATGTTCAGGCCCGGGAACGGCATCGGGTGGATCTTGTCGATCGGCGCCTCCAGCTTGGAGGGCCGGACGGTGAGGTCGATCAGGCGCGTACGGCCGTTGTCCGCGAAGTACTCGGCCGTACGGTCGTGATCGAGGCCCATCTCCTCAAGCACCGCGAGCTCGATCTCCAGGAACTCGATCGGCACCCGGCACACCGTCAGCTCGGACTCGGTGACCACCGCGGCGGCCAGCAGGCTCATCGCCTCGACCGGGTCCTCGGAGGGCGAGTAGTCCACGTCGACGTCGATGTTCGGCACGCCGTGCACGGTGAGCGTCGTGGTGCCGATGCCCTCGACCCGTACGCCCAGGGCCTCCAGGAAGAAGCACAGGTCCTGGACCATGTAGTTGGAGGAGGCGTTGCGGATGACGGTCACGCCGTCGTGGCGGGCGGCGGCGAGCAGCGCGTTCTCGGTCACCGTGTCGCCGCGCTCGGTCAGCACGATCGGCCGGCCGGGGGAGACCGAGCGGTCCACCTGCGCGTGGTAGATCCCCTCGGTCGCCGCGATGTCGAGCCCGAAGCGGCGCAGCGCGATCATGTGCGGCTCGATGGTCCGCGTCCCCAGGTCGCAACCACCCGCGTACGGCAGCTTGAAGCTGTCCATGCGATGCAGCAGCGGCCCGAGGAACATGATGATGGACCGCGTGCGGACGGCGGCCTCGGCGTCGATCGACTCCATGTCCAGCTCGGCCGGGGGCACGATCTCCAGGTCGACCCCGTCGTTGATCCACCGGGTGCGGACGCCGATCGAACCGAGTACCTCCAGAAGGCGGTACACCTCTTCGATACGGGCGACCCTGCGCAGCACCGTGCGCCCCTTGTTGAGCAGCGTCGCGCACAGCAGCGCAACACACGCGTTCTTGCTGGTCTTGACGTCGATCGAACCGGACAGACGACGCCCGCCGACCACGCGCAGATGCATCGGACCCGCATAGCCCAGAGAGACGATCTCACTGTCCAGGGCTTCACCGATTCGGGCGATCATCTCAAGGCTGATGTTTTGGTTGCCGCGTTCGATGCGATTGACGGCACTCTGGCTGGTGCCGAGAGCCTCCGCGAGTTGCGACTGTGTCCAGCCCCGGTGCTGCCGGGCGTCACGGATGAGCTTGCCGATGCGTACGAGGTAGTCGTCTGCCATGGCGCGACCGTATATCTCCTGTGAGATAAAGCGAAACGGAACGCGCCCATCCGAGTGTCGGCCTCATCGAGGGCCGGGGGCGGGGGAGTTCGGGGTCAGCTGTCCCGCCGGCTCTGCCTGGTGCGCCGCCACCCGAAGGGGCCCGGCAGGTTCTGCGACGTGGTCCGGCGCCCTGTGGTGCTCCGCGTGTGCCGGGGCCCGCGGCCCTCTCCGGTGGTGATGGACATTGAGCGGCGGTTGATGTTCAGCCGTACCCCGGGAAAGATGCGGAAACTCTTGCGGAACGTGAGTGGCATGGGTGCCCCCTCTTGTGGCGATTACGCCGGGTGGTTCCCGGCCGACACCGGGTACCCCGAAGGAGGCCGGGCATGACCAGCCCGCGCCCATGTACTAGAGTTATCTCGACATCGAGATATCTGCCGAGGCGCACCGAAAGCCGCCACTCCAGTAAGGCATACCTAACTTAGCCTTACCTTAGCGGATCGTCGAGAAGCCGTGGCGGCAGGATGCGGTAGCAAGCGCACATATATGCATGAAGGAGACTGTCGTGTCGGCGAACAGCTTCGACGCCCGCAGCACGCTGCAGGTGGGCGACGAGTCGTACGAGATCTTCCGGCTGGACAAGGTGGAAGGCTCGGCTCGCCTTCCGTACAGCCTGAAGGTGCTGCTGGAGAACCTCCTCCGCACCGAGGACGGCGCGAACATCACCGCCGACCACATCCGGTCCATCGGCAACTGGGACTCCCAGGCGCAGCCCAGCCAGGAGATCCAGTTCACGCCCGCCCGCGTGATCATGCAGGACTTCACCGGCGTGCCCTGCGTCGTGGACCTCGCCACCATGCGTGAGGCCGTCAAGGAGCTCGGCGGTGACCCGGCGAAGATCAACCCGCTGGCGCCGGCCGAGCTGGTCATCGACCACTCCGTGATCGCCGACAAGTTCGGCACGAACGAAGCCTTCGCGCAGAACGTCGAGCTGGAGTACGGCCGCAACAAGGAGCGCTACCAGTTCCTGCGCTGGGGCCAGACCGCCTTCGACGAGTTCAAGGTCGTCCCGCCGGGCACCGGCATCGTCCACCAGGTCAACATCGAGCACCTGGCGCGCACGGTCATGGTCCGAGGCGGCCAGGCCTACCCCGACACGCTGGTCGGCACCGACTCGCACACCACGATGGTCAACGGCCTGGGCGTGCTCGGCTGGGGCGTCGGCGGTATCGAGGCCGAGGCCGCGATGCTCGGTCAGCCCGTCTCGATGCTCATCCCGCGCGTCGTCGGCTTCAAGCTCACCGGTGAGCTCCCGGCCGGCACCACCGCCACCGACCTGGTGCTCACGATCACCGAGATGCTGCGCAAGCACGGCGTCGTCGGCAAGTTCGTCGAGTTCTACGGCGAGGGCGTCGCCGCCACCTCCCTCGCGAACCGCGCCACCATCGGCAACATGTCGCCGGAGTTCGGCTCCACCGCCGCGATCTTCCCGATCGACGACGAGACCCTGAAGTACCTGCGCCTGACCGGCCGCGACGCCCAGCAGGTCGCGCTCGTCGAGGCGTACGCCAAGGAGCAGGGCCTCTGGCTCGACCCGGCCGCCGAGCCCGACTTCTCCGAGAAGCTGGAGCTGGACCTCTCCACGGTCGTCCCGTCGATCGCCGGACCCAAGCGCCCGCAGGACCGGATCGTCCTCGCCAACGCCTCGCAGCAGTTCGCGCAGGACGTGCGCAACTACGTCGAGGACGACGACGAGGCGGGCAAGGAGTCCTTCCCGGCCTCCGACGCCCCGGCTGCCACCAACGGCGTACCGACCCGCCCGACCACGGTCACGGCGCCCGACGGTTCGACCTACGAGATCGACCACGGCGCCGTCACCGTCGCCGCGATCACCTCCTGCACCAACACCTCGAACCCGTACGTCATGGTCGCCGCCGCGCTCGTCGCGAAGAAGGCCGTGGAGAAGGGCCTGACCCGCAAGCCGTGGGTCAAGACCACGCTCGCCCCGGGTTCCAAGGTCGTCACCGACTACTTCGACAAGGCGGGGCTCACCCCCTACCTCGACAAGGTCGGCTTCAACCTCGTCGGCTACGGCTGCACCACCTGCATCGGCAACTCGGGCCCGCTGCCCGAGGAGGTCTCCAAGGCGGTCAACGAGCACGACCTGGCCGTGACTTCGGTGCTCTCCGGCAACCGCAACTTCGAGGGCCGGATCAACCCCGACGTCAAGATGAACTACCTGGCCTCCCCGCCGCTGGTCGTCGCGTACGCGCTCGCGGGCTCCATGAAGGTGGACATCACCAAGGACGCCCTCGGCACGGACCAGGACGGCAAGCCGGTCTACCTGGAAGACATCTGGCCCACCGAGGCCGAGGTCAACGACGTCGTGGCGAACGCCATCGGCGAGGACATGTTCAACAAGTCCTACGCCGACGTCTTCGCGGGCGACGCCCAGTGGCAGGCGCTGCCGATCCCGACCGGCAACACCTTCGAGTGGGACCCGCAGTCCACCTACGTGCGCAAGCCCCCGTACTTCGAGGGCATGGCGCACGAGCCGTCCCCGGTCACCGACATCACCGGTGCCCGCGTGCTCGCCAAGCTGGGCGACTCGGTCACCACCGACCACATCTCCCCGGCCGGCGCGATCAAGGCCGACACCCCGGCGGGCAAGTACCTCACCGAGCACGGCATCGAGCGGCGTGACTTCAACTCCTACGGCTCGCGCCGTGGCAACCACGAGGTCATGATCCGCGGCACCTTCGCCAACATCCGCCTGCGCAACCAGGTCGCGCCGGGCACCGAGGGCGGCTACACCCGCGACTTCACCGTCGAGGGTGCTCCGGTCTCCTTCATCTACGACGCCTCGCGCAACTACATCGCGCAGGGCACCCCGCTGGTCATCCTGGCCGGCAAGGAGTACGGCTCCGGCTCGTCCCGCGACTGGGCGGCCAAGGGCACCGCGCTGCTCGGCGTCAAGGCCGTCATCGCCGAGTCCTACGAGCGCATCCACCGCTCCAACCTCATCGGCATGGGCGTCATCCCGCTGCAGTACCCGGCGGGCCAGTCCGCCGAGTCCCTCGGCCTGACCGGCGAGGAGGCCTTCTCCTTCGCCGGCATCACCGAGCTGAACGACGGCACCACCCCCCGTACGGTCAAGGTCACCACCGACACCGGTGTGGAGTTCGACGCGGTCGTCCGCATCGACACCCCCGGCGAGGCCGACTACTACCGCAACGGCGGCATCCTGCAGTACGTGCTGCGCAGCCTGATCCGCAAGTAGGCAGCCTGATCCGCAAGTAAGCGGCCAGGTAAGGCAGTTGAGGGCCGCATCCCCGGAAACGGGGGTGCGGCCCTTCGCCATTCCGCCCAGACCGCGCGTTCGGGACATGGGTTCATCTCAGGCGGAACACAGGGTTCCCCCAGTGAACCGGGACAGGATCGTCACATGTCTGGCACCCGAAGCGACCGTGTGCGCGTGCTGATCGTCGACGACGAACCCAGCCTCACGGAACTGCTCTCCGTGGCCGTCACGGAGGCGGGCTGGCGGCCCTATCCGGCGGCCGACGGGGAGAGCGCGCTGCGCGTCGCGCGCGGCTGCGCCCCGCATGCCGTCGTCCTCGACGGGATGCTGCCCGACCTGGACGGACTCCAGGTCCTGCGGCGGCTGCGGTACGAGCGGCCGAAACTGCCCGTGCTCATGCTGACCGCGCGGGACGCCCTTGAGCACCGCCTCGACGGGCTCGAGGCTGGCGCCGACGACTATGTGACGAAGCCCTTCTCGCTGGAGGAGGTCGTACTGCGGCTGCGCGCACTGCTGAGGCGCTCCGGTGCCGAGGAGGACCGGTCCGAAGGGGCAGCGCGTGTCCTCGGCGACCTGGTGCTGAGCGAGGACACCCGTGAGGTGCACCGCGACGGTACGCCGGTCCAGCTCACCGCCAAGGAGTTCGACCTGCTCAGCCTGTTGCTGAGCCACCCGCGCCAGGTGCTGAGCAAGGCCCAGATCCTCGACCACGTGTGGAGCAGCTCCTTCGACGGCGGCGGAAACCTGATCGAGGTGTACATCTCGAGCCTGCGCCGGAAGCTCGACAAGGGCCGGGCGCCCATGATCCACACCGTGCGCGGGGTCGGGTACGCCATCAGGCCGCCGGAGGACGGGAGATGAGCTCCCGGTCGCGGCGCCGCTCGCTCTGGGCCCGCCTGCGTGGGAGGTCCCTGCGCACGCGGCTGCTGGTGTTCATCGGCGCCACGCTCGTCGCCGTGTACGTGGCCATGGCGCTCACCACGGTCTTCGCCCAGCGCGACAGCCTGCTCGACCACCTCGACCAGCGGGTCACCGACGCCGCCGAGCGCAGCCAGGGCGGGGTCCAGGTCGGACCGGACGTCGGCGACGGCCTCGCCTTCCTCGGGGAGCAGGGGCAGTCCGTCGGTACGGTCGGCGCCCGGCTCGACAGTGCCGGGAACGTCGTAGCCGCCGAGGTGGTGACCAGCGACGGCACCCAGCGGGCCCTCACCGACGCCCAGCGCGACGCCCTCGACGGCATCACGGCCGACGGCTCGCTGCACACCCGGACCGTCCCGGGACTCGGCACCTACCGGGTCACCGCCCTCCAGGCCGACGGGAATCCCGTGCTCACCGGCCTCCCGATGGAGGACGTACAGGACATGATCAGCGGTCTGGTGATGGTCGAGGCCGTGGTGGCCGCCGCGGGTCTCGCCGTCGCGGGCTGCGTCTGCGCCGTCGTCATCCGGCGCCAGCTGCGCCCCCTGGGACGGGTCGCCGCCACCGCGGTGGAGGTCTCCCGCTCGCCGCTCGGACACGGTGAGGTCATCGGCCTCATCCGGGTGCCCGAACGCGACACCGACCCCGGCAGCGAGGCCGGCCAGGTCGGCGCCGCCCTCAACCGCATGATCGACCACGTCGAGTCCTCGCTCAGCGAACGCCAGCGCAGCGAGGAACGCATGCGCCGCTTCCTGGCCGACGCCAGCCATGAACTCCGTACGCCGCTCGCGTCGATCGCCGGATACGCGGAACTGATGAACCGCGGCACCGAGTGGATCGAACCCACCCTGGCCTGGCGCCGGGTCTCCGCCGAGTCGGCGCGGATGACCGGCCTCGTCGAGGACCTGCTGCTGCTCGCCCGGCTCGACGAGGGGCGGCCCCTGGAGTCCGCCGAGGTGGACCTCGCCGCTCTCGTCGCGGAGGCGGTCTGGGACGCGCGGGCGGCCGGGGACAGCCACCACTGGCAGCTGGCGCTGCTCCTGGACTCCCCGGCCATGGTCCTCGGGGACGAGGCGCGCCTGCACCAGGTGTTGGCCAACCTGTTGGCCAACGCCCGTGTGCACACACCTGCCGGCACCACCGTCATCGCCTCGGTGGAGGCCACCGAGGCGTGCTGCACCATCCGCGTACGCGACGACGGTCCCGGCATCCCGCCGCACCTGCTCCCCAACGTCTTCGAGCGCTTCACCCGGGGCGACGTCTCCCGCGCCCGCAGCGGACCGGCGGACGGCGGCTCCGGGCTCGGGCTCGCCATCGTCGAGGCCATCACGGCGGCGCACGGAGGCCTGATCGAGGTCCGGAGCGAGCCGGGGCACACGGAGTTCGCGATCGTGCTGCCGCCCGTCGGCCGCCCGGCGCTGGTGTCGGCCGGATCGGATCCGGTCGCCCAACTCCCGTCCGCAGGGCTCGACCGTGTCGCTCCGTTCCCTTCGGACGCCGCTCAGGTCACTGCTCGGGAGTCGTCGGCGCGCGGCCGCCCGTAGCGGAGGTGCGGTGACGGCCGCGCCCGCCCGTGTGGGGGTGCGGCCCTTGTGTGCGAGGCGTTTACAGAGGTTCCCGTGCGCGCTAACTTCCGAATGGGGTGGGAGCGCTCCCACTCGGTGGACCGGAACCCGCCGCGGAGTCGCTCCCACCTCATCCGGACCCCAACAGACACTGAGCAAAGGGGCTCTTGTCATGCTCATGCCCGTACGCGTGACGCGATTACCACTGTCCACCCGCCACAGAGCAGTCCTCCTGGTCCTGCTCGCCCTCCTCGCCACCGTCCCGGCCCTCGGCCTGGTCGTCACGGCGGGCGGCGAGGCCGAAGCCCACGGCACCCCCATGAAGCCGGCCAGCCGCACCTTCCTGTGCTGGCAGGACGGGCTGACCGACACCGGCGAGATCAAACCCGTGAACCCGGCCTGCAAGGCGGCACAGCAGGTGAGTGGCACCACGCCGTTCTACAACTGGTTCTCGGTGCTCCGCTCGGACGGCGCAGGCCGCACCCGCGGCTTCGTCCCGGACGGCGAGCTGTGCAGCGGCGGCAACACCAACTTCACGGGCTTCAACCAGCCGCGCGACGACTGGCCGCTCACGCATCTGACCTCGGGCGCGACGGTCGACTTCTCGTACAACGCGTGGGCCGCGCACCCGGGTTGGTTCTACGTCTACATCACCAAGGACGGCTTCGACCCGACGCAGACGCTGACTTGGGACGACATGGAGGACTCGCCCTTCCTCACGGTCGACCACCCGCCGCTCAACGGCAGTCCGGGCACGGTCGAGGCCAACTACTCCTGGTCCGGGACACTTCCGGCGGGCAAGTCGGGCCGCCACATCGTCTACGTGGTCTGGCAGCGCTCGGACAGCGCGGAGACCTTCTACTCCTGCTCCGACATCGTCTTCGACGGCGGCAACGGCGAAGTGACGGGCATCCACGACCCGGGCAACCCGACCGAGCCCCCGCCCGGTGCGTGCGCGGCCACCCGCCGTACGACGAACAGCTGGTCCGGCGGCTACCAGGCCGAGGTGACCGTCACCAACACCGGCGACGTCCCGATGCTCGGCTGGATGGTCGACTGGACCCTCCCGAGCGGGCAGTCGGTCGCCAGCCTCTGGAACGGCAACGCGACATACGAGGGCCAGGCCGTGATGGTGCACAACGCCGACTGGAACGGGGAACTCGATCCGGGCGAGAGTGCGACGTTCGGATACGTCGTCCAGGGCGCAGGTGACGATCCGTCAACCGCACTTCCCTGTCGGGTCGGTTGATCGGCTCAGGGCGGACCGGGTGGGTGGTACGAACTCACCCGGTCCGCGAGCCCGGGCCGGTCGGGGGAAATCCGGCCCGGGTTGGTGCGTGGCTTGTGACGACCATGGTGGGCGACAACGTTGTCGAATGGTCTGTGCATGACTCTATCGCCTCAACGGACAACGATGTCAAGCCAGTTGGTTCCCGGCGGCCCGCGTGCTGGGCCATCGGGGTGCCCGCCGGGCGAGTCTGCGGCCCCGTACGCGGTCTTCCGTGGTACCCGTGGCGCACGTTACTGTCCCTGCGGCTTGTGCGACCTGTGGTGCGCGACCCGTCCGAAGGAGGAGGGGCCGCGTCATGCGTTTCCGTCCGTCATACATCCTGCTGGCCGTCGCTCTGACGGTCGGCGGCGCCACCCCGGCGCTCGCCGCGACCGCCGCACCACCGGACCTCGTCCGGGACCCCACCGCGTACGTCGACCCGCTCATCGGCACCAAGAACGGCGGCAATGTCTTCCCCGGCGCCGTCGCTCCGTTCGGCATGCTCTCCTGGAGCCCCGAGAACACCCGGGGAAGCGCCACCAGCACGGCCGCGCCCGGCGGCTACCAGTACGACGCCACCCGCATCCGCGGCTTCAGCCTCACCCACATGTCCGGCACGGGCTGCGCGGGCGGCAGTGGCGACATTCCCTTCTTCCCGTACGCGGGTGAGGTCACCTCCTCACCCGCGAGCGACACCAAGGACGCGGTGTACGCCGCCGACTTCGCGCACGCCGACGAGAGCGCGGAGCCCGGCCACTACAAGGTGGGCCTCGCCTCCGGCGTCACCGCCGACCTCACGGCGACCACCCGCACGGGCTCGGGCCGCTTCACCTACCCCGCCGACAAGCCCGCCTCGCTGCTGATCCGTACCGCCAACTCCGAGGTGGGGTCGACGGCTTCGGACGTCAAGATCGACCCGGCGACCCGCACCGTCTCCGGCTCCGTGACCTCCGGGAACTTCTGCGGATACCTCGACCCGGAGGGCCAACGCGCCTACTACACCCTCTACTTCACCGCCCACTTCGACCGCGACTTCAAGGCGACCGGCACCTGGCAGGACGACAAGCTGAACCAGGGGTCCACCGAGGCGAGCGGCGGCACCGGCGGATTCGCCACCGGCGGGCGTCCGGTCGCGGGCAAGGGCGCGGGCGGCTATGTGGAGTTCGAGCCCGGCGCCGGCCCCGTGAACGTCAAGGTCGGCATCTCGTACGTCAGTCAGGCGGGCGCCAAGGCCAACCTCGCGGCCGAGAACCCGCCGACCCGGACCTTCGCGGACGTCCAGGACGCCGCCCACCGGGCCTGGCGCGACGAGCTCGACGCGGTCAAGGTCGGCGGCGGCACCGACGCCGACCGCACCACCTTCTACACCGCGCTCTACCACGCCCTCCTGCACCCGAACGTCATCAGCGACGCCGACCGCAGATACAGAGGCAGCGACGAGAAGGTCCATGTCGTGAGCAAGGGCCACAAGGCCCAGTACGGCACCTTCTCCGGCTGGGACGTCTACCGCTCCCAGGTCCAGCTGCTGACCCTCCTCAGCCCGGACACCGGCTCCGACATCGCGCAGTCGCTGCTCGAACTCGCCCGGCAGAACGGCGGGATCTGGGACCGCTGGCTGCACGGAGCGAGCGGCACCCACGTCATGAACGGTGACCCCTCACCGGCCGCGCTCGCCGGCATCCGGGCCTTCGGCGGCACGGACTTCGACCTGGACGGCGCCCTCGACTCGCTGGTCAAGGCGGCGACCGTACCGACCGAGCAGGACCTCTCGCCGGCAGGCAAGCCGGTTCTCTCGGTGGGCCAGCGCCCCTCCCTCGACAAGTACCTGGAACAGCACTACATGCCGTCCGTGTCCAACGCCTGGGGTGGTGCCGCCGAGACCCTGGAGATGTCCGGCGCCGACTTCGCCATCTCCCAACTGGCCGCGGCAGCAGGGGAGAAGAACACGGCTGCCGAGTTCGCCACCCGCTCCCAGTGGTGGCAGAACAACTTCAACATCGCCGCCGACCCGACGGGCGGCTACATCGCCAACCGCAAGGCGGACGGCAGCTGGGTCACCGGCTTCACCCCGGCGACCGGCAACGGATTCGTCGAGGGTACGGCGGCCCAGTACACCTGGATGGTGCAGCACAACCCCGCCGGGCTCTTCGCGGCCATGGGCGGCAAGGACGAGGCCCTGGACCGCCTGGACACCTTCTTCCACAACGCCGACGGCAGCTGGGCGTTCACGGGCAGCGGCGGCGACAAGTCCGAGCTGGACAACGAGCCGTCGACCAACGTGCCTTACCTGTACGCCTACGCGGGCGCGCCCTACAAGACGCAGGAGACCGTCCGCGCGGCCATGAACCAGCTCTGGTCGACGCAGCCGGGCGGTATCCCCGGCAACGACGACCTCGGCGCCATGTCGTCCTGGTACGTCTTCTCCGCGCTCGGCATGTACCCCCAGGTGCCGTCCCGCGCCGAACTCACCCTGTCCTCACCGCTGTTCCCGAGGGTCGAGATCGACCGCCCGGGCAGCGCCGACATCAAGATCCGTGCCACGGGCGCGGCCGCCGACACCCCGTACGTGCAGTCGCTGAAGGTCAACGGGCGCACCAGCGACCGTGCTTGGCTCCCGGCGTCCTTCGTCCGCAACGGCGGCACGCTCGACTACACCCTTGGCGCCACTGCCAACAAGCAGTGGGGCAGCAGCGAGGCCGCAGCCCCGCCCTCCTTCCGCGAGGGCGAGCAGCCGTACCAGATCGGCGTGGGCCCGACCGCCGCGACGCTCGCACCCGGCGGCTCCACGAAGCTCGACATCCGCGCCCTCGCCCTCAGCGGCGGCGCGGGCCCCGAGGTCCGCTTCCGGGTGGACGTGCCCGAGGGCGTGACGGCAACGCCCGCCGAGGGAACGGTGGTTGACGGCGTGCAGTCGATCACTCTGTCCGCCGCCTCGGACGCCAGACAGGGCTTCTACGACGTCAAGGTCACCGTGACATCGGCCGACACGTCGTACGGGCAGCCGGTGGCCCTCACCGTCGCCGCCCCGGGCTCCCTCCTCGCCGCGTACAACAACACCGGCGTCTCGGACGACGTCGGCGACCACGACGAGGCCGACTACGACGGAGGCGGCTGGAGCTACTCCCGCCAGGCGCTGGCGGCCGCGG
This sequence comes from Streptomyces sp. NBC_00554, assembly GCF_041431135.1. Lineage (NCBI taxonomy): Bacteria > Bacillati > Actinomycetota > Actinomycetes > Kitasatosporales > Streptomycetaceae > Streptomyces > Streptomyces sp. NBC_00554. Next base: position 2,394,342 of record NZ_CP107799.1, on the reverse strand, counting down.
GCCTGACCCCCGGCCGGCAGGGCACGCTGTCCGGCGGCCTCACCTACACCTGGCCCGACTCGCCGTCCGCCCGCCCGGACAACGCCTCGGCGACCGGCCAGACCATCGAACTCACCCAAGCCGCAAGCCAGTTGTCCTTCATCGGCAGCGCGGTCAACGGCAACCAGCAGACCAAGGCGACCGTCACCTACACCGACGGCACCACCGACCCCGTCGACCTCTCCTTCACCGACTGGACCGTCGGCGGCGGAGGCGGCACCGTCCAGTATGACAACGAGACCGTCGCCAGGGCCGCTTACCGCAACGTCGCGGGCGCGGACAAGGACCCGGTGGCCACGTACGTCTTCGCCACCAAGCCCTTCCAGGCCCCGTCCGGCAAGACCGTCCGGAGCGTGAAACTGCCCGACAACGCCGATCTCCACGTCTTCACCCTTGCGGTGAGCTGACCCCGGTCAAGGGTTGAGGGGCGGCCGCGGAGTCAGGACTCCGCGACCGCCCCTCTCCCGTGGGGGGTATCGGTCAGGCCAGCAGTTCCACCTCCGCCAGCGTCGCCGCACCGTCGAGGACCAGGCGGTAGTGGGTGTACGAGCCCGGTTTCGCGACCGAGAACGCCCGGGTCTGCTTGTCCCAGGTGAAGGACTCGCCGGAGCGCTTGTCCAGGTCGGTCCACTTGGTGCCGTCGGACGAGCCCTGGAGGACCCAGCCCGTCGGCGCCTTGGTGTGGTCCGAGGGTGACGTCAGCGTGTACTGAACTCCCTCGGTGGACGCGGTGACGGGCAGCTCCACCGACTCGACGCCCGCTTCCGTCGCCGACGTGTTGTCGAACAGTGCGCCCGCGCCCTTCAAGGTGTCAGTACGCGGCGCGGGCACCTTGTCGTCCTTCGTGATCGACACGGGCGCCGCGTTCTTGCCGGTGCCCCACGAGGACGGCTTCGGGCCCATGTCGAACTCCAGCACCGCGCCCTTGGAGATGAGCGAGTGGGGGAGCGAAGTCGACGTCCACTTCTTGCCGTTGACCTTCAGACCCTGCACGTACACGTTCTTCGCGCTGTTCTTCGGCGCCTTGACGACGAGGTCCTTGCCGTTCTCCAGATGAACCGTCGCCTTGGTGAACAGCGGGGAGCCGACGGCGTATTCGCCGGAGCCCATCACCAGCGGATAGAAGCCGAGCGAGGAGAAGAGGTACCAGGCCGACTGCTCGCCGTTGTCCTCGTCGCCGTGATAGCCCTGCCCGATGTCGCTGCCGGTGTAGAGGCGGGAGAGGACCTCGCGGACGTTCTCCTGCGTCTTCCAGGGCTGGCCCGCCGCGTCGTACATGTAATTCACGTGGTGGGCCACCTGGTTGGAATGCCCGTACATGCCCATCCGTACGTCACGGGCCTCCGTCATCTCATGGATGACCCCGCCGTACGAGCCCACGAAGTCCGGCGAGGCCGTCTCGGGCGTGGCGAAATACGTGTCGAGCTTCTCGGCCAACCCGCTCCGACCGCCGTACAGATTCGCTAGACCCTTTGAATCCTGCGGCGCGGTGAAGGCGTACCCCCACCCATTCGTCTCGGTGTAGTCGTAACCCCACACGCGCGGGTCGTACTTGGACGACTCGACCCGCCAGTCGCCCGTCGCGTCCTTGCCCTGGAAGAAGCCGGCCTGGGAGTCGAAGAGGTTGACGTAGTCCTGGGCCCGGTTGAGGAAGTACGCGGCTTCCTCCTTGTAGCGCTTCTCGCCGGTCTTCTTGTAGAGCGCCTCGCCCATCTTCGCGATGCCGTAGTCGTTGAGATAGCCCTCCAGAGCCCATGACAGGCCCTCGTGGGTGTCCGTGCTCGTGTAGCCGAGGAAGGGCGAGGTGGTCATGCCCTTGCGGCCCACACCGGAGGAGGGCGGGACGACGGTCGCGTTCTTGACCGCCGCGTCGTACGCCGACTCCGCGTCGAAGTCGACACCCTTCACGTACGCGTCCGCGAAGGCCACGTCCGAGGACGTGCCGGTCATCAGGTCCGCGTATCCGGGCGAGGACCAGCGCGAGGTCCAGCCGCCGTCCTTGTACTGCTGCACGAACCCGTCGACCATCTCACCCGCCTGACCGGGAGTCAGAAGTGAGTACGCCGGCCAGGTCGTCCGATAGGTGTCCCAGAAGCCGTTGTTGACGTACACCTTGCCGTCGACGATCTTCGCGCCGGTGTGGGTGGGTGTGTCCGGACTCGGCATCGGCGAGAACGGCGAGGCGTACTGGTACTTCGAACCGACCTTCTCGAAGCCGGAGTTGGGGTACAGGTACAGCCGGTACATGCTCGAGTACAGCGTCGTCAGCTGGTCCGGCGTCGCGCCCTGGACCTCGACCGTGCCGAGGATGTCGTCCCACTGCTGCTGGGCCCGCGCCTTGACCTTGTTGAAGGACGTGCCGTCGGGGATCTCCTGGCGGAGGTTGTCCTTGGCCTGGTCGACGCTGATGAGCGAGGTGGCCAGGCGCAGGGTGACGGTCCGGTCGTCGCCGGCGTCGAACTTCAGGTAGCCCTTGACCCCGGACGAGTCCCCTTCCGTGACCGGCGCGTCGAACACCCCGTACACGAAGAGCCGCGTCGCCCCCGTCGACAGCCCGGACTTCACGTCCGAGTAGCCGGTGACGATCCCGTTCTCCTTGTCGAGCGTCAGCCCGGCCTGGTCGGTGACGTTGTCGAAGACGACACTCGCGTCGTCGCCGGGATATGTGAACCGCAGCGCGGCCGCGTGGTCCGTGGGCGCCATCTCGGCCTTGAGACCGTTCTCGAAGGTGACGCCGTAGTAGTACGGGCGCGCGATCTCGTTGTCGTGGTTGAAGGCGAGCTCGCGTGCGTCACGGCCGGTGGCGGGGGTGCCGGAGGCCGCCGACGGCATCACCTGGAAGGTCTGCCGGTCACCCATCCAGGGGCTCGGCTCATGGCTCGCGCTGAACGCCTGGATGGTGGGCAGGTTGTCCGCGTTGTTGGACCGCGCATAGTCGTAGAGCCAGCTCAGCGAGCCCGCGTTGGTCACCGGCGTCCAGAAGTTGAAGCCGTGCGGGACGGCCGTCGCGGGGAAGTTGTTGCCGCGCGAGAAGCCGCCGCTGGAGTTGGTGCCGCGGATGGTCGACGCGTAGTCGGACAGATGCGCCTTCGGCTTCTCGGGCGCCACCGTCTTCAGCGACACGTCGTCCAGCCAGCCGCGGAACTTCGCCGGGCCCTTGGCGGAGTCGTACGCCACCAGGATCCGGTCCACGGTCTTCCCGGCCGCGACCGAACCGATCCGCGAGGCGACGCTGTTCCACTGGTTGACGTAGAGGACGTTGGACGCGCCCTGCCCCTGCGGCGTCAGCGCGAACCCGTGCTGGTCCAGGGCCTTGAGGTCACTCAGATAGGTGCCGTCCGTGAACACCAGGTCCACGGCCACGTTCGTGGCGTCGTAGTCCAGGTCGCCGTCCGCCATCGACGGGAAGACCTTGTACGACAGCTCGGTGTTGCGGCCGACGGCCACATCGACGTCGAAGACCTTGTTGTACGAGTACGCCCGGCCGTCCGCCTTGTGCGTACCGGCGTACCGCAGGGCCCGCTTGCCGGTGAAGCCCGCGCCCGCCTTGGCCGTCGGGGAGCCGCTGGGGCCGCGGTCCACCAGCGAGAGCATGTCCTTGGGCGTCGGGTCCTCGGTGGCGCCCGTGGAGAACTGGACGTCGGCGAGCTGAAGGATGTCGCCGCCGTTGTTCTTGGTGATGTCGAGCCGGAAGTGCTGGTACTCGACGGGACTCGCGATGTCGTACGACTTCGTCTGGAACCGCTCGCCGAACGACTCGCCGGAGCGCGTGTCGAGGGTCTTCCAGTCCTTGCCGTCCGTGGAGCCCTGGAGGGTCCAGTCCTTGGGGTCGCGCTCGTCGTGGTCGTTGGCCGAGGTCAGCGCGTACGTGACCACCTTGACCGGCGCGCTCAGGTCGAACTCCGCCCAGCCGGTGGGCTCGAAGACCAGCCACTTGGTGCTGGGCTCGAGGTCGGCGAGGTTCTCCTTCACCTCGCCCCCGCCCGTGTTCTCGCCATTGGCCCGGACGTCGGTGACCTGGTCGGTCACATTTCCGGGGATGCCGGTGCTGTAGCCGCCGTCGACACCCGACGCCCGTTTCACTCCTTCGGGTGTCATATCGACCGTGTTCAGCCAGTTCGGTGCGGGATCACCCGATTCGAACGAGGAGGCGAACTCCTGGTCGGGGGCGGCGGCTTGGGCGGGCAGGGCCACTGCCGCGCCCTGTGAGGCGACCAGCAGTGAGAAGGCGGCCAGCCCTACAACTGCGGTCCAGCCCCCTCTGCGCCTAGCCGGAGAACTCCGTCTGTACCGAGCTCTGTGCTGCATGCGCGAGCACCCTCCCTGCACCTGGACAACGTTGTCAGATTCGCTGCGCAAGGACCAGTAGGGAGTCAAGTTGTCAGCGATGTCAAGGGTGTTGAAAGTGGCGTCCGGGGTGAATGCCGCACGACAAGCCGCGCATTACTCCCATCATGGGAGGTTGGCACCCTGTGGATCTTCTTCGGGGTAACGCACGGGCCCTCCACATTTCCGCGAGGTCTCAACTCGGAAAAGACCAACAGCCAAACGTGCATTCGATCTTGCTCAGTTGGCGGGAAGTGGACTATACCTGTCGGCGTCTGCCCAGCTGTTCGACGGCTGTGTACAGGCGCGACCCGGGGGGAAATCTGGAGGCGGCGGACCGTGTCATATGCACCGACCACCGTGTCGTTCCACTGAATCCCTCATGTACGACCCCAGCTTGACCTAACCGCGGTGCCGGGGAGGATCCGGTTCACCGCCTGAGTCCTGAAGAAGGCGAGGACTTGAGCATGGGATCCAATTCCGCCGAGAACAGCAACCCCGAGGGCGTCGGACGGCGCGATCTGATCAAGCGGTCGGCAGCGCTCGGCCTGATTTCCGTTCCGACGATGAGCTTCCTGTCCGCCTGTGCGAGCGGCGGGGGCGACGACACCTCCGACGACCCGACCAAGGGCGCGACCAGCGCCGAGAACCCCTTCGGGGTGGCGAAGAGCAGCGCGCTCGACGTCGTCATCTTCAAGGGCGGCTACGGCGACGACTACGCCAAGGCCTGGGAGGCGGCCTTCGACAAGAAGTGGGGCACCAAGAGCGCGCACACCGGCACCCAGGAGATCACCGGCAAACTCCAGCCGCGCTTCAACAACAACACCCCGCCCGACGTCGTCGACGACTCCGGCGCCCAGCAGATCAAGCTCGACGTGCTCTTCAAGAACGGCCAGCTCCTCGACCTGGCCGCCGTCCTCGACTCGCCGTCCATCGACGACCCGAGCAAGAAGGTCCGCGACACCCTGATCCCCGGCACGCTCGACCCGGGTCTGCAGGGCGGCAAGAACGTCGCTCTCCCGTACGTCTACACGGTGTGGGGCCTGTGGTACTCCGGCAAGCTCTTCAAGGACAAGGGCTGGGAGGCGCCGAAGACCTGGGACGAGTTCCTCGCGGTCTGCAAGGCGGCCAAGGACGACGGCATCGGGGGCCTCGCGCACCAGGGCAAGTACCCGTACTACATCAACGTCGCCATCATGGACCTGATCGCCAAGAAGGGCGGTCTGGACGCCATGAAGGCGATCGACAACCTCGACCCGAAGGCGTTCGTCGGCAACGACGCCGCCAAGGCGGCCATCGAGGCGATCTACGAGGTCGTCGAGAAGGGCTACCTGATGGCCGGCACCAACGGCCTGACCCACACCGAGTCGCAGACCCGCTGGAACCAGTACAAGGCCGCCTTCATCACCTCCGGCTCCTGGCTGGAGAACGAGCAGCTCAAGCAGACCCCGGCCGACTTCGACATGAAGTTCCTGCCGATGCCGAACCTCCCGGACAGCAAGCTGCCCTTCGAGGCGATCCGGGCCGGCTCCGGTGAGCCCTTCATCATCCCGGCGAAGGCCAAGAACCTGGCCGGCGCCCAGGAGTTCCTGCGCTCCATGCTCTCGAAGGAGTGGTCGACACTCTTCGCCCAGCAGGCGAACTCGCTGAGCATCCTCAAGGACGGCGTCGACTCCGGTGTGGAGCTGCGCCCAGGCACCCAGTCCACGGTCGAGGCCTCGAAGGCCGCGGGCGACAACACCTTCAACTTCCTGTACCCCAACTGGTACAGCGAGATGGACGTCTCGATCCAGAACGCGTCAAATGAACTGATGGCCAAGCGAATTCAGCCCGCGGAATGGCTGAAGCGCGCCCAGGCGGCCGTGGACAAGGCGGCCAAGGACCCGGAGTCCAAGAAGAACCACCGCGACTGATCAAGCACACCGGAACACCAGGGGCAGGATGCCATGCGAAAAGGGCAGTACCGGTTTGTCGCGGGGTTTCTCCTCGCACCATTGGCTCTGTATCTGATCTTCGTGATCTGGCCGTACATACAGACCATCGGCTACTCCTTCACCGACTGGCAGGGGCAGTCGCAGACATTCAGTTTCGTCGGTCTGGACAACTACAAGGCGTTGTTCCAGGACGACATCTTCCTGGGTGCGATCTGGCACAACCTCCTGTTCCTGGTGTTCATCCCGGTGATCACCATCCTGCTCGCCCTGTTCTTCGCCTTCATGGTGAACGCGGGCGGGCGGGGCGGCTCCGGCGGCGTGCAGGGCGTCACGGGTTCGGGCTTCTACAAAATCGTCTACTTCTTCCCGCAGGTGCTTTCGCTGGCGATCCTCGCGGTGCTCTTCGGGGCGGTCTACCGAAGCGACGAGGGCGGTCTGCTCAACGGTGTCCTGGTCAAACTGGGCCTGGTGGACGCGAGCAGCCCGATCGAGTGGATGAACGAGCCCAACCTGGTCCTCTGGTGCCTGATGGCCGTGGTCGTCTGGCACGGCGTGGGCTTCTATCTGGTGCTGTTCTCGGCGGCGATGCAGTCCGTCCCGAAGGACATCTACGAGTCCGCGCTGCTCGACGGCGCCGGCCGTGCGCAGACCTTCTTCCGGGTGACCCTGCCGCTGCTGTGGGACACCGTGCAGACCGCCTGGGTCTATCTGGGCATCATCGCGATGGACATGTTCGTCCTGGTCTCCACCATGACCTCGGGCACCGGCTACGGCGGCGGCCCGGACAACCACAGCGACGTCATGGCGAACGTGATGATGCGCAACTTCCTCTACTTCGGAAAGAGCGGCTACGCCTGCGCCATGGGCGTGGTCATGCTGCTCCTCACCCTGATCCTGTCCGTGGTCACGCTGCGCGCCACCCGCCGCGAGCGCATCGAGTTCTGAGGCGGAGACAGACTAATGAGCGCACCCATCAAGGAGCCGACGCAGACCGGCGACGGCATTCCCGGCAGGCCGTCGGTCACCAAGGCACCGCCCCGTCCGGGCGGCGCCGGGCGGAGCGAGGGCATCACCCTCAACGTCTTCTCGCACGGATTCCTGGTCCTGTGGGCCGTGTTGATCGTCCTGCCGCTGATCTGGCTGGTCCTGGGCTCCTTCAAGACCGATGCGCAGATCGGCGGTTCGGCTCTGAGCTGGCCGTCGAACTGGCAGCTCGACGTCTTCAGCAGGGCCTGGGACAAGGGCATCGGCGACTACTTCACGAACACGATCATCGTGCTCGTCTTCTCGGTCCCGCTGACCATGCTCTTCGGCTCGATGGGGGCCTACGTCCTGGCCCGCTACGAGTTCCCGGGCAACCGCTTCATCTACTACTTCTTCGTCGGCGGGGCGATGTTCCCCGTGTTCCTCGCCCTGGTGCCGCTGTTCTTCATGGTCAAGCGTCTCGAGATGTTGAACACGTACCAGGGGCTGATCCTGGTGTACGTCGCCTACTCGATGCCCTTCACCGTCTTCTTCATGCACGCCTTCTTCCGGACGCTGCCGACGGCGGTCTTCGAGGCGGCGGTGCTCGACGGCGCCTCACACACCCGGGCCTTCTTCCAGGTCATGCTGCCCATGGCCAAGCCCGGCCTGCTGAGCGTCGGCATCTTCAACGTCCTGGGCCAGTGGAACCAGTACATCCTCCCGTCCGTCCTGATGCAGCCACAGAAAGGCGGCGATCCGGAGCGCTATGTCCTGACTCAGGGCCTCATCCAGCTCCAGCAGCAGCAGGGTTACGCCACCGACCTCCCCGTCCTCTTCGCTGGTGTGACCATCGCGATGATCCCGATGCTCGTCGTCTACCTCTCCTTCCAGCGCCAGGTCCAGGGAGGTCTCACCTCGGCGACGCTCAAGTAGCACTTTGCAACGCCGTTCGCCGGCGCATCACCCGCCCCTTCGTGTTCACCTCCTCCGACCGGGGAGTGGCGAGTACGTGTCCGCAGGGTGACGGAAACGGATTGTTGCTCGGCGGCCCCGATTTCCGTCAAGGACTTGACTGCGGTAACCCGTTCAGCGGAGCTTGGAGTTCACAACTTGTAGTGACCCGGGTTCCACTGCTGTGACCTGGGTCACATGGGCGGCATCGGGGCCGCCCACCTACGGCGGGAGTGGATGAGTCGATGGAGACTCCGGGATCGCAGTCGTCGCTGCACCGAGCCAATCTGGAGCGCGTCGTACGTGCGGTGCGTCTCGCCGGTTCGCTCACGCAGGCGGAGATCGCGAGGACGACGGGCCTGTCCGCGGCGACCGTCTCCAATATCGTCCGGGAGCTCAAGGACGGGGGAACGGTCGAGGTCACACCCACTTCGGCCGGCGGCCGACGGGCCCGCAGCGTCAGTCTGAGCGGCGACGCGGGCATCGTCATCGGCGTCGACTTCGGGCATACGCATCTGCGCGTCGCGGTCGGGAACCTCGCCCATCAGGTGCTCGCCGAGGAGTCCGAGCCGCTGGATGTGGACGCCTCCGCCGCGCAGGGCTTCGACCGGGCGGAAGAGCTGGTCAGCCGCCTGATCGCGGCAACCGGTGTCGACCCGACGAAGATCGCCGGCGTGGGCCTCGGCGTGCCCGGGCCGATCGACGTCGAGTCGGGCACCCTCGGCTCCACCGCCATCCTGCCGGGCTGGACCGGCACGAAGCCCGCCGAGGAGCTCGGGGGACGGCTCGGAGTGCCGGTGCACGTGGACAACGACGCCAACCTGGGCGCACTGGGGGAACTGGTCTGGGGGAGCGGGCGCGGGGTCAAGGACCTGGCGTACATCAAGGTCGCGAGCGGTGTCGGCGCCGGCCTGGTGATCAACGGCAAAATCTACCGCGGCCCGGGTGGCACAGCGGGAGAAATAGGGCATATTACCCTTGATGAATCCGGCCCCGTCTGCCGTTGCGGTAACCGGGGCTGCCTGGAGACCTTCGCGGCCGCCCGCTATGTGCTGCCGCTCCTCCAGTCCAGCCACGGCACGGATCTGAACATGGAAGGCGTCGTCAGGCTGGCGCGGGACGGTGATCCGGGCTGCCGTCGGGTGATCGCCGACGTCGGCCGCCACATCGGCAGTGGAGTGGCGAACCTCTGCAATTTGCTGAACCCGAGCCGGGTGGTCCTGGGCGGCGATCTCGCCGAGGCCGGGGAGCTGGTTCTCGGGCCCATCAGGGAGTCGGTGGCCCGCTACGCGATCCCCAGCGCCGCACGTCAACTCTCGGTCCTTCCAGGGGCCCTTGGGGGCCGTGCGGAGGTCCTCGGAGCGCTCGCTCTCGCACTCAGCGAAATGGGCGATTCGACCCTTTTGGACGGGTCTCTGCATGCTGCGAGCCCCGCCTTCACTTAGAGAACGCACGAGGCCGTTGCCATCTCGTTAAGTATTTACTTCTTGACGTCGCACGTACGGCCGAGTTGACTTCGAGCCACCTCGGCCGCAACGACGCGGCCTCGTCAGGGAGGTTTTACAAAATGAACACGTTCGCGCGTCGTGCCGCAGTGGCTCTCACCGCCACCGCGATGGCAGCGTCGCTCGCCGCTTGTGGCGAGGCCGGGGATGACAGTGGCTCCTCCGGCGACAACAAGACGATCGGCCTGCTGCTCCCCGAGAGCAAGACCACGCGTTACGAGTCGTTCGACTACCCGCTGATCAAGGCGAAGGTCACGGAGCTCTGCTCCGACTGCAAGGTCGACTACAAGAACGCCAGCGAGAACGTCTCCACCCAGAAGCAGCAGTTCGACGACCTCATCGCCTCCGGCGTGAAGGTCATCATCCTCGACACGGTGGACTCCCCGTCCGCCAAGGCGTGGGTGACGGAAGCCGCGAAGAAGGACGTGAAGGTCGTCGCGTACGACCGCCTCGCCGAGGGCCCGGTCTCCGCGTACGTCTCCTTCGACAACGAGAAGGTCGGCCAGCTCCAGGGCCAGGCCCTCGTCGACGCGCTCGGCTCCAAGGCCGCCACCGCCAACGTCGTGATGATCAACGGCAAGGAGAGCGACCCGAACGCCGCGCTGTTCAAGACGGGCGCGCACTCGGTCCTCGACTCCAAGGTCGGCAAGATCGTCTACGAGCAGTCCGGTGAGTGGGACCCGGCGATCGCGGGCCAGAAGGTCGGCGCCGCCATCACCTCCCTCGGCAAGGACGGCTTCGACGCGGTCTACTCCGCGAACGACGGCATGGCCGGTGGCGTGATCGCCGCCCTCGAGTCGGCCGGCATCAAGAACATCCCGGTCGGTGGCCAGGACGCCGAGCTCGCCGCCCTCCAGCGGATCCTCGCGGGCACGCAGTCCTTCACGATCTACAAGCCGTACAAGCCGGAGGCCGAGAAGACCGCCGAGATCGCGGTCAACCTCCTGAACGGCAAGGCGATCGACTCGCTGGCCGACACGACGATCGACAGCCCCAGCAACAAGGGCATCCCGTCGTCGCTGCTCGAGCCGACCGTCGTGACCAAGGACAACATCAAGGACACGATCATCAAGGACAACTTCTACAAGGTGTCCGAGATCTGCACCGCCGACTACGCCGCCGCCTGCAAGGCCGCCGGCATCTCGTAGTCCGCAGACCGGTACGGCGCTCCGCTCCTCCGCATGCCCCGCGATCGGGGCGGGGCGCCTTACCCACTGACGGATCACCCAAGACCGGCCGCCGCGGCAGGCACATGTGCCGCGCGGCCGGCACCTTTCACCCCCCCTCTCGGGCCGTATCCCCCCACGGCCCTTGCACAACTCAGATTTTCGCGCGTTGATGCGGACGTAGCCCGGTTCCTGGTGCTGACCTCAGCCCCCGTTGCCCCGGCGCGGCACCCCTCGTCAGTGTGGTAAATCCCCGCCGGTCAGGCGGCGAAGGAGATGGTTCACGTGTCCGCTACGCCAGTGTTGGCGTTGCGCGGAGTGTCCAAGCGGTTCGGTGCGGTTCAGGCGCTCACCGATGTCGATCTGGATGTTTTCGCAGGCCAAGTAGTCGCCCTGGTGGGCGACAACGGCGCAGGTAAGTCGACGCTCGTCAAGACGATCGCGGGTGTCCACCCGATCGACGAGGGCGTCATCGAGTGGGAGGGCAAGCCGGTCTCGATCGGTCGGCCGCACGACGCCCAGAACCTTGGCGTCGCCACCGTCTACCAGGACCTCGCCCTGTGCGACAACCTGGACGTCGTGGCCAACCTCTTCCTCGGCCGCGAGCTCGGCAAGGCCGCGGTGCTCGACGAGGTCGCCATGGAGAAGCGGGCCAAGGAACTCCTGGACACCCTCTCCATCCGCATCCCCAGCGTGCGCATCCCGATCGCCTCGCTCTCCGGTGGTCAGCGCCAGGTCGTGGCGATCGCCCGCGCCCTGGTCGGCGACCCCAAGGTCGTGATCCTCGACGAGCCCACCGCGGCTCTCGGTGTCGAGCAGACCGCTCAGGTTCTCGACCTGGTCGAGCGGCTGCGCGAGCGCGGCCTCGCCGTCATCCTCATCACCCACAACATGGCCGACGCGAAGGCTGTCGCCGACGAGGTTGCGGTTCTGCGGCTCGGCCGCAACAACGGCGTCTTCGAGGTGAAGTCCACCTCGCAGGAAGAAATCATCTCCGCCATCACGGGCGCCACGGACAACGCCGTGACCCGTCGTGCGGCCCGTAGCAACGGGGAGGTTCAGAAGTGAGCACCGACAAGACCTCCACGCCCGAGGCGACGCCCGTCGACGAGCACATCGTCGAGAACCCGGAAGCGGCCGCCGGGGCCAACACCGCGGTCGACCCCCGACTGCTCATCCGTGAGGAGGGCTTCGGCGGCTACCTCACCGAGTTCAAGCGGAAGATCCGCGGTGGCGAGCTCGGCGCCGTCCCGGTCGTCTGCGGCCTGATCATCATCTGGGCCATCTTCCAGGGCACCACCGGCCGCTTCCTGGAGCCGGACAACCTCAGCAACATCGCGCAGTACATCGTCGGCCCCGGCCTCATCGCCACCGGCATCGTCTTCGTGCTGCTGCTCGGTGAGATCGACCTGTCGGCCGGCTCCCTCGCCGGTCTGACCGCGGCGCTCGCCGCCGTGATGGCCGTCAAGAACGGCATGAACGAGACGCAGGCCGTGATCCTCGCGCTGCTCGCCGCAGCCGCCATCGGCGCGCTGCAGGGGTTCTTCTTCGCCAAGATCGGCGTCCCGGCGTTCGTGGTCACCTTGGCCGGCTTCCTGGGCTGGAGCGGCCTCCAGCTGCAGGTCCTGGGCAACACGCTCTCGCTCAACAACATCGCCGACGGTGTCATCTACTCGCTGAACAACACCTACTTCTCCAACGTCGCCTGGGCCAACACCGCGGCCATCGTCGCGGTCGCCGTCCACGCGCTGTCCCAGCTCAGCGACCGGCGCCGGCGCAAGGCCGTCGACCTGCCGTACCGCCCGCTGAGCGAGATCGCGCTGCGCTCCGGTGTCGTTGCGGCGCTCGCCTTCGGTATTGCGGCCGTCTTCAACCAGGCGCGCGGTTTGCCGCTCGGCATCACGATCTTCCTGCTGATCGTGGTGATCTCCAGCTTCGTGCTGCGCCGTACCCGCTACGGCCGGCAGATCTTCGCGGTCGGCGGTGGCATCGAGGCCGCCCGCCGTGCCGGTATCAACGTCGCCTGGATCCGCATCTCGGTGTTCACCATCTCCGGGTTCCTCGCGGGCCTCGGCGGTCTGTTCATCGCCTCGCAGTCCGGCGTCGCGGACAGCACCCTCGGCGGCGGCAACGTCCTGATGATGTCCATCGCGGCGGCCGTCATCGGTGGCACCAGCCTCTTCGGCGGCCGGGGCACCCCCTGGTCGGCGGTACTCGGCATCCTCGTCATCCAGTCGATCATCACGGGCCTGTACATGGGCGGCAGCTCCACCCAGGCCGTGCAGTACATGATCACCGGTGTGGTGCTGCTGGCCGCCGTCGTCCTGGACTCGGTCTCGCGCCGTACCCAGAAGTCGGCCGGCCGCGCTTAGCGGTAGCCCTCTGAATCCTGTGCCCGGCACCAATGGCGGTGCCGGGCACAGTCATGTCCGGCAACGGGAACACCCGTACGACGATTTACAGCCGTTCGCGTGACGTACAACGCACAGCCCGGACGCCGACATGAAAGGCGGAACATTAGACTCGACAGACCCGGCAAAGCTCGAACAGCTCTATCGCAAGGAGGCACGGGTGCCGCTGCTGACCCGCATCAGGGGACCGCGCGATCTGGACCGGCTCAGCCTGGAGCAGCTGGACCAGCTGGCAGGCGAGATCCGGACCTTCCTCGTCGAAGAGGTCTCCAAGACCGGCGGCCACCTCGGCCCGAACCTCGGTGTCGTGGAGCTCACCATCGCTCTGCACCGCGTCTTCGAGTCGCCCAAGGACAGGGTGCTGTGGGACACGGGCCACCAGTCCTACGTCCACAAGCTGCTCACCGGCCGCCAGGACTTCTCGAAGCTGAAGATGAAGGGCGGCCTCTCCGGGTACCCCTCGCAGGCCGAGTCCGAGCACGACGTCATCGAGAACTCGCACGCCTCCACGGTCCTTGGCTGGGCCGACGGCCTCGCGAAGGCGAACGAGGTCCTGGAGCGCGACGACCACGTGGTCGCGGTCATCGGCGACGGCGCCCTCACCGGCGGCATGGCCTGGGAGGCGCTCAACAACATCGCCGACGCCAAGGACCGCCCCCTGGTGATCGTCGTCAACGACAACGAGCGCTCCTACGCGCCGACCATCGGCGGCCTGGCGAACCATCTGGCGACCCTGCGCACCACGGACGGCTACGAGCGCTTCCTGGCCCGCGGCAAGGACCTCCTGGAGCGCACCCCGGTCGTCGGCAAGCCCCTCTACGAGACCCTGCACGGCGCCAAGAAGGGCCTCAAGGACTTCATCGCCCCGCAGGGCATGTTCGAGGACCTCGGCCTCAAGTACGTCGGCCCGATCGACGGCCACGACATCGAGGCCCTGGAGTCGGCCCTCGCCCGCGCCAAGCGCTTCGGCGGCCCGGTCATCGTGCACTGCCTCACCGAGAAGGGCCGCGGCTACCAGCCCGCCCTCCAGGACGAGGCGGACCGCTTCCACGCCGTCGGCAAGATCCACCCGGACACGGGCCTGCCGATCGCCTCCTCCGGCGCCGACTGGACCTCCGTCTTCGGCGAGGAGATGGTCAAGCTCGGCGAGGAGCGCAAGGACATCGTCGCCATCACGGCCGCGATGCTCCAGCCGGTCGGACTCGACAAGTTCGCCAAGGCATTCCCCAAACGGGTGTACGACGTCGGAATCGCCGAGCAGCACGCGGCCGTCTCCGCGGCCGGCCTCGCCACCGGCGGCCTGCACCCCGTCTTCGCCGTCTACGCGACCTTCCTCAATCGCGCCTTCGACCAGGTTCTGATGGACGTGGCCCTGCACAAGTGCGGCGTCACCTTCGTCCTCGACCGCGCGGGCGTCACCGGCACCGACGGCGCCTCGCACAACGGCATGTGGGACATGTCGATCCTCCAGGTCGTCCCCGATCTCCGGCTGGCCGCTCCGCGCGACGCCGACCAGGTCCGCGCCCAGCTGCGCGAGGCCGTCGAGGTCACCGACGCGCCCACCGTGGTCCGCTTCTCCAAGGGCGCGGTCGGCCCTGCCGTACCCGCCCTGGGCCGGATCGGCGGCATGGACGTGCTGCGCGAGCCGGGCACCGACGCTCCGGACGTCCTCCTTGTCTCGGTCGGCGCCCTCGCGCCGATGTGCCTGGAGATCGCCGGCCTCCTCGACAAGCAGGGCATCTCCACGACCGTCGTCGACCCGCGCTGGGTCAAGCCCGTCGACGAGGCCATGGCCCCGCTCGCCGAGCAGCACCGCGTGGTCGTCACCGTCGAGGACAACTCCCGTGTCGGCGGCGTCGGTTCGACGATCGCGCAGGCCCTGCGCGACGCGGGCGTCGACGTCCCGCTGCGCGACTTCGGTATCCCGCCGCGCTTCCTCGACCACGCCTCCCGCAAGGAGGTCATGACGGAGATCGGCCTCACCGCGCCGGACATCGCCCGCCAGGTCACCGGCCTCGTCGCCAAGCTCGACGGACGGTTCGAACGCACCACCGCGGAAGCCGTGGACGCGGTGGACGCTGTGGAGCCCGCGCGCGACTGACGTACCCCGTAGGCCCGATGGGCCGGTTTCATCACTCTGAAGGGGTGGTGAAACCGGCCCATTTGCGTGAACCTGTCCGCGCCGGGGCATGCGCAGCACACGCCCCCTCGATCATGTCGAGGACGTCAAGCGTGGAGGTACACCCGTGAGCAGCACCCTCTTCAGAACGAAGAAGGTCGAACAGTCGATCTTGGACACTGAGGAGCCGGAGCACGCACTCAAGAAGTCGCTGTCGGCTCTGGATCTCACCGTGTTCGGCGTCGGTGTCATCATCGGCACCGGCATCTTCGTGCTCACCGGCACGGTTGCCAAGAACAACGCCGGCCCCGCCGTCGCCTTGGCCTTCGTGGTGTCCGGTGTCGTCTGCGCGCTTGCCGCGATCTGCTACGCCGAGTTCGCGTCCACCGTCCCGGTCGCCGGCTCGGCGTACACCTTCTCGTACGCCTCGCTCGGCGAGCTGCCCGCCTGGATCATCGGCTGGGACCTCGTCCTTGAGTTCGCGCTGGGCACGGCGGTGGTCGCCGTCGGCTGGTCCGGCTACATCGCCTCGCTCCTTGACAACGCGGGCTGGCACCTGCCAGCGTCGCTCAGCGGGAGAGAGGGGGCCGACGGCTTCGGCTTCGACATCCTGGCCGCCGCCCTCGTACTGGTGCTCACCGGCATCCTCGTACTCGGCATGAAGCTCTCCGCCCGGATCACCGCTGTCGTCGTCGCCATCAAGGTGACCGTCGTCATGGTCGTGATCATCGCCGGTGCGTTCTTCATCGAGGGCGACAACTACGACCCGTTCATCCCGAAGGCGCAGACCGTGGAGGCGGGCGGCGATCTCCAATCCCCGCTCATCCAGCTGATGTTCGGCTGGGCGCCCTCCAACTTCGGCGTGATGGGCATCTTCACCGCCGCTTCCGTCGTCTTCTTCGCCTTCATCGGTTTCGACGTCGTGGCCACGGCCGCGGAGGAGACGAAGAACCCGCAGCGGGACATGCCGCGCGGCATCCTCGGCTCGCTGATCATCTGCACCACCCTGTACGTCGCGGTGGCGATCGTCGTGACCGGCATGCAGCATTACACCAAGCTGTCCGTGGACGCGCCGCTCGCCGACGCGTTCAAGGCCACCGGGCACCCCTGGTTCGCGGGCTTCATCAGCTTCGGCGCCGCCGTCGGCCTGACCACGGTGTGCATGATCCTGCTCCTCGGCCAGACCCGGGTCTTCTTCGCGATGAGCCGCGACGGACTGCTGCCGCGCTTCTTCTCGCACGTCCACCCGCGCTTCAAGACACCGCACAGGCCGACCATCCTGCTCGGTGTGATCATCGCGATCCTCGCGGGGTTCACCAGCCTGAGTGAACTCGCCGAGCTGGTGAACATCGGCACGCTGTTCGCCTTCGTCGTGGTCGCGATCGGCGTGATCATCCTCCGTCGCACCCGGCCGGAGCTGCCCCGCTCCTTCCGTACCCCCTGGGTGCCCTTCCTCCCCATCGTCTCCGTCCTCGCCTCCCTCTGGCTGATGCTGAACCTGCCCGCGGAGACCTGGCTGCGGTTCGGGATCTGGATGGTGATCGGCTTCGTCATCTACTTCCTGTACGGGCGCTCGCACAGCCGTCTCGGCCTGCAGCAGGAGGCTGCGGTGGGCGAGGTGCCGAGGCCGCAGAGCGGCGACACCAAGTAACCGTTCCCCGAAGCCCGGTTGTCGCTCCGGCCCCGTATGTCCCGGTTAGGCGGAGACTGCGGGGCCGGATAGCGTGCACCGTATGCTCGTCGAGCTCCTGGAATCACCACGGTCCGCAGTCGAGTCGCGAGTATCGGACCGCGGCTTCTGGAGACGGGCACTGCCCCTGCTGGCGCTGCTCGCCTGCGTCACCCGGGCCCCCTCCTTCGTGCAGCCGCTGTGGAACCCCGACGAGGGCTATCTCGCCGTCCAGGCGCGGATACTGGCGGACGGCGGAGAGCTCTACGAGACGGTCGTGGACCGCAAGCCGCCGTTCGTGCCGTGGCTGTACGAGGCGGCCTTCGCGGTGTTCGGCTCCGGGTCGCTGACCTCCGTACGGGTCCTCGCGGTAGTGGCCCAGCTGTCCACCGCCGTGCTGCTCGCGTCGCTGGCCAGACGCCGCTGGGGCGACCGGGCGGGGCGCACGGCGGGCGTGCTGTATCTGCTGGCCTCCATCGGGCTCAACCCCGAGGACGCGCAGGCCGCGACCTTCGAGGTGTTCATGCTGCCGTGCACGGCCGCGGCGATGTGGTGCGCGGACCGGCGCCGGTGGGGTGCGGCCGGGGTCGCCGTCGCGTGCGCGTTCCTGGCGAAGCAGACGGGCGGGGCGGTACTCGTTCCGGTGGTGTGGCTGCTGTACCGGCACGGCGCACCGCGAACCGACCTGGTGCGCCTCGGAGTTGGAGCCGCCCTGCCCGTCCTCTGCGCGGCGCTGCTCACCGACCCGGCGGGGTTCCTGTTCTGGACGGTCACCGGATCGGGTGCGTACGCCTCCTTCACCGGCTCCGAACTCCACGTCCTGGGGCGGGGGTTGACCAACACCGCGATCCTGGCGGTGGCCTGCGCGGGCCTGATCCCGCCGGTGGTACGGGTTCTGCGCATCGCCCGCACCGGTTCCGCGGAGCTCTGGCTGTGGGGAGCCTCGTCAGCGGCGGCGGTACTCCTCGGCTTCCACTTCTTCGGCCACTACTACCTTCAACTCATCCCGCCCGTCGCCCTGTTGGCGACGGCGGCACTCCAGATCCTGCCCCACGACCGGCTGGTGAAGGCCGTACTCACCTCCGCCTGCTGCTGCACCCTGTTCCTCGCCTGGGGCCTCGTCGCCCCGCGCCCCGACCTCACCCACGCGCAGCGCCTGGCGGCCGCGGTGGCCCACCGCACGGACCCCGGCGACCGGGTCCTGGTGTGGGGCATACACCCGGAGATCTACTGGCTGGCCGACCGCACCCCCGCCAGCCGCTTCCTCACCGCCGGCCTCCTCACCAACTACAGCGGAGGCCGCAACGGCCCCCAGGTGGGCGAGAAGTACGCCGTAGAGGGCGCCTGGCCGGCCTTCCGCGCCGAGATGTCAGCCCACCCACCAACCCTCGTGGTCGACGACTCCCACGACAAGCCGTACGCACCGGAACGGGTGCCGACGCTGAGACGGCTGCTGGCCGGGGGGTACGAGGAGGTGGGGGTGGTGGACGGGGCGGTGCTGTACGCGCGGGAGCGAGGCTGAAGTTTCTCCGCCTGGCCGGGGGAGATCTTTCAGCCCGTCCGGCGTTTGAGGACGAGCGCGCAGCGCGACACGGGGGTCTGGGGGCGGAGCCCCCAGGAACAAGGGACGGGCAGGGGCGGAGGGGGCGAAAACCATCCCTCACGAGCCCCCACGTACCGCCCGAGGCCCCGCCACCTCCGCCCCGAACTCACCCACCCGGCGCCGCAGTTCACGATCAGCCGTAACAACAAGGCAGGGCCGCCCGGCGGCGTCGGCCGCCAGCTCGGCGATCCGGTCGTCCCCGCTCCCGGCCGCCGACTCCACCCGCACCCCCGGCACGGACTCCACACCCCGAGCGGCCCCCTCGACCACAAGGACGATCTCCACCGCCCCCTCGTGCCCGGGGACCCCGTCCACCGCGAGCCGGTCCCGCAACCGCTCCGCGGCCCCCCGCCGATCACGCCACCACCCGTCGGGCACGGATCCGACGACATTGGCGGCGTCGATGATCACGAGTGTCGTCACGGCGGTTCCTCCGGAGATCTGGGTCCTGGTGCGACTGAAGCACGAAGAGGGCCCCGCCAAAGCGGGGGCCCTCGAACGCGCGCAGGGAAACACCTACGCAGGCAGACGGTTACGCGGGAACCGAAGCCACCCCGGCCTCAAGGAACCGCTTCCCGTTCACCCGCTCGGACACACCCTCACGGTCCAGGTACGGCGTGATGCCACCCAGGTGGAAGGGCCACCCCGCACCGGTGATCAGGCAGAGGTCGATGTCCTGCGCCTCGGCGACGACACCCTCGTCGAGCATGAGCCCGATCTCCTGGGCGACGGTGTCGAGGACCCGGTCGCGGACCTGCTCCTCGGTCAGGACGACATCGCCCTGCTTCAGCAGCGCCGCAACCTCGGGGTCCAGCTCCGGCTTCCCGGAGTCGTACACGTAGAAGCCGCGCTTGCCCGCCTTGACGACGGCCGCGAGGTTCGGGGAGACCGTGAAGCGGTCCGGGAAGGCCCGGTTGAGGGTCTCCGAGACGTGCAGACCGATGGCCGGCCCGACCAGCTCGAGGAGCACCAGCGGCGACATCGGCAGACCCAGCGGCTCGACCGCCTTCTCGGCGACCTCGACCGGCGTTCCCTCGTCGATGACGTTCTGGATCTCGCCCATGAAGCGGGTGAGTATGCGGTTGACGACGAACGCCGGGGCGTCCTTCACCAGAACCGCGGTCTTCTTGAGCTTCTTGGCGACACCGAAGGCCGTGGCCAGGGCCGCGTCGTCGGTCTGCTCGCCGCGGACGATCTCCAGGAGCGGGAGGATCGCGACGGGGTTGAAGAAGTGGAAGCCGACGACCCGCTCGGGGTTCTTCAGCTTCGACGCCATCTCCGTCACCGACAGCGAGGAGGTGTTGGTGGCGAGGATCGCGTGCGCCGGAGCGACCGCCTCGACCTCCGCGAACACCTGCTGCTTGACGCCGATCTCCTCGAAGACGGCCTCGATGATGAAGTCGGCGTCGGAGAAGCCCTCGGCCTTGTCCAGCACACCGGTGACCAGGGCCTTGAGGCGGTTGGCCTTGTCCTGGTTGATACGGGACTTCAGCAGCAGCTTGTCGATCTCGGCGTGGACGTAGCCCACACCCTTGTCGACGCGCGCCTGGTCGATGTCGGTCAGCACGACCGGCACCTCGAGGCGGCGCAGGAAGAGCAGGGCGAGCTGCGAGGCCATCAGGCCCGCGCCCACGACGCCCACCTTGGTGACCGGACGGGCCAGCGACTTGTCCGGAGCACCGGCCGGGCGCTTGCCGCGCTTCTGGACCAGGTTGAACGCGTAGATGCCGGAGCGCAGTTCGCCGCCCATGATCAGGTCGGCGAGCGCCACGTCCTCGGCGTCGTAACCCTTCTGCAGGTCACCGTCCTTCGCCGTGGCGATGATCTCCAGCGCGCGGTACGCGGCCGGAGCCGCCCCGTGCACCTTGCCGTCGGCGATGAAACGGCCCTTGGCGACGGCCTGGTCCCAGGCCTCGCCGCGGTCGATCTCCGGACGCTCGACCGTGACGTCGCCCTTGAGGACGGACGCGGTCCAGAGCAGCGACTGCTCCAGGAAGTCGGCGCCCTCGAAGAGGGCGTCCGCGATACCGAGGTCGAAGACCTGCTGGCCCTTGAGCTGCTTGTTCTGGTTGAGCGAGTTCTCGATGATGACGCTGACCGCACGGTCGGCGCCGATCAGGTTCGGGAGCAGCGTGCAGCCGCCCCAGCCCGGGACCAGACCGAGGAAGACCTCGGGCAGCGAGAACGCCGGGAGCGACTTGGAGACGGTCCGGTACTCGCAGTGCAGACCGACCTCGACGCCACCGCCCATCGCCGCGCCGTTGTAGTACGCGAAGGTCGGGACGGCGAGGGTCGCGAGCCGCTTGAAGACCTCGTGGCCGCCCTTGCCGATGGCGAGCGCGTCGTCGTGGTTCTTCAGGAGCTCTACGCCCTTGAGGTCCGCGCCGACCGCGAAGATGAACGGCTTGCCGGTGACGCCGACACCGACGATCTCGCCGGCCGCGGCCTCCGCCTCCACCTGGTCGATGGCGGCGTCGAACTTCGCCAGCGAGGCCGGGCCGAAGGTGGTCGGCTTGGTGTGGTCGAAGCCGTTGTCGAGCGTGATGAGCGCGAAGCGCCCGGCGCCGAAGGGCAGGTCGAGGTGGCGTACGTTCGCCGACGTCACGACCTCGTCAGGGAACAGCTCGGCCGCACCCTTCAGGAGTTCAGCAGTGCTCACTTGTCGCCTCCGGCGTCCTTGTGGTGCGGGTTCTCCCAGATCACCGTGGCGCCCATGCCGAAGCCGACGCACATGGTGGTGAGGCCGTAACGGACCTCCGGCTGCTCCTCGAACTGGCGGGCCAGCTGAGTCATCAGACGCACACCCGAGGAGGCCAGCGGGTGACCGTAGGCGATGGCGCCGCCGTACTGGTTGACACGCGCGTCGTCGTCGGCGATGCCGTAGTGGTCGAGGAACGCGAGGACCTGGATGGCGAAGGCCTCGTTGATCTCGAAGAGGTTGATGTCCTCGATCGACAGGCCGGCCTTGGCGAGGGCCTTCTCGGTCGCCGGGATCGGGCCGTAGCCCATCACCTCGGGCTCGACGCCCACGAAGGCGTACGAGACCAGGCGCATCTTGACCGGCAGGTTGTTCTCGCGCGCGAAGTCCTCGGACGCGATGATCGACGCGGTGGCGCCGTCGTTCAGACCGGCGGCGTTACCGGCGGTGACCCGGCCGTGGACGCGGAACGGCGTCTTGAGCCCGGCGAGGTTCTCCAGGGTGGTCCCCGGGCGCATCGGCTCGTCGGCGGTGACCAGGCCCCAGCCGGTCTCACCGACCTCCGCGTTGGTGTTGCGCACCGAGATCGGCACCAGGTCCTGCTGGATCTTGCCGTTGGCGTACGCCTTGGCGGCCTTCTCCTGCGAGCGCACGGCGTACTCGTCGGCGCGCTGCTTGGTGATGTGCGGGTAGCGGTCGTGCAGGTTCTCGGCGGTCATGCCCATGAACAGGGCGGACTCGTCGACCAGCTTGTCGCTGACGAAGCGCGGGTTCGGGTCCACGCCCTCGCCCATCGGGTGGCGGCCCATGTGCTCGACACCACCGGCGATGACGGCGTCGTACGCACCGAACGCGATCGAACCGGCCGTGGCCGTGACGGCGGTCAGCGCGCCGGCACACATGCGGTCGATGGAGTAGCCGGGGACCGACTGGGGGAGACCGGCGAGGATGCCGGCCGTGCGGCCGAGAGTCAGACCCTGGTCACCGATCTGCGTGGTCGCGGCGATGGCGACCTCGTCGATCTTCTTGGGGTCCAGGCCGGGGTTGCGGCGCAGCAGCTCCCGGATGGCCTTCACAACGAGATCGTCGGCGCGGGTCTCGTGGTAGATGCCCTTCGGGCCCGCCTTGCCGAACGGGGTGCGGACGCCGTCGACGAAGACGACGTCCCTGACGGTACGAGGCACGATGGCTCTCCTCCAGATGCGGGATGGCACTGCTGCGCGACACACACGCCCTGAGCGCGCGCTCACCCACATGCTACTTGCGGGTAACCATGCTGCCCAGTCCCGGAGGCGGGAGCGGCGAAGGTCACATGGAAACCCGGCTGTGCGGGAGCGCCCGGAAGGAACCGTGCGAGCAGCCGCATCCCCTGCACCGCCCGAAGATCATGGCGTGATCTCGACGTTGCCGCGCCCCACAAGGGGCGCGGGACCGTGACATCGCGCGCCAGGCGGCCAGGCGCTCAGGCCTTGGGTGCCGTCTCGGAAAGCGCCGCCGCCAGCACGGGCGCGACCTGCTCGACCTGCCAGGGGCGTGCCCCGTACCCGGCGAGCGCGGTGGCCACGGACTCCGCGTCCGGCGTCGACGGCGGCTCCCAGCACACGCGCCGCACGGTGTCCGGGGTGATCAGGTTCTCCTGCGGCATGTTCAGCCGCTCGGCGAGGGCCGACACCGCGGCGCGCGCGGCGGAGAGCCGGGCCGCGGCGGCCGGGTCCTTGTCGGCCCAGGCGCGCGGCGGCGGGGGACCGGTCACCGGCTGGCCCGGCTGCGGCAGCTCGGAGTCGGGCAGTTCCTTCGCCCGGTCGACGGCGGCCTGCCACTGCTCCAGCTGTCGGCGTCCCATGCGGTGTCCGAAGCCGTTCAGCGCGGCCAGGGCGTGCACATTGGCCGGCACGGCCAGCGCCGCCTCGACGATCGCCGCGTCCCCGAGCACCTTGCCGGGCGAGATGTCCCGCCGCTGTGCGACGCGGTCCCGGGTCTCCCACAGCTCCCGTACGACGGCCATCTGCCGGCGTCGGCGCACCTTGTGCATCCCGGACGTACGGCGCCAGGGGTCCTTGCGCGGCGGCGCGGGATCGGCCTGCGCGATCGCGTCGAACTCCTGCCGGGCCCACTCCAGCTTGCCCTGCCGGTCCAGCTCCTTCTCCAGCGCGTCCCGCAGGTCGACGAGGAGCTCCACGTCCAGAGCCGCGTACCGCAGCCACGGGTCCGGCAGCGGACGTGTCGACCAGTCGACCGCGGAATGCCCCTTCTCCAGTACGAAGCCCAGGACGCTCTCGACCATCGCGCCAAGGCCCACCCGGGGGAACCCGGCGAGGCGTCCGGCCAGCTCGGTGTCGAAGAGGCGGGACGGGATCATGCCTATCTCGCGGAGACACGGCAGGTCCTGGGTGGCGGCGTGCAGCACCCACTCCACACCGGAGATCGCCTCGCCGAACCCCGAAAGATCGGGACAGGCCACGGGGTCGATCAGCGCGGTGCCCGCGCCCTCGCGGCGGAGTTGTACCAGGTAGGCG
Organism: Streptomyces sp. NBC_00554; assembly: GCF_041431135.1. Classification (NCBI taxonomy): domain Bacteria; kingdom Bacillati; phylum Actinomycetota; class Actinomycetes; order Kitasatosporales; family Streptomycetaceae; genus Streptomyces; species Streptomyces sp. NBC_00554. The sequence goes on along the minus strand of NZ_CP107799.1, from coordinate 2,370,439 downwards.
CGCTGGCCGTACCGGTACCCGGACGCGCGTTCGGCGTCGACGGCGACGGGGCCGGACCCGGCGGCGAAGGCGGCGATCACCTCGGCCAGCGAGGCGTCGTCGGCGACGACGGGCGGAATGCCGTCTCGGGGCTCAAGCAAAGGGATCGGCGCCGATTCGACGTCGTCCGGAGGGCCGCCTCCGGTGGTTCGCAGTGAGCTGTCTGCTGCGGTCTCTTGGGCGTCGGTCACCTGTCAAGGGTATCGGGATGTTCGAGCGCCTGACCTGCATCTTCAAGTCATTGGTCGGTTCACCTGCGAAAACGCTGTTCAAGTGGATCTCAGGGACGGCATGTGGTTCTTGTCCCGAGTGTCCCGCGTGCTCCGATCGTGCTTCCGCGACACCCGCCCGGGCCCGGAACCCGGTCCGGCCGAGAGCCCGCTATCGCCAGGGAAGCCCGGATTTCGTCGGCGGGCGATGTCCTTCATCTCGCTTTTGCCCCAAGGGAGTTGCAGCGTCCCGGCGCCAAGAGAAAAGCGCCCGCCGACGGAAGATTCCGTCGGCGGGCGCTCGGGTCGTAAATCAGCCAGGTCGGTGAAGGACCAGGTTCACGGGTGTGTGGTGCGGGTCAGTGGATGATTCCCGTGCGCAGGGCCACCGCGACCATCCCGGCGCGGTCGCCCGTGCCGAGCTTGCGGGCGATACGGGCGAGGTGGCTCTTGACGGTCAGTGCGGACAGGCCCATCGAGACGCCGATGGCCTTGTTCGACTGGCCCTCCGCGACCAGCCGAAGCACCTCGACCTCTCGTCCGGAGAGCTCGCGGTAGCCGCCCGGGTGGCTCGGGGACCCCGGGGGGCGGCGGTGCATACGGGCGGCGGCTGAACCGATCGGCGCGACGCCGGGCCGGGTGGGGAGCCCGACGTTGTTGCGGGTGCCGGTGACGACGTAGCCCTTGACGCCGCCCGCGAGGGCATTGCGTACGGCGCCGATGTCGTCGGCGGCGGAGAGGGCGAGGCCGTTGGGCCAGCCCGCGGCACGGGTCTCGGACAGCAGGGTGAGCCCGCTGCCGTCGGGCAGATGGACATCGGCGACGCAGATGTCGCGTGGATTGCCGATTCTGGGACGGGCCTCCGCGACGGACGACGCCTCGATGACGTCGCGCACTCCGAGCGCCCACAGATGGCGGGTGACGGTGGAGCGGACCCGGGGGTCGGCCACGACCACCATGGCAGTCGGCTTGTTCGGGCGGTAGGCGACCAGGCTTGCGGGCTGCTCGAGGAGAACGGACACCAGGCCTCCTGGGGTGCGGGACGGTACCGGCTCTGGGGATGAAGCCGGGACGAACCGTGCTTTCAAGGTCACAGACGTCTTCGGCACCAAACCCGTCCGCCTTTAGAGAATGATCACGATTTAGTGAGTAACAATCCGTGCAATTCGGACACGCGATCGATCATCCGAAGATCGAACCGAGTCGCTCGACGTCATTCCGCGTCAATCCGTGTCACCACACGGCCGAAAGTTGGCATATCGACAAAGAAGCAGCGCGAACCATGTACTCAACGGGAGCGCGGGTTCGAGCGGACACGAAGAGAGCGTGCGGTCAACGTGACCGCACGCTCAGCGGGACTGCGGACTCAGCCGGAACGCGGAGTCAACGGGGCTGCGGAGTCAATGGGACTGCGGCCCCCGGCGCTGCGGCAGCGTGACCACCGACGCGTCGCCCGGCGTCAACGGCGGGAGCCCGGCGACCTGGCACAGCAGATCGCACCAGGCGGCGAGGTGCGTGGCCGTGTCCGGTACGCCGCCCATGCCTTCCCGGGGCGTCCACGAGGCCCGGATCTCGATCTGGGAGGCGGCCGGGCGCTCCGCGATGCCGCCGAAGTAGTGCGAACTCGCGCGCGTGACGGTGCCGCTCGGTTCGCCGTACGACAGACCGCGGGCCTGGAGCGCGCCGGTCAGCCACGACCAGCAGACGTCGGGCAGCAGCGGGTCGGCGGCCATCTCCGGTTCCAGCTCCGCGCGGACCAGGGTCACCAGACGGAAGGTGCCCTGCCAGGCGTCGTGCCCCGCCGGGTCGTGCAGCAGCACCAGGCGGCCGTCGGCCAGATCCTCGTCGTCGGAGACGACCGCCGCCTCCAGCGCGTACGCGTACGGGGCCAGGCGCTTCGGCGCAGGCGTCGGGTCGATCTCGATGTCCGGCCGCAGCCGCGCGCCCTTCAGCGCGTCGACGGCGGCCCGGAAGGGTGGCGGAGCCGTCTCCATCGCATCCCGGTTCCCCTCCTTCGAGTCGTCCATTCCGCCAGCGCCGTCCGACAGTCGTCCCTGAGCCGCAGCCATGCGGGGAAGATTAAGGGGAACGGAGCCTTCGCGCAGGGAGAGACACCCGTGCGTGGGACCACTGTCCGGATCGCGCCGCACGAACGCGCCTTCGCGAGCGCCGGTGCCCGGGGTCCGGCCGGGTGCTGAGGGCTTGTCCGGTACCGGGCGCCGGGGTCGGCCGGGCACCGGGTGCCCCGGACTTGGCTGTCGGCGGGCCGTGGGAGACTTTCCGTCGTGAGTGCCAACGAGCGCCCTGATGGGCAGCAGCCGAAAGCCACGTACGAATCCGCCTTCCTGAAGGCGTGCAGGCGCGAGCCCGTGCCGCACACGCCGGTGTGGTTCATGCGCCAGGCCGGCCGCTCGCTGCCCGAGTACCTCAAGGTGCGCGAGGGCATCGCCATGCTGGACTCCTGCATGCGGCCCGACCTGGTCGCCGAGATCACCCTCCAGCCGGTGCGCCGGCACAACGTGGACGCGGCGATCTACTTCAGTGACATCGTCGTACCGCTGAAGGCCATCGGCATCGACCTCGACATCAAGCCGGGCGTCGGTCCGGTCGTCGAGAAGCCGATCCGCACCCGCGCCGACCTGGCCCAGCTGCGCGATCTGACCCCCGATGACGTGTCGTACGTCACCGAGGCGATCGGACTGCTCACGGCCGAGCTCGGCTCGACCCCCCTCATCGGCTTCGCCGGCGCGCCTTTCACTCTCGCGAGCTACCTCGTGGAGGGCGGCCCGTCCAAGAACCACGAGCACACCAAGGCGCTCATGTACGGCGACCCGCAGCTGTGGGCCGACCTGCTCGACCGTCTCGCGGAGATCACCTCCGCCTTCCTGAAGGTGCAGATCGAGGCGGGCGCGAGCGCCGTCCAGCTCTTCGACTCCTGGGTCGGTGCCCTGGCACCCGCCGACTACCGGCGCTCGGTGATGCCGGCCTCCACGAAGGTCTTCGAGTCCGTGGCTTCGTACGGCGTCCCGCGCATCCACTTCGGTGTCGGCACCGGAGAGCTGCTGGGCCTCATGGGCGAGGCGGGCGCGGACGTCGTCGGTGTCGACTGGCGTGTCCCGCTCGACGTGGCGGCCACGCGTGTCGGCCCCGGCAAGGCCCTTCAGGGCAACCTCGACCCGGCCGTCCTGTTCTCCACGACCGAGGCCGTGGAGACGAAGACCCGCGAGGTGCTCGACGCGGCCGCCGGTCTCGAAGGCCATGTCTTCAACCTCGGCCACGGTGTCCTGCCGACCACCGACCCGGACGCGCTGACCCGGCTCGTGGAGTACGTCCACGAGCAGACCGCGGGCCGGTAGTACTCCGTCAGGTGTGCCGCGCCCGCCTGCCCCACAGCAGGCGGCGCGGTTCCGGTGGGGGCGGGGTGCCCGGGCGCAGGGGCCAGGCCAGCAGCATCCCGGCCAGGAAGCCGACCACATGGGCCGCGTACGCGACGGTCCCGGCCTCGGAGACTCCCTCCCCGGACGAGTACACCGCCTGGAGAACGAACCAGAAGCCCAGCACCATCCACGCGGGCAGGCGCAGCGGCAGGAAGATCAGGAACGGGACCAGGACCCACACCCTGGCCTTCGGATAGAGCACCAGGTATGCGCCCAGCACCCCGGCGATCGCTCCGGAGGCGCCGATCAGCGGGTCGCCGGAGTCGTCGTTCAGGTACGCGAAGCCGTACGCGGCCGCGTAGCCGCAGGCCACGTAGAACAGCGTGAACCGCACATGGCCCAGGCGGTCCTCGATGTTGTTGCCGAAGATCAGCAGGAACAGCATGTTGCCCAGCAGGTGCAGCCAGCTGCCGTGCAGGAACATCGCCGTCAGCACCGAAAGCGCCGGCGACTTGTCGTAGTCCGGCGGGGCGACCACACAGCCGGTTCCCTGCGGGCCGACGCCGACATCTCCCGTGGGCACCAGCCCCGGCATCTGGTGGTGGATCAACTCCTGCGGCACCGCGGCGTAGTGGTCCAGGAACGCCTGCAGATGACAGAGCTGCGACAGACCGCTGTCACCGGCCACGGAACCGGCTATGCCGGGCGTGTAGAGGAAGACGAGCACGTTGGCGGCGATCAGCGCGTACGTCACATAGGGCGTGTGCCGCACCGGGTTGACGTCATGGACGGGTATGACCACAAGGAAGTACTGCCCTCGATGCGCGTCGGGAATCCGTGCGCCGGCCGGGCGCGCGCCGGCTGTGGCCGGAGGGGCGCGCTGGGTTCGGGAGGGCGCCACCATGCACGCCCGCACGCCCCACCTGCGCCCCCTCACGCCCCAAAGCACGCCCTGAGCCGCTGAACACCCCCGCACCCCCATGCGTATGTCTCCTCAACCGCCCGCGCCGCGACGAAGACGTGACGCGAGGAAGACGTGAGGACACAGGCGATGAACGACCGAGTTACTCCTCCGATGCAAGCTCTGCCCGACGGTGAGGCGGAGATCGCCCTGGTGCTGCACCTGCCCTGGGAAGATGTCGCCGCGCTCGGCCAGGAGGCCGGCCGGCTCGCGGCGCGGATGCAGCGTCCGGTGACCCTCGACGAGGCGGTCAGCCACCGGCTGCGCTCCGCCCGGGCCGCCGCGCACGCGAAACCCCCCACGGCGCAGCCCGCGGCCGTCACCTCCTCCGCCTCCGTCTCCTCGCTGCCCGGGCGGCCGCCCGCCGAGCAGGCCAGGCAGGCCATAGACCGCATCAACGGGACGACGGTGTCCGGGCACGAGACGGCGTAGGGCGAGCTCCCTGGGGCCCCTGGGGAAGAGCCTCGGAATCACGCGCCCCGCGCGCGTACCGCCGCGACCGCCTTGCGCGCCGCCACCAGGATCGGGTCCCAGACCGGTGAGAACGGCGGCGCGTAGCCCAGGTCCAGGGCTGTCATCTGTTCCACCGTCATGCACGCGGTCAGCGCGACCGCTGCGATGTCGACGCGTTTCGCGGCGCCCTCACGGCCGACGATCTGCACGCCGAGCAGCCGTCCGGTGCGGCGCTCGGCGAGCATTTTCACGGTCATGAGGTCCGCGCCCGGGTAGTAGCCCGCGCGGCTCGTCGACTCGATGACGACGGTCTCGAACTGCAGGCCCGCCCTGCGCGCGTCCTTCTCGCGCAGCCCGGTGCGGGCGATCTCCAGGTCGCAGACCTTGCTCACAGCCGTGCCGACGACGCCCGGGAAGGTGCCGTAACCGCCGCCCACGTTGGCGCCGATGACCTGCCCGTGCTTGTTGGCGTGGGTGCCCAGGGCGATGTGCCGTTCGCGCCCCGAGACCAGATCGAGCACCTCGACGCAGTCGCCGCCCGCCCAGATGTTCTCGTGCCCGCGCACCCGCATCGCGAGGTCGGTCAGCAGCCCGCCGTGGTCACCGAGGGGCAGCCCGGCGGCCTTGGCGAGCGCCGTCTCGGGGCGCACGCCGATGCCGAGCACGACCACGTCCGCCGGGTACTCGGCGTCCTCCGTGACGACCGCCCGTACCCGCCCGTCCTCGCCGGTGAGGAGCTTGGTGACCTGGGCGTCGTTGACCATGGTGATGCCCAGGCCCTCCATGGCCGTGTGCACCAGGCGGCCCATGTCGGGGTCGAGCGTGGACATCGGCTCCTTGCCGCGGTTGACGACCGTCACCTCGTACCCGCGGTTGATGAGCGCCTCGGCCATCTCCACACCGATGTATCCCGCGCCGACGACCACCGCGCGGCGGCCCTCCGTCGCGGCCAGCGTGTCGAGCAGGGCCTGTCCGTCGTCCAGGGTCTGCACGCCGTGCACGCCCGGCGCGTCGGCGCCCGGGAGGTCGGGCCGGATCGGGCGCGCGCCGGTCGCGATCACGAGTTTGTCGTACGGCGTCCACTCCTCGGCCCCGGTTTCGAGGTCGAGGGAGCGGACCCGGGCGCCCGCGACGTCGATCTCCGTGACCTCCGTACGCATCCGCAGGTCGATGTCGCGCTCCCGGTGCTCCTCGGGAGTCCGCGCGATCAGCTGGTCCCGGTCGGCGACATCACCACCCACCCAGTACGGGATGCCGCACGCCGAGTACGAGGTGAAGTGCCCCCGTTCGAACGCCACGATCTCCAGCTCGTCCGGCCCTCGCATCCGGCGCGCCTGTGACGCGGCGGACATGCCCGCCGCGTCACCGCCGATCACGACCAGTCGCTCCGTCACACCGCCGGTGGTACCGCTCGTACGGTTCATGCTCATACGAACACGCTACGGGGGCGCGGCATTTCAGTCCTGCTCGCGTCCCTCCTCCTGCTCCCGGACGGGCGGGGCGACCGGCAGCGTGCCGGTCGGGGAAGCCGCGGCCGGGGCCGGGCGGCGCGGGAACCGGCTGCGCAGGAGCCGCACCCACAATGCCCACAGCACGAGGAGCAGCGCCGCACCCGCCGCGAACGGGAGAATCGCGCCGAACGCCACGGCGATCCAGCGCAGCATCGTGACGAACGCGTTCCAGCCGCCCGCGAGCGCGTCCACGAAGCCCGGATCGTCGTCCTTCTCCACCTGCTTCACCGGGGTCTCGGACAGGGTCAGGGTGATGGTGGCCAGGCTGGTGCGGTCCTTCAGGGAGGCCTGCTGGGCGAGCAGGGACTCCAGGTCGGCCTGACGGGAGCTCAACTCGCCCTCCAGGGTGACCACATCGCTGAGCTTGGTGGCCTGGTCCATCAGCTCACGGATCCGGGCCACGCTGGCGCGCTGCGTCTGGATGCGGCTCTCCACGTCGACGACCTGGTCCGTGACGTCCTGCGCCTTGGCCGTACGTTCGAGGAGCTTGCCGGTGCCTTCCATGTCGGCGAGCACCTCGTCGTACCGCTCGGTGGGCACCCGCAGGACGACGCGGGTGTGCTCCTTGCCCTCCTCGTCCCGGGTGGTGGTCTCGTCACCGACGAAGCCGCCCGCGTTCGCGGTGGTGGTGCGGGCCTCGTCCAGGGCCGCGGGTACGTCCTTGACCTGCACGGTCAGGGAGGCGGTGCGGATGATCCGGTTCGCGGAGAGGTCCGGGGCCTTCGTGGGGGCCTGGGCCCCGCTCTTGCTGTCCTCGGCGCCCGCGGCGCCCTCCTGGACCGCGGCCTTGTCCCCGGCGCCGGCGGCGGAATCGCTGGACGCGCCGTCGTCACCGCCGGCTGAGCAGCCGGCGAGTGCGAGGGCGGCGGCAAGAAGAATCCCGGCCAGGACCTGAGTGGGGCGTACGGGTCGTACGGAGCTTCGTGTGCGCATGTGGGCATCCCCCCGGGCGTTTTGACGACTGACGCTCCTTCGACGCCCGAACGGGGTGCGGCGTTGGGCGGATCCGGTCCCGATGCGGTCACGGTCAGGACTCGCGGAGGACACCGGGGGCCTGGTGGGAGTGTCAGTGGGGTCTGCGACAGTGGAGACATGCGCGCACAGGGCACTCGTACGGGTACGGGACACGTCGTTGTCGTCGGGGGCGGGATCGCGGGTCTGGCCGCCGCCCACCGATTGCTGGACAGCGGCGTGCGCGTGACCGTTCTGGAGGCGTCGGACCGCGTGGGCGGCAAGCTGCTGCCCGGCGAGATCGCGGGCGCACGCGTCGACCTGGGCGCCGAATCGATGCTCGCGCGCCGCCCCGAGGCGATCGCCCTGGCCCGCGAGGTGGGCCTCGCCGACCGCCTCCAGCCGCCCGCCACCGCGACGGCCTCGCTCTGGACCCGCGGCGCCCTGCGCCCGATGCCCAAGGGACACGTCATGGGCGTCCCCGGCACCGCGTCCGCCCTCTCCGGCGTCCTCTCCGACGAGGGACTGCGCCGTATCGAGCGGGACGCCGAGCTGCCCCGCACGGAGATCGGCGACGACGTGGCCGTGGGGGAGTTCGTGGCGGCCCGCCTCGGCCGCGAAGTGGTCGACCGCCTGGTCGAGCCCCTCCTCGGCGGTGTCTACGCGGGCGACGCCTACCGCATCTCGCTGCGCTCTGCCGTTCCCCAGCTCTTCGAGGCCGCCCGGACCCACGACTCCCTGACGGAGGCGGTCCGCGAGATCCAGGCCAGGGCCGCCCGGAACCAGCAGACGGGACCGGTCTTCATGGGCATCGAGGGAGGCGTCGGTCAACTGCCGCTCGCGGTCGCGGAGTCGGTGCGAGCACGGGGCGGCGAGATCGTCACCGGGGCACGCGTGACGGAGCTGCGCCGGGAGGCACACACCGGCTGGCGCGTCGTCGCCGGAGGCCAGGTACTCCACGCCGACGCCGTGGTTCTCGCCCTGCCCGCCCCCGCTGCCGCCGGCCTGCTGCGCGCCGAGGCGCCCGCCGCCGCGGCCGAGCTGGCCACCGTGGAGTACGCCTCCATGGCGCTCGTCACCCTCGCCTACCGGCGCAGCGAAATCGCCCTCCCCGAAGGGAGCGGTTTTCTCGTACCGCCTGTTGACGGGCACACCATCAAGGCCTCCACCTTCGCCTCCCAGAAGTGGGGCTGGATCGCCGAGGAGAACCCCGGCCTGCTCGTCCTGCGGACCTCGGTCGGGCGGTACGGAGAGACGGAGGTGCTCGGGCGGGAGGACGACGACCTGGTGGAGGTGTCCCGGCACGACCTGCGCGAGGCCACCGGCCTGGACGCCGCGCCCGTCGCGGCCCGCGTCACGCGCTGGGACGACGGGCTGCCGCAGTACCCCGTCGGGCACCACGCACGCGTGGCCCGCATCCGCGACCACGTCGGCAAGCTGCCGGGGCTCGCCGTCTGCGGCGCCGCCTACGACGGGGTCGGCATCCCCGCGTGCATCGCGAGCGCGTACGCCGCCGTGGACCAGCTCGGCGGCGACCGCGGCGGACTGGATGCCCTGATGGCGAACCCGGTGCAGAGTCTGCACGGCGGCGCGGGAGAATAGGCCCATGAGTGACGACGCCCCCGCCAAGATCCCGAACGCCGGCAAGAAGGCCAAGGACCTCAACGAGGTCATCCGCTACACCCTGTGGTCCGTCTTCAAGCTGAAGGACGTGCTGCCCGAGGACCGCGCCGGTTACGCCGACGAGGTCCAGGAGCTCTTCGACCAGCTCGCCGCGAAGGATGTCACCGTCCGCGGCACGTACGACGTGTCGGGGCTGCGCGCCGACGCCGACCTCATGATCTGGTGGCACGCCGAGACCGCCGACCAGCTCCAGGACGCGTACAACCTCTTCCGCCGCACCAAGCTGGGCCGCGCCCTCGATCCGGTCTGGTCGAACATGGCGCTGCACCGCCCCGCCGAGTTCAACCGCTCGCACATCCCGGCGTTCCTCGCCGACGAGACGCCGCGCAACTACATCAGCGTCTACCCGTTCGTACGCTCCTACGACTGGTACCTGCTGCCCGACGAGGACCGTCGCCGCATGCTCGCCGACCACGGCAAGATGGCCCGCGGCTTCCCGGACGTGCGTGCCAACACGGTCGCCTCGTTCTCCCTCGGCGACTACGAGTGGCTCCTCGCCTTCGAGGCCGACGAGCTGTACCGCATCGTCGACCTCATGCGTCACCTGCGCGCCTCCGAGGCCCGGATGCACGTCCGTGAAGAGGTCCCGTTCTACACGGGCCGCCGCAAGGACATCTCCGAGCTGGTCGCCGGCCTCGCCTGAGCGGACTCGCGGGCGCCGGGCGGTCCTAGGAAGCCTTCTTGTTGGCCTTCGAACGATCGCCCGGTGCCACCGGCTTCGGCTCCGCGTGCGGCGCGCATGCCGCGCGCCGTACCGGGAGCCTGCCCTCCAGGAGATAGGCGTCCAGATAGCCGTTGACGCACTGGTTGGGCCCGCCCCCGATCCCGTGCGTCCCGGCGCCGTTCTCGGTCACCAGGACCGAGCCGGACAGCCGCCGGTGCAGCGCCACCGCACCCTCGTACGGAGTCGCCGCGTCCCGCTCGGCCGCCAGGATCAGGGTCGGCGGCAGCGCGCCGGGCAGCGTCCGCACGTCCAGGGGCTTCTGCCGCGGCACGGGCCAGTACGCGCAGGGCAGGTTCATCCACACGTTGTCCCAGGTCTCGAACGGCGCCTTGCGCGCGAGCTGCGTGTTGTCGCGGTCCCAGGTGTGCCAGTCGGTCGGCCAGGGCGCGTCGTTGCACTCGACGGCCGTGTAGACCGCGTTGCCGTTCTCCTGCTCGGCGGCCGCCTCCGGATACGGCCCGGCCTGCTCGATCAGCGGCTTCGGGTCGCCCTTCAGGTACGCGGACAGCGCCTGGGCGCGGTGCGGCCAGTAGTCGTCGTAGTACCCGGCCTGGAGGAACGCGCCCTGCAACTGCCCGGGCCCCACCTTGCCGCCGGCGGGCGAGGCGGCGAGCCGGGCCCGCGCCTTCTCGTAGCTGCGCAGCACCTCTTCGGGCGTGGCGCCGAGCCCGTACACGTCGTCGTGCCGGGCGATCCAGGCGCGGAAGTCCGCCCAGCGGATCTCGAACGCGGCGGACTGGTCGAGGTTGTTCTGGTACCAGATTTGGCCGGGGGCGGGGTTCACCGCCGAGTCGAAGACCATCCGGCGTACGTGCGAGGGGAAGAGCGTCGCGTAGAGAGCCCCGAAGTACGTGCCGTAGGAGGCGCCCATGAAGGTCAGCCTCCGCTCGCCGAGCGCGGCGCGCAGTACGTCGAGGTCGCGGGCGTTGTTGAGCGAGGTGTAGTGCTGGACGGCCTTGCCGGAGCGCTTGAGGCAGCCGCGCGCGTACGCCTTCGCCTCCGCGATCCGCTCCTTCTTGTACGACTCCGAGGGGAACGTCGGTGACTGCGTCGGCCCCTTCACCAGCCGCTTGGGGTCCTGGCAGGACAGCGGGGCGCTGCGGCCCACCCCGCGCGGGGCGTAGCCGACGAGGTCGTACGCACCCGCGAGGCGCTTCCACTCCGGGAGGAAGCCGATCAGCGGGAAGTACATGCTGGAGGCGCCGGGGCCGCCGGGGTTGTAGACCAGGGCGCCCTGGCGCGGGACCTTCCGCTTCGAGTTCTTCGCGTCCTTGCCGGTGGCTTTCACACGGCTGACGGTCAGTTTGATCTGCTTGCCGTCGGGGTGTGCGTAGTCGAGGGGCACCTTGACCGTGCCGCACTTGACGTCGTCCGGAAGGTCCTCCTCCTTGGAGCAGGTGCCGAAGCGGACCCCGGCGGCCGCCGCGCGCTCGGCGGCGACGGCGGTGCCGCGGGTGTCGGCCCCGGGCCCGAGGGGATCGCCGGGCCACCGGGGTTCGCCGCCCGCGGGGACGGTGACGAGGGCGGACAGGAGCAAGGATCCTGCGGTTCCGTAGAGGACGGCAGCTCTCATCGCGTTTCCCTTCGGCGCACGGCAGCGACAAAGGGGATGTTTCGTTCGGCGGTTGGTGAAGTAAAGGACCGGGCGGCAGTGTCGGCTCCAATGACCCCGATGCGCCCCCTGGCGCGCCCGTCAGCCCCTTCGTTCCGGGTTTCCCTCGCGGTGGGTGAAGGCCGCGCGCAGGTCGGGCTCGCCGATCGCGCGGATGCCGCGTACGGCGACGGAGGTGAGGTACGTACGGTCGTCGCCCGTGCCGTCGGGGTGCCGGGTGAGGGTGCCCAGCAGGCGCTGTCCGGCCGGGGACGCCCAGCGCGAGTAGGGGTGCACCTCGATGCGGGCGATCGCGAGGCAGCTCAGCGTGAGGGTGAGCGGGAGCGCGAACCAGACGGCGACCGGCACCTCGTATTCGGACGTCTGGGCCTGAGAGGGCAGCAGCAGGGCCACGGCGCCCAGAACGAGCACGGCCGCCGCGGCGGCCTGGACCTGGCGGACGGCGCTCGCGACGGTGCCGCGCTCGCCGTCGGGCACGGCGAGGCCCGCGGCGACGAGGCGGTCCGCGAGACGGCGTACCGAATCCGCGGCGGCCGCGCTCGCCCGCACGGGCGCTATCCGGGACTGCCCCTCCGGACCGATCGCCCCGATGACCGAGCGCTCCATCTCGTCGTGCCCACGCGGGTCCACGACGGTCGCCCAGCCCGTGTGCGCGAGCAGCAGACGGCGCTGGCGGGCCATCGACACCAGGGTCAGCTCGGCGACCCGGGCCGGACCGCCGGACAGGAACGCCGCCTCGTACAGCGTGAGGCCGTGGTCGCGGGCCGCCTTCGCGTCGACGGCCGCCGTGCGGACGGCGGCCAGGCACAGGCGGGTGCAGGAGGTGCCGGCCGCGGCCCAGGCCAGGAGCAGGAGAAGTACCCAGAACATGGCGTTTTTCTATGCGATGGGCCGGGTGAGCGCCATGCCTTATTCACATGATGGACGGAGCGTTGGCGGTATGTGATGTTCCGCTTCCCGCCCATGCGGCTAGGGGGCCGAGGGCGAGTTGGCGCGTGAGGCGGCCGGGGGAAGGGTGAAGCCCGGGGACGGGGTCACCGGAATCGGCGAGTCCGGGGACTGGGTGGGCCCGGGCAGAGCGGGGGAGTTGGTGATCGGGGGCGGGGCGGCGCCGGCCGCGTCCTCGGCGAGGGCGTCGAAGTCGACGTATCCGGTGGCCTCGAGGACCTTGATGTGGTCGAGCACGGTGCTGTTCGCGTCGTCGGCGAGGTCGCGTACGAGGGAGTTGCGGGTGTTCGCGCGGACCTGGGCGACGAGGGAGAAGACCTTGCCGTGGGCCTTGCGGAGGATGTTCGCGAACTCGCGGTCGTAGTCCACGCCCTGCGCCGCGCTGAGCGTGGTCAGCCACCCGCGCTGCTGCTCGCTGGCCTGGTTGGGCAGCTCAAGGCCGAGCCGCGCGGCGACGTTGCGGACCCGGGCGTCCAGGAACGTGTGGCCCTCGATGAGGTGCGCGCCGGCGGTCCGTACGGCCTCCGTGGTGCCGCGTTCCTGGGCCTGCTGGCCCGCGGGCAGCTCCCAGAGCCCGGCCAGCCGGACCTTGGTGATGAACTCCCGGTCCAGCGCCGAGAGCGGGCCGAACTGCGTCGACACGGTCTGAGCGTTCAAGGTGTCCAGGCCGGTTCCGGAGCGGTCCTCGTACGACCAGATCGGGATGGCCAGGGCGACCAGGGTGGCCGTGAGGCCCGTGACGATGAGCCCTGTTCCACTGACCAATCCGGTGCGGTTGATGGATCGCATGGTGCCTCCTGTTGCGGCACCGCACATGAGTGCGTTCCGCGTGCGGATTGGCATGCTACTGCGGGTGCTGTGCCAACTGCCGCACGGGAAAACAGGGTTGATGGGTAGGTGGAACGCGCGGGATGTGGTGGTTCGGGCGCACGGCAGACCGTCTCAAAGGCGTGGAAACAGGGCGCGCACATCCCCTTCACAGAAGGACGTGTTAACCCGCGCACACTCCGCGGCGGTGCGGGACCGCCGTGCGCGTACTCAGCGGCGCAGCAGCACCCGGCGGGTGGCGCGGGCGAGGCGGGCCGCGGGGTGTCCCGACAGCGGGGCCGGGCCCGAGCGCTCCAGCCACCAGTGACGCAGCCGCCGTCGTGTCTCGGCGTCCTCGGGGCGGCCCGCGAGGAGCAGGTGCTCGGCGAAGTCCAGGGCGTCGCGCCGGTATCCGCCGGTCATCGGATGTCCCTGCGCGTACGCGAGGAACGCCGGCCGGTACCCCTCCGCCAGGATCTGCGGCAAATCCTCAGCGACCTTCGCCACGACATCCGCCCGCTTGGCGGCCAGCGCCCGTGCCTGCACCCCGAGCCGTACCCGGTCGAACCCCTCGGGCACGGGGGTTCCCCCGACAAGGGCGGAGAGCAGCGCGGTCTGCGCGAGGGCCAGGCGCTGGCGGGCGGGGTCGGTGTCGGCGTCGGTGTCGGTTTCGCGAGGGGTGACCGGCTCCGGGAGCGCGCTCTTCGGGGCCTGCGCCCCCGCCCGCTCCAGCGTTCCCCGGATCGCCCCCAACTCCTGCTCCAGCTCCCCGGGCTCGGGGAAGTTCTCGTCCCGTTCCAGGAGGACACCCGGCGGGGTCACCCGGGATGCGAGGTCGGACAGGATGTCGAGGACCGGCTGCGGGACGGGGTGGGCGTGGCTGTCGTGCCAGACGCCGTCCCGTTCGAAGCCGCCGGCGACATGGACGTAGGCGATGGCTTCGACGGGGAGCTCGTCGAGGGCCTTGGCCGGGTCCTCGCCCCGGTTGACGTGGTTGGTGTGGAGGTTGGCGACGTCTATGAGGAGGCGTACGCCCGTGCGGTCGACCAGGTCGTAGAGGAACTGGCCCTCCGACATCTCCTCGCCGGGCCAGGAGATCAGCGCGGCGATGTTCTCCACCGCGAGGGGAACGGGCAGCGCGTCCTGCGCGATACGGATGTTCTCGCACAGGACGTCCAGCGCGTCCCGGGTGCGCGGGACCGGCAGCAGGTGCCCCGCCTCGAGGAGCGGCGAGGCGGTCAACGGCCCGCCCGCCCGTACGAACGCGATGTGCTCCGTGACGAGCGGCGAGCCCAGCGCCTCGGCCCGCTCGGCCAGGGCCGTGAGGCGTGCCTCGTCGGGCCGGTCCGCGCCGCCCAGGCCGAGGGAGACGCCGTGCGGGATCACCGTGACGCCGCGTTCACGCAGGCGCAGCAGCGACTCGGGGAGATGGCCGGGGCAGAGGTTCTCGGCCACGGCCTCGACCCAGTCGATGCCCGGCATGCGCTCCACGGCGTCCGCGATCTCCGGTCGCCACCCGATGCCCGTCCCCAGTCGCTCCATCGTGCCCTCCTTCACCCCACCTGCACGGCTTCACCTGGATCGGCTGTGTCGTCTCCTTTGACGGACCGATGTTCCGGCGTGACGGAGGTATGGCCCCGACGTCCGGGTCCGAACCTCGTACTCATCACCTTCAGAGCAACATTTGAGGTTCGGATCCGGGGCGCGGGCGGGCCCTGGGGGGCCGGTTATCCCAGCACGCCGTCCGAGTCCACCGGGTCCGGACGGGCGGTGTTGACCGTGCCAGGCGCGCCGGGCGAGGGCGAGGACGAGGTCGAGACGTCGCCGGTCGCCTGAGCGGCAGGCGCCGAGGGTGCCACCTGGCCGGGCACGGGTGCCGCGGGGCCGGTCGGGCTGGCCGTGGAGGTGGCCACCGCGGCGTTGGCGATGGCGTCGAAGTCGACCTTCCCGGTCTTCTCCAGCATCGTGATGTGGTCGAGCACGGTCTGGTTGGCGTCCGAGGCCAGCTGGCGCACCAGGGTGTTCCGCGTGGTGTTCCGGACGGCGCCGATGGCAGGGAAGATGCTTCCGTGCGCGGCCCGCAACAGGTTCACGAACTTGTACTCGTAGTCCGCGCCGGTCGCCGCGGTCATCTCCTTGAGCCAGCCGGTCTGCAGCTCGTTCGGCTGGTTCGGCAGTGCGACGCCGAGCTGGGCCGCGACGATCCGCACCCGCTTGTCGAGGTCGGTGTGGCCGACGATGAGGTGGTCGGCGACCTCCTTTATCGCCTCGGAGGGCGCGCGTTCGAGCGCCTGCTGTCCCGCCGGCAGCTCCCACAGACCGGCCAGCCGAACGCGGACGATCAGATCGCGGTCCTGGGCGGTCAGCGGACCCCAGCGGGTGTTCACGGTGCCTGCCGCCACGTTCGCCTGCCCGGTGCCTGAGCGGTCCGCGTAGGACCACACGGGGAACGCGAGCGCTCCGACTGTGGCGACGAGTGCCGCCATGACGAGGGCGGTACCGTTGATACGCCGCACAATGAGCCTCCCGGGAAACCAACTGGTCGTTGGGTGTTTGTACTTGGCCAGCGTCAGGAGGTACGTGCGGGACGGATGTGTTGTTCAGCCTCCACTCAAACCTCTTTGCGATTGGATGTTCGGCTCCGGCCGGTCCGCCCTCGTCAGCGGCCACTTCTCCGGGGCGCGCCCCAGCAGGCGCAACGCCTCGTCCAGGGGGCCCGCCCCGGCCGGTACGTCGAGGATCGGAGCGAAGGCGAATCCCGGACCCCGGCCCGCCGGATCCCTCGGTACCAGCCGCGCGACGGCTAGCGCCGCCTCCAGGACGTGCCCCGGGAGGTCGAGCCCGACGCCGAGCGTGGCGGCCACGTCCCACGCGTGCACCACGTAGTCGATGAAGTGGAAGCCGACGGCCATCCGTCCGGGAAAGGCGCCCCCGAGCTCCGGCAGTACGAACTCCCGCTCAGCGACTGCCGGTTCGGCGAAGGCGGTGAGCACCACCGTGGCCGCTACCCGGTACGTCTGCCCCGGCTCGCTCATGTCCTCCGGCTCCCGCCAGTACGTCGCCTCGCTCCCCGCTCCTTGCGCGGCCGCCGCGAACCCGTAGTGCTGTGCGGCCATGTGTGCCACCAGCCGCCGCAGGGTCCACCCCGTACAGGGTGTGTCCCGTTCCCAGTCCGCCTCCTGCGCCAGCTCCACGACCCTGAGCGACTCCTGTACGGCGATCCGGTCGAGGGCGACGATGTCCGGTGCTGGCGATGTCATGCGGTGTGTCCTCCGGTGATCAGGTGGTGCGCGTGCGCCCATGTGTCCGCCGCGTCGAAACCGGCGGTCTCCCAGTCCGTCGACCGCAGCACCCCATGGCCGCGGTACGCGCGCACGATCCGTATGTGGTCGGGCCGGCCGACGAACTCCTTGAGCCGTGCCTCGTCGGTCCAGACGGCCACGGAGCCCGAGCGCCGCCGCAGTGGATCGGCCCACAGCCACATGCCGATCGCGCCCGGGGTCTCGGGCCAGGTCCGGCGGAGCCGGAGTCCGTCGACGGCGACGGACCACGACCGCCGGAAGGTGTCGGAGGTGAAGTCGGTGAAGCTCACCAGCGCGGGTCCGTGATGGGCGTCGGCGGCAGGACCGGGTTGCCAGGGCGAGCGAAGGATCGTTTGGCGTCGCATGGTCCGAGCATAAAACTAAGCGAACGGTCGTGCTACTTGTTTGGTGAACTTGCATGAAGGGCAATTGCCCTCCGGATCAAGGGACTTCAGGCGGCCCTCAAGGAACTTCGGTCGACCTCAGGGAACTTCGGGAACCCGGGACGGATCCGTCGCCGCGATGCGTAGCCGGGAGGCGATGGCGACGCGGGCCCTTCGGTAGGCGGTCGTCTCGTCGTGCAGGACGGAGACGACGTTGGCCGTCTCCATCAACGCGACGAGTTCGAAGGCGAGTTGGGGAGCGTCCGTGCCGGGGTGGAGGTCGCCGAGTTCGCGGGCCTCCGCGATGGTGGCCTCCACGTGTTCCGTCCAGTCCCGCTGGGCGCGTACGACCGCGTCGTGCACGGGGCCGGAACGGGCGTCGAACTCGGCGACGACCTCGTAGAAGAAGCAGCCGCCGGGGAAGACCCGGCCCTGGGAGTAGTCGAGCCAGAGCGTGCACAGCCGCCAGAGCCGGTCGATCCCGGCCGGGGTCTCGGCCGCGGGCCGGACGATCCGCTCCATGTAGATGCGCGCCGCCTCCCGTACGGTCGCGAGCTGGAGCTCCTGCTTGGAACCGAAGAGCGCGAAGACCCCGCTCTTGCTGAGTTCGAGCTCGGTGGCCAGCCGGCCGACGGACAGCGCGTCGAGTCCCTCGACCGAGGCGATGTCGACGGTACGGCGGAGCACCAACTGCCGCGTCCGGTTGCCGCGTTCGACCCTGCCGTCCAGCCGGGTCCCGGCCATGGTGACCTCCGCATACGTCGTGAACGTGCCGCAAGCGTAGCCGCGGTGTGGCAACAGGCGTCCGGTGCCGGGGCGGTCAGTCGTGGCGCAGCGCCGGATGGTCCGCGACCACCGTGTACGACCCCGGCGCGATCTCCGTGAAGCCCGCGTCGCGGACCAACGGGAGCCCGGAGGTGGTGAGTTCACGCCAGCGGGCCGGGTCCGCGGTACGGACGGCGAGCGGGAAGCCGGCGTCGCGCCAGGCCGCCCGCTCCTCGTCCGACAGTTCCCACCAGGCGAGTTGGGCGCCGTGCCCCGCCTGCGCCATCGTCTTGCCCGCCGACATGTCGAGGTCCGGGTTGAGCCACAGCACCGGGGCCGCCAGGTCGGCGTCCATCGGCGGCTCGGGGTCTTCGAGGTCGGTGCCGGAGACCTGGAGCTTGGCGAGTTCCTTGGGCCAGCCGTCCAGCGGGACCGGCGGGAAGACACGCACCTCGGCGGACTTCCCGGTCACCGTGATCCCCGGCAGCGCCTCGGCCCGCCGCCACTCGGCGCCGCGCGCCCGCCGCACGACCTTGCGGATCCTGGCGTCCTGCCAGTCATGGATGGCCTGCGCCCACTCGCCGGCGCTCTCGCCGTCCCCGAGCGACCGCTCGTCGCTGAGGATGGTCAGCACGGCGCGGGCCGCGCTCTCCAGCGCGTCGGTACGGGCCGGGGGATCGGCCTTCTCGATGCGCACGACCAGGGGCAGCACGTACTGCGGTGCCTCGTCGCGCGCGGTGCGCTCGGAACGGAAGGGGCCATCGCCGTTGGAGGTCGGGTCGACTGCGGTCGGGTCGCTGCTCACGCCCTCCAGTCTGCCAGGCGGAAGATCGGTTCTTCTGCGGGCGCCCGTACGCCCACGCGAGGATGGCCCCCACGAATGGTGATCTGCGGCTGGAGGGCGTCGGCCGACGTTACGGGCTCCGCGGCCCCTGGGTCCTGCGCGGCGTCGACCTCGATGTGACCCCCGGCACCCTGGTCCGCGTGGACGGCGCCAACGGCACCGGCAAGTCCACCCTGCTGAGACTCCTCGCCGGGATCGACGCGCCCTCCGAGGGCCGGATCACCGGTCGCCCGCGCACGGCGTACGTCCCCGAGCGCTTCCCCGCCGCCCTCCCCTTCACCGCGTCCGGGTACCTCACCCACCTCGGCGCCGTCCACGGCCTCTCGCGTCCGGCCGCCGCCCGTGCCGCCGACGAGTGGCTGGAACGCCTCGGCGCCGCCGCGTACGCCCGTACGCCCATGGCGGAACTGTCCAAGGGCAGCAGCCAGAAGGTCGCCGTCGCCCAGGCACTGCTCGCCGAGCCGGAACTCCTCGTCCTCGACGAGGCCTGGACCGGCCTCGACACCGCCGCCCGCGCCGAACTGGAACGCGCCGTCGCGGAACGTACCGCCGCCGGCGCCGCGGTGGTCTTCGTCGACCACGACCCGCGGCGGCTGGCGGGGGTGCCCGACGCCACGTACACCGTCGTCGACGGCGCGCTCGATCTCCGTACGCCACAGGGCACTTCGGCCGGTCCGGCGGCCCCGCACGTCGTCGTCGAGGCCGAGGGTCCGGCGGGCGCGGAACCTCCCCCCGAGGCGCTGGGGCTCTCGACGTCCGTGGAACGGACCGCGGCGGGGTCCTTCCGCCTCACCGCACCCGAGTCCCACTCGGACGTGCTGCTCAGGTCGCTCCTTGGCGCACGGCCGCCGTGGCATGTGGTGGGGGTGGGGCGGTTGCCGGGCGGCGGGGAAGCGGGTGCGCCGGACGGTGATGCGCGGGGTCCGGCGGTACCGGACGTCGATGTGCGGTACTTGGCCGCACCGGGCGTCGACGTGCAGGGCTCGGTTGCGCCCGACAGGGGCGAACAGGGCCCGCCCGCGCCTGGCGACGGCGCCGAGTCGCGCACCAGGGTGCCCGTTGCTGACGCCGCTGCAGGCGCCGCGTCCAGCCCGTCAGTGCCGGGCGCAGTGGCGGCGGGTTCTGCCGGGTCGCGCGCCGGCGTGCCCGCCTCTGTCGCTTCTGCTGCCGAGCCGGCTGTAGGCGTCGAGTCCAGCCCGTCAGCGCCGGGTTCCGCGGCGTCGAGCCCCACGGCGTCAGGTGTCTCCGCGCCGCCCCCGCAGCCCGCATCCCCGGACGCCCGCCCCCTCCGACCCGAAGGCCCCCGCCAGTGAACGCCCTGATCCGCTACCAGGCCGCCCTTCTGCTGCGCTCGCAGCGCTGGCTGCCGCCGTTCATCCTGTACGCGGCCTTTCTCGGGATCGGCGTTCAGAGCGGGCAGCCAGTGCTCGACTCGCTCGGCTACTCGGCCGCCGCCGTGCTCCCCGTAGCCGCTTGGCTCGTCCGGATCTGTGCCACCAACGAGCCGCCCGCGGCGCGGAGTTGTGTGGGCGCGGCGGTCGGCCCCGGACGGGCGCACCTCGCCTGTCTGCTCGTCGCGCTGTCGGCGGCCGTTCTCATCGGGGCCGCGTCGACGCTGTTCGTCGCGGTGATCAGCGACCCGACGAGCACGGACCACCAGAAGGAGGTGCCGGTGGTCGCGGCGGGCGGCGCGGGACTCCTGGCCGCGCTCGTGTGCGCGCTGCTCGGCACCGCCGTCGGCGCGCTCACGACCTGGCCGCTGCTGCGCTCGCCGGGCCGCGCGGTCCCCGCGATGCTGCTCGCGGCGCTGCTCACGCTGGTGACCTCGGGCTCACCGGCCCAGGCGGCCCTCACCGACCTGATCACCGGCTCGCGGGCGGGCACGGTCCCCGCCCCGCTGCTGCCGCTGGCCGCCGCCGCGCTGCTCACGGCCGGCGCGCTCGCCGTGGCCTGCGCGCTCACCACCCGCCGGTCAGCCTGAACACGCGGTGCGCTGCGCCTCCTGCCACTCGCAGACGGGGCACAGCGTGATCCCCTTGTACGACTCCGGGTACTCCGTCGGCTTCCGGCACAGCACGCACTCGGCGAACGGCGGCCCGTCGGTCGTGGAGGCCGTGGGTGCCACGGGCGCCGGGTCCGCCTCGGCGCCGCAGTAGTCGCTCATGGTTCCAGCGTAAGGCGGACCACGGGACGGCCTACCGGTGGCGGCCGGCCGCCCCGATCAGCTCCGACACCTTCACGAAGCGGTACCCCTTCTTCCGCAGCTCGGGAACGATCGTCCGCACCGCCTCCTCGGTCGCCGGAGCCGCACTCCGCGTGCAGTGCATGACGACGACGGACCCGGGCCGCACGCCGTCGAGGACCTGCTGGGCCACGGCGTCGGCGTCCGTCGCGAACGCGTCCCCGCTGACCACGTCCCACTGCACCGCGGTCACCCCGGCCGCGCTCAGCGTCCGCAGCGCCCGCTGGTCGTAACATCCGCCCGGGAAACGGAAGTACGGCATCGCACGGGGCACCCCTGCCTTCTTGAAGGCGGCGAACGCCCGCTCCACGTCCGACCGCATCCGGTCCTCGGGCACGGTCGGCAGCCCGTAGCAGTCGTCCGTGAAGGCGTAGTGGCTGTACGAGTGATTTGCGACCTCGAAGAGCGGGTCCCGCCCGATGGCCCTGGCCTCCTGCGGGTACTCGTCCGCCCACCGCCCCGTCATGAACACGGTGGCCGGCACCTTGTACGCCCGCAGCGTCGAGATCAGCCGCGGATTGTCGAAGTGCTCCCCGGCCGCCGCCCGCGCCCCCTGATCGGCGGTCATGTCCGCGTCGAAGGTCAGCGCGACGGTCTTGTCCCGCGTCCGCGGGCCGTTCTTGAAGACGGGGGTCAGTCCGGCGGGGCCCGGGGCGAGTGTAGGGGGCTCTGATGCCGTGGCGCTGGCGGGAGCGGGTTGCCCTTGGCGGGCGGCGTGCGGGGTGTGCGGGGCCCCGCAGGCGGCGAGCGCGGCGCCCAGGGCGCAGGCTGCGGCGATTCGTCGTACAAGAATGGTCACCGCGTGAAGATAAGCGGGTAAATGCGACTAATCACCCATCGCGCGCTGGCGTCCGGCGAATGCGGCCGCGAACTCACCCGCCCAGGTGAGCGACTACCAGGTCTCCGCCTCGCGGAGGCTCAGCCGTCCTTCAGGAGCCGCCTCCGGCTCTCCTCCACATCGAAGTCCGCCTTGGGGTACTGCGGGTCGAGGGCCTCAAGGTGTTCCAGGAGGAGCTTGCTGATCGCCCAGTTCCGGTACCACTTGCGGTCGGCGGGGACCAGGTACCAGGGGGCCTCCGGCGTGGAGCAGCGCTCGATGGCGATCTCGTACGCCCTCTGGTACGCGGGCCACAGTGTGCGCTCCTCGATGTCGCCGACGTTGAACTTCCAGTGTTTGTCGGGGTTGTCGAGGCGTTCGAGGAGGCGGCGGCGCTGCTGTTCGTAGGAGATGTGGAGGAAGACCTTCACGACGGTGACGCCGTCGTCCGTGAGGGACTTCTCGAAGCGGTTGATCTCGGCGTAGCGGCGGTCGATCTCCTCGGGTGGGGCCAGTTCGCGGACGCGGGCGATCAGGACGTCCTCGTAGTGAGAGCGGTCGAAGATGCCGATCTCGCCGGGCTCCGGAAGCGCCTTCCTGATCCGCCAGAGGAAGGAGTGCTTCCGCTCCTCGGGGGTCGGTGCCTTGAAGGCCCGGATGCGGCAGCCGGAGGGGTTGAACAGCCCGATGACATGCTTGACCGTGCCGCCCTTGCCGCTGGTGTCCATGCCCTGGAGGACCAGGAGAATGCGCCGCCGTTCACCCGCCGTACTCGTGGCCCACAGGCGTTCTTGCAGGTCGGCGAGGTGTTCGCCCATCAGGGCGGTGGCGGCGAGACCGGCGGCCTTGTCGCGCGGGCCGGCGGGTGTCGCATCGGCCGCGTACGAGGAGAGGTCGACTCCGGCGCCGCCCGGGACGCGCAGCAGCTCGCGGAGCAGCGCGGGTGCCCCTGCGGGCTTCGGTCGTTCTTCGTCCCGCCCGCCGTCCTTCTTCTTGCTGTCTGTCCTGGCGTCCTTCTTCGGCACCGCGTGCCCCTTCCGGCCGTGTCCCTCGATGGTGCGGCGGAGGGCTGCTGTCCGCTACTCGCCGCAAAGCGCGGGCATCTGGTCGATCAGGTCGGTGCTGCGGGCATCGATCATCATTCCGATGCGGTGCAGGACCTCGGCGGCGGGCTGGGCGTCGAGGAGGCGGCCGTCGCGCAGGCGCAGGGCGACCTGGTTGTCGGCCGCCTCCCTGGGTCCGATCACCGCCTGGGTACGGGACGAGCCGGGCGGCGCGGAGGCGGGAGCCCAGGGTGCCCTGCTCGGGGCCGGCCAGGTGGGCCCGGAGTCCCTGGTCACCGGGGCGGGCGCGGCAATTTCTGCGGGCGGGCGCTCAGTTGCGCCAACGTCCCGTCACCGCGAACGTCGTCCCGGGCGTATAGCAGTTCACGTACATCGTCTCGCCGTCCGGCGAGAAGGTGACGCCCGCGAACTCGCCCCACTCGGGCGCCTCCGGGGTGCCGATGTTCTGGGCGCCGCGGGCCATGGCGTACACCTCGCCCTTGCGGGTCACGCCGTACACATGCTGCGCACCGTTGCCGTCCTCGCACACCATGAGGCCGCCGCTCGGTGCGAGGCAGATGTTGTCCGGGGACTCGCCGGGGAGTTGTACGTCGGTGTCCGGGCCGAAGACGATCACGAGCGTGAGGCGGCGGGTCGACGGGTCGTAGCGCCAGATCTGGCCGAAGTGGTCCGCGGCCGAGCCCTCCGCGCTGTGTGCGAAGGACGAGACGAAGTACACGGACTTTCCGCCCCAGTAGCAGCCCTCCAGCTTCTGGGCGTGCGTGATGCCCTTCGGGCCGAAGTCCTGGAGCCGGATGGGGGTTTGGGCGGCGAGCGGGTCCGGGACGTCCACCCACTCGATGCCGTCGAAGGTCGCGCCGGTCTCCTGGATGGAGGAGAGGTCCGGTACGCCGGGGACGCGCATCGCCTGGAGTCTGCCTCCCGCGCGCAGTGAACCGATGCCGCCCTCAGGCTTGTTGGGGAGGAAGCGGTAGAACAGACCGAAGGGTGTGAGGAACGCGTCTTCGGTCTCGTAGACGATGCCCCGCCACGGGTCGACGGCGATCGCCTCGTGCTGGAAGCGGCCCATCGCCGTGAGCGGGACGGCCCCCGTGCGACGGGGATCCACCGGATCGACCTCGAAGATGAATCCGTGGTCCTTGGTGTAGCCGTTGGTGCCCGCCTTCTCCTCGGTCTCCTCGCAGGTCAGCCATGTGCCCCAAGGGGTCGGCCCGCCCGCGCAGTTGACCGCGGTTCCGGCGATGGCGACCCGTTCGGACAGGACGCGGTTGCGGCTGTCCAGGGTCAGCGCCGTACAGCCGCCCTTGCCCATCGGGTCGTACGTCAGGCTCTCGATCGTCGGGACCGGGATCCTGGCGGTGTTGCGGTTCTCGTGGTTGCGGACCAGGTGGACGCGGCCGTGACTGCCCGCGAAGGCCGACATGCCGTCGTGGTTGCTCGGCACCAGGCCCTCCCCGGAGCGGAGCTGGTCGCCCTCGCGGGACAGCACCCGGTAGCGGAAACCTTCCGGCAGGTCGAGCAGTCCGTTCGGGTCGGGGACCAGGGGGCCGTACCCGCTGTGGCCGAGGCCCTGCGCGGCGGCGGTGCCCGCGAAGAGGTCGCCGAGGCTTCCGGCGAAGGCGATCGACGCGCCCAACACACCTGTGCGGGCGAGCATCTGACGACGTGTCGCGGAGCGAACGTTTTCTGGCATGGGGCAACCTTCCTGTTGGCGGACAGGACTGTGACCCGCCTGTGTGTATCACGGGGGCGAGGCGGCCGGAACCACGCGCGTAGCAGGTGTCACACGTCGGCTTCGGGCTTTCCGGGCTCGGCCTCGGGGATCCCCGACTCGATCTCGGGCTTCTCGGCGTCGACCTCAGCCGTGACCTCGACCTCGGCCGTGACCTCTGGCTTCTCGGACCTCGGGGGTGCCGACTGCTCAACCGCCGGCTGCCCCTGTTGCGCCCGCTCCAGGAACCGCAGCAGCTCCACCGGGAAGGGCAGCACGAGCGTGGAGTTCTTCTCGGCCGCGACCGCCACCACCGTCTGCAGCAGCCGCAGTTGGAGCGCCGCGGGCTGCTCGGACATCACCCCGGCGGCCTCCGCCAGCTTCTTGGACGCCTGAAGTTCCGCGTCGGCGTTGATGATCCGGGCGCGGCGCTCTCGGTCGGCCTCGGCCTGCCGGGCCATCGAGCGTTTCATGGTCTCCGGCAGCGACACGTCCTTGATCTCGACGCGGTCGATCTGCACACCCCAGCCCATCGCCGGGCTGTCGATCATCAACTCCAGGCCCTGGTTGAGCTTTTCGCGGTTGGAGAGCAGATCGTCGAGATCGCTCTTGCCGATGATGGAGCGGAGCGATGTCTGCGCCATCTGCGAGACCGCGAAGCGGTAGTCCTCGACCTGGATGACGGCGTCGGCGGCGTCGATCACCTTGAAGTAGATGACGGCGTCCACCCGGACCGTGACGTTGTCCCTGGTGATGCCGTCCTGCGCCGGCACCGGCATCGTCACGATCTGCATATTGACCTTGTGCAGCTTGTCGACGCCCGGGACGATCATGGTGAACCCCGGGGCGCGCACGGCTCCCGCGAGCCGCCCGAGCCGGAGGACCACGCCTCGCTCGTACTGCTTGATGACCCGGGCCGCCGCCGCGACGTACACCACCCCGGCGGAAGCGACTGCCGCGCCTGCGACCAGCAGCTCCTCGAGCATTGCGACCCCCTTTCGAGCCGCCCAGTATGACCAATATGTCCACTGTACGTCGCAGGGCTGGGCCCGCGAGGAAGCGGGCCCAGCCCCATGGGACAGCGCACCGGCCCGGGTCAGGACCCCGAGGTGACCTTCACCGGGTCGGTTCCCGCCGCGCTGTGCCGGGCCGACCAGCTCTCCAGCGCGGTGCGGCAGGCGTGGTCCAGGTGGTGCAGGCCGGAGAGGTCCAGCTCGATGGGCCGGTCCTGCGGCAGTGCCTCCAGGCTGTCGAGGATCTTCGGGAGCCGCAGGAAGGTCGCATTGCCCGACAGATGCGCCTGGACGGGCCCGGCTCCCTTGTCTATGACGTCGAGGCGCACGTGCGAGGCCTCCCACGCCGTCTTCGCGACGGCCAGCGCGAGCCCGATCAGAACCCCCTCGAACATGCTCACGGCGACGATCGACACCGCGGTGACGACGAGGATCAGCGCCTCTCCCCGGTGCTCGCGCCACAGCGACGCGATCTCGCGCAGCGGGATCAGCTTCCAGCCCGCGTACACCAGGATGCCCGCGAGGGCCGGCAGCGGAATGACGCCGAGCGCGGCCGGCAGCAGCGCCGCGAACAGCAGCAGCCACACGCCGTGCAGGACCCGGGACGCCTTCGTCCGCGCGCCCGCCTGGACGTTCGCCGCACTGCGTACGATCACCGCGGTCATCGGCAGCGCGCCGAGCAGCCCGCAGACGGTGTTGCCCGCGCCCTGCGCCATCAGCTCCTTGTCGTACTCCGTCCGCGGCCCGTCGTGCAGCCGGTCCACGGCCGCCGCGCTGAACAGCGACTCGGCGGAGGCGATCAGGGTGAAGGCGAGGACCGTGCCGAGCACACCGACGTGTCCGAGTTCCCCGAGGGCGTCGAGAGTCGGCAGCTGGACCGAGCCGAGCAGCCCCCGCACCTCGACCTTCGCCACGGGCAGGCCGAACGCCGCCGAGGCGAGGGTGGCCAGCGCGACCGCGCCGAGCGCCGCCGGTACCGTACGGACCCGCCGTGGCAGCAGCTTCCACAGCACGAGGACGAGGACGGTCCCCGCGCCGAGCGCGACCGATGCCAGCGCCTCGGGGCTGCGTGCGGCGTCGACGAGCGCCGCCGGCAGCCCGGCGAGCTTGCCCAGACCGGAGGCCGGCGCCTTCAGGCCGGCCATCGAGTAGAGCTGGCCCGCGATCAGGACGAGACCGATCCCGGCCAGCATGCCTTCGACGACGGCCACCGAGATGGCCCGGAAGTAGCGCCCCAACTTCAGGGCCCCCATGAGGAGTTGGAGTACGCCCGTGGTGAGTACAACGACTCCGAGCACGGCGAGGCCGTACTCCCGCACGGCCTCGAAGACCAGCACGGTCAGCCCCGCGGCCGGCCCGGACACCTGAAGGCTGCTGCCGCGCATCAGCCCGGTGACGAGACCGCCCACGATGCCGGTGACCAGGCCGAGTTCGGCCGGGACGCCGGAGGCGACGGCGACGCCCACACACAGGGGGAGGGCGATGAGGAACACGACGACGGACGCGGCGAAGTCCTGCCGCAGGTGGGGGAGTTTCATCGCGTCGATCACAGCGCCTCGAAGGCGCCGGTGTCCGCCCGGTGCGCCTGTACGGCGCCGGTGTGGACCTCGTAGTACCAGCCGTGCAGGCGTAGTTGACCTGCCGTCAGGGCCCGTTCCACACACGGGTATGCGCGGAGCCTGAGCATTTGCGCGCGGACGTGGTTCTGCACCGCGTCGGCGACGGCCGGGTCGTCGTGTGCCGCGCCGGACGGCGGTTCGGCCTGGGCGAGCCAGTCGCGCACGGCGGGTACGGCGGTCAGGTCGTCGCCGCGCACCAGCGCGCCGACGGCGCCGCAGTGGGAGTGGCCGCAGACCACGATCTCGGAGACACCGAGCACGTCCACCGCGTACTCGACGGTGGCGGCTTCGGCGGTCGGCCGCCCGGGGACGTACGGCGGGACGATGTTGCCCGCGGTGCGCAGCTCGAAGAGCTCGCCGGGGCGGGCGCCGGTGATCAGCGCGGGGACGACACGGGAGTCGGAGCAGGTGATGAACAGGACCTGGGGGGACTGGCCTTGGGCCAGCTGGGCGAACCGCTCGGGGCGCTGTCCGTGCGCGCGGGCGTGATCGATGAGGGGCTGCATGTGTCAGTTCCTCCTGGCGCGCCTCGATGGCGCGTCGGCTTACAAGAACGGAGCGTGGGGGGATGCGCTCCGCTCAGCAGCGGAAGACCTGAAGTGCCGCGGGGGAATGATTGGTTGACGATCTGGACGTGCGAACGGAGGTCTCGCGGGGCGGGACGAGGGGACGGCCGGCCGCCGGGTCGCTCGCCAGCAGGGCGCGGGCGGGCGCTTCGGGTACGAGGTCCTCGTCACGGCTGCGGTCGCGGGACCGGAGTGCCGGCGCCACCTTCTGCTTCTGCTGGTGCTCGGACTCGCCGCAGGAGGCGACCTCACTCTTCTGCGCAGAAGCGAACACCTGTGTGGGAGCGAAGAACTGAAGGCTCATCAGGACGGTGGCGAGTACCACGAACAGGGTCCGGGCCTTCGTACCTCGGAACATGGGCCCCCTCCCGGCTGCTCACACACGTCAACAGTCAGCGTCAAGATCTACGTTAACGCGGCCAGTTGTTTGCAGGGTTAACTTTACGTTTCGCCCTGAAGAGAGCCCGAAAGTAGGAGGGGGCGTGGCGGGAATCAGTCCTTCACGAGCCCCTTGGCATCCCGTGCCAGCGCGGTGAGCCGGGAGATCGCGCGGAAGTACTTCTTGCGGTAGCCGCCGTTCAGCATCTCCTCGCTGAACAGCTTGTCGAAAGGCATTCCGGCGGCGAGCACCGGCACCTCGCGGTCGTACAGCCGGTCCGCGAGCACCACGAGACGCAGCGCCGTCGACTGGTCCGGTATCGGCTGGACGTCGGTGAGGCAGACGGCCTTGAGGCCGTCGGTCAGAGCGCCGTAGCGGCTCGGGTGGACGCGCGCGAGGTGGTCGAGCAGGTGCGGGAAGTCGTCGAGGGACGCGCCTTCGGTGGCGTACGCCGCCTTGGTGACCTGCTCGTCGGAGAACGGCGCCGGGGCCTCGGGCAGCCCGCGGTGGCGGTAGTCCTCGCCGTCGATCCGCAGCGGACGGAAGTGCGCAGACAGACCCTGAATCTCGCGCAGGAAGTCGGCGGACGCGAACCGGCCCTCGCCGAGCTTGCCCGGCAGTGTGTTCGAGGTGGCCGCGAGCGCCACGCCCGCGTCGACCAGCTTGCCGAGCAGGGTGGAGACGAGGACGGTGTCGCCGGGGTCGTCGAGCTCGAACTCGTCTATGCACAGCAGCCGGTGGCCGCTCAGCGTCTGCACGGTCTTCTGGAAGCCGAGCGCGCCGACCAGGTTGGTGAGCTCCACGAACGTGCCGAAGGCCTTGAGCTCGGGCTCGGCGGGGGTCGCGTGCCACAGGGAGGCCAGCAGGTGGGTCTTGCCGACGCCGTAGCCGCCGTCCAGATAGACGCCGCGCGGGCCTGCGGGGGCCTGTTTGGCGGCCTTCCCGAAGCCGAACAGCCTGCGCCTGCCCGAGCCCGCGGCGTGTGCCCCGCCCAGACCGGCCGCGAAGCCGCTGAGGACCCGTACGGCCTCGGGCTGGCTCGGCTGGTTCGGGTCCGGGATGTACGTGGCGAAGCGGACCGAGTCGAAGCGCGGCGGCGGCACCATCTCGGCGACGAGCCGGTCCGCGGGGACGTGCGGCTCGCGGGCGCACAGGGACAGCGGGGTCGCTTCGGCTATCGGACCGAACCCGGCGGAGGTGGTGGAGGTCGACACGGTTCCCCACTCTAAGGGCCGTGCCACACTGCACGTCATGCGACGCCTGTTCCCTGTGACCTACGAAACAGCAGCCCAGGCCTCCGGCGGGGCACCGGATGCGGATGTGACGGACCGGGAGTGGGAGCTCGACGAGCTGGCGGAGGCGTACGCCTACCCCGAGGCCCGTGAGCCCTGGCTGCGCGCCAACATGGTGTCGACGCTGGACGGCGCCGCCCAGCACGACGGGCGGTCCCAGGCCATCTCCGGCGCCACCGACATGCGGATCTTCGGAGTGCTGCGTGCACTGGCCGACGTCGTCCTGGTGGGTGCGGAAACGGTACGCCAGGAGGGTTACCGTCCGGCACGCGCGCGTGAGGCCTTCGTGGAGCGGAGGGAGGCGGCAGGGCAGAGCACGGCGCCCGCGATCGCGATCGTCACCGCCAGTCTCGACCTGGACTTCTCGCTTCCGCTTTTCGTCTCGCCCGAGGTGCCCACGCTGGTCCTGACCGGCGCCGGGGCGGCCCCGGACCGGGTCGCGGCCGCCGAGAAGGCGGGCGCGCGGGTGGTGATCGCGGGGGACGGCATGGGCGTGGACCCCGCCCGGGCCGTACGCGCGCTCGGCGACCTCGGCATGACCCGGCTGCTGACCGAGGGCGGCCCGCGCCTGCTGGGCCAGCTGATCGCGGCCGGGGTGCTCGACGAGCTCTGTCTCACGGTCTCCCCGACGCTCACCGCGGGAGACGCGCAGCGCATCGCCGGAGGCCCGTCGATCGCTGTTCCGAAACGGTTCGAACTGGCGTCCTTGCTGGAAGAGGCCGGGTTCCTCTACGCCCGATACCGTCGGTCCTGACAAGTCGGCGGAATACCCCGTTCCGTTTTTCTTCGGCGGGGCACACTGAATTTCGCAGACCCCGTGCGGTTACGGGGCAGGATGGTTTCCGCAGGGGCCTGGGAACGGCCCACGGAGGAGAAGGGCGCCTGTCGTGTTCACAAGCGTATTGATGATCGAGAAGGCCCTGACGTCCGACGACGTGGAGTTCGTCACCACCTTGCACGGTGACGAGTCCGTCGCCTTCCACGTGCTGCTCCAGCCCCGGGGTGACCAGGCGGACCGGCTGCTGAGGGCCATCGACGACGTCGCGCTCGGCGAGCTGGACGAGGCGGCTCACGAGGACGAGACCCCCGAGGGCGACGACGCCGCCGGTCAGGGGCAGCAGGCCCTCGACGTGTCGCTGGTGGCGCTGCGGGCGACCGGGAACCAGGCCGAGGGGCGGCTGATCGAGGACCATCCGCTGGATGCGCTGAAGGGCCTGGTCGAGGAGATCGACGCGGATGAGGTCATCGTGCTGACCGATCCCCACTATGTGGAGGAGTTCTTCCACCGGGACTGGGCGTCTCGGGCTCGGCACAAGGTGGGGGTGCCGGTGCTGAAGCTGTTCTCGCACAGCAAGGCGTAGCCGCATGCCGCTGGGCTTGGCCGGGGGCGCCGTGGGGGTTCGGTGCGTTTCGGGGTGCGGGTGCGCCGTGGCTGGTCGCGCAGTTCCCCGCGCCCCTAACCGGCGTCTTCGCCGGCGCCCCTTGACAGGTGCCCAGCGTTGTACGGAATAGGCTGGGGGCTCATCGTCGTACCGGATCTTGGGAGAAACACGCATGGCACCCGGCCTTCCTACCGCCATGGACCGACCGCACTTCATTGGTATCGGCGGCGCCGGGATGTCGGGCATCGCGAAGATCCTCGCGCAGCGGGGTGCCGCGGTGGCGGGGAGTGACGCGAAGGAGTCCGCGACCGCCGAGGCGCTGCGCGCGCTGGGTGCGACGGTGCACATCGGGCACGCGGCCGGCCATCTCGCCGCCGACGCCACCTGCGTCGTCGTCTCCTCCGCGATCCGCGCGGACAACCCGGAGCTGGCCCGTGCCGCGGAGCTCGGCATTCCGGTGGTCCACCGTTCGGACGCCCTTGCCCGCCTGATGGACGGCCTGCGCCCGATCGCGGTCGCGGGGACCCACGGCAAGACGACGACGACCTCGATGCTGGCCGTGTCGCTCTCGACGCTGGGGCTGAAGCCCTCGTACGCGATCGGCGGCGACCTCGACGCTCCCGGTTCCAACGCCCTGCACGGCGAGGGTGAGATCTTCGTCGCCGAGGCCGACGAGTCGGACCGCAGCTTCCACAAGTACGCGCCCGAGGTGGCGATCATCCTCAACGCGGAGCTGGACCACCACGCCAACTACGCGTCCATGGACGAGATCTACGAGTCCTTCGAGACGTTCGTGGACCGTGTCACCGAGGGCGGCACGCTGGTGATCTCGGCGGACAACGAGGGCGCGCGCGAGCTGACGCGGCGGCTGCCGGGCCGCGTACGCGTGGTGACATACGGCGAGTCGGCGGATGCGGACGTACGTGTGCTGTCCGTCGTTCCCCACGGCCTCAAGAGCGAGGTCACCGTCGAGCTGGACGGCGCACAGCTCACCTTCACCGTCTCCGTCCCCGGCCGCCACTACGCGCACAACGCGGTCGCGGCGCTGGCCGCCGGCGTGGCACTCGGTGTCCCGGCCGCCGAGCTGGCCCCCGCGCTCGCCTCCTACACGGGCGTGAAGCGCCGCCTCCAGCTCAAGGGCGAGGAGGCCGGCGTCCAGGTCGTCGACTCGTACGCGCACCACCCGACCGAGATGACGGCGGACCTGGAGGCGATGCGCGCGGGTGCCTCCGGCCGCATCCTGGTCGTCTTCCAGCCGCACCTGTTCTCCCGGACCCAGGAACTGGGCAAGGAGATGGGCGAGGCCCTGTCCCTGGCGGACGCCTCGGTCGTCCTGGACATCTACCCGGCCCGCGAGGACCCGATCCCGGGCGTCACCAGCGAGCTGATCATCGAGGCGGCGCGGGCCGCGGGCGCGGATGTGACGCCGGTCCACGACAAGGCGGAGGTGCCGGCGGCGATCGCGGGAATGACGAAGCCCGGTGATCTCGTTCTCACCATGGGCGCGGGCGACGTCACGGACCTCGGTCCGGAGATCCTGACCCGCCTGTCGAAGTAGCCGTACCGTCTGTGAGGGGTTGAGCAACATGTCGTACGACATCGAGAAGCCGGACGAGCAGTGGCGCGCCGAGCTGACCCCTGCCGAGTACAAGGTGCTGCGCAAGGCGGGCACGGAGCCGGCGTTCACCGGTGAGTACACCGACACCAAGACGACCGGCGTCTACTCCTGTCGTGCCTGCGGCGCCGAGCTCTTCACCTCCGGCGAGAAGTTCGAGTCGCACTGCGGCTGGCCGTCCTTCTTCGACCCCAAGGACACCGACGCCGTCGAGCTGATCCAGGACAGCTCGCTCGGAATGGTGCGCACGGAGGTGCGGTGTGCTCGATGCGGGTCGCATCTTGGGCACGTGTTCGAGGGGGAGGGGTATGCGACCCCGACCGATCAGCGGTACTGCATCAACAGCATTTCGCTGCGGTTGGCGCCTGACGCGCCTGACGCCCGACCGTAATTCCGTGGTCGCTTCGGCCGCATTCTGATCATGCCCTCCGGGACCGGCGCGAACGTTCGCGCCGGTCCCTTTGATGTGGTTGATGTGGTTGTGACAAGAAGTTAATGGCCAATCGGCCGGAATGACTTGCTCCATGCGGTCATGGCACGTACACATGTCCCCCACAACGGCCGTATTCCGGGGGGATGTTGGCATATGCAGGGCACAGTTGACGGATTCAGTTACGGCCTGGTCACACCGGTGACCGCCTACGTCATGGCATGTCTGGGGGCGGCGCTCGGGCTGCGCTGTATCACCAGGTCCCTGCGCAACGAGCAGTCGTGGAAGCCCGGTTGGCTCGCGCTCGGAGCCACATCGATCGGGTGTGGCATCTGGACGATGCACTTCATCGCCATGATCGGCTTCCAGGTCGAGGAATCACGCCTCCGCTATGACGTCGGCCTGACGATTCTCAGTCTCGGCGTCGCGATACTCGTGGTCGGCCTCGGTGTCTTCGCGGTCGGCCGCTACGGCGCGAGCACGAAGGCCCTGCTCGCTGCGGGGACGTTCACCGGTCTTGGCGTCGCGGTCATGCACTACGTCGGTATGGCGGCCATACGCCTGAACGGGAGTCTGCGGTACGACGCGGTCACCGTCGGGCTGTCCGTGGCGATCGCCATCGTCGCCGCGACCGCCGCGCTCTGGGCGGCGGTCACGATCCGCGGCTTCCTGGCCAGCCTGGGAGCCAGCCTCATCATGGGTATCGCCGTGACCGGCATGCACTACACGGGCATGGCGGCCGTCAGCGTGCACCTCCACAGCAAGGGCGGCTCCTGGGCCGGCGGGTCCGCCTACTCGCTCCTGCTCCCCATGCTGATCGGCCCGGTCATCTTCCTGGTGCTGGCGGGCGTGGTGGTGATGTTCGACCCGCTGCTGGTCCTGGGCGACGGGGACTGGAGCGGTCCTGCCGCGCGCCGGGGCCCGTCCGGCGCGCCTTCCCGTACGCCGTCCAGTGCCCCGTCCCGGACGCCGTCCGGCTCCCCTTCCCGTACGCCGTCCGGTGCCCCGTACCGCGCCCCGGCCCGCTGGTCCGGTCAGCCCGACTCCTACTTCGAGGCACCGGCCGACACCGGTCGGCGTACGCACAACCGGGGCTCGTCGCCGCCGCGTCCCCGGTAGCGGCCCGGCTGCGACCGCCCTGCCGTTCCTCTCTCGCGGCGGGGTGCGCGAAGACGTTCCGGATTCGCGGCAACCCTTGCGCGGCCGGCGACCACTCACGGGCAGCCCGAACTTCCGAACGAGAGTGACGACGTGAGCGAGAGAGCGAAACCGCGCCGGTCGCGGCGCAGGAGAAACAACCGCCGGCGGAGTGTCCTGGTCGCGGCCCTGGCCACGGCGCTGACCGGTGGCGCCATCACCACCGGGGACGTACCGGATCGTCAACGGCGCCGACGGTACCTGCCTGACGGCGCCGTCGAGCGGCGCGCAGCTGGCGGCCGCGGAGTGTGCGGGCGGCGCCGCGCAGACCTGGCAACTCGCCGACTCCGACGGTGGGTTCACCGTCACGACCGCGTCCGGTGGACTGTGTGTCGGGGTCAAGGGCGCCTCGACGTCGGCCGGCAAGGCCGTGCAGCAGCAGGACTGCGACGGCGGCGACTCGCAGGTGTGGAAGCTGACCGAACTGGGGTCGGCGTTCCACCTCGTCAACGTCGCCAGCGCCAAGTGCCTCAACCTCAAGGGCCAGTTGGCGCAGCAGAACTCCTGTGACAAGGCGAGCGGCAAGAGCTGGACCCTGGAGGCCGCGGACGCCTCCTCCTCACCGACGCCCTCCGCCTCCGCCTCCGCATCGGCGTCGCGCACCGCGTCCCCGACCGCCTCACCGTCGGCGACGTCATCGTCCTCCGCGTCGAAGTCGCCCGCGGTTTCGGCTTCGGCGTCGGTCTCCGCGACCAAGTCCGCCACCGCGTCGGCGAGTTCCTCCTCCGGCAGTACCACGCTCGGCGCCTGGCCCACCGTCACCGGCGGCAAGGCGGTGACCGCCACCATCGCGGTCTCCGGCACCTACGACGGAGGCCTGGCGCGCTTCTACGGTTCCGGCGACCTCGGCAGCGCCGGCCAGGACGAGGACCAGGGGCCGCTGTTCGAGCTTGCCGACGGTGCCGTGCTGAAGAACGTCGTCCTGGGTGCACCGGCCGCTGACGGCGTGCACTGCCTGGGCAGTTGCACCCTGCAGAACGTGTGGTGGGAGGACGTCGGCGAGGATGCGGCCACCTTCAAGGGGAAGTCGGCCTCGGCCACCTACCTCGTCGACGGAGGCGGTGCGAAGGGCGCGGACGACAAGGTCTTCCAGCACAACGGCGCCGGCACGCTGACCATCAAGAACTTCCAGGTCGCCGACTTCGGCAAGCTCTACCGCTCGTGCGGCAACTGCAAGACCCAGTACGAACGCCATGTCGTGATCAGCAACGTCAAGGCGACCAGCCCCGGCAAGGTACTGGCCGGCATCAACTCCAACTACGGTGACACGGCCACGATTTCGGGTGTGACCATCGTGGGCGACAGCAGCAAGAAGATCACCGTGTGCGAGCGCTTCCAGGGCAACTCCACCGGTGCCGAACCGCCTTCGCTCGGCAGCGGGCCGGACGGCACGTACTGCCGCTACAGCGCTTCGGGCATCACCTACTCGTGAGCCACTCCGGTCGGTGTGCGTGAGGGGGCCTTCATCGGAGGGGGCCTTCATCGTCGTCGTGGCGGTGAAGGCCCCGGGGCCGCCCGTTCGCCGGGCGACCGGCGCTCAGTAGTCGTTCGACGGGCAGTACATCGGGGCCAGTTCCGTGTTGTCCTCGGTGATGAGGCGGATGGGCAGCTCGGTGATCTTCTCGACCTCCTTGTACTTACGGAGCAGGTCCACGGTGTTCTCCACCGCCAGCTCACCGATACGCATCGCCGAGTTGGTGACCGTGGCGGAGAAGCGGCCGTCCTTGAGCGCGGCCAGGCCCTCGTCGGTGCCGTTGACCGTCACGATCCTGACGTCCTCGGCGCCCGCCGCGTCGAAGGCCTTGCGGACGCCGAAGGCCATCTCCTCGTTGGCGACGAACGCGTACCGCAGGTCCGGATGCGCCTCGATCATGTTCGCGGCGACACCCTGTGCCTTGGCGGCGTCGAACATGCCGGGCGCCGTCGCCACCACCTCGGCGTTGGCCGGCAGCCGTTCGCTGAAGCCGGAGGTGAGCAGGTCGGAGGCGGCTCCCGGTGCTCCGGCGATGACGCCGACCTCCACCTGCCGTCCTGCTGCGTCCCTGGCGACCCAGTCGGCGTCCAGCTCCCCGACCTTCCTGAGGTCGACGACGACCGCCCCGAGGAGGTTCGCCGTGTCCTCGGGGACGAAGGTGGTCAGGAAGATGGGTATGCCCGCCTGCTTGGCCTTCGCGATGTCGTCCTCGAGCGCGTCGACGTTCACGGTCTGCACGATGACCGCGTCGACGTCGCGCGCGATCATGCCCTGGATGTTGGACAGCTCGGTGCCGGGGTCCTGGCGGGAGTTGGCCGTGTGGAGCGTGACGCGCTGGGCGGTGGCCTCCTCTTCGACGGCCTTGCGCAGGCAGGTGTGGAACGCGGTGTCGGAACCGTTCACGAACCCGATGGTGAGCGGGCCGGAAGCGGTGCGGGACTGCGACTGCGCTCCGCAGCCGCTCAGCACCAGGGTGGTGCCGACGACCGATGCGGCCAGCGCTCTTCGGGGCCGGGTGGACAGAGGCATGGGAGGACCGTCCTTCGTGGCGGGCGGAAGCGGCTCGATTCGCGACTGCCCGGATGCCTGCCGTCCGGTAACGCGAGCCGGAAGCTGTGCGACGGCGGCTGACGGTACCGCCGCGCGGCCAAGGCTCACCCTTCGCGGAACGCAAGGTGAACTTGCACATCCGGAGTGCATTCGAATTGCGTCCAGACCGCGTCCAGACCGCGTCCAGACCGCGTCCGGACCGCATCCAGACCGCACGGAGGCGCGGTGCCTGGTGGTGTCACCAGGCCTGAGCGGCTTCAGGCGGGTGCCGTGCCGTGGGGCCTCACAGCACCTTTCGGCGTACCAGGGCCGAGAGCACGATTGCGCCCGGCAGCAGGGGCAGCCAGACGGTCAGTACGCGATAGCCGATGACGCTCGCCGTGGCGAGCGTCATCGGCGCGCCGAACACCACGAGGGCGATCACCAGTGCCGCGTCCACCGGCCCGATGCCGCCCGGCGCGGGCACCGCTCCGGCCACCGCGCTGGCCGCGAGATACGCGAAGACCACGTGCGGCCAGGGCAGGGGCAGACCGAGCGAGGCCCCGACCGAGGCGAGCACGCCCGCCTGGAACAGGGGGAAGGCGGCCGCCCCGCCCCACAGGGCGAGTACCCGGCTGGGCCGGGTGTGCAGGATCCGCGCGTCGGTGAGGGCGGTGCGGACGAACTCGAGCAGCGGGCGCCGCAACCGGCGTACGACCGTCAGAAGCACGGCCGTCGCGGCGAGACCGACGAGCACGCCCGCGGCGACCAGCAGCAACGTCTGCCCGTCCGGGACGAGTTGGCCGATCCGCAGCGTGCCGGGGAAGGCGAGCAGGAACGCGAGGATCAACACCATCTTCGCGATCGGCTTGACCAGCGAGTACAGGGCGAGCGAGGCGGTCGCCCGCGCGAGGGATATGCCGCGGCCCTGGAGGAAGCGGAGGGTGACGGCATGAGCGCCGATCCCGGCCGGTAGGACGTGGTTCGCCGCGCCGGCGGCGAACTGCGAGGCGAGCAGCGGCCCCGGCGGAAGGCTCTCCGGGATGGCCCCCTGCCGGGTCACGGCGGCGCCCACCCAGCACAGGCAGGTGAACACCACCCCGGCCAGCAGCCACCAGGGGTCGGCGGAGGCCAGCCGCGCGGTGCCGTCGTGCATCGCACGCCAGTCGACGGCGGCCCACGCGCCGATCAGCAGCAGCGGGACCAGACTGAGCGCCAGGCGGACATGGCGTGTGGGGGAGAGAGCGGGGGAGGGGCTAGGGGAGGGGGAGGGTGAGCGAGTCAGGGTGAGCGGCCCTGGGAACTCGTCGATCCGGATCTGGGACACGGCGCACGTCGTCCTTCCGCGTCGCGTCCCGCGGGGTCACGGGTCGGACGGATACAAGGCGAGGCAAGAGGGGACGCGGGGAGCGTTCCCCGCCCGCGTGACCACAGGGTGTCCGGGAGCCGAAGCGGCGTCGGAGGCTGGGCGACTTGGCAGCCCCGACCTGTCGGTCGAGCCGCTTCCGGCTACGAGGTCGAGCAGTTCGTGCGTACGCAACTCACCGGACCGGCAGAACCTGCTCCGCCCAGATCGTCTTCCCCGTGGCCGTCGGGCGGGTGCCCCAGCGGTCGGTGAGCTGGGCCACGAGGAGGAGGCCGCGGCCGCCCTCGTCGGTGGTGCGGGCGCGGCGCAGGTGGGGGGAGGTGCTGCTGGCGTCGGAGACCTCGCAGATGAGGGTGCGGTCGCGGATGAGGCGGAGCTGGATGGGGGCGCCGCCGTAGCGGATGGCGTTGGTGACCAGTTCGCTGACGACGAGTTCGGTGACGAAGGCGGCCTCGTCCAGTCCCCAGCGGGTGAGCCGCTCGGTGGCGTACTGGCGGGCGGTGGAGACCACCGCCGGATCGGCGGGCAGGTCCCAGACGGCCACCTGTTCCGAGTCGAGGGCGCGGGTACGGGCGAGGAGCAGGGCCACGTCGTCGG
Organism: Streptomyces sp. NBC_00554; assembly: GCF_041431135.1. Lineage (NCBI taxonomy): Bacteria > Bacillati > Actinomycetota > Actinomycetes > Kitasatosporales > Streptomycetaceae > Streptomyces > Streptomyces sp. NBC_00554. The sequence continues at coordinate 2,332,077 of NZ_CP107799.1, read as the reverse complement.
CGGGGCGCCGGGGGAGCAGGGCCTTGAGGACGTTGTCGCAGGCGTCCTCCAGGTTGCCCGCCGGCGCCGCGAGGGCGGTGCACAGGGCGGCGGTGCCCGTGTCCACGTCGAGGTCGCGGGCCTCGACGAGACCGTCCGTGTAGAGGGCGAGGACGGCGCCCTCGGGCAGGGTCAGTTCGGTGGCCTCGAAGGGGAGGCCGCCGACCCCCAGCATCGGCCCGGCGGACACCTCGACGACCTCGACGGCTCCGTCCGGGAGCAGCACCACGGGCGGCGGGTGTCCGGCGGCGGCGATCGTGCAGTGCCGGGACACTGGGTCGTACACCGCGTACAGGCAGGTCGCGCCGATCTCCCCGGTCGTCGCGTTCTCGTCGGCCGCCAGGTGTCCGACCAGGTCGTCCAGGTGGGTGAGCAACTCGTCCGGGGCCAGGTCGACATCGGCCAGTGTCCACACCGCCGTACGGAGCCTGCCCATGGTGACGGAGGCGTGGATGCCGTGCCCGACGACGTCGCCGACGACCAGCGCCACCCGGGTCCCGGACAGCGGGATCACGTCGAACCAGTCGCCGCCGACTCCCGCCTGCGACAGCGCGGGAAGGTAGCGGGAGGCGAACTCGACCGCAGCCTGCCCGGCCATGGCCTGCGGCAGCAGACTGCGCTGCAGGGCCAGCGCGGTGGTGCGCTCCTTCGTGTAGCGGCGGGCGTTGTCGACGCAGATGGCCGCGCGGCTGGCCAGCTCCCTGGCCAGCGACACGTCGTCCTGGTCGAAGGGATCGGGACGGACCGGGGTGAGTTGCCGTACGAGGACCGACACCCCCAGCGTCGTACCCCGTGCCACCAGCGGTACGGCCATCAGGGACAGGTCGCCCGCGTCGAAGTCCCGCAGTTTGGCGGACCGCTCGGCGTGCCGGGTCAGCCAGGTGTCGAGGTCCGGGTCGCCGGTGCGGGTGAGCACCGCCTGCCCGGTGGCGAGGGCGCGGGCCGGCGCGGAGGAGGGCGGATAGACGTCAGCCGCGCCCAGGTCGATCGCCGCCTCCGGCACCCCGGCCGTAGGGGAGTGGTGCGCGACGCGGCGCAGCTCCACGTCGCCGCCCACCGGGCCGACGACCGGCTCCTCGCCCTGGAGTACCGAGTCCAGCAGATCCACGCTCGCGAAGTCCGCGAGCCGGGGCACCACCAGCTCGGCCAGCTCCCGGGCGGTGTGGATGACGTCCAGCCTCGTACCGATGGAGGTGGCGGCCTCGTTCAGCAGGGCGAGCCGCTGCCGTGCGGAGTGCTGCTCGCTGCTGTCGAAGGCGGCGAGGGCGACGCCGAGCAGCTGCCCGGCGGAATCCCGCAGGGGCCACATCTCGGTGTTCCAGGCGTGCATCCGCATCCCGGAGGGCGCGCGGGTCCAGCTCTCGTAGTGCACCGGCAGGCCCGTCTCGACCACTTTCCGCAGGTGGCTCAGGAAGCCGCGGCTGTGTTCCGCGTTCTCCACGGTGTCCGGGAAGAAGCGGCCCAGGAAGTCGGCCTCGTGCGAGCCCATGATCCGGGACGCCGTGTCGTTCATGCGCAGATACCGCTGCTCGGTGTCGAAGACGGACATCGACATCGACGACTGCCGGAACGCCAGCTCTCCGAGCGCCTGGCCCTGCGGCTCCGGCGCCGCGGTGATCACGTATCCCTGGCGCTCACCGTTCCCGCCCCGCAGCGGGCACACCCGCAGGGCCAGCCGGGTCCGCTGCCCGTCCCGCCGCCGTACGTCCACGAGCGCGTCGCCCGCCGTCCGCAGTGCCCGCTGTACGTCATCGGTGTCCGCCAGGTCCGACACCGGCCGTCCGGTGATCTCCGCCGAGGTGTACCCCGTCAGCAGGCGCGCGCCCTCGCTCCAGCCGGTGACGATGCCGTGCACGTCGACGACCGCCATGGCGTCACCGGCCGTGGCCGCTCGCCCCTTGTCGCCCGGCAATGTCGCCATATGTACAAGAATGGTCCGATCCGGTGATCGCATCAACCCAGGTCCCGGTATCTGCGGCGCGGTGACGCGCAGGGCGTGGTCCCGGAGCGTGTCGTCAGAGGTCCGGCGAGTCGCTGATCGGGCCTTCCCGTCGCAGCCCACATCCTGACGTGACGCACTCGTGCCGCCCCAGAACCCAGGGAGAACCATGGCCGACGACAGCGATCACCACGAGGCTCCGGCACCGGCTCCCGCACCGGCTTCCCCGCAGGCGCGCGCCGCCGGGCTGCTGCGCCGCCCCAAGCTGTGGCTGATGCCCACCGTTCTGACGGGGCTGCTCGCACTGCTGCTGTCCCTGCTCTACATGGGCGGAATCGTCAACCCGAACGGCGCGCTGCACGACCTGCCCATCGGCATCGTCAACGCGGACCGGGGCCAGCCGCTGCCCGGGCAGCAGGAGAACCTGGGGACGCAGATCACCCGGTCCATCACCTCCGGCAATTCCGACACGGTCGACTGGCGCACGCTCACCACCGCCCAGGCGCAGGACCAGCTGGCCTCCGGGAAGATCTACGGCGCCCTGGTCGTCCCCGCGGACTTCACCGCCTCCGTCGCCGCGCTCACCACCGCGAACGCCAAGGCGCGGCCGGGGATCACCGTACTGACCAACCCCGGTATGGGCAGCTTCGGTTCCTCGCTGGCGAGCAGGATCACCCAACAGGCCGCCCAGCAGGCCTCCTTGGCCATCGGCAGGGAGCTGACGGCGGCCCCCGCCACCGCACAGGCCGGCTCCACCGGGCGTCTGCTGCTCGCCGACCCGGTCACGGTCACCACCAAGGTGGGCCACCCCATCGGCGAGCACAGCGGCCTCGGCCTGACCGCGTTCTACTACACCCTGCTGCTCGTGCTGGCCGGCTTCATGGGCGCCAACATCATCGGCACCGGAGTCGACAGCGCCCTCGGCTACGCGGACACCGAGATCGGCCCCTGGCACACCCGCCGCCCGACCGTGCCCATCAGCCGTACCCAGTCGCTGCTGCTGAAGATGGGCATGACCGCCGGGATCACCGTCCTCAGCACCACCTTGATCATGGTCGCCACCGTCGCGATCCTCGGCATGGACGCGTCCCATCTGCCGCTGCTGTGGATCTACTCCTACTGCGCGAGTCTCGCGGTCGGACTCGGTGTGCAGGCCATCAACGCCGCGTTCGGCGGGATCGGCCAGCTCGTGTCCATGTTCGTGTTCATCGTCCTGGGCCTGCCGTCCTCCGGAGCGACCATCCCGCTGCAGGCCGTCCCCGGCTTCTACCGCTTCCTGTCCCTCTTCGAGCCCATGCGCCAGCTCAGCGACGGCGTCCGCGCCATCCTCTTCTTCGACGCGCGCGCGGATGCCGGCCTCACCCGCGCCTGGCTGTGGATCGCGATCGGCACCGCCCTCGCGCTGCTCTTCGGCTTCGCGATGACCCGCTACTACGACCGCAGGGGGCTGCACCGGCTGACTCCGCGGCCCGTCTGAAGCGGCGGTCGGCTCCTACGGTTTGCGGGCCACCGCCCCGTACATGGCGATGTCCTCGTCCCGTATCGGCTCGGCGGTGGCCCTGCCGGCACCGTCCGGATGCCACTTGTGGACCTGCGCGATGCCGGGCTCGACCAGGTCGAGGCCCTCGAAGAACTCCCCGGCCTCGGCGTGCGTACGCAGCCGCATGGGCATGCCGCGGGCCGCGTACTCGTTTGCGACCCGCCCCACCTCGTCGGGTGCGAACTCGGCGGTGGCGATGGACATCGCGAGATAGCTGCCCGAAGGGAGCGGGTCCAGGAGGCGGCGGACGATGCCGACCGCGTCGTCCTCGTCCAGCACGAAGTGGACGATCGCGATGACCGTGAGGGCGACCGGCTTGCCGAGGTCGAGCGTTTCGCGCAGCTCCGGGGCGTTCAGGATGCTCGCCGGGTCGCGCATGTCCGCTTCCAGGTACGACGTCCTGCCCTCGGGCGCGCCGGCCAGCAGGCCTTGGGAGAGGGTGAGGACGAGGGGGTCGATGTCCACGTAGACGACCCGGGACTCGGGGGCCACCGACTGGGCGATCTCGTGGAGGTTGGGCGAGGTGGGGATGCCGGTCCCGATGTCGAGGAACTGGCGTATCCCCGCCTCCTGGGCGAGATGGCGCACGGCGCGGTTCATGAAGTCGCGGTTGGCCCGCATGTGCACCGGCAGGGCGGGCCACTCCCGTGCCATCGCGTCGCCCGCCTCCTTGTCGGCGGGGTAGTAGTCCTTTCCTCCGATGATGTAGTCGTAGATCCGTGCAGAGTGCGCGGTCTCGGTGTCGATGCGGCCGGCCGGTCCTGGGTTGTCGGACAACGTCGTTCCTTCCGTCGAGTGGTGACCTACGTCGTCAACTGAGCGCCCGTGTCGCGGAGTTGGCATCCGCGCATCAGGCGTCGCATCTGTCTCCCGGGACACTAGTCATCTCGCGGGCGGGGGAAACCACGGGATGGCGCCCCGCCGCATGGCGGGGGATTCCAGCCGAACGGCGCGTACCCGGGCGTTCGCGCTCCGGGGCACCATGAACGCACTGGTCACACCGCAGTGACCGGAACGCGAGGAGCCGTCATGACCGCCGAGCCGACGACCGCCACTTCACCGGCACACACCGGTCCTGTCCCTCCGCCGCCGCCCTTCGATCCGGAGCTGGCCGCCGTCCTGGAACTGGTCAGGGAGCAGATTCCGACCACCTTCACGCTGGAGCAGATTCCTCTGCTGCGGGAGGCCACGAACCCCTTGCGGCCCTCGGACGAGGACCTGCGGCGCGGCGGCGCCTTCCAGGTCGAGGAGTGGTCGGTACCGGGGCCCGAGGGGGCGCCGGACGTCTCACTGCTCATCTGCCGGCCGAGCGGCGTGAACACACCGTTGCCGGCCGTGTACTACATCCACGGTGGCGGGATGGTCGTCGGCGACAACCGGATGGGGGTGCCCGAGGCGCTCGACTGGGCCGAGGAGCTGGGGCTCGTGGTGGTGTCGGTGGAGTACCGGCTCGCGCCGGAGAACCCGCATCCGGCGCCCGTCGAGGACTGCTACGCGGGCCTGGTGTGGACGGCGAAGAACGCGGGCGAACTCGGGATCGACGCGGACCGCATCATCGCCGCCGGGGGCAGCGCCGGTGGTGGACTCACCGCTGCCCTAGCCCTCCTTTCCCGGGACCGCGGCGGGCCGGAGCTGATCGGCCAGATGCTGATGTGCCCGATGCTGGACGACCGCAACGACTCGCTGTCCGGCCACCAGATGGCGGGGCTCGGCGTCTGGGACCGCACCGCCAACGAGATGGGCTGGCGCGCGCTGCTCGGGGAGGCGAGCGGCGGCCCCGGTGTCTCGCCGTACGCGGCCCCGGCCCGCGCCACCGACCTGTCCGGGCTGCCCCCGGCCTTCATCGACGTGGGCTCGGCGGAGACCTTCCGCGACGAGGACGTCGCGTACGCCACCCGCCTGTGGCAGGCGGGCGGTCGCGCCGAGCTCCATGTGTGGCCCGGCGGCTTCCACGGCTTCGAAGGGCTGGCTCCACAGGTGCCGCTGTCCCAGGAGAGCCGGGCGACCAGGCTCCGCTGGCTGCGCCGGCTCCTCGGCGCCTGACCGGCCGGTTCGCGGCCCCCGACGGTTGGCAGGGCGGGCCCACGGTCGCAGGATGGTGTCTGTGAGAGAGCTGGCAGGACGCCTCGCGGAGCTCGACCCGGACGCGGGCGCCGCGCTACAGGTCATCGCCTACTTCGACCGTCTGATGGAGGGCCGGGTAGGCCTCGAGGCCCTGGTACGCGGCGCCGCCGTACTCTCCGGCTGCCCCGCCCGCCTGATCGACGACCGCCGCGGCATCCGAATCCGCGTCGAACCGGACGGACGACGGGAGGACTCCGGGGGGCCGGCGGATCCGACGTGGCCGTGGGCGCCGCTCGACACCTCCGGAGTGCCGGGGTCGGGGGCGCGGCTGGGCATCCCGGCCGCGGCGTCCCCGGGTTCCCTCGACGCCGCCTCGGCCGCGGGGCGGCTGGGCACCCTTGACGCCGGCCTGGTCTCGAAGTCGCCGGGGAACCCGGATGCGGGCCCGGCCTCGGTGCCGGCGGGGCACCCGGACGCCGTCCCGAGTCCGGTGTCGCAGGGGAACCCGGACGTCGCCTCGGCCTCGTCGTCATCGGGCGTCCCGGATTCCGTTCGGCCGTGGGCGCGGCTGGGCTCCCTCGATGCCGTCTCGCCATCGGGGTCGCCGGGCTCTCTCGACGCAGCCCCGGCCCCGGTGTCGCAGGGGAACTCGGACGCCGCCCCGGCGTCGCCGGGTACTCCCGATGCCGCCCCGCCGCGGGCGTCGCTCGACACTCCCCATGCCACCCACGCACAGGCGCAGCTCGACACCCCCGACCTCGCCCGTCCGTCGACCCCGCAGACCCCGGCCGCACTCTGGCTGGAGACCCCCGGCCCGCCCGACGGGGTACGCGCGATGATTCTGGAGCGGGCCGCCGGTGCCGTACGGGCTGTTCTGGAGCGGACGCGTGGCTGGGCGCCCGCTGCCGCGTCGGCTCCCGATCCCGCGCTCGTAGAGGTGGTCCTCGACGCGTCCGCGCCGCGTGCGACCCGGATGCGTGCCGCAGCCCAACTGGGGTTGAGGCAGGGACAGTTGGTGCAAGCGCTGGCGCTGTACGGGGGCGGTGCAGAGATTGTGACCGCCGGACGGCCGGGGAACGAGGCGCGGCGGGCCGGGGTCGGACCGGCCGTGGAACCGGACGGGCTTCCGGGGTCGTGGGCCGCCGCCAGGACCGCGCTCCGGCTGACCGCCGAGGGCACGGCGCACGATCCGGGGCCTCGAACGGTGTACGCCGACGAGCTCGGCGGTCTGGTGCTGCTCGCGGACGCGGTGGGCCCGGACACCCCGCCGGTGCCCGACGAACTCGCCGTGGAACGGGCCGTCGCCGAGGCGCCCTGGGCGGCCGCGACACTCCACGCGGTGTCCGCCTCGCCGAGTCTGCGCGCGGCCGCCGCCGAACTGACGGTTCATCACTCGACGCTCCAGGAACGCCTCGTACAGACCGAGCATGTCCTCGGCTGGGACGTGCACTCCCCGCAGGGGCGGCTGCGTCTGCAACTCGCTCTCGCGATACGGAAGTTGCGGCGGTCGGCAAGGACCGGTCAGGCCCCGGAGGGCGCCCGGCGTTCCGACGCCCAGTAGGGGAGCGCCAGGACGGGGAGGGCCGTGCCGAAGTCGGTCACCGGCGGTGATCTCCTCCGGCACCGACGGCCTACAGCCGACGCCGCCCGCCGTGCCGCATCTCCCTCGGGCTCACCCCGTAGCGCTGCCGGAACGCCGTGCTCAGCGCACTGGCCGAGGAGAAGCCCGAGGCGTACGCGAGGTCCGTGATCGTCAGATGTTCGCAGTCACCGCACCGAAGGCGCTCGCGGACCAGGCGCAGGCGTTCCTCGCGGATGAGTTCGCGGGGGGTGGTGCCCACGCGCTGCAGGGCCAGCTGGATCTGGCGCAGCGACCAGCCGAGGGTGTGCGCCATGGACGTACCGGTGAGGGCGGGGTCGGCGGCGTGCTCGCGCACATAGCGGCGGACCATCGTCTCCACGTCGGTGAGATGCCTGGCCGAGTCCGGGCGGTCGTCGGCGGAGGCGAGCATGCACAACAGCTCGACGACGCGGTCGGAGACAGCGTTGAACTGGGGATCGGTGAGGTGGTCGCGCTCCGCGTGCAGGTCGCTCACCATGGAGTTCACCACGCGTCCGAGGCCTCTGCTCAGATCGAGGCTGGTGGCCAGTGGCGACCTGCGGTTCAGTGGCCCGTCCACCTCGTGGGCCGGGATGGTGAGGACGAACGCCTGCGCGGACGCGTCCTGGTGGCATTCGAAGGGCGCCCCGAAGGAGACGAGCGTGCCCGTTCCCGGGGTCAGCCGTGCCTCCCGCTCGTTCTGCCGTACGACGATCTCGCCGGTGAGCGGAAGCAGCAACCGGTAGTCCTCGTCCGGGTCCTCCCGGACCTGCCGCGCGGACCTGCTGTACGCGACCTCGTCCGACCGGACCCTGACGAGCTGGTAGGCCTCGGTGCGCTGGCGGACCGTCTCACCGCGGAAGTTGTCGGTGCGCGGGTACCGGTAGCCCATTTGGGGCTCGTAGGACCCGATGTGCTCGCTCCAGAAGTCGGTCCGCTCGCGCGGATCCACCTCCCCGGTCGTCCGCGTCTCCACCAAGTAGCTTTCCGCGGACAGCGACGACACCATCAACTCCCGTGCAACTCCCGTACGAACGGCCGTAGTTACTCGCGGTCAGCCTAGTCCACACGGTCAGTGCGCATGACAGCAACTTCCTTGCGCGCGGGCGCAAGCGCCGAAGCCGCCGCGAGGCTAGCGTCGTGCGCCGCGTCACTTGCGCCCCAAACGACCCACGTACGCCCCCGCTCGCGCCCTCACCGACTCACGTACGCCGCTACTCGCGCCCCCGTCGACTCACGTACGCCTTCAGAGGACTTGAACCCCATGACCGAACCGATACCGGAGGTGGCGTTCTGGTGCCTGGCCGTCTCGCTGCTCGCCGCCACCGTGCTGCTGGTGCGCCAGCGCGGGATCACCGCGCGGCAGCGCGGGCGGACCGCCGAGCTGGCGGACGAACTGCGGGCCCGGGACGAGGAGCTGCGCCATGTGGTCGCGGTCCGCCTGCCGGCCCTCGCCGACTCCCCGCAGCAATCGGGCCCCGCGACCGGTCTGCTCGACGTCCGGCTGGCCGACACCGACTTCGCCAAGTGCCTCGACAGCGTCCTCGAACGCTTCTCCGGTGCCGTGGAGCACGCGCAGTCCCGTGCCGACCAGTCCGCGAAGGCCGCCCTGAAGGCGTCGATGCGCTCGATCCAGGCCCTGGCCAACGAGCAGCAGGTGTCCATCTCGGAGATGCAGGACCGCCACGACCACCCCGACGTGCTGCGCGACCTCCTCGAAATCGACCACACCAACGCCCAGTTCGGCCGCCGGGCACAGGCCATCGCCGTGCTGTGCGGCTCGTGGCCCGGACGGCAGCGGGCCACCTCCGCGCTGATCGAGGTCGTGCGCGGCGCGACCTCCCGCATCCGCGACTACCGGCGGATCCGGGTCATCGGGCAGGTCGACATCGCCGTCGAGAGCCGGGCGGTGGAGCCGGTGGTCCTCGCCATCGCCGAACTCCTGGACAACGCGGCCCGCCACTCGCAGCCCAACACGACCGTCGAGGTCAACGTCCAGTCCGTGCACAACGGAGCCTGTGTGGTCATCGACGACGCCGGGGTCGGCATGGACGGTCAGGCGACCGAGGACGCCGCCGAACTGCTCTCCGGACGCCACGCGGTGGACGTGACCCGGCTCGACGACCCGCCCCAGTTCGGCTTCGCCGTCATTGGCGTACTCGCCGCGCGGTACGGGTTCAGCGTCTCCGTGGACACGCGCTCGCCCTACGGGGGTGTCCGCGCCGTGGTGTTCGTACCGGCCGCGCTGCTCACTCATGTGGACACGGCCGCAGTCACGGTCCAGGAGCCCACGGCCGAACCGGCGCGAACCACCGAGTCGGCGCGCGAGCCCCGCACCGCCGAACCGGTGTCCGCCGAAGCGACCACCGCCGGTGGCCTGCCGAAGCGGCGCCGCCGCGGACCAAGGGCGGCGACGGTCTCCGAAACGGCCACCGCCGCAGCCGCCGAGGAGCCCGGAGACCGCTCGGCCGAGGAGCAGGCCCGGCGCATGGGCGCGTTCGCCCGGGGCACCCGCTTCGGCCGGGCCGCGCAGGACACCCCCGACGCAGCCGATGAAACCCCCCACATGACCGAAGGGAACACACAGGGATGATCGCGCCCATGACCAACGAGCTGGGGTGGATGCTCGACGAGGTCCTGAAGGTGCCGGAGGCGCGGCACGCGATCCTGCTCTCCGCCGACGGCATGCTCCGGGCCCACTCCGCGGACATCGACCGGGACGACGCCGAGCGGATGGCCGCGGGCCTGTCCGGAGTGCAGTCGATCAGCCGCAGCACGGCCGAGTTCTGCGGCAGCCCGGACACCCCCTGGCGGCAGACGCTGATCGAGTTCGCGCACGGGTACGTCTTCCTCGTCGCCGCCGGTGAGGGTACCCACCTCGCGGTGTCGACCACCGAGAACGTGGACATGGAGGCGGTCACCTACCGCATGCACAAACTGGTCGACCGGCTCGGCAAGGAGCTGACCAGCCCGGCCCGGCAGGACACCGGCAGCCCGGCATGACGCCCGGGCGCCGCCGCCTGGGCGAGCGGCTGGTGCGGTCGTACGTCGTCACGGAGGGCCGCTCCCAGCCGTCCCGCAACACCCTGGACCTCGTCACCCTGCTGATCGCCGCCGAGGATCTGCCGCTGACCGGCCTGAGCCCGGAGAAGCGCCGGCTGATGGAGCTGTGCCGGCCCGGAGCACTGTCGGTCGTCGAGGTGGCCGGGCATCTGGCGCTGCCGGTCAGCGTCACGAAGGTGCTGATCGCCGACCTGATGGACAGCGGGCACATCGTCACCCGCGCGCCGATCCCGTCCGCCCAGCCGTCCGACACCAGCATCCTTCAGGAGGTGCTCGATGGGCTCCGCGCCCGCCTCTGACGACGTCTATCTCCGGCCCGGCGTGCAGACGGCCGTCAAGCTGCTGGTCGTGGGCCACTTCGCGGTCGGCAAGACCACCTTCGTCGGCGCGCTGTCCGAGATACGGCCGCTGCGCACCGAGGAGATCATGACCGAAGCCGGCGCTCTCGTCGACGACTTGGCGGGTACGACGGACAAGACGACCACGACGGTGGCCCTCGACTTCGGCCGCCTCACCCTCAACGACTCGCTGGTCCTCTACCTGTTCGGCACCCCGGGGCAGCAGCGTTTCTCCGAGCTGTGGCAGGACATGACTCACGGAGCCCTCGGCGCGCTCGTCCTGGCCGACACCCGGCGCCTGGGGGAGTCCTTCGAAATCATGGGCGTACTGGAGGAGTTGGGGCTGCCGTACGCCGTCGCCCTGAACGACTTCGACGACGCTTCCGCACACGCACTGGCCGAGGTGCGCGAGGCCCTCGACCTGCTGCCGGCGACCCCGCTCGTGCGCTGCGACGCGCGCGACCCGGTCTCGTCCACGGAGGCGCTGATCACCCTCGTCGAGTATCTGCTGACCCGCACCGGCGATTTGGAGCACGCGTGACCGCCGTACCGCCGCCCGTTCCCCCACGGGGCTGCCCGTTCCACGAGCCGCTGCACGGACCGGAGTTCGCGGCCGATCCCGCCGCCGTCTACCGGCGGCTGCGCAAGGCCGGGCCGACCGCGCCCGTCGAACTGGCGCCCGGCGTCCAGGCCACGCTCGTCACCGGGTACGACGCCGCCCTGCACGTCCTGCGCAGTCCCGAGACCTTCTCCAAGGACCCCCGCCGCTGGACGGACCTCGCCGACGGCACCGTACCGATGGACAGCCCGGTCGTGCCGATGATGGCGTACCGGCCGAACGCGCTGTTCACCGACGGGGAGGAGCACCGCCGGCTCCGCGGGGCGATCGCCGACAGCCTGGCCCGGGTGGAGCCGAGCATGCTGCGCGGGTACGTGGAGCGCAGCGCCGACACGCTCGTCGACCGGTTCGCGCCGCTCGGAACGGCGGACCTGCTCGGTGAGTACGCGCAGGTCCTGCCGCTGCTGGTCTTCAACCACCTCTTCGGCTGCCCGGCGGAGTACGGTGTCCGGCTGGTCGAGGGCATGTCCGGGATCTTCGACGGGGTGGACGCGGAGAAGGCGAACGAACTGCTCACCGCCACGCTGGTGGACCTGGTCACGCTGAAGCGGGCCAGGCCGGGGCAGGACATGACGTCCTGGCTGATGGCGCACCCCGCCGGGCTGACGGACGAGGAGATGATCCACAGCCTTGTCCTGCTGATGGGCGCGGGCACCGAGCCCCAGCAGAACCTGATCGCCAACAGCCTGCGCCTGCTGCTGTCCGACGACCGGTTCGCGGGGGATCTGTCCGGCGGCAGCCTGCCCGTGGAGGACGCCCTCGACGAGGTGCTGTGGGCCGACCCGCCGATGGCCAACTACGCCGTGCACTTCCCGATGCACGACGTCGTGTACGAGGGGGTGCTGCTGCGCGCGGGCGCCCCGCTCGTCGTCAGTTTCGCCGCCGCGAACACCGACCCCGCTCTGGCGGCCGATCAGCGGGCGGGCAATCGGGCCCACCTGGCGTGGAGCGCGGGACCGCACAACTGTCCCGCGCAGAGCCCGGCCCGGCTGATCGCGGCGGTCGCGGTCGAGAAGCTCCTCGACCGGCTTCCGGATGTCGAACTCGCCGTTCCCGTCGAGGAGTTGGTCTGGCGTCCAGGCCCGTTCCACCGGGCGCTCGCCGCGCTGCCCGTGCGTTTTCCGCCCGCCACGGCTGCCGTACGGACGGACGGTGGGCGGCCGTCGTACGCGAGCGCCGTACCGGTGGCGGCGGGGGAGGGGCCCGCAGCGGTGCCCGACCGTCCGAAGAGCGGCTGGGCCCGGCTGCTGGCCTGGTGGCGCGGGGAGTGACCGTTGTCGGCTAGCGGACCCGGACGGGAAGGGAGCGGTGGCCGTTGGAGATGAAGGAGTCCACCGGCCGCAACTCGTCCTCGGGAACGGCGAGTTGGAGACCTGGGAACCGGTCGAAGAGCGCCGGGAGTGCGATGCGGGCCTCCATGCGGCCCAGCGGGGCGCCGAGGCAGTGGTGCACGCCGTAGCCGAAGGCCAGATGCTCCTTGTCGGCGCGGGTGACGTCGAAGCGGTCGGCGTCCTTTCCGTGCCGCTCGGTGTCGCGTCCGGCGGCGGCGTAGGAGGCCAGGATCGCCTCACCCTTGGCGATCACGGTCCCGTCGGGGACGCCGAGTTCGGCGAGGTCGAGGTCCGTCACGGCATACCGCAGTGGCAGGCTGGCGACCGGTGCGTCCACCCGCAGCGTCTCCTCGACCACGTCGTCCCACGAGGCCCGGCCCGCCCGCACGGCCGTGAGCTGGTCCGGGTGGGTGAGCAGGGCGTGGACGGCGTTGTCGATGAGGTTGACCGTGGTCTCGTGCCCGGCGCTGATCATCAGCACCAGGGTGTCGAGGAGTTCCTGCTCGGCGAGCTGAGTGCTGCCCTCCTCGTCGCGGGCCGCGATGAGGCCGGTGGTCAGGTCGTCGCCGGGCGACTCCCGCTTGGCGGCGACGAGTTCGGCCAGGACGACGTACAACCGCTCGTAGGCGGCGGTCATCTCGCCCGGGTCGGCGGAGGTGTCGAAGATGCGGTCCACCAGCCGGCGCAGCTCAGGACCGCCCTCTTCGGGCAGGCCGAACAGTTCGCTGATCACCTGGATCGGCAGCGGATAGCAGAACTCCTCGCGCAGATCGACGACTTGGGAACCGCCTCCGGCCTCCTCGATGCGGTCGAGGAGCCCCTTGGTGATCTCCTCGATCCGTGGCTGGAGCGCTGCCGTCCGGCGGGCGGTGAACGCCTTGGACACCAGGACGCGGAGGCGTTTGTGGTCGCCGCCGTACGCGGTGAACATGTTCTGCACGGCGACCCAGGTGAACAGCGGCCACTCCGGGGTGATCTCCCCGTTCGCGAACCGGGGCCAGTGCTGCCGGGCGTCCTTGGACACCCGGGGGTCGGTGAGCAGCCTCTTGAGCAGATCGGGGCTGCTCACCGCCCAGGCCTCCACGCCGCCGGGCAGTGCGACACGGGCCACCGGCCCCGCCGCACGGATGCGGGCACCCTCGCCGTGAATGTCGCGGCCGGTCGGGTCGATCACTAAAGGGCTGGGGTTTCCCATCAGGAGCCTCCACGGCATCAGGCATGCGCCGGTCATTCGGCACATCACCCTAAGCTGCCGTCCGGTTGCCCAGCGAGATCGCCCGGCGCCCGTTGCGTACGAGGGCAACTTCCCTGCGCGTACAGGCAAGTTGATCGTTCTGGTGGTTAGGGCCTGTCCGGCGGATCAGGCCGGAGGAAAGCAACGGCACCTTGTAAACACAGGTGGGCGTGCCAGACCCCGCGTCTGCGGCCTGATCCGCCGGACAGGCCCTAGGCGTGTCCGCGGCGCAGCAGACGGCGGCGCGGGCGGCGCGGTTCCTGGTCCGGGAGCCAGCCGAACGCGAGGCAGCTGCCGACGGCTCCGAGGAGGAGGCCGACGAAGAAGCCGCCGAGGTTGGAGGTGACCCAGGTGCCGAGGGTGAGGAGGATGCCGAGGAGGGAGTAGAAGAGGCGCTGCACCGGGTTGAAGAGGATCAGCAGGCCGCAGAGCACCATCAGGGTCGGCAGCAGATAGCCGGCCAGGCCCTGTGCGCCCATGTGCATGACGACCTTCATGGACGCCTTCTCGGTGAGTAGGATCTCCGCCCCCGCCAGGGTGAGCAGCAGCCCGCCCCAGAAGGGGCGGTGCGCGCGCCACTGCCGGAAATCGGACCTCAGGTCCCCTGGCTTCGCGATGCGATTCATCAGCAACCCTGGGAGCTGAAACTGAGGTTGAGGCCGGGGAGCTTGAACACCGCCGCCGTGGTCGCGTAGTTGGTCTGCCGCAGGTTCGCGATACGGACGGTGTCGGCCTGCTGGCTGAACACGCCGATGGGGCCCTGGACTCCGGCCTTGTCGAGGGTGCTGGCGTCGTTGCCGATCTCGATGTTCTTGAAGGACGCGTCGCCCGACAGTTCCGTGGAGTCGGTGGTGAGGTGGCTCGCCTGCACCTTCTCCTCGCCGCCGCCCGCCTTGATGAGCAGGTTCGTGCCGCCCAGGTCGACGCTCTGGCACAGCTTGGTGAGGGTCGCTCTCTTGATCGCGGAGGTGACGACCAGGACCTGGCCGCCGGTGTCACCGGCGTTCGGGCTGCCCTCGGCCATGTAGTCGAGGCCGCCGAACTGCTCGAAGCCGGTTCCCTTGAGCTCGGTGGCGGTGACCGTGAACGGCATGCCGGAGATGGCGAACTGGACGCCGAGAGCGCCCTGCGCGGTGAGGATCATCAGCCCCGCGGCGATCGCGGTGGCCGGTACCGCCATCACGGCGGCTCTGCGCAGGCGGACCCGTCCGCGTCTCACCGGTTCGTCGGCGGCGGAACCGCTTTCCGTGCTTTCCGGGTCGGACGGGGTGGATGGGTTGGACGCCGTGGCGTCCGAGGACGAGGCCATGTCTGCTCCCTGGGCATGGGCGATGCGGGTTAGGGGATTCAACGGCGTGTTGTCCTGGCGCGGACAGCGGCTGCGACGCGGGCGCCCTCGTCTCTCCTGGCGGATGGAAGGGCTTTCTTGTTACGCCTCAGTAGCCGTCGAGGAAGTTACCGGGGGTTACAGGCGTGGGTCAAGGGACCTGTGGGAAAAGGGTGGCGGTTGTGCGACAGCTGTGAAGAGGGCGGCCGCTCTGATCTCCAACTTCCGTTCCCTGCCTTGACGTTGACCGTCCGGCGGGTCTAGAACTCTCCCTTGTTTCCACGGATCCGTGGCGCCGGATCCGCAGCGCGGCACATGTCACCCTCCTGGTCCCCGCTCTGTCGCGGGGCGGCGTGACACATCCGAAAGCGCTGCCATGTGCATCTGAAGCGCATCCGAAATGCGCGCGGCGCAATCTCCTGTCCAGCTCCCCCCACGGCACCGGCACGGTCGCCTTCCCCCTTGGGCCGTGCCCGGTAGCCCCGTTGTCGCTGCCGGTCCGTCGCGTACGGAGAAGACGTCACGGGCCGGCAGCGGCCCCCTGCCCGCGCACCCCCTTCGGGAACGCGCACCCCCTTCGGGAACGCGCACCCCCTTCGGGAACGCGCACCCCTTCGGGAACGCACACCCGCACCCCGTCGGAATCACGCACTCGCACCCCTCCGGAAAGAGGCACCCCCATGCGTACTCGATCCCTCCTCGCCCTCATCGGTACCGCCACGGCGCTCGCGGTGTCCGCCACCGTCCCCGCGGCCGCCGCCGACACCCCGGTGCTCACCACCGGCAGCCTCGGCGGAACCCCCGTCGCCGTCGGTGACGTCCTCAACGCCTCGCTGGCGAGCGGCACCGCTGCCACGCTCTACTCCAGCAGCACCGGCACGAGCGGCATCTCCTGCACCTCGTCCGCCTTCACCGCCACCGTCACCGACAACCCGGCGGCTCCGGGAACGGCCACCGAGTCGCTCACCGGGCACACCTTCGCCACCAGTGGTTGCACCAGCAATGTCATCGGGGTGCTCGGCGTCACGGGCATCACCGTCGACAACCTCCCCTACACCACCACGGTGGCCTCCGACGGCACGGTCACCGTCACTCCGGCCGCCGACTCGACCATCCAGACCACCGTCGTCCTGCGCACCCTGCTGGGCAGCATCACCTGCGTCTACCGGGCGCCGAGCCTCTCCGGCACGGCGAGCAACACCGACAACAGCATTGCCTTCACCGGTCAGCAGTTCACGAAGTTCTCCGGCTCGTCCCTGTGCTTCAGCAACGGCTACTTCACTGCCAAGTACGCGCCCGTCACGGACACCAGCCAGGAGGGCAGCCCGGTGGTGTACGTCAACTGATCCACGCCGGAGCCCTGTTCAGCGGCGTCGCCAAGCAGTGAGGGCGACCCCCGCGGCAAGGAGGAACGCCGCCGCTCCGCCTGCTACCAGGGGGAGCGCGGTGTTGCCGCCGGAATCGCTGTCGGCGACGGGGGTGAGGTCGTCGGGAGCGGTCTCCTGGGCCGGCGAGGCGGCCGTCTGCGTGGGTGTGGGCGTCTGCACGGCCGGAGAGGTCGTCCGCGGCGGCTCCGGCGACTTGGTAGTGGGCGAAGGCGTCCGCTGTGCCGGTGAGGATGTCGCCGGTGCGGCGGCTCCGCCCGTGCCCTTGGCCGCTGCGGGGAACACCACGTCCGAGCACGAGTAATAGGTGTCCGACGTGCTGGAGTTCTGCCAGATCGTGAAGAGCAGCTGGCGGCCGGTCCGGTCGGAAGGCAGCGTGGCCCTGACGCTGTAAGCACCGTTGACGAGCGCCGGGTCGGTGGCGGTGGCGAACGGCTGAGAGGGCAGGTCGGACCACTTCAGGGGCTGCGTCGGGTCGTAACCCGGCTTGGTCAGATACAGCTTGAAGGTCCCGGTGTGCGGGATGGTCGAGCTGTACTTGAGGGTCAGGGCCGCACCGGGAGTCAGGCGGGTCGAGGGCCAGTCGGCCCGGGCGAGATCGAGGCCCTTGTAAGCGGAAAGCCCCCCGCTGCAGAGCTGCCCGTCGGGGATCACCTCGCGGTCGCGGCCGTTGACACCGGCGACCCGCAGGTTGTCCCAGGCCGTGAAGGGCGCACCGTTCGCGGCGATCGCCGCCGCGCAGGCCGCTGTGCGGGTGTTGCTCCCGCCCATGGGCGAGCACGCCACCACCCGGCTGACCGGATCCGTCGGCGCGCCATGTGCCTGGGCCGGTCCCGCGGCGAGCGTGGTGAGCAGCAGGGGTACACCCAAGGCGACGGCGGCCGCTGCGGCGGTGCGGTGTGCGGTCACGGTCATCGGGACGGTCTCCTCGGCGGGGCGGTGGGGACAGCGGCAAGGCGGGTGCAACGGGGAAAGCGGCAAGGCGGGTATGGCAGGGAAAGCGGAAAAGCAGGTACGGCAGGGAAAGCGGCTAGGCAGGCACAGCAGAAAGCCGGTGCGGCCGCACCGCATCACTTGAGCGGCCGCACCGCACGGTGGAGTACGGGAACCGAGCGCCCTGCGTTCAGATCCGCAACGGTGCCGAACCCGGGCGTTCCCGGCCAACCGCCCGTATCCGAGGGTTGGTTACCAGCCAAGTCGAGGGTTTCCCCTGTATCCCTCTTACCTGCGCTTTGCCTATCGTTCGACCACAGCCACCCCACAGGTAACCCCTCACCGGTCGCTACGCGCATGGTCGGCCACCGCGCCGCTTTCTGGTTTTGCACCCCCCGCCGCTTCGACGACGAAGCGAATCGACCGCTGCTCCGCCTCGCACCGCGCTGCCCGGAGCCGGCCCCGAAAGGCAAGCCCTTGCGTCCTTCCCCCTCCCGCGACGCCAGACGGAAGCTGATATCCGTCGCCGCGATATCCGCCGCGCTGCTGGCCGGTACGACCACCTCGGTCGCCGTCGCCCAGACTCCCGACGCCGCCCCGGCCGCCGAGACCACCGCCGCCGCGAACGCGGCCGCCGCTCCCGCCGAGCGTCTGATCGTCGGCTACAAGTCCGGCGCCACCGAGGCCAAGTCCAACACGGCCGCCGACGCCGACGCCCGGGCCAAGGGCGAGAAGGCGGGCGAGGACCTCGACTTCCAGCGCCGCCTCGGCACCGGCGCGGCCCTGGTCGACCTGGGCGCCGAGCTCAAGAAGGCGGATGTCGCCGACGTCATCGCGCAGTACCAGGCCGACCCGCAGGTCGCCTACGTCGTACCGGACCGCATCAACAAGCCGCTGGCCGACCCGAACGACACCGAGTACTCCAAGCAGTGGGACCTCTTCGAGGCCACCGCCGGCATGAACGTCCCGGGCGCCTGGGCCACCTCCACCGGCAGCGGTGTGACGGTCGCCGTCATCGACACCGGTTACGTCACGCACTCCGACGTGGCCGGAAACATCGTCGCGGGCTACGACTTCATCTCCGACACCGCGGTCTCGGTCGACGGCGACGGGCGCGACAGCAACCCGGCCGACCCGGGCGACTGGTACGCGACCGACGAGTGCGGCACCGGCACTGGTTCCAGCAACTCCTCCTGGCACGGCACGCACGTCGCCGGCACCATCGCCGCTGTTACCAACAACAGCAAGGGCGTCGCGGGCATCGCGTACAACGCGAAGGTCTCCCCGCTGCGCGTCCTCGGCAAATGCGGCGGCTACGACTCCGACATCATCGACGCCATCACCTGGGCGTCCGGCGGCACGGTCTCCGGCGTGCCCGCCAACACCAACGTCGCCAAGGTCATCAACATGAGCCTCGGCGGCTCGGGTGCCTGCACCTCCGCCACGCAGACCGCGATCACCGCCGCCGTGAACCGCGGTACGACGGTCGTCGTGGCCGCCGGCAACGAGAACTCCAACACCTCGGGCTTCTCCCCGTCGAGCTGCAGCAACGTCATCAACGTCGCCGCGACGAGCCGCACCGGCGCCCGCGCCTCGTACTCCAACTACGGCACCCTCGTGGACATCGCGGCCCCCGGCGGCCAGACCAGCACCGGTACGGCCAACGGCATCCTCTCCACGCTGAACTCCGGTACGAAGACCGCGTCCACGGAGTCCTACGCCTACTACCAGGGCACCAGCATGGCCACCCCGCACATCGCGGGCCTGGTGGCGCTGATGAAGTCGGCGAACTCCTCGCTGACCCCGGCCCAGATCGAGTCGGCCATCAAGACCAACGCCCGTGCCCTGCCCGGAGCCTGCACCGGTGGCTGCGGTGCCGGTCTGGCGGACGCGACGAAGACGGTGCAGGCGGTGAGCGGGTCCGGCGGCTCCACGGGGGGCACCACCTTCACCAGCGCTTCGGCCGTCGCGATCCCGGACGCGGGCTCCGCCGTGGAGTCGCCGATCACCGTCAGCGGCCGCACCGGCAACGCGCCCACCGCCCTCCAGGTCGGCGTCGACATCACCCACACCTACCGCGGTGACCTGGTGATCGACCTGGTCGCCCCGGACGGTTCGACGTACCGCCTGAAGGCCTCCAGCTCCTCGGACTCCGCGGACAACGTCAGCACCACGTACACGGTCGACGCCTCCAGCGAGACCGCGAACGGCACCTGGAAGCTCCGCGTCCAGGACACGGCCGCGCAGGACACGGGCACGGTCAACAGCTGGAAGCTGACCTTCTGACAACCGGCTTCTGTCGTATCTCGTACGGTGCCTCGCGGCGTCCCGGGTTCCGGGGCGCCGCGAGGCCGTTGTACACGCCGGATACTGTGACGGCCATGGTGAACGAGTCGGCCCAAGGGGCAGCTGGCGTGATGTGTCCGGGCTGTGGCGGATCCTCGGTGCGTACGGTCGAGCAGGCCCGCTCCGAGCGGAAAGCCGGTGAGAAGGCCGGCGAGAAGGCCGACTGGAGGTCCGGCGGGAAGCCCGAGCGCGGCAGCCTGGCCGACCGGTTGGCCGTGTCGCCCGGCGCGACGGACTCCTTCGACTCGTTCATGCACTTCCTCGAAGGCATGGTGTTCACCGGCCTGGGCGTCGGACTCGCGTACACCGGTGTGCAGCAGGACAAGCCGCTGTACACGATCGGCGGGGTGCTCCTCGCGGTCCTGCTGTTCGTCGGGACCATCGTGGTGATCCGCGGCGAGGCGCGCGAGAGGGTCGTCGTGCCCAGGGGTGAACTGCGCGCGGAGCGGCTGTGGCGGGCGGGGTACTACTGCTCCGGCTGCGAGTCGGTGTTCTGCCCGGACGGCTTGCAGTGGCAGGGGACGCTGACACCCGAGCAGTTCAAGAAGCTGATGTGGACCGAGGCGGGTTACGCGGACCGGCTAGCCCATGATGACAAGGCCAAGGAGGCTACTGTGCCTGCCGAGGCCTTGTCCCGCACCGGAGGACCGCACCGCCATGTCTGACGCCGAAGGCGCACCCGTGATCCTCAGCAACGCGCCCGGCTCGTTCCCGTGGAGCGTGCTGGCCGAGCGGCACCCGGCGCTCATCCGCAAGGTGCGCAACGCCTTCCCGTACGCCCCCGAGCAGCAGCGTGCGCTCGACGCCCTGCTGAAGAACTGCGCCGAGGGCGTCATCGAACCGCTCGGTGCGCAGGCGGAGGGCCGTGAGCAGTGGGAGGTGTGGGGACGGGAGTACTTCGGCCGGTCCTGGTTCGACGTGCCCTTCCTGTGGTCCGAGAGCTACTTCTACCGCCAACTCCTCGAATCCGTCGGCTACTTCGCCCCTGGACCCTGGCGTGGCATCGACCCCTTCCGCCCCTTCAAGCTTGCCGAACTCGACACCCCGGAGGCGGACGGGGAACTCGCCGCGCTCGACGACCTCGCGCACCAGCCGGTCGAGGACCAGGAGTTGGCGCTGCTGCACGGCTCGCTGTGGGGCAACCGCGCGGACCTCGGCTTCCGCCTGGCCGGCGCCGACGGTGAAACGGCCGGCAGCCCCCAACTCGTAGCCGATGACAGCGAGTTGCTCCGTTCGCTGTTCGCAGGTGGCACCCTCTGCGTGGTCGCGGACAACGCGGGCCGCGAACTCATCCCCGACCTGCTCCTCATCGACCATCTCCTGCGCCATGGCCGCGCGGGGCGGGCCGTCCTGCACGTGAAGCCGTACCCGTACTACGTCTCCGACGCCACGACCGCGGACGTGGTCGACGCGGTGCGTCACCTCGCCGCAGCGAAGGGCGCCGCCGGTGAGTCGGGCCACCGCCTCTGGTCGGCGATGACCGACGGCCGCCTCACGGTCCGGGCCCACCCCTTCTCCTGCGCACCCCTGCCGTACGCCGACATG
This sequence comes from Streptomyces sp. NBC_00554, assembly GCF_041431135.1. Taxonomy (NCBI): domain Bacteria; kingdom Bacillati; phylum Actinomycetota; class Actinomycetes; order Kitasatosporales; family Streptomycetaceae; genus Streptomyces; species Streptomyces sp. NBC_00554. The sequence continues at coordinate 2,310,774 of NZ_CP107799.1, read as the reverse complement.
CCGGACGACCTGCGCGCGGAGTTCGCCGGGGCGGACGTGACGATCATGAAGGGCGACCTGAACTACCGCCGCCTGATCGGCGACCGGTTCCGCCCCGCCACCACACCCTTCGCGACCCCCACCGCGTACTTCCCGGGTCCCGTCGCCGCCCTGCGCACCCTCAAGTCCGACGTGACCATCGGCCTCGACGCCCGCACCGAGGCCGCACTCGTCGCCGCCGAGGAGCAGCGCTGGCGCACGAGCGGCACGCATGCGCTGATTCAGGCCAGGCGGTGACGGCGAACCGCCGTCCGCTGTCGGGGCGTTGACCCTGACACTAGTGTCAGGGCCCTAACGTCGCGGCGTGCGAAGGGAATCCATCGGCATGCTCATCGGGGAGCTGTCCCGCAGGACGGGCGTCAGCACTCGGTCGTTGAGGTACTACGAGCAGCAGGGCCTGCTGGCTGCCGGACGGACGGCTAACGGCTACCGGGACTACGACGAGTCGGTCGTGGTCCGCGCCGCCAACATCCAGGGTCTGCTGCGTGCGGGGCTGACCGTCGACGACATCCGGGAGCCGCTGGGCCACGGCTGCCTGGACGAACCCTTGGATCAACTGCCGCTGTGCGAAGGCGCGTTGGAGACCGCCGCCGACCGGCTCGACGAGCTGGACCGGCGGATCGGCGCGCTGCGGCAACTGCGCGAACGGCTGGCCGGACAGGTGGAGCGGACACGGGACGCGCTGGACGCGCGTGAGAGGAGCTGAGGGTATGCGGATCGGAGTGGGACCGCACCGGCTGTGGCCGGGACAGGAGAGCGATCTCGACGGGGTCCTGGAGACGGCCCGCACGGCCGAGCGGCTGGGCTTCGACCACCTTGTTGCAGGGAGCCATGTCCTCGCGGGCGACCTGGGGGTGACCGCGGACCCGCTGGTGCTGCTGTCGGCGATCGCGGGTGCGACGGACCGGATCCGGGTGGTGACCAGCGTCCTGATCCTGCCGCTCTACAACCCCGTCGTCCTCGCCCATCAGGCGGCCACCCTCGACCGCGTCTCGGGCGGCCGTTTCACGCTCGGCGTCGGCACCGGCTGGGACGCGGCGGAGTTCGCCGCGGTGGGTGCCTCGTTGCGCGGGCGCGGCAAGCGGATGGACGAACAGCTCGCCGTCATGCGGGAGTTGTGGGAGGACCGGGCCGAGGGGATGCGGCTGGGAGTACGGCCGCGCACCCCTGGTGGACCCGAGGTGTGGATCGGCGGAGAGAGCGACGCGGCACTGGGCCGGGCCCTGCGGTACGGCGACGGGTGGCACGGCTCGGGAGTCGACGCGGCCGCCCTGACCGCCGTACGGGAACGGCTCGCGACGCTCGGCAAGGAGGCCGGCCGGGATCCGGACACCCTCGCGCTGACCTCGGGCGCGTTCCTCGTGCCACCGGGCTTCTCTCCGGCCGTGGACATGCCGTGGCGGCCGCTCGGCGGCGAAGAGGCCACCGCCGACAGTGTGAACGACGAACTCGGCCGGCTCGCCGAGGCCGGTCTCGCCTCCTGCTCCCTCTGGCTTCCGGTGACGACGGAGGCGCTGCCCGACGCGCTCGCGTGGGTGGCGGCGGAGGTGCTGCCGGTGTTCTCCGGAGGCTGAGGGATCGAAGGGGCGGGCCTCCGGAGGCCCGCCCCCACTCGCCGTCAGCCGACCCGCACGTCCTGCCACACCATCCGGTGGTCGGACGTCGGCACGGTCGTGCCGTTCCCGACGAGCCGGTACAGGGGATCGTCCGACGTGGGCCAGAAGATCCCGTTGGACAGCGGCGTCAGCCCCTTCGACGGGAGGACGTGGTCCACCCGCAGATTGCCGGGCGCGACGTCGTTGAAGTCGCTCGTGTCGTACGCCGGGTTCCCGACGTGCGAGGTGTTCGCACCGCCCTGGAGCCTCGCGGCCTCCACACCGCCCGCGCTGGCGGGCGGAGTCTTCGGCAGCCGCACCGCCGGGTGGTCCAGGAGCTGCAGAATCGCGTCGTCGTAGCTGTCGCCGTCGTGCGGGTCGGCGTTCTGGTCACCCGCGATGACGAACCGCGCCCCGGGCCGCAGCCCGCCGCGTACCCCCTTGTCGTCGTACAGGTAGGCGCCGCGCCTGCGTCCCCCGATGTAGTCGGCCCACAGCCGGATCTCGTCGTGGTTGCGACGCCCGTTGCGGTCCTCCGTGCCGTCGAAGGTGGGCGGGGTCGGGTGGGAGACCAGGAAGTGCACGGTGTCGTGGCCGACGCGGACCGGCACGTCCCAGTGGCTCTTGGAGGACAGCCGCAGGATCGCGCGGGCCTCGGCGCTGTAGTAGCCCTCGGGAATGATGTTGCCGGGCATGTCCTTCCACAGGAAGTTCTGGAAGGTGCGCACCGCGCGGGTGTCGATCGGGCATTTGGAGAGCACGACCATGCCGTACTGGCCCGGGAACCAGCCGTACCCGTAGGCGTCCTGCCCGTACGCGTCCGAACCCGGCGTGGTGACCGCCCCGTTCCTGCCGTCGAGGTCCACCCCGGAGGCGACGCCGGTGTTCACGGGAGCGGTGAAGTGGTACGGGAAGTGGATCGGCTTGGAGCCGTTGTGGCCCACCGCGAGGTAGTTGCGCAGGAACAGGCCGACCGAGGTGCCGTTCTCGTCGTAGTCGAACTCGTTGATCAGGACGATGTCGGGATCGACTCTCTGGATGGTCTCCGCGACGTTCTGCGCCTGGATGTTGCCGGGCGTCGACAGGTCTGTGATCAGGGCGCCCTGGGTGCCGCGGTTCAGGGAGGCGTTGAAGGTGGCGAAGCGTACGGAGCGCTTGCGGTCGGCCGCCGACGCGCTGAACGCTGTCGACCCGGCCAGCGCCGCTCCGGCGAGTCCGGCGAGGGCGGCGCGGCGTGAGAACGGGCGGTGCGACGGGCTCGGCTGGTTCATCGGGACTCCGGGAAGGGGAGGGGACGCGTGACCCCCCGTAGTCTCTGCGCGTAGATGCGGCCGCCACAAGGGTTGTCGGCGACTTGGAGGTACGGGGACGGGATCGGCCAGAAGCCGGTGAAGTCCCGTCCAGTTGCCGTCCTTCGGCCGTACACCGTGGCTTTAGGCACGACGTTGCCGGTGCGGCGTACGTTCACACGCCGATTCACGCGATGGTGTGATCATGTCCCGGCCCGTGGATGCCCCCGGAGGGCCCTGGGTAGTGCCCGGCCATGACGCAGCCGTTCGAACTCCCGCACTTCTACATGCCGTATCCCGCGCGGCTGAACCCGCATCTCGACGAGGCGCGGGCCCACTCGGTCGAATGGGCCCGCGGAATGGGCATGCTGGAGGGCTCCGGTGTCTGGGAGCAGTCCGACCTCGACGCGCACGACTACGGGCTGCTCTGCGCGTACACGCACCCCGACTGCGACGGCCCGGCGCTCTCGCTCATCACCGACTGGTACGTGTGGGTGTTCTTCTTCGACGACCACTTCCTGGAGATCTTCAAACGCAGCCAGGACCGCGACGGCGGCAAGGCCTACCTCGACCGGCTGCCGCTCTTCATGCCGCTCGACCTGTCAACTCCCGTACCGGAGCCGGAGAACCCCGTCGAGGCGGGGCTCGCCGACCTCTGGGCGCGCACGGTGCCCTCGATGTCCGTCGAGTGGCGCAGGCGGTTCGCCGTCTCCACCGAGCATCTGCTGAACGAGTCGCTGTGGGAGCTCTCCAACATCAACGAGGGGCGGGTCTCCAACCCCGTCGAGTACATCGAGATGCGCCGCAAGGTGGGCGGCGCCCCCTGGTCGGCGGGGCTCGTCGAGTACGCGACCCGCGAAGTGCCCGTCGCCGTCGCCGGGTCGAGGCCGCTGCGGGTGCTGATGGAGACGTTCTCGGACGGGGTGCATCTGCGCAACGACCTGTTCTCGTACCAACGGGAGGTCGAGGACGAGGGGGAGCTCAGCAACGGTGTCCTCGTCCTGGAGACCTTCTTCGGCTGCACGACCCAGGAGGCCGCCGAGACCGTCAACGACGTGCTCACCTCCCGGCTCCACCAGTTCGAGCACACGGCGTTCACCGAAGTGCCCGCGCTTGCCGTGGAGAAGGGGCTCACGCCGGACGAGGTCGCGGCGGTCGCCGCGTACACGCAGGGGCTCCAGGACTGGCAGTCCGGCGGCCACGAGTGGCACCTGCGGTCCAGCCGCTACATGAACGAGGGGGCCCTGTCGCAGGGAGAGCCCTTCGGCGCCGCCGGGTTCGGGACGTCCGCCGTCGACATCGGCGCGCTGCTCTCGGCGGCCGGCGCGGAGCGGCTGCGCTCGTACACCCACGTCCCGTTCCAGAAGGTCGGCCCCTCGCAACTCCCCGACTTCTACATGCCGTTCGAGCTGACGCTCAGCCCGCATCTGGCGGGCGCCCGGGATCGGCTCACCGGCTGGATGCGGGACATGGGGATGCTCCAGGAGGGCGTCTGGGACGAGGACAAACTCCTCGCCTACGACCTGCCGTTGTGCGCGGCGGGCATCCACCCGGACGCGACGCCGGAGGCCCTAGACGTCAGCTCCCAGTGGCTGGCCTGGGGCACCTACGGCGACGACTACTACCCGCTCGTCTTCGGCAACCGCCGCGATCTGGCCACTGCCAAGCTGGTCACCGCGCGCCTGTCGGCCTGCATGCCCATCGACGGTGAGGAGGTCCCCGTCCCGGTGAACGGCATGGAGCGCGGTCTCATCGACCTCTGGGAGCGCACCGCCGCGGACATGAACCAGGACGAGCGGCGCCAGTTCCGGGCCGCGGTCGACGTGATGACGGAGAGCTGGTTGTGGGAGCTGTCCAACCAGCTCCAGCACCGCATCCCCGACCCGGTCGACTACCTGGAGATGCGCCGCGCCACCTTTGGCTCCGAACTCACCATGAGCCTGTGCCGCATCGGCCATGGCCGGAAGGTACCGGCGGAGGTCTACCGCAGCGGCCCCGTCCGCTCGCTGGAGAACGCGGCCATGGACTACGCGATGCTCCTGAACGACGTCTTCTCGTACCAGAAGGAGATCGAGTACGAGGGCGAGGTCCACAACGGCATCCTGGTCGTGCAGAACTTCTTCGGCTGCGACTACCCGGCCGCGCTCAATGTCATCCACGACCTGATGACCCAGCGCATGCAGCAGTTCCAGCACGTCGCCACTCATGAACTGCCCATCCTGTACGAGGACTTCAAGCTCTCCGAGGAGGTGCGCCAGGTCATGCAGGGCTATGTGGCGGAGCTGCAGAACTGGCTCTCCGGCATCCTGAAGTGGCACCAGGACTGCCACCGCTACGCCGCCGCCGACCTGGCCCGCCGCGCCCACGGCTTCGTACCGGACCGGGTCCCCGCACTCCCCTTCAACTGGTCGGGGACTGCGGTGCCGACGTCGGTCTGACGTTCAACCGCGCCGCCTCCGCGTGCTCCACTGCGGCTCGCGCCAGCGCCCGCACGATCGGGTGCGGACGCGAGCCGTCCCCGGACAGCTCCGGCTGGAAGAGGGTGGCCAGGAAGAAGGGGTGGCCGGGGAGTTCGGCGATCCGCGCCTGGCCGTCCTCGTCGTGACCGCTGAACCGCAGTCCATGGGCGCGCAGGGTGTCGAGGTGGCGCGAGGGGCCGTAGGCGCAGAAGTAGCGCTCGACCGTCCGCTCGGAGCCGATCACCGACTGGGCGAGCGAGCCGGGCTCGATGGTGACCGTTCCCTCGTGGCCGACGAGGGAACAGGCGAGCGGCTCGATGAGGAGGTCGTCGGCGTCGGGGTCGTTCTCGGTATGGGCGGCGTTCGTGAGACCGCAGACGTCACGGGCGTACTCCAGGAGGGCGTGCTGGAAGCCACCGCACGTGCCCAGGAACGGGATGCCGCCCTCGCGTGCGGTGCGGATGGCGGTGAGCACTCCGGCCTCGCTGCGGTACGGGCTGCCGGGCAGCACCCACACGGCGTCGAAGCCGCGCACGGCTTCCTCGTCCATGGCGTCCTCTGACGGGATCCAGTAGGCGTCGAGGACGAGCCGGTCACGGGTGGCGAGGGCGTCGAGCAGGAGCGGGACGCGGGTGTGCGAGACGACGTTGGGGGAGCGGTCGCCCACGAGGGCGAGGCGAGCGGTGTGCGTGGCGTTGTCCGTCATGCCGACATCCTCGGCGGCCCTGCTCGTTCACGTCCAACGATGATTTCTGCACCCTCGATAAGCAACGCTGATGTGGTCGGGGATCCTTGAGCACATGGACCCGCATCTCCTGCGTACGTACGTCACGGTGGCCCGGCTCGCCTCCTTCTCGGAAGCCGCCCGCGAGCTCGGCTACACCCAGTCCGCGGTGTCCCAGCACATCGCCGCGCTGGAACAGGACCTCGGCACGCCGCTGCTCACCCGCCGCCCTGTGGTGCCCACCGCGTCCGGCGAGCGGCTCCTCGAACACGCGGGACCGCTGCTGCTGCGCCTGGACGCCGCCCGCGCCGACGTCGTACGGATGGCGGCCGCGCCCGAGCACGGGCTGACGCTCGCGGTGGCACCGACGGCGCTCGGGCCGCGTACGGTCGCCGCGCTCCCCGCGGCCGGTGTGACCGTGCGGGTGCTGGCCCGCGACGAGATCCCCGCGGCGGTGGCCACCGGCGTCGCGGACCTGGGCCTCGTCGACGGACTCGCCGCGCCCAGCGACCCGCTCCGGCTGCCCGACGTGGCGCCGCTGACCACGCGGAGTGTCGGGGAGGAGCCGGTCTGCGTGCTGCTGCCCGAGTCCCATCCCCTCGCCCGCCGTACGGGGTTGCGCCTCGGCGACCTGGTCGACGCCCGCTGGCTGGACGCTCCCGGTGCGGGCCTGCCGTTGGCCCAGCTTCGTACCGCGAACGGCAGTGGAGGCTTCCGCCCGGCGCTGCGCTACGAGGGCACCGACATCCGCACGCTCACGGCGCTGGCCGCGGCCGGGCACGGCCTGACCCTGCTTCCCCGGGCGATGGCCACCGGTGTCCCGGGAGCCGTCGCCGTGCCCCTGGTGTCGCCGCGTGTGGTGCACCGGACGGAGCTGGTGCACGGCGGATCACTGCGCGGAGCCGCGGCGACAATGGCGGACAAACTTCTCGAACGCGCTTGACAGTCTCACTCGTTCGTGAATCGTCGCGCGCCCGGGCGCCGGGTAGAGCAACAGCCGGGGGCGGTCCGTAGAGCATCTGCCGGAGGCGATCAATGGAACAGACCGCGTTGCGTCCCAAGCCGATGCCCGGTCAGGAGCCGGGCGGTGGCCGTCCGTCCGGCGGCGTCCGGCGTCCGCACGCCGCGCGGCGACGCGGCAAGCGGCTGATGACTCTGCTGTTCGGCCTCTTCGTGGGGACCGTCCTGGTCCTGTCGGGCGTCGGACTCGGCACCGTGGGCGCCACGGTGATCGGGATGAGCAAGCTGGCGGATCTGCAGAAGCAGGCGGCGGGGGCGGGCGCGCCCGGCCAGTCCGCCCCGTCGGGACAGACCTCCGGAGCGGCATCGCCCGGTGACTCCAAGTCGGCGCCGGACAGCGGGAGTTCAACCCCCGCGAAGGAACCGAAGGAACCGGGGAAGTCGGAGGACGAATCGGGGAAGGAACCCGTGCGCGCAACGCTCGGCGTCGAGGCCGTCGACGCCTCCGAGGACGCGGGCGCACTCGTCGTCGGCGTTCACGTCCCCGGCCCGGGCTACGCGGCAGGACTGGTGCGCGGCGACGTCCTGCTCGCCTTCGGCGAGACCCGGATCGACTCGGCCGCCGACCTGGCACGGGCGGTCGCCGCGGCCGACCCCGGGAGGTCCGTCACACTCACCGTGCGGCACGCGAACGGCAACCAACAGCAACTGTCCACGACCCCAGGGGTCGTGACCTGAGCTCAGACCACCCTGAAGTGGCTGGTCAACCGCCCCTCGTCGTCCAGCACATGAAACGCGAACCCGGGAGGAGCATCCCGGTCCGCCGCTCCCTCGCCCTCCCAGGGCAGCCGCAGCGTCCACGTCACCCCGGGTCCGACGACCAGCGGCCGCCCGGCGAAGGAGGTCGCGGCGGGCGTGTGCGCGTGGCCGGTGATGAGCCCCGCCACCTCGGGGCGCCGCTCCAGCAGCGCGGCCAGGGAGCGCGGCCTGCGCAGCTGGTAGGCGTCCGGCAACGGGTGGTGCAGCGCCACGGGCGGGTGGTGGAAGGCGAGCAGCGCCGGCACATCGCCGTTCAGCTCGTCGAGCGTCGCCTCGATCCAGGCGTACGTCTCCTCGTCGAGCTCGCCCTCGTCGCGGCCCGGAATGCTGGAGTCGCACATCAGGACGGCCGCGTCGTCGAAGACATGGACGCTGTTGACCGGCCCGTCGGCAGCGGGTTCCCCGAGCAGCGCCTTGCGGTAGGGCGCGCGGCTGTCGTGGTTGCCCGGGCAGGTGAGTACGGGGAAGGGTGTCGCGCTGTCGCGCAGCCCGAGAAGGCGCGCAGCCTCCTCGTACTCGGCCTCCGTGCCGTGGTCCGCGATGTCCCCGGTCACCAGGAGTGCGTCCACCTTCCCGGGAAGCCCCCACAGCCGGTCGCGTACCCGCTCGGCCCGCTCCGTCGCCCGCTCGGTCCCATCCAGATGCAGGTCACTGATGTGTGCCAGTACGAGCATGCCCATCCCTTCATCGCCCTAATGGGTGAAATCGATCTAACCATTAGATCTAATGGCGTGGCAACGATTGGCCATTAACTCCGAGTCGCCGGAAAAGGGTTGGCCGAGATCGGGACCGCACGCCACGATGGCGGCATGCTGAGCACCCTCCTCGCCTTCCTCGGCGCCTGCACACTGATCGCCGCCTCGCCCGGACCGAGCACCGTGCTGATCATCAAGCGCTCACTGCACAGCAGGCGCTCCGGCTTCCTGACGGTGCTCGGCAACGAGACCGGCGTCTTCGCCTGGGGAGTCGTCGCCGCATTCGGCCTGACCGCACTCCTTGCCGCCTCCGAGCTGGCGTACGACGTCATGCGGATCGTCGGCGCGGCCGTGCTCGTCGGCTTCGGCGTCCAGACGCTGTGGCAGGCGCTCCGTTCCAAGGGAACCGTGAACAGCGAGGGCTGGGAGGGCGCCGGGAAGAGCGACTGGGCCTCCTACCGAGGTGGTCTGCTGCTCAACCTCGCCAACCCCAAGGCGGCCATCTTCGCGATGTCCTTCCTCCCGCAGTTCGTGCCCGAGGGCGCCCCGCATCTGCCCACCATGGTCGGACTCGCCGCGCTCTGGGCGGTCTACGAGGTGGGCTATTACGGCCTGTACGTGTGGTTCGTCGGCCGGATGAAGGCCGTACTGTCCCGGACCGGCGTGCGCCGGCGCCTGGAGCAGGTCTCCGGGGGCGTACTGCTGCTCCTGGGCGCCCGGCTGGCCCTGGAGAGCTGACGCGAGCGCGGCAACCGGCTCGCGCCCGCCCCACTGGAGGGGCAGGATGCTGCCCGTAGCCCCCTGGGGAATCCGGGAAAGACGGAGGCATGGATGACCGGCACACCCGCGCCCTTCACCGCCGGTGACTACGAGGCCCGTATGCGGCGCGCGGCCGATGCCGCCGCGGACGCGGGGCTCGACGGCGTCCTGGTCGCGCCGGGGCCCGATCTGGTGTGGCTGACCGGGTACCGGCCCGTGGAGACCGAACGGCTCACCGTGCTGGTGCTCAGGCCCGGCCAGGATCCCGTCCTCGTCGTGCCCACCCTGGAGGCCCCGGACGCGGCAGCGGCGGCCCCCACGCTGGCACTCCGTGACTGGACCGACGGCAAGGACCCGTACGAGGCGACCGGCGCCCTCCTCGCCGGCTCCGGCCGCTTCGGCGTCAGCGACAACACCTGGGCCCTGCACCTGCTCGGCCTCCAGAAGCGGCTGCCGGACACGCGCTACGTCGCCTTCACCGAGGCCCTGCCGATGCTGCGGGGTGTCAAGGACGCGGCGGAACTGGACCGCCTTGCGGCTGCAGGGGCCGCCGCGGACGCGACGTACGAGGAGATCAGGAAGGTTCCCTTCGCGGGCCGCCGGGAGACGGACGTCGCCGCCGATGTCGCCGCCCTGCTGCGGCAGTTCGGGCACTCCCAGGTCGACTTCACCATCGTCGCCTCGGGCCCCAACGGAGCCAACCCGCACCACGAGGCCGGCGACCGCGTCATCGAACGCGGCGACATGGTCGTCCTCGACTTCGGCGGCCTCAAGCACGGCTACGGCTCCGACACCTCCCGCACGGTCCACGTCGGCGAACCGGACGACGAGGAGCGCGCGGTGCACGACATCGTGCGCGAAGCGCAGGAGGCGGGCTTCCGGGCGGTGCGGCCCGGTGCCGCCTGCCAGGACGTCGACCGGGCGGCCCGCGCGGTCATCACCGAGGCCGGGTACGGCGAGTACTTCATCCACCGCACCGGGCACGGCATCGGCGTCACCACCCACGAACCGCCGTACATGATCGAGGGCGAGGAACTGCCCCTCGTCCCCGGAATGTGCTTCTCCGTGGAGCCCGGCATCTATCTGCCCGGCCGCTTCGGAGTGCGCATCGAGGACATCGTGACGGTGACCGAGGACGGCGGGCGCCGCCTCAACACCACTTCCCGAGAGCTGGTGATCGTCGAATGACCGGAAGTTCTTCCCACGCCCGACCGGAAAGTCCTTCCACGCTCGGTTCCCACGTCCCCGAACGACAGCGGCGCGACCATGACCCAGGCACCGACACCGACCGCGGACGCCGTCCGCCGACTGGTCCGTACCCTGCTCGCCGACGCCCCCGCGGCGGGCCGGGGCCCCGACGTCCGGCCCATCACCGAGGGGGGCGGACACTCCACCTGGTGGGTCGGTTCGCGTCATGTCCTGCGGCTCGCCCCGGACCGCGAGGCCTCCGCACGCCAACGCCGTGAACTGCGGCTGCGTGACGTGGTCCGCCCGCATGCCGGGGTGGCGGTCCCGGTGAGCGTCGCGCACGGCGAGTGGGCCGCCGGTCTGAGCTACACCCTCGACACCAAGCTGGCCGGCGTCACCGGCGAGGAACAGGACGTCTCCGCCATCGGCGAGGCGGACCTCGCGGCGCTCCTCGCGGGGCTGCGCGAGGTGCCCGTACGACAGGCCGAGGCTCTCGGTGTTCCGCGCGCCGCGCCGCGCTCCCTGGAGGCGCTGCGGACGTCCGCCGGACGGGCCGCCGAACAGCTCGCGTCCGCCGACGAGTTCGACCCCGCCCGGCTCGCCCAGCTCACCGCGGCAGCCGCCGTCAAGCTCGCCGGACAGCCCGGCGCCGCCGTCCTCGTGCACCACGGCCTCAAGGGCGGACACCTCGTCGTCAGCGCCGACGGCCGGGTGCGCGGTGTCCTGGACTGGACCGACGCGGTGATCGGCGACCCCACCGAGGACATCGCCGGGCTCGCCGTCGCCGTCGGCGCCCCCGCGGCCGTACGCGCCGCCACCCTCGCCGGGTACGGCGCCCGCCCCTGTCTGCGCGGCCTGTGGCTGTCCCGCTGCGACACCGTGATCCGGCTCGCCGACCGTTTCCAGGGGCGTGACGAGAGCCCCGTCGCCCTCCTGAGGACCCAACTGCGCCGGGCCTGGGAGCCGATCCTGCTGGAACGCGTCACGGAACTGACGGGCGACGACTGAACCACTGTGGGCTCACGCCCGCTCGACCCGCCACCGGATCACGCCTGCCTCAGCACCACACACGACTCGCCCGGCACGCTCAACACTCCGTCCTCGCCCGGCGCCCGGACCGGCTCCCAGGCGGCCAGCACGCGCGCGTGGCGGATGCCGAGGGGGATCTCCGCGGTCTCCTTGGAGAGGTTCACGGCCACCCGGACGTCCCCGCGCCGCAGGGCCAGCCAGCGGGCCTCCTCGTCGTAGGCGACCTTGACGGCGGCGAGGTCGGGGTCCGAGAGGTCGGCCTGGCGCTGGCGCAGGGTGATCAGGTCGCGGTACCAGGCCAGTACGCGCGCGTGGGGTGCCTCTTCGGGCTCCGACCAGTCCAGGCAGGAGCGGTCCCGGGTGGCCGGGTCCTGGGGGTCCGGGACGTCCTCCTCGGCCCACCCGTGCGCCGCGAACTCCCGGCGCCTGCCCCGCCGTACGGCATCGGCGAGCTCGGGATCGGTGTGGTCGGTGAAGAACTGCCAGGGCGTGCCCGCGGCCCACTCCTCGCCCATGAACAGCATCGGAGTGAAGGGCCCGGTGAGCGTCAGCGCGGCGGCGCAGGCCAGCAGCCCGGGGGAGAGGGAGGCCGAGAGTCGGTCGCCCTGAGCGCGGTTGCCGATCTGGTCGTGGGTCTGGGCGTAGCCGAGCAGGCGGTGGGCCGAGACGCGCGTACGGTCGAGAGGGCGGCCGTGGGAGCGCCCGCGGAAGCTCGAGTAGGTGCCGTCGTGGAAGAAGCCGGACGTCAGCGTCTTCGCCAGCGACGCGAACGGGGCGCGCGCGAAGTCCGCGTAGTAGCCCTGCGCCTCACCGGTCAGTGCGGCGTGCAGCACATGGTGGAAGTCGTCGTTCCACTGCGCGTGCAGCCCGAGGCCGCCCTCCTCGCGGGAGGTGATGAGCCGAGGGTCGTTCAGATCCGATTCGGCGACCAGGAAGAGCGGCCGCCCCAGGTCCGCGGCGAGGCCGTCCACGGCCGTCGACAACTCCTCCAGGAAGTGCAGCGCCCGGCTGTCCCGCAGCGCGTGCACCGCGTCCAGGCGCAGCCCGTCAAGACGGTAGTCGCGCAGCCACGCCAGCGCGCTGCCCACGAGATACGCGCGCACCTCGTCCGAACCGGGCGCGTCCAGGTTCACCGCGGAGCCCCAGGGCGTCTGGTGGGTGTCCGTGAAGTACGGCCCGAACGCGGGCAGGTAGTTGCCGGACGGACCGAGGTGGTTGTGCACGACGTCGAGGACGACGCCCAGGCCGAGTTCGTGCGCCCGGTCGACAAAGCGCTTCAGCGCCTCGGGGCCGCCGTACGGTTCGTGCACGGCCCACAGCGAGACACCCTCGTACCCCCAGCCGTGCCGTCCGGGGAACGGGCACACCGGCATCAACTCGACGTGGGTGATGCCCAGTTCCTGGAGATGCCCGAGCCGCTCGGCGGCCGCGTCAAGGGTGCCCTCGGGCGTGTACGTCCCCACGTGCAGCTCGTACAGGACCGCGCCCGGCAGCGGACGCCCCGCCCACTCCGTGCGCCAGCCGTACCTCTCCGGGTCGACCACCGCGCTCAGCCCGTCGGGGCCGTCCGGCTGCCGCCGCGAGCGGGGATCGGGCAGCACGGGGCCGTCGTCCAGCGCGAAGCCGTACCGCGTCCCGTCCCGCGCCTCCGCGTCACCCGTCCACCACCCGGCACGCTCCGGATCGTGCTCCAACGCGCGCGTGGTGCCCTCGCAGTGGAGTGTCACCCGGTCGGCCTGCGGTGCCCACACCTCGAACCGCACTGACGGTTCCCCCTTGTTCGCTCAGCGTTGATCGCTCACCGTTGTCCGCTCACCGTGACGCAGCTTGTCCATGGTGCTTCACGCGAGATCAATTCGCTTTCGAATCCACCCTTTTGCCGCGTGTTCGCCACCTGGAACGGTCCGGTCGGCCGCAGCCGTCGTTTCCGTGTTTTCTGGACACCCCGCCCGCGCTGCCCGACAATCACGAGCGTGACGTCGTCCTTCGAGTTCCACACGTACCCCGCGCGGCTGTCCGACGCGGAGCGCGACCGGGCGCTGAAGGCGCTCCGTGACGGCGTCGCCCTCGGGCGCCTCTCGCACGACACGTTCATCCGCCGCATGGAGCTGGCGCTCACCGCCCGCAGGTCCGACGAACTGGCCGTGCTCACCGCCGACCTGCCCACCGAGAACCGCTGGTCGAAGCTGGTGTTCGGCACAGTCGAGGCGGTCTCCGGCTTCTCCGTACGGGTGCGCAGGGCCTGGCAGGCCGAGAAGCTCCCGAAGCTGCTGCTGCCCCAGCCGGCGGGCATGTACCCGCTGCGGATCGGCCGCGACCCCGCCAACGGTCTGCGGCTCAACCACGAGACGGTGTCCCGGATACACGCCGAGCTGAGCCGGCAGGGCGGTCTGTGGGTGCTGCGCGACCTCGGCTCGACCAACGGCACGACCGTCAACGGACGGCGCGTCATCGGCGCCGCCGTCGTCAAGGACGGCGACCAGATCGGCTTCGGGCGGATGACGTTCCGGCTGGCCTCGGACTGACCGCCCGGGTGACGTTCCGGCTCGCGTGGAACTGCCCCGCGCGGCCCCCCGCCGACTGAGCTCTGGCCTGGGATTTGCGCTCAGTTTTCGCCGACTCTCCTTACGCTCCACGGTGTTGACGTACCCCAAGAGGCGTGACTGACTGTGCGTACACCATGCACATCAGGTGAACCGACGGCACCACTCAGAGTGGAGGTGTGCCCTGCCGCCGCTCCTCCGCTACCCGACTGTGGACGAGCTGGGAGCCCGTGCGGCCACGCTCGTCGCCCGCCGTCCTCGCGACGCCCGACTGCGCCGCGTGGGCACGTCACGGGCGGGCACGCCGCTGTGGCTCCTGTCCGTCGGGCACGGCAGCCGTCAGGCCCTCGTCGTCGCCGGACCGCACGCCAACGAACCCGTGGGCGGTGCCACGGCCCTGCGTCTTGCCGAACGGGCGCTCGCCGACCCCCGGTTGTGCGAGGGCGCCGACGCCACCTGGAACCTGCTGCTCTGCCTGGACCCCGACGGCGCGCGCCGCAACGAGGCCTGGCTTTCGGGCCCGTACACCCTCGGCAACTACTTCAGGCACTTCTTCCGGCCCGGCTTCCTGGAGCAGCCCGAATGGCTGCCCGAGGGCGCGGAAGGGGCGACCCTGCCCGAGACCCGCACCCTCCTCGACCTCCAGGACGAACTGCGGCCCTTCCTGCAGTGCTCCCTGCACGGCGTCGACGTGGGCGGCGCCTTCGTCGAGCTCACCCGCGAGCTGCCCGGAATCGCCCAGCGCGTCGCGCACACCGCGACCCGCCTCGGCATCCCGCGCGAACTCGGCCCGTACGACACCCTGTACTGGCCGACGCTCGGCCCCGCCGTCTACCGCATCCCGCCGCCGCGCAGGGGAGACCTCGCGGCCGCCATCACGGAGGCCGCGGTCGAGTCCACCTGGTTCCACCCGCACCCGTACGGCACCGTGACAGCGGTCGTCGAGGCCCCCATGTGGGGTGTCGCCGCCGTGGAGGACCCCTCACCGCCCGCCGACGCCGACGCGGCGCTGCGCGCCGTCAGCCACGCCCTGCGCGACGACACCCGGCTCCTGGAGGGGATCCTCGCGCGCGTGCGCCCCGTTCTCGACAACTCCCCGGACGTGGCCTGCCTCCTCGCGCCCGTGGACGACTATTTACTGGTCGGCCCCGGTCTCGCCGATTCGTGGGACCCCGACCTGCACGACGGTGGAGCGCGCCCACTGCCGCCGCTCAACACCGCGCGGCTGACCGCCCTGCGCCTCGCGGGCCGCCGGGTCGCCCTGCGCACCGCGGGACTGCTGCACCAGCTCGTGACCGGCTCCGGACACGACCCGCGCGGAGCGCTGCCGGAGCTCGACCGGCTGATCGACGAGTGGTGCGCCGACTACCGCGACGGCTGCGGGGCGCGCTGGATCCCGGTCGCGCGTCAGGTCGAGTACCAGGCGCGCGTGGTGCTCGCCGCGTTCGAACTCGCCGGACGGCACGCGCGCGTGCACTCCCGTTCGGGTGAGACGGGGTGGGGTTCGCAGGCCGCGGTGCCGATGCATCGGGAATGACGAAAACCACTCAAGCGGTACGGGGCGGTCTGCTCGCGGCGGTCGCCCTCCTCACCGTGGGCGCGGCCCCGGCGATGCCTCAGCAGGCCGTCCAAGGCAACTGGCTGTACCTCACGGTCACCACCGGCGACGCCCGGTCCAGCGACACCCGCGGCACACTGCTGCTCTGCGACCCGCCCCAGGGCCACGCCCACGCGGCACAGGCCTGCGAGGAACTCCGGGCCGCCGAAGGGGACATCACCCGCATCCCGGTCAGGGCCGACGTCCTCTGCCCGATGATCTACGCGCCGGTCACCGCCTCGGCGCGCGGCGAGTGGAACGGCCGACGGACCGAGTACACGCACACCTTCTCGAACACCTGCATGATGGGAGTCGAGACGGGGTCGGTGTTCGCGCTCGGAGGCTGACTCCGTAGAGGCCGATTCAGGACTGCGCGTCACGTGCGTGGCGGGCGGCCGCGATCACCGTACGTGCCTGGTGCTCGACCTGGTGCTCCAAGGGAACCCAGCGGGCACGGAAGCGTTCGGCGAAGGCATCGCTCCAGGTGGCGACGAGCCGTTCGAGACGCGGTACCTCGCGGTCGCCGGCCTCCCGCAGGACCCGCAGCAGCATCGCGGCTGCCCGCAGCGGGATCCGGCGCCCGAACGCGTCGACACTGCCGACGTACGCCATCGTCGTGTTCGTCGGCGGCGTCCGGACCCAGTCGTCGGCCAGGCCCGGCACCAGGTCCAGCGCCCACTTCGAGGCGCGCAGGAGCGGGCCGTCGAGGCCATGGAGCCGCGGCAGCGCAGCCTTGAGCACCCCCTCCACCTGCAGCGCGTCCCACAGCAGCCGGTGCGCCAGCCGTCGCATCGCCGCCGCGGGAGCCGGGTGCGGCGCCGGATCGTCCACCAGGTCACTGGCCCACATCGGCACTTCGACCACCGCGGTGAGACCGCCGTACCGGTGGGCGTGGTACCAGGTGCTGTGCCGTGCGTCGTCGGGCATGCTCGGGTACGCCGCGTCCGAGCCGGGCGCCGGCATCACATGCACCCCGGGCCCGGAGGCGGGCCAGCCGGCGGCGTCCGACGCGGCCGTCTCCACCGGGATGTGCAGCTCCGCCGCGGACTTGGCGAACGGCTCGGCGAGTCCGGGGACGTCCTTGGTCAACTGCACCCAGCTGCCGCCCAGATCGGTCCCGTGCAGGCTGACCTGGAGGTAGGGCCGCACCTCGTCGATGACCCGGGTGAGGGCGCGGGTCTCCGGCGGCAACTGGTCGGGCGGCAGCACGGAGGGGGACCACTCCGGCTGCTCGGGCCCGGCCGGACGGAAGAAGCCGCGGTGGTAGTCGAACAGGGTGCGCGGCGCCGGCGTCACATGGAGGCTCGCCCCGTCCGGGTCCGCGCAGAGCAGGAAGTGCCAGGAGGTGCCGGCCCGCAACTCCCGCTCGTGCAGTACGCGTTCGGCCACCGCCAGCACGGTCGAGCCGCCGGTCGGCTCGTTCGCGTGCGCGCCCGCCACGACAAGGACCGCGCGCGGTGCGTGGCCCATGGACAGCAGGAGGAGAGGTCTGCCCCCGCGCGAGACACCGACTTGTCTGAGCGCGCACAGGCCGGGACGGTGAGCTGCCAACGCCCGGGCGGTCGAGACGATTTCGGTCACAGTGAGGTAGCGCAACTCCGGCAGGAGACTCACCCCCGACTTGTCCGCCCTGCGTCGCTTTCCGCAGTACTCCACGGACTGAGTGAAGTGTCAAGGAAGTGATGGGGCGGCTCCAGGGGGCGCCAAATAGCATTTACCGCTGGCAGGGGGGTGTGCACCGACAGACGGCGGATTCACCGCTGATGCACGCCCCGCCCTCGGAGCGTCCGGAACGTCTCGCCGACCGCCTCGGATGCATGCCTCGGCCTCGCGCGGAGCGGTGCCGCGACCGCCGGTGCCGCGAGGAGGCGTCTGCGTCACCCGTACGGGTGTACGAGGCCTGCGGTCCGGGCGTCGCGGTGGTCGGCTGGGACCAACCGCGCGCGGGTCCAGCGCGCAGACCCGAGGCGGGAGGCCGGCGGTGCTGTGTCCTCACGGTCTTCCCGGCGAAGGCGCACCGGCGTCCATACCGACGGGACCGCCGCGGTTTTCGACTCCGGGTGCCCTCCTGGATGACGGACCCGCATCTGGGAGCCTTCGGCCGGCGGAGGCGTCTCCACTGTTGAGCCCGTGGCCGGGGGATCCCTCCGAGCCGCTGAGTCAGTGGCCGGAGAGCATGGCCGCGCTGCCGAGTCCGCTGCCCCGGACCGGCCCCGGCTCGGCGACACGGACGGGACCGCCGGCGGAGAACCGCCCGTCGCCCCCGAGCCTCCTCGCCCCCGGCACCGAGCGCGACCCCTACCCGCTGTACCGCGTCCTGCGCGAGCGCCATCCCCTCGTGTACGACGAGCCGTTCGGCGCCTGGCTGGTCAGCAGGTACGCCGATGTGCGCGCCGCGCTCGCGGACCCGCGGCTCGTCGCCGTGCCGCCCGGACGCACCCTGGCCCACCTGGAGGGCCCTACGCACAGCGCGCACCGGGCCGTGGTCTCCCCGGCGTTCCGGGGAGCCGCGCTGACCGCCCTGACCGCCGGTGTCGCCCGCACGGCGTACGTCCTCGCCCGCCGTCTCGCCGGCCGCCAGGAGGCCGATCTCGTCGCCGAGTTCTGCGAATGGCTGCCCACCGCGGCGGCCGTCGCCGCGCTCGGGCTGCCGTACGAGGAGACCGCGCGCGTGCACGCCTGGTGCCGCACGGGACTCGACCATCTCGGCGGCCACCACCCCGACCTCGACACCTTCCTGCGGCCGTACATCGCCCGCCGCCGCGCCCACCCGGGCACCGATCTGCTGTCGGCGCTGTGCACGGCGCGGGCCGACGGGCGACCGCTGTCCGACGAGGCCGTCATCGGCCTTTCGGGGTCCCTCCTCGGTGCGGGCGGCGAGGCGACCGCCCGGGGCCTGGCGTCGTTCCTCGCCAACCTCCTCGATCACCCGGGCCAGTTGGGGATCGTCCGCCTCCGTCCCGCGCTGACGGCCGACGCCTGGGCCGAGTCGCTGCGCCGCGATCCGCCGCTGCACATCGTGCTGCGGCGGGCCGTCGAGCCGGTCGGCGCGATACCCGTGGGCGCCACCGTGGCGTGTCTGGTGGGTTCCGCGGGCCGTGACCCCGCACGGTTCGCCGACCCGGACCGCTACGACGCCTTCCGCACCGACCCCGGGCAGCTCGCGTACGGCTCCGGACGGCACTTGTGCCCCGGTGCCCTGCTCGCCCGGCTCACCGCCGAACACGGCCTGCGCGCCCTCCTGACGGTCCTGCCGGACCTCCGGTGGGTCCCGGGCTTCCGGCCCACCCCGGAGGGCCTGATCAGCCGCTCACCGCGGAGCCTTGCGGTGCGCCTTCGCTGACCCGCTCGAGCAGCACCACGGGCAACCGCTCGAAAAGCTCCGCCACGCGCGCGTGCCCCGTGAACTCCCGCCCCGGGGTGAGCACATCGCCCCACCGTCCCTCGGGAAGCGGGAGCAGGGTGTCGCGCCAGCCGCCCGCCTCCGCAAGCCGCAGCGACAGCCGGGTGACTGCCGTGACCACCTCACCGGAGCGTACGAACGCCACACAGTGCGCGGCGCCGGGGCCCTGTGCCGTCAGCGGCCCGTACGTCGCCGGGTCGCCGAAGACGGCGGGGCGCCGCCCGCGCAGCCGCAGGGCCCCCGTGGTCAGCGCGGACTTCGCCGACTCCTGCTCCAGAGGTGCGAACGGCCGCCGGTTGTCCGGGTCCACCAGCGCCAGGTACTCGCCCTCGGTGCCCTGGTAGACGTCCGGTACCCCAGGCATCGTCAGGTGGACCAGAGCGGCCCCCAGGACGTTCGCCCGCACATGCGGCGCCAGGGCGGCCCGGAAGTCGGCCACGCGCCGCCCTGGCGCCCCGCAGGGCCCCGCCGCGACGAACGCCGCCACCGCGTCCTCGTAGGCGGGATCCTGCTCGGTCCAGGCGGTGTGCAGTCCGGCCTCCCGGATGTGCTTCAGCAGGGCCCCCTGGACCCGCTCCGGGTCGGCCGGGCCGAGCCCGAACACCGTCTGCCACGCGGCCCACGCCACCTGCGGGTCGGGCACGCCCGCGCCCTCGCGGGTCACCTCGGCCAGGACGTCGGCCCACTGCCCGGGGCACTCGGTGAGCACGGAGAGGGCGGCACGTACGTCGGCGCTGCGTTTCGTGTCGTGGGTGGACAGGGCGGTTCCGGTGGCGGGCCAGTCGCGCTGCACGCGCGCGCAGTAGGCGTGGAAGTCCTCCGGGGACACGGCCGGGCTCCCGGGGTTCCCGCCCACCTCGTTCGCCGACAGCTGGGGCACATAGCGGTAGAACGCCGTGTCCTCCACGGACTTGGCCCGCAGCGCGGACGAGGTCTGTGCGAACCGGGCTCGGAACTCCGCGTGCCCGGGCCCGTCACCGGCCCGCCCGAGCACCAGGTCCCGTACGACGTCCACGGCGTGCGCCTCCTCGGGCACCGTGAAGACCGCCCGGGCCTCGGCGGCGGCCTCCTCGGTGACCACCAGGGCGGCGTCGGAGGAGGGGTAGGGCCGGTACACCTCAAGGCGTACGAGGAGTTCGCGCAGCGCGGTGCCCAGCGCCCAGGGGGCGTGGTCGCGCAGCGCGGGGTCCGGGGAGGCCGTGCACAGGCGGCTCGCCACGCGCGTGAGGCGGTCGACCTCCGTGGCCAGTTCGTGCGTGACCACCTTGTACGCCGCCCGGCGCACCGTCGCCTCCCAGTGGCCGCCCCGGTCGCTCTGAGGGGCTGCGAAACGCCGGTACTGGCCGAGGAGTTCGCCCGCGCCCGCGGGGTCCGCGAAGAGGCCGTCCACCTGCCGCAGCGCGTCGTAGCCGGTGGTGCCCGCGACGGGCCACGCGGCGGGCAGCGGCTCGCCGTCCGCGAGGATCTTCTCGACCACCGTCCAACGCCCGCCGGTCGCCTCGTGCAGGTGGCGCAGATATGTGTCCGGGTCCGCGAGCCCGTCCGGGTGGTCGATGCGCAGCCCCTCGACCACGCCGTCGTCGAGCAGTTCCAGGATCTTCGCGTGGGTCGCCGCGAACACCTCCGGGTCCTCGACGCGCAGCCCGATCAGCTCCGAAATGCTGAAGAACCGGCGGTAGTTGAGCTCGGTCCTGGCCAGCCGCCACCACGCCGGGCGGTACCACTGCGCGTCGAGCAGCTGCGGCAGCGGCAGCTTCTCGGTGCCCTCGCGCAGCGGGAACACCTGGTCGTAGTAGCGCAGTACGTCGCCGTCCACCTTCAGATGGCCGAGCTCCGCGCCGAGCCTGCCCCCGAGCACCGGCAGCAGCAGTTGTCCTCCCTGGGCGTCCCAGTCGATGTCGAACCACCGCGCGTAGGGCGACTCGGGGCCCTCGCGCAGCACCTCCCACAGGGGGCGGTTGTGCCGCGGGGTCATGGCCATGTGGTTCGGCACGATGTCCACGACCAGCCCAAGACCGTGTTCCCGCGCGGTGCGCGCCAGGGAGCGCAGCCCGTCCTCCCCGCCCAGTTCGCCCCGTACGCGCGCGTGGTCCACCACGTCGTAGCCGTGCGTCGAGCCCGGGACCGCCTCCAGGACGGGGGACAGGTGCAGATGAGAGACGCCGAGCGAGGCCAGATACGGCACGGCCGCCTCGGCCGCCCCGAAGGGGAACTCCGGCTGGAGCTGCAACCGGTACGTGGCGGTCGGCACGGCGGGAACCACGGGCTCGGGAGTCACCGGTTCTGGACGCTCAGGTGTCATGGGAACCTACGTACCCGCCCTGCCGCCTTTCGTGTCATCGACGCCTGCAAACGGGCACGCGCGCGTGGAGCGAGGGACCCTCTACGCGCGCGTGCACCACGGGAAACGGCTGACGCATCGCCTAGGCGGGCCGCTGCAACACCGTCATGCTCCGGTCGACCAGGGACAGCCGGTCCCCGGCCTCGACCTTCGCGCCCGTTCCCGGCGCCACTCCCTCCGGGCGTGCCGTGTCGACGATCACCTGCCACTGGCGTCCGTGATTGACCGGCACCACGAACTCCAGGGGCCCCGGCGAGGCGTTGAACATCAGCAGGAAGGAGTCGTCGGAGATGCGCTCCCCGCGCGGGCCCGGCTCGGAGATCGCGTTGCCGTTGAGGAAGACGGACAGGGCGCGTGCCGTCGCCGAGCCCCAGTCGCGCTGGGTCATCTCCTGGCCCTCCGGGGTGAACCACGCGATGTCGGACAACTCGTCGTGGGTGCCCTGGACGGGACGCCCGTGGAAGAACCTGCGACGCCGGAAGACCGGGTGGTCTCGGCGGAGCCACACCATCGCGCGGGTGAACTCGAGGAGCTCGCCGTCCTCCTCCGGCCACGGCACCCAGGACACCTCGCTGTCCTGGCAGTACCCGTTGTTGTTGCCACCCTGGGTACGCGCGAACTCGTCGCCGTGGCTGAGCATCGGCACGCCCTGGGAGAGCATCAGCGTCGCGATGTAGTTGCGCCTCTGACGCCCGCGCAGGGCCAGGACCGACTCGTCGTCCGTCTCGCCCTCGACACCGCAGTTCCAGGACCGGTTGTGGCTCTCGCCGTCGCGGTTGTCCTCGCCGTTGGCGTCGTTGTGCTTGTTGTTGTACGAGACGAGGTCGTTCAGCGTGAAGCCGTCGTGACACGTCACGAAGTTGATCGAGGCGAGGGGGCGGCGGCCGTCGTCCTGGTAGAGGTCGGAGGAGCCCGTCAGACGGGACGCGAACTCCGCCAGCGTGCGCGGCTCGCCCCGCCACATGTCCCGTACGGTGTCGCGGTACTTGCCGTTCCACTCGGTCCACAGGGGCGGGAAGTTGCCCACCTGGTAGCCGCCCTCGCCGACGTCCCAGGGCTCGGCGATCAGCTTCACCTGGGAGACCACCGGGTCCTGCTGCACCAGGTCGAAGAACGACGACAGCCGGTCCACCTCGTGGAACTGCCTCGCCAGGGTGGCCGCGAGGTCGAAGCGGAATCCGTCGACGTGCATCTCGGTGACCCAGTAGCGCAGCGAGTCCATGATCAGCTGGAGCACGTGCGGGGAGCGCATCAGCAGGGAGTTGCCGGTCCCCGTGGTGTCCGTGTAGTAGCGCTGGTCCTCCGAGAGGCGGTAGTACGAGGCGTTGTCGAGGCCTCTGAAGGACAGCGTCGGACCCAGGTGGTTGCCCTCGGCCGTGTGGTTGTAGACGACGTCCAGGATGACCTCGATCCCGGCCTCGTGCAGGGCCCGGACCGCCGACTTGAACTCCAGGACCTGCTGTCCGCGGTCGCCCCAGGAGGCGTACGCGTTGTGCGGGGCGAAGAAGCCGATCGTGTTGTAGCCCCAGTAGTTGTTCAGGCCCATCTCCACCAGACGGTGGTCGTTCACGAACTGGTGCACGGGCATCAGTTCCAGCGCGGTGACGCCCAGTTTGGTCAGGTGTTCGATGATCGCCGGGTGGGCGAGCGCCGCGTAGGTGCCGCGCAGTTCCTCGGGCAGCTCCGGGTGCTGCATCGTGAGGCCCTTCACATGGGCCTCGTAGAGCACCGTGTGGTGGTACTCGGTGCGTGGCGGCCGGTCGTCGCCCCAGTCGAAGTACGGGTTGACCACGACCGACGTCATGGTGTGCGGCGCCGAGTCCAGGTCGTTGCGCTTGTCGGGCTCACCGAAGTGGTAGCCGTACACCTCCTCGCCCCACTCCACCGCACCGCTGATCGCGCGCGCGTACGGATCGAGCAGCAGCTTCGCGGAGTTGGTGCGCTGGCCGCGGCCGGGCGCGTACGGCCCGTGCGCGCGGAAGCCGTAGCGCTGCCCGGGCATGATTCCGGGCAGATAGGCGTGGCGTACGAACGCGTCGCTCTCCCGCAGTTCCACCGCGGTCTCCGAGCCGTCGTCGTGCAGCAGACACAGCTCTATACGGGCGGCGGCCTCCGAGAAGACCGCGAAATTGGTACCGGCACCGTCGTACGTGGCACCGAGTGGATATGCCTCTCCAGGCCAGACCTGCATGGATACGACTCTTCCAGTTGTGCCGTGCCCCTGGGGGCTGCTCCGGGCCGAGTCTCCCCGAAAGTGAGGGAACCTCCTATGACTTACGTCCCTCTTACCCAATGACCAGGCATACGTCGTATGCCGAACCAGTGGGGCTCGAACACTCCTAGACGGATCCGGGGGAGTAGGGGGAAATGTGCGCAACATAGTGCACCGCCATCTGGGCAAGGTGGTGGCGGGTGCCGCCATCGCGGTTGCCGGGACGGCCGTGATGATCGGTATCACTCTGCCGGGCTCCGCGGGGGCCGACGACTCGGGCGGAGCCAAGGGAAGCGGCGGGACCTCTCAGGAGGCGGGCCAGCAGGGGCAGGCGGCGGCCGAACCCGGCGTGGTCGAGGAGGCGCCGGCCGAAGGCGACAAGGGCAAGGGCCGCGACCCGCTGACCGACGACGAGACCGAGCGGGTCGAACAGATCGCGCTCAACCGGCAGCTGCGCAATTCCGCCGAGGACGTCGAAGGGGACCGCGGCCCGCAGCGGATCGGCGTCGACCTCGCCGAGCCGGACGCGGACGAACTGGACGACCCGAACGCGCCACGCCGCGCCGAGGTCCGGTTCTACGACTACAAGGACGACGCGCTCGTCACCAAGACCGTCAACCTGGACACCGGGAAGGTCGAGCGGACCGACACCCAGCACGGTGTCCAGCCGCCCATCAGCCGCGACGAGATGACCGAAGCCGCGCAGCTGCTCATCGCCGACCCGCTCGGCGCGGGCCTCAGGGCCGACTACAAGGACGCCACGGGGAAGGAACTCACCTCGCCGGATCAGCTGATCCTCAACAGCATGGTCTACCGCGCGGCCTCGGGCGCCCAGCCCGCCACGCTCGCGGACTGCGGCACGCACCGCTGCGTACGGCTCTTCCCCAAGGTGAAGAACGGGCCGTGGATCGACAGCCGTGACGTGGTGATCGACCTGAGCACCCGCAAGGTCGGCAAGCTCGGTTAGCCGGCGCCGCCCGCTCTCGGTTCACTTCTCCAACTCACTCACTTCTCTGCTTTCGCAAGGAGTCTCTTCGTCATGCGCGTGAACAAAAACAGCCGTGCCCGCAGCCGGGCGGCGGTGGGCCTCTCGGTGGCCGCACTGACCGTGGGCGCGGCGACGTCCGCGGGGCCGGCGGTCGCCCAGCCCAAGGCCGCTCCCGCGGCGGC
This sequence comes from Streptomyces sp. NBC_00554, assembly GCF_041431135.1. Taxonomy (NCBI): domain Bacteria; kingdom Bacillati; phylum Actinomycetota; class Actinomycetes; order Kitasatosporales; family Streptomycetaceae; genus Streptomyces; species Streptomyces sp. NBC_00554. The sequence goes on along the minus strand of NZ_CP107799.1, from coordinate 2,285,952 downwards.
CCCCGCCTGCAGCGCGGACTTCCGGATCGAGCAGAAGCTCTCCACCGGCACCACCTGGCGGATGTGCTGGCACTACGAGAGCGAGGCCGGGCTCGTCCTGGAGGACATCTCGTACCAGCCCAAGGGTGAGGCCACCCCCATCAAGGTCCTCACCAGCGCCAAGCTCGCCCAGATCCACGTCCCCTACGACGACGGCCAGGCCGAGTACGACGACCTCACCGGCGCCGGTTTCGGGCAGGGGCTGATGGATCTGGCCCCGGGCGAGTGTCCCGGCGGCACCATCAAGAAGGTCAAGATCCCCAACGCCTGGAACCCGGACCGCCCCACCGCCAACGGCCTGTGCACCACGACCCGCACGCGCGGCCACGCCTACCGCATGCAGGGCGACACGGCGAACAAGGTCTATCAGACCCAGGGCAAGGACCTGCTGATCTACACCGTCAACCAGGTCGGCTGGTACGAGTACATCACCGAGTGGCGCTTCCAGGACGACGGCACCGTCAACATGAACGTCGGCGCCACCGGCAGCCTCTCGCCCGGTGACTACGACGCGGGCGACGGTCGCGGCTGGCCGATCGGCAAGGGCGCCAAGTCCTACGCCACCAGCCACAGCCACAACGTCTTCTGGAAGCTCAACTTCGGCCTGGACGGCTCCTCCAGGAGCACCGTCGAGCAGTACGACTCCAAGGTCAGCCCGCCCGCCAACGGCAACGAGGGGCCGACCAACAAGACCACCCGCACCAAGATCACCAAGGAGCTCGCGGGCGACGCCAAGAACATGCGCTGGTGGCGCGTCGTCAGCAGGGTCGGAAAGAACAAGGACGAGCACGCGCGTAGTTACGAGATCGTCCCGGGCGCCACCACCAAGTACCCGGGCCGCAGCTTCACCAAGCACGACATCTACTTCACCGAGTACAAGAGGTGCGAACAGTTCGCCAGCAACAACCCGATCAACTGCGGTACCGGAGCCGGTAATTCCGTCGACAAGTGGGTCAACGGGCAGTCGCTCGCCCACCCCGTCGTCTGGGTCAACGTCGGCTTCCACCACATCGCGCGCGACGAGGACCAGCAGCCCATGCCGGTCCACTGGCAGGGCTTCTCCATCGCCCCGCGCGACGTCACGGCTATGAATCCGCTCACTCCGCCCGCGCTCGCCGATCAGAACGGGCAAGCGCAAAACGGTAGTTGAGAAACGACCTGTCCATCGGGCTGCACCGCCGACCGCTCCCGGAGTACCCTTCCTTGATCGTTGAGTGGGGGCTTGCTCCACGCAAGAGCTCGGGGGAGCGGAAGGCGGTGCACGGGTGGGCTCGGGAGGGCTGGAGTTGCCTCCTGGTGACGAGGGTCACGAGGGGAACTCCACAGATGTCCCACCCGGCGCGGTGTCCCTGGCGCGGCCGATGGAAATGGGATCTATTGGACCGGAGTTGGACTGGGGCGCCGACGCCTGGCGCGAGGTGCGTACGCGCGCCCAGCGAGCCGGGCGCGCCTACATCTGGCTGAACCTGGTCGAGCAGCGGCTGCGCGCGGTCGTGGCCGCTGTTCTCCGTCCCATCTACGAACCCGTCCACGGCGACGAATGGGTGGTCGCCGCCGCCGGACCCGCCGGACAGGAGTGGGTGCAGCGCGCGGTCGCCGTACGCGAAGTCAGCCGCCGCAAGGGGTACTTGCTCGACCCCGCCGATGACAACGTGCTCAGTTTCCTGACCCTGCCGCAGCTGCGCGAGCTGATGGTGCAGCACTGGCCGTGCTTCGAGCCCTACTTCGACGAGCGCCGCGACGTCGAACTCGCCCTGGACGAACTGGAAGTCACCCGGAACGTCGTCTCGCGCAACCGGGCGCTGTCCGAGGCGGTCCTCGCGCAGGCCGAGCGTGCCGCGTCGAAACTCCTGGAGATACTCGGCGCCGGCAGCGACGTGCCCTCCGCGCGCAGACTGCCCGTCGACGCCGTCGAGAACCTGGTCGGCGACCGGTACGCGGACGTGGTCGGCGTGCACTCCGACCGGGTGCGGCTGCTGCGGCAGTTCCCCGCCGAGGACCTGTTCGGCGGCGCCCGCCGTCTCGACGCCATCGGCATCGGCCTGAACCTGCTGGTGCAGAACTTCTCCGGGCGGCGGCTCGTGCGGCTCGCCGAGTCGGGCTGCCGGGTGCGGCTGCTGTTCCTGAACCCCGCCTCCAGTGCGGTGAAGCGGCGCGAGCGGGAACTCGGCATAAAGCGCGGCGAGTTGAGCCGCGCCGTGGAGATGAACATCCTGCATATGCGGCGGGTGCGGTCCAAGCTGCGCGACCCGGGCGCCTTCGAGATCCAGGTCTACGACGAGACACCCCGCTTCACCGCGTACCTCGTGGACGGGGACGGCTCGGACGGCATCGCGGTCGTGCAGTCCTATCTGCGCCGGACGCGCGGCATGGAGGCGCCGGTGCTGGTGCTGCGCGGCGGTGGCCGGGTGGTCAAACCGGACGAGGTCGACGAAGAGGGGCTTTTCTCCACATACCGCGAGGAGTTCGAGGTGGCCTGGGCGGATTCACGGCCGGTGTCCTGATGCTCCCGGCACGCTGAGGACCGGGGGAAGCGGAATGCGGCCCTCGGATTGTCAGTGGTGCATGGGATCGTGGAGACCACTGGGGGAAAGCACCACGAGAAAGGGGGGCCGCCCATGGGCTGGCACCGGGAGCTGCTGATCGGCTTCGACCTGGAGACGACCGGGACGGATCCGCGCGAGGCGCGCATCGTCACGGGTGCCGTGATCGAGGTCAAGGATTCAGAGCCCATAGGGCGCCGTGAGTGGCTGGCCGATCCGGGCGTGGAGATTCCGGCGGACGCGGTGGCGGTGCACGGGATCTCGAACGAACGGGCGGCCGCCGAGGGCAAGCCCGCCGATCAGGTGGCCGACGCGATCGCGGGGGTCCTCGTCGCGTACTGGAAGACGGGCGTGCCCGTCGTCGCCTACAACGCGGCCTTCGACCTGACCCTGCTCTCCGCGGAGCTGCGGCGGTACGGTCTGCCGTCGCTGCGCGACCGGCTGGGCGGCGTGGATCCGGCGCCCGTCATCGACCCGTACACGATCGACCGCTCCGTGGACCGCTACCGCCGCGGCAAGCGCAACCTGGAAGCGGTCTGCACGGAGTACGGGGTGTCTCTGGACACCGCCCACGACGCCTCGGCCGACGCGCTCGCCGCGGCCAAGCTGGCCTGTGCGATAGCCGACCGCCACCCGAAGGTCGCGGCCCTCGGCCCGGCGGAGCTGCACCGCCGGCAGATCGAGTGGTACGCCGAGTGGGCCGCCGACTTCCAGAGCTTCCTGCGTCGCAAGGGCGAGACGGACGCGGTGGTGGACGGCACGTGGCCCTTGCGGGAGTTGGCGGACGAGCCGGTTCCGACGGACTGAGCGGCGTCACGCCGGCGCCGGGCTCGCAATGTGCGCGACCCGCGGCCGGGCGAGTTCGGCGTAGGCGGGGCCCGAGATGACCAGGGAGCGGTCCAGGCGGGCGGCGTTGAAGTACAGCCGCGGCTGTGCGACTACGTCCGGGTCGGCAACGAGTTCGAGGTCGGGGTCGAAGCTGAACGGGAGGACGCTGCCGGGGACGGCCCGGGCCAGGCGCTGCGCGGTCTCCGCGTCGCTGAAACCGACATAGCGGGCCGCGAAGAGTGTCCGTACGGCGTCCAGGTCCACCCGCCGGTCTCCGGGGACGACCGCGAGCACATGACGTGTGGTGCGGCGGTCGACCTTGACCCGCAGGACGATGCACTTGGCGGCCTGGGAGACGGGGTGTCCGCGCAGCGCGCTGACGGTGTCGGTGGCGCCCTCGGGTTCGTGGTCGATGAGGCGGTAGTCGACGGAGGAGGTGTCGAGGAGGGAGATCAGCTGCCGGTAAGTGTCGTCGTCGGGCATGGGGTGTCCTTTTCGAGGCGATGAGCTGTGGCGCTTTCAAGGCGTTGAGCTGTAGCGCTGCGAGCCTCGGTGCCCTGCGCCGTCGCGGCGGTGACGGCGGTTTCGCCGGTCCGCATGGGCTCGGCGGCGCTGCGATGGGCCCGTTCCACGGACTGGCCCCAGTAGGTGCCGCCGACCATCAGGGCCGCGCCGAGGCCGGTGAGCCAGGTGAGGTGTTCGCCGCCGAGGGTGATGCCCACCGCGGCGGCCCAGATCGGTTCGGTGCCAAGGAGCAGGCTGGCCCGGCTGGCCGAAGTGCGCTGCACGGCCCACGTCTGGGCGAGGAACGCGAACACGCTGCAGAACAGGGCGAGATAGACGAGCTGCGCCCAGGTCGCGGTGTCGGCGTGGGCCAGCGTCGGCAGGTCGTGCGCGGCCGGTGCCAGGAACAGGGCCGAGCCGACGAGGGTCTGCACCGCCGTCAGGTGCAGCGGGCGTATCGACCGGCGTGCGGTGAGCCGTCCGACGAGCACGACATGCACCGCCCGCACCAGCGCGGCGACGAGCATCAGCAGGTCGCCGAGACGGAGACCGTGGAAGCCGTTGCCGGACATCAGGAGTCCGACCGCCAGGACACACACCCCGGCGGCGGCGAAGAACACGGGAGGCAGCCCGCCGCGCCGGCCGGCGCGGTCGAGGAGCGGGGTGAGCACGATGGTCAGGCTGATGATCAGCCCGGCATTGGCGGCGCTGGTGTGCGCGACACCGTACGTCTCCACGACGAGGACGGCGGCCTGGGTGACCCCCAGCGGCACCCCGGCCCGGATCTCGTCACGGGTCCACCGGCGCGCGCCCCGGGGTCCGCCCCGGCGGGCGGCGACGAGGCCGAGGCAGGCGAGCGCGGAGAACGCGTACCGCACGAACAGGACGACCAGAACGGGCAGGGCGGAAGTGGCCGTCTGGGCGGACAGATAGCTGGAACCCCAGACGAGCGCGACAAGGAGGAGTACCAGATCGGTACGGCGGGTGTCGGACACCTGCCTACGGTGCACCGCGGGCGTCACTGAAGCCCAGAGCCACCTTCTAAAACGATCTTTTAGTTTCCCTACATCGGGCGCCTACACTGGGACGCGTGGACGAAAGGCAGCTGAAGATCCTGCGGGAGCTCGGCGAACTGGGCAGCGTCACCGCGGTCGCCGAGGCGCTGCTGGTGACGCCCTCGGCGATCTCGCAGCAACTGCGGCTGCTGCAGCGGGCGATCCCGGTCCCGCTCACCGAGCGCCAGGGCCGACGGCTGGTGCTCACCGACGCCGGACAGGCGCTGGCGGGCGCGGCGGTCGAGGTGGAGACGGCTCTGGCACGGGCCCGGCACACGGTCGACGAGTTCCTCGACCGGCCCGACGGCGAGGTGTCGGTGGCGGCGTTCCACAGTGCGGGTTCGACGTTCTTCCCGCCGCTGCTGCGCGGCCTCGCCGGACCCGGCAGGCCGGTTCTGGCGCTGGCGGACGAGGACGTGGCGCAGGACGACTTCCCCCGGCTGACCCGGGAGTACGACCTCGTCCTCGCCCATCGCCTCGACCACGCCCCGCCGTGGCCGCGCACGGTGACCGTGACCACACTGCTGCGCGAGCCGCTCGACGTGGCGATGCCCGCCGACCACCCGCTCGCCGCCAAGCGGCGGGTCTCCCCACGGGATGTGGCCGACCAGCCGTGGATCACGGTGCACGACGGCTTCCCGGTCATGGCCACCATCGAGGCCATCGCCGCCGCGGCCGGCCGCCCGCTCCATCTCGCGCACCGCATCAACGAGTTCGCGGTGGTCGCCGAGGCCGTCGCCGCCGGGGGCGGCCTCGCGCTGATGCCCCGCTGGACCACGCGGCCGCACCCCGCGCTGGTCCTGAAGCCGCTCAGCGGCGTACAGGCCAGACGGCACATCGACGCGCTGCACCGCCCCGAGCGCACGGCCCGCAAGGCGGTACGCACGGTCCTGGCGGAGCTGCGCCGGGCCGCCCGCACGATCCAGGCCCGGGACACGGGCGAACCGTGGCCGGCTCTCGAGGCCCGCGGCACATCCGTACCCCCGGACCCGGACCGGTAGCGAGCCCGGCGCTCCTCAGAACGAGTACCAGCGCACGCTCTCGTCGCCGTCCCGCAGCGACGCCACCCTCCGCTCGAACTCCGCCAGCGCCTTCGGGTTGGCCGGCGCGTGCTGGGCGACCCAGGCGCAGCTGGCGGTCTCGCGCGCTCCCCGGAGCACGGAACAGCCCTCCCACGCACGGACGTCCCAGCCGTACGTCTCGGTGAAGGAGTCGTACGCCTCGGCAGGCAGCCCGTAGCGGTCGCGGGACAGGGCCATGACCACCAGGTCGTGCTCGCGGAGGTCGGCGGAGAAGGTCTCCAGGTCGACCAGGACCGGGCCGTCGGGGCCGACATGGACGTTGCGGGGCAGCGCGTCGCCATGGATCGGGCCGGGCGGAAGGTGCGGGGTCAGGGCTGACGCGGCCGTCGCGAAGCCGTCGCGCCGGGCCCGCAGATACGCCGCGTCCGAAGGATTGATTGCGTCGCCTGCCAGACGCAGCCACCGCTCCACACCGCCCAGCAGTTCGCGGGGCGGCAACTCGAAGGCGGGAGAAGGGAGGGCGTGCACCACCCGTAGCAGTTCGGCCAGATCTCGGGGCTCCGTGGGGCGTACGGGATCGGGCAGCCGGTGCCACACCGTCACCGGGTGACCGTCGACCAGCCGCGCTTTGGGTTCCGCCGCCCGCACCGCCGGGACGCCCGCGTCGGCGAGCCAGGCCGCGATGTCTAGCTCCCGCCTTGCGCGGTCGAGGAGTTCGGCGTCGCGCCCCACCTTGACGACCAGGTCACCGGCGGCGAACACCGCGTTCTCGCCCAGGGCGAGGAGCGTCGCCTCCCGCACCGGCTCCGGCAGCACACCCGCCGCGGCCAGTACGTTCCGCGCCTGTGCCTCGTCCATCCGTCGCCTCCCATGGTTCCCGCCGGCTCTCCGCGTGCGGGGTCACGATCACGCCATTTACGACGGCCAGTGTCGCATTCGCACTGGTCGGAGGCCCACGAAGGGCTTGCACGCTGTCTTGACGTCGCGTCAGACAATTAGCACGATGACGGGGCCGCCGGGACGTTGGGCCCGGCCCCCCACGAGCCCGCCCCCCCACGAGCCCGGACCTCCACGAGCCGCGACCCCCACGAGCCGCCGAAGGAGCCGAATCCGTGACATTGGCGACCGCGACGAGGCGGTCAACGAAGCGTGCGCGCGGCGGGGGCGGGGAGCGTCGTCCCGCCGACCACGGCGCCTGGTTCCTGGTGCTGCCCGCGCTGATCCCGATCCTGGTGCTCAGCGTCGGACCGCTGCTGTACGGGATCGCGCTGGCGTTCACCGACTCGCAGTCGGGGCGGACCCGGTCCACGCAGTGGATCGGCGTGCTCAACTTCCAGGACCTGCTGCACGACACACTGTTCTGGGACTCGTTCCGGATCGGGCTGCTGTGGGCGGTCGGGGTGACCGTGCCGCAGTTCCTCCTCGCGCTGGGACTTGCCCTCCTGCTCAACCAGGAGCTCCGCCTGCGCTGGCTCGCGCGCGCCCTCGCGATCGTCCCCTGGGCGATGCCCGAGGTCGTCGTCGGCGTCATGTGGCGGCTGGTCTACAACCCGGACGCCGGCATCCTCAACGAGACCCTGCGCGACCTCGGCCTCGGTGACGGCCGCGACTGGCTCAGCGGTCTGGCGACCGCCCTGCCCGCCGTCATCGTCGTCGGCGTCTGGGCGGGCATGCCCCAGACGACGGTGGCCCTGCTCGCCGGCCTGCAGAACACGCCGCGCGAACTGCACGAGGCCGCCGCGATGGACGGCGCCGGAGCCTGGCGCCGCTTCCGGACGGTCACCTGGCCCGCCCTGAGGCCGGTGGCGCTCGCCATCACCGCGCTCAACCTGATCTGGAACTTCAACTCCTTCGCGCTGGTCTACGTACTCACCAACGGCGGACCCGGCGGCCGGACCCGGCTGCCCATGCTCTTCGCCTACGAAGAGGCCTTCCGCTACGGCCAGTTCGGCTACGCCGCGGCGATGGGCTGCGTGATGGTCGCGCTGATCTCGGTCCTCCTCGCCGTCTTCCTCGTCGGCCGCCTGAGGGGAGGTGAGGACGCATGAGGACCAGCAAGGGCGCCCGCGTCGGCCAGTACCTCGCACTCCTCGGCTATCTCGTCTTCCTCGCCTTCCCCTTCGTCTGGCTGATCTCTACCGCCTTCAAGCCCCCGCGCGAGCTGGCGAGCCTGCACCCCACCTGGATCCCCAGGAATCCCACCCTCGCCAACTTCCGGCAGGCCTTCGACGAACAGCCTTTGCTGCAGGCCGCGTTCAACTCCCTCGTCGCGGCGCTCGGCGCGGCGGTCATCGCCGTACTGGTCGCGACCCCGATGGCGTACGTCATGGCCCGGCACCGAACCCGGCTCGCGAAGGCCGCCACCGGGTGGGTGGTGGTCAGCCAGGCGTTCCCGTTCGTGCTCGTGATCATCCCGCTGTTCCTGGTCCTCAAGAACCTCCGGCTGATCAACTCACTGCCGGGGCTGGTCATGGTGTACGTGGTGTGGGCGCTGCCGTTCGCGCTGTGGATGCTGGTGGGCTATGTACGGGCCGTGCCCACCGAGTTGGAGGAGGCCGCGGCGGTCGACGGGGCGGGGAAACTGCGCACCCTCGTCTCCATCACCGCGCCGCTGCTCGCGCCCGGCATCGTGGCGACGGCGCTGTTCGCGTTCATCAGTGCGTGGAACGAGTTCTTCTTCGCGCTCGTGCTCCTCAAGACCCCGGAGAAACAGACGCTGCCGGTCGTCCTCACCCACTTCATCGGAGCCGAGGGTGTCGCGGACCTCGGCCCGCTCGCGGCAGCGGCGTTCCTCGCGACCCTCCCGTCGCTGGTCGTCTTCGCGATCATCCAGAAGCGGATCACGGGCGGCATGCTCGCCGGGGCGGTGAAGAGCTGATGCGTACGCGATGGATCCTCGCGCTGGTCATGGGGCTGCTGCTCACGGCCTGCTCCTCGGACGACGGCGGCTCCGACGGACGGATCACCCTCCGATTCCAGTCACTCGCCTGGCAGGAGGAGTCCGTCGACGCCAACAAGGAGCTGGTGGAGGAGTGGAACGCCGTACATCCGGACGTCAAGGTCGAGTATGTGCAGGGGAGTTGGGACAGCGTCCACGACCAGCTGCTCACCTCCTTCGAGGGCGGTGAGGCGCCGGACATCATCCATGACGCCTCGGACGACCTCGCGGACTTCGCGTACGGCGGATACCTCGCGGAACTCGGTGAGTTGCTGCCCGAGCGGCTGAAGTCCGACATCCCGCAGCGCAGTTGGGAGACGGCGACCTTCGGGGACGGGATCTACGGAGTGCCGTTCCTCCAGGAGCCGCGTGTCCTCATCGCCAACGCCGAGTGGCTCAAGGAGTCGGGCGTCCGCATTCCGACGCCCGAGAACCCCTGGACGTGGGAGGAGTTCCGCTCGATCGCCAAGGAGCTGAGCGGCGAGGGAAAGTACGGGGTCGCCTGGCCGCTCAAGGAGCCGGTCTCCGCGACGCTCAACCTCTCCCTCTCCACCAGCGGGCAGATGTTCCACCGGGGCGAGGACGGCAAGGTGACGGTCCGTTTCGACTCGGCCGACGAGGTGGTGCCGAGGACGGTTCACGACGAGGTGAACACGGACGGGAGCGCGTCGAGTACGACGCTCGGCATGGGCGGCTCCGACACGCTGCCCGGGTTCTTCGGCGGCAAGTACGCGATGGTCCCGCTCGGCTTCTCCTACCGGCAGCAGATCGTCCAGCAGGCACCCAAGGGCTTCGACTGGCAAGTGCTGCCCGCTCCGGCGGGCGCGGACGGCCTCACCCAGGGCGTCAGCCCGCAGACCCTCTCCATCGCAGAGGACAGCCCGCACAAGAAGGAGGCCGCCGAGTTCATCGACTTCCTGCTCCAGCCGAAGAACATGGTCCGGCTCGCCCTCGGCGACTGGATGCTGCCCACCGGCACCGAGGCACTCAAGGACCCCGCCCTGCACACCACCAAGGACGACTGGGCGACCGGCACCGCGCTCGCCGCCCAGCTGCGCTCGGCGCCCGCCCAGTCCGTGCGCGGCTACCCCGAGTGGAAGGACAAGGTCGCGACGCCCGCGTTCCAGGAGTACTACAGCGGGGCGATCGACCTCGATGAGCTGCGAAAACGGCTGGTGGAGGACGGGAATCTGGTGCTGGCCCGCTATCAGAGGTAGCAATTCAATTGCACGAGACGTCTCGTCTCGCTTAGTGTCCCGCTATGACTTCACGACGAGCCCATATCGCCATGTTCTCGATTGCCGCCCACGGGCACGTGAACCCGAGCATCGAGGTGATCCGGGAGCTCGTCGCGCGCGGGCACCGGGTCACGTACGCGATTCCGCCGGTCTTCGCCGACAAGGTCGCGGCGACCGGCGCCGAACCCGTCCTCTACACCTCGACGCTGCCGTCTCCCGACGACGACCCCGCTGCCTGGGGGAGCACCCTCCTCGACAACGTCGAACCCTTCCTGGCGGACGCGATCCAGGCGCTGCCGCAGCTCGTGAAGGCGTACGAGGGTGACGAGCCGGACCTCGTGCTGCACGACATCACGTCCTACCCGGCCCGTGTCCTCGCGCACCGCTGGGGCGTCCCGGCCGTCTCCCTGTCGCCGAACCTCGTCGCCTGGACCGGCTACGAGGAGGAGGTCGCCGAGCCGATGTGGGCGGAGCCGCTCAAGACCGAGCGCGGACAGGCGTACTACGCACGCTTCGAGGCCTGGCTGGCGGAGAACGGGATCACGCAGCACCCTGACCCGTTCACCGGCCGTCCCGCCCGCTCCCTCGTACTGATCCCGAAGGCGCTCCAGCCGCACGCGGACCGGGTGGACGAGACGGTCCACACCTTCGTCGGCGCCTGCCAGGGCGACCGGGCGGCGCAGGGCGAGTGGCAGCGGCCCGCGGGAGTCGAAAAGGTGCTGCTCGTGTCGCTGGGCTCCAGTTTCACCAAGCAGCCCGACTTCTACCGGGAGTGCGTCAAGGCGTTCGGCGAGCTGCCCGGCTGGCATGTCGTGCTGGGGATCGGGAAGTTCGTCGACCCCGCCGAGCTGGGCGAGGTGCCCGGCAATGTGGAGGTGCACCAGTGGGTGCCGCAGCTCTCGGTCCTCCGTCAGGCCGACGTGTTCATCACCCACGCGGGGGCGGGCGGCAGCCAGGAGGGGCTGGCCACCGGGACGCCGATGGTCGCCGTACCTCAGGCCGTCGACCAGTTCGGGAACGCCGACATGCTCCAGGCGCTCGGCGTCGCCCGTCACCTATCGATGGAGGAGGCGACGGCCGAGAACCTGCGTGAGACCGTCCTCGCACTGGCCGCGGATTCCGGGGTGGCGAGCCGCCTGCACGAGATCCAGGAGCAGATGGCGGGGGAGGGCGGCACAAGGCGGGCAGCCGACCTCATCGAGGCCGAACTGCCCGCCGACGTACAGGTGTAGCCGGTCGTGGGTGGAGCTACACCCCGACCTTCTCGCCCTCCACGGCGGGCGGCTGAGGCGGTGACAAAGCCTCGGCCGACTCGTCGTGCGTGAGGTCGGGCAGGCGGTTCATCCACTTCGGCAGGTACCAGTTGCGCTCGCCGAGCAGGGCCATCACGGCCGGGAGCAGCACCCCGCGGATGACGGTCGCGTCGATGAGTACCGCGGCCGCCAGGCCCACGCCCATCTGCTTCATGGACTGCATGGACAGCGTTCCGAAGATCGCGAAGACGGCGACCATGATGATCGCGGCGCTGGTGACGACGCCCGCCGTGGTGACCACGCCGTGCCGGATCGCGTCCTTGGTCTCGAGCCCCCGCAGCCGTGCCTCACGGATCCGCGAGACCACGAACACGTGGTAGTCCATCGAGAGCCCGAAGAGGATCACGAAGAGGAACAGCGGCAGCCAGGTCACGATGGCGCCCACCCCCTCCGCGCCCACCAGCGACGCGCCCCAGCCGTGCTGGAAGACGGCGACCAGGATGCCGTAAGCGGCAGCGACCGAAAGGAGGTTGAGGGCGATCGAGGTGATCGCGATCGTCAGCGAGCGGAACGAGAGCAGCATCAGCAGGAAGGCGAAGACGACCACGAACGCGAAGACCGGGGTCACCGAGCCGACCAGCTGTTCGTTGAAGTCGTGCGATCCCGCGACCTGCCCGGTGATCGGCGCCTCGACTCCGTCGACCTTGCCGAGCGTGTCCGGCCGTACCGTGTCGCGCAGAAGACCCAGGCTCTCCTCCGCCTTGCCCTGATCGGAACCGCCGACCAGCGGTACGGAGACGAAGGCGACGTTCTGCGCGTCGTGCACCTTGATGTCGACCGGGCCCAGCGAGGCGCCCGAACTGATCGCCTCCGTACGGAACTCGGCGAGCGCGGACCTCACGTCGGCGGCGTTGATGTCGTCCGCCTTGACGACCACCACGGCGGGATCCGAACCGCCGGGGAAGGCGTCGTTGACCCGGTTGTACGTGCCCACGATCGGCACCGAGTCGCCGAACTCCTGGTCCAGGGTGAGGTTCTGCGTCTTCATGCCCAGCGCGGGCGCGGAGATGGCAAGCAGTGCGCCCGCCGCCACGACCAGCGCGAGGCCGGGCTTGGCGAGTACGACGTTCAGCACGGCGCCCCAGAAGCGGCTCTCGCCGTTGCCCTTGCGTCCGTTGCCGTTCTTGCGCCGCTTGGCGCGGTGCAGGAACGGAATCCGACCCTTCTCGACCCGCTCACCGAGCAGCGACAGCAGGGCGGGCAGCACCGTCACCGAACCGACCATGGCGACCGCCACGACCATCAGCGAGGCCAGACCCATCGCCTCGAAGTCGGCGAGCCCGGTGAAGAGCATGCCGGCCATCGCCACGCACACCGTCACACCCGAGACGATGATCGCGCGGCCACTGGTCGCGGCGGCGATCCGCAGAGCGGTCTCGGGGTCGCGACCCGCCGCGCGCTCCTCGCGCTCACGCCGAAGGTAGAACAGGCAGTAGTCGACGCCGACTGCCAGACCGACAAGGAGCATCACGGAGCTGGCCGTGTCGCTCATCGGCATCACATGGCTGACCACGGCCATCAGGCCCATCGTCGCCATGATCGCGGTGATCGCCAGCGCCACCGGTACCAGCGCCGCGACCAGCGCGCCGAACGCGATCAGCAGAATGCCGAACGCCACGGGCACGGCGGAGAATTCGGCCCGCTTGAAGTCCTTGCCGGTCGCGTCGGCGAAGGTCTCGTTCATGCTGGCGCCGCCGATCTCCTCGATCCGCAGCTCGGAGTGGCCCTTCTGCACCCCCTCGACGGCCTTGAGCACCGGCTCGACGCGGTCGCCCGCGGTCTCCGCCTCGCCGCGCATGTCGAACTGCACCAGCGCGCTGCGGCCGTCCTTCGAGATCGTGCCGGCGTCGTACGGCGACGTCACGTCCGTGACCTCCCCGGTGCCCTCGACCGCTGTGACGACCTCCGCGACGGCGCTCCGGAACCCGGCGTCCGTGGCCTTGGTGTTCGCGTCCTTGGCCTGGATCAGGACGCTCTCACTGGCCGGCTCCTCGATCCCCGCGTCCTCGATTATCTTCGCGGCGGTGTGCGTCTCGCCCTTGAGTGCCTCGCTCTCCTTGACCTCGACGCTGCCCACGGCCGAGCCGAGCCCCATCGACAGGACGACGAACAGCACCCAGATTCCTACGGCCGCCCATCGGTGGCGGGCGCTCCAGCCGCCCGCTCGGGCGGCGATCCCCCGCACCCTTGTGTCTCGGTTCCCCATGACGGGCAAGCCCCCTCGTCTGCGGTGACAACCCCCTGTCGCCACCTCGCACTTCGAAGGTATGGGCCGGATAAGAGCGTCTCGTCGTGCTGCCCGGTGAGCCGCCGGGCGCCCGGCTCCTCCGTGCGGACCCCGCCCCCTCCGCACTGCGGAGGATGAGAGCCCCCTACACGTAATGACCCTTCTCGGGGGTCATGATCAGGGTGAAGGCTCGCCTTATGGTGTGCGGATGACGACGAAGACGTACGCGGCGCTGCTCCGCGGGATCAATGTGGGCGGAGCCAAGAAGGTGCCGATGGCCGAGCTGCGCACACTCCTTGAGGGGCTCGGGTACGGCGGCGTCCGCACATATCTGCAGAGCGGCAACGCCGTCTTCACCGTCGGCCACGGCGACGAGGAGTCCCTCGCCGCCGAGCTGGCACAGGCCATCGAGAAGCACTTCGGCTTCACGGTGGGCGTGCTGGTGCGCGACCACGCCTACCTCAGGGCCGTACGGGAGGCGTGCCCGTTCCCGGCCGCCGAACTGGAGGCCAAGCAGCTGCACGCCACATACTTCTCGGCCCCCGTCGACGCCGAGCGCTTCGCCTCCGTCGACCAACTGGCCTTCCTCCCAGAGGAGTTCCGGATCGGCGACCGCGTCCTGTACCTCTACGCCCCCGACGGCCTCGGCCGCTCCAAGCTGGGGGAGGCGCTGTCCAAGCCCAGACTCCTCAAGGGCGTCACCGCCACCACCCGCAACTGGAACACCGTCGTCAAGCTGGAGGAGCTGACCGCTGCCGCAGAGTGACCTTGCGGTCGCCGCGGTAGGTCGTGTACGAGGTGATCTCGTCCGGGACGGTGAGGCGCGGGTCCTGGTAGAGACGCCGTAGCTCCTCGTCGGAGCGGGCGTCGGCGACGGCGTCGATCAGGGCGAGGTCGTCCTCGGTGAGGGACGCGTCGTCGAGGATCTCGGGGCCCCAGCCGTCCCAGGGGAGCGGCTCCACGCCGTGGAGGGCGGCCAGGTCCTGCACGACACGGGCGCGCAGGAACCACATCCCGCCCAGCTCCGGGGCGCCGGAGAAACCGAACGTCCTGAGGTCGCGTTCCCCCGTGCGACACGCCCGCCAGGCCTCGCCCGCCATCAGGAACCGGTCGCGCGGCACGTCCAGCGGATCGAAGGGAACGCCGTACGACCCGTGCAGGACCTGGGCGTCGACCAGCCGCCAACTCCCGTCCGCCACACGGTATTCGGTGACCCAGTGGTCCTCGTGAAAACCGTCGATGAAGTACGTGGCGAAGCCGCCGCGGATCCGTGCGGGTGTCCCCGTGGCCCGCAGCAACGAGCACAGCAGCAGCGAGAAGTCCCGGCAGGTGCCGACGAACCGCTCCTCGGGTGCGCGGGACCTGGTGAGCGGCGCGTCCAGGCGCTCCCGCAGGATCCGCAGCAGCTCGGTCACGTAGCGTGCCTCGGCGTCCGTGTGCAGCCGTTCCTCCGGGATGACGTGGCCGAAGCGCCATCCCTCCAGCCGATGAATGATCAGTTCCCTTACGAGGTGGGCCAGTTGGCCGGGATCGCGCGGCAGGTCACCGGTGTCGAGGTCGCCCGGGTCGCTGTACGCGCTCTGCTTCAGGTAGAGGTCCATGACGGGCACCCTCGGGTCTGCCCCGAGGGCAAGGTCAACCCGGCGCGTCGCGTTTGTTCAAGAGGGGCGCGGGCTGGATGCCTAGCGTGAGGTGCATGAACCGAGACAGCGTGTACCCGTACATGGCCGAATGCGCTGCCGAAGCCGCCCGCGTCGCACGCGGCGTCACGGCCGCCGGCAGCCCACTGACCGGACCCACCCCCTGCGCGGACTGGGACCTGCACACCCTGGTCAACCACTGGGTGCTCTACACCTCGCACGGGATGGAGCACCGGGCGCTGCGCGAGCAGCTCTCCGAGGAGCTGACGGGGCGCGACTTCACGGCCGACCCGGACTGGGCCGAGGCGTACGCGGCCCAGCTGGACCGTGCCGTCGCGGCCTGGAAGGACCCTTCCGTGTGGGAGGGCGAGGTCGACCTCGGAATGGCGAAGATGCCGGCCGCCGAGCTCGCCTCGATGATCGTCAAGGAGACGGCCGTCCACGGCTGGGACGTCGCGACCGCCACCGGGCAGGAGTTCCGCGTCTCGGACGGCGCCGGCCGGCTCGTCCTGGACGTCGTGGAGACGCACGGCGACCTCTACCGTCAGTACGACGGCTTCGCCGACCCGGTGGCCGTTCCCGAGGACGCGCCCGCCTTCGAACGCGCGCTGGCGGCGAGCGGACGGGATCCGCGGCGGGCCACCGTGGGCGACGCGCACCGGTGACGTCGGGCTGTTCAGCCCACCGCCGCCAGGGCCGGCAGCGAAGCCTCGTCGTACCGGTCGAGGAGCACCCGCGCCACCTCCGGCGCCGGACCGAGCACATCGGCGAGTACGTCCGCCTCGGCGGCGCCCCGTGCGATGCGGTCCGGCAGGAAGCCGGGCGCGAGGACGTAGCGCGCGACCGCGACCCGGGCGCAGCCGAGGGCCCGCAGTTCGCGTACGGCTTCCTCTGTGCGGGGCCCCGACGCGGAGGCGAACGCAGGTCGCACGGCGCACCAGCCGGTGTGCCGCCACTCCCGCGCGATTTCAGCGATCACTGCGATCGCCTCCGGGTCCGTGGACCCCGCCGAGGCCAGTACGACCCCGGTCGAGGACTTGTCGGCCGGCGTCAACCCGGCCTCGTACAAACGCCGTTCGAGGGCAGAGAGCAGCAGCGGCGACGGGCCGAGCACCTCCGCCTGGCGGATGCGGAGCTGCCGCGGCGCGCTGTGCAGGACCGCCGGGATGTCCGACTTCGCGTGGAAGGCGCGGGTCAGGAGCAGGGGTAGGGCGACCACGTCCCGTACGCCCTCGGCCGCGAGGGACTCCAACACCCCGTTCACCGACGGGATGTTGAAGTCCAGGAAGCCGGTCTCGACGCGGATGCCGGGGCGCTGTGCCCGTACCCGCCGCACCAGGGCGTGCACCGTCGCGGCGTGCCGCGGATCGCGGCTGCCGTGGGCGATGACCAGAAGGACCGGCTGTTGGCGCATGGTCGGCTCAGCTCTTCACCAGCAGACCGCGGCTGCGCAGGACCCACCGCTCCAGCGGACTGAAGATCAGCAGGTCGATGGCGATGCCGACGAACAGGATGAGCAGGATGGCGAGGAAGACGGTCGCCATGTCGCTGTTGTTGCGGCCGTTCTCCAGGAGCTGGCCGAGGCCCACACCCAGGTCCGGGAAGGAAGCGATGATCTCCGCCGCCATCAGCGAACGCCACGAGAACGCCCAGCCCTGCTTCAGGCCTGCGAGGTAGCCGGGCAGGGCGGCCGGCATGACGACGTGCCAGGTGCCGCGCAGCCCCGTCGCGCCCATCGTGCGTCCCGCGCGCAGGTACAGCGGCGGCACCTGGTCGATGCCGGACACCAGCCCGTTGGCGATCGAGGGGACCGCGCCGAGCAGGATCACCGCGTACATCATCGAGTTGTTCAGGCCCAGCCAGATCACGGCCGGCGGCACCCAGGCCACCGACGGCAGGGACTGCAGGCCCGACAGGATCGGGCCGATCGCCGCACGGATGAACTTCACGCGCGCCACCAGGAGACCCAGCGGGGTACCGATGGCGAGCGCCAATACGAAGCCGGCCAGGCCGCGGGAGACGCTCGTCCAGATGTAGCCGAGCAGCTTGCCCTCCAGCCAGGCCTGCTCGATCTGGTCCCAGACGGCGCCCGGCGAGGGCAGCTTGCTCGGGTCGGTGACGACCTTGAACGAGATCAGCGCCTGCCACACCACAAGCACCAGCGCGATGGCGATGATCGGGGGCAGGATCTTCTGCACGAAGGTCTGCCGGAAGGGAGTGCGGCCCGTCTGGGTCGTCTCCAGGGCGTCGAGGCCCGCCTCCAGACCGGAGAGGTCGTGCGTGTCCCGGGGGACCGCGTCGGTCCTGGTCTCAGTGCTGGCCATGACGGCGGATCTCCCCACGCAGTTCTTCGGTGATCTCGACGGACAGCTCCGCCACGGCGGCGTCCTCGATGCGGCGCGGCTGCGGGATCTCCACCGTCCACTCGCGCGCGATCCGCCCGGGACGGGAGGAGAGGAGTACGACGCGCTCCGCGAGCCGTACCGCCTCGCGCACGTTGTGCGTGACGAACAGCACCGACAGGTTCGTCTCGCGCCAGATGCGGGTCAGCTCGTCGTGCAGTACGTCGCGCGTGATGGCGTCGAGGGCCGCGAACGGCTCGTCCATCAGCAGCAGTTGGCTGTCCTGCGCGAGTGCGCGGGCCAGCGCGACACGCTGCCGCATTCCGCCGGACAGTTCGTGTACGCGCTTGCCGTACGCGCCCTTCAGGCGGACGAGTCCGAGCAGTTCTTCCGCCTTGTCGCGCCGCTCGTCCTTCGCGACACCCCGCAGCCGCAGGGCGAGTTCGATGTTCTTGCCCGCGGTCAGCCACGGGAAGAGCGCGTGCTCCTGGAACATCAGGGCCGGGCGGCCGTTCGTCGAGATGCTGCCGGCGGACGGGGCGTCGAGCCCCGCCACCAGGTTCAGCAGCGTCGACTTGCCACATCCCGAGGCCCCCAGGAGGGTGACGAACTCACCCGGCGCGACATCGAGGGTGATGTCGTCGAGGACCAGCTGCTGCCCGGCGGGCCCGGCGAAGGACTTCGAGACATGCTCGATACGGGCGGCATGCTTCACTGCTTCGGCGCCGTCGGCAGCCTTGGCGAGTGTGGTGGCCATGGTCGTCACCTCCTGGGAACTCATCGGGATCCGGGCTTACTTGGCGCCGAGACCGGCGTCGTCGACCGTGCTCTCGCCCTCGGCCTTGAGGACCTTGTTGAGGAGCGTGAGGTCGTAGATGCCGTCAAGGTCGGGCTTCTCCAGCAGACCCGCCTTCACCGCGTGCTCCGCCTCCGTGTTGAGGGTGGAGGCCAGCGGGTCGTTGATGAACTGGATGGACTTCCACGCCGGGTCGATCACATCCGCCGGAAGCTCCTTGCCGGAGTCGATCTTGAGCTGCGCGTTCGCCGAGGCCTTCGCCTCGTCCGGGTTGGCGTTGATCCACTTGTTGGTCTCGACCGAGCCCTTCAGCACGGCCTCGACGACGTCCGGGTGCTCCTTGAGGAACTTCTGCGACACGATGATGTTCGTGATCACGAACTTCTTGTCCGGCCACAGGTCGGCCTCGTCGAGCAGCACCTTGCCGCCCTCGGCGACCAGCTTGGACGCGGTCGGCTCCGGCACCCAGGCGCCGTCGATGGAGCCGTTCTTGTAGGCGTCCGGGGTGACCTTGTTGTCCGTGCGGACGACGGACACGTCGCCCTTGCCGCTCTCCGCGTCGACCTTCCAGCCCTGGTCCGAGATCCAGTTGAGCAGCGCCACGTCCTGCGTGTTGCCGAGCTGCGGGGTGGCGATCTTCTTGCCCTTGACGTCCTTCAGGGACTTGATCTTGTCCGGGTTGACCACGAGCTTCACGCCGCCGGAGGCTGAGCCGCCGATGATGCGCAGGTTCGTGCCCTTGGACTTGGTGTAGCCGTTGATGGACGGCGAGGGGCCGATCCAGCCGATGTCGATGGAGCCGGAGTTCAGCGCCTCGATCTCGGAGGGTCCGGCGTTGAAGACCGCGTACTCGGCCTTGGTGGCACCGAGCTCCTTCTGGAGGAAGCCCTTCTGGTTGCCCACCAGCGCGGTCGCGTGGGTGAGGTTGCCGAAGTAGCCGATCTTCACGGAGTCGAGACCGTCGATCTTCTCGGCGCCGGCGGCGACCTTCGTGGTGCCCTCGTCCTCGGAGTCGGAACCGTAGCCGCAGGCGGCGAGGGTGAGGAGGGGCAGTGCGGCTATCAGCGCGAGGCCGCGCTTCAGGGCAAGAGAGCGGTTGGCAGGCACGGGAGGTGTTCCTCTCGTTGGCCCGGCGGTCACGGTTTCAGTACGTGGCCGGGAAGGTCGACGGGTCTTCGTCGCGTCCGCGACGGCGGGTGGGGGGACGGGGCGCGCAAGCGGTGCGCGTACGTCATCGCGCACATCGCGCGACTCCGCCCTGCCCGCTGCCGAGGGCGCCGCTGCCTACGCGGCCGCCCTCCTTCGCGAACGTGGAGTAGATGTCGATGAGGTTCACGTCAGAAGTCCCAACCGTCGTCGTCGGTCTCGGACTTGACGGGCTCCGGCGAGGCGAACGACTCGCCGACCATGCCCGCGGTCAGCGTGGTGCCGTCGGCCGGGTCGATCAGGATGAACGCGCCGGTGCGCCGTGAGTCGGCGTACGAGTCGAGCGGCAGCGGCTCGGCGGTACGGATCTTCACGCGGCCGATGTCGTTGGCGACGAGCTGCCCGGGGTGCGGGTGCAGGGACAGGTCGTCGAGGGTCAGCCGGGACGGGATGTCCTTGACGATCGCTTTGACCGTGCGGGTGCCGTGCTTGAGCAGCACCCGGTGGCCGACGGTGAGGGGCTGGTCGGCGACGTGGCAGACGGTCGCCTCGACGTCCTGCGTGATCGGGGGCGCGTCCGTGGTCGGCACGATCAGGTCGCCGCGCGAGATGTCGACGTCGTCGTCAAGCAGGAGGGTCACCGACTGCGGGGTCCAGGCGACGTCGACCGACGTGCCCAGCAGATCGATCCCGGCGATCGTGGACGTACGCCCGGACGGCAGAACCGTGACCGGGGAGCCGACGCGGAAGGTTCCGGCCGCGATCTGACCCGCGTAGCCCCGGTAGTCCGGGTGCTCGGCGGTCTGCGGGCGGATCACGTACTGCACGGGCAGGCGGGCGTGGCAGCTCGTCAGGTCGTGGCTGACCGGGACCGTCTCCAGGTGCTCCAGGACTGTCGGACCGCCGTACCAGTCCATGTTCGCGGAGGGTTCCACCACGTTGTCGCCGGTGAGCGCCGAGATCGGGATCGCGGTGATCTCGGGGACGCCCAGTTCGGAGGCGTACGCCGTGAACTCCTCGGCGATCGCCGCGAAGACGGACTCCTTGTACTCGACGAGGTCCATCTTGTTGACGGCGAGGACGACGTGCGGGACGCGCAGGAGGGCGGCGACGGCGGCGTGCCGGCGGGTCTGCTCGATGACGCCGTTGCGGGCGTCCACCAGGACGACGGCCAGGTCGGCGGTGGAGGCGCCGGTGACCATGTTCCGCGTGTACTGCACATGCCCGGGGGTGTCGGCGAGGATGAACCGGCGGCGCGCGGTTGCGAAGTAGCGGTAGGCGACGTCGATGGTGATGCCCTGCTCGCGTTCGGCGCGCAGGCCGTCGGTGAGGAGGGCGAGGTCGGGGGTGTCCTGGCCGCGGCTCTGGGAGACGCGTTCCACGGCCTCGAGCTGGTCGGTGAGGACCGACTTGGAGTCGTGGAGCAGGCGTCCGACGAGGGTGGACTTGCCGTCGTCGACGGACCCCGCGGTGGCGAAGCGCAGCAGGGTGGTCGCCGACAACTGCTCGACCGACAAGGGCTCGGTGGGTTCGGTGGTGCTGGTCATGGTTAGAAGTACCCCTCGCGCTTGCGGTCTTCCATCGCGGCCTCGGACATCTTGTCGTCGGCGCGGGTGGCGCCGCGTTCGGTGAGGCGGGAGGCGGCGATCTCGGTGATGACGGCTTCCAGCGTGATGGCGTCGGAGTCGACGGCGCCGGTGCAGGACATGTCGCCGACGGTCCGGTAGCGGACCAGACGCTTCTCGACGGTCTCGCCGTCCTTGGGGCCGCCCCACTCACCGGCGGTGAGCCACATGTTGGACCGCTTGAAGACCTCACGCTCGTGCGCGAAGTAGATCTCGGGCAGCTCGATCCCTTCGCGGGCGATGTACTGCCAGACGTCGAGTTCGGTCCAGTTGGAGAGGGGGAAGACGCGGACGTGTTCGCCGGGTGCGTGGCGGCCGTTGTAGAGCTGCCAGAGTTCGGGGCGCTGGCGGCGGGGGTCCCACTGGGAGAACTCGTCGCGGAGGGAGAAGACGCGTTCCTTGGCGCGGGCCTTCTCCTCGTCGCGGCGTCCGCCGCCGAAGACGGCGTCGAACCGCTCGGACTGGATCTTCTCCGTCAGGGGGACGGTCTGCAGCGGATTCCGTGTCCCGTCGGGGCGTTCGCGCAGCTGGCCGCGGTCGATGTAGTCCTGGACGGAGGCCACATGGAGACGCAGTCCGTGTTCGGCGACCACACGGTCGCGGTACTCGAGGACTTCGGGAAAGTTGTGCCCGGTGTCCACATGCAGCAGCGTGAAGGGGATCGCGGCGGGTGCGAAGGCTTTGAGGGCGAGGTGGAGCATGACGATGGAGTCCTTGCCGCCGGAGAAGAGGATCACCGGCCGCTCGAACTCGCCCGCCACCTCGCGGAAGATGTGCACCGCCTCGGACTCCAGAGCGTCCAGGTGGGACAGCGCGTACGGGCTGCCGGTCTCCTGGGAGACAGTCACGACGGTCGTCATGCGAGACCCCTCTCGGTGAGCAGCGCATGCAGCGCGGCCGCGGACTCCTGCACGGACTGGGTGTGCGACTCGATCCGCAGATCGGGCGACTCGGGCGCCTCGTAGGGGTCGTCGACCCCGGTGAGCCCCGAGATCTCGCCCGCCGCCTGCTTGGCGTACAGGCCCTTCACGTCCCGCTCGCTGCACACCTCGACCGGCGTCGCGACATGCACTTCGATGTACGCCGCCCCGCTGACCTGGTGACGCTTGCGGACGGCCTCGCGGCTGTCGGCGTACGGCGCGATCACGGGAACCAGGGCCTTCACGCCGTTGCGGGCGAGCAGGTCGGCGACGTAGCCGATGCGCTGCACGTTCGTGTGCCGGTCCTCGCGGGAGAAGCCGAGGCCCGCCGTCAGGAACGTACGGATCTCGTCGCCGTCGAGCACCTCTACGCGGTGGCCCTCCTCGCGCAGCCGTCCGGCCAGTTCGTACGCGATGGTGGTCTTGCCGGCACTCGGCAGACCTGTGAGCCAGATGGTGGCTCCGGTCGTCACTTGCTTCTCCTGGGAAATCCGGGGGTGCTGACTGGTCTGGGGACTCTTCGTGGGCGCGGTCATCAGTGCAGCCCGCACTCGGTCTTCGAGCGTCCGGCCCAGCGGCCGGCGCGCGCGTCCTCGCCCTCGAGGACCTGGCGGGTGCAGGGCGCGCAGCCCACGGAGGCGTAACCGTCCATCAGCAGCGGGTTGGTGAGCACGCCGTGCTCGGCGACGTACGCCTCCACGTCCTCCTGCGTCCAGCGGGCGATCGGCGAGATCTTGACCTTGCGGCGCTTCTCGTCCCAGCCGACGACCGGGGTGTTCGCCCGGGTCGGGGACTCGTCGCGGCGCAGGCCCGTCGCCCAGGCGCTGTACCTGGTGAGCCCCTCCTCGAGGGGCTTCACCTTGCGCAGCGCGCAGCACAGGTCGGGGTCGCGGTCGTGCAGCTTGGGGCCGTACTCGGCGTCCTGCTCGGCGACCGTCTGACGCGGGGTGAGCGTGATGACGTTGACGTCCATCACCGCCTCGACGGCGTCCCGGGTGCCGATGGTCTCCGGGAAGTGGTAGCCGGTGTCGAGGAAGACGACATCCACGCCGGGGAGGGCGCGGGAGGCGAGGTGGGCGACCACCGCGTCCTCCATGGAGGAGGTCACACAGAACTTCGCACCGAAGGTGCCGACCGCCCACTGGAGGATCTCCAGGGCGGACGCGTCCTCGAGATCGCGCCCCGCCTGCTCGGCGAGACTCTTCAAGTCCTCGTCCGTACGCTCTTCCTGAATCGTCGTCATATCTCTGCCCCTCCACCGTCTTCTCGCTGAAGCCCCCGGGACAGCAACCCGAGGAACTTCAGCTGAAAGGCTCGATTGCACGCCGCGCATTCCCACGCGCCGTGTCCCTCCTCACTCGGACGAAGGTCTTCGTCACCGCAGTAGGGGCAGTAGAAAGGGGCAGCTCGCTCGCTCATGAGAGGGACTCCTCGGAGGCGCGGGTCGCCCAGGTGGCGAATCGCTCGCCGTCCTCGCGCTCCTCCTGGAACCGCTTGAGGACGCGCTCGACATAGTCGGGCAGCTCCTCCGAAGTGACCTTCAGGCCACGGACCTTGCGGCCGAAACCGGCCTCCAGGCCGAGCGCGCCGCCCAGGTGCACCTGGAAGCCCTCGACCTGATTGCCCTCGTCGTCCAGGACCAGCTGGCCCTTGAGACCGATGTCCGCGACCTGGATCCGGGCGCAGGCGTTCGGGCAGCCGTTGATGTTGATGGTGATCGGCTCTTCGAACTCGGGGATGCGGCGCTCGAGTTCGTCGATCAGGGAAGCACCGCGCGCCTTGGTCTCGACGATCGCGAGCTTGCAGTACTCGATGCCGGTGCAGGCCATCGTGCCGCGCCGGAAGGGGGACGGCTTGACGGTGAGGTCGAGCGCCTCAAGTCCCTCCACCAGCGAGTCGACCTGCTCCTGCTCCACGTCGAGGACGATCATCTTCTGCTCGACGGTGGTACGCAGACGGCCCGAGCCGTGCGCGGCGGCCAGCTCGGCGATCTTCGTGAGCGTGGTGCCGTCCACCCGGCCCACACGCGGCGCGAAGCCGACGTAGAAGCGGCCGTCCTTCTGCCGGTGCACACCGACGTGGTCGCGCCAGCGGGCGACCGGCTGGTCGGGCGCCGGTCCGTCGACCAGCTTGCGCTTGAGGTAGTCGTCCTCCAGGATCTGGCGGAACTTCTCGATACCCCAGTCGGCGACCAGGAACTTCAGGCGGGCGCGGGTGCGCAGCCGCCGGTAGCCGTAGTCGCGGAAGATCGAGATGACGCCCTCGTAGACGTCCGGGACCTCGTCCAGCGGGACCCAGGCGCCGAGGCGCTGGCCGAGCTTCGGGTTGGTGGAGAGGCCGCCGCCGACCCAGACGTCGAAGCCGGGGCCGTGCTCCGGGTGGTTCACGCCGACGAAGGAGATGTCGTTGATCTCGTGCGCCACGTCGAGCAGCGGCGAGCCGGAGATCGCGGACTTGAACTTGCGGGGCAGGTTCGAGAAGTCCTTGTTGCCGATGATCCGGCGGTGGATCACGTCGATCGCGGGCGTGCCGTCGATGATCTCGTCCTCGGCGATGCCGGCGACGGGCGAGCCGAGGATGACGCGGGGGGTGTCACCGCAGGCCTCGGTCGTCGAAAGCCCGACGGCTTCGAGCCGGTTCCAGATCTCCGGGACGTCCTCGATGCGGATCCAGTGGTACTGCACGTTCTGCCGGTCGGTGAGGTCGGCGGTGCCGCGCGCGAACTCCTGCGAGATCTCGCCGATGACACGCAGCTGCTCGGTGGTCAGCCGCCCGCCGTCGATGCGCACGCGCAGCATGAAGTACTTGTCGTCCAGCTCCTCGGGCTCCAGGATGGCGGTCTTGCCG
The DNA here is from genome assembly GCF_041431135.1 of Streptomyces sp. NBC_00554. Lineage (NCBI taxonomy): Bacteria > Bacillati > Actinomycetota > Actinomycetes > Kitasatosporales > Streptomycetaceae > Streptomyces > Streptomyces sp. NBC_00554. The sequence continues at coordinate 2,260,929 of NZ_CP107799.1, read as the reverse complement.
CCGTCGATCCCGGGCTTGCGCTGGGTGTACAGGCCCCACCAGCGCATCCGGCCGCGCAGGTCGTTGGGGTCGATCGAGTCGAAGCCGCGCTTGGAGTAGATCGTCTCAATGCGTGTCCGCACGTTGAGACCGTCGTCGTCCTTCTTGAACTGTTCGTTGCCGTTGAGCGGGGTGAAGTGACCCACGGCCCACTGACCCTCACCGCGGTGACGGCTCACCTTGCGGCGGGGCGCTGCGGCGGGATTCTGCGGGGTGGCGGCCATGGTTGATACGTCCTTCGGGACTGCGGGACAGGAAGGAGAGCGGCTCATACCTGCGGAAACGGGCGCACGCGTAAGTGCGTGCGCCTCATCGCGCAGGGGGAGGGAAACAGGGAAATGCCGGCCGTGCCGGGGCTGTCAGCCCGTCGGACAGATGGCGCTGGACATGCGGCCGAGGTCGACGTGCCGCCGACTCACCAAGGCAATCCCAGTTCCAGACATGACGGAAGCGTGTCATGGGGGTCTCGGGACAGTCCACCGTCATCCACCATGTGGACACCCTTGTCCCGGATCGTGAGACAAGGGTGTTGTCGGTCACATGACCGGGCACTTCAGCGGGCCGTGGCGCGACAAGGGCTCACGACGCCGCAGGTCAGCGGCTGGTCCGCCGCTGGTGGGCGTTGGTCGACCGCTGGTCAGACGGCCCGCGCTCCCGGCCAGGGTCCGGGTGCGGCGATCTCGGGCTCCTCCTCCACCTTGGTGTCGAAGAGCTTGAAGCCGCGCCGCAGGTAATTGTCCATCGCATGCTCCCCGTCCTTGCTGCAGGTATGCAGCCAGACCCGCTTCGTCTCCGTCCGCCCGGATCCGCGCTCGGCCAGGTCCCAGGCGCGCGCGACACCGTACGAGAGGAGGTGCCCGCCGATCCGGCGCCCCCGGAAGGCGGGTATCAGGCCGAAGTAGGTGATCTCCACGACACCGTCGTCCTGGGGGTCGAGCTCGATGTACCCGGCGGGCGTCCCCCGGTCGTATGCGACCCAGGTCTCCGCGCCTGGCCGGTCCAGGTACTCCTGCCACCGCTCGTACGACCAGGCGAGCCGGTCGGTCCAGCGGATGTCGCCGCCGACCGAGGCGTACAGGAAGCGGCTGAACTCGGCGGAGGGGATCTCGGCGCGGACGATCCGGACGTCCCCGTCGGGGGCGATCGCGGGGAGCAGGTCGGTCGGCGCCGTCTGCTCCAGGGACCAGGTGGTCACAGTGACGTTGCTCATGCCGGTCAGGGAATCACGGGGGTACCTATTCGAGCGAACCGTCGACCGAGGACAGCGGAACCGCGTAGAGCACGCGCCCGGAGGCGGTGTCGGCGGCCACTGTCCCGGTCAGCGTCCAGAGCTCACCCGTCTCGTACCAGTACGACAGGGACGCGGTGTGCCGGCCCCAGCAGGCGTAGGACTGGTCCGTGGTGCAGGTGGCCGCCTTGGCGCCGCTGTCCGTCTGCCGCCAGAGGGTGCCGTTCCTGCCGTTGTCGGCCGGTGTCTGGGCGACGTACCACTCGGGCTCGTCACCGCCGTCCGGCGTGTGCGAGAGCACCCCCGACACTCCGGCGGCCTTGGTCTCGTAAGCCTCGTCGGCGTCGACACGGCCCTTGGAGTCGGCGGCGAGCAGTCCTGTGCGGAGGATCGAGGTGCTGTAGGGATACCGCCAGACGCGGGCCCGGTCATCGCCGCCGGGGACGGACGACTCGGTCGCCACCAGGCTGTCGGGGCTCGAGGTGCGGTCCAGAGAGAGGGAGCCGAAGCAGGGGACCGCGTGGTCGTCGACGGGGCTGCACGCGCCGCCGGTCAGGTCGTACGAGCCGATGGCCGGCATCACGTACTGGTAGCCGTCCGCCGAGTAGCCGCCGCTCACCTTGCCGATCGCAGCGCTGTTCACATCGGCCTCGAGGATGCGGCGCAGGTCGAAGGCGAGCAGGGCGGTGCCGTTGCGGGCGGTGACGATCAGCTTGTCCTGGTACCAGACCATGCCGCCCAGGCGGGAGCGGACCGCCTCGAAGTCCTTGCCGCCGTCCTGGGGCACGACGAGCAGCGCATAGCGGTACCTGAGGGCGTGCGGGTCGGTCGCGTCGATGAAGGCGATCCGGGCGAGGCCCTCGTCGCTCGTCGGCTCGCCCGCCCGGGAGTCGTCGGCGGCCTGCTGGTCCTCATGGGTCCAGCCGGCCAGGATCACCCGGCGGTCGCCCCACGTGGCGTCCTCGTAGGCGTCCCCGGAGGTCGTGACCGACTGCGGCAGCCACTGCCGGACCTTCGCGTCGGCGCTGTCCCAGCAGTACGCGCGCGTGGCCGTCGGCTCGACGGGCAGCGCGGCGCGCTCCGAGTCGTCGCAGTCGCCCTCGTTGCGCATCGAGTGGTCGGCGCTGTCGAGGATGCCGGCGACACCGACGTTCCCGCCCATCCGCCGGGTGAGCGTGTCGATGGTGCCCTGAGCGACCAGCTTCTCCTGGAGGCCGAGCTTTCCGGCCGTCGACGAGGAGGTGAGCGGGGCCAGCGCGCCCGGGTTTCCGCTGCCCGTGGCCTGGGAGGTGCTGATCAGGGTGGCTGCCGCGGTGAGCGCGAGGGCGGTTCCGGCCAGCGTGGCGCGCAGCGCCTGACCCCTCCTATGACGACGGTGCCTGCCGCGCTGCTTCATGCGTCCTCCCGACGAAGGCCAACTGCCTCTCACACTCCGTGCGTTGACGGAGAGGCGGGTGGGGTGGCCTGTCAAGCGATGCTACGGCAGAGACCCACGGGCCAGGTCAAATACCCCGGAAGACACCTGGGAAAACTGACGAAAACTGACGAAATGCGTAGGTGGTGAGAGTCCGGGGATGCGGGCGGCAGCGCCGAATGGGCGGCTCGGGACACGGGACGTACTGCCTCCGTGCCTCCCGCTCACTGGCCTCCCTCGCGCCGGCCGTCCACGCGCGCCCCCACCACCGCGGGTGCCCTCGACTGCGGCAGCAGGTCGATCGGATCGTCCGGGAGGACGACCTCGACCTCCACCTCCTCGCGGAAGCGGTAGGGGCGGTGGTCGAGGAGGCCGGTGAACCGGCGGCGGAGCCGGGAGAGTTCGGCGCGGACCGTGACCGTACGGGTCGGGTCGCCGAAGAGGTCGAGGGCGAGTTCGGCCGCGCTGCGTCCCTGGCGGTGGAGGGCGAGCACGTACAGCAGCTCGGCGTGGCGCGGGCTCAGGTCCTGCGCCCAACTGCCCGCCGCGCCCGCGACGGTGGCGCACGGCCGCCGGGGTTCGCTCAGGTCGAGGACCACCCGGCTCGCGCACCCCGGGGTGTCGGCCTCGGTGACCCGGAGCAGCCAGCCGCCGGGCAACGGTTCGGCGACGCACGTTCCGAGGGGCGGCAGCCAGTACCGGCCGGCGCCGAAGGAGTTGGGCAGCGGGACCCGGTCGACCGGCGGCATCCCGGTGACGGCCGCGAGCCAGCCGTGCGTGTCCACGACCAGCGCCTTGCCGTCCAGTCGGCACAGGATGGGCGCGGCCACCGAGCGCAGTCGTTCGATCGATGCCAGATGCCGGGTACGCAGCTCACTTTCGGCCAGCCGGGACACCGAGTCGACCAGCGCGAGTGTGGCCGGATGGAAGGTGCAGTCGGGCCCGCTCACGTCGATGATGCCGAGGAGCCGCCCGTCGCGCGGGTCGTGCACCGGCGCCGCGGCGCAGGTCCAGTTGTGCAGGGTGCGTACGAAGTGCTCGGCCGAGTGCACCTGGACGGCGGCCCCGGCGGTGAGCGCGGTGCCGATCGCGTTGGTGCCCGTGGTGTCCTCGCTCCAGGCGGCACCCTCCTCCAGGCAGATGGCGTCGGCCCGGCGCAGCACGCCCGCGTTGCCCTCGCGCCACAGCACCCGGCCCTCCGCGTCCGTGACCACCATGATCTGCAGGGAGGCGTCGGCGACCGAGCCGAGGCCGCCGCTGAGGACCGGCATCACGTCGGCGAGCGCGGTCGAGGTACGGCGGTGCTCGATTTCCTCCGCCTGCAACAGGACGCTGCCCGTGCCCTGTTCGGGCTGCACGCCGAAACGTTTCACTCTTTGCCAGGACTGTCCGATCACGGGACGGGGCGCGATCGGGGAGCGGTCGCCTCTGAGCGTCGCGGCCCAGGTTTCCTGGAGACGCCGGGCCGATTCGGACGCGTCCAGCGGAGCGAAACGGGCAGGGTTGAACGATGTGGTCTTCACTGGGCACTCCTGAAACCAGTACCGCGTACACGCTGTGACGCCGCCGTCATTCCACATCGTGCCTGCTCCCGGCCGCGGACGCCGGTGGTTCGCGCAAGGTGCACCAAGGAATGCAACGGTCTGCAACTCTCGCCAACGGTCATAAGGTTCCTAGAAAATGACAATGACGTCGCCCGTGCGGCGTCGTGCTCCTTGAACGGGGCCTGAGAGCGGGGGTGGTGCCGTGTCGGCGCAGCACCACCCCCGTGTCAGCGCGGCAAACCTCGTATCCGAGGACCGTCCCCGCGAGAGCGCCTCAGGAAACCGGCCGCCGGGCCGTTCAGGAAACCGGCCGGGCCCGCTCCACCACCGTGGCCAGATCCAGACTGTGCGGCAGTGTGCCGAAGGCCGAACCCCAGTCGCCGCCCAGGCGTGAGGCGCAGAACGCGTCGGCGACCTCCGGCGGCGCGTACCGGACGAGCAGCGAACCCTGGAGCACCAGTGCGATCCGCTCGACGAGACGGCGGGCGCGGGCCTCGATGCCCTCCAGGTCGGCGAGTTCGGTCAGCAGGTTCTTGATCGCCCCGTCCAGCCGGTGGTCGGCGCCCCGCGCCTGCCCCACCTCCCGCAGATACGCATCGAGCGCACCCGGCTCCCGCTGGAGCGCCCGCAGTACGTCCAGCGCCTGGACGTTGCCAGCGCCCTCCCACACCGAGTTGAGCGGCGACTCGCGCAGCAGTCTCGGCATGCCGGACTCCTCGACGTACCCGTTGCCGCCCAGGCACTCGAGCGCTTCGACCGCCACCGGCGTACACCGCTTGGTCACCCAGTACTTGGCGGCCGGCACCGCGAGACGCAGGAACGCGAGCTCCTGCTCGCTCCCGTCGTCGTACGCGGCGGCAAGGCGCAGCCCGAGCGTCGTCGCGGCCTCCGACTCCAGGGCCAGGTCCGCCAGTACGTTCCTCATCAGCGGCTTGTCGATGAGCTTGCCGCCGAACGCCTCGCGGTAGGTGCAGTGGTGCACGGCCTGCGCGACGGCCTGCCGCATCAGCGAGGCCGAGCCGAGCACACAGTCGAGCCGGGTCGCCGCGACCATCTCGATGATGGTGCGCACCCCGCGCCCCTCGTCCCCGACCCGGCGCGCCCAGGTCCCGTCGAACTCGACCTCGCTCGACGCGTTGGACCTGTTGCCGAGCTTGTCCTTGAGCCGCTGGATGCGGAACACGTTGCGCGTGCCGTCCGCCAGGACACGCGGCACCAGGAAGCAGGTCAGCCCGTCAGGGGCCTGCGCCAGCACCAGGAATCCGTCCGACATGGGCGCCGAGCAGAACCACTTGTGGCCCGTCAGTTCGTACGTCCCGTCCTCGGCGAGCGGCCGCGCCTCCGTGGTGTTGGCGCGTACGTCGCTGCCGCCCTGCTTCTCCGTCATGCCCATCCCGAAGAGCGCACCGGCCTTCTGGGCGGCGGGACGGAACTCCTGGTCGTAGACGGTGGAGGTCAGCCGCGGCTCCCACTCGGCGGCGAGCGCCGGGTCGGTGCGCAGCGCGGGCACCGCCGCGTGGGTCATCGACAGGGGGCAGCCGTTGCCGGCCTCGACCTGCGTCCAGACCACGAAACCGGCGGCGCGCCGCACATGCCCGCCGGGCCGCGACCAGGCCGCCGTCAGCCCGGCCGACACGCCCTTGCCGAGGAGCCGGTGCCAGGAGGGATGGAACTCGACCTCGTCGATCCGGTTGCCGTAGCGGTCATGGGTGCGGAGCTTGGGCGGGTTCTCGTTGGCCAGCACGCCCCACTCCTGTACCTGGGCGGAACCGGAGGTGTGGCCGAGCGCCGAAAGCTCCTCGCGCGCCTCGTCGAGAAGTGCTGGTTCGAGATGCCGTTCGACCGCCTCCGCAAGGGCCCGGTCGGCGGCAAAGACGTCATATCCGACCAGGGGCGGAGGCTGGTTGGTCACGGTGTGGGTGGTGGCTGCCATACGGATACGGTAAGGACGTGCACCAGGCAAAAGAAACACCTGAACGGCCTCCCTCGGGTCGTCTTCACCGCGCTCGCGCGCTGTACCGGAACGTGTCGAAGCGCAGGACCGCCTGGCTGCTGGTCAAGGACACGGTCAACTCGTGCATGGAGTACCGGATCCTGGGTCTCGCAGCGGAGGCGGCGTTCTTCACGCTGCTCTCCGTGCCGCCGTTGCTGCTGAGCATGATCGGCCTGCTCGGCTATGTGGACGCCTGGACCGGCGCCGACACGATCGCAAGCCTGGAGACCAACATCCTGGAGGCGGCCCGCACGGTCCTCTCCGACAAGGGCGTGCACGACATCGCCGAGCCGATCCTCCACGACGTGACGAAGGGCGGCCGCCCCGACATCATCTCCCTCGGCTTTCTGTTCGCCCTGTGGTCGGGCTCGCGCGCGGTGAACGTCTTCATCGACACCATCACCGTGATGTACGGCCTCGACGGCACCCGCGGCATCGTGAAGACCCGCATCGTGTCGTTCCTGCTCTTCATCGTGGCGCTGCTGATCGGCTCGATCGCGCTGCCGCTGATGGTGGCGGGCCCGGACGCGGTGGTGAACATCGTGCCGTGGTCGGAGACGGTCGTGCAGATCCTGTACTGGCCGGTCGTCATCGTCCTGGGGGTCGTGTTCCTGACGACCCTGTACCACGTGTCAGTGCCGGTGCGGTCCCCGTGGGTGGAGGACGTGCCGGGTGCCCTGGTGGCCCTCGGCATGTGGGTCCTCGGCAGCCTCCTGCTCCGCATCTACCTGACCAACACGGTCGAGGGCCCCACGATCTACGGCTCGCTCGCCGCGCCCGTCGCCGTCCTCCTGTGGATCGGCGTGTCCGCGTTCGCGGTCCTGGTCGGCGCCGCCGTGAACGCCGCCATCGACCGCGTCTGGCCGGCCGCCGCCACGGCAGCGGCGCGTGCCAACAACGAACGCCTGCGCGAGGCCCAGGTCGCCGAGTACGTCGCCCGGGTCGCCGCGTCCCGCTCGTACGACGCCGAGTTCGACGACTCCGACGACCCGGACATGCCCTCCGAGTTCCCGGAGCGCTGGTCCCGCTTCCTCCCGCCGGAGGACGTGACCTCCCGGCTGCGGGCGCATGTGAAGAGCACGCACCACCCGCAGCACAAGAACGGGGATGTGCCGCCTCCCGGGGAGTGACACCGCCGGGTGGGCTCAGGCCTTCCAGACTCCGGCCGCCGCGTTCTCCCGTACGAATTCGGTGAAGTCCCGCGGCTCGCGCCCCAGGACCTGCTGGACGCCGTCCGAGAGGTGCGCGTTGCGGCCGTCGAGGAGGCCCTCGAAGACCTCGACGAGGAGGTCGACCTCGTGCTGCGGCACCCCGAACCCGGCCAGGGTGTCGCCGTACTGGCGCGCGGTCACCGGGATGTACGCCAGCTCGCTGCCGGTCGCCTCCGAGATCTCGGCGACCGCCTCGCGGAAGGACAGCAGCCGGGCCCCGGAGACGGTGACGTCCTTGCCGACGTACCGGTCGCCCGAGGTCAGCGTGGCCACCACGACGTCCGCGATGTCCCGTACGTCGATGAAGGGCTCCTGCACCTCACCGGCCGGGAACACCAGCTCCCCGTGGAGCATCCCCTCCACCAGCGGACCCTCGCTGAAGTTCTGCGCGAACCAGGCCGCTCGTACGATCGTCCAGTCCGCGCCCGAGGTCCTGAGCGCCTCCTCGGTCGCGAGCGCCCGCTCCTCGCCCCGCGCCGACAGCAGCACCAGCCGCCGTACGCCGAGCCCGACCGCCTCCCGGGCGATGGCGCCGACCGCCTCGGTGGCCTCCGGGGAACCGACGTCCGTGGGGTAGGCGAGATACGCCGCGTCGGCGCCCCGCAGGGCGTCCGCCCAGGTCGAGCGGTCCGCCCAGTCGAAGCGCGTGCCCTGGGAGCGGGACCCGGCCCGCACCGTGAGCCCGGCCGCCCGCGCGGCCTCCGCGACCCGGCTGCCCGTGCGTCCCGTGGCTCCGGTGACCAGTACCGTCATGTCATTCGTACGTGCCGTGTTTTCCGTCATGCAGCCAGTCAACTTCCGTGCGCGGCAAGGAACCATCGCTGAACCGCTCATTCCCATATGTGCGCGTCTACGCTGGCCTCATGGACGCTCTCGCAGGCCTGCTGGAGGGCCCACGCGCCCGTGGCGCCTTCATGATCCGTGCGTGCTTCGACCCGCCCTGGGGCATCCGCGTCGAGGACCGCGCCCCTCTCACGATCATGCTTCTTGTCCGCGGTGACGCGTGGGTCACGGCGGACGGGGGACAGCGGCTACGGCTTGCGGCGGGCGACGTCGCCATCGCGCGCGGCCCGGACCCGTACACCGTCGCCGACGCCCCGGGGACGGTCCCGCAGGCGGTGATCCTGCCGGGCGGCGAGTGCAGCTACCCCGACGGGCGCTCCATGAAAGGCCACTGGGACCTCGGCGTACGCAGCTGGGGCGACCGGCTCGACGGCTCGTCGGTGATGCTGATCGGGACGTACATGATGCAGGGCGAGATCAGCGGCAGGCTGCTCGACGCCCTGCCGCCGCTCCTCACGCTCACCGCCGACATGTGGGACTGCGCGCTCACCGACATCCTCGCCGAGGAGATCGTCCGCGACGAACCCGGCCAGGAGGTCGTCCTCGACCGGCTGCTCGACCTGCTGGTCATCGCCGCGCTACGGTCCTGGTTCTCCCGCCCCGAGGCCGAGGCACCCGCCTGGTACCAGGCCCTCGCCGACCCCGTCGTGGGCCGGGTGCTGCGGCTCGTCCAGGACGACCCGGCCCACCCCTGGACGGTCGCGACCCTCGCCGCCAAGGCCGGCGTCTCGCGCGCGGCCCTCGCCCGCCGCTTCAGCGACCTCGTCGGCGAGCCCCCGATGACGTACCTGACCGGCTGGCGCCTCGCCCTCGCCGCCGACCGGCTGCGCGACACCGAGGACACCATCGGCGCGATCGCCCGCCAGGTCGGCTACGGCAGCTCGTTCGCGCTGTCCAGCGCCTTCAAGCGGGTGTACGGGGTCAGTCCGCAGGAGCATCGGACGCGGGCGGCGTAGCGTGTCGTCTGTGACTGCCGAGCGTCTCGCACCGGCTTCGGGTTACGCGGAGAGGGCGTCCCGGCTGGCCGGTGCCGTGGTGTGGACGAACACCCCGGCCGCCTCCGGTGCGCGGCCCGTGCTGCCCGACGGGTGCATGGACCTGCTGTGGAACCAGGGGCGGCTGCTGGTCGCCGGGCCGGACACGCGGGCGTACGTCCCGGAGGGGGCGTCCGGTGGCTGGGCGGGCGTCCGCTTCTTTCCCGGTACGGCTCCCGCGTTCCTCGGCGTGCCGGCCCACGAACTCCGTGATCAGCGCGTGGAGTTGGCGGACCTCTGGCCCGCTTCGGAGGTACGGCGCCTCACCGCGCGGGTCGACTCGGCAGCGGACCCCGTGAGCGTGCTCGAAGAGGTGGCGCTGGAGCGGGCGGCAGGCGCGGAGCCCTCCGACCCGCTGCTGCGGGAGGTCGTGTCGGCCTTGGAAGCGGGCCGCCCCGTCGCCGCCGTCGCGGACGAACTGGGTCTGGGCGCACGTCAGTTGCACCGACGCTCACTGGCCGCGTTCGGATACGGGCCCAAGACGCTCGCCCGTGTACTGCGGCTCCAGCGGGCGCTCGCCCTCGCGCGCGACGGGGTGCCCTTCGCGGAGACGGCGGCCCGGGCCGGGTTCGCGGATCAGGCCCATCTGGCACGGGACGTACGGGAGTTGGCGGGGATGACGCTGGGGGAGCTGCTCGGACGCGGCTAGTGCCGGCGGCCTACTTGGCTTCCGGCAGTCGCGCGAACAGGTCCACGCCGTTGCCGTCCGGGTCCTTCACGACCGCGTACCGCATGCCCCAGAAGGCGTCCCACGGCTTGAGTTCGCCCTCATGACCGGCGCCGACCAGGGTGTCGTACACGGAGTCGACCTCCGCCGGACTGTCGCAGAGGAAGGCGAGCGAGACCCGGCCGCCGCCGGCCGGGGGCCGCCAACCGGTGTGGAATGAACGGATCGTCTCCTCGGTGTCGAGCGCGAGGCGCAGCCCGCCGGGCAGTTCGGCCTCGACGTGCGGCTGATCCTCGGACCCCTCGGGGAAGACGAGCCCGAGGCGACGGTAGAAGGCCAGGGAGGCAGCCATGTCGGAGACGACGAGGCCGATCACATCGAATCGTGGAGTCATACGGCCACGGTAGGCAGGCCGTCGGCGGCTGGTCTTGAAGGAATCGGACACGGTCCGGGCCAGGCACCTTGCGGGGCTCGCCACTCGGCTGTACACGGAAGAAAGGCCCGTATACGGTGAAAGCGGACGGATCTGCTCCGCGTCTGCGGGGGAGAGAGGGAATGGCATGTCCCACGTGACCACCGCGTTGAGCGACTACCCCAAGAGTCCGGTCACCTTGGAGTCGGAGTACGACCCGGCCCTGTCCCGCTGGCTCTGGCTGGTCAAATGGCTGCTCGCGATTCCGCACTACATCGCCCTCGTCCTCCTCTGGATCGCCTTCCTGGTCGTCACCGTGATCGCCTTCTTCGCGATCCTGATCACCGGCGGCTATCCGCGCGCCCTGTTCGACTTCAACGTCGGTGTGCTGCGCTGGACCTGGCGGGTGGCGTACTACGCGTACGGCTCGCTCGGCACGGACCGCTATCCGCCCTTCACGCTCGCGGACGTGCCCGACTATCCCGCCCACCTGGACGTGGTCCGCGCCGAACAGCTCTCCCGCGGCCTCGTGCTCGTCAAGTGGTGGCTCCTGGTGCTGCCGCAGCTCTTCGTGGCCGCCATTCTCGCGGGCGGCTTCCGCTTCGCGGGCGGACTGGCGGGCCTGCTGGCCCTCTACGCGGGCGTCTCACTCCTGTTCACCGGCCGCTATCCGCGCGGCATGTACGACCTCAACATCGGGCTGCACCGCTGGGTGGTCCGCGTCATGGCGTACGCGGCACTGCTGACGGACGTCTATCCGCCGTACCGGCTGGATCAGGGGCCGAGCGAACCGTGACTCGTCCAGGGCCTGTCTGACAATTCCCGAGGCAGACGGGAATTGTCAGACAGGCCCTAAGGTCCGTGTGACTCGCCGTCACTCATGGGTCAGGGCGCCGGTCTCGTCCATCGTCGGGTGGATCTTCGTGGGGCCGTACTCGTCGACGTCCGAGGGGCGCGGGGACTCCGGGCCGTCGGGGCCCGTACGGAGCATGCGTTCGACGCGGCAGATCCGGAAGACGCGGTCGTCGACGCGGAACTCGTCGGCGCGGCCGAGCGCACGGTACTCCTCGGCCGCCTTCGCGTACCTGGCCTGCTTGGCGTCGTCGAACTGGTGGAGCCGTGCCCACATCTCGGCCATGGCGTCGTAGAACATGCGCCGGGCGTCGTGCGGGGTGGCCATCAGGGCCCCGCTCGGGCGCCAGCCGTGTTCGCCGCGTTCGGCCAGGCTGAAGCCGGTGGGCAACAGGATGATGTTCGGATGGGTGGCCGCCGCCCGCCGGGAGTCCGCGCGTACGTCGGCGGGGAAGCGGGAGCCCGTGTACGCGAAGTCCCGCAGCCCCAGTTTCAGCGCACCGGCGGCCGGGCCGTCCGCGTGGTCCGGATCGAGGGCGAAACCGACGTCCGGGGACGGTGTGTCGCGCGCCTGCCGGTCCCACGGCCGCTCCACCGGCTCCGGGTCGGTGGGCCGGGGCGGCTCCAGACCGTCGTCCCCGACGCGCGCGAACTCGTCCCCGCGCACCACCCGGTAGCGCACCCCGCAGGCCTCCACCTCGTCGACCGGATCCCGCTCCAACGCAGCCACCGCCGCCAGCAGTTCCCGCCGTACCGCCGGGTCGTCGGTGTCGTCCTTCGCGGTGAACCACAGATGCGAGTTCAGCCCGTCCCGGGCCACTTGCGGCATCCCGTCCACCACCGGCTTCAGCAGGCGCCACCCCGGCCCCGCCGCCGGGTCACGCACCGCGACCCCGAACACCGGCCCGCGCAGCGCGAGATGGGGATAGCGCCGGGAGGCCTCCATCGCGTCGGCCTCCCGCACCCAGGCGGCGGGGTCGTCGCGGTGGATCAACTCCTCATGGAGGGCCTGGATCTGTCGCTGCCAGTCGTCGGACATGCACGCATTGTTGCGGGGTCGGTGTGCGTGCCGGGGCCGAACCGACCCAACAAACGGTGTTGTTGGCCGCGTTCACACGCGAAGCGCTTGGACTGCCTCTCTCTATGCGAGGCATGTGGAACACCTGTGCGGCAGGATGGGCGCATGATCCGTTCCGTGCCCGCCCGTGCCGTACGCGCGCTGCCGTTGCTGCTCCTGCCCATGCTGCTCGCCGCGTGCGGTGACGAGAAGGCCGGGGCAGCCGCCGACCCGGCCGAACTCAGCGCCCGTGCCCGGGCGTTGGGCGTCGCCCCGGAGCTCGTCTACGTCATCGAGGCGCCCGGCTTCACCGTCGCCCAGCAGTCGGTCGGCGTGTACGGGAACGACGGCTTCTCCAGCGCGTACTGGTCGCAGAAGACCGGTGCCCAGATCCACCTGTACGTGGACCGGGGCACGGTGACCGCCGACAGCTGCCCGAAGCAGCCGGTCGGTGAGGCGTCCGGCGAGACCGTCACCTGCACGCGCGACGGCAAGGCCTGGTACCGCAGTTCCGGCGGGCAGCACGACTACTTGGTGCCGGGCGACGGGCACGTGATCCGCGTCGTCGGCGACACGGCCACGGTGAAGCGCGACATCCTGCACGAGGCCGCCCTCGGAGCCCACCGCCCCGACGCCGCCGAACTCACCGCCCTCCTGCCGTCCGCACCGGCGGCCGCCACCGAACCGGTGGAGCGCGGCGACCTGCCGCCGGTCGGGGACGGGGCGCCCAACAACGAGGTGGGGACCAGCGGTTGAGCGGCGTCCCCGCGCAGGTCAGCCTGCGGTCAGCACCATGCGGAAGCGAGCGGAGCCGTCGAGCATCTTCCGGTAGGCCGCGTCGGTCTCACTCAGCGGCATCGTCTCGACGATGGGACGGATACCGTGCAGGGCGCTGAACGCCATGGTGTCCTGCACGTCCTGAGCGGTACCGGACGGGTGCCCTCGAAGGATCCGGCCCCGCAGGATGAGCTGAAGCGGGCTGATGCCGAGGGTGTCGGGCGAAACCCCGATGACAATGAGTTCACCACGGTGCGTCAGGCCCTCGACGGTTGCCGCGATGGCCTCGGAGCTGCCGGCGGTGGCCAGTACGGTCTTCGCGCCTCCCAGCGACTGCAGGGCCTCCGCGACTGAGGTCACGCCCGTGCTGTCGATGTAGTGATGGGCCCCGAGGTTCTTGGCGGTGTCGGCCTTCTCGGACCCGCGGGCGATCGCCACGGTTTCGAAACCCATGGCCACTGCATACTGCACACCCAGGTGGCCGAGCCCACCGATGCCCAGGACCGCCACCAGATCTCCGGGACGGGCGGAGCTCCGTCGCAGCCCGTTGTAGGTCGTGACTCCCGCGCAGGACATGGGGCCCGCGTCGGTCGCCGAAAGGGCCTCGGGAATCCGCGCCAGGGCGTCAATCGGCGCGATCATGCTTTCCGCGTAGCCCCCGTCGTATGCCCAGCCGGGAATCTTGAGGTTGTCGCAGACTATGAAGTCGCCCTGCCTGCAAGGGATGCAGTGTCCGCAACTTCCTCCGAACCACCCCACGGTCACGCGGTCCCCCACGTTCCAATTGTTGCTCTCGGCTCCTTCGCCGAGTTCTTCGATACGCCCGGCGATCTCATGGCCCGGAACCAGCGGGAACCGCACCCCGGGCAAACCGCCGCTCACGAACACATCGTCGCTGTGGCAGATCCCGCACGCCTCGACGGCCACTCGCACATGCCTTGGACCTGGGTGTTGCACCTCGCGCTCGACTATCTCGAAACGCCCGTTCGGGGTGATGACCTGCGCCGCTCGATAAGTGGTCATACGTGTCTCCGTATTCCGGAGTAGACGATACGAGAGCACATCCATCCCACCACTGCCTGGTCGCCCGGGCAACAGATCCCGGGTGGTGGTGGACAGCCGTGCGAGGTAGGTTCGGAAAGGTTGGAAAAATCGCGTGGAGCATCGCGGACAGAGTGGTCCGCAGCCTTTCGTACGCCCTGCGGGAAAGGTTTCCCATGAAGATCGACGGGTCCGTTGCATTCGTCACGGGCGCCAATCGAGGGCTCGGAGAGCAATTCGTCAAGGCCCTTTTCGAGGCTGGAGCGGCCAAGGTCTACGCGGGAGCCCGCGACCCCGCAAAGGTCACGGTGCCGGGAGCCGTCCCGGTGGCCGTCGACATCACGGACCACGAGTCGGTCCGGGCGGCCAGCAGGGCTTTCGCCCCCGTACTCGGACGCAATGGCGGCGGCGCCCTGGTCAACGTTCTCTCCGTGCTGTCATGGGTGTCGATCCCCGTCAGTGCCGGATATGCCGCAGCCAAGTCCGCCGAATGGTCGGTGACCAACGCCCTGCGGGTCGCCCTCGCGGAACAGGGCACGCAGGTCACCGCACTGCATGTCGGCTACCTGGCGACCGAAATGGCTGCGATGGTGAGCGGTCCGAAGGCAGATCCAGGCGATGTCGCCCGGGCGGCGCTCGCCGGTGTCGAGGCCGGACTCCACGAGGTGCTCGCCGACGAGGTCAGCAAGCAGGTTCAGGCCGCGCTGCCCGGGGGGCCGGGCGAGCTGTATCCACAACTGTACGGTGGGCAATCGCTGGTCTGACTCACCGGGAGGAGGCTCAGAGGTCCCGCGCCGTCGCCTAGAACCTGTCTCTTTGATCGAAGGTGTTGCTGTCTTTCAGTCGAACATGTCCGCGTAGGGGTTTGGTTCGCCGGTCATGGGGTCCAGGCCCGCGTGGAACCGGCGTTCCTGCTCCTCGTGGTGGACGAAGACGCCCACTCGTCCCCACAACGAGAGGTCACTAAGGGGGCACTCGTCGAATTCGGCGGTCATGAGCCGCCGGAGGAACTCGGCCATGCCGCAGTCGAACAGGGCCCAGTGGGGATTGCTGTGCCTCCTCCAGACGATCACAGGCCATTGGTCCGGGTTCGGTCCGGCCATCAGCCAGCCCAGTTCGTTTGCGTTGCATCCGCTGCCCCAGGGCAGGACTTGGTCAGCACCCAGTTGAATCCCAGGTACGCCGCCCTCCACGGCCCACAGTTCGCGGAACTCCGCTGTGTGACCAGTGATCGATGCCTGCCAGCCGCTCTCGGTCGGCAGAGGCGGGAGAACGATCAGGTCATCGATGCTGCCGCCACCGTAGCCAGCCATGAAGTCGCGATAGTCGGCAGGCAGTGAAGTGCTCAGGTGGGCTTCGACTGCCGTCCAGTCCACTTGCTCGTCCGCACCCCATTCGTTGTGCAGGATCCGCTGCAGCGCCTCGACATCGGTTCGGCTCGCCACCTGTCCTCCTGGTTACTCGTTCTGGTGCACGATATCCGGGCGAACGCCAGCAAGTGCGTTCAGCAGCAGTCAGCGCCTTGCGAAATTTAGGATGGTTGCGAGGTGGAATGCGGCCTGGTAGGCAATGGCTAGTTTGTCGGTGCGCAGGGCCAACCCGCGTCACTGCTTGAGCCTGTTGATGCACCGCTCAACCGCGTTGCGCTGCTTGTATGCCTCGGTGTCGAAGGTCGGCGGGCGACCTCCGGCGCGACCTCGCCGCAAACGGTGACTGACCTGGTCGGACGGCTGCGGAGTGACGGCTCGGATCCCGCGCCGACGGGGACGCCCACGGATGGCGTGGGACGAATACGCGCGATCCGCCAGGACGGCCTCCGGCCGGGTCCTTGGTCTTCCCGGCCCGCTTCGCGGAACACGGATGCTTGCCATGACAGCCTCAAAGCCTGGTGCGTCACCCGTCTGACCTGGGGATACGCGGAGGGCCAGGGGTCGCGCTTGGCTGTCGCTGGCAAGATGGACTTTTGTGCTCAGGCCGCCGCGGGAGCGTCCGAGCCCGTGATCGTCTGGTTCGGAACGGCCAGGAGCCCCCTTTTCCGAGCCCCGGCGGCATGCTGGTGGGACCGGCAGACGGTGGAGTCCACTGACACAGTCCAGCCGATGTCGTCGCCGGCGTCAGCCGCTGCCAGGACCGCAGCAAATATCCGATCCCAAGCGCCTCCACGGCCCACCTGATCAGCCGTTTGTGGGCGGTCTAGAACGAGCCGAGCTTGTCCGGCAGGTCCCGCCAGGGCGAACAGGTGCGGGCGGTACTTCCACGCGATGGCTTCCAGAGTGCGCCGGTGGTAAGCCCACCGCCTCCCACGGACCGGATTAGCCGGCATCAACGGCTCGATCCCGTCCCACATCGCATCAGTGATCACCAAACGGACAGGCACATCCGATCAACTGACCGGCCCATCAAAGAGACACGCTCTAGTTGCCGCCGTCGGATCATCGGAGGCAATGATGAGCGGAAGCGAGCTGAGCCAACACCAGCCGGGTGCTCTTCCCTCAGACGTACGTTATCAAGGTCGTTCGCGGCCTGGTCTGGTGACAGAGAACCCGCCGACTACGGAGGACCATCGCCTACGAACGACGTATCCCGTCTCCGGTCCTTGCTGGAGACATTGCGTGCGAACAGGGTTTGTTACAGAGTGTGTTGACAGTGTGCGTCGGGGGCGGGGTATGCAGGCTCAAACTGTGATGCGGTGGCTTGTGACAGTAGCTGGTTCGGTCGTGGCGTTTTTCGTTGTTGCGGTTCCCTGGGCTGTGCTTTCTGACGGGGGCGATGATCCATGGGATGTGATCGGTCCGGTGGCGGGTGTGACCTCGGCGGGTGTCCTCGCCGCGCTGGGCTGGTGGGCATCCCAAGCCGGCACTTCTCCGGCGAGCGGTTCCGTGACACGCCGTCGGGTGCGCCAGGCGGCGCGTGGGCGGGGACGCATCACGCAGACGGGCGGTGACCACGGTGCGGGGGCCCGGTCGAGGCGTGGTCCGGTGTGGGAGGACGTGCGACAGAAGGCGCGCGGTGACGGTAACGGCGATGTCGACCAAGTGGGCGGCAGCCGAGCTTGAGACGAGGACTGGCCATGGTGGAGCGACCTGGACGGCGCCGTACGCAGCAGGGCGTGCGGGCGCAGGGGGACGTCACCCAGGTTGCAGGGGATCTGCATATCCAGATGCCGTCCATGCCAGGGCCTAAGGCTGGGCAGGAGGTGGAGTGGCCGGTGTGGGTGGGAAGGGTCCCGCGGCTGGCCGCGGCCTTCCAGTCACGCGCCGCAACCCGTGAAGCGGTCGACGATGCCCGCGCCGACGGGAGCGGCGTGATCCTTTCTCAGGTTCTGGCGGGTGATGGTGGGGTGGGGAAGAGCCAGCTCGCGGCCTCTCTCGCACGGGAACTTCGCGACCGGGAAGACTCTGGCGGGGACGGTCTGGATCTGCTGGTCTGGGTGAACGCGACCGAACCCGACCAGATCATCGCCGCCTACGCGAAGGCTGCTGAGCAACTGGGACTTCAGAGCGGCGTCTTGGAAGACAACGCGGCCGCGGCGGATGCGTTCCTGGCCTGGCTGGCGGTCACCGAGCGGCGGTGGCTGGTCGTGCTGGACGACATCACAGATCCGGAAGCGGTCGATGCGTGGTGGCCGGACGGCGGTCACCGCAACGGCTGGGTCCTGGCCACCACTAGGCGCCACGACGCCCTACTCAGCGGCCAGGGCCGCAAACTGATCCATCTGGACCTCTATACCCCGGAGGAGGCCCGTGCTTACCTCCGCCGACGCCTCACCGACGCGGGCCACCCTCACCTCTACGACACCGACGATGCCGAGCAGCTCGCCATGGAGCTCGGCTATCTCCCGCTGGCCCTCGGCCACGCCGCTGCCTACACCATCAACAAACGGTGCACGACCGGCGACTACCTGACGCTCTGCCGCGACACTGGAAGCACGTTGAGCGACCTGCTGCCAGAAAACGCCGACACCGAAGGTTACGGCCGCCCGGTCACAACTGCGCTCCTCCTCTCCCTCCCTGCTGTCGAGGACGCCGACAGCACCCGTCTCGCCCGGCCGCTGCTGGAGTTCATCTCCCTCATGGACCCGATCGGTCATCCTGCCGCCCTGTGGACCACAGCCCCCGCACTGCAGCACCTGCGCAACGCACGACCTGGCCGTCGCCGCTGGCTGCGCCGCCATCAGCCAGCGGTCACCGAGGCAGAGGTTCGTGCCGCACTCGAATGCCTCCGCAATTACGCACTCATCGCCCAGGACACTGACACGGCCCCCATCCGGATGCACGCGCTGACTGCCCGTGCCCTACGTGAGACCCCCCAGCCTCAGCCGCTGCCCGCGACCGCCCGCGCCGCGGCAGAGGCGATCATGAGTCTCTGGCCCGCCCTTGACCACCACGACAGGGAATTGTCGGCAGCCCTGCGCGCCAACAGCGTGCAACTCGACATGCACACGCGCCCAGCCTTGTGGCAGCCCACAACCCACGCGTGCATCTACAAGGTCAGCGCCAGCCTGAGAGCAGCTGGCCTCTACAACGAGGCGCTGGAGTACGACCTGACAACCGTTCAGCGCAGCGTCGAAATCCTCGGCCCGGACCACACCGCTACCCTCACGGCCCGCAACAGCCTCGCCACCTCCTACAGCGATGCCGGGCGCAACCAAGAGGCCCTCGAACTCGCCGAGCAGGTCCTGATCGACCGCGAGCGCAGCCTCGGCCCCGACCACCCTGCTGCTCTCTCCGCTCGCAGTAACGTCGCGATGTTCTACCGCGAGGCCGGGCACCCTCAGAAAGCCCTCGAACTCGCCGAGCAGGTCCTAGCCGACTATGAGCGCAGCCTCGGTCCCGACCACTTCGGTACGGTCTCTGCGCGCCACAATCTAGCCGTGGTCTACCGCGCCACCGGGCGCACTCAGGAAGCCTTCGACCTGTGCGAACAGGTTCTAGCCGGCTACGAGCGCAACCTTGGCCCCGACCACCCCGCCGTCCTTACCGCCCGCAACAATCTCACCAACTACTACAACGATGTCGGGCGCACCCAAGAAGCTCTCCAACTCGCCAAGCAGGTCCTGACCGACCATGAGCGCGTCCTTGGCCCCGACCACCCTTTCACCCTCAGAACTCGCAACACCCTTGTCATCCGCTACAACGATGTCGGGCGCACCCAAGAAGCTCTCCAACTCGCCAAGCAAGCCCTGACCGCCTGCGAACGCGTCCTCGGCCCCGATCACCCCTACACCCTCGAAGCCGGCCGGAACCTCGCCACCTCCTACAACAACGCCGGGCGCACCCAAGAAGCTCTCCAACTCGCCAAGCAGGTTCTGACCGCCTGCGAACGCATCCTCGGCACCGACCACCCCGACACCCTCGAAGCCGGCCGGAACCTCGCCACCTCCTACAACGATGTCGGGCGCACCCAAGAAGCTCTCCAACTCGCCAAGCAGGTTCTGACCGCCTGCGAACGCGTCCTCGGCCCCGACCACCCCGACACCCGCAAAGCCCGCAAAGTCCGCAACAACGTCAGCAATCAATCTCAAGACATCCAAGCTGGACAACAGCCTTCGCCATGATCCGATCCGTGTCCAACGCCGTGCGGGCCGGCGGTCAGGTGATGGCCTGTCCGCTGTAGTCGTAAGCGGATCCGCAGTCCTCCACTAGGAGATACGCGATGGTGCTGGCGGTGACGGTCCAATGTGGCCTACGAGGACCCGGACTCCTGCGCGCACCTGCTCGGCGGCGTCATCAGGGCAGCTGCCGTTCAGGCCACCGGCCCGGGACCCGTGCTCGACCGCTCCACCAGCCGCGTCGATAGCTCCGTGCGGGTGCCCTCCGGCTGGTCGCCCGCCATCAGTCGGACCAGGAGGCGCAGTGCCGTCGCGGCCATCTCGGAGAGTGGTTGGCGCACGGTGGTGAGTGCGGGGGTGGCCCAGCGGGACTCGGGGAGGTCGTCGAAGCCGACCACGCTGAAGTCGTCCGGGACGCTCAACTTCCGCTCGGCCAGGGCCTGGTAGGCGCCGAGGGCCATCTTGTCGGAGCAGACGAACGCGGCGGTGGGCGGTTCGGGGAGGTCGAGGAGCTCCAGCATGCGGCAGTGGGCGACGGTTTCGTCGAAGCTGCCGTAACGGATGTATTCGGGGCGGTGGCGGATCCCGGCCGACGCGAGGGCGGAGCGATAGCCGGCGATGCGGTCGCTGCTGCAGATCTTGCGGCGGTAGCCACCGATGACGGCGATGCGCTCATGGCCGAGGGAGAGGAGATGCTCCGTCGCCAGCAGGCCGCCCTGCCAGTTCGCCGCACCCACCGACACGACCCCCGGCGGCGGTTCGTGGACCGGGTCGATCATCACGAAGGGAATGCGGTGCTGGTCGAGCCAGGCGTACTGCGACGGAGTCAGCTCGGCCAGGTTGAACAACACCCCTGAGGAGCCCCGGGTGGTGAGCTTGTCCAGCCAGCCGCGCTCGGGGCGCCCGCCCCTGGTCCGGGTCAGCCCGGCCGAGACCACCACCTCAAGGCCCGCGTCGTGCGCCGCCCCCTCCACGCCGTGCAGCACCGCGCCCGACCAGGAGCTTTCGAGGGAGTGCACCACCAGGTCGACCAGACCCGGTGCCTTCGACGCCTCGAAGCGGGGTCTGCGGACGTAGCCGAGGCGGTCGAGGGCCTCCGTCACCCGGCGGCGTGTCTCCGGCGCCACGTCCTCCCGGCCGTTGACCACCTTCGACGCCGTCGGCACGGACACCCCCGCCTCCCGGGCGACGACCGCCAGCGTCGGCCCGCTCACGCTTCCCGTACGGACCATGGAGTCCACCCCTCCGGCCCGCCCGAGGGCCGCCGCTCCGGCCCCGAGGGGCATCGAAAGTTTCGAATACGGCTGCTCACGCGACCGAAACATTGACCGCGTAGCAACCGCTTTCTACATTAGGCCCGCCTCAACACGGCGTGAAGAAGCGGGGATTCACGGAATTCCCCGAACATTGAAACTTTCGAAATGCCGAACACGCGGGCTGGGCATGCGGGCCGAACGCGCGTGCCCAATCGCGGAATGGCCGAACGCCGAAACAGAGGGGTGAGGGCGTGAAGTACCGAACCAGCCAAGGGACACGGGTGGCTGCCTAATGCTGTTGTCAAGCGATGAGACGGAGCGGTGGCCGGGCCTGGTAGGGGTGGCGGTCGCGCAGGATCGCGTAGAGGACGTTGACCTTGCGGCGGGCCAGGGCGATCAGGGCCTGGTGGTGCCGTTTGCCCTCGGCTCGTTTGCGGTCGTAGAAGGCCCGCGAGGCGGGGTCACGCTGGATGGAGCAGAACGCGGCCTGGTAGAAGACCCGTTTGAGGGCCTTGTCGCCGCCGGTCGCGCTGCGCGAGTAGCGGATTCTGCCGGACTGGGTGAGGACCGGGGCCACGCCGGCCGCGGCGGCGAGTGCGTCGCCGCTGTCGAAGCGGTGTATGTCGCCGACGCAGGCGATCAGTTCGGCGGTCAGGGTGGCCCCCATCCCGGGCAGGCTCTGGATGAGGGCTCCGTCAGGGTGGCCGGCCACCAGGCGCGCGATCTCGGCGTCCAGGGTTTTCAGCCGGTCTTTTCCGGCGAGGAGTTCGGCGGCCAGTTCGCGGATGAGCGTCGCGGTGCGACGCTCGCCGGGCAGGCTGGTGTGCTGGGCGCGGGCAGCGGCATGGGCGGCGTCGGCCAGGCTGGTCAGAGCCGGTTGCCTGACGCCGCGTTTGCGCAGGTAGTCGGCGATGCGGGTGGGCCCGGCCCGGCGGATTTCAGCCGGAGTGACGTAGTGGCCGAGCAGGATCAGCCCGCTGCGGGTGGTGGCATCGATGACGCGTTCCAGGCCGGGGTGGATGCCGGTGAGGAGGTCCCGCATCCGCGCGGTGCGGGCGGTGGCCTCCTTGACCAGGGCGGTGCGGTGGCCGGCCAGCAGCCGCAGTTCCGCCGCCCGGTCGTCGGGCAGCTCGATGCGGCGCAGGTCGGTGCGGAACATGACCTGCTCGGCGATGACTTTGGCGTCGCGGGGGTCGGAATTGTTCTGTCCGCCGCGGGTGGCCTGGCGGGCCCGGTTGACGGCCAGGCCCGGCACGTGGACGCAGGGGAAGCCGTCGATCAGCAGCGTGGCGGTGAGCAGGGCGGCGATGCCGCCGATGATGTCCAGCCCGACCGTGATGTTGTCGTGTTCGGCGGCGAGGGCCCTGAGTTCGCCAAGGGCCTCCTCGATGGCGTCGGGGTCGTTGCCGACCCGGTGGCTGAGCAGCAGATGGCCGCGGTCGTCGATGACGGCGAGCCAGTGGAAGTCCTTGGCGATGTCGAATCCGGCGCTTGCGCTCATGGCGGTGTTCCCCTCGCTGACGGGCGTGCGGCGCGACTCCTTCCGCCCGTCCTCGCCCTACCAAGCGATGGTCCGCAGAGCCTAATCAGCAGTTCGGAAGAAGTGGCGGAGCAGGGGGATCAGCCACCCGAGCCATGGACGGCAGCCAGCATGAAAACCATCCCTGCCCCGCTCGCGCCATCCCAGAGTCGCGAACTCACGGGACGCACTCAAGAAGGTAGGGCCGCATGACCGCGGCCCACATCCGCAACCCCGTGCTGCCGGGCTTCCACCCGGATCCGAGCATCGTGCGCGTCGGCGCGGAGTACTTCCTCGCCACCTCCACCTTCGAATGGTTCCCGGGCGTGCCCGTGCACCGCTCGACCGATCTCGCCCACTGGGAACCGGCCGGTCACATCCTGGACCGCGCCGACCTGCTCGACCTGCGCGGAGTCGCCGACTCGGCCGGAGTGTGGGCGCCCTCGCTGTCGTACCACGACGGCAGGTTCTGGCTGGTCTACAGCATCGTGCGCACGATCGGGCACCCCTACAAGGACGTCGACAACTACCTGATCACCGCCCCCGCGATCGAAGGCCCGTGGTCGGAGCCGGTCTTCCTCAACTCCTCCGGTTTCGACCCGTCCTTCTTCCACGACGAGGACGGCCGCAGCTGGCTGCTCAACATCCAGTGGGACCCGCGCGACGGACATCCCTCCTTCGCCGGGATCCTGCTCCAGGAGTACGACGCCGGGAAGCAGGCCCTGATCGGGCAGCCCCGCACGATCCTTACGCAGGAGGAGCTGATCGAGGGCCCCAACGTCTACCGGCGCGAGGGCTGGTACTACCTGATGCTCGCGGAGGGCGGCACGGGCTGGAACCACGGCATCGTGATGGCGCGCTCGCGCGAGCTGGCAGGGCCGTACGAACTCGACCCGGGCGGCTCGCTGTTGACCACCCGCGACGCCCCCGAGTGGCCGTTGCAGAAAGCGGGGCACGGCGAACTCGTCCAGACCCCGCAGGGGGAGTGGTACCTCGCCCACCTGGCCTCACGCCCCGTACGGACCGACGACGGGCCGCGCTGCGTCCTGGGCCGGGAGGCCTGCCTCCAGCGGGTGGCCTGGACGCAGGAGGGGTGGCTGCGGCTGGCGGACGGGGGGCGGAGGCCGAGTGTGGAGGTTCCGGCGCCCCCAGGGGTGGAGCCGGGGGCCGCCGAGCCGGCCGCCGTACGCGACGAGTTCAACGGGCCCGTACTGGACGGGGGTTGGAGCACGTTGCGAGTGCCCGCCGCCCCGGACTGGCTCACGCTCGCCGAGCGGCCGGGGTACCTGCGGCTGCGCGGCAGACAGAGCCTGCACTCGCGCTTCGACCAGAGTCTGGTCGCACGGCCGCTCACCTCGGTGCGCTGCGAGGCGACGACGGTCGTCGACTTCCGTCCCGCGCACTTCAGCCAACTCGCGGGCCTGGTCTGCTGGTACGACACCTCCACCCACTACTACCTGCGCCTTACGCACGTCGAGGGCGTGGGCCGGACGCTGGGCGTGGTCCTCACCGACGACGGCACCTACCGCGAGCTTCCGGGCAGTGAACTCTCCACGGACGACTGGCCGTTGGTGCATCTCCGGGCCCGCTTCGACGGCGCGGACCTCCGCTTCTCCGCCTCGCCCGACGGGACGGACTGGCAGCAGGTGGGCCCGGCCCTGGACGCGAGCAAGCTCTCCGACGACTACGGGAGCCGGCTGCGTTTCACCGGAGCGTTCGTCGGGGTCTGCGTCCAGGACCTGGGCGGGACCCGGGTCTCCGCGGACTTCGACTGGTTCGAACTGCGCGATCAGCTGTAGCGGTTCCCAGGAGCCCTGGAATTGAGGATGTCCATGTCTCGTCGTACGACCCTTCAGGCCGCCGGTGCCACCGACACGACCGCCCAGGCGGCCGAAGCCGAAGGCACCCCCGGGCTCGTGACCTACCCCGTCCCCGACGGCGCCCCGACCAACGCGAGCTACACGGTCAAGGTCCGTACACCCGGCGGCAGTTGGCAGCGGCTCGGCACCTACCTGGCCACCCTCAACCTCATCAGCACCGCCACCGGCGCCGGGCAGATCCAGAACTCCTCCCTCGCGTTCTTCGACTTCGCGGACACCGTCGAGGTCGAGGTCACCTACGTGAAGGGCGGCGTGCGGAAGGCCCGGATCCGTCCCGACTCCTACGGCATCGAGCCCGAACTGAGCGCCGACACCGTGCGGTTCGAGCTCACCGAGCCGCGCAACCTCGTCGTCCAGGTCAACGACGAGGTCTTCGACGCGCTGCACCTGTTCGCCCGCCCCCTGGAGACCGACCGCCCCGCGCCCGACGACCCGGACGTCCTCTACTTCGGCCCCGGCCTGCACACCACCGAAGGCGGCGTCGTGACCGTCCCCTCGGGCAGGACCGTCTACCTCGACGGCGGCGCGGTGCTCAAGTCCCGCGTGTACTTCAAGGACGTGGAGAACGCGGGGCTCGCCGGGCGCGGAGTGATCTGGGCGTCACCCGGCGGCGGCTGCACCGTCGAGGGCTCGCGGAACATATCCATCGGCACGGTGACGATGCTCAACCCCGACGGCTACGCGGTCACGGTCGCCGAGTCCGAGAGCGTCACCATCACAGGCCTCGGCTCCTTCAGCTCCAAGGCCTGGGGCGACGGCATCGACATCTTCTCCAGCAGCGACGTCACCATCGACGGCGTCTTCATGCGCAATGCCGACGACTGCATCGCCATCTACACCCACCGCTGGGAGTACTACGGCGACACCCGAGACATCACGGTCAGGAACTCCACCCTCTGGGCGGACGTCGCGCACCCCATCAACGTCGGCACCCACGGCAACACCGACGCCCCCGAGGTCCTGGAGAACCTGACCTTCCAGAACATCGACGTCTGCGACCACCGCGAACCGCAGATCCTCTACCAGGGCGTCCTCGCCCTCAACCCCGGTGACGGCAACCTCATCAGGAACGTCCGCGTCGACGGCATGCGCGTGGAGGACTTCCGCGAGGGCCAACTCGTCAACATGCGGATCATGTTCAACGAGAAGTACAACACCTCGGCGGGCCGCGGCATCGACGGCGTCCACATCAAGGACCTCAGCTACACCGGCACCCACGCCGGCACCGCGCTGCTGATCGGCTACGACCAGGACCACCTGATCCAGAACATCACCTTCGAGAACCTCGTCGTCAACGGCACGGTGATCGCCGACTCGATGAGCAAGCCGAGCTGGTTCGTCACCTCGGACTACGTGCCGATGTACGCCAACGAGCACGTGAAGGCCCTCAAGTTCATCACGAGCGCCGAAGCGGCGACTCGGTGAATCCGAGTTCCGACCCCCCTAGGAGACCCATCCCCAAGTAGATCCACCCCACTGGATTGGAGACACACAGCCATGAGCCGCACAGTCCTGAGCCGCACCAACCCCCACGAGCAAGGCCCGTCAAGAGAGTTGAGCCGTCGCGGTCTGCTGAAGACGGCGGGTGGTCTCACGGCCGCCCTCGCCGTCGGCGCCTCGGCAGGCACCGCCGCACAGGCCGCACCCGCGACCTTCACCCACCCCGGAATGCTGCACGCCTCCGGAGAACTCAACCGTGCCAAGGTGCGGGTCGCCGCGGGCGACGACCCGTGGCTCTCCGGCTGGAACCGCCTCACCGCCAACGGCCACTCGGCGAGCACCTGGAACCCCAACCCGCGGGCCACGATCATCCGCGGCGGCACCGGCGAGAACTACGGCATCCTCTACAACGACATCCACGCCGCCTACCAGAACGCCCTGCGCTGGAAGATCGCGGGGACGACCGCGAACGGCGACGCGGCCGTCAGGATCCTCAACGCCTGGTCGGCCACACTCACCACCGTCACAGGCAACGCGGACCGCTTCCTGGCCGCCGGGATCTACGGCTACCAGTTCGCCAACGCCGCCGAACTCATGCGCGGCTACAGCGGATTCGACCTCGCGCGGTTCAAGACGATGATGGTCAACGTCTTCTACCCGCTCAGCAACCAGTTCCTCACCGGGCACAACGACGCCTGCATCACCAACTACTGGGCCAACTGGGACCTGTGCAACATGAACTCGATCCTGGCCATCGGCATCCTCTGCGACGACGCGGCCAAGTACGACCAGGCGGTCAACTACTTCAAGACCGGCGCGGGCAACGGCTCCATCACCCACGCCGTCCCCTTCCTGTACGACAGCCAGGGCCTCGCGCAGTGGCAGGAGTCGGGCCGCGACCAGGGGCACACCATGATGGGCATGGGGCAGATGGGCGCCTTCTGCGAGATGGCCTGGTCCCAGGGCGAGGACCTGTACGGCTACGACAGCAACCGGTTCATGAAGGCCGCCCAGTACGTCGCCAAGTACAACCTCGGACAGGACGTGCCCTTCACGACGTACACCTGGGGCACGGGCCAGAGCTGCGCCCAGCAGTCGCACACCGCGATCTCCTCCGGGAGCCGCGGTCAGGTACGGCCGGTCTGGGACATCCTCTACTACCACTACGCCCGCCGGCGCGGGCTGTCCGTCCCGTACATCCAGGCCATGGCCGAGAGCGTCCGGCCCGAGGGCGGCGGCGGTGACTACGGCACGACCAGCGGAGGCTTCGACCAGCTCGGCTTCGGCACGGTGATGTACGCCAAATAGGGACGTCCGCGGGAATACCGGAAGGTGATGTGATGATCTGAGGTCAATGGTTCGCGGGCGGCGAGGAGCTGGTGGGCGTATGACGGCAGCGGCGGCAGAGTCGACGGATCCCGTGGTCAGGACGCCACACGGGGACGTACGAGGCAGATACGAGCACGGGATCGCCGTCTTCCGCGGCATCCCGTACGCGGCTCCGCCGTTCGGCCCGCTCCGCTTCAGGCCACCGGTGCCGCCCGAGCCCTGGGACGGTGTGCGGGACGCGGGTGCCTTCGGGCCCACGCCGCCCAAGCCGCCGTACTCCGAGGCGTTCGCGCGGCTCCTCGCCGACCCCGTCGTGCCGGGCGACGACTGTCTCAACCTGAACGTGTGGACGCCGGAGCCGGGCCCCGGCGCCAAGCTCCCCGTCATGGTGTGGATCCACGGCGGGGCGCTGACCCGCGGCTCCTCGGCGGTGCCCGTCTACGACGGACGCAACTTCGCCCGCGACGGCGTCGTCCTCGTCTCGGTCAACTACCGCCTGGGAGTGGAGGGTTACGGGCTCTTCCCGGACGCGCCCGCCAACCCGGGGCTCCGCGACCAGCTCGCCGCCCTGGAATGGGTGCGCGAGTCGATTGCGGAGTTCGGCGGCGACCCCGACCGGGTGACCGTC
Source organism: Streptomyces sp. NBC_00554 (assembly GCF_041431135.1). Classification (NCBI taxonomy): domain Bacteria; kingdom Bacillati; phylum Actinomycetota; class Actinomycetes; order Kitasatosporales; family Streptomycetaceae; genus Streptomyces; species Streptomyces sp. NBC_00554. Next base: position 2,233,214 of record NZ_CP107799.1, on the reverse strand, counting down.
TTCGGCGAGTCGGCCGGAGCCATCAGCATCGGGGCGCTGCTGGCCAGCCCGCGCGCCGAGGGGCTCTTCCACCGGGCCGTCCTGCAGAGCGGGGCGCCCGAGGCGAGCGACCGCGACAAGGTGCGCCGGATGGTGCGCAGGATGGCCGCCCGGCTGAAGATCCCCGCGACGGCGGAGGCGTTCGCCGCCGTCGACCGCGACCTGCTGCTGCGCACCCAGGCCGACGTGGGCAAGCTCAGCAGCCCCGTCGTCGGCGGGCCCGCGTTCGGCATCGTCGTCGACGGCGACCTCGTCCCGCGTGATCCGCTGGAGGCACTGGTCGAGGGCGGCGCCGCGCCCGGCGTCGGCCTGCTCCTCGGCTGGACCAGCGAGGAGTACCGGCTGTGGCTGGTGCCGGGCGGCCTCCTGGAGCGCGTCGACCGGCTGGGCCCGGTCGCCCTGGCCGGCGCGATGGCCCGCTGCCACTGCAGCCACGAGGTGCCCCGCGGCTACCGCGCGATCCATCCGGACGCGGGCACCGCCGACCTGGTCGGCCAGCTGGTCACCGACCATCTCCTGCGCGTACCGCTGCACCGCCTCGCGGACTCCCGGACCTCCGAACTCCCCGCGTACGTATACGAGTTCGCCTGGCCATCGAACGTGCCCGACCTCGGCGCCTGTCACGCCCTGGAGCTCGGCTTCGTCTTCGACACCCCCGACGTACCGGAGTCTGCGCAGCTCGCGGGTCCGGGTGCACCGCAGGAACTCGCCGACCAGATGCACGCGGCGTGGGTGCGGTTCGCGGTCGAAGGCGATCCGGGCTGGGCCGCCTGGGACGCCAAGCACCCGGTCCGGGTCTTCGGCGCCGGAGACCCGCACACCGTCCTCGGGCCGCGCGACCGCGAACTCGCGCTGTGGGACGCCGAGACCGAGTCTCATCCGGCAACGCGCGTACGGGAGTTGACGTCGCGTGCACCCGGCCGGGGCGTCGGACGCGTTCGGACACTCCGCGTGCCCTGGCCGCCCGAGTAGGCTGGCAGCCGATCCGAGCGGGCCGAGTCCCGATGTCGCCGAGGGGGAGTGGCCTCATCGCCGAGCGTTTGAGTCTCGCGGAGTTGCTGCGCCGTCACCGGCGCGCGGGGCGGCTGACCCTGGAGCAGCTCGCCGAAGCCTCAGGCGTCAGTGCCCGAACGCTGTCGGACATGGAGCGGGGCCGAAGCAAAGGGCCCCAGCACCGGACCGTTGCCGCTGTGGCGGACGCGCTCGCGCTGGAGGGCGACGCGCGCAAACAGCTCATCGAGCTGGCCCGGGACGGCCGTCTGCGGGATCACTGGACGCGTCCGTCCGGGCTGTGTGAACTGCCCCGGTCCGTCGACGACTTCATCGGCCGGGCCGCGGAACTGGCCTGGATCGAAGACCTCGTCCACGCCGAACACGCCCCGGGTGCCCCGGTGGTGGGACTCGTCACCGGCTCCGCGGGGCTGGGCAAGACGACCTTCGCGGTCCGCTCCGCCCACGCGTTGCGGCCGGGCTTTCCCGACGGAGTGTTCTTTCTCGATCTGTTCGGCATGTCTCAGCGGCCGCTCGCCGTCGACGACGCCCTGGGGCTGGTCATCGGTGCGCTCGGTGTCGCGGATCAGCAGATACCCGCCGACACCCAGGGGCGGGCCTCCTTGTACCGCTCGCTGCTGCGGGACAGGCGTGTCCTGGTCGTGCTCGACAACGCCGCGTCCGAGGACCAGGTCCGCCCGCTGCTGCCGGGAGAGGGCGCGGGCAGGGTTCTGGTCACCAGCCGGCGGTTGCTCGCCGGCCTCGAGGGTGTACGCCGGCTCGTCCTGGGACCGCTGCCGCCGGCGGAAGCCACGCAGTTGCTGACCGGGATCGTGGGCGAGCGTTCCGCGTCCGACGGGGAGCCGGCGCTCGCCCACCTCGCGCAGTTGTGCGGAGGGCTGCCGCTGGCGGTGCGCATCATCGGAAACCGGCTGGCCAGCCGGCCCGGATGGAGCGCCGTCGAACTCGCCGCCCGGATGTCGGACGAGGAGCGACGTCTCGATCAGTTCAAGGCCGGCGACCTCAAGATCGCCAATGCCTTCGGGATGTCCTACGACCAACTGGCGGAGTCGGCCCGGCGGGTCTTCCGCCGGCTGGCCGTGGTGCCCGGCCGGGACTTCGACGCACTCCTCGCGGCGCTTGTCGGCGGGATATCGATCGAGGACGCCTGGGACGCGCTCGACGAACTCGTCGACCTCGGCCTGTTGATGGACAGCACCTCGGGCCGGTACCGCTTCCACGACCTCGTACGGCTCTTCGCCCGCGACCGGCTGCGGCAGGACGAGCCCGCGGCCGAACGCACGGCGCTCACCGGCAGGGTGACGTCGTGGCTGCTGCGGATGGCCACGACGGCCGGGCGGTGGTTCGAACCCGCCTACGGCCGTCCCGAGCGACCGGATGCCGACCTCGCCGTTCTCGCGGCACCGGAGCAGGCCGAACTCTGGCTGCGCGTGAATGTGGCCAACTGGCTGGGCGCGATGCGGTTCGCGGCGAGCAGGGGTGAGCACGCCGCCGTCCTCGACTGTGCCGAGTCGATGCACTGGTTCTCCGACCGGTGGGTCCATGGCCCGCACTGGCATGAGGTCTTCACCCTCGGCGCTGAGGCCGCAGCCGCCCTTGGCGATCTCGCCCAGCACGCGACCCAGCTGAACTATCTGGCCTGGGTGCAGGGGATCCCGCTGAGGAGTCCGGAAACCATGCTGCGGACCGCGGCCGAGGCGTTGGGTCTCGCCACCCGCAGCGGCGCCACGGTGCAGATCGCCTGGTCGCACCACTACACCGCCATCGCGCTCCGCAAGCTCGGGAGGAGCGGTGAAGCCGTTGTGTCGGCGTCGCGGGCGATGGAGATGTTCAAGTCCCTCGGTGACGCCGATTCGTACTATTCGAGCCTCAGCAACCTCGGCAACGGCCTTCGTGACGACGGACGCCACGAGGAAGCGCTGGAGCGGTACCGCGAAGCGTTCGCCTTGGCCGGCGACGACGAATCCGGGATGACGCCGAGCATCGCGGCGCACCTCCGGCCGTACACCTTGGCTGATATCGGCGGGTGTCTGGGGCTGCTGGGCCGCCGCGCCGAAGCGATCACCGCGCTCACCGAGGCGACAGTGGCGATGGAGTCGTTCGATTCCAATTACATGCGGGCCCTCGCTCTGGAGACCCTCGCGGCCCTGCTGGCCGAGGAAGGCCGGACCGACGAGAGCCGCCGGACCTACGCGCGCACGGCGGAGGTGTTCGAGGCGATCGGCGACGCCGAGGCGCACCGCCGCTGCCGCGACCTGGCGACCGCCGCACCCTGACCCGCCCGGCAGGCCCGAGCCGATGTGCGCGGAAGTTCTGCGTGCTGTTCTGCATGTTCCGCCCGCTTCCTCAGCACTTGACTTGACCGCACCGGACGGGCGCTCAGCCTGTCCCTCCAGGTCAGGAGTGACCATGACTGCGATCAGGAACATCGTGCTGGTGCACGGTGGATTCGTGGACGGATCGGGCTGGCAGGGCGTCCACGAGCAGCTGACCGCCGACGGCTACCGGGTGGCCGTCGTGCAGAACCCGACGCTGTCGCTGGCCGGTGACGTCGCCGCCACCCACCAGGTCCTCGACGGCCTCGACGGCCCGGCCGTTCTGGTCGGCCACTCCTACGGCGGCGTCGTCATCACCGAGGCCGGCAACCACCCGAACGTCGCCGCCCTCGCCTATATCGCCGCGTTCGCCCCCGACAAGGGCGAGTCGGTCAGCTCCCTGATCGCCGACCCGCCGCCCGGCGCGCCGGTCCCGCCGATCCTGCCGCCGAAGGACGGGTTCCTGTTCCTCGACCGGGAGAAGTTCGCGGCCTCGTTCGCCGCCGACGTGCCCGAGAAGCTGGCGGCGTTCATGGCCGACTCCCAGGTCCCGTGGGGCGTCGCCGCGCTCGAAGGGGCGGTCTCCGAACCGGCCTGGGGGACCAAGCCCGCCTGGTACCTGGTCGCCGCCGACGACCGGATGATCCCGCCGCCCGCCCAGCGCGCCATGGCCGAGCGGACCGGAGCGACCACCACCGAGACCCCGGGCAGCCACGCCGTCTACGTCTCCCGCCCGGCCACGGTCGCCGCCGTGATCGCCCAGGCAGCCGAAGGCCTCAACGGCAACTCCTAGAAGCCGCGGGTGCCGCCGCCTCGCGGAGGCGGCACCCCGCCCGCACGTGACATTCCCGTCCCAGTCCGCTGCCCAGGGAGTTCCCGCATGTCCGATCGCCCCTCGTTCACCCGCCGCAGAGTGATCGCCACCGGAGCGGCCGCAGCGACGGCCACGTTCCTCACCTCGGCCGGCTCCGCCGCCGCGGTCGCCGACGACAGCACGCCCAAGGCCAAGCCGACGATCGTGCTGGTGCACGGCGGCTTCGCCGACGCCTCCGGCTGGAACGGAGTCATCAGCAGACTCCAGCACAACGGCTACGAGACCATCGCTCCCGCCAACCCGCTGCGCGGCCTGCCCACGGACGCCCCCTACATCGCCAGTGTCCTCGCCTCGGTCAGCGGCCCGATCGTCCTGGTCGGGCACTCCTACGGCGGCGCCGTCATCACCAACGCCGCCGCCGGCAACCCCAACGTCAAGGCGCTGGTCTACATCGCCGCGTTCGCCCCCGACAAGGGCGAGCAACTCGGCGTCCTGCTCGGCAAATACCCCGGCTCCCTGATCGCCGACTCCGTCCAGGGAGTCCCCTTCCCCAACCCCGACGGCAGCACCGGAACCGACCTGTACCTGCGGGCGGACGCGTTCCGGTCCGCGTTCGCCGCCGACCTGCCCCTCGCCACCACCCGGCTCATGCAGGCCACCCAGCGGCCCTTCAGCGCCTCCTCCCTCACGGACGTCACCCAGGCCGCCGCCTGGCGCACCATCCCCTCCTGGGGCATGGTCGCCACCGAGGACAAGGCCATCCCCCCCGCCCTGGAGCGCTTCTTCTACGAGCGGGCGGGCGCCCACGTCGTCGAGGTGCCGGGTGCGTCCCACGTCCCCATGATCAGCCACCCGAAGGCCACCACCCGTCTCATCGAACAGGCGGTCAGGGCCACCAGCTGACCGCCGCCGCCCCGGCCCGCCCCGTTCAACGCCTTCCCTCCGCCGGCGCCGCAACGGAGTCACGCACCACGACGTGCGTGCCCAGGAGAAGGTGTTCGTTCGGGGCGTCCGGAGTGCGTCCGAGGGCGGTGCGGACGGCGAGGCGGCCCAGTTCCTCGTAGGGGACGTGGACCGTCGTGAGGGGTGGGTGGAGGTCCCGGGCGAAGGGGATGTCGTCGTAGCCGGCGAGGGAGACGTCGGCCGGGACGCGCAGGCCCGCTTCGTGGAGGGCGGTCAGCGCGCCGGCGGCGACCATGTCGGTGGAGGCGATCACGGCGGTGAAGTCCAGGCCCTGTTCCAGCGCGGAGCGCATCAGACGGTGGCCCGAGTCGCGGGTGAAGTCGCCGTACAGGCGCAGCGCCGGGTCGGGATCGAGGCCGCGGTCGTGATGGGCGGCGAGGTAACCGCGTTCGCGGCCACGGGCCGTGGTGTTGTCCGCCTTGCCGCCGAGGAACAGCACCCGCCGGTGACCCTGGGCGAGGACGTGCGCGCACAGGGCGTAGGCGCCGCCCTCGTTGTCGTACTCGATGACCGTGACCGGCGTCCCGGGTGCGAGCGGCGGGCGTCCGCACAGGACGAGCCGCGACCCGGCCGACGCGAGGGAGTCGGCGATGCGGGCCATCCGCTCGCGGTGCTCGGGGGTGTCGGCCGCTCCGCCGACGAGGATCACCGCGGCGGCCCGCTGGGCGCGCATCATGTCGATGAACTCCAGTTGGTGTGCGGCGTCGCCGTCCGTGCTGCACACCAGGCACAGATGGCCGAGCCGCGTCGCCTCGCGCTCCACGCCGTGCGCCATGTGCGTGAACGACGGCCCGGTGATGTCGTCGAGGACGAACGCCAGCGTCGGCGTGCCGGCCCCCGCGATCGCCTTGGCGCGGGCGTCGGCGACATAGTCCAGCTCGTGGACCGCCCGCATCACCCGGGTACGCGTCGTCGTGCTCACCGGGTACTCACCGCCGAGCACCCGCGACACCGTCGACGCGGACACCCCCGCGCGCGCCGCCACGTCCCGGATCGTGCGCCGGTTCCCGGTGTCCGTGGTGCTCTTCCTCGTCATCGCCGACCCCATTCCTCCGCCCCGGACGGCGATTTCACCGCCGCCGGGGCCGCCCCTCGGGAAGTGCGGCAACGCTGATGGCAACCGGTTCCCGAGCCGGAGGCTAGCAGCGGGAGTTGCGCGCGACGAGAGGAAGGGAAGGGTCAGGCGGAGGCCGCGGCAGCCTCCTCGGCCGACAGCTGGGGCCGGGCGGTCGCGGCTCTCATGAGGGTGGCGGCGGAGGCGGGGTCGGCAGGTCGCCGAGTGTGCCAGTCGGTGACCGCCTGATACGCGGCGGCGACCTCCAACAGCCGGTCCTCCTCGTACGGTTGACCGCCGAGGATCGCCCCGACGGGTACGCCGCCGCTGTCGAAGCCGATGGGGAAGCCGATCTCTGGCAGCCCCAGGATGTCGAACGGCACCGGCCCCGTCTGCAGGATCACGTCGCAGCGGTCCATGACCCCGTCGAGGACCTCCCGCAGCAGATGGTTCTTGGCCCGCTGGGCAGTGATCCACTCGTCGCCGGAGAGCATCAGCCCCTGGAGCCAAGTCAGCAGCGAGACACCGAACTTGGCGGGGTCGGCGCGCAGCCAGTGCCGGAACGGCTCGGTGCGTTCGGCGAGCCGGGCCGCGTTGAAGGTGCCGGTCAGCAGGGTCCAGTCGGCGGGATACGCGACCTCGACGAGCGTGGCGCCGGGGATCGAGTCGAGCGTGTCGAGGAAGGTGCCGCGCAACTGCTTCTGCGCGCTCAGGAAATCGGCCGGGACCCCGATCTTCGTCGCCCGGCGCATCCGTACACCCTTTGCCACGACGGGAGTTGCCGCCTTGACGAGATCCGGCACGGCCGGCAGTCCCAGCGTGCGCGGGTCCTGGGAATCGGGGCCCGCCATCACCTGGAGCATGAGCGCCGCGTCCATGGCGTCGCGCGCGAGCGGGCCCGCGTGGTCGCGGGTGAAGGAGAGCGGGATGATGCCGTGGATGGACACCCGGCCCATGGTGGGCTTGAGCCCTGTCAGGTTCTGCTGGTTGGACGGCAGCACGATGGAACCGCCGGTCTGGGTGCCGATCGAGGAGGACGCCATGCGTCCGGCCACCGAGCAGGCGGGTCCCGTCGAGGAGCCGCCCGGGTCGGTGCTCGGGTCCTCGGGTGTCCAGGCGTTGACCGTGGTCACCGTCCCGTTCGGCTGCGTCGCCCGCGTCGTGGCGAGCGGCCCCATCTGCCCCTTGCCCAGGACGATGCCGCCCGCCGCCTTCAGCCGGGCCACGGCCGTGGCGTCCTCGTCCGGCACGAAGTCCTCGAAGATGTACGAGTTGCAGCGCGTCGGCACGCCCTTGGTGAAGTAGTTGTCCTTGATGCAGAGGGGGATTCCGCGCAGCACACCGCCAGCTCCCTGTCCCCGGTCCGCCTTCCGTGCCGCCGCGAGCGCCGCCTCGCCGGTGACCTCCGCGTACGCCTGATACGTGGTGTCGTACTGCTGGATCCGGTCGAGGTACGCCTCGGTCAGCGTCGCGGAGGTCAGCTTTCCGCGCCGCATGAGGACCACGGCTTCGGTGAGGGTGGCTTCGGAGGGGTCCTGCCGGGCGGCCTTGCGTACGTCGATGTCGGGCACGCGGATGGTGTTGGAGGCGGCGCTCGCGGGCGCGGCGCTCTGCAGGGCGAGCCCACTCGCCACCGCAGCCGAACTCGCCAGGAAAACCCGCCTGTTGAGGGCCCGGCTCATCGGTCGCCCGCCTTGCCGGTCCAGGCCTCGGTGATGGACGGGTAGATGAGGGGCGGCGAGGCCTGTTGCGCGTAGGCGGGACTGTCCGCGGGCGGGGCCCACCCGGATATCGCGCCGGGTGTGGACGCCACGAACGACTTCAGGGAGGTGAGTACTTGGGCCTGCGTCGGCACCCCGGTGTCGGCGTCGAAGACCTCGGGCAGCAGGGAGAGGTCGAAACCCGCCAGCGTGAGGCGGGTCCGTACATAGGTGTCCAGTTGCTCGGCGGTGGGCTCGCTCAAGGGTGCCTCCGTGATCGCTGACGGGTACGGGGACTTCATCACCCGCCCGTGAAGTCCTCATTGAGCCCGTGCTTCACGGGAGTTACGCCAGCGTCGGCGCAAGTCGGCTCAGGTGAGCACCGGTCCGCGAACCCAAGCGGACCTCGGCGCACCTCGCGGACCTCAGCGAGACTCGCCGCACCCTCGGCGCACCTCTGCGGGCCTCTTCACACCTCGACGGACGTCAGCCAACTCGCCCCACCCGCATCGAACCCTCAGCCCCTGAGCGACTCGGCGATCCCGGCGATCGCCACCGGCCCCACCCGGCAGCACCCCCCGATCAACCGTGCGCCGCCCCTCTCCCACCCGGTGACCTGCTCGGCGGTGAAGGAGGACCGTCCACTCCACGCCCGCGCCTGCGCGTCCCACGCCTCGCCGCTGTTCGGGTAGACCACGACCGGCTTCCCGGTCACCCGTGCGGCGGTCTCGACCGCCCCGTCCACATCCTCCGGGGCGCAGCAGTTCACGCCGACCGCGATGACCTCGTCGGCGTCGGCGGCCAGGGCGAAGGCCTCCTCCAGGGGCTGGCCGGCCCGTGTACGGTCGCCGGCCACGCTGTACGACAGCCACGCCGGTACGCCGAGCCCGCGCACCGCCCGCAGCAGTGCCTGGGCCTCATCGGTGTCGGGCACGGTCTCCAGGGCGAGCACGTCGGGCGCGGCGGCGGCCAGCACCTCCAGGCGCGGCCGGTGGAACCGCTCGAGCTCCGCGATGCTCAGCCCGTACCGCCCCCGGTACTCGGAGCCGTCCGCGAGCATCGCCCCGTACGGTCCGACCGACGCGGCCACCCACAGCGGCCGCGTGACGCCCTTCGCGTGCGCGCGTTGGGCGGCCTCACGCGCCAACTCGACACTGAGGACGAGGAGTTCGGCCGCCCGTTCCCGCGGGATGCCGCGCTTGGCGAACCCCTCGAAGGTCGCCTGGTAGCTGGACGTGATCGCCACATCCGCACCCGCCTCGAAGTAGCCGAGATGCGCCTCGACGATCGCCTCCGGCCGCTCCGCGAGCAGCCGCGCCGACCACAGCTCGTCGCTCAGGTCGTGCCCGGCCGATTCGAGCTGGTTGGACATGCCGCCGTCGAGGACGACCGTGCCGGTGGTGAGGGCGTCGGCGAGGGTGCGGGAGGTATCGCTGGTCATGTCACGACGCTAGTCGATGCGGGAGGAGACGCCCGTTCACGTCCACCAAGTGAAAATATCGCCCACGATGTGGGATACCGGCGGAAAGGGCGGCAGCCTAGCCTTGGACCATGCTGCGTGAAGTGTTCGACGAGGATGCCGAGCTCTACGACCGTGCCCGCCCCGGTTACCCGCCCCCGCTGGTCGAGGCGCTGATCGACAGGGCCGGGCTGTCCCCGGAAAGCCGAGTCCTCGAGGTGGGCCCGGGAACGGGACAGCTGACCGTTCCCCTGGCACGGCTGGGCTGCCGTGTCACGGCCGTCGAACTGGGTCCCGCGCTCGCGGCGGTGGCCCGGCGCAACCTGCGCCTGTTCCCCGACGCCCGCGTCGAGGTCTCGGCCTTCGAGGAGTGGCCCCTGCCCGAGGAGCCGTTCGACCTGGTGGTCAGCGCCACCGCCTTCCACTGGGTCGACCCCAAGGTCCGGGTGCCCAAGGCGACAGCCGCCCTGGCCCCCGGCGGCACGCTCGCCCTCATCACCACCGAGCACGTCGCCGGCGGACACTGGGACCAGGACTTCTTCGACCAGGTCCAACGCTGCTACGAACGCTGGGACCCGGCCACTCCGCCCGGCCTCCGCCTGCCGGACGAAGCCACCCTGACCCCCGATACCGACGAACTGGACCACTCCGAGCAACTCGACGCCGTGCAGATCCAGCGCTTCACCCAGGAGATCACGTACTCGGCCCCCGAATACCTCGACCTCCTGCGCACCTTCTCCGGACACCGAGCCCTGGACCCCACCGCGCTGACCGGCCTGCTCGACTCCATCAGAGACCTGATCGACAACCAATACGGAGGCAGCGTCACGAAGCGGACGCTGCACGAACTCATCACGGCGAGGCGCAGGACCACCGGGGCTCTCCGAGAGCCCGTCGTACACACAGGAGGCGGGTCGGACACCGCGCCGTAGATCCGGTGCCCCGTCTGTCACCGTGTCGCGGCGTGCCGCCGCTCGCCCCCGCGCCGCGACCGCTTGCGTCGGACCGATGGCACGACCAGCAGGCCCAGAAGCAGCGGGATGAAGAGGAGGGGCCACCAAGGGCGGGTGGAGTCGGCGTTGGACTGTGCGGCTGTCGTCGTGGCGGGTGGCGTCCCGGGGGTGGAGGGGGTCGTCGAGGCGGCGGGCTTCTTCGTGATCGCCTTCAGGGTCACGTCGTTGCCGTCGCCCCCGCGGTAGCTGATCCGGTATGTCGTGTCGGCGAGCTTGAGCTTGGCGCCCTCGCGGAGGCCGGTGAAGGTGCCGGTTGTCTTCGCGTCGCCCGTGTGGTCGAGCACCGTGATCTCGGGGGCGGGGTCGGTCCCGGCGGCCGAGAGGTCCACGTCTCCGGCCAGGCGGACCGCGCCGGTCACCTTCAGGGGCTTCTCGCGGAGGACCAGTACGCCCTTCGCGTCCTGGGTGTAGTCACCGGTGACCGTCAGCCCGGCCGTGACCTCGCCCGCGTTCGTCACCGAACCCGTCACCGTGCCCTTGCCGGTCAGCGAGGTCGCCACCCGCAGCCCCGTCGCCCGCGCGTCCAGCCGTGCCCCGGTCGAGGTCAGCCGGATCGCCTTGCTGCGCGTCAGCGAGGCTCCTCCGGTCAGGGCGAGCGTCCCCTTCGAGACGGTCGTCGTCCCCGTGTACGTCACCTCGCCGCCCGTCAGCGTTGTCGTCGCGGCGCCCGCCTGGGTGAGCGAGCCGCTGCCGCTGATCCGCGAAAGGGTGAGCGCCTTGCTCGTGTTGCGCAGCACCAGCGAGCCGTTGTCGACGACCTTGTAGAGGTCGCCCTTGGTGTAGAGCCCGCCGTCACCGCCGGACTTCCCGCTGCCGAGCCTCAGCACCGCGCCCTTCTCGACGGTCGTCGAGCCGTTGTAGTACTGGACGGCGGCGAAGGTGACGTCGTTGCCCTTCGTCCCCTTGATGACGATGTCCCCGGCGCCGGGTGCGGACAGCGTGTCGTGGAACCGGCCGCCGCCGATGGGGGCGCCCAGTGTCACCGGGCCGTTGTAGTCGAAGGTGAGCAGCGAACGGGACCTGGCCGCCAGCAGGTTGATGTACACGGTCTCGGCGGTCCCCGGCATGAAGATCTTGTTCGTCGTCCCGTCGCCCCACTGGACGTCGGCGCCCTTGATGTTGGTGCCGCGCTTGTTGACGTTCTTCCGCGCGGGCGTCCAGTTCAGGGCGGGGTCGCTGAGTGAGGGATTGGTGTCGCCGCCCTGGTCCGACCAGCTGTACTGGCCGGTGAGCACCACCTTGCTGCCGGGCCGCGACTGGACGTTGATGTCGCTGCCGTACTCCCGTTGGTAGAAGTCCATCCCCATGGTGACGGTCTGGCCGAGCGGCGTGTCCACGGTCCAGGTGCCCTGGTTCAGGACCTTGCGGACCTTCGGCAGCGAGGTCGCGAACTCCGGCCGTCCGGCGTTCGCCTGCGTGCCGTTGTCGATCACCCCGGAGAAGGTGTGGGTCCCCGACAGGTCCCAGGTCCCCCAGAGGAACCGGGGCTGGCTGATCAGCCCGGAGCCGCTGATGGTGCCCAGGTTGTAGGCGCTCGTCAGGGAGAGCCGCAGTGTGCCGTCGACCCGGATGTTGTCCCGGTTGAGCCGGAACGCGGGGGTGTTGTACGGGAAGCTGCCGATCAGCCCGGTCGTACCGCCGGTGCCGTACTGGAGGGTGGCGCCCCTTTCCACGGTCACGGCGGGCGGATCGGGGTTGGCCACGGTGACGTACGGGTGGTTGCCGCCGGGGATGCTCACCTGCTGCCGCTGCCGCGCCTTGGGCAGCGTGAAGTCGCTGTCCTTGGTCAGGATCAGCGTCCCGTTACCGCGCACGGTGAGCGTTCCCTCGCCCCGGAACACCCCGTCGTACGTGGTCGTCCCGGCCGGCACGGTCACCACCGAGTCACCGGTGAGCGTCACGTCCCGCCCCGCGATCACGTCCGCGGTGATGTCACCGCCCGCGGCGGCCGCGGGCGGTGCGGCGAGCATGAGGGCGACCCCCGCGAGGCAGGCGGCGGCCGAGGCTGTCTTGTAGATCTGGATGCGCACATACGGGGAGACGGACCGGGCACCCTGGAATAACAGAAACCCCAAGGTGACCCACATCACACCAAAGGCGGGGCCTGGCATGGACGCCCCTTAAGGGGCGCGGGGAACTGCGCGCCCAGCCCCCACGCACCCGCGGACAAATGTCCAGCCCCCACGCACCCGCGGACAAATACCCGACCCCCGCGTCAGCGGCTACGCCCCGAAGGCAGTGTCGCGCGCCACCTTCTCCCACGCGGAGATCTCATCCCGCAGCGAGTCCAGGTGGCCAACCACCGCATCCACCCCATCGCTCCCGAGCGGCAACCGCAGCGGCGTGTCCTCCGAGGCGAGGGCGCTCAGGACAGCCGCCGCGGCCTTGGCGGGATCACCCGGCTGGGAGCCGTCGGAGCCGGCGACCACCCGACGCGTGGCACCGACCGTGTCCGCGTAGTCGGCGATCTCCTCGCTGGTGCTCGCGTTGCCGAACAGGCCCGTGCGGAACGCGCCCGGCTCCACGATCAGGACCTTGACACCGAGCGGGCCGACCTCGTCCGCCAGTGCCTCGGAGAAGCCCTCGAGTGCGAACTTCGTGGCGCTGTACGCCGAGAACCCCGCGAACGACATCTGCCCGCCCATGCTGCTCAGCTGAACGATCGCCCCGGAACGCCGCTCCCGCATGTGCGGAAGCACCGCACGCACCAGCGCGGCCGGGCCGAAGAAGTGCACCTCGAACAGATCGCGCAGCTCGGCGTCGGTGGTCTCCTCGGCGGCCCCGACGTGGGTGCGGCCCGCGTTGTTGACCAGCACGTCGATCCTGCCGTGCCGCTCCACCACATCGGCCACGACGGAGGTGATCCCCGCCGGATCCGTGACGTCGAGGGCGAGCGCCTCGACCTGGTCGGGGTGAGCCGCCACCAGGTCGACAAGCGCCTCGGGCCTGCGAGCCGTGGCCACCACCACATCTCCGGCACCGACGGCCGCCTCGGTGAACGCCCGCCCGAAACCACTGTTGGCACCGGTGACCAGCCATACCTTGCTCATGTCCGACTCCCTCGTGGAATCCGTGCTTTCGACGCGTCGAGCCTCGCCGGAAACCCACTCGCCCGTCCAAGACCCGTCGTGATAGCCAATGGTTATGGCCATGGACGTCCACGGGCGGGACCTGCGCTACTTCGTCGCGGTCGCCGAAGACCTGCACTTCACACGCGCCGCCGAGCGCCTCTTCGTCTCCCAGCCCGCGCTGAGCAAGCAAATCCGCATGCTGGAGCGTCAGTTGGGGGCAGAGCTCTTCGAGCGGGACCGGCAGGGCGTGCGCCTGACCGCGGTGGGCACGGCCCTGCTGCCGTACGCGCGCCGGGTCCTCGCCGACTGGGACGCGGCAGCCGACGCCGTCGAGCGCGCCAAGGCCGAGCAACAGGCCACCCTTGTCGTCGGGATGAGCACGAGCCCGGGGCGCGGCGGCCTGCTGCCGGCCATCAGGTCCCGGTTCAGCGAGGCGCACCCGCAGGCCAAAGTCCAGCTGAGACAGGTGAGTTGGGAGGACTCCAGCGCCGGGCTCGCGGACGGCTCGGTGGACGCGGCGTTCGTGTGGCTGCCGGTTCCGGACGCGGAGCGGTACGAGTGGGTGGTGGTGGCCGAGGAGTCGCGCCATGTCGCGCTGCCGGACACGCATCGCCTCGCGCCGCGGGAGGAGATCGACTTCGCGGACCTCCTCGACGAACCCTTCATCGCCATCCCCAAGTCCGCCGGGGTGCTGCGCGACTACTGGCTGGCCCTGGACGTCCGCGCCGGGCGCCCGGCACGGATCGGCGCGGAGTGCGCGAGCGCGGACGAGACGTACGAGGCGCTGGTGGACGGCCGCGGCGTCTGCCTGCTCGCCGCGGGCAACGCGCCCCTGCTCACCCGGGGCGGCGTCATCACCCGCCCCGTTCGCGACCTCCCGCCGAGCCGGTTCGCCCTCGCCTGGCGGGCGGGCGACGGGCGCCCACTGGTACGGGCCTACGCGGAGGCGGGCCGCCTGGCCTCGGGCGTCCGCGGCACACCCTGAAGCCAGCGGCACAGCATGAGCCCGGCGCCACAGCCTGAACCCAGCGCCACAGCCTGAACTCAGGGGAGCAGTTCCGAACACCCGCGTGCGGGAATCCCGGTGCCCTTGCGCTGCCGCCACGGTGCCGGGTCGTGGCGGATGTACCACTCGGTGGAGAGCAGCCGTGCCCGGTCGGACGCGGGAGGCCGGCGATCAGCCCCGGCGCGGCTCCCCGCTCCACCTCGGTGCGGTGGGCCAGTACCGCCGCGACCTTCTGATCCAGCCAGGGGCCGACATCGACGGTCGCGGTGACCCACTCGTCCGGAACGCTGTGCATCGACTTGCCCGCAGGGGCCAGGTGTCCGCCCCACACCCGCAGGGCCGAGTGCGGGTGCGTGGCCAGGTACAGGGCGCTCGGCTGCCAGGGCTCACCGGCGTCCGGGTAGACCCGCTCAAGTCCGGCCGCCTGCACGGCGAGCATGGTCACCCGGTGCGTGTGCACATGGTCCGAGTGACCGGTCAGCCCACCGTAGGCGTCATGGGTGACCACGATCTCCGGGCGGAACTCCCGTATATACGCGACCAGTTCGCGCACGCTTTCGTCGAGCGGCGCATCGCGGAACCGCGTCCTGCCGGGGGCCGACCGCGGTACGCGTGCGTCGGCGTAGCCGAGCAACCGCGGCTCGCCGGCCCGAAGGATCCGCAGCGCCTCGGCCAGCTCCGCGGCGCGTGGGGTGTCCGCGGCCCAGGTCGCCGTGACGACCGCGGTGCGAGCGCCCGCGGCGGCGTGACGGGCGAGCACTCCGCCCGCCGACAGCGACTCGTCGTCCGGGTGGGCGAAAACCGCGAGCAGGCTCGGCGCAGCCATGGACGTCACCCTTCCGGATTCCGGAGCGGGAAGCTCGGCCGCTCCACTTCCGGAGCGGGAAGCTCGGCCGCTGCGCCCGTCAGGCGTCGAAGCGGCGGCGGGATGCCTCGATGTGGCCGAGGTACTGGTGGGTCCAGCCGCACATTGCGTCGACCGTCGCTCGCAGGCCCCGGCCCGGCTCGGTGAGGGTGTACTCGACCCGCGGCGGCACGGTGGGGTGCACGCACCGGTCGACCAGGCCGTAGCGCTCCAGCATGCGCAGGTTCTGGGTGAGCATCTTGTGGCTGATGCCCTCCACCTCGTTCCGCAGCTCGCTGAAGCGCAGGGTGCGCTCGCCCAGCGCCTCGATGATCAGCAACGCCCACTTGTTGGCGACATCGGAGAAGATCTCCCGCGCCAGAGAGTCCGCTCGCCTCAGGTCCGCCTCGTCGCGCGAGCCGCTGAGCTGCTTGGTCACCATGAGGTTCCCCAGTCACTGAAAAGTGCGTTCTTCCATGTCAGAGCACACTCTCCTACGGTTCCTGAGTATCCACAAGAGAGCACGAGTCCTGGCACGACCGGGCTCACGCAATGAGGAGGCAGGCGATATGGCCATCACCCTGGTGAACCCCGACGGACTTCCGGTAGTCGATGTCATGAGTCAGGTGTCGATCGCGACCGGGACAAAGATGATCTTCATTGCCGGGCAGGTCTCATGGGACGCCGACGGGGTCACGATCGGCGAAGGCGACCTCGCCGCACAGGTCGAACGGAGTTACCTCAACGCCGGCACCGCCCTGGCCGCGGTCGGCGCCTCCTTCGACGATGTGGTGAAACTGACCGTCTACGTCGTCGACTGGACCGCCGACAAGATGCCCCTCTTCCTGGAGGGCGTCTCGCGCGCGGCCGCGAAGCTGGGGGTCACACCGAAGTCGCCGGGCTCGCTCATCGGCGTGGCGACACTGGACATCCCTGACCACCTGGTCGAGATCGAGGTCACCGCGATCCTCGACTGAACATCCGCCCGCCCCGCCGCCGGGTCGAGAGCGGCGGATCAGCCGCCCCGTACATGGCTCAGCAGTTCCTGAACGTGCCGTGCCGCGGGGTGCTCGGGCCCGAGGTGAAGTTGGCCGGCGCTCAGCGCCTGCGCGAACAACTCCGCGCTCCGCTCCCGGTCTTGGGCCCGGTGGTGGGCGTAGGCGAGATTGCTGAGGGAGAGCAGGGTGTCGGGATGGCCGGGGCCCAGGGCACGTTCGCGGTCGGTGAGGGTGCGCTCGTGGAGGGGGACCGCGCGGGCCGGGTTCCCCGTCAGCTCGTGGGCGCGGGCGAGATTGTCCCGGCACACCAGGGTGCGCAGGTCCTCGGGTCCGAGGACCCGCTCGCGGCCGGCCAGGGCGCGCAGGTAGATCGGGATCGCGCGGGCCGGGTCGCCTGCCGCCTCGTACGCGCCCGCGAGGTTGTTGTGACCGGCGAGGGTGTCGGGATGGTCGGGTCCCAGGACGCGTTCGGTGTCGGCGAGGTTCCGCTCGAACAACGGCACGGCCCGGTCGAGGAGTCCCGCCTGCTGACAGGCGCCCCCGAGATTGTTGCGGGAGCCCAGGGTGTCGGGGTGCTCGGGCCCGAGCTCGCGTTCACGCTCGGCGACCTGCTGCTCGAAGAAGGCCACCTGGTCCGTCAGTTCGTCCGCGTCCCCGGGCGATCCATCCGCGGACCGCGCGCCGTCCGTCCGCGACAGACCGATCCCCGCCATGGATCGGTCTTCCGCGGCTTGCTGTAACTGCTGCCGTAGCGCCCGCATCGTCCCGGCGCATCCCGCGCACGATTCTCCGGTCATATGGCATCCGCCCCTCGTCCGCCACCTGCTGACAGCGTAGGTATGTCACCCCCGACGAGGGCATCCCGGAACAGGCCACGCCGCCGACGCTCCGGACGAGGATCGCTCACGGGCGCGCGGACCCGTCCCGTCAGACCCGTTGACCCCGCCATGGCAACCGCTTACCTTTTCGGCGGCCGCACGTTCGTAATCACAGATTCCGTTCGATACTTCGAACGATCGGGCGAGCGGTCATCGCATGAGCCGCCCGCCCCCCTCAAGGAGTGTGTGTGAAATGAGACGTGTGTACGCGGTCCTCGTCGCCCTCTGTCTCGCGGTCGCCGCGGCCCTCGCGACCGCCGGACCGGCCGCAGCGGCACCCCAGACCATCACCAACGGCACCCAGTTCACGGACACTTCGGGCAACGCCCTGCACGCCCACGGCGGCGGAGTCATCAAGGTCGGCAGCTACTACTACTGGTTCGGCGAGCACCGCAACGCCGACAACACCTTCCAGTACGTGGACGCCTACCGCTCCACCGACCTGAAGAACTGGGAGTTCCGCAACCACGTCCTGACCCAGTCCAGCGCAAGCGAGCTGACGAGCGCCAACATCGAACGTCCGAAGGTCATGTACAACGCGTCCACCGGCAAGTTCGTGATGTGGATGCACAAGGAGAACGGCACGGACTACAGCGAGGCGCGCGCCGCCGTCGCCGTGTCGGACACCGTGGACGGCAACTACACCTGGCAGGGCAGCTTCCGCCCGCTCGACACCCACATGTCCCGCGACATCACGGTCTTCGTCGACACGGACGGCACCGGCTACATGATCTCCGCCGCCCGCGAGAACTACGACCTCCAGATCTACCGGCTCACCGCCGACTACACCGGCATCGCCGCCCTGGTCGCCGACCCCTGGCACAACGGCCACCGCGAGGCCCCGGCCCTCTTCAAGCGCAACGGCGTCTACTTCATGCTGACTTCGGGCGCCACGGGCTGGAGCCCCAACCAGCAGCAGTACGCGACGGCCACGAGCATCACAGGCCCGTGGACCGCCATGACGAACGTCGGCGACTCGACGACATACGGCTCGCAGACCGCGTACGTCCTTCCCGTGCAGGGCACTTCGGGCACCTCGTACCTCTACATGGGCGACCGCTGGGGCAACGCCTTCGGCGGCACCGTCAACGACTCCCGTTACGTATGGCTGCCGTTGACCTTCCCGACGTCCACCACGATGTCCATGACCTGGTCGCCCGAGGTCACCGTCGACACGACCGCCGGGACGGTCAGCGGGACGAGCGCCACGTACGAGACGCTGATCGCCCGGCACTCCGCCAAGTGCGCCGACGTGACAAGCCAGTCGCTGTGGCAGGGCGCCCAGATCAAGCAGTACGACTGCAACGGCGGCAACAACCAGAAGTTCTGGTTCAAGTCCCTCGGCAGCGGCTACTACCAGCTGATGGGCCGGGGCAGCTCCCTGTGCCTGACCGAGGGCGCCACCAACGTCACCCAGGAGAACTGCACCGGCGCCACCACCCAGCAGTGGACGGTCACCGCCTCGGGCGGCTACTCCACCCTCAAGTCCCGCGCGAGCGGCGAGTGCCTGGACGTGAACGGCGCGTCCACCGCCAACTCCGCCGCGCTGATCACGTACACCTGCACCGGAGGAACCAACCAGCAGTGGACGCGCGGAACCTGACTGAGAATCAGGTCAACAGGTCGAGGGCGTCGAAGGAGGTCCCCGCGCTGAGATAGGCCGTCGTTCCCGAACCGCTCACCACGTCGATCTTCAGCACGTTGTACTGGCTGGTGTCCGTGAGCCACGCACTGGCCGGAACGCTGTAGGTGAACGTGTAGTTGTTGCCCCGGTACGAACCGACCGTCAGGGAACGGGTGCTCGGCTGGGTGGGCGGTGAGGGGATGGCCGACACCCAGCTGTTGACCGTGACGCGCGGTCGCCCGTTCGCGTAAGCCGTCGTCACCCCGATCCGCAGCGTGTGGGCGGCGGCGGCCTGCGCGGCGGTCAGCTTGAAGTACACCAGCAGACCGCTGTTGACGCCCTGCCAGATGTACGCCGGGAAGGACGCGGTCTCGCTGCCGCTGCCGATCACCACGTTGCCGGTCCAGGCGGCGGCCCGGGGGTCGGACGGATGCGCGTACGTCATCAGCGCCGCGTTCTTGAACCCGCTCGGTGTGCCGTCCCAGGTGCCGATCCGCCAGATCGCGCTCGCGTTGGCGGGGTCGTTCGAGGAGGGGATCGCGATCGTGTTGAGGGTGGTCGTCGCGCCCGCCGTCACCGTCACCGAGGTGGTGTAGACGGCGAGTTCACCTTTGAAGACGGTCAGTGTGTACGTCCCCGGCAGGACCCCGGAGACCGAGAAGTATCCGTCGGACGTCCGCGCCGAACCCCAGTACTGGGCAACGGAGTTGGCGAGTCCGACCGTATACGCGTACGCCGTGTCGCGCCCCGAGATACCGACGCCCGCCACCCGGCCCCGGCCGCCGGCGGCGACGTACCCGGCGATGCCGAGCGAGTCCGCCCAGGAGGTGGTGAGGGTTCCCGGGAACAGTGCCGACGAGGGCGTACCGCCGTCCGTGAAGGCGATGACGTACGGGCCCTGGAGGCCGAAGCGCTGCGCCTCTGTCTGGTTCTCGCCGTAGTACAGGATCTCGTACAGACCGCCGCCGGCCGCGCTCTGGTGCCGCAGCAGGGAGCGGTAGAACGGGCCGCCGGAGGCCTTCTCATGGTTGGAGCGGACGACGTACAGGCCGACGCTTCCCGTCGTCCAGCCGACGTAGTTGTAGTCGATGACGCGGAGCTTCGAGTAGTGCTTCGAGCGGGTCTGGCCGTCGGACTTGGCGAACACGTCCGCCGCCTCGATGGTGGTGGGCGCGTAAGTGTAGGAATCGGGCTCGTCGTTGAGGAACAGGCCCGCCTTGACCCGCACGATGTAGCGGGTCGCCGAGACCGAGGTGTCGGCCTTGTTGGTCCACACGTAGACGTTGTTCTCGCCGCTGCGGGCCGCGTAGTAGTGCTTCAGCGTGCCGTACGTGACGGAGACGAGGATCGTCGAACCGGACTGCGTGATCGTCACGGTGGAGGTGCCGAGGCCCGACTCGACGTGCGAGTTCTTGCCGTCGTACCCCTGGTACTCGGTGCCGCGGTAGACCAGCGAGGTCAGGTCGCCGTTGGTCTTGCTGACCTTGAAGACGAGGTTGGCGCCGGTGTCGATGACGTAGTTCGAGCCGTCGTCCGTGTAGCCGAAGCTCGCGGCCTGCGCGGTGCCGGTGAGGGCCACGCCGGCAGCGGTGGCCGCGCTGCCGAGAACGAAGGTGCGGCGGCGGACCGGTCTGCGAGCGGATCCGGACATGGGGGTGCCTCCTTCGGGAGGTGTGGGGGTGCGGGTGCCTGGCAGAGTGCCAGTTGAATCGATTTCGCGAAAGGGCTTTCGCTGGCACGGAGTTGGCAGTCATGTGAAATCGAGCCGCGCACTAGAAAGCGCTTGCCCGGCGCGGTACGGTCCAGCCGCCAGGTCTTGTCGTCCTGTTGGAGGAGCCGCAATGAGACGTTTCAACATCGCCGTACTGGCGGCGGTGACGGCCGCCACCGCGCTGTCGGTGGTCACGCCGGCGCAGGCGCGTGAGGGAGGACCCTCCCTCGGCCTGGACAACTGCACCGTGACCGCCTGCCACTTCGACGTCGAGCCCGGCACGTACGACGTCCGCGTGGTCCTCGGCGGGGAGGCCGCCGCCAGTACGAGCGTCAGCGGTGAGACGCGCCGCTCCCTGCTCCCGGAGACCGCCACCGAGGCCGGCCGGCCCGTGGCCCGCAGCTTCACCGTGAACGTCCGCACCCCCGAGGGCGAGCCGACGGGCCCCGAGGGCACCCCCGGCCTCGACCTGGTGCTCGGCGGTTCGGCGCCCGCCCTGGCCGACATCCGCGTGACCCCCGCCCGACCCCACACCCGGCAGATCTTCCTGGTCGGCGACTCGACGGTCTGCGACCAGCCCGGCGACCCCTACTCGGGCTGGGGACAGCAGCTGCCGCAGTACCTCCGCAAGGGCGTCTCGGTCGCCAACTACGCTGATTCCGGGGAGAGTACGGTCACCTACCTCGCCACCCCGGCGCTCTTCCCGACCGTCCAGCCGCTGATCCACCGGCACGACCTGGTCCTCATCCAGCTGGCCCACAACGACAAGACGACCGACGAGGCGACGTACCGCGCGAACCTCGAAACCCTCGTCGCGGGCGTCCGCGCTCGCGGCGGCGAACCGGTCCTCGTCACCCCGATCGTCCGCCGCTGGTTCAACTCGGACGGCACCCTCAACAACGGCACCGCGCTGCTGGTGAACGGCCTCGGCGTCGACCACCCCGCCGTCACCCGCTCCGTCGCCGCCGCCGAGAACGTCCCGCTCATCGACCTCACGGCCAAGACCAAGGCCCTCGTCGAATCCCTGGGTGTCGAGGGCTCCAAGGCGCTCTACCTCTACAACGAGAAGCGCGACAACACGCACACCTCCGCGCACGGCGCGACGGTCTACGCGGGCCTGGTCCGCGACGAACTCGTCACCCAACGACTAGTACCGGAAGGCCTCGTGAGGGTGGGATGAGCTCCTGGGGCGTCCCGTCCGGAACCGGGGCGTCCCAGGTATCCCGCTTTCCCGCGACCGGCCCGTCTCGTGAGGGAGTCCCGCCCGATGCCAGCCCACCTGCAACCTCAGGTGCCTGAGGTTTCTGAGGTTCCTGAGGACCGCATCCTCAGCCCGTACACCGGCTACACGCGCGCCCACTGGGAGGCGGCAGCCGATTCCCTCCTCGCCGCGGTCGAGCCGTACGCCACCGAGGGCGGCGCCCTGTACCACCTCCCCGGAGAGCACACGAGCGCCTCGGGCCGGCTCTCCGACGGCCTGGAGGGCTACGCGCGCACACTCCTCCTCGCCGCCTTCCGTCAGGACGAGAAGGCCCTGGAGCGGTACGCGGACGGCCTCGCCGCCGGAACCTCCGGAATCTGGCCCCGAATTGAGGACCGCGGTCAGCCCCTCGTCGAGGCCGCGTCGATCGCCCTCGCACTGCGCCTGACCCGGCCGCTGTTGTGGGACCGCCTCGACGACGGCGTACGGCAGCGGGCCGCAGCCTGGCTCGGCGACGCCCTGACGGCCGAACCCTGGCCCTGCAACTGGGAGTTGTTCCCGGTCACGGTCGGCGGCTTCCTCCAGGAGATCGGCTACGAGCCGGACGCCTTGCGCGCCGCGATCGACCGCGGCCTGGACCGTATCGAGCAGTGGTACGTCGGCAACGGCTGGTACACCGACGGCGACGGCCGCAAGTTCGACTACTACAACGGCTGGGCGATGCACCTCTATCCGGTGCTGCACGCGTGGCTGGGCGACGACTCCCGCCTCCTTGACCTGTACGGCGGCAGGCTGTCCCGCCATCTGGAGGACTACGCCCGCCTGTTCGGGGCCGACGGTGCCCCGATGCACCAGGGCCGCTCCCTCACCTACCGCTTCGCGACCACCGCACCCCTGTGGCTCGGCGCCCTCACGGGCCGTACGCCGCTCTCCTCGGGCGAGACCCGACGCCTGGCCTCCGGCGCCCTGCGCCACTTCCTCGACCGCGGCGCCGTGGACGACCGGGGCCTCCTCACCCTCGGCTGGCACGGCCCCAACGAGGCACTCCTGCAAGCCTATTCGGGCCCCGCCTCCCCGTACTGGGCGAGCAAGGGCTTCCTCGGTCTTCTCCTCCCGCCGGACCACGAGGTATGGACGGCGCGGGAGGAACCCGGCCCCACCGACCGCGCCGACGCCGTCACCCCGGTCGCCCCGCCCAACTGGCTCCTCCAGTCGACCACTTCGGACGGCCTGGTCCGCCTCCACAACCACGGCAGCGAGGACGTCCGCTACGACCCGTACTACACCCGGCTCGCCTACTCGACGGCGACGGAGCCCTCGCCGTCGTACGACAACAGCGTGATCGTCGGCGGCGACGCGAGCCGTACGGACATCGAGCCGCTGGGCACGGGGGAGGGCTGGGCGGCGTCCCGCCACACGGTGACGGAGGGGATCCGGGTCACCAGCCTTGTGGTCGCCCGGGGCGCGGTGGAGGTGCGGGCCTATCTGGTGGTGGGGGCGGCGCCCGGGACGCCGGTACGCATCACAGGATGGGCGCCCGGCGACGGCCTGCACGCCGAAATCACCTCCGTGCACGGCCCCTTGTCCACGACCGACTCCGTGGCCACCTTGCTCGTCTCCCTCGCCCGCCTCACCGGCGAACCGGACCCCCCGCCCCTCACGGAGCTGGTGTCCGTAGAGGTGGAGGGGGCGTACGAGGTGTGCGTGACCTGGGCCTCGGGGCCGCCCGCGCGGTTCCGGTTCAGGGCTTCAGACGGGCGATCCGCAGAGTCGTCGTGGTCGGTGACGCCCCTGTGAGCGCGGTCGCGTACGACGGGGTGACCGGGGCGTAGGCCCAGGCCAGGGAGCCGTCCTTCTGGACCGCGATGTCGCCCGTGATGCGCGCGGTGACCACCTTGTCCGCGCTCTGGAACTTGCCGTTCCAGTCGATGAGGCGGAGGTGGGTGCCGGTGAACGTGCCGGTGCAGGTACCGCTTGCGCACTTGGCGTTCTTCAGGGTCTCCCAGGAGACGAGGAGGCGGTCCTTGCCGTACGGGGCTATGTGGACGTTGACGTGTTCGGTGCCGGGGGTGTTGGTGAGGTAAATGGGCTTGCCCGCGGGGGTGTTGCGGGTCTTGAGGAAGGCGACGGCCACCTGGTGGGTCGTCGTCTTCGGCTTGACCGTCCAGCCCCGGCCGCTCGCGTCTTCCGGGTTCTTGGCGGCGGAGGCGGCGCCGCGGGAGCCGAACGCGGTGGCGTACCGGCCGGTCGAGGACTTCACCAGCTCGCCGGTGCGGCCCGCGAAGGTGCCGCCGCAGTAGCCCGCCCAGCACTGCTCGCGCTGCACGGCCGGCGCGGTGTCGGGTGCGCCGATGCCCGTCGAGACGAAGAGGCCCGAGCGCCAGTCGTCGAAGCAGAGCGAGGTGAACGCCCCGGTCGGCTCGGCGTGCAGTGCGATGCCCTCGTTGTGGCTGCAGCCCCAGCCCCAACCGCCGCTCAGCTTGGCGCCCTTGGCGCTGACGTACGCGAGCTTGTCGCCGAAGTGGCCGTCGGCGAAGCCGCCCGCGCCGTGCACGACGAAGTACGTGCCGTACTTCGTGCCGTTCCAGGTGAGCTGACCGTCGAGGAGGGGCGCGGTGTCGTGCGAGGCGGTGCCCGTGAGCTTGGTGGCGAAGGTCTGCTTGCCGTTCGTGTAGCGGACGAGCGCCGCCGCCGTCTCCTTCCATTTGTTCGTGTCGGCGACACGGGTGAGGAGGGCGAAGCCGTCGTTGTGGGCGACCAGTCCGCCGACCTCCTTGGCCCCCTTGACGACCGTGTCGGCCGCGGACCGCTTGCCCGCCGCGGTGAGCGGCGTGACGTGGATGCCGTCGGAGGCGGGCCAGGCGACGCGCAGGGTGCCGTTGGGGGCGACGGCGGTCGTGGTGCGGGTCCACTCGCGGGTGTTGTTGTAACCCGCTGACAGATAAGGGAACTTGGCGCTCAGGGTCACGGCCGTGCTCGTGACGGCGAGGGTGCCTGTCGCGGCCTTGGCGGCTGCCGGGGCCTTCGCTGTCGCCGTGGGAGTGGCGGTGGCCGTGGGCGTGGGCGATGGTGACGCTGAGGCAGTGCCCGTCGCGGTGGCGGAGGCGGATGCCTCGGTGGAGCCGGTGGCGGATGCCTCGGCAGCCGTAGTGGTGCCGTCCCCGGCGCCCTCGCCGCCCAGGTCCAGGGTCGCCGCCGTCGCGTACCACGCCCCGGCCAGCAGGGTCACGGCCGCGAGCGAGGCCACGACGGGCTTGCGGGCGGAGCGGCGGCGCCGGTGCGTGGTCGTACGCCTGTCGGATGCTGCGCGTCTTGCGTTGGTCATGCGGGGTAGTTGTCACCGGCGGGCGGGAGGTTGCCGCGCTTGCTGTGCGTAAGGGTCGGCGGGCGCCGAGTGGGCGCTTGTTGTGCGCACGGTTCGGCTGCTGTGCGCACGGTTCGGCGGGCGCCGAAGTGTTCCGCCTCTAGCGTTGCCGCCATGAACGATTCCGCGCAGGAACCGCTGGAGAGTCCGGCCGAAGCCGTCGTCGCCATGGTCGACCACGTCCTCGGCCTGGCGGCCACCTGGACCGCCTGGGACGGCGAGCCCACCCATGTCGACGACCGCGTCTACACCCCGCACAAGGCGATCCGTCGCGTCGCCGACCATCTGGTGGACCACCTGGCCGAGTTGGAGGCCCGTCTCGTCGGCGAGCGGCCGCAGCCCGATCACTGGCACGCGTCCGCGAGCACGACGGTGGCGGACCTCGCGCCGTTCACGCCGGAGGACCTCGACGAGGCCCGCAGCCGTCTCACCCGCCTCGCCCGGATGTGGGCGAACCGGCTCGGCGCGCTGACCGAGGAGCAACTCGACAACTCACCGGGGGAGGGCTGGAGCTTCCGCGAACTGGCCCTGCACCTCAAGGGATCCACGTACTACGCCGATGCCGTCGGGAAGCTCGCATGACCCCTTTCTCCCCTTTCTCCCCTTTCTCCCCTTTCTCCCCTTTCTCCGCTTTCTCCGCACTCCACCACACCGACGCCCCCCTCCTGCTGCCCAACGCCTGGGACCACGCCTCCGCGACCGCCCTCGCCGCCCAGGGCTTCGCGGCGATCGGTACCACGAGCCTCGGTGTCGCCGCTGCCGCCGGTCTGCCGGACGGCTCGGCGGCAACCAGGGACGTGACGCTGCTGCTCGCACGGCAGCTCGGCCGGGGCACCTTCCTGCTGTCGGTCGACGCCGAGGACGGGTTCCACCAAGACCCTGACGAGGTGGCCGAGTTGGCGTGCGAACTGGCCGAAGCGGGCGCGGTCGGCATCAACTTGGAGGACAGGCTCGGCTCCCCGCAGCTGCACGCGGCGAAGATCTCGGCGGTCAAGGCCGCCGCGCCGGACCTGTTCGTCAACGCCCGCACCGACACGTACTGGCTCGGTGACGGCGGCCACACCGAGACGTGCCGCCGCCTGGACGCCTACCAACAGGCGGGTGCCGACGGCGTGTTCGTCCCCGGCGTGAGCGACGCGGCCCGGATCACCGACCTGGTGAAGACCCTCGACGTGCCGCTGAACATCCTCTACTCACCGCTCGGCCCCACAGTCGCCCAACTCGGCGACCTCGGCGTACGCAGGGTCAGCCTCGGCTCCCTCCTCTACCGGCGGGCGCTCGGCGCGGCCCTCGACGCCGCCGCGGACATCCGGGCCGGACGACCGCCGCGGGGCGTCACCCCGACGTACGTCGAGGTGCAGGCGCTCAGTGACGCGGATCCCCAGCCCTAGCGTCGGGCCAGTGCTCCAGCGCCACGTGCAGGACGTCCAACACCCGCTCCCAGGAGGCCTGTACGTCCCTGGGGTCGCCGAAGCCCCCGATGGCCTCCAGGTTGCAGAAACCGTGGAAGGTGCTGCGCAACAGGCGGACGGCATCGGTGAGATCGGGCTCCGGGAGGCCGTACCCGCGGAGCATGCCGTACGTGACCTCGGCGGTGCGGCGATACAGGTCGGCCTCGGCTACGGCGGACGCGGGGTCGAGCTGCGTGTGTGTGGCGCGGTACCGTCCGGGCCGCTCCAAGGCGTACTCCCGGTAGGCCCCCGCGAACGCGACCAGCGCGTCCTTGCCCGCCCGCCCGGCCACGGCGCTCGCGATCCGGTCGATCATCTCGCCGCCCGCGAGCACCGCGATCCGTTCCCGCAGGTCCTGCACGTTCCTGATGTGCGAGTACAGACTCGCGTCCTTCACCCCGAACTGCCGCGCCAGCGCGGACACGGTGACGTTCTCGAACCCGACCTCGTCGGCGAGATCGGCAGCGGCCTCCACGAGCCGGGAGACCGTGAGCCCGACACGCGCCATGGGTGACCGCCTCCGCCTGCTGTGCCTAGGCACTCCAGCTGTTGTTCCTAGACGCTCTAGGCAAAAGGCCAGTGTATGCGGCCGTCACCGGCCGATCAGTGGCAGCGCCGGGAACACGTGGTCCTGCCACAGCAAGCGGGACTCCTCCTCCGGGTAGGTGGTGACGGTCGAGGGTGTGTCGAAGAGCTGTACGAGGCGTTGGGCGGGGTCGTACGCGGGCCAGCCGGGGTCGCCGTGGGTGGCGAACGCCGTCAATGCGCTGCGGATGTGGGCGGACAGGGCCTCTGCTTCCGGGGTGGGGGTCTCGCCGATCAGCATGGCGGCATGGCTGTCGCTCAGGTTGCCGAAGACGAGTGGTACGTCCAGGCCGTGGCAGGCGCCGAAGACGCCGCCCATGCCAGGGGCGGGCCAGGTCAGTTCGTAGAGGTGCGCACGGCCGCCGGCCGCGGTCTGCGCCTGGGCGAGGTGGAGGGACGGCATGCGGAACAGCCAGTCGGAGTTGACCAGCTCGTACAGCTCGTCGGGGCCCGCGAGCGGGAAGGCGTCACGGTAGCGGCGGGCGCCGTCCGGGCCGGGGGCGAAGGCCCGCAGCGCGGTCGTCGCCTGTTCTTCCGTCACCTCGCCGAGCATGCCTTCGATCGCGGTGAACAGCCGCTGCTCCTCGCGGGTGTGACCGACGAGGAGTTCGATGTCGCGGCCTGCGCCGTCGGCCAGCGCCTGCCAAGGAGTGACCGGCAGGACGTCGCCGTCGACGACCGGGGAGAACAGGATGGATCGCTGCGCGGCCCGGCCCCAACGGTCCGCCCACTGGGCTGCTTTGGCGGTGACCGCGTCACCGGCGGCGGGAAGCTCGGACGGGGTCACGCCGGACAGGTCGGCCACCGTGGGCCGCAGCCCCAGCTCGGCGGCGCAGGCGGCGGCGATGTCGGCGGCGAGCTCCGGCGAGAAGAACGTGCCCGGCACGCTCAGCGCGACCGCCCGGCGGAACAGCCCAGCCGCACGCGGCATCGCCAGCAGCGCGGCGACCGATCCGCCGCCCGCGGACTCGCCGAAGACCGTGACCCGGTCCGGATCGCCGCCGAACGCACCGATGTTGTCGCGCACCCACCGCAACGCGGCGACCTGGTCCAGCAGGCCCCGGTTGGCGGGCGCACCTTCGATCTGTGCGAAACCCTCAACACCCAGACGGTAGTTGAAGGTCACGACGACGACGCCGCCCTCCCGGGACAGCCGGGAACCGTCGTACTCCGGGAGGCCGGAGGTGCCGATCACGTAGGCGCCGCCCTGGATCCACACCAGCACCGGAAGTCCGGCGTCCGGGGCCGGTTCCGGCGACCAGACGTTGACCGTCAGCCAGTCACCGTCGTCCGCGGCGTGCTGCGACAGGGCGTCCATGCCGAACGCACCGGCCTGCGGGGGCGGAGGTCCGTACGACACGGCATCGCGTACGCCGTCCCAGCCCCGTAACGGCTGCGGTGCGGCGAAGCGGTGCGCGCCGACCGGCGGCTCGGCGAACGGGATGCCGCGGAAGACCGCGAGCCCCGCTTCACGGCTGCCGCGCAGTACCCCGGCCGCCGTGCGCACTTCGAGCGAGGGCGAGGTCGAAGGCTCGGGCTTAGACTCGAATTCGGGCGTTTTAGACATGTGCCGGATCATCCCGTTCAACCAAGAAGCGGGCCAATCATTTACGGACGGTCATGATCGACGTTGGCGGTGAGCAGGCGGAGAAGCTGCTTGGCCATGGCGTCCTGCTCGGGGGAGAGTCCCATGGCGTCGCCGATGGCGAGGGGGACCGTACCTGCCCGTTCCCGGAGTCGGATGCCGGCTTCCGTGAGGTGCAGGGCGACGGAACGCTCGTCCTCGGCGCGACGCTCGCGGCGGATCAGACCGTTCGCCTCCAGGCGCTTGAGCAGGGGGGAAAGGGTGCTGGACTCCAACTGGAGGGCGGTGCCCAGGGCGCGTACGGAGATCGAGTCCTGCTCCCACAGCACCAGCATTACCAGGTACTGGGGATAGGTGAGGCCCAGCTCGTCCAGCAGTGGCCGGTAGCGGGCGGTGACCGCGCGTGAGGCCGCGTAGAGGGCGAAGCAGAGCTGGTCGTCCAGGAGTAGCGAACCCTCCTGCGTCGGTTCGGCTCCGGTCGTGTTCACGGTGTGGCTCCTGGTGCCCGTCCTGTACATGTCGACCCTCATTCTACCGTTCACGTCCTCTCGACTGTATCGATCCCAACTAAGTTGTGCACGACTTAATCGAGCGCTACTATCAAATGGTGCCGCGGCTCCACGGCAAGACCTCCGACGGAGCCTGTCCGCGGCACCCGATCCGAGGAGATCGTCATGACCGAGTCCACCGCCCCCCGCGCCGTCCTGGAGCCCGCCGCCGCCGCATTCGCCGAGGCGACCGCGAACCCGCCGTACCTGTTCGACCTGGCCCCGGCAGAGGGCCGCAAGGCCGTCGACGAGGTGCAGTCCGGCGACATAGCCAAGCCCGCTGTCGACGAAGAGTGGGTCACCGTGCCCGGCGGACCCACCGGCCAGGTGCGGGCGCGGATCGTCCGCCCGGCCGGCGCCTCCGGCACTCTCCCGGTGATCATCTACATCCACGGCGCGGGCTGGGTCTTCGGCAACGCCCACACCCACGACCGCCTGGTGCGCGAACTGGCGGTCGGCGCACAGGCCGCGGTCGTCTTCCCCGAGTACGACCTCTCGCCCGAGGCCCGCTACCCCGTCGCCATCGAGCAGAACTACACCGTGGCCCAGTGGATCGTCACCGAGGGCGCGTCCCACGGCCTGGACGCCTCCCGTATCGCGGTGGCCGGCGACTCCGTCGGCGGCAACATGTCCGCGGCGCTGACCCTGATGGCGAAGGACCGCGGCGACGTCCCCCTCGTACAGCAGGTGCTCTTCTACCCGGTCACCGACGCCACCTTCGACACGGCTTCCTACCACCAGTTCGCCACTGGCTACTTCCTGCGCCGCGACGGAATGCAGTGGTTCTGGGACCAGTACACGACCGACGAGAAGCAGCGCGCCGAGATCACCGCGTCCCCGCTGCGCGCCACCACCGAGCAGCTCACCGGGCTCCCCCCGGCCCTCGTCATCACCGGCGAGGCCGACGTCCTGCGCGACGAGGGCGAGGCCTACGCGGCCAAGCTCCGCGAGGCCGGCGTAGCCGTCACCGCCGTCCGGTACCAGGGCATCATCCACGACTTCGTGATGCTCAACGCCCTGCGCGAGACCCACGCCGCGGAGGCCGCGATCGCCCAGGCGATCAGCACCCTGCGCACGGCCCTCGGTACCGTCTGACCGGACGGTATGTGGGCAAGGGAAGCTGAGGTTGCGGTGCGCGAACTACCCGAGGGACTGGTCACACCGGTGCTCGTCGTCGACGTCGATGTGCTGGACCGGAACATCGCACGCATGGCTCAGGCGGCGGGTTCCGGGGGGTTCGCGCTCCGTCCGCACGCCAAGAGCCACAAGTGTGCGGAGATCGCCGAACGCCAACTCCGACTCGGAGCAGGCGGGTTGTCGGTTGCGACCCTGAGCGAGGCGGAGGCGCTCGCCCGGGCGGGGGCCGACGATCTGTTCATCGCGTATCCGCTCTGGCTCGACAAGGCGAAGGCCGGGCGTGCGCGCGCCCTGGCCGATGAGGTCGCGCTGCGCGTCGGTGTCGACTCGGTCGAGGGGGCGCGGCGGCTGGGGGAAGCGGTGCGGGGGAGCGACCGCCCGGTCCAGGCGCTGATCGAGGTGGACTGTGGAACGCGCCGGACGGGGGTGCCGCCCGCCGACGCGGGGCGGGTCGCCGGGGCCGCCGTGGACGCCGGTCTCGACGTGGTGGGTGTCTTCACCTTCCCCGGGCACGGGTACGGCCATGACGCCGGGGCCGCCGAGCGGGCGGCCCGCGACGAGGAGCACGCGCTTGCCGAAGCGGCGACGTCCCTGGGCGAACTCGGCCTGGAGGCCCGCGTGTTGAGCGGCGGCTCGACTCCGACGGCGGGCCACTGGCGGCCCGGCCCGGTCAACGAGGTCCGCCCCGGCGTCTACGTCTTCAACGACGCCCAGCAGCTCGCCATCGGCACCTGCACCGTCGACGACCTGGCCCTGTCCGCCGCCTCGACCGTCATCAGCGTCCCCGCCCCGAACCGCTTCGTCCTGGACGCCGGCAGCAAGGTACTCGGCCCCGACCGCTCCCCGTGGGTCACCGGCCACGGCTACCTCCCCGCCTACCCGGACGCCACGATCACCGGACTCTGGGAACACCACGCGGTCGTCCAACTCCCGGAGGGCGTACGCGGTCCGCACCTGGGGGAGGTCGTGTCCGTGGTGCCCAACCACGTCTGTACGCCGGTGAACCTCGCGGACGAGTTGCTGATCGCCCGCGAGGGGGCGGAGGTCGACCGGTGGAAGGTGGTGGCGCGCGGTACCAACTCCTGAGCGCGGACCGCGACTTCAGCTACTTCGCGAACTCCACGAAGTCCGTCCACGCGGTGAGGGAGAGGGCGAGTTGGGGGCCGCGGGGGTTCTTGGAGTCGCGGATGTGGATGGTGGTGGGGCAGGTGGCTACCTCGACGCAGTCGCCCTGGCTGCCGCTGCTGTAGCTGGACTTGCGCCAGGGGAGTTCGGTTGTGGTGGTGCTCATAGCGCTCCTCGCATCTCCCGGAGCAGGCTCACTGAGTCTTCGGGCGTGAGAGCCTGTGAGCGCATCTTGGCATACCGCTGCTGGATCAAACTGATCTCTTTCCGGTCGGAGATCAGGACGCCGGTCTGCTGGCCCTCCGAGTACGCGAACCACTCGTTCTCCGGGGTCTCCAGCAACTGAATCGGGCCGTCGAGGCCCGCATGCCGAGTCTGCCGGAGGGGCATCAACTGCAACTCGATGTTCCAGTGGCGGTCGTTCACCGCCAGCAGGTGGTCGATCAGCTCCCGTGTGACGTCCTCGCCGCCCGTGTGCCTTTCCAGTACGGCCTGCTCGATGATGAAGCTGAACGCCGTCGGCCGCTCTCTGTGCGCGCTGAGCAGCTCCTGACGGGCGAGCCGGGCTGCCACACGCTGTTCGACCTGCTCCTCGGTCGGCAGCGGCGGCACGCTCCAGATCACTGCTCGGGCGTACCCGTCGGTCTGCAACAGGCCTGGCACGACCCTGCATTCGTACGTGTGCAGAGTGATCGCCTGCTCCTCCAGATCCGCCCACTCGCGGAACCAGGAAGCCAGGCCCGGCTGCCGAGTCGCGTACTTGACCGCTGCCCACAGTGCACCGAACGCATCCAGCACCTCCTCGGCCCGCTCGATGTAAACCCGCGGTGGCAGCCGCCTGCCCTGCTCGATCGACGCCACCGTCGACGGCTGGTACCGCACCAGCGGTGCGAACTCCTCCTGTGTCAGGCCCGCCCGTTTACGGAAGGCCTTGTGGACCGCCCCGAAGGTCTTCAAACTGTCGGACGGCTCCGGCTCGTTGGTGATGCTGTTGGTCATGCCGGGTACTCCCGAGTGCAGTGGTGCCAACCCCGCCAAGTCACCTATGGTCACGGACGGTTACCCGTACTGTCCACAGCGTGAACTCGTACGCCCCGCAGCGTACGAGTGGCGGACCTGGTCGACCCGTGTGTCCCCAGGGACCGTTGAGCCATGCAAGGACACCCCCGGGCCCAAGTCCCCGTCACCCTCGGTACGTTCACGCAGCTCTACAGCTGCACCCCACGCGGTGCCCGGCTCGCCCGTCGGCTGGTCGCGAACCGGATGCACGTCTGGGGATTCGCGTACGACAGCGACGTCAGCGAGACCGTGACCCTCGTCGTCGCCGAGCTCGCCGCGAACGCCGTGCGGCACGGGCGGGTGCGGGGGCGCGACATCCGCGTACGGCTGGTGCTGCGCGAGGACGTCGTACGGGTGGAGGTGGCGGACGGGCGGGCCGACCGGCTGCCCGTGGTCCGGGAGCCCTCGGAAGGGGAGGGCGGGCGCGGGCTGCTGATCGTCGTGGCGCTGGCCGAGCGGTGGGGTGTGGAGCCGCGGGAGGACGGGACGTACAAGACGGTGTGGGCGGAGATTTCCGTACCGGAGAGGCTCGGAGGCAGGGGAGACGAGGGCGTCCCGCATCACCTCCCGCCTGGGAATTAGCTGGGGAACTCCACGAAAGCAACAAGGTGTGGACCAAATGTTCGGTATCTCGCACAACCGTTGTGTCTCGTTCACCTTCCGTTCCGAAGCGCAGGGAACTGTGTGCTGCGCCCGCCGTAAGGGCACCCCCCGGTTCGTGCCACTCAGGAGATCAACGTGCCTTCCACCACCCGTAGAGACTTCGCCAAAACCTCAGCCGGCGCGGGAATCGCCCTCATCGGCACCGCCGGCGTGCTGTCCACCGCCAGCTCGTACGCGTACGCCGCCGAGACGGCCGAGGACGCCAAGAGCCGGGGTCAGGAGATCGACGCCACCGAGCAGGTCTCGCAGGCGCACCAGAGCAAGACCGGGTACGGTCCGCTGATCGACGACCCCAAGGGGCTGCTCGCGCTCCCCAAGGGGTTCTCCTACAAGGTGGTCACGCACGCCGGTGTCACCAAGATGGAGTCGGGCGAGTTCACGCCGAACAAGCACGACGGCACGGCCGCCTTCAAGGGCACCCGCGGCTCCACTCTGCTGGTGGTCAACCACGAGATCCGCGACAACCGTGCGAACACCGCGTTCCCCGTGCCGCTCACCCCGGGACTCGTCTACGACCCCAGCGCCCCCGGCGGCTGCACGGTCGTGGAGATCTCCAAGGACGGCGAGTGCGTGGCCGAGTGGGTCGGCATCGCGGGCACCCAGCAGAACTGCGCGGGCGGCCGCAGCCCCTGGGGTACCTGGCTGACCTGCGAGGAGAACTCCGCCAAGGTCGGCGATGCCGGTATGACCAAGGCGCACGGCTACGTCTTCGAGGTCGACCCGTACGACCGCCGTGCCAACCAGAACCCCAAGCCGATCAAGGCGCTCGGCCGTTACGACCACGAGGCCGTCGTGGTGGACACCAAGCGCGGTCACCTGTACCTCACCGAGGACGCGGCGGGCCCCAACGGCCTGTTCTACCGCTGGACTCCGCCGAAGGGCTTCAAGCACGGCCGGGGCAAGCTGCGGACGCTCTCCGACACGGCCGGCGTCCTTGAAGCCTTCAAGTGCTTCGACTCCAAGGGCCAGTTCGTCGACGACCTGTCCCGCGCCACCAAGGCCGGCACCAGCTACAGCGTCAAGTGGGTGGCGGTTCCGGACCGTGACGCCAAGACCGTCCCGACGCGTCAGCAGTTCACCGGCACGCAGGTCACCCGCGCCCGCAAGCTCGAAGGCATGTGGTGGGCCGACGGCGGCACCTACGTCGTCTCGTCCTTCGCCCGCGAGGAGAGCCCGGTCCAGCACGACGGGCAGGTGTGGTTCTACGACCCCGCCCGCGGCACGCTGACCCTCAAGCTGATCCTGGGCGTCAACCCCGACCCCGACGCGAACGACGGCGTCCTCGACGGTCCGGACAACATCACGGTCTCCCCGTACGGCGGTGTGATCCTCGCGGAGGACGGCGAGGGCATCCAGCACCTCTTCGGCGCCACGGAGTCGGGCAAGACCTACCCGATCGCCCGCAACCAGCTGAACGACGGCACCGCCGAGGACCCGTCGTACAGCGAGTTCGCCGGTGTCGTCTTCTCGCCCGACGGCAAGACGCTGTACGCGAGCATCCAGAACCCCGGCATCCTGCTGGCCATCACGGGCCCCTGGCGCTACCAGCGCTGACACCACCCGTAGCGGAGAGACCTCAACTGTCGTGACATTCAGGGCAGTTGGGGTACCCGTACGTGGCTGGTTCAGACCGCCGCACCTGAGTCGCCGAGCGGCCACCCCACGGCTGTTCAACGTTCATGTTTCACATCGAGTCTCCATCTCGCGAGCCCGCACATGCGGCGTCGAACTCAGGAGGCAGACATGGGGCACGGACACGCTCACGGTCATCACCACCACGACCACACCCACGATCACTCTGACGCTCACGAAGGCTCGGCTCTGCCCGCGGCCTTCGACACCTCCGTGCCCGACGAGGCCCTGAGCCCCGAACAGCAGTCGCGCCGCACGATGCTGCGCCGCGCGGGTCTGCTGGGCGCCGGCCTGGCCGCGAGCGGCGTCCTCGCCCAGGGCGCGGCGGCGGCCCCCGCGTACGCCTCCGAGAGCCGCCGGAGATCGAACGGCTTCCTCTGGCTGGCCGGCGACCACCACATCCACACCCAGTACAGCAGCGACGGCAAGTACCGCGTCTCCGACCAGGTCCGCCAGGGCGCCCGGCACGGCATGGACTGGCTGGTCATCACCGACCACGGCAGCGAGACGCACGCCAAGATCGGTGTCGACAAGGTCAACCCGGACATCAAGGAGGCCCGGGAGACGTACGAGGACACCCTCGTCTTCCAGGGCCTTGAGTGGAACATCCCGGGCGCCGAGCACGGCACCGTCTTCGTCCACCCCGGCAAGAACGAGGTCAGCGTCCTCAAGGCGTTCGAGACCGACTACGACGGCAGCGTGAAGGGCGCGAGCGGCTCCTCGCCCGCCAACGAGGCGCTCGCCGTCGCCGGTCTCGCCTTCCTCTCCGAGCAGGTGCAGCGGCGCAAGATCAAGGACGCGCTGATGCTCGCCAACCACCCGGCGCGGCGCGGTGTCGACTCCCCGCACGAGATCCGCGGCTGGCGCGACGCGACGCCCGGCGGCAAGCAGATAGCCATCGGCTTCGAGGGTGCTCCCGGCCACCAGGCGGCCGGTATCGCCGCGCCGACCGGCATGGGCCGTGCCCGCGGCATCTACGACAACAACCCGAGCGCCGACTCCTTCGCCGGTTACCCGCTGGAGAGCTACCGCACCTGGGGCGGCTTCGACTGGATGACGGCCACCGTCGGCGGCCTGTGGGACAGCCTCCTCGCCGAGGGCAAGCCCTGGTGGATCACCGCCAACTCCGACTCCCACCAGGTGTATACGGACACCGCCAAGCGCGGCGGCCCGGACACCGACTTCAACCTCAACGGCAAGCACACCGACCCCGTGTACAGCGGCAAGGTCGACCTCACCCAGGGCGACTACTGGCCC
Organism: Streptomyces sp. NBC_00554; assembly: GCF_041431135.1. Classification (NCBI taxonomy): domain Bacteria; kingdom Bacillati; phylum Actinomycetota; class Actinomycetes; order Kitasatosporales; family Streptomycetaceae; genus Streptomyces; species Streptomyces sp. NBC_00554. The sequence goes on along the minus strand of NZ_CP107799.1, from coordinate 2,197,107 downwards.
GGCCAGTACAGCCGCACGCACGTCGGCTCCGACGGCTTCTCCTACGCCGCCGTCATGGACGGCATCCGGGCCGGCCGTGTCTGGGTCGACCACGGGCAGCTCATCGGCGGCCTCGACGCGCGGCTCTCGGGCAGCGGCAAGTGGGCGACGCTCGGCGGCGCACTGCACGTCAAGAAGGGCACGAAGGTCACCCTGACGGTCGACATCGCGCTCGCCGACACCCCCAACTGGGCCGGATTCGTACCGAAGTTGGCCCGCGTGGACGTCATCCAGGGCGATGTCACGGGCACTCCCGCGGACAAGGACACCTTCAGCGCGCCGACGGCGAAGGTCGTCCAGTCGTACGAGGTGAACAAGACGACCGGAACGGTCCGGATCACGTACTCCCTCGGCCAGGTCGACCGCCCGCTGTACGTCCGCCTGCGCGGCTCGGACGGCAACCGCTCCGCGGTGGGCATCAACGGCGCGGCGGTCGACCCCAAGGGCCCCGCCCTCGACGTCGTCGGCGACGCCGACCCGTGGGTCGACCTGTGGTTCTACTCCAACCCGGTGTGGGTCCTGCCGTCGTGAACCAGCCGTACGTCATCGGGGTCGACACCCATCTGTCGGCCCTGCCCGAAGCCGATCACCTGCTCCGGGCGCTGGCCGCCGAACTCGCCCTCCCCGAGGGCTCGTTCGGCTGCACGCACCTGGTGCGCGGTGATCGGCCCCGGGTCGCGCTGTCCTTCGCGGTCCCCTCGGGGGCGGTGCTGGACGCCGTCCGCGAGTGGCTGACCGCCAAGGGGTACGAGGTGATGCCCGAGGCACCGGACGCGGTGGGCCGCGCGGTGCTGTACCCCGGCGTCGCGGAACTCACCGGCACGCTCACGGTCGCGGACCTGCTCGCCGCCTCCGCGATCGACCGCGTCGCCGTACTCGGCACGTCCGGCGAACCCGCCCCGGACCAGCCGCTGGTCACCCGCGATCACGTACGCCCGGAGTGGCGTGACGGAGAGCTGGTCCTGACGGCGATGCCGGCGGCGGGCGGCACGCTCGTGCCGTTCGAGGTACCGGATCCGACACCGTGCTGCGCGGATCACTGAACCCGGCGGATCACTGAACGGGTGGTCTACGCGGCCGGGTTGAGACCGTTCGACAGGCCCGTGTACGACGGCTTCGGCGCGTAACTCTCGTTGTACGGGAGGGCCGCGCCGAAGCCGCTGAAGGTGCCCGGGATCCAGGAGTACTTGTCCGTGACGCCCCAGACGGTGACACCCGCGCACCGGGCGACACCGAGACAGTTCTCGCTCGCCAGCTTGTAGTCGGCGGACTGCTGGGCGAGTTCGGCGGCGGAGGCGGGCAGCGGGATGCGGATGTCGAGTTCGGTGACGGAGACTTCGAGGCCCAGGTCGGAGAAGCGCTTGAGGTTGGCCTTCATGGTGGACGGCACCTGCCCGACCACGAAGTGCGACTGGAAGCCGATCCCGTTCAACGGCACGCCCTCCGCGAGGAGTTGCTTCGCCAGCGCGTACAGGGCGTCGCTCTTCGCGTTGTCCGCCTCGATGTTGTAGTCGTTGATGTACAGCTTGGCGGCCGGGTCGGCGGCATGCGCCCACCGCAGCGCGTTCGCGATGTACCCCGTCCCGAGCTTGTCCTGCCACAGCGAACTGCGCATCGAACCGTCCTCGTTGAACGTCTCGTTGACGACGTCCCAGGCGTACACCTTGCCCTTGTAGCGGCCCAGCGTCGTGTCGATGTGCTTCTTGAGGATCGTGTTCAGCTCGGCGGCCGAGAAGTTCCCGTTCTTCAGCCAGGACGGCAACTGGCTGTACCAGGCGAGCGTGTGCCCCCGTACACCCTGGTTGTGCGCGGCCGCGTGCGCGACCAGCCGGTCGGCCGCGGCCCAGTTGTAGCCGCCCCGGCTCGGCTCCAGCGCGTCCCACTTCATCGCGTTCTCCGCCGTCACCGAGTTGAACTCCCGGTCCAGGACGGTGGTGTACGCCGAGTCGGAGGTGAGCGGGCCGTCACCGACGGCCGCGCCGATCCGTACGCCGCGCGCGTCGGCGTACCCCCGCAGCGTCGTCGCGGCCGAGGCTTCCGGGGTGAGTTGGGGGAGCGTGACGGCCGCGGTGGCGAGCAGCGCGCCCGCGGCGACGAGCGGCAGCGGGCGCGGGACACGGCGGCGGCGGTGGTGGTGGTGGGGTCGGGAGGCGTGGGGCACGGCTGCTCCTCGGAGGGGATGCGGGTGCGGACGGGAGGGGATGCGGGTGCGGATTATTTGTCTGCAGGTCGCCGCAGGGGCGCCATAAGGTTGCCGGGGATCAGGACCAGGACAAGGACAAGGGGAAGGGGCCGCGTGGCGTACGAGGCGCAGCACGAGGACGGACCGGGCAATCGGATACCGCGCGCGGACGAACCGGCCGACCCGCCGCCGCACAGGCCACGCACCGACCCACCGCCCGCGAAGGGCCGTCCGCTGTGGCGGCAGCGGAACTTCGGGATCTTCTGGGCCGCGCAGACCCTCTCCGTCCTCGGTGACTCCTTCGCGCTGATCGCCCTGCCCCTGCTGGTGCTCCAGGCGACCGGCTCCCTCGCGCGGATGGGACTGCTCACGGCGGTCGGCGGAGCCGCCTCGGTGCTGGCGGCCGTCTTCGCCGGGGCCCTGGTGGACCGGGTCGACCGCCGACGGCTGCTCATCGCCTGCGACCTGGTGCGCATGGTGCTGTACGGCGTGATCCCGCTGGTGTGGCTGTTCGGACCGCAGGTCTGGCTGCTGTACGTCGTCCTGCCGCTCTGCGAGGCCGTCGGCATGCTGTTCGCCGTCGGCTATGTCACCGTCGTCCGCAGCCTGGTCGGCACCGGGCAGCTCACCGAGGCCAATGGCCGGCTCAACGCGACCGCCGCCGCGGCGGGCGTACTCGGCCCGCTGTGCGCGGGTCTGGTCGCCGCCTGGACCGGCCCGGCCGCCGCGGTGTGGGTCAACTCGGGCAGCTTCGCCGTGTCGGCCGCCTGCATGCTCTTCGTACGGTTCGCCCCGCGCTCCGGGGACGACGGCGTCCCGGCGAAGGGGGCCGGGGCGGCGGGCCTGTGGCGGGATCTGCGGGCGGGGGTGTCCTTCCTGTATGGCCATCCGGTGCTGCGCTCGCTGACCGCCCTGCTGTTCGTCTTCAGCTTCCTCACCCTCGGCATGACCGACCTGGTCATCTACCACGTCAAGCACGACCTCGGCCACGACGACGGCACGGTCGGCACCGTCATGGCCGTCGGCGCCCTCGGCACGATCACCGGCGCCCTGCTGGTGGCCCGGATCCGTCGGGGACTCGGCTTCGGGCGGACCTGGACCGGTGCGGTCGCGGTGTGCGGGCTCGCGTTCGCCGGGCTTGGCTGGGCACGGGACGTCTCCGCCGTCGCGGTACTGAGTGCCGCGTTCCTCGCCTGCGCCGGTGTCGCGGGCACCTGCTCGATGTCACTGCGTCAGGAAGTGACCCCGGAACCGCTCCTCGGCAGAGTCACCTCCGCCTTCTGGACCCTCCAGTACTCCGCGGCCCCGATCGGCGCGGCCGTCCTGACCTGGGCCGCGGAACGCCGGGGCACCGCACCGGTCGGCCTGGTCGCCGGCGCCTGCTGCGTACTGATCGCGGTGGCCGCGCTGTTCACGCCGATACGGCGGTCCCGCGCCGCCTGATCGGCAGCCCAAGCCTCGTCAGCGCCTGGATCACCCCGGCGAGTGGAACTCTGCGGCCCATGGGCGCAGTGGTCGGCCAGCCGCGTGAAGATAATGTGTTCGGCTGCGGAAGCTGGGCGCATGCCCACCCTTCTTTCCCTACGGGGAACTCTGCGCGCCGCCTCGGTGTTCGTCGCCGCGCTGGCGCTCGTCGTGGCGGTGCCGCACGGCGCTTTCGCCGCACCCGGTGACCTGGACACCACGTTCGGCACCGGCGGAAAGGTCACCGTCGACGGCGCCTTCTCGGACGGCCAGGATCTGGCCGTCCAAGCCGACGGCAGGATCGTCACGGTCGGCGCCCGCCAGGACCCCGACACCTTCTACGCCGACTTCTCCGTGATGCGGCACAACGCCGACGGCAGCGTCGACACCACCTTCGGCGGCGGTGACGGCGAGGTGCTGACCGACTTCGAGCAGGGCGAGGACCGGGCGCAGGGCGTGACGCTGCAGCCCGACGGAAAGATCGTGGTCGTCGGCCGCACCCAGCGGACCGCGGACGAGTTCGCGGGCTGCTGCTGGCTCACGGTCGCCCGCTACAACTCCGACGGCAGCCTCGACACCACCTTCGGGGGTACCGGCTGGGTCGTCCCCGAGCTGGCCGGCGGTGCCGAGGAGGGCTGGGCGGTCGCGGTGCAGCCCGACGGGAAGATCCTTGCGGCGGGCTCGGCAGGCGGCACGTTCACGGCGGTGCGCTTCAATACCAACGGCACCCTGGACCCCACCTTCGACGGCGACGGCAAGGTCCTCACCTCGTTCCAGGACGTGGGCGGCGCGCAGGGGTTCGACATGGCCCTGCAGCCCAACGGGAAGTTCGTCATCGTCGGCTACTCGGGCGAGACGTCCTTCGACTTCGCGCTGGCCCGCTACAACTCCAACGGCAGCCTCGACACGTCCTTCGGCGGCGACGGCAGGGTCACCACGGACCTCGGCGGCTACAACTGGGGCCGGACCGTGGCCGTCCAGTCGACCGGCAAGATCGTCGCCTCCGGGTCGTCCGGCGGCAACTTCACCCTCGTCCGCTACAACGTCGACGGCACTCTCGACAGCGGCTTCGGCACCGGAGGCGTCGTCACCACCGCCTTCGGCACCACCTCCGCTGTGGAGGCACTCCTGATCCAGCCCGACGACCGGATCGTCGCCGCGGGCACCGCCGCCGGGGGTGACTTCGCGCTGGCGCGCTACCAGGTCGACGGCGCCCTGGACACCGGCTTCGGCACGGGCGGGAAGACCACCACCGACTTCGGCATCGGCGACGTCGCGCACAACCTCGCCCTCCAGTCCGACGGCAAGATCCTCGCCTTCGGCAGCAACAGCGACGGCGACCGCGCCCTGGCCCGCTACCTCGGCGGCGCCGGCAGCCCGCCCCCGCCCACCGGCGTCGACCTCTCCGTCACCAAGACCGGCACCGGCACCGTCAGCATCGGCGACCGCGCCACGTACACCGTGACGGTCACCAACAACAGCGCCAGCACCTCGGCCACCGGCGTCTCCCTCACCGACACGCTCACCGGCCCCGCCGCCACGCTGATCTCGGCCACCCCCGGCCAGGGCACCTGCACGACCTCCGCCACCGGCGCGACCTGCGCCCTCGGCACTCTCCCGGCCGGGGCGCAAAGGACCGTCACCATCGTCGTCGAGCCCCGCGCCACCGGCACCCTCACCGACCGGGCCACGGTCACCGCCACCCAGACCGACCCGGCCACCGCCAACAACACCGCCACCGCGACCACCACCGTCAACAACTCCCGCGGCTGCACACTCACCGGCACGAGCGGCAACGACACCCTCAACGGCGGCTACGGCAACGACGTGATCTGCGGCCTCGGAGGCAACGACACGATCAACGCCAGCTATGGCAACGACACCGCGTACGGCAACTTCGGCGACGACCGCGTCGACGGCGGCTTCAGCGACGACACCCTCAACGGAGGCCCCGGCAACGACAACCTGATCGGCAACTACGGCAACGACCGGCTCAACACCGTCGACAGCGTCTCCGGCAACGACACCGCCAACGGCGGCTTCAGCACGGACACCTGCACGACGGACACCGGCGACATCCGGATCAGCTGTCCCTGAGCGACCGCGACGCGGAAGAGGGGCCCGGACCGGTTGTCGGTCCGGGCCCCTCTTCTCTTCTTTCTCTTCGCGTCAGCCGTTCACCCCCGTGTAGTGCCGCAGGCTCCACCGCCACAGCAGGCGGGAGCCCAGGTAGGCCGCCGCCCCCAGGAGCGGGGAGGCGGCCGCCAGCCAGTACGGGACGCCTGTGCCGGAGGTGTGGCCGGTCAGTACCGCGGCCGGGAAGTAGGCGACGAAGGCCAGCGGCAGACCGAAGGTGAGGAGGCTGCCGACCGCTCGCGGGAGGACGTTGAGCGGGTAGCTGCCGAAGGTGCCGAGGAGTTCCTCCAGCCAGCGGCCCCAGTAGTCGGCGGCCGGGAAGCGCAGGGAGGCGCAGGCCACGGCCGTGAACAGGGCCGCTTCCAGGAGCATCCCGCCGAGGACTGCGACCACGAGGTACGTGATGCGGGTCGCCGTCCAGTCGAGGTCGCTGCGGCTCAGCGCGCCCGCCATCAGGCCCGCCGCCACCGTCAGGTCGCCGATCGCGTTGGTGGGGAAGAACGACAGCTGGAGCTGCCGGTACACCGGCATCGGGCGTACGAGATACGTGTCGATCACGCCTTCCTGGATGTGCCGGCCAAGGCCGTGCACCCGGCCCAGGAACAGCACGAACAGGCCGTGCGCCAGCATCCGTGTCGCCGGGATCAGCAGGACGTCCGAGCTGTCCCAGCCGCCCATCCCGGCGAACCGGGTGAGCAGCACCGTGGCGAAAACGATCACCGACACCTGCCAGACCGCGCCGATCGCGATCATCATCAGGAACTCGGAGCGGTACTCCAGCTGTGCGCGGAAGTTGAGCCGGGTGATGCGCCACACGATCCGGAGGCCGTTGAACGAAGAGGTCTTCGACAGATTCTTCGGCAGATTTCTCGAGAGGTTCTCCGACGACATGTTCAGCCTCCCTGGGAGATCACGCGGAGGGCCGCGCGCCGCCACAGCAGGCGGGTGAGCAGGGCGAGTGCCACCACCCAGGCGGCCTGTACGGCGAGTTGGGGGCCCGCGTCCGACAGCGGGATCCGGCCGACGTACAGCGACAGCGGCACGCTCAGCGTCGCCTGGAAGGGGAGGAAGCCGCTCATCGTCACGAACCAGTCGGGGAAGAACCACAGCGGCGCGTACACCCCGGCCAGCAGGTTCTGCGCGAAGATCAGGATCATCATCGCGGCGCCGTTGCGGAGCGTCCAGAAGCACAGCTGGTCGAGGGTGAGCATGATGTAGTAGAGGACCCACTGGCCGAGCAGTGCGCTCAGCATGAACACCCCTGTAGCAGCGGGGGACTTGGTCGGTTCGATCACCCCGGCGGCCAGGCAGACCAGGTATCCGGCGAGCACCCAGACGAGCCCGTAGAGCTGCTCGCCGAGGGCCCTGCGGGCGTAGTAGCGCCCGGGCGACAGCGGACGCAGGTACCAGTAGACGATCGTGCCGAAGTGCATGTGCTGGAGAACCGTGTCCCGGCCCGCGTACTGGTCCAACTCCCTGATACGGGTGGCCAGTACGGCGAGCACGGCGTACGTGACGGCCTGGTCGCGGGTGAGTCCGGCGGTCGTGCCGGTCTGTGCGTACAGGCCGTTCCACAGCGAGGCCACCAGCACCACCTGCACGGTGAGCCGGAGCAGGGCCGCGGTGATCCGGGGAGGTGTGTGCAGCTCGCCGAGCGGGGTGACCCGGGTGACGCGCCAGGCGCGCGGGGCGGAGGGCAGAGCCATGGGGTCAGCCTCCCTGCGCCTGTACGGGCACCTCGCGCAGGTAGGCCGCCCGCATCACGTCCTCCAAGTCGGCCTCGTCCAGGGCGACATCGTTGACCTCGTACCGTTCGATGACCTGCTTCAGTGCCTGGTGGACGGTGGGTGAAGCGGCGCCCTCCGCCGGTCCGAACACGAGCTGCGGACCCTCGCGCCGCAGCAGCGTGATCCCCAGTGGCAGTGGATCCACGGGCGCGTGCGGATCGGCGAGCGTGGCCCGCACCTGCCAGGTCGAGCCGAACTTCCGGCGGATCTCGTCGAGGGTGCCGTCCAGGACGAGCCGACCGTGGTTGATCAGGACGACGCGTTCGGCGAGCCTCGCGACCTCCGTCATGTCGTGCGTGGTCAGCAGGACGGTCCGGCCGCGCTCCTCCACCTGGTACCGGAGGAACTCGCGCACCTGTTCCTTGACCACCACGTCCATGCCGATCGTCGGCTCGTCGAGGAAGACGACCGGCGGATCGTGCAGCAGCGCGGCGGCCAGGTCGCAGCGCACCCGCTGGCCGAGGGAGAGGTGCCGTACGCGGGTGTCCCAGAAGGAGGAGAGATCGAGGAGCTCGTCGAACTCCCCGAGCCGGGCCGCGTGTTCGGCCTTCGGCACCTCGTAGATGTCCCGCAGGATCGAGAACGACTCGCGCACCGGCAGGTCCCACCACAGCTGGGTGCGCTGCCCGAACACCGCGCCGATGTTGCGGGCGTTGCGCTCCCGCTCCTGGTACGGGACCACTCCCGCGACGCGCGCCTCACCGGACGTGGGAGTGAGGATGCCCGTCAGCATCTTGATGGTGGTGGACTTGCCGGCGCCGTTAGGGCCGAGCAGGGCGAGGAGTTCGCCTGGGGCGACATCGAAGGTGATGTCGGAGACGGCGTCCTTGGCCACGCGCTCCGGGTTGACCAGCGATCTGAGCGCGCCCGCGAAACCTGGGCGGCGGACGGTGGTGTGAAAGGTCCGGGAGAGTCCGCGGACCTGGATGCTTTCGTTCACAGCGTTCACGCTGGTTGACCCCTTCACGTCGATCGCCCTGTGCGCGGCGTGCATGCTGTTGGCGCGCCGCTCACGTCTCACCTGCTGTTGACCCTGTTCACACCCCCTTTGCCGGGGACGTCGGGGACCTTCTCGTCAGCCGCACCAGCCACACCGTCGCCACCAGCGATCCGCCCGACAACACGGTCAACAGCCATGGCACCGCGTGAATCCCGGACGCCTCGATGCCCACGCCAAGCAGCGGCGGGGCCGCCACCCCGCCGATCATCGACGCGGCGATAACCCAGGCGCCCGCCCGCTTGGCCCCCGGAAGGGCCTGGTTCAGCCAGGGCAGCCCGGTCGGGAACACCGGCGCGATGAACAGGCCCACACCGGCGTATGCCACCGGTGCCGCCCCCGGTATCAGCGCGAGCAGCAGGCACGCCGTCATCCCGGCCGCGCAGACGGCGAGGATGCGCTCGGGCGCGTACCGCAGGGTGATCGGCACCACCAGGAAGCGGCCCACCGTCATCATCAGCCAGTAGACCGAGGTGGCGGAGGCGGCGAAGGTCGCGCTGTATCCGACGGTCTCCAGGTGGGTGGGCTCCCAGCCGCCGACGCCCGCCTCGACCGCCACGTTGAGGATGTAGAGGACGAGGAAGCCGACGAGTACGCGCGAAAGCAGGCCGCTGGAATCCCGTGCCTTCTCGGCGGGAGGCGACGGCGCCTGGCTCCCGACGCCACCCGTGCACAGGATCAGCGCCCCCGCCAGCACGGCACACGCCCCGAAGGCGTACGGGTAGCCGTCGGGCCCGGTCCAGGCGATGAGCACCGGACCCAGCACCGCACCGATCCCGAAGTGCGCGTTCAGTACGTTGAGCATTGCCGTCGAACGGTCGCCGAAGCCGACCGCGAACAACTGGTTGAGGCCGTAGTCGATGCCGCCGAAACCGAGGCCGCCGAGGAAGGCGGCGGCCAGCGCGAGCGGCCAGTTCGGGGCGAGCGCGAAGCCCGCGCCGCCCGCCGCCATCAGGACGTAACTCGCCGCCAGCAGGGCCCTGTTGCTGATTCGGGAGTGGATCGCGTTGAAGGCCAGGACGCCCGCGACGCCGCCGGTGAAGTGCAGGCTGAGACCGAGCCCGGCGGCGGACGGGGAAAGGCCGTACTCCTCGCGCAGCCCAGGAACCGCAGGCCCGTAGAGCGCCTGGAGCATGCCGATGAGGACGAATCCGACGCAGGACGCGACCGCGGCCGGTCGGGTGAAGAGCCGACCGGCCGCGGGCTGTATGACGGTGTCAGTCATGAATCTCCGAGAAGAGATACGAGAACTCCACGGGAGTGGCCCGCAGTTGGTACTGAGGCAGCGCGCCGGGCCCGCACGACTGCGAGCCGATGCCCTGCTGTCCGTGGTCGAGGTTGACCCAGACCGTGTCGCCCGGTTCCAGATCGGTCAGATGGTCGGCGGCGTCGAGCTGCTCCGTCGTCCAGCGGCGGGCCGTGAACCAGAAGGATGGATCACCTTCCATGTGCAGTCCACCGATTTCCGCCCAGCGGACGTCGGCCCGCGCGCCGTTCTCCTGGGGACGGACATAAGGCGTCTGCAACTCGTCCACCGACGACTCCCAACGCCCCACCATCGACGCCGACTTCGTGTCCGGATATCCCTCACCGGGCCCGCCGCCGAACCACTTCACCCGGTCCGCCGACGAAGGCAGCCCGAGCCGGATCCCGAGCCGCGGCAACGGCAGCGTCCAGTCGCCCTCGGGCGCCACGGACACGGTCAGCCGCAGCCGCGTCCCGTCCGACGTCCACCGGTACACCGTGCGCAGGCCCACCTCACGGGCAGCGGGCGCCACCCGGGACCGTACGGTCAAGGCGTCGTCGCTCAACTCCACCACGTCCAGCCGGTGTTGCATGCGGTGCAGCCCCAGCTCGCGCCAGAGCGGGCCGTAACGGATGTCGGGCTGCCAGGACGCGCCGTTGTCGTTGTCGGTCGGGGCGCGCCACACGTCGAGGCGCAGCCCGGTGACGTCGACCCCGCTGATCGTCTTCAGCGCGCCGGTACCGGCGTCGAAGGTGGCCGGGCCCAGGGTGATCTGCCGCACGCCGAGCGCCGGCCCGTCGGACTGCGCCACCGGACCCAACGCCTTCTCGGTGACGGGCAGTTGGGCCCAAGCGACCTGATGGCCCTGCGGACCCCAGGGTGTCTCCGCCGCGAGCACCGCCCGTACCGTCCACCCCGTCTCGGCCCCGCGACCGTCCGCGGGCGAGGCCGGCAGCTTCACATCGGCCGACTCGCCCGGCAGGAGCGGGGGTACGGACAGCGCGCCCGCCTCCACCGTCTCCCCGTCGACCTGGTAGGACCACTCGAAGGCGAGCGCCGAGAGGTCCGCGAAGTCGTACGCGTTCGTGACGCGGACGCTGCCGTCCGCCCCGTCGCCCTCGATACGGACCGGCTCGAGCACTTTCTTGTAGTCGACAAGACCGGGTGACGGAGTCCGGTCCGGGAACAGCAGCCCGTCGCAGACGAAGTTCCCGTCGTGCAGCTCCTCCCCGAAGTCGCCGCCGTACGCGAACCCGTAGCGCTCGTCCTTGATGCCGTGGTCGATCCACTCCCAGATGAACCCGCCCTGGATACGGTCGTGCGACTCGAACAGCCGCTGGTAGTCGGCGAGTCCGCCGGGGCCGTTGCCCATGGCGTGTCCGTACTCGCAGAGGATGAAGGGGAGTTGGCGTCGGACGTGCGAGCCGCCGTCCAGGCCCCGGCCGATCCGCTCGACTTCCGCGTGCTCGGCGTACATCCGTGAATACACGTCCGTGTCACGGCAGTTGATGTCGCCCTCGTAGTGGATGAGCCGTGAGCGGTCCCGGCCGCGGATCCATTCGGCCATGGCGGTGAGCCCGCGCCCGGTGCCGGCCTCGTTGCCGAGGGACCAGATGACGACGGACGGGTGGTTCTTGTCGCGCTCGACCATCCGGGACGCACGGTCGAGGAGCGCCGGGGTCCAGCGCTCGTCGTCCACCGGGTTGTCGCGCCAGGCCTGCTCGGTGAAGCCGTGGGTCTCCAGGTCGCATTCGTCGATGACCCAGAGGCCGTACTCGTCGCACAGGTCGAGGAAGGCAGGGTGCGGCGGGTAGTGCGAGGTGCGGACGGCGTTGATGTTGTGCCGCTTCATCAGCAGCACGTCCTGCCTCATGGTCTCCAGGTCGAGGGCGCGGCCCCGCTCCGGATGCCACTCGTGCCGGTTGACGCCCTTGAAGAGGAGCGCCCTGCCGTTGACCTTGATCAGGCCGTCTTCGAGCACGACCGTGCGGAAACCGATCCGCAGGGGGACGCGCTCGCCCTCCGTCGTCAGCACCCCGTCGTAGAGGCGGGGCGTCTCGGCCGTCCACGCCTGGACCGGCACGGTCACCGACTCGCCGGTGGCGACATCGATGTCCAGGGCGGGCACGCTGACCCGCCCGTCGACATCGGAGTCGACGCGCAGGGTCCCCTCACCGCGGACATGGTCGTACGAGGCGTGCACGAAGTGGTCGAGCACGCCGCCCGCCGGACGGTGCAGCAGCGTGACGTCCCGGAAGATGCCCGGCAGCCACCACTGGTCCTGGTCCTCCAGGTACGAGCCCGCCGACCACTGGTGAACCCGCACCGCCAGCACATTGCCGCCCGGCTTCAGCAGATGGCCGACCGCGAACTCGTGCGGCAGCCGCGAGCCCTTGAACTCGCCGATGTCCGTGCCGTTCAGCCAGACCCGGGCACAGGACTCCACGCCGTCGAAGCGGAGCACGGAGCCACCGTCCCCGGGCCACTCCTCGGGCAGATCGAAGACCCGCAGATGGTCACCGGTCGGATTCCCGGTCGGCACCCGCGGCGGGTCGACCGGGAAGGGGTAGAGGTGGTTGGTGTAGATCGGCGCGCCGAAGGCCCCGTCGCCCTGGAGGACCCAGTGGCCGGGGACCGACACCTGGGCCCAGTCCCCGGCGTCGTACCCCTCCGCCGCGAAGGAGTCGTCCTCGGCGTCGGCGGTGGGGGAGAGCCGGAAGCGCCAACTGCCGTTCAGTGACAAGGACCGGGCATCCGAGGACGCGTACCAGGCCCGTGGCGGAAGCGCCCCGCTGCCGGGTGAGACGTCCTCGACATAGTCAATGGCGGTAGTGGTGCGGAAAGACATGGGTCTCCAGGTCCTGAGAGATGGGTCTTGGGAGATGGGTCTTGAGAGAGGTGTCAGCCCTTGATGCCGGTCTGTGCGATCCCCTGAACCAGCCAGCGCTGGAGGAAGAGGAAGACGAACACCAGGGGCAGGATGGAAATTGCGGTCGCCATGAAGATCAGATGGAAGTTGACGGTCTGGTTGGTCATGTACGAGGAGAGGGCGACCTGCACGGTCCAGGCTTCCTGGTCCTGGCCGATGACGAGGGGCCACAGGAAGGCGTTCCAGCCGCTGATGAAGGTGATGGTGGCGATCGCGGCGAAGAAGTTCAGCGAATTGGGTACGACGATGCGCCAGTACGCGCCCCAGTAGCTGAGCCCGTCCACGCGCGCCGCCTCCTCCAGCTCCTTCGGGAACCCCAGGAAGTACTGCCGGAACAGGAAGCAGGTGAAACCACTGAAGAGCCCCGGGACGATGAGACCTTGCAGACTCGACACCCAGCCGAGTGACGAGACCAGCACGAAGCTCGGCACGAAAGTGACGGCGGTCGGAACCATCAGGGTGACCAGGACGACGTAGAAGATCTTGTTGGAGTGCTTGTAGGGGATGCGGGCCAGGCCGTACCCGGCCAGCGAGCACACCAGCAGGGTGCCGACGGTGTGCAGGACGCCGACGACCGTCGAGTTCCACAGGGATTGTGCGAAGGGGACCGTGGGGTCGTCGAACAGCTCGGTGAGGTTGCCCCACTGGATGTCGGTGGGGAACCACTTCCAGTTCTCGCCGGTGATCTCCGCGTCCGTGGACAGGGCGTTGCGCACGATCAGATAGAAGGGGACGAGGAACAGCGCGGCGCCGATGCCGGCCGCGAAGTAGAGACCGGCGCTGCTCATGACGCCGCCGCGCCGCCGCACGGAACGCGGCTTGCCGGCGACCCGAGGTGTTGTGGTGGTCACTTGGCCTCCTCACCCTTTCCGAAGCCCATGAACCTGCCCTGTGCGAGGGTCACGACGCAGATCAGCAGGGTCAGGATCATGGCGCCCGCGCTGCCCGCGCCGTAGTCCTGGCTCTCGCCCAGCGCCGTGTAGTACAGCTCGACCAACGGCGGGCGGCCCCAGGTGGTTTTGGCGAGGAGGTTGAAGAACTCGTCGAAGGCCTGGAAGGCGGCGACGAGCAGCAGCAGGATCACCGCGGTCGAGGTCGCGCGCAGCTGCGGGAGCGTGATGTGCCGGAAGGTCTGCCAGCCCCGCTTGGCACCGTCGATCGCGGCGGCCTCGTACAGCTCCGGCGGGATGTTCTGCAGGGCCGCCAGGAACAGGATCATGTAGAAGCCGGCCTGCAGCCACAGGCGCACGGTGACGATGACCAGCCAGTACCAGGGCGGGTTGGGGTTGGCGAGCCAGGCGATGTTCTCGACACCGAACCAGCCGATGACGGTGTTCATCAGGCCGAAGCGGACCCCGCTGAAGATGGACATCTTCCAGATCAGCGAGGCGGCCACGAAACTGACCGCGGTCGGCAGGAAGAACACCGACCGGAAGAACGCCCGCATGAAACGCAGCCGGTTCACCAACAGCGCGAGGCCCAGCGAGAACGCCCAGGTGACGGGCACGATGAAGGCGGCGAAGACGGTGAAGGTGACAAGGGACTCGGTGAACTTGTCGTTCGTCAGCATGTACGAGTAGTTGTCGAAGCCGACGAACGTGCTGGGAGTGACCGTGTAGCGCGCCTCGAAGAAGGAGAGGTACGCGCTCCAGCCGATCGGGATGTAGACGAAGACGGCGAGCCCGATCAGGAACGGGCCGGTGAAGAGCCAGAAGCTGAGGGTGCGGCCGCGGACGCCGCGCCGCTTGCGGACCTTGGTGGGGGTCCCGGCAGCGGCGGGGCTCTGGGCGACACCGCTCGTGGTGGTGGTCGACATGTCGTCGTGGTCCGTCCGCCGGCCTATCCGAACAGCTTCTTGAGCTCGCGCTCGACCGTCTTGTCGGCCTTGTCGAGCGCGGCCTGCGGGTCTCCGCCCTTGCGGACGGTGTCGGCGACGACCCCCTCAAGGGCGACGATCATGGCCTGCGTCCAGGCCGGGTTGTCGAAGTGCCCGTACTCGTCGAAGAGCTTCACGCCCTCGGCGGGCAGGCCCGACTTGAGCTTGGTGGCGGAGGCGGCGAGGGAGGCGCGCGGCGGGATGTGGAAGCCGTAGGAGAGGGCCCAGTCCTCCTGGTACTCCTTCTGGTCGATCCAGAGCCACTTCACGTACTCCTTCGCCGCGTCGATGTTCTTCGACTTGGCGTTCACGAACATCGACCAGCCGCCGTTGGTGACGGCGGGCTTGCCCGCGTCGGCCGACTGCGGGAACGGGAAGATGCCGACGTCGTCGCCGAGCGCCTGCTGGATCACCGGCATCGCCCACATGCCGCACCACTGGATCGCCACCAGGCCCTGGGTGAGGGCGGAGGGGTCCCACCAGTCGGCGGGCGCGTCGAGCAGCAGATGGCCGTCCTTGAACATCGTGCGGAGCTGCTTCAGGCCCGCCGCGACCTCGTCCGTGTGGTACGCGATCTTGTTGTCGTCCGTGAGGGTGTTGGCGCCCGTCGACCAGATCAGCGGGTTCATGACGGGCGTGATCGAGTTGCCGAGGAAGACGCCCTTGACCTTGTCGGTGGTGAGCTTGGCCGCGGCCTCGACCAACTCGTCGAGCGTGGCGGGCGGTTCGATGCCCGCGTCCGCCAGGAGCGACTTGCGGTAGAAGAAGAACTGGGGGTCGTCGATCATGCGGATGCCCCATATCTTCCCGTCGATCGTGTGGGACGCGATGTCGGCCTGGTTGAAGTCGTCCTTGACCGGGGCGATGAGGTCGGTCAGATCCGCGACCTGGCCGCTCTCGACGAGCTGGATCTGCGGGTGGAACTCGAACACGTCCGGCGCGTTGTCGGTGAGCAGCGCCGAGAACAGCTTGCTCTCGAAGTTGGAGCCGGTGATCCACTGCGTGGTCACGTTCGCCTTGTCGTAGGCCTTCGCGTACTTCTTGATGGCCTGCTCGGTGCCGGCCTCGCCGTAGGCGTGGAAGTACTGCGTGAGGTTCTTGCCCGAACTCCCGCCCCCGGAGCGCCCGTTGTTGCTCCCGCAGGCGGCCAGCGGCCCCAGTGCGGCGAGGCCCGCGGCGGCTCGCAGTACGGATCGACGGTCCCAGTTGCTGCTGCTCATTGCCGACATGGTGACGCCCTTGTCTCTAGTACGGCTGCGGCTCAATTCCCTGTGCGGTGCGGGACGTTAACCTTCGGCTAAGGCTTCGGCAAGGGGTCGGACGAAGTCTGTTCGAAGCGTTGTGCCTGGTTCGGGATACCGGACGTGCGGGCCCCCTGAAGGCGGGGGCTTTGTGCGCTGCGGTGGGTAACTACTTGCGCTTGGCGGGCCGTTGGCCGACCGACTGGAGCGCCCCTTCCAGGGCGAACGTCGCGGCTCCGAGGCAGACCGGATCGGTCGGAACGGGGGAGAGGACGATTTCGGTGGCCGCGAACGGGCGCTTCAGCGCATGCCGGGCGACGGCCTCGCGGACCTCTTTGAGCAGCGGTTCGCCGAGCGTCGCCGCGACCCAGCTGCTGAGCACGACCACCTCGGGGTTGAGGAGGTTCACCAGGTCGGAGATCCCGGCACCGAGGTAACGGGCGGTGTCGCGCACGACCTTGAGGGCCACCGGGTCCTGCGCGGCGACACCGCGGGCGAGCGCGTCGATCGTGGCGGTCTGGTCCTCGGGGTGCAGCAGCGGGCTGCGCGGGCTCAACTCCCGCAGGTTCAGCATGATTCCGGGCGCCCCGACATACGTCTCCACGCATCCGTGGTTCCCGCAGTGGCACAGCCGGCCGTCAAGGACGAGCGTCGTATGGCCCCACTCGCCCGCGCTGTTGCTGACCCCGCGGTGCACCCCGCCGCCGAGTACGAGCCCGGCCCCGACACCCGTGCCGAGGTTGACGACCACGGCGTCCCCGCGCCCACGGGCCGCGCCGAACCACAGCTCGGCGACCGCGCAGGCGCGCAGCGGATTGTCGAGGTACAGCGGGTAGGCGATGTGCTCGGCGAGCAGCTCGAGCAGCGGCACGTCGTGCCAGTCCCAGTTCGGGGCGTACTCGCACACCCCGTCCTCGCGGTCGACCTGGCCCGGCACACTCACGCCGACACCGAGGACGCGCGCGCCCTCGATCCCGGCCTGGGTGACCACCGAGCCGACGGCCGCCGCGACATGCCCGACGACCTGCTCCGGGCGGCTCTCACCGGGGCGCATGTCCTCGGTGGCGCGGGCGAGCACGTTCAGCGCGAGGTCGAACAGCTCCACGCGTACGTACGTCTCCGCGATGTCGACGCCGATCAACGCGCCCCCCGACGCGTTGACGGCCACGAGCCCCCGCGGGCGGCCACCCGCGGAGTCCTCGAACCCGACCTCGGTCAGCATCCGAAGGTCGAGCAGCTCGCCGACGAGCGTGGCGACGGTGGCCAGGCTGAGCCCGGTGGCCGCCGCCAACTCCTGCCGGGAGGTGGGCGACCGGGCGATGATCTGGCGCAGGACCTCATAGCGGTTCGCCGTGCGGATGTCGCGTGATGTGCCGCGCTTCATCGATCTCCCCTCGGATCCCCGCGCCCGTGCCGAGGCTCGCAAGCATCGGCGCGGCGCAAGGCTATGGTCTGGGACGGACTTTCGACAAGGGGTTAGGAAATGGGGTGTAGAAAGTCCCCCACGAAGGCGTTGGTGAACTTGCCCGCGGGGTCGAGCGACTGGGCCAGCGACCTGAAGTCGTCCAGCCGCGGGTACCGCTCGCGCAGCACCGCCGACGGCACGGTGAACACCTTGCCCCAGTGCGGCCGTGCGTCGAAGATGTCGAGCGCCGCCTCGACCCGCCGCACCACCGGCAGTACGGCCGCGGTGTCCTCGACCCAGGTGAAGTGCAGGGCGACGGTGTCCCGCCCGTACGCCGGGCTCAGCCACTGGCGGTCGGCGGCGACGGTCCGCACCTCGCAGACCTGGAGCACCGGTGCGATCGTCTCGCGGATCGCGTCCAGCGCGTGCAGCGCCGACAGGGCTGCCGCGCGCGGCAGCAGATACTCGGACTGGAGCTCGGCCCCGCTGCTCGGGGTGAACTCGGCCCGGAAATGCGGGAGTCGCTCGTGCCAGGGGCCGGGGACGCCGAACTGCTGGGTGCAGTTGCGTGCGGGCATGCCCGGCACGGGGTGCGCGGCCTCGGTGGCGGGCTCGGCCCACGGAAACCCGGGGAAGGGCTGGTCGGTGCGCCGCTTGAGCCACACCTGCCTGAAGCCCGGCCGCCCCCAGTCGGTGAAGAGACTCACGCTGTACGCCGATGCCGCCACCGCCTCGAAGTCCAGCCCCTCCAGGGGGAGTTCGGTGAACACCTGCTGGCTCACCTCGAAGTCCGGCTCCAGGTCGAGGGTGAGCGCGGTGACGACACCGAGCGCGCCCAGCGAGGTCACGGCACCGTCGAAGCGGTCCTGGCCCCGGGCGATCGTCACCGTCGAGCCGTCCGCCGTGATCAGCTCGACCTCGCGTACGGCGGAGGCCAGTGAACCGTTCGTGACCCCCGAGCCGTGTGTGCCGGTCGCCACGGAACCCGCCACGGAGATGTGCGGAAGGGACGCCATGTTGTGCAGCGCGAGCCCGTGCTCGTGCACCTGGCGGGCGAGTTCGGCGTAACGGACGCCGCCCGCGACCCGTACCGTACGGGCCGTCGTGTCGACGTCCACCGCCGGGGGCAGCGCGGTCAGCGAGAGCAGTACGCCGTCGTCGCCCGGCTCGGCGATCTCGTTGAACGAGTGCCCGCTGCCCAGGACACGCACCTTCCGGCTGTCCGCCACCAGCGTCGCGAGTGCGTCGAGCGAGTGCGGCCGGTGCAGTTCCTTGGCCGTGTACGTGATGTTGCCGGCCCAGTTGGTCAGGGTCTCGGTCATCCCTGTGATCCCTCCCCGGGAAGTCGCCGTCCGCCGCGGCCGGTGTAGTGGCCACCGGGGGAACGTACCTTGCCGGGGCGCGGCCCTCCACGGGCGGTCCGTCGAGTCGTGGTCGTGACTCACCGCCCGGTCCATTGACCCTCCCGCGCGGCGACAACTACCGTAGAGACCGGTTGCTATCCATGAAGTCGCCGAGCCGGAAGGTCGCCTCCTTGTCCGAGCGTCCGTTGGCCTTGTTCGCCATGACCGCCCAGAACGTGCCGCATATTTTCCCGCCGGAGGTACTGGCTCGTTTGCGCGACTCCGTAGAAATCGATCCCACTCTGGTGGCCGAGAACTTCACCGACCCCCGGGTGCGCGAGGCTCTCGCGGAGACCGAGATCCTGATCACCGGCTGGGGCTGCCCGACCCTCGACGAAGTCACCCTGGAAGCCGCACCGAAGCTGCGCGCCGTGCTCCACGCCGCGGGCTCGGTCAAGAGCCTCACCACACCCTCGGTCTGGGCACGCGGACTCGCCGTGTCGTCGGCGGCCGCCGCCAACGCGCTGCCCGTCGCCGAGTACACCCTCGCCATGATCCTGCTCGCCGGTAAGGACCTCTTCGCGCACCGGGACCGTCTGCGCTCTCAACGCGCCTTCCCCTACGGGGAGATCATCCCCGGCATCGGCAACTTCGGCCGCCGCGTGGGCATCGTCGGAGCCTCCCGCATCGGCCGGCGTCTCATCGACCTGCTCCGCCCCTTCGACCTCGCGGTGAGCCTCGCCGATCCGTACGTCGACGAGGCAGGGGCCGCCGAGCTGGGCGTTCCGCTGCTGCCGCTCGACGAACTGCTCGGCGGCAGTGACGTCGTGACCGTCCATGCCCCGGAGACCCCTGAGACGCTCCACCTGATCGGCCGCCGCGAGCTCGCCCTGATGCCGGCCGGGGCGGTCCTCATCAACACCGCGCGCGGGTCGCTCGTCGATCACGACGCGCTGATCGACGAGCTGCGCACCGGACGGCTCAGCGCGATCCTCGACGTCACCGCCCCCGAGCCGCTGCCGGCCGACTCCCCGCTGTACGACCTTCCGAACGCCTTCATCACCCCGCATCTCGCGGGTTCCCAGGGCAACGAGGTCGCCCGGCTCGGGCTCACCGTCGTGGAGGAGATCGAACGGCTACTGTCCGGGCGGGAGTTGGCCTTTTCGGTCGACCGGGAGGCGCTGTCGCGGGCGGCGTGACCGTCATCGGGTTCTGGCCGGGTCTCATCGGTATCCCGGCCGGAACCGCACCTGCTTTCGATGTGCGGATATCGTTGTTTGTGGTCGCTCCGGCAACTAATAACGTCAATCAATGGTCACGTGGATGCGATATCGGTAGCATCCGCCCATGACGTACAGCCGCCGCCTGCCCGAATCCGACCTCACCCGCCACAGCCGCCTGCGTGAACAGGGCAGCCTCGATCGCGCCGACCTCGACGCGATCCTCGACGCGGGGTTCGTCTGCCACCTCGGAGTGATCGTCGACGGGCGCCCGCTGGTCGTACCGACCGTCTACGGGCGGGACGAGCGGCAGCTGTACGTCCACGGTTCGGTGGCCAGTCGCAGTCTCGCGGCCGACAGCCCGGTCTGTGTCACCGTCACGCACGTCGACGGGCTCGTACTCGCCCGGTCCGTGTTCGAGCACGGCGTGAACTACCGGAGCGCGATGATCCACGGCGTGCCGCGAAAGGTCACCGACCCGGCGGAGAAGTTCGAAGGCCTGCGACGGCTCACCGAGCACGCCACGCCAGGTCAGTGGGACTACGCGCGAAGGCCCAGCCGCAAGGAGCTGGCGGCGACCACCCTGCTCGCGCTGTCCCTCGAAGAGGCCTCGGTGAAGATCCGTACCGGCGCCCCGGACGACGGGGACGGGCCCGACGCCGAGCTGGGCCTGTGGGCGGGCACCCTGCCGCTGACCTCGGCCTGGGGCGCGCCCGAGCCCGATCCCCTGCTGGCCCCGGACCTCGCGGCTCCGGCGCACATCTCGCGGCGCGAGGGGACCCGGCACGGGTGACGCGCAGGCAGGGGCATAACGTGAGGAGTCGAGCACAGGGCTCGAACACTGAGCCTGAGTGAGCCGGGAGCGAGGAGATCGGGATGGGCGGCAGCCGTACCGCGCTGGTCGAGGATCTGATGGAACGGTTCCCGCACGTGCCGCGGGAAGCCGTCTTCAAGGAGGACCTGCTCCGGGGAGGTGTCGCCTTCGACGCGTCGGCTCTCTCCGACAACGAGGGCGGTGACGTCAAGCCGAAGTCGTACTTCATCTTCTCCTTCGACCACGGCACCCTGCCCGAGCTGGGCGAGGCCGCACTCAGGCGCCCGCCCGAGGAGATCATCCTCACCGGTGGCCCGTACGACCTGCGCCGCACCGTCGTCTCCGTACGCGTGAACCCGGCCTCGCCGTACCGCGTGGCCGCCGACGAGCACGGCGTCCTCGGGCTCTACCTCGACGGGAAGCGGATCTCCGACGTCGGCGTGCCTCCGATGCCCGAGTACTACAAGCACAAGCTCTCCAACGGGAAGTCCGTGATGGAGGTGGCCCCGACCATCCAGTGGGGCTACCTGATCTACCTCACCGTCTTCCGCGTCTGCCAGTACTTCGGCGCCAAGGAGGAGTGCCAGTACTGCGACATCAACCACAACTGGCGCCAGCACAAGGCGGCGGGGCGTCCGTACACCGGCGTGAAGGACGTGGACGAGGTCCTCGAGGCGCTGGAGATCATCGACCGGTACGACACCGCCAAGGCGTCCACCGCGTACACGCTGACCGGCGGCGCGATCACCTCCAAGCTCCAGGGCCGTGACGAGGCCGACTTCTACGGCATGTACGCCAAGGCCATCGAGGAGCACTTCCCGGGCCGCTGGATCGGCAAGGTCGTGGCACAGGCGCTGCCGAAGGACGACGTACAGCGCTTCAAGGACTACGGCGTGCAGATCTACCACCCCAACTACGAGGTGTGGGACGAGTACCTCTTCAAGATGTACTGCCCGGGCAAGGAGCGCTACGTCGGGCGCGACGAGTGGCACAAGCGCATCCTCGACTCCGCGGAGGTCTTCGGGGCGCGCAACGTCATCCCCAACTTCGTGGCGGGCGTGGAGATGGCCGAGCCCTTCGGCTTCACCACGGTCGACGAGGCCATCGCGTCGACGACGGAGGGGCTGCGCTTCTTCATGTCGCACGGCATCACGCCCCGCTTCACCACCTGGTGCCCGGAGCCGACCACCCCGCTGGGCAAGGCCAACCCGCAGGGCGCGCCGCTCGAGTACCACATCCGCCTGCTGGAGGCCTACCGCGCCACCATGGACGACTTCGGGCTCCAGTCGCCGCCCGGATACGGTGAACCCGGCCCGGGGCGTGCGGTGTTCTCCGTCAGCTCCTTCATGGACAGCCTTCCCGCACGGGAACCCGAGACGGAGCCGGCCGGCCTGTAGTCGCGTAAGCACCTAGTCATCAACTCGCCGCCGGACCGCGGCCGGGACGTCCCCCGGCCGCGGTCCGGCGGCTTGCGCCCGGTCATGTCACGAACCAGCCGTCACGCTGATACTTCCGCGCCTCAATTCCGTACAAGACTGTGGATGCCCGCAAGGCGCTCGCAAGGCCGGAACCCTGGCCGCGCAACCGCTTACCGCTTCATTTGAATACGCGGCTTGTCAGTTGTGTGGAAACCGTGAAAGGCTCGGGCCCCGTCGTTGAGACGGACCCCAACTCCTTTGTAGGACAAGTGAGTTGGCATTGCATGACTTGGCACATGGACGCAGTTGATGCAGGAGCCCCCCATGCCTGACCTGCCGACCCCCCAGGACGCTGCCGAGGCCGCGCTGTTCTCGGAGTGCTGGGACGTGGTCCTGTCGTACGCCGACCTGTGCACGTCCGGTTCCGCCGCGGCCACACAGCTGGCGACCGAGGCGTTCACCCACGGCATCCGTGAGGCGCGCGCCCTCGGTTCAGGAACGAAGGGTACCGGCCGCAGGACGCCCCGGCTGCCCCGAATTCCCTTGCTGCTGACCTCGGTTCGCACCACCGCCGCCGCCTGGGAGGAACACGGGCAGGGCCACCGGCTCGACCCCGACCTCAGGCTGTGGCTCAACTCCGGGAAGGCGGCCCGCTATACCGGGCCGCCGCTGCACCGCCCGCTGGCGCTGCGCGGCCTCCGTGACATGCAGGAACCGGACGCGGCGCTGTTGTGGCTGGCCGAGGTCGAGGCGCTGCCGCTGCCCGCGGTGGCCCGAAGACTAGGCCTCGACCCGGCGGCCGCGGCAGAGGAACTCGCCCAGGTACGGGCGCTGTTCAGGGACCGGTGCCATCGCAACCACCTCGACACCCCGATGGACGCCAACTGCCGCAGTTACGCCCGGCTCCTGGATGCGGTGACCCGCTCGCCGGGCGCCGAGACACCCGAGGATCTCTCGCGGCATCTCGCCCGCTGCGTGGACTGCGCGGAGGCGGCGGCCTGTCTGCGGCTGCACGGCGGCGGGCTGCCCTCGGCGCTCGCGGGCGGCGTGATCGGCTGGGGCGGCCTCGCGTATCTGGAGCGGCGCCGCCGGGCGGCGGACGCCGGTCTCCTTGGCGGACGCAGGGACGCGGCCGTGGACACCGGCCTCGCCGTGGGCAAGATGGCGGCGCCCCGGATCGGCCGGACCGGGCTCCTGGTCACGGCCGTCCTCGTCTCCGCGCTGGCGCTCGGGGTCACGCTGATGCCCTCCGACGACACCGCGGGGACCGACACCTCGGCGGGCGGAGAGTCAGTGAACCGCCTGCCCGTGGCGGAGCCGGGCACCGTGCTCCCGGCGGCCACCGCCCGCCCCTCGGGCTCGTCGGCGTCGCCCGATCCCTCGGAGTCGGACCCCCGCACGGGGGCGACGACCCCGAACCCCGATACCGAACCCCAGGGCAATTCCTCGTCCTCCGCCGACGTCACACACAAGGCGGCGGACCCCACGAAGACCGCGTCGCCGTCCTGCCGGATCAAGTACGAGATCATCAACCAGTGGCCGGACGGCTTCCAGGCCACCGTCACCGTCACCACCACCAAGGCCCTCGGCACCTGGCGCGTCTCCTGGACCTTCCAGGACGGCCAGCGGGTCACCCAGATGTGGGACGGCACCTTCGCCCAGGAGGCCACCCGAGTCACCGCCACCGCCGCCGACTACAACAAGACCGTCGCCGCAGGCGGCACCTTCACCGTCGGCTTCCTCGGCTCCTGGCAGGGCGCCAACTCGGTCCCGGACGACTTCACGCTGAACGACGCAAGCTGCGCGACCGGGAGCTGACCCGGGCGCCTCGTCGGATTCGCCCGATTGCTCCGGTCGCCCTGCCGCCCGTTGCTCTGTCCACTGGGCGAGATCTTCCGGCCGAGGCGTTGCGCACCCCGTCCCGCTTGACTTAATTTCTGAAATTAAGTCCGGTGGGGAGTGAGGGGAACCATGAGAGCCGAGGGCATGCGTCGAGGCAACGCTTCGGCGGTTCTGCGTGCCGTCCTCGCCGGGGGCCCGCTCTCCCGCGCCGACATCGCACGCAGTACGGGTCTGTCGGCGCCCAGCGTCACCAAGCTCACCGCCGTACTCGTCGAGGCGGGGGTACTGCGCGAGGAGGCCCCGCTGGAGACGGCGCAGGGGCGGCCCCGTGTGCCGGTCGGCGTCGACCCGCGTGGCCCCGCCGCGCTGGGCGTGCACATCGGGCTGCTGCGGACGACCCTCGGGCTCGTCGCCCTCGACGGGACCGTCGCCGCCCAACGGGTCCTCGACCACGACGCCCCCGCCGACGGCGGGCTCGACCCGCGCCGCATCGCGGAGCAGGCCGTCGACGGCGCCCGGGAGTTCCTGGCCGACCGGCTCGGCGGGCGGCGGATCCTCGGGACCGGCATCAGCCTCGGCGGCTGGGTGGACGGCGACACGGGCACGGTCGTCGAGCACAGCGCCCTGGGGTGGAGCGACGTACGGCTCCTTGAACTGCTTGACGGGCGGCTGCCCGGGCCCGTCCTCCTCGACCAGAACGTACGGGCCTCCGCGCGCGCCGAGTTGTGGTTCGGCGCCGGACGCGAGGTGGACGACTTCGTGTACGTCTTCTTCGGCAACATTCTGGGCGCCGCCGTGGTCGTCGACCGTTCCGTGCACCGTGGGCCGGGAGCCGCGGCGGGCGGCATCGAACACCTGCCGGTGAGCGGCGAACCGGGCACCCCGTGCCCCTGCTGCGGAGCCGCCTGCCTCTCGGCAGTCGCCAGCGACGCGGCTCTGGTGGAGCGGGCCCGCACCGCGGGCATCCTGTCCGCCGCCGACGAACACCTCCCGCTGGAACGGCTCATCGCCGCCGCACGCCCGGCCGGCACCGGCTCCGGCGACCTCCGCGCCCAGGAACTGCTGCGCACCCGCGCCCGCCACGCCGGCCGTGCGGTCGCGACCGTCGTCGACCTGCTCAACCCGAGCCGGGTCGTCCTCGCGGGCGGCATCGTCGCCGCCGACGAATACCTGGCCGACCTGCGCCAGGAGATCACCGACCGTGTGCACCGCGGCTGGAGCGCCACCGAACGCGTCGTGACCAGCACCTTCGGCTCCGGCACGCTGGTCGTCGCCTCGGCGATGCCGCTGCTGGAAGGGGTCTATCAGGACCCGATCGCACTCCTCGGCCCCGAAGGCCGGGAAGGCCCGGCAGCTCAGGGCGTCGCGTCATGAACCCCTTGCGGCAGGAGAGCTGGGAGCTGTTCCGGATCACCGTGAGCGCGCGGACGGAGTGGCTGGTGCTGCGAGTCTGCGGGCCGGACGGCGATCACGGATACGGGGAGTGCTCGGACGCCGGGTCGTTGGAGACCGTGATAAGGGAACTGGACCGGTTCGACGGCGCCTGCGATTCCTGCGGCTTCGCCGCGATCACCGTACGCGGTGCCGTGGAACAGGCACGCCTCGACCGCGCCGCCCGCCGCGCGGACGTACCCCTGCGAAAGCTGATCATCGGTCAGGAAGCTTCGAGAACCGTCGAGTTGTACGCCAACATCAACCGCGCCCCGGGCGGCCGCACCCCGCGCGACATCGCCGCGACCGCCGAAGCCGCCGTACGCGAAGGCTTCACGGCCGTCAAACTCGCCCCGTTCGACACCCCGGACACCGACGGGCGCCGTACCCTCGCCGAGATCGGCCTGGAGCGCGTCCGCGCCGTACGCGAGGCGGTCGGCTCCGGCGTCGACGTCATGGTGGACGCGCACGAGCGCCTCACCCTCGACGAACTCACCCCGCTGCTCGGCCCGTTCGAGGAGCTGGCCCTGTACTGGCTGGAGGACGGCGTCGGCATCGCCCGCCCCGCCGAACTGGCCGAACTGCGCGCCCGCACCCGACTCCCGCTGGCCGGAGGCGAGTTCGCGCACCGGGCCGACGACATCGAAGCCGTACGCGGACTCCTCGACGTACTGCTGCCCGACGTGAAGCACGCGGGCGGCCCGCGCGCCGCGCTCGAACTCACCCGCCGGACCCGGGGCACGGCCCGCATCTCCTTCCACAACCCCTCGGGCCCCGTCGCCACCCTGCACGCGGCGCAGCTCGCGCCCACCGACGCGGCGGTCGCCGAGCGCCTGGAGTTCGCGTACGGCGAGGTCGCCTGGCGTTCCGACGTCGTGCACGGCGCCGAGCGGGTCCGCGACGGCCGGCTCACCCTGCCGGACGCCCCCGGCATCGGCCTCGAACTCGACACCGATCACCCGGCGGTCACCCGGGTCTGGAGCGGGCGCCTCGAACCGCGCCCCTCCTGTTGTAGCTGACACCTCACCACGCGCTTTCGCAGCTCTCGCCTGCCCTCTCATCTCCCTTGCTCTTCATCTCCCCTTCTGCCGACCGGAGTTCCGTCATGCCCTCGTCCAGCAATCTCCGCACACCAGAGAGACTCGCCATGTCCCGGCGCCGACTGCTCGCCGCCATCGGTGCCGGCGGCGCACTGCTCGCCGTCCCCGCCTGCCGCAGCGCCGCCGACGAGGGCGCCACGACGTCAGGGACGGCCGCCGCCAAGGGCGGCACGCTGAAGATCGCGCAGACCGCCGACATCGCGCCCGCCACCCTCTTCGGCCAGAACAACCCGAACTTCACCGTCGCGCGCACGGTCTTCAACACGCTGACCGAGTACGACCACAAGACGCTCGAGCCGAAGCCGTCGCTCGCCGAGTCGTGGACCGAGGCGAAGGACGGCAGGTCCATCACGCTGAAGCTGCGCGAGGGCGTCACCTTCCACAGCGGCCGCGCCTTCACCTCCGCCGATGTCGCCTTCGCCATCGAGAACCTGAAGAAGGACACCACCGCGTCCCAGCTCAAGCACGTCGCCCTCGCCATCGAGAAGATCGACGAGACCGACGCGCACACGATCACGCTGCACCTCGCGCACCCGGTCAGCAACCTCTTCGACCTCTTCGAGATCCTCCTCATCGTCGACAAGGAGTCCATCGACGAGCTGCTCAAGGGCACGAAGATCATCGGCACCGGCCCGTTCGAGGTCGCCGACTACACACCGGGTACCGGCTTCGAGCTGAAGCGGAACGACGCGTACTGGAAGAAGGGCGCCCCGCTGCTCGATGCCATCGAGGTCTCGGTCGTCAGCCAGTCCGCCTCGATGGTCTCCGGGCTCCGCTCCGGCGGCACCCACCTCCTCGTCGACGTCGCCCCGCTGGACGCGGCCTCGGTCAAGAACGACGCCCGCTTCGAGGTGACAGTCTCCGATGCCCACGACTCCGGCTTCTACGTCGCCTCCAACGTCAAGGTGAAGCCCCTCGACGACAAACGCGTACGCCAGGCCGTCGCCTGGGCCGTCGACCGCGAGCGGATCCTCAGCCAGGTCCTCGGCTCCATCGGAACGGTCACCTCCCTTCCCTGGGCGACGAGTTCACCGGCGTACGACAGGACGAAGGCCGCCCACTACAGCCGCGACCTGAAGAAGGCCAAGGCCCTCATCGAGGCGGCGGGCGCGCAGGGCGAGAGCGTCAAGGTCGTCTACAACGCCGGGCTCGCCACCAACGCGAAGATCGCCGAGATAGTGCAGTACGACCTCACCGAGTTGGGCCTGGACGCGAAGGCCGAGCCGCTCCAGGCCGCCGACTTCCTTGCTCAGCTCCAGGCGGGCGAACTCCCCGGCCTGTTCATCAACGGCCACGGCTTCGGCCAGCTGCACCCGGCGACCCTCGTCAAGGGCGCCTTCCCCTTCAACGCGGAGAAGAACGCCTCCAACTTCGACAGCGACGCGTACCGGACCCTCGCCGACCAGCTGTGGAAGGCGACCGAGGAAGCCGAGGCGAAGCAGGCCGCCGACGCGCTCAACGACCTGCTGCTGGAAGAGCAGTTCGTCTCCGACCTCGTCGCGAGCTCCCACACGTACACGCGCAGCAAGAAGGTCCAGGGACTGAACTGGACGATGTACGACTACCTCGACCTCGACCAGACCTCGATCGGCTGACCCCGCCATGCTCCGCTACGCACTGCGGCGCGTGCCGTCCGCCCTGCTCGTGCTGCTGGTGGCGTCCGTGCTCGTCTTCGGTGTCCTGCGGCTCGCGCCGGGGGATCCGGCCGTCGTCCTCGCGGGCCCGGACGCCTCAGCGGCCACGGTCGCCGAGGTGCGATCCTCGCTCGGCCTCGACGCCGCGCTGCCCGTCCAGTACTGGACCTGGCTCACCGGTGTCCTCACCGGCGACCTCGGCACGTCGTTCATCCTCGGCGCGCCGATCACCGAACTGATCTGGCACAGCCTCGGCAACACGCTCGAACTCACCGCGGCCGCCCTGCTGTTGGCGCTCGCGGGCGGCGGCGCGGCGGGCATCGTCCTAGGCACGGCACGCCGCGCACGCCTGCTCAGCGGCGCCGTGCACCTCGCACTCGCCGTCCCGCCGTACGTCACCGGTGTGCTGCTCGTCCTCGTCCTCGCCGTCACCTTCAGGGTGCTGCCGGCCTCGGGGCACGAGTCGCTGCTCGCCGACCCGGTCATCGGCGTGCAGTACCTGCTGCTGCCCGCGCTCTGCCTGGCACTGCCCACCGGCGCGGTCCTCGCCCGCTTCCTCGCGGCCTCGCTGCGCAGGTCCCGGCAGGAGGACTTCGTCCGCACGGGCCGGGCCAAGGGCGTGACGGAGGGGCGGCTGCTGGCCCGGCACGTACTGCCGGGTGCGCTGCCGCCCGTCGTCACCGTCCTGGGCATCCAGGTCGGTCAGCTCCTCGGCGGCGCGATCGTCGTTGAGGCGGTGTACGCCTGGCCGGGGGTGGGGCAGCTGCTCCTGCAGGCCGTACTCAGCCGCGACTATCTCCTCGTACAGGATCTGCTGCTGTTCGCCGTCGCGGTGTTCGTGGTGCTGCAGACACTCACTGACCTGGTGCAGGCGGGGCTGGATCCGCGGGCGCGGATCGGGGGATCGGTATGACCACCCTGGTCGCGGTACGGGTCCGGCGCGCCGTCGGCTCCCGGGCGCTCCGCGCCCCCGCCGCCCGCTGGGGTCTCGCCCTCGTTGTCCTCCTGGTGCTGCTCGGGGCGGCCGCGCCCTTGCTGACCGGGCATTCACCGCTCACCCAGGGCACCGGCGCACTGGCCGGGCCGAGCGCCGAACACCCCC
Source organism: Streptomyces sp. NBC_00554 (assembly GCF_041431135.1). Taxonomy (NCBI): domain Bacteria; kingdom Bacillati; phylum Actinomycetota; class Actinomycetes; order Kitasatosporales; family Streptomycetaceae; genus Streptomyces; species Streptomyces sp. NBC_00554. The sequence continues at coordinate 2,167,901 of NZ_CP107799.1, read as the reverse complement.
TCGGCACCGACGAGTTCGGCCGAGATCTGTTCAGCCGCACGCTGTACGGCATCCGGCTCGACCTGCTCGTCGCCTTCACCGCGGTGCCGCTCGGCGCGGTGGCCGGTATCGGCCTCGGCCTGCTGTGCACCCTGCACCTGGCACTCGACGTCGTCCTGCAACGGGCCTTCGACGTCATGCTGGCCTTCACCGCCCTGATCCTCGGCGTCACGCTCGCCGCGATCCTCGGCCCGGGCACGGCCGCCGTCTTCTGGACGGTGACGGGCGTCAACATCCCGCTCTTCGGGCGGATCACCCGCGATGCGGTACGAGTGGAGAAGGACCGGGAATACGTCCTGGCCGCAGTGGCCCTGGGCGCCCGACGGGGCCGGATCCTGCTCGGCGACATCCTGCCCAACATCGTCGACCCGCTCGTCGTGCAGGCGGCGCTCTCGCTGTCCACGGCCGTCTTCGTCGAGGGCGCGATGAGCTTCGTGGGCATCGGAGTCACCCCGCCCACCCCGTCACTCGGCGCGTTGCTGCGGACCAGCGTGTCCTTCCTGGCCGACAATCCGGCCTACGCACTCGGTCCGATCACCGTCGTCGTGGGGCTTGTCGTCGGCTTCAACCTCCTCGCCGACGGGCTGAACAAGGGGTTGCTGAAACGATGACTGTCGCTGTTGTCACTGGTGCGGCTCGCGGAATCGGGCGCGCCATCGCCACCGAACTCGCCGACCGCGGGCACATGGTCGTCGCCGTCGACATCCTGGAGTCCGTACGGGAGGCGGCCACCGAGCGGATCAGGCCGGTGGTCGTCGACCTCGCCGACTCCGACGCGCCCGAGCGCATCCTCGACGGCGCCTGCGGGGTGCTCGGTGGTGTTCCCGGGAACCCTGACGGCGCTCCCGGTGCTCACGACGGCGCTCCCGGGATTCTCGTCAACTGCGCCTTTGCCGAAGAGCGTTCGGCCCTCCTCGACAGTACGGAGTCCGGCTGGGGGCTCACCTTCGACGTCAGCCTGCACGCGGCCGTCCGGCTCTCGAAGGCCTTCGCCGCCCGGCTGATCGCCGAGGAGAGGCCGGGTGCCATCGTCAACATGGCTTCCGTACATGCTCAGTTCGCGGCCACCGGGTTCGGCGCGTACTCCGCCGCCAAGGCCGGGCTCGTCGCCTTCACCCGGACCGCCGCGCACGAATGGGGCCCGCACGGCATCCGCGTCAACGCGGTCGCGCCGGGGCTCGTCATGGTCGAGCGCAATGCCCAACTGGCCGATGACCCCGAAGAGTTCGCCGCGCGGGTCCGGCCCTATCCGCTGCGCCGGGCCGGTCTGCCGCACGAGGTGGCCCGGGCCGTCGCGTTCCTCGCCGGGGACGACGCCTCGTTCGTCACCGGTGCCGTACTGCCCGTCGACGGCGGCCTGTCCGCCCGTACCCCGGAGGTAGACCTGTGATGCACCGCGCGCGATGTAGCCGTCTCCGTGCCGCGCCCTTCCCCCGTCCCGCCGTCCCTCACGGAGTCCCGCCATGCGTTCCGGAAGCACCGCCCTGCTGACCTGCCTGACGGCCCTCGGCGCGGCCCTCACCGCCGCCTCACCGGCCCAGGCCGCCCCCACCACGTACTACGTGGACTGCTCCGCCGCCGCCGACGGCACCGGCGGCTCCTCTTCCCCGTACAACTCCCTGACCTCGGTCAACGCCCTCACCCTCACGGCCGGTGACCAGGTTCTCCTGCGGCGCGGCACCGCCTGCTCGGGCCAGCTCGCCCCGGACGCCACCGGCACCGCTTCTGCCCCGGTCGTCATCGGCGCCTACGGCAGCGGTGACAAGCCGGCGGTCAACGCGGACGGCGCGGTCAACGCCGTACTCCTCGACAACACCCCGTACATCACCGTCCAGGACCTGGAGTTGACGGCGGACGGCGACAACACGGCGTACCGGCGCGGGGTTTACGTCCACGCGGCGGACGCGGGCGTCGTCAGCGGCATCACGCTGCAACGGCTCGACATCCATGACGTACGCGGTGTGCTGCCCGCGACGGTCAGCGGGAACTATCACGGCACCGGAAAGTACGCGAACGCCACCGGCGGCATCGTCATCGAGGCGCAGGGCACCACCACGCCGACGGCCTTCGCGGACACGCGCATTCTCGACAACGAGATCCACTCCGTGGACCGCGAGGGCATCTACACCTGGTCCAACTGGTGCAAGCGGGACCAGCTCGCCGCCTTCTGGCAGGACACCCTGTGCTTCGCCGACTGGAAGGCCTCGACCGGTCTGGTCGTCCGCGGCAACGACCTGCGTGACATCGGCGGAGACGGCATCGTCGCCAAGGGCCAGGACGGCGCGCTCATCGAGCACAACAAGGTCACCGGCTTCAACGAGCGCGCGGGCAGCGTGAACATCGGCATCTGGACCGCCAACAGCGACAACGGCCTCTTCCAGTACAACGAGGTGTCCGGGGGCAACACGACCAAGGACGGCCAGTCCTACGACGTCGACCACTCCACGTCCGGCACGGTCTTCCAGTACAACCTCTCCCACGACAACGACGGCGGCTTCTTCCTCATCTGCCCGTACGACACTCCGGTCACCGACTTCACGATCCGCTACAACATCTCGGTCAACGACCGCACCCGCACCTTCCAGGTGTGCTCCGGCGAGATCGACAACGGCGACATCTACAACAACACGATCTCCGTGGGCACCGGCCTCAGCCCGGTCTTCCTCACCGAGTCCACCTCGGACCCGCTCGACCTGGCCTTCACCAACAACATCGTCCGCAAGTCCGGCTCGGGATCGGTGAGTTGGAACTACTCCGACGCCAACGTCACCTTCGACCACAACGCCTTCCACGGCCTGACGGCACCGGCGGCGGCGACCAACACGGTCACCACCGCACCGGGTCTCGTCGCCCCCGGCCTCCGCGATCCGCACGGCTACCGTCTCATCACGGGGTACGGAACACTCGGCACCGGCGCGGTGGTCGCCGGCAACGGGGGACTGGACTACTACGGCAACGCGGTCTCCTCGACAACCGCCCCGAACATCGGGGCGTACGGCGGCAGCGGTACGACGACCCCCCTGGTGACCGACCTCTTCGACACGCTGTCGTCGACCTGGACCACAACGGGTACCGCATCCGTGGTCACGGACCCCTCGGGAGATCTGGGCAACTCGGCCCGCCTGACAGGTACTTCGACCCTGACCCGCACCATCGGCGGCACCACCACACGCCGCGTCTCCGCCCTCGTACGCTCCGACTCCCCGTCCACGCCCGTCGCCGTCGAGGTCCTCAACTCCTCGGGCACGGTCGTCGCCACCGCCTCGCAGTCCGACACCACGGCGGGGGAGTGGCACCGCGTGGAGCTGTCCGCACCGTCGACGGCGACGATGCTGCGGGTTCGGGCGACGTCGCCGGGGTTGTCATACGTGGATGACGTGATCGTGCAGCCGGTGGGTTGATGACGGTCGGCCGAGACCCGGCGGTTGATGCCGGTCGGTTGATCCCTGCGGGGCCTGGGGCGACGCCTCAGGCCCCGCCGCGGTCACGCGTCCGACAGCAGCACCTCCAGAGCCACCCCCGTCTCCGGATGACGGCCGGCCAGTGCTGCTCCCCGCGGGCCGGGATCCGCCGGCTCCCATGCCCCGTCGCAGCCCAGCAGGCCCGCCACCGCGTCGCATGTCGCGGGGTGGGCGGCGAGGAGTGCGGTAGGGCGGTTGCCGTCCGGGTGCCGTGCCGGGTGGGCGGCTTGCGGTTGTGGCCGGGTCCGCCAGGGCGGGACCCATTCGTCGAGCGCCGCGAGCCGGCCGGGGAAGGTCCGTCCGGCCTCGCGGATCAGCAGGGGAGCCAGCTCGGTGCCGCTCGATCGCAGGGTGGTGATCAGGGTGGGCAGCCAGGGCAGGAGCACCGGGTCCGGCAGCCGCCCGAAGGCGTTCGACACCGCTTCCACGACGAAGTCGGTGAGGCTCGGGACGGGCTCCAGGGCGTGGACGAAGCCGCTCAGATAGCGCGGATAGGCGGGTACGACCAAGGGGTTGGCGAGGAGTTCGTCGCACCTCGCCCGCAGGTCCGCGCGGGAGAGGTGTCCGAGCTGCGTCCGGGCCGCCCACAGCAGCGCGGTCCTCGACGGGTCCTGCGGATGCGACTGGGCTACGGCCAGCTCCAGTTGGGTCCGGTCGCAGCCCAGCGACAGCGCCAGACCCTCCATGCTGAACAGGAAGCCCAGCATCGCCGCCACCTGGCGGACGGTGGCGTCCTCGTCGGTGAACGCGGTTGGCAGCAGGGTGCAGTAGTGCGCGTATCCGGCCTTCACGAAGGACTCGATCCACGGCGGCAGCACCGGCTCACTGGTGCGGTAGTACGCAAGCAGCCGCCGCACCCGGCGCAGCACCTCCGGCGCGCCGTCCACGCCGCGTTCGGCCGACAGCACTTCCAGGGCACGGGTGCCCAGCTCGTCGGGGAGACGGCGGCCGCGCAGGTACAGCGTCGCGTCCTCGACGGCCGCCAGAACGGTCGCCGCGGTGGCCTGCGGGCCGTACGCCGCCCGGCGCAGGCGCTGTTCGAGGACCTGCTCGATGCTGACGCCCTCGTAGCCGAGCTCGATGAGCGCACGCTGATGGGTGCCGAGCGCCAGGTCCCACGACTCCTGGATCGGCCGTTCGCCGAGCCTCCGCTCGCCCATGATCGGCCGCGCGGTGCCGTGAGGCATCAGGTACTTCAGCATCCACAGCACGTCGGAGCAGGGCCCCAGCTCCGGCTGGCCGGCCATGTCCAGCAACGCCCGCTGCACACCTCGCTGTTGGAGCCGCAGGTTCAGCGGCGCGAGCCGGTCGTGCACATCGCGGGCCAGCGGCGGCAGCGCGTCGTAACCGACCTGGCCGACCCGGTCGCCGCCCATCATGATCTCCACGAGGCGGCGCACATCGCGCCGGCCCGGCACGGAGTCCTTCTCGATGCAGGTGACGGCCGCGTCCTGGAAGTCGTACGGCGTCGGCTTGGCCCGGTCGCGCATCCCGGCCAGCAGGATCGACGTCTCGAACACCGCGATGGCGTCGGCCGTGGAGGCCAGATAGCCGGCCCGGCGCGCGGCACGCACGATGTCGACCGACCAGCCGAGCAGTTCCGCCTCGTCCAGCGGGTCCAGGACGGGCTGTTGGCGCAGGAAGCCGGTCAGCCTGTCCGAGGGCGGGACGGCCGACGGTACGGGGACCGCGGCGGCGGTCTTCCTGGCGCGCGTCTTCTTCACGCCCGCCTGTCCCGTCAGGCGGTACGGCTCCACGCGCGTGCGCCCGACGTTCTTCGCCCATTGCGTCGCAGCGATCGACACCGAGCCGGCGGCGAGGCCGAACTGCGCCTCGATCGCCGCGTGGCTGGACGGAATCAGACCGTGCTGCCACTTGGTGGCACTGCGGGGACCGATCTCGAAGGTGTCCGTGCCGTCAACACCGAACTCCGCGACGCGGCTGGCCGCGTGGAAGGCACCGCACACGTAGAGACAGTCCGCGGCATCGGTGCCGGTCGCGGCGAGGTGCTCGCGCATCCTGGTCCACATGTACCGCTCGCGGTCCTCGTCCACGCGCACCCGGTGCGGGTCGCCGGGTGCGAGACGCCGGAAGAGGCTGCCGATCAGCAGCATGACCTGGCGGTAGGTGTCGTGGTCGCTGTCGCCGAGCGGCAGTTCGACGTACTGGTGCCACCACTCCGACCAGTGCCGCACCCTGCCGTGCCGCAGCAGGTGCTCCTCCAGTTCGGCGAAGCGCGGCCGCAGGTCGCCGATCTCCACGCCGACCGCGTCACCGTGCAGCGCGGCCTCCTCCTCGGCGGGCGGTGCGTCCGGATCGGCCGGCCCGGCGTCCTCCGTACCGCGCGCGTCCCACTGGTAGACGTGGTCCGAGGAACGGTCGACGAGGACCAGTTCGACGCCCGGGGTGTCCAGGGCGTAGGCGATCGCCTGGTACTCGGCGGAGGCCTCGGTGATCGGGGCGACCACCGACAGCGGGGACCACTCGGCAGGGAAGCCGTCGACCTCGGTCGCGAAGGCCTGGACCGCCACCGGGAGCCTGCAGTTGCGCAGTTCGGTCAGCAGCGGCGCCATGTCCTCGCACAGCTCCAGGTAGACGACCTTCGGCTGCTTCTCGCGCAGGCGGCGGGCCATCGCGAGCGCCGAGGCGGGCGAGTGGTGGCAGACGGGGAAGATCTCCAGCGGCTCGCGCACCGCGCGGTCGACGTCCTCGACGATGCCGAGGAGGATGCCCTCCAGAGCGCCCGGCCCGTCGGCGAACTCCGTTGCCGCTTCCTGCAGTTGGGTGCGCAGTGCGGTGAAAGTTCCCTCGCTCATGACAGGGTGGCGATCGCGTCGCGGCCGCCCTCCAGGAATTCCGGCCAGGAGCCGCCCTCTTCCTTGCTGCGCGGCTCGACGACACCGTGCAGGTACTTGTTGAGGATGGCCAGGTCCTCGGGTTCGCGCCGGGCCAGCGACCCGACGAGCGAGGAGGCCAGCGCACGGGCGGTCAGGGCGCGTTCGCCGAAGAAGTTGCCGTGCAGGATCGCGTCCTCGAGCACCCCGATCTGCTCGGCGGTGGACAGCGCCGACTCCAGCTTCTCGTCGTCACTGCCGGCCGCGGACGCCGAGGCGCGCAGGTCGGCGAAGCTCTGCAGCAGCACGTCGAGCAGCGTCGGCGGCACCTCCAGCTCGATCTGGTGGCGGCGCAGCAGTTCCTCGGTGCGGAAGCGGACGATCTCCGCCTCGCTCTTCTTGTTCGTCACCACCGGGATGCGGACGAAGTTGAAGCGGCGCTTGAGCGCCGACGACAGGTCGTTGACGCCCCGGTCGCGGCTGTTGGCGGTGGCGATGATCGAGAAACCGGGCTTGGCGAAGACGATGCTGTCGCTGTCGAGTTCGGGAACCGAGACGTACTTCTCGGACAGGATCGAGATCAGCGCGTCCTGGACGTCGCTGGTGGAGCGGGTGAGTTCCTCGAAACGGCCGATCGCGCCGGTCTCCATCGCGGTCATGATCGGCGAGGGGATCATCGACTCCCGCGACTGGCCCTTGGCGATCACCATGGACACGTTCCAGGAGTACTTGATGTGGTCCTCGGTCGTACCGGCCGTCCCCTGCACGACCAGCGTGGAGTTACGGCTGATCGCGGCGGCCAGCAGCTCGGCCAGCCAGCTCTTGCCGGTGCCGGGGTCGCCGATGAGCAGCAGACCGCGGTCGGAGGCCAGTGTGACGATGGAGCGCTCGACGAGACTGCGGTCGCCGAACCACTTCTGCGCGACCTCCCGGTCCAGGCCGTCGGAGCGCTCGGAACCCAGGATGAACAGCCGGATCATCTTCGGCGACAGCCGCCAGGAGAAGGGCTTGGGGTTGTCGTCGACGGACTCCAGCCAGTCCAGCTCCTCGGCGTACTTGATCTCGGCGGGGGCGCGCAACAGCTCGGACATGCAAGGGCCTTTCTGGGCGTGAAAAGTCATGGGCGTGACGCGTCTGAGGCGTGTGAAGTGCTAGGCGAGAAACGTCTTGAGCTCGTGGACGAGCTTGCGGATGTGTCCGGAGAGCACCGGCGTGCCGAGGGTCTTGAAGCGCTCACGGAACCAGGGGTTGACCTCCTGGCGGCCCGAGCTGGTCACCGATCCGACCGGGATGAACTTCACCCCGGAGCGGTGAACCGCCTCGATGCCCTCGAACAGTGGCTGGGAGCGGTCGAATTCGTAGAAGTCCGAGATCCACACCATCACGGTGTTCCGCGGCTCCGTGATCTTCGGTCGGGCCATGGCCATCGCGACGGGCCCGTCGTTGCCGCCGCCGAGTTTGGTGCGCAGCAGGGTCTCGAAGGGGTCGTGCACCCAGGGCGTGAGGTCGAGCGCCTGTGTGTCGTACGCGATCAGGTGGACGTCGACCTTCGGCAGCCCGGCGAAGATCGACGCCAGGATCGTGCAGTTCACCATCGAGTCGACCATCGAACCCGACTGGTCCACGACGACGATCAGCCGCTGGGGCATCGTCTTGCGGGCGGTGTGCCGGTAGTAGAGCCGGTCGACGTACAACCGCTCCTCCTCCGGGCTCCAGTTGGTGAGGTTCTTCCAGATCGTGCGGTCGAGGTCGAGATTGCGGAACACCCGCTTGGGCGGGACGGAGCGGTCCAGGTCGCCCGCCGTGGCCTTCTCCACCTGGGTGCGGAGCACTTCGGCGACGTCGTCGACGAAACGGCGGATCAAGGACTTGGCGTTGGCCAGGGCGACGCCGGAGAGGTTGCTCTTGTCCCGCAGCAGCTGCTCGATCAGCGACATGCTCGGGGTCAGCTGCGCGGCGAGCTTGGGGTCGGCCAGCACCTCGCGCAGGTGCATCCGCTTGACGAGATCGGCCTCGATGGCGCCAAGTTCGGGGCCGAAACCCGGGATCAGCATGCTGCCCGCTCCGGCGCCTCCGCCCGCGCGGCCGCCGCGCAGCTCGCCTGGCCGGCAGCCGAGCGCGCGCTCCAGCCATCCCGCGTCGGACTGCCAGCGGGCCAGCTGCCCGGCGGTGACCGTGCCGGAACCGGAGGCGAAGACGTTGAGCAGCACCTTCGACACCAGTGCCGCGCGCCGTACTTCGGCGGCCCGGTCGCGGGCACCGGCGTCGACGCCGTCGGGCTCTGGCGCCATCAGACCGTCGAACTCGGCGGCCAGCTCCGGATGGCGCTGCACGATCGAGTCGATGGAGGCCCCCGGGTCCAGCAACGCGGGCGGCAGACCTAGGTCCTCGACGACGGCGAGGCTCCCCGATTCCAGGGCGGGCTGCTCCTCGTGGTCGAAGAGGCGGGCGAGGAGCCGCCAGTACTGGATCTGCCGGCGGTTCTCCTCGGAGTCCGCCCGGGGTGTGTGTTCGGTCGTCTGCTCGGTCATTTCCGCAGCAGCCTTCCCGCGCGCTCGCGCAACACCGTGACGGCATCGGTGGCGGCCTTCTCGGCCTTGACGGCGGCCTTGTCGGTCGTGCCTCCGGCCCACGCCCCGGCGTGGATCGCGAGGGCCTTCTTCCGCACGGTCGTCTCGACGGCGAGCGGCTGGACGCGATACCTCCCGGCGTCCCAGCGGAGCAGGCCGATACAGGCGCTCGACCCCGCGACGGCTTCCGGCGTCAGTGGTCCGGCGGCCGGGATGCGGTCGGTGTCGACGGCGAGGGGTTGTCCGGCGACGGTGAAGGTGAGGATGCTGCCGCCGTGTGCACCCTTGTCCTTGTCGATGCTGTAGCCCTCCAGGAACACCGGCAGGGCGATGCGCGCCGGGTGCCGGTCCAGCGGTGCCGTCGCCGTGTCGGTGGCGGTCGGCAGGGCGACGCGGGCGGTGACGAAGGCGTCGGCGGGCTCACCCGGGCGGGCGTGCTCGTCGCTCCAGACCAGGTCGCCCTCGGCGGTGACCGGCATACCGGTGAGGCCCATCGAGCGGCCTTCACTGACGGCCGCCAGCAGTGACATGTGAGGTCGGAGCAGCTGCCAGACACCGGCTCCGACGACGGTGTCCGGTTTCGGCACCGAGACGCAGGCGCGCACCAGGCGGGGCGCGGTGCCGTCGGCGGGCTCGAACACCGCGTGGACCTGGGCCTGCGCGGAGGTCGCGTGTTCCTGGAGGTCGACGCCGAGGGGCAGCAGGCGGCCGGTGGCGGTGCCGGTCGGGGGCGCGGCGGCGGCGCCGGGCAGGGTCAGGAGCATCGCCCGCGACCAGAGGTCGCCCCAGCGGCGGGCCGGGATCCTTTCCAGGGTCGCGCCGGGGCAGGACGCGGCGAGTTCGGCGGAGAACCCGTCGAGAAGGGTCGCCAGGCGGCGCAGGGCCGGGTCGGGCAGCATCGCGGAGACGACCTGCGCCGCCCCCGAGACCACCTCGTGGTCGATGCCCTGCCAGCCTGTGCGTGCGAGATCGGACAGCCAGGAGCGGGCGGCGGCGAGCAGGTTCGCGGCCTGCCGTTCGGCGGGCGCCGGGGGTGTCACCTCGCCGCGGGTACGCCCGGTCACCTCGTCGAGACGGCTCGCGAGGGAGTCGTGGACGGAGCCGAGGAGTGCGGTGCGGGCGGCGGCGAGGGCGACGAAGTGGTCCTCGCTCGCGACTCCGGACGCCGCCTTCTCGGCCGCTTCGGAGACCCGGGAAGCGAGCGGTGTGCCCGCGACCGAGTGGGCCAGCTCCGTCAGTCCGGCCACCTGGGCGGGCTGGGGGCGGAGCAGCCCGGCGACGAGAGCCCGGTCGAAGGCGTCCACGGCCGTCAGCGCTTCGTCGAGCCCGTCCGGCCCGTCTCCGGTTTCGGAGGACGGGTCGACGTGCTCGCCCGCGGTCGGACCGAGCTCGCGCGGGGGCGTACCCACCGTCGTCACCCTGGTCGGCGGGAACCACTGCATCTCCGGCAACGGCGCGGTGGTCGGGGCGAGTTCCAGGTAGGCCAGGTGGCGCAGGAACCGGCTGAAGACGGGAGCCGCTGCCTTGGTGTCTCCCTGCGGCGGACGGGCGCTGCTCATGTCGGCGGCTATCGTCAGCGCGCTCGGCTCCCCGCTCACGGTCTCGACCCTCAGATAGCGGGCGACGCGCTCGGCGCCGTACTGGAGCACCGCCTCGGTGATCAGCGCCCGGATGTGGTTGCAGAACCCGCCCCGCGCGCCGCCGCAGGGCCGGTTGTTGTTGGTGCTGCAGGCGAACGCGTAGTCACCGGCGGCGACCGACGAGACGTAGACCCGCTCGATGTCCGAGCCGCTGGACACCACGCCCTGCAAGCGTCCGTCGGCCAGTTCGACGAACGGGACCTTGGCGAGCTTGCGCGGTCGTGCGGGTGCGGTCACCCGTGCCGTGCTCGACCTCTCCCAAGCTGACAACGCACCATCTCCTATGCACCCGTGGGGACTTCCCCGTCACAACGGCGGGGCACGAATGAACATAGTGGCGACCACTGACAACGCCGGGCGGGCGCCGAGACCTGGCCTAGGAGCGCCGAGACCTAGGGGCGCCGAGGCCTACAGACCGTACGAACCGTCGGCGCGGATCGACTCCCTTTCCCAGTCCTCGCGGCTGCGCACATAGCGCGGAGAGGCGGCGACGATGGACTGCGTCTCCGCCGAGCCCGGCCGCAGGCGCCAACGTACGGTTCCCGTCACCCGGGCGGCACAGGAGTCCACGAACGACTGGCTCGCCTGCCGCAGTTCCCCGAACCAGCGCCCTTCGAGCGCCTCGCGCACCCAGATCTGTTCGATGTGCATCTTCTCCCGGATGGTCTCCGCGTCCAGCGTCGCCGTCTCCAGGTGGCGGTAGGTCTTCAGGAGCAGTGCGGCGGCAGGCATCTCGCGGAGTTCGAGCACCTTCTGACCGCCGGGGAGATGTTCGAGCCCGCTGTAGCGGCCGATTCCATGGGCGCCGGCCCGGCGGTTGAGCGCGGTGACCAGCAGATGCAGCGGGAGGCGCGTGCCGTCGACGGAGACGGGCACACCCTCGGCGAAACCGATCTCGACCGTCTCGTCCGGGATCCCGTCCTCCCGCACGCTCCAGCGGTACAGGTGCTCCGGAACGGTGTGCTCCTCGGGATCGTCCAGCACACCGGACTCGAACTCCCGGCACCACAGGTTCGCGTCGATGCTGGCGACCCGTTTGCTCATGTGGAAGAGCCCGATCTCCTCGAGCTCCCTGGCCTTCTGGTCACGGTCCACCGGGTCGAGGTCGTACGGGCTTCCGTAGTGGCCCTGATAACCGAGCAGTCCCAGTGCCCCGTTGAGTCTGCGCAGGGTGTTCTGCGAGCGGTTGGCCGTGTGCAGCACTCCCCAGGCGCCCAGGCCGACCGCGATGTCCATGGCCAGCTTCGCGATGAGGGGCCTGCTGAGTGACGAGCTGACCGGATGCGTGTCCAGATAGACGGCCTGCGCGGCGATCGCCGGGCGGACGTACTCGTCCGCGAACAACTCCCGCCCGTCGACGACATGAAGACGTACGGAGAGCCGATCGGTCACGAGCCGCAGATCGTCCGGGTCCTCACCGGCGCCCAGGTCGACGCTCACCGCGTGGATGTCGGTGAAGCCGGCCTTCGCCAGCCGGTGGAGGAGATAGCTGCTGTCCAGGCCACCGCTGAAGAGCGTGACCACGGGACGCCCCCGGTCGAACCGCTCGGAGGTGAGATCGGCGAAGGAACGGATGAGGCCGGGACGCCCGGGGCGGGGGCCGGGGGTGCTTCCCAAAGGGTTCAACTCGCGGGCTCCTGATCCGTATCCGTATGGGTGGCCATGTCCGTATCCATGTCCATGAGGCGCCGCAGTTCCGCGGCGAAACCGGCCACCGTCGGCTCGTGCAGCAGCGCCGCCAGCGGAATGTCCGCCCCCAGCCGGTGGCGCAGACTCTCGACCACCTGGACCACCTTGAACGAGTCGCCGCCCAGGTCGAAGAAGTCGTCGTCGGGGCCGATGCCGGGGGTCCCGAGCGCCTCGCACCACACCTCGGCCACGACGGTCTCCACGGACGCACCGGCTACCACCGTGACCGTGGAGACGTCCGCACCGGCGGCCGCCCCGACCGTGCCGTGCGCCACCGCCGCAGGCATGGGAACGGCCGCAGGCACGGGACCGGTCGCAGGCACGGGAACGGCCGCCCGCTGCGCCGTCCAGTCCTCGAGGAGCAGCCGGTCCAGCTTGCCGTTGGCCGTCAGGGGCAGGCTGTCGACCGCCTCGATGGCCGTCGGCACCATGTAGGGCGGAAGCCAGGTGCGCAAGGTTTGACGTACGGCCGAGGGCAGCCCCAGTGACTCCGCGCCCTCCTCGGCCACCACATACGCGGCCAGCCGCTTCTCGTACCCCGAGCCGTGGGCGACGACCGCCGCCTGCCGAACTCCCGCGCAGCGCACCGCGGTTGCCTCGATCTCCCCGAGCTCGATACGGATGCCCCGGATCTTCACCTGGCGGTCCACGCGGCCCAGGAACTCGAGAGCGCCGTCGGGACGGGCTCTGACCAGGTCACCGGACCGGTAGAGCCGGCTGTCCGGGCTCAACGCCGGGGAGGTGATGAAGCGTTCCGCCGTGAGTTCGGGCCGGTGCAGATAGCCCAGCGCGAGGCCGGCGCCGCCGATGTGGAGCTCGCCCGGTTCCCCATAGGCGACCGGAGCGCCCGCCTCGTCGAGGATCCACAACTCGGTGTCCTGGATGGCGGATCCGATCAGCACGGTGTCCAGGTCGGGATCGCGCGGGCACACCCAGGCGGTGCAGTAGATGGTGCACTCGCTGGGGCCGTACAGATTGGTGAGCGAGGCGGTGGAACGTGCGTGGAAGCGCTTGACCAGCTCGGGGCTGAGCGACTCCCCGCCGGTGAGCACCTGCCGGATGCCGTCGTACCGTTCCGCCGGGTCACGTGTCAGCAGAAAGAGTTCGAGCAGGGACACGACGCAGTAGAACGTCGTGATCCGGTGGTCCCGGATCAGCGCGGCGAGATAGTCGGCGTCGCGTTGGCGGCCCGGTGCCGCGATGACGACGGCGGCCCCCGCCAGCAACGGCCAGTACAGCTCGCAGAGATACATGTCGAAGCTGCACACCGTGTGGTGGATCATCCGGTCGTGCTCGTCCATGCGGTGCGTGGACTGCAGGGCCATCAGCCGTGAGACGAGCGCGCGATGACTGATCAGCGAGGCCTTGGGGCGGCCGGTGGAACCGGAGGTGTAGATGACGACCGCGGGGTCCTCGCCCGACGCGGTCACCGGCGGCGCAGGGGGCGTCGGCCGTCGTACGGCGTACTCCTCGTCCGTGACCACCACGAAGCCCGGCATCCCACTGAACCGCGAGCGCAGCGCGGGGCTGGTCATCAGGGCCCGGGGTGCGCAGTCGTCGATCGTACGGAGCGTGCGCCGCAGTGGGTCGTTCACGTCGATCGCCGCATGGGCGGCGCCCGCGAACACCACGCCCAGCATGGCCACCACGAAGTCGACGGACCGCTCGTGGTAGACGACGACGCGGTCCCCGGGCCCCACACCCCGCGCGCGCAGCGCGGCCGCGGCACGCAGGACCCGTTCCTTCAACTCGCCCATGGTGAGCACGGTGTCGCCGGACACGAGCGCGGGGAGAGCCGGGTCACGGTCCCACCGCTCCAGCAGGAGGGCGTCGATCCGGTGGTGGGAATCCAATGGCGCAGTCGTCATCCAAGTAGTCCTCACGCGAACTGGTCGAGATTGCCGGCAAGGGCGTCCACCACCACGGCGGGGTTCTCCGTCAGCAGCATGTGACCGCCGGGCACCCAGGCGGTGCGGGTGTTCTCGCTGAACAGGGACCAGCCGGCGGTCCGTTCCTCGGGACACAGGTGGTCCTCGTCCCCGAACACGGTGAGGAGCGGGCAGGTGAGGAGCGGGTCCGGATCCGACGAGTAGTCCTCGACGGCACGGATGTCCGCCACGATTCCCGGCAGAACGAGCTTGAGCATCTCCTCGTTGGCCGAGACGGATTCCGGGACGCCGCCGAACTCCTGGAGAATGTCCAGCACTTGATCCGTGTCGTCCGTGTCGCGCAGCAGACGGCGCCCGGGATCGGGCTTCTCGGTGACTGCCCACTGCGAGACGACCACGAGGCCCACCACATGGCCGCTGCCGTCACGCTGAAGTTCGCGCACCGCCTCCAGGCCGACGACCGCGCCGGAACACACTCCGACGACGATCAGCGGGGCCGTACCGGGCAGCGAACGGACCGTCGCCACGATGTCCGCCACCAGGCCGGGCAGCTCCGGGACGCCCTCCCGGATGCGCGACTCCCTCCCCGGCAGCCGGGCCGTCGCCACCAGCCACTCGGCCGGAGCGTGCTCCGCGAAGGCCAGACCGCTCGACGCCCCGGCACCGGCATGCGGAATGATCAGCACCCGCACTGCCGCGTCCTGCGGTGCGGCGCCCCTGAGTACGAAATTCCTCGAAGGCACGTTGTCAGCCCGCCGTGACGAACTCGGTGAGCGCCCCGGCCAGATGGCCGGGATCCCTGGCACCGACCAGCTCGCGCGCCGAGTGCATGGACAGGCCGGGCACCCCCACGTCGACCGTGGTCACGCCCAGGCGGGCAGCGGTGATCGGGCCGATCGAAGTGCCGCAGCCCATCGCGTTGTTGGACACGAACCGCTGCCACGGCACTCCGGCCCGCTCACAGGCGGCCACGAAGGCGGCGAAGCCGGTGCCGTCGGTGGCATACCGCTGGTTGACGTTGACCTTCACCACAGGTCCGCCGTTGGGCAGCGGATGGTTGTCCGGGTCGTGCCGCTCGCTGTAGTTGGGGTGCACCGCGTGGGACATATCGGCCGACACACAGAACGCACCCGCCATCGCCCGTGACCAGTCCTCGCCGCTGCCGCCCCGGGCGGCCAGTGAGCGGCTCAACACACGCTCCAGGAGCGGACTTTGGGCGCCGGTCTCCGAGCCGCTGCCGCACTCCTCGTGGTCGAAGGCGGCGAGCACCGGGATCCGGAAACCGCCCGTGGGCCCGGCGCCCTTCGACCACGCGTCGGCGGCCGCGGTGAGCGCCGTGACGCCCGCGTGCACGGACACCAGGTTGTCCATGCGCGAGGACACCAGGAACTCGCGCTCCAGGCCCAGGTGACCGGGCGCCTGGATGTCGTGCAGCATCAGGTCCCAGCCGAGGATCTCCGCGGGGTCCAAGTCGGCCTCCGCCGCGACCCTCCGCAGCAGTGCGCCCGGCTCTTGCCCGCCCAGGGACCAGATCGGCTGGGTCTGGCGCTGCCGGTCGAGCGACAGGCCCTCGTTGACCGAGCGGTCCAGGTGGATGGCCAACTGCGGTACGCGGAACAGCGGTTCGTCGATCTTGACGAGGGCGGAGCTGCCGTCACGCAGGCTGAGCCGCCCCGAGATGCCCAGGTCCCGGTCGAGCCAGGTGTTGAGCGGGACGCCTCCGTAGATCTCCACGGCGATCTGGCGCCAGCCCGCGGACGCGGTGTCGGGCGTCGGCTTGACCCGGAGGTTGGGGGAGTCGGTGTGCGCTCCGACGATCCGGAAGGGCGTGTGCGCGGGCGCGCCCTCGGGGACGTACCACGCGACGAGGGCACCAGCGCGGGTGATGAAGCCGCCCCCGCTGATCCCGGTCCACTCCTCGGTTTCCCGCAGCTCGGTGAAGCCCGCCTTCTCCAGGCGGCGCGCGGCCTGGGCCACGGCGTGGTAGGGCGAGGAACTGTCCTTGAGGAAGGCGAGCAGGTCCTCGTTGTGGCTGCGGTCGGTGGCGATGGTCACTCGGAGTCTGCCTCTCGGGGCGTCGCGTACGGGGTGAGTGCCGCCGCGACATGACGGTCGGGGTGTGTGCACAGGTCGTCGAGCAGCGTGAGATAGGAGGCGAGGAGATCCTCGGCCGACTCCCTGTCCCACAGGTCGGCCGAGTACTCGAGGAAGGTCCGGTAACCGAGGCGCGGGTCACGGCGCGGTGAGATGCCGAAACACAGTTCCGCCCGGGCCACCGGCGGGGCCAGGTCCTCCACCGTGACGTCGAGTCCGGGGATCTCGATGTCGGTGTCGGGGTAGTTCTGGAAGGCCAGGACGTACGGCACCCGGTCGGGGACCTCGGTGGCGCCCGCGTCGCGCATCGCCTGCATGATCCGCGCGGTGGGCAGGACGTTCGCCATCACGGCGAGCGCCTCCGCACCGATGCGCGCCACGAGTTCGGCGAAGCTCTCGGCGGGGTCGATCCGTACCCGGACCATGACTGCCGTGCTGGTCATCGCCACCAGCGTTTCCGACTCCGTGCCCTCGCGGTTGGCGTACGGGATGCTCAGCAGCACGTCCTGTTCGCCGGAGAGACGGGCGAGGTGGATCCCGAGCGCCGCGACCGTGACCGCGAACGGGGTCACGCGCCGGTCGGCCGCGAACTCCTCCAGCGCCGTACGGAGTTCACCGGTGCCCACGCCGCGCACCGTGCCGCCGTCACCGCTGAGCTTCGCGGGCCGGGGACGGTCCGTGGGGACATCGAGCCGGACCGGAACCCCCTTCAGATAGGTGGCGCAGTACGTGGCCCGCCGGGCCTCGGTGTCCGGGTCCCGCGCCTCCAGCTGGTGTCGGGCATAGTCCGTTGGCTGGGCCGTCGGCGCGCGGAGGGTGTGCGCGGTACCGGACGCGGCGGCCTCGTACAGCTCGGCGAGTTCAGAGATGAGCAGCGAGTGGGACCAGCCGTCGGCGCAGATGTGATGAAGGACGAACATCAGCTCCCACTCGTCCTCCGCGATCCGCAGCAGCCGCAGCGGGGCGAGCGTCGTGCGCGTGATGTCGATGGGGGTCGCGGCCAGCTCGCGGCACACCTTGTCGGCGCGCGCGGCGCGCCTCTTGGGATCGAGCCGGCTGAGGTCGTCGACCCGTAGTCGCAACGGCCGCGCGGCCGTCACCTCCTGCCACCAGACGCCCTCGCCGTCCTTCACGAAGCGTGTGCGCAGGGCATGGTGACGGTGTATCAGCTCGGTGAGCGCCGAGCGCAGTGCGTCGGGGGAGAACGCTCCCCGGAACCGGATCCTGGTCGGTACGTTCCAGATCTGGGCCTGCGGAACGGAGTAGTGGCCGGCGATCATCCGGTCCTGTTGGTCGCTCACCCGGGACCGGTCGACGACCTCGCCGTCGGCGGGCGGGAGGGCGACCGGGGTGAGCGCACTGCTGGACTCCGCCAAGTCACCGCGCTCGCCGTCCAGTTGGCCGACCATTGCGTTCAAGGTCGCGTCCGCGAAGAAGTCCGCAAGGGCGATCTCGGCACCCAGCACCTCGCGCACCCGGTTCACGAGCCGGATCGCCGCGATCGAATTGCCGCCCAGCTCGAAGAAGTTGGCGTCGTCGGCGACGTGCTCGACCCCGAGAACCGACTTCCAGACGCCGCGCAGCGCCTCGTGGAGGGGCTCGGCGGACGAGGTGGCGATGTCCCCCACCAGTTCGGCGGCACCGCCCGTCATGACACCGAGGACCCGGTCGAGGTCGCCCAGATACCCCTGAACCGTCCCCGCGTCGAAGAGATCCGCGTCGTAGCGGATACGCAGACGCAGTCCGGTGCCGCTCCTGATGACCATCAACGCCATTTCCAGCGGCGCCGATTCGGTACCTCCGTCGACCTCCTCGCAGCGCAGTCCCGGCAGGTCGAGCCGGGTCAGCGGCGCGGTGTCGAAGTCGGCCGACACGGTGATCAGCGGTCGCGGGCTCCCGCGGTCGGGGTTGACGTCCGCCAGCAGCGTGTCGAGGTCGACGTACTGGTGCGCGTCCGCCGCGAACAGGGCGTCGCGGGTGGCTCGTACGGCGGCGGTCAGGGACGTCGTGTCCGTCAGGGACGCACGCAGCGGCAGCACGGCGACATGGAAGCCGACGGTGTCGGTGGTCCCCGGCGTGCGCCTGCCGAAGGTGGAACCGACGACGAACTCGTCCTGGTCCGAGCGTTCGCGCAGCACCAACTGCCAGGCGGTGAGCAGCGTGGCGAAGAGTGTGACCCCGTTCCGCCCGCTCCACTGCTGGAGCCCGACGGTCCGGGCACCGTCGAGGCGGATCTCGGCGGCCGCGCCGCTGCCCGCCACCCGGCGGCCGCGCGGCCGGTCGGTGGGCAGCGCGGGCACGCGCGGCAGCGGGGCGAGGTACGTACGCCACCACTCCAGATCGGCCGGGTCCCGGTCGGGCTCGACCTCGCCCACGGTGCTGCCCGCCGGCGTCGGAAACCGCGCGGGACGCCCCTCGACCCCGGCCCGGTACAGCTCCTCCAGATCCGCCGCGAGGATCCCGGCGGAGTGCGCGTCGGTAATGAGGTGATGCAGGCCGAACACCAGGACGTGGTCGTCGTCGGCGAGTGTCAGCAGCCGCGGCGTGAACAGCGGGCCCTCGGCCAGGTCGTACGGCCGAGAGCTCTCCTCCTTCAGAACCGCCGCGACAGCCGCGTCCGGCTGCTGCCCCCGGGCGTCGGTCACTTGGAACGGAACGTCCAGGCCGCCCCGTACGACCTGCTGCACGGTCTCGTCCCCGCCGCCCGCGCGGAACACGGTCCGCAGTGCGGCGTGCCGCGCCACGAGACCCGCCACGGCACGGGTCAGAGCCGCCTCGTTCAGCGTGCCGCGCAGCCGCACCGCCTGGACCTCGTTGTACGCGGCCCGGTCGCCGATCAGCTGGGAGGCGAGCCACAGCCGTCGCTGGGCGGCGGTCGCAGGCGCCGACACATCGGTGCCGGGGGTGTGGTGGCGGCCGCGCAGCGCGTCGAGGCGTTCCAGCCCGGCACGCATCAGGTCGGCGGGCATGCCGAAGTCGACGAGCGCGGCGATCTCGTCGACGCCCGCCTCGCGCAGCGCGTCCACCACCGGGGAGCAGGTGTCGACCGTGCCGATCAGCGCCCGCTCGTCGCAGTAGCGGTCGTACGCCCGCCGGAAGAGGTGGTCCAGGTCCTCTTCGCGCGCCGATGCCACGTCCTGCGGCCCGGCGCCGAGCGCACCCGCGGCGGAACGCAACTGCAGCGAGGAGCGCAGATACCGGCTCATCGGTTCCAGCGCCTGCGCACGCGCCGTCGCGTGGTCGTCCCCGAGATAGGTGTGCAGGAGCACGGTGACCCGGCCCGCGTCCGGGTCGAGGCCGTGCTTCTCACGGGCCCTGCGGTAGTGGCCGATGTTCTCCGCGAGCTCGGCGACCGTCTGGTTCATCAGGTTCGTCACGATGCCCAGGTCACGCCGTGCCGCTTCCTCGTACGAATCCCGACGGCCCGAGGTGGCGAGGAACATCGGCGGCATGTCCTGCACCGGAGCGGGACGGATGCGTACGTCCGTCTCCTCGCCGTCCCCTGTCCCGCGCCGCAGGGTGCCGCCCGCCCAAAGGGTCCGTACGTCGTCGAGGTGGGCGAAGGCGATCTCCTTGCGGTTCCCGAAGCGGTCCGGGTGGAGGGCGAAGTCCTGCGCGTGCCAGCCGGTGGCGCAGCCGATGCCGACCCGGCCGCCCGAGAGGTTGTCGACGACCGACCACTCCTCGGCGACCCGGACCGGATCGTGCAGCGGCAGGACGACGGAACCGGCGTTCAGCCGGATGCGGCTGGTCTCCCGGGCCAGCGCGGCCGCCAGCACGGACGGGTTGGGGAAGAGACCGCCGAAGGAATGGAAGTGGCGCTCGGGTATCCACAGCGAGCTGAAGCCGTGCTCGTCGGCGAAACGGGCCGTCTCGATGATCCGGTCGTAGGCCTCGGAGGCCGGCTGAGACTCTCCGTCCCCGCGTGCGGGCGCGTCCGGGTAGTCGCCGAAGAAGTACACCCCGAAGTCGGGGGCCGGGCGGGGGCGCTGCTTCGGGTTCGGCTTCGGGTTCGTCGCGGGGCGCGGGCGGGTGGCCGGGAAGAAGCCGCCCTGGCGCAGGGCGCGCAGGGAGTCCTTCACCGCGTCCGAGACCCGCTCGATGTCGCTGTCGGTGTGGGCGGTGGACAGGTAGAAGCTGCGCCACTCCCACACGTAGATGCCGCGCAGCAGGAGGTGCTGGTAGAGCAGCTCCATGTCGGCCCGGGGGGTGAACCGGAACATGGACCCGAAGTGGCTTAGTTCCAGGGGGAATTCCTCTCCCGCGAAGAACCCGTTCAGGTCGGCGGCGAGGGCGTCCGTACGGCTGTTGAGCCGTTCCTGGAGACCCGGGCCCTCGGCGGTGAGATGGGTCAGCACCGCCTTGGCGGCAGCCATGGACAGCGGGTGCTGCATGTACGTACCGCCGAAGAAGGTGGTCTCGACCTCGGGGCGGCTGTCGTCGCCGTACCGCCAGAAGCCGCCGTCCACCCCGTCCAGGATGTCGGCGCGGCCCGCGATGGCGCCGATCGGGAAGCCGCTGCCCAGCGCCTTGCCGTAGGTGGCCAGGTCGGGGACGACACCGAAGTGGTGCTGTGCGCCGCGCGGGTGCGGGCGGAGACCGGTGAGCATCTCGTCGAAGAGCAGGACGATGCCCCGGCGCCGGGTGAGCTCGCGCAGACCGCGCAGGAAGTCGACCGGGCGCAGGGCGGGGTTGCGGCACTGGACCGGCTCGACGAGGACCGCGGCGATGGTGTCGCCCAGCGCGTCGATGGTCTCCAGGGCCTCCTGGCTGCCGTATTCGAGGACGAGCAGCTCGGCCACGGCGCTGTCCGGGATGCCGTGCGACACGGGCACCGCACGACCGGCGTCCGGGCCGGGACGGCCGAGCACGGAGTCGATGTGGCCGTGGTAGGACCCGCGGAACATGACGATGCGGTCGCGTCCGGTGGCGGCGCGGGCGAGCCGGATGGCGGCCGAGTTCGCCTCGGTACCGGAGTTGGCGAACGCCACCCTCTCCATACCCGTCAAGTCGGCCAGCAGCTGGGCGACTTCACCCGCTTCGACGGGCCGGGGGCCGAACCGCAGCCCCTGCGCGAGATGCTCCTGCACGGCCCGCGTCACGAACTCCGGCTCGTGGCCGAAGAGAAGGGCACCGAAGCCCATGGTGATGTCGGTGTAGTCGTTGCCGTCCACGTCCGTCAGATGAGCCCCGCGCGCCGAGCTGGCCGCGAGGGGGTACAGCGTCTCCTTCGTCGAACGGCGGAACCCGACGACGGCCCGGCTGTCCGCAAGCACGGAACGCCGGTTCTGCGCCTGCTCCTTGGACGTACGGGTGCGCTCGGCCAGCCGGCGGCTGAGCTCGGCGGCGTGGGCCCGCTGCGCGGCGCCGGCGGTGTCGCCCACCATGCCGGAGCCTTCCGGGAGGGTCACGCGGGGGCCGTGCAGGGCGGGCGGGGGTGACACAGGTGCCGTCGTGGTGCGGCTCCTGGCCGCGGTGAGTTGCGCGGTGAGCTTCCGGGAGAGTTCCGCGGCCCTGTCCGCGGCGGTCACACTCACCGGGCGCGCTCGGCCGTGAGAAGCGCGACCGCCTCGGAGAGCTGGGTCAGCATGGCGGCCTGCGTCTCGGCGAGCAGGTTGACCTGACGGGTCAGTTCGGCGATCTCGGCACGGGAGGCGTACTCCGGGTGTGGGGGTGCGGGGGACTGTGCTGCCGGAGGTACGGGGGGTGGCGATGCCGGGGGCGTGAGGGGCTGCGAGGCCGGGGGTACGGGGGACTGCGAGGCCGGGGACGGGAGGGGCTGCGAGGCCGGGGCGGCAAGCGGCTCGGCGGCGGTCGGGGCGGGGTAGAGCACCGCAGGCGCAGGCGCAGGCGCAGGCGCAGGCGCAGACGCCCGCTCCGGCTCGTCCCGTCCCGCCCGCGACGCGATCAGACGCGCGGTCAGCTCCGGCGTGGCCGCCTCTTCGAGGAGCTCCTGAGCGGAGACCCGCACCCCGAACTCACCCTCCAACTGCCGCAATATCCCGATCAGTTGAAGCGAGTCCGCACCGAGAGCGACGAAGGCGTCCCCGGCGCCGAGCTCGTCGGCGCGATATCCGAGGTGCTGCGCGGTGAGCTCAAGTACCCGTTCCAGGACTGCCTGTTCGGTCATGCCAACCTCCATGGAACCTTCGGTTGCGGGTGCGGGGTCCGCTGCCGGACGGGGACGCGGTGGCGGACCGGGATGCGGTGGCGGACCGGTCCAGTACGACCTGTGCTGGAACGGGTACGTGGGCAGCGGGATCCGGCGGCCCCCGCAGCCGTCGAGCAGCGCCGCCCAGTCGATTCCGACGCCGGCGCAGTGCAGCCCGGCCACCGCCGACCACAGGCCGTCCGTACCGGGCCCGCGGCCCTGGGTCGGAACGCAGAGAGTGCCGGGCAGCGCCCGCCGCACCATGCCGGTGAGTGGCGCCCCGGGCCCCAGCTCGACCAGCACGTCGCGCCGCGCGAGCGTCCTCAACACCGCGTGGAAGTCGGCCGGTTGCCGGGCCTGACGTACGAGGTACCCGGTATCGGGCAGCCAGCCCCGCGGACGCACCGCCCCGTCGAGTCCGCTGACGAACTCCACCTCCACCGGGCGCAGTTCCGCCTTCTCCACGGCCACCCGCAGCTCGTCGAGTACCGGGTCGAGCAGCTCCGTGTGGAAGGCGCGGTCGACGGGGAGCGGCTCACCCGCGATGCCGTGCCCATCCAGCCAGGCCCGGGCCGCTTCCACGGCCTCAGGACGGCCCGCGACCACATGGTTCGCGGGCCCGTTGGACACCGCGAGTTCGAGGCGCCCGTGCCCTAACCGGCCGATGTCGTCAAGGAGTTGGCGCACGCGCTCCGGCGGAGCGAACACGGCGAGCATCGCGCCAGGTTCGGTGTCCTGCATGAGCCGGCCCCTGCGGCACATCAGCCGCATACCGTCCGCCACGGACAGCGCTCCTGCGACGCACAGGGCCGCGAACTCCCCGGCGCTGTGCCCGGCGACGGCGACCGGGGACACCTCGAACCGCCGCCACAGCATGGCCTGCGCGACCTGGAAGGCGAAGATCGCCGGCTGGGCGAAAGCGGTGTCCCACCGCTGCGGGCCCTCCCCGCCGACCAGCCGCTCGAGGAAGTACCGCTCCCCGGTCTCCTCCTCATGGACACGGGCGCACTGTCCAAGGACCTCGGCCACCACGGGGAACCGCCCGGCGAGCGCCGCGGCCATGCCGGGACGACCACCGCCCTGACCGCTGAAGACGTACGCGGGCACGGCGGCCGGTGCGGTGATGTCAACGGTCCCGGTGTGGTACGGCGCGGTGGGCGCCGCGATCCCCGTGCGGTACGGCGCCGCGGACGCCGGCGAGTCGGCGAGAACTGTTCCTCGCGGATCCGGATCCGCGAGGAACGCGTCGAGTGCGGCCACCAGACCCTCGGCAGGCGCCGTGACGACCAGCCGCAGCGACAGGTGCCGACGCCCGAGCGCGGTCGTCGCCAGCAGGTCGGCCGGTGCGATGTCCGGGTCGCGCACCAGCGCGTCGCGGAAGGAACGGGCGTACGCCTCCAGGGCCTCGGGGCTCTGCGCGGACAGCGGCAGCAGCGCGGGCACCGGAGCACCCTCCGCCCGTACGGACGCCGCCGGGGCCTCCTCCAGGACCACGTGCGCGTTGGTGCCGCCCATCCCGATGGAGTGGACGCCCGCGCGCCGGGGGCCGTGGGACGGCCACGCGGTGGACCGCTGCGGCAGCACGAACGGGCTGTCGTCCAGGCCGAGTTGAGGATTGGGCCGGGTGAAGTTCACCAGTGGGGGAATGACACCGTGGCGCAGGACCAGGACGGCCTTGATCAGTCCGGCGAGGCCCGCGGCGCTGTCCAGGTGCCCGATGGCCGGCTTGGTCGAGCCCAGCGCGCAGAATCCCGTGCGGTCGGTGTGCCGGCGGAACGCCTCGGTGAGCGCGGCGAATTCGATCGGATCACCCTTGTAGGTGCCGGTGCCGTGCGCCTCCAGATAGCCGATCCCATCGGCGGAGACCCCGGCCCGCTCCAGCGCTCCGAGCACCGCGTCCCGTTGGCCCGCGACACCGGGAGCCGCGAAACCGGCCTTGTCCGCACCGTCGTTGGTGACGGCGGAGCCCAGCACGACCGCGTGCACGGTGTCGCCGTCGGCGAGCGCCTTCGCCAGCGGCTTGAGCACCACGGCGGCCACCCCGTTGCCGCCGACCGTGCCGTCCGCCCCGGCGTCGAAGGCCCGGACCGCGCCGCTCTTGGAGATCGTCGAGCCCTTCATGTGCCGGTGCCCGGTGACCTGCGGCAGATGCAGCGCCGCGGAACCCACCACCATCGCCTCCGCGTCGCCCGCCAGGAGCGCCTGACAGGCCAGGTGGACCGAGACGAGCGCGCTCGAACAGGCCGTGGCGACGTTCACCGCGGGCCCGTCGAGCCCGAGCCGGAACGCCGCCCGATTGGCCGTGAAATCGGCGTAGTTGCCGACCTGGATCTGCTTCACGGCGTTCCAGTCGGCGTGGCGGAACGACTCGCCGATGTTGGAGGCCAGATAGCTGTGCAGGGAGTAGAGGCGGTAGCCGACGCTCGCGTACACACCGACCCGCTCGCCCGAACCGGCGTACCCGGCGTCCTCCAGCGCGTGATGGCAGCACTCCAGGAACAGCCGCTGCTGCGGATCGGTCAGGGCGGCCTCGCGACCGCTCATCCCGAAGAACCTGGCGTCGAAGCCGTCCACGTCGTGCAGCAGCGCACTGGCTCCCGTGAAATCCGGGTCCCGGTAGAGATCCTCGGCGAACCCCGCGGCCGCGAACTCCGCATCGGTGAAACGCCGTACGTGCGATACGCCGGACCGGATGTCGTGCCAGTACTGCTCGGGCGTCTCAGCCCCCGGAAACCTCAGCGCCATCCCGACGACCGCCACGCGCCGGTCCTGCATCGCCTGCCCCCTTCTGACTCCCGCTGCTTCCCCCACTCGCCCCCACCTCCCGAGCGCCGCGCTGCCGCAGCACCCGGACCACGAAGACCAGCGCGACGGCGATGGCGACGCCGTGCGCGACTCCCACGACCGACAGCGCCGTGAAGGAGTCAAGGGCGGCGGCGACCACGATCATGCCGACGCCGAACCCGAGGTTCTCCACCGTGGCCGAGGTCCCGAACGCGTGGGTGCGCACCGCGCCCGGCAGGGTCTGCAGATGCGAGGTGTACGACACTTCGGTGAGCCCGTCGGCCGCGCCCGCCAGCAGGGCGATCACGATCGTCGCGGCCCACGGGAGCCCGGCGAAGGCCAGGATGAAGGCGCCGGACATCGCGATGGTGCCGAGCCCGAAGCCCAGCGCTCCGACCGAGCGGCCGGTCCGTTTGGTGTACCGCTGCAACACCTGCTGGACGAGGATGTTGCCGAGCGCCCACACACACCAGAAGACACTGACGAACACGGCCGGGTTGTCCGCGTCGATCTCGGTGGAGTACACGGGCAGGGCCGCGTTGTGCGACGAGGAACCCAGGGCGTCGACCCCGCGCAGCAGCACCATCAGAGCGAGCGCCGGTACCGCGCCGAGCGCCATGAAGCGGGAGAGGAACCCACCCTTCGTCCCGGCGTCCCCGGCGGCGGTCTCCCCGCTCTCCTTGCCCACGGGGCTCAGAGCCAAGGGGAGAAAAGCAACGGTGAGCGCACACACCAGGAAGGAGGCCATGTCCACCAGGAAGGCCGCGGTGTAGCCGAGCAGGGACACCACCACGCCCGACGACGCGAATCCGGCCACCATGGCCAGTGAACGCCCGCTGACCATGAACGAGTTCGCCCAGGTCTTGCGATCATCACCCACGATCTCCGGAATGGAGCTGCGCAGGGCGACCATGAACACGGTGCCGGAGAAGCCGACCACCGCCGAGACGACGAACAGCGAGACGGTGTGGAGCCCGTCCGGGGCCACGACCAGGAGCAGCAGCGCCGCCGCCTGGGCCACGTTGACCCAGAACATGACCCCTTTCGCGGACCACCGGGCGAGCACCGAGCCGGCCACCAGACCCGCGACGAAACCCGCACCGAGCCGCACGGCCATGAACACGCCGACGGCCAGCGCCCGTCCGGTCACGGCGTACACGTACAGGTTGAGCGCCACCATGTTGAGGAACGTGCCGTACGACGAGACCGCGTAGCCGGTCACCAGGATCCGGTACCGCTGTTCCCTGAGCGCCTGTTCCCTGAGCGCTGCCGTGCCGGTCGTCACGAATGAACCCGCCCCGAGAGATGGTCGTGTCGCGCATAGCCGAACATGGGGCACCCCCGTTCGTGAACGCACGAGCGAGGGCGCTCCGTTCACCATAGGCAGGCTCTCGCTCGCCCGTTCGGGAGTCGATGCGGACGAATGTAATCTGCACAGTTGTGAAGCAAGAGCAATCCGGTACCGCCTCATGCAATTGCGGCCAATCGCCTCTGGAACAACCCTGCGAGGCGGCACTGGCCGTCTACCGGGAAGCGCTGCGCGAGGGCCGCCTCGCCCGCGGCGAGGTGCCGACCTGCTTGCGCGAACTCCATCTCGTCATCGACGCCCCAGAGGTGCCGGAGTACTCCGTGCCCGTGCCACCCGCCGCGGCGGCCTTCGCCACGGCCGGCCCCCTGGAGGACCTCCTTGCCCGCCAGCGGATGGCCTTGCGGTCCGTCAAGGCCCGGCTGGCCGCCTTCGAAGCGGTGTACACACAGGAGCAGGAGGCGGCGCGGCCCTCGATCGCGCGGCTCGCCGGAAAAGCCGTCATCAACGCGGCGCTCGAAGCAGCCGTGGGCAGTTGCCGGGCCGAGCTGCTCACGGCACAGCCCGGCGGCGGACGGCCCGAGTCGGTGCTCGCCCAAGCCCTGCTCAGGGACTTACGGGCGCTCGGCCGGGGAGTTCGCCAGCGCACCGTCTACCAGCACACCGTCCAGACCCACCGCCCGACCATGTCGTACATCGAGCAGGTCACGGCGGCCGGCGCCGAGGTGCGCACCCTGGCCGAGGTCGTCGAACGCTTCATCATCTGCGACCGCGAAGTCGCCTTCGTCCCCGTGTCCGACGAAACGGCCGACGGAGTGGTACAGATCAGGGACCCGTCGCTGGTCCGGTTCCTGGCCCGGTCCTTCGACCAGACCTGGGAGCACGCGACGCCGGTGCACGACACGTCCTCGGCGCCGCGCAACGATGTCGTCGCCTCCGATCTGCAGCGGACCATCCTGCGGGCCGTGATCTCCGGCGAGACGGACAGCGTCATCGCCCGCCGCCTCGGAATGAGCCGCCGCAGCGTGGCCGAACACGTCCGCAAGGTCTCCGCCCAGCTGGGCAGCGGCAGCCGGGCCCAACTCGGCTATCTGGTGGCCACGACCGGGCTGCTGGAGAGCGGCGACTGATGTCCGCCTCCCACCCCGATCTCGTGTCCGCTCAGTCGCGGAGGCCGTCACCGCGGGACATCGCTATCGGTCCTCGTCCGCGAGGAGCAGGGCGTCCAAGTCCCCCGTGAACTCATCCGTGTCCAGGAACATCAAGTCCAAGGCGTCGGACGGCGGTTCCTGCCGGCTCTCCGGGGTGAGCAGTGCCTGTTCCGTCCAGATGCATTTGCCGGTGGCCGTGTAGCGCGTGCCCCAGCGTTGGGAGAGGGCCGTGACCAGTTGCAGGCCGCGGCCGCCCTCGTCGGTTTCCGTCGCGCGGCGTATTCGGGGCATCGTCAGGCTGCCGTCGAAGACCTCGCAGATCAGTTCGGCGCCGTGCAGGAGGCGCAGGTGCAGTGGGCCTCTGGCGTGGCGAATCACGTTGCCCACCAGTTCGCTGGCCAGGAGTTCCGTGGTCGGGGTCAGGTCGTCCAGGCCCCACAGGGAGAGCTGTTCGCGGACGTGGCGGCGGGCCTGGCCGGCCGCTCGTGGGTCCTCGGGGAGGGGCCAGGAGGCCATCCGGTCGCCGGTGAGGGCGTGCAGGCGGGCCACGAGCAGGGCCGCGTCGTCGGTCGTCGCGTGCTCGGCGGGGAGCAGACCCGTCGTCAGGGTGTCGCAGAGGCGCTCCAGATCGATGTCCGTGCCGGGCTCGGCCTGGTGCGCCTCGTGCAGCAGGCGCGCCAGATCCGCCATGCCCTCCTCCATCTCGCGCTTCGACGACTCCACCAGGCCGTCGGTGTAGAGCACCAGCAGGCTTCCCTCCGGCACCATCAACTCGACCGTCTCGAAAGGGGGTTCCGCCGCACCCAGCGGCGGGTCCGCCTCCAGGGGCGGGAAGATGACCGTGCCGTCGGGGTGGACCACCGCCGGCGGGGGATGGCCGGCCCGCGCGATGGAGCAGATCTGGGTGGTCGAGTCGTAGAGCGCGTACAGGCAGGTCACGTACGACTCCTCGCCCATGCCGGCGACCAGGTCGTTGAGGTGGCTCATGATCTCGTCGGGCGGGAGTTCCAGGTCGGCGAGGGTGTGGACCGCCGTGCGCAGGCGGCCCATCGTCGCCGCCTCCGGCAGGCCGTGGCCCATGACATCGCCCACCACCAGGGCGACCTGGCCGCCCGAGAGCGGGATGATGTCGTACCAGTCGCCGCCCACGTCCATGCCCTGGCCGGCCGGCAGATAGCGGGCCGCCGCCGTGCAGGCGGGCAGGTCGGGCAGGGCGCGGGGGAGCAGGCTCCGCTGGAGTTCGCGGGAGCGGGTGTGCTCGGCGTCGTACAGGCGAGCCCGCTCCAGGGCCTGGGCGACGAGAGCGCTGATCGTGGTCAGCAGGGTGCGCTCCTCGTCGTCGAGGCGGCGCGGGCGGTCGAAGGCCACGACGCACACGCCGAAGGTGTGGCCGGACGCCGTCAGCGGCAGGAACGCCCAGGACTGCATGCCCGTACGGTCGGGCGAGTCGGTCAGCCGCGGTGCACGCGCGGTGAACTCCTGCACGGAGGACAGGAACAGGGGCGTACCGGACGTGATCGTCTCCCAGGACGGGTCGCCGGACGCGCGGGGGCGGCTGTTGACCGTGGAGAGAAAGCCCTCCGGGTATCCGACCGCGCCCACGTTGTACAGCCGGTCGCCCTCGATGGCCTGCACCAGGAGGCCGGCGGCGGCGAACGGCGGGAGCACCCGGAGCGCGACCGCGTCCACCACGTCCTGCGAGGTCGTCGCCTTGGCGAGGGCGGTCGTCAACTCACCCATACGGGCCGCACGTTGGCCGGCGGCGCGCTCGGACGCCCGGCGCTCCTCCTCGTGCTGCCGTTTCTCGGTGACGTCGGTGAGATAGAGGGTGCGGCCATCGGGGCCCGGGACCAGCCGCACGTGGTGGCGACGGCCGGTGTCCCCCATCCGCACGTCGAAGCCGACGGACCTCTCCTCGGCCGCGGCCTCCCGGCAGCGGCTCTCCATGCCGGGAACCTCCCGGGTGGCGGGCAGCTCCCACAGCAGACGCCCGAACAACTCCTCCTCGGAGAAGCCCAGCGTGCGTTCCGCCTCCAGGTTGGCGAAGGTGATCCGCCACTCGTCGTCCACCGCGAGGAAGCCGTCGCTCATGTGGCGCAGGGCGCGGCTGAGCGCGTCCCGGGCGGAACGGGACTCGTTGCTCTCCCAGCCCAGGCCGATCATCCGGTGGGGTTCGCCGTCCTCGTGGTACGTCGCCCGGCCGCGGGCCTGCGTCCAGCCGTACGTGCCGTCCAGGCGCCGTACCCGGTACTCGGCCTCGAACACGTCGTGGTCGCGGATCGCCCGGTCCACCGCGTCCAGCGTCGGCGCCAGGTCGTCGGGGTGGACGCACACCATCCAGTTCTCGACCCTGGCGGTGTAGTCCTCCGGCCTGGTGCCGTACAGCTCCAGGGCCGCCTCGTCCCACAGCAGCTCGCCGCCCTGGATGTCCCAGTCCCACGAGCCGACTCTGACCTCTTTCAAGGCCTGCCGCAGGCGGTCACGGTCACCGCTCAGCTCCCTCCGGGAGGGCGTGGAGGGCGGCGGGGCCTGGCTCATGCGCTCTTCGGTCCAGGTGATCAGCGCCCGGAGGAAGTCCCACTGCTGGGGGGTGGGCTCGCCCTGGTCGCTCGTCAGGACCGTGAGCGCGCCGATGCTGCGGTCCCCGCCGAACAGCGGTAAAGCGGCCAGGCCGGTGCCGGGCCAGATGACTTCCGTGTTCGACGCGTCCGCGGGCCTGGGCTTCCGCGGCACCCACACGCCACGGCCCTGGTGCACGGCCCGGGCCTGGGCCAACGGCCCCTCCTGGTCGATGATCTCCCAGGAGCGGGTGAGCGCGGGAGGCAGACCGGTGGACGACACCAGGCGCAGCGCGGACATGGGGCCGCGAAGGTGAATCGTTCCCCCCAGGGCGCTCAGCTCTCCCACGGCGTGCTGGAGTGCCAGCCGGAAGACCTCGCTCTCCGCGACGCTGGGATCCACCGTGCCGAGTAGAGCCAGACGCGCGTTCATGCCGCGGACTTTACCGTTCCAGTCTCACGTGATGCGTTGCTTCGCAGGATCCACACCTGCGGCTCCGGCAGCGGATGCGTGCATCAACTGGCGGAAATTCAGGACGAGTTACTGGTCGGTCACGCCGAGGTTCCGGTTGGTTGCACTGCGTAGGGCACTAGTATCCGACCGTGGTGCAGCGGCCGGTGACGAGCTATGACGTGGCGCGCAAGGCGCAGGTGTCCCAGTCGACCGTGTCGCGGGCGCTGCGCGACGATCCCCGCGTCGTGCGCAAGACACGCGACCGGATCCGGGCGATCGCGGCCGAGATGGGCTACGTCCCGCGCGTCACCGCCCGCCGGCTGGTCACCCGTAAGTCGTGGAGCATCGCGATCGTCAGCCGTGATCTGCGCAACCCGTCGTATCCCATGCTGGTCGACACGCTGCGGGACGAGTTCACCCGGCACGAGTACCGGATCCTGCTGCTCGGCGACCGTGCCGAGGGCGCGCTCGACCGGGACGTCCGGGCCCTGCGGGGCGGCCTCGTCGACGGCGTCGTGTACATCTCGCCGTGGCTCGACTCGCCCATGGTGTCGGAGCTGATCGACTGGCGGATCCCGCTCGTCATCCTGAACCGCGACCTCGACGGGGCGGGCCGGGCGTCTGTCGCCGACCGGGTCACCTCGGACAATGAACACGGGGGCCGACTGGTCGCCGGGCATCTGCTGGAACTCGGTCACCGACGGATCGGGCTGGTCTCGGGCCCCTTGGGGAACGCCGGGGTCGCGCTGCGCGAGAAGGGGTTCCGGGACGCCCTCGCCGAGGCAGGCCGGCCGCTCGGCGAGGCGCTGGTGTTCCGCGGCCGGATCGATCCGGCGACCGGATTCGAGGGTGGCCGGGCGCTGCTCGCAGGACCGGCCGCGCGGAGGCCGACGGCTCTGTTCTGCGTCACCGACTACGTGGCGTACGGGACGCTCGACGCGGCACAGCGGCTCGGCCTGGACGTGCCGGGCGACGTCTCCGTGATCGGCTACAACGACCTGGAGGCGTCCGGCTGGTCGATGTTCGACCTTTCCACTGTGCGCCAGCCCCTGCGGGACATGGCCGCGACGGCGGCGAAGCTGCTGCTCGCCCGGATCGACGGAGCGGCCGGGCGGCCGGTGCACCGGAACTTCGGTGTCGAGCTCGTCCGGCGCGGCAGCACGACCGCGGTGTAGCGCACCGTTCACAGATCGGGAGGGGGCCAGTAATGATCGACGAATACATTCGAAGTCATTCTGGAACTCATCGATCACACAAGCGCGTTGATACCCCGTCAGGCTCACCCCACCCGCCAACCAGGAGCGGCATGGACATCGGCGTCTTCATCCCCATCGGCAACAACGGCTGGCTCATATCGAAGAGTTCGCCCCAGTACCTGCCGAGCTTCGAGCTGAACAAGGCCATCGTGCAGAAGGCGGAGGAACACGGGCTCGACTTCGCGCTGTCGATGATCAAGCTCAAGGGATTCGGCGGCGAGACCGAGTTCTGGGACCACAACCTGGAGTCGTTCACGCTGATGGCGGGCTTGGCCGCCGTGACGGAGCGCATCAAGCTGTATGCCTCCACACCGATCCTCGCGCTGGAGCCCGCCATCGTCGCGCGCATGGCGGTGACGATCGACTCGATCGCCCCAGGGCGCTTCGGCATCAACATCGTCAGCGGCTGGGCACCCGGCGAGTACTCCCAGATGGGCCTGTGGCCCGGGGACGAGCACTTCGGCAACCGCTACGCGCGGGCCGCCGAGTACGTCACCGTGATGAAGGAGCTGTGGAGCGAGGGCGTCAGCAACTTCAAGGGCGAGTTCTACAAGATGGACGACTGCGTGCTGTCCCCGCGCCCGGCGAACGGGCACATCGACATCGTCGCCGCCGGCCAGAGCAACACCGGCATGAAGTTCGCCGCCGAGCACGCCCAGTACAACTTCATCCTGGGCAGCGGCGTCAACACCCCGCTCGCGCTCTCGGACACCACGGCCACCCTCGTCGACGCGGCGAAGAAGACCGGCCGTGACGTCGGCGCACTCTCGCTCTTCATGGTCATCGCCGACGAGACCGACGAGGCCGCCCAGGCCAAGTGGCAGGACTACCACGACAACGCGGACCACGCCGCGCTGGCGTACATGGCGGGGGAGACGGCCACGGACACGACCTCCGACGGCACGTCGACGGCGCGGACCATCGCGCTGCCCGAGGGTGCGGTGAACTTCAACATGGGCACGCTGGTCGGGTCGTACGAGACCGTCGCGAGCATGCTCGACGAGGTCACCGAAGTCGCGGGTACCAAGGGGATCATGCTCGTCTTCGACGACTTCCTCGAAGGCCTGGAGAACTTCGGTACACGCATCCAGCCGCTGATGAAGTCGCGCTCGCTTCCCCGGTGAACGATGCGGTGAACGTCGTCGGAGTCCGCGCGCGTCGGCTCCGGGGGTGCCGACTCCTGTACGTCCGACGACCGTTCGCCGCCCCCGCCGGGGGACTGCCGACGGGTGTGCAACTCGTCGGGCGCCCCTGGGCCGACGACGTCCGTCTGGGGCCGGCCGAGGTACTCCAGTCGGTGACGGGCCATCACGAGCGGGCCCCCGGTGGCCTGGACGTGTGGTCGGCCTGATGCCCGGGGAGAGGCCCGCCGTCCGTGATCCGCGGTGGGTGTTCGCCGCCACCGCGGTGGGTGTGGTTGCCGTGTTCCTCAACATGAGCGGTCTTGCCGTCGCGCTGCCCACGATCACCAGGGAGCTGGGGGCGGGCCCCGGTCAGGCCGACTGGATCCTGCTCGGCTACATGCTGGGCACCACCGCGCTGATCCTCGTCTTCGGCCGGATCGCCGACCTTGTCGGCCGCCGCAGGCTCTATCTGGCCGGGCTTGTCGTCTTCACCGCCGCGACCGGGCTCGCGGCGCTGTCCCCGTCGGCGGAGTTCCTGATCGCGGCACGGGTCGTGCAGGCGGTCGGTGCCGCCGCAGTGATCACCAACAACACCGCCCTGCTGACCGACGTGTTCCCCGCGCGGACCCTGGGCCGGGCGCTCGGCTGGAATGTGACGGTGGCCGCGGTGGCCCAGGTCGCCGGGCCGGTTGTCGGCGGCGCGGCGAGCGAACTGCTCGGCTGGCGTGGGCTGTTCGTCGTCTGCGTGCCGATCGGACTGGCCGCGATCGTCGCATCGGCGCTGGTCGTTCCGCTCATTCCGCCGAGCGGAGGCAGTACGGTCCGGCGGTCCGGCGGGGTCCGTGAACCGTTCGACCTGCTGGGCGCACTGCTGTCCATGGCGATGCTGACCACTCTGGTCCTCGCACTCACCCCTCGCGCCACGGCCACGGTCGCCGGATGGCTGCCGTGGGTCTGCGGCGGCGCGGCCGTCGTGCTGTTCGCGGTGTTCGTCCTCGTCCAGACGCGGCGGCCGTACCCCCTGGTCGACGTGGCGTTGCTGCGTACCCGCGCGATCGCCCTGGTGCTCGCGGCCGTGCTCGCCAACGCGGTCGGCACCTACGCCGTCGTCCTGCTGGCGTCGTTGCACGAGCAGGCGGCCGGCGGGGCCACGTCACTGGAGGCGGGGGTGCTGGTGACACCGGTCGCGATCGGCACGCTGATCAGCTCGGCGGCCGCCGGTTCGCTCTTCGGCCGTTTCACTCCGCGAGCGCTGACGACGGCGGGCATGGCGGTGACGGCGTGCGGGCTGCTGGGCTTCACGCTGACGCTGTCGCCGGCGGCTGTGCCCTTCTGGACCGTGGCCCCGTTCCTCTTCCTCATAGGGGCCGGCACCGGGCTGTTCATGACGCCCAGTACGAGCGCGCTGATGCTCGGCGTGCCGGCGGCCCGGCGCGGAGTGGCCAACGGCCTGCGGTCGACCACGCAGAACGTGGGCTATCTGCTCAGCACGGCGCTCGCACTCGCGTGCACGACGGCGGGACTGAGCGAACCGGCCCGGAACGCCGCGTACGAAGGGACACTGAACACGCTGAACGTGCTCGCGTCGGGCGAGTTGAGCCGGTTCGTCGCCAACATCCGCGTCACGGGGTTCGTCCTCACGGGCATCGCCGTGGCGGGGGGAGCGATCTGCCTGGCGTTTCCCACATCGTTCCGGTTGCCCCGTACCGCTGACGCCGCCATGGACGCCCGCCCGGAACCCGCCACCACACGAAGGACGTCGCCATGACCGGTTCCCAGCAGTCCCCGCACCCACAGCAGGCCCAGCAGGAGGACTACGAGCGCGCCGGGTTCGGCGGGGAGCTCACCCCCGGGACCTGCCCGGCTCTGCTCCTGGTGGACCCCGCCCGCGCTTACGTCGACCCGGACTGTCCGCTCTACGCCGGGGTCGAACCGGCGGTCGAGGCGATGAGGGTGCTGCTGGCCGACGCGCGCCGGGCCGGGATTCCGGTGATCGTCACGCGCGTGCTGCTGCGGGCGGACGGCAGCGACGGCGGCGTCTTCTTCCGCAAGGTGCCCACTCTGCGGGCATTCACCGAGGGCAGCCCCTTCGGCGAGTTCATCGACGGGCTGGCCCCGGTGGCGGACGAACTGACCGTGACGAAGCAGTATCCGAGTGCCTTTTTCGGCACCGAGCTGGCCGCTCACCTCACTGCCGAAGGAATCGACACCCTGCTCATCGGCGGACTCTCCACGAGCGGCTGCGTCCGCGCCACCGCTCTGGACGCCATGCAGCACGGATTCATACCCGTCGTGGTCGAGGAGGCCGTGGGCGACCGGGATCCTGACGTCCACGCGGCGAATCTCTTCGACATCAAGCACAAGATCGGCGAGGTCTGGCAGATCGGGCGCGTCCAGGAGTACCTCGGAAAGATGAGCGGGGCCCAGTAACCACAGTCCGGCCAGCACTGAAGCGCTCCGGGTCTGGTGGACGCGGTCCGGGGCGGGGACCGGCTCGGCCGGCAGGACGGACTCGCCGAAGAGGGTGGAGCCGTCGAAGTTCTTCGCGGCGTCGGCTGCCGTCGGATGCGGTTCTGTGCCGGAAACCGGAACCCGAGTCTTCTTTTCCGCCGAGAAATGTCACGAATGGTCACTTGGCGAAAAGGTGCACGAACTCGGTCTCTTTGATGCTGAGATGCGCCATGGAACCAGGTGAGCGCAAGCCACTAGCCCGCATCACTCCCGTGGCCGAGGAACCGTTTCGCGCGCTTCTGGAGGCGGCTCCGGACGCCATGGTCATCGTGGACGACACCGGAGTCATCCGCCTGGTCAATGCCCAGACCGAAGCCTTGTTCGGCCATCCAAGGAACGAACTGCTCGGTCAACCCATCGAGATTTTGGTTCCGGAGCGCTTCCGCGCCCAGCACCCGAGCCACCGACTGGGATACTCCGCCAACCAGCAGGTCCGTCCGATGGGCGCCAACCTGGAGCTTTACGGGCTGCGCCGGGACGGCGCCGAGTTCCCGGTCGAGATCAGCATCAGCCCGCTGCAGACCCCCGATGGACTGTTGATTTCCGCCGCCGTGCGTGACGTCAGCGAACGCAAGGCCGCCGAAGCGCGCTTCCGCGCCCTGCTGGAAGCCGCCCCCGACGCCATTGTCATCGTGGATGACACCGGCATCATTCAGCTGGTCAACGCACAGACCGAGGCCCTGTTCGGCTACCGGCGGGAAGAACTCCTGGGACAACAGGTGGAGATCCTGGTCCCCCAGCGGTTCCACCATCACCACCCCGCCCACAGGCACGGCTATGTCGACAACCGACGTGTGCGTCCCATGGGCGCCGGGCTGGAGCTGTACGGGCTGCGCCGGGACGGGGTCGAGTTCCCGGTCGAGATCAGCCTCAGCCCCCTGGAAACCCCGGACGGCACGCTGGTCTCCGCAGCCATCCGTGACGTCAGCGAACGCAAGAAGGCCGAGGCCCAGCTCGCCGAACTCTACGAACAGCAGCGGCATGTCGCCCTGACCCTCCAACGCAGCCTGATGGGCTCACCTGCCCCCCTGCCCGGCATGGACACCTCCAGTCGCTACTTCCCCGCCCGGCAGGGACCCGGCGTGGGCGGGGACTGGTTCGACCTGATCGCCCTCGGCGGCGGCCGGATGGGGGTGCTGATCGGCGACGTCATGGGCCGTGGCCTGGAGGCCGCTGCAGTCATGGGCCAGTTGCGCTCGGCCTCTCATGCCCTGGCCAAGACCGGCATGCCGCCCTGGCAGCTGATGCGGGCCCTGGACGCGGTCGTCAGTGAACTGCCCGACCAACTCGTCACCTGCTGCTATCTGGTCCTGGACCCCGACGAGAGCGCCCTGACCGTGTGCTCGGCCGGTCATTTGCCGGTGCTGGTGGTGGATCCCACCGGGCAGGTCCGCAGGCTCCCGGTTCCGGTCAGCGTGCCGCTGGGCGTCGGCGACGTACCACACCAGGAGACCCGGCTGACCGTGCCGCCGGCCTCGGTGCTGGCCCTGTACACCGACGGCCTGGTGGAAACCCCCACCAGCGACATCGAGTTGCAGATCGACGCCCTGGCCATCGCTCTGGAAAAGGCCGTTGCCGATACGCCGTGCCTGGAGCGGGCCGCCGACGCCGTGCTCACTGCCCTGCTGCCCGCCCCCCACGACTACACCGACGACGTGACCCTGTTGCTCGCCCGCATCCCGTCTGCTCCGGTGACCGCGGCGTCCGCGCTCCTGCCGGCGCAACCGGTCAGTGTGGGGGAAGGCCGCCGCTTCCTGCGCCGCACCCTGCAGGACTGGAACTGTGAGGACCTCACCGACACGGCCTGTCTGCTGGCCTCCGAACTGCTGTCCAACGCGGTACGCCATGCTTGCGACCCCCTGCGGCTGCGACTGCGCCGCACCCGGGACGAACTCCACATCGAAGTCTGCGACGGCAGCCCGGTTCTGCCCCGCGCCAGGACGGCGGGCCCCGATGACGAGTCAGGCCGCGGACTTGCCCTGCTCGACCAACTGGCCTCAACCTGGGGCACCTTGCTCGCCGAGGAAGGCAAAGCCGTGTGGTTCTCTCTTCCCCTGCCCGACTCGGCTCAACGTTGAGAAGTGAACACGCCGGGCAATGCCAGTGGCTCTCCGAAGTAACCCCTTCGGCACGCCATCGCCTTTCAACGACATGCGCCGCCGGGTGGCCCGATGAGCGAGCGCAGCACGGGGACAGCCGATCCGGCAGCAGCCGGCCCCGCGAGTACCGAACCCGCTCCGGGTGCTCCGCTGAGTGCCGTCAAACCACCCGCCACCAGCCCGACGGCGAAGCTGGTGAGCAGGACCCGGAAGGCAGTAACCCACAACGCGGTGATACTCAAATCCGCCGAGCAGACCCCCTGTCCTCGATCGCCCTCGCAGGGGCACTTCTGGACGCCGAACTGCCCGAACTGCCCGAGTGGCTGGTGCAGTTGCTGCCCGGCCCGGGCGAAACGGTCGGTGACCAGCTCGTACGGCACCCCGACGTCCGCTCCATCACCTTCACCGGGCCGACCGCGGTCGGCCGGCACATCCGGGCCGTCAGCTGTCCCGCCCGCACGCAGCTGGAACTCGGCTCCAACTCCCCGACCCTGCTCTGGCACGACGCCGGCCTCGACCACGCGCTGCCGCTCATCGTCCACCCCGCCCCCGCGAACGGTCGTGGGCGTCGTCCGTGAGTGTTCGCCTGTGAATCTCACATGAATCCCGCCAACTCTCTTTGTTAACAGGATCGTTGACATGTCTCATGGTCTCGCGACCGGGAGTGGACATGCTCATGCCCGGTTCAACTCCCCCGGAGTGGCCGCACGGCCATGCCGTCCCCCACCGGATCAGGAGAACCACGTGGCTCATCGCCCCGCAGATCCAGTTCGACCTGCGCCTGCCCATGACGACCTGGCAGGGGAGCTACCTCCAGACCGGCTGCGGCGGCAACTGCGGTGTCGTCACCTCGGGCAGCGCCCCGGCCGCCACCGGCTGCGTCCCGCTCACCGACGGCGCCCTCGCCGTGGCCACCGACGACCAGGGCCACTACGGCACCAGCACGAGCTCCGGAATCTTCGCCACCGACCCGACCCTGAAGGCCGACTTCGGCTACAAGTCCGAGCACCAACTCGCCGTCGTGGCCAAGGACATCATCAAGCGCTTCTACGGCCGGACAGCCACGCACTCCTACTACGACGGCTGCTCGCAGGGCGGCCACGAGGCCCTCACCGAGGCTCAGTGCTACCCGACCGACTTCGACGGAATCGTCGCGGGCGCCCCCGCCAACAACTGGACCGCGCACACCTTCCAGCACGCCTGGAACGCCCACGCGGTCTGCGCGGGCGCGGACGGTACGGCCACTCTGACCACGACGGACCTCAAGCCGCTGCACGCCGCCGTGCTCGCGGGCTGCGGCGCCACCGACGACGGGATCATCGAGGACCCGCTCGCCTGCGCCTGGGATCCGGGCAGCATCGCGTGCGCGAGCGGACAGACCTCCACCGCCGCCGACTTCTGCCTGACCGCCGCCCAGGTCACCACCGTGCGCAAGATGTACTCGGGCCCGCGCGACGAGCACGGCGAACTCCTCTACCCGGGCCGGCAGTTGCGCGGCAGCGAGCTCAACTGGGCCGGTGCCATCGTCCCGACCACCGCGACCGGCTCGACCTCGAACCAGACCAACGTCAACGAACGCGTCCGCTACCTGCTCTACGCCAGGCCCACCCCGAACTCTCCTGGAAGGACGTCGAGTTCACCTCGGCAAACTACCGGAAACTGATGAAGCTCAACGAAGGGATGATGGACGCCACCGACCCGGACCTGTCCGCCTTCAAGGCAGCCGGCGGCAAGCTGATCATCTGGCACGGCCTGGCCGACCCGAACATCTCCTCCGTCGCCTCCATGGCCTACTACCAGGCGGTGCAGAAGAAGATGGGCGGCGCGGCAGCCACCCAGGACTTCGCCCGGCTGTTCCTGCTCCCGGGCGTGGCGCACTGCGGCGGCGGTCAGGGCCCGGACAGCATCGACGCACTGTCCGCGATCATCGGCTGGGTGACCGAGGACCAGGCTCCGGACAGCCTGTTCAGTCAGGACATCGACTCGGGTGGCAACGTCACGGCAGCCCGGCCCGTCTACCCGTACCCGTACATCGCGGTCAACACGACCGGCGGCTACACGGCCCGCCTGTCCACCGCGGAGCAGAACCTCCGGGTGGACTACCTCGGCTCGTTCCGCTCCGGCTACGAGACGGTGAGCGGCTGGGTCGACGGCCAGTGGGTCACGCGGCCCGGGAAGAGCTGACCCGGCCTCTCACTCACGTCCGCCCGGCCCCGCGCCGGTGCCGGCGACGATGAACTCTGGGTCAAGTCACCGAACAGGCCTTGGAGGACGGCGTACCGCGCCCCAGGCAGCGTCCCCTGCCGCTTTGCAGCGCAGCCGCGGGACCCCGTGCAAGTCGCTGTTGGGCGCGTCGTAATTCGCTGGCGTCGCGGGCCCGTGTGCCTCTAGGGTCGGTGCTGTTCGAGCGGCGACCGGGAGTTGCCGTGGGCGACTAGGCATTGCTTGGGAGGTGTGACTGATGGCTGTCTTTGAGATGGGCGCTGCCCGCATCCAGAAGTTCATCAAGTCCACCTCTGTGGCCGCCGGCTGACCTTCCTCAACCTTCGCGCCTGAGCGCGCGTGCCGGGGCCGCCCTTGTGAAGGGTTTCCCTTGACTTCCTTTTCTCTCCCTCTCCACCCTCTGACGTCCTACGGCTGGGACGACGCATGGGCGGACGAGTTCGCCCCGTACGACGCCGAGGGGCTGCTGGCCGGGCGGGTGATCCGGGTCGACCGCGGGCAGTGCGACGTGGTCACCGCCGACGGGGTCATGCGCGCGGACACCGCGTTTGTGACGCCGAACGATCCGATGCGGGTCGTGTGCACCGGTGACTGGGTCGCCGTCGAACCCGCGGGCAACCCCCGCTACGTACGCAGCTATCTCCCCCGCCGTACGGCCTTCGTACGCTCCACCTCCTCCAAGCGCTCCGAGGGCCAGATCCTCGCGGCCAACGTCGACTACGTGGTCGTCGCCGTGTCGCTCGCCGTGGAACTCGAACTCGGCCGCGTCGAACGCTTCCTGGCGCTCGCCTGGGAGTCCGGCGCGCAGCCGGTCGTCGTCCTCACCAAGGCCGACCTCGTGCCGGACCCGGCGACGCTCGGGTACCTCGTGGAGGACGTGGAGAAGACTGCGCCGGGGGTGCCGGTGCTGGCGGTGAGCGCCAGCTCCGGGGAGGGCCTCGATGTACTGGAGGCCGTCCTCTCCGGCGGTACGACCGTGCTCCTCGGACAGTCCGGCGCGGGCAAGTCGACCCTCGCCAACGCCCTGCTCGGCGAGGACGTCATGGAGGTGCAGGCCGCGCGTGACGTGGACGGCAAGGGCCGCCACACCACGACGACCCGCAACCTCCTCGCCCTCCCCGGAGGCGGTGTCCTCATCGACACGCCAGGCCTGCGCGGCGTAGGCCTCTGGGACGCCGAAACCGGCGTCGGCCAGGTCTTCGCCGAGATCGAGGAACTCGCCAAGCAGTGCCGCTTCCAGGACTGCGCCCATGTGGCCGAACCCGGCTGCGCCGTCCTGGCCGCGCTCGACTCCGGCACCCTCCCCGAACGCCGCCTCGACAGCTACCGCAAACTCCTCCGCGAGAACCAGCGCATCGTCGCGAAGACGGACGCCCGCCTGCGCGCCGAAATCCGCAAGGACTGGAAGCGGAAGGGGGCGGAGGGCAGGGCGGCGATGGAGGCGAAGAGGGGGCGCTGGTAGCCGGCAGGGGTACAGGGTTTTTCGCCCCCTCCGCCCCTTCCCGTCCCGTTTCTGGGGGCTCCGCCCCCAGACCCCCGCATCGCGCTGACGCGCTCGTCCTCAAACGCCGGACGGGCTGACACCGGGCGTAGCCCGGAAGGATGGGACGGGTAGGGGTGGAGGGGGCGAAAAACCACCCCACCCGCACCCGCCCCCACCCTCCCCTCACCCCTCCAGCCCCCAACTATGAATCCGCCGAGGATGCACACGGATCAGCTCCTCACTGAAATGGGGTCCCAACTCATGTGGCCCGGTGAGGAGTTCGGCATCGCCCCGGATGTCGACGCCTCTCACCTTCCAGGGGTGGAGGCTGACGATGTCGTCGACGACGAGCGCGACCTTCGGGTTCTTCTGAAGGTTCCGCCACTTCTTGGTGGACCCCATCGCGTAGCCGCCGATCAGAATCGTCCCGTCGTCCTGCGGGAAGAAGCCGACGGGATTCGCCTGCGGCTGCCCGTGGGCATCGACGGTGGCCAGCCGCCCCAGCCGCTGCGATTTGAGATACGCACGCTCGGCCTCGCTGAATTCGGTCATGGGGCACCCAAACACGCGGGTACCCCGGTCCGCATCGGATCCTGGCCCTAAAGCCTGTTCCAGAAGTCCGTGAGCGGGCAGTGCGGTTGCGTCGTTGCGGGTTCGTCGATCATGTAGCGAGGGCGAGGTTGTGCATGCGGGCGACGGCCTGGACGGCGTGGTGGAGGCCGTCGCCGCGCTGTCGGCAGTCGCGGAGGATCTTGTAGTTCTTCATTCGGGCGAAGGTGTGCTCGACGCGGGCGCGGACCTTGCGGTGCTCGGTGTTGTCGGCTTCCTGGATGGGCAGTAGCGGCCGTTTGCCGCGGCGGCGATGCGGGATGACGAGACCGGTGCCCCAGTAGGCGCCGTCGGCGAGCACCGTGGTTCCGGCGCAGACCTCGGCCAGGCCGGTGTCCCGAAAGGCATGGGCGTCGGCGATGTTGCCCGCCACCGGGGTTGCGGTGGCGACTACGAGGCGGGTGTCGGCATCGATGACAACCTGCACGTTCGCGGAGAAGCGGTAGTTGCGGCTGGAGGCGGCAACAGTTCGGTCCCGCACCGGGATGAGCGTGCCGTCCACGATCCACAGCCGTTCCACCGCACCATCGGAGCGCGGCGCCGGCTCCAGCGCGAGGAGCGGGCCCACCTGCTGGATGGTCCGGCACACGGTCGCCGGACAGACGCCGAACAACACCGCCAGCTGCCGCATGGTCAGGTTGGTCCGGTAATACACCGCCACCAGCAGCACCCGCTCGGCCAGCGGCAGCCGCCACGGCCGCCCCATCCGCGGATGCTCGCCACCTCGCTCCCGCACCGCCCGCAGCAGCCGGGCGAACCGATCCGCCCGGAGCCCGGTGAACACCTCGATCCACACCGGCTCGGCCCTCAACACCCCACTCATACAAGGGAAATGCCCCGCTCACGGACTTCTGGAACAGGCTTTAGGTCGTGTCCGCAAAGTGGGTTGGTCGTTGGTCTGTTCGTGGTGCGTCGTCATGA
Source organism: Streptomyces sp. NBC_00554 (assembly GCF_041431135.1). Taxonomy (NCBI): domain Bacteria; kingdom Bacillati; phylum Actinomycetota; class Actinomycetes; order Kitasatosporales; family Streptomycetaceae; genus Streptomyces; species Streptomyces sp. NBC_00554. The sequence goes on along the minus strand of NZ_CP107799.1, from coordinate 2,125,055 downwards.
GTTGACTGATGAGTCGTGGGCGGTGATCGGGCCGTTGCTCGCTCCGCCGCGGATGGGCCGTCCGGTGCGGGACCGCCGTCAGGTGGTCAACGGCATCCTGTGGAAGCTGTCGACCGGGGCGGCCTGGCGGGACCTGCCCGAACGGTACGGGCCGTGGAAAACGGTCTACGAACGCTTCCGCCGCTGGTCCGCCGACGGCACATGGGACCGGCTGCTGGCTCACGTCCAGCAGCATTCCGACGCCGTCGGCGCGGTCGACTGGACGATCGTGTGCCTGGACTCCACGACCGTGCGGGCCCACCAGCACGCCGCCGGGGCCCGAAAAGGGGGCCGTGGCCGGGCGAGGCGATCGGCCGTTCCCGCGGCGGACTGACCACGAAGATCCACCTAGCCTGCGACGGCCGGGGCCGGCCGCTGGCCTTCACCCTCACCGGCGGGAACGTCAACGACTGCACCCAGTTCGAAGCAGTGATGGCCCGGATCCGGGTGCCGGGATGCGGGCCGGGGCGACCCCGGACCCGGCCCGAGCGGGTCGCCGCCGACAAGGGCTACTCGTCCACGAAGATCCGCACCTACCTGCGCCGACGCGGGATCAAGGCAGCGATCCCGGAACGCATCGACCAGATCAACGGCCGCATCCGCCGCGGCGAGAGCCGCTGCCGCCTCGACAAAGCGGCCTACCGGCGCCGCAACCTCGTCGAACGCTGCTTCAACAAGCTCAAGCACAACAAAGCCCTCGCCACCCGCTACGACAAACGCGCCCGCCACTACCAAGCCCTGGTCACCATCGCCTGCCTACGACTCTGGCTCCCCTGACATTGCGGACACGACCTAAGGCCGGGGACGTAGTACGCGTGTACGGCCGTGCGCCCAATGGCGTGCAATGGGGCGAGAGTGCGTTGGTGGGACCGACGACTCGGGAATCGTTGGGCGCATGACCCGCGCGATCAAGGTCCGGCACGTCCTCGCGGTCCTGGTGACAACCCTGGTTCTCGCCCCACCGTCCGCGAGAGCCGACGCGGCACCCGCACTCGGCCCCTTCGCCCTCGCCCCGAGCCCCACCTGGACCGGAACCTGGGAAGGCGCGGCCTCCGGCACCACCCCCGCACTGCCCGGCGCCTCGATCCGCAACGTCGTGCACACCAGCGTCGGGGGCAGCGCCGCCCGCGTCCGGATCTCCAACCGGCTCGGTACGCGGCCCCTCCAACTCGGCGCCGTCACCCTCGCGTTGCAGGAGCCGGGCGCGCAGAGAAGCCCGAAGGCCGTCGCGGGTTCGATGCGCACCGCCACGTTCGGGGGCGCCAGGACGGTGACGATCCCGGCGGGCAAGGACCTGGTGACCGACCCCGTGTACCTCCCGATCCCCGCCGACGCCAACCTCCTGGTCTCGGTGCACACCCCCGCCGACTCCGGCCCGGCGACCTACCACCGCTCCGCCATCCAGGCCAACTTCGTTGCTCCCAAGGGCAATCGGACCGCCGAGGAGAGCGGCACCGCGTACACCACCGCCATCGGCAACTGGTACTACGTGACCGGTGTCGACGTACTCGGCACCTCCGCCGCGGGCAGCGTGGTCGCGCTCGGCGACTCCATCACCGACGGCACCGGTTCGTCCTTCAGCGCCAACCACCGCTGGCCCGACCGGCTCGCCGACCGTCTTAAGGCCCTTCCGTCGAACCGCCGGCTCGGCGTCCTCAACGCGGGTATCTCCGGAAACCGCCTCCTCCTGGAGGGTCGCGGGCCCAGCGCACTGGCCCGCTTCGACGCCGACGTCCTGTCCCGCACCGGCGTGCGCGTGGTGATCGTGATGGAAGGCATCAACGACCTCAAGGGCACCCCGGAGCAGACGAGAACCGCCGCCTTCGAGGACGCGTACCGCCGCGTCGTGAGCCGCGCACACGCCCGAGGGATCCGCGTCATCGGGGCGACGCTCACCCCGTACGGCGGCCACGGCGCCTACTCCCCGGCCCGTGAGGCCGTACGACAGAAGGTCAACGCCGTGATCCGCACGCGCGGTCTCTTCGACGCGGTCGTGGACTTCGACGCCGTCGTCCGCGACCCGGCCCGCCCGAGCCGCATCCTCCCGGCCTACGACCCCGGTGACCACCTCCACTTCAACGACGCCGGCATGAAGGCGATGGCCGACAGTGTCGACCTGGCGAAGCTGACACCCTGGACTCCTTGATCAGAGGGTTCAGGTGCCATCAACCCCAGATCACCGCCCCCAGCCACGCCCCCATGATCAGCAGGCACGCGAACAGCTCCGTCAGCACACTCCACCCGCCCGCGCGCATCGCCGTCCGCAACGACGCCACGGCCCGCGCGTGCCCGCCGAGGCGCAGCCGCTCGGAGAGGTAGATCCCGCAGAGGAAACCGGGTATCGCGCCGGCCACCGGCACCAGAAAGAAGCCGAGCAGGGCCCCGGCCCCGGCGTATACCGCCATTCGAGGGGTTGCTCCGCTCTCCCGCAGGCGTCTGGGCGGCAACATCCACCGGACCGCCTGGGACAGCAGCAGGACCCCGGTCGCGCCCACGAGCACGGCCCAGGCGAGCGCCCGGGTGTCCTCCAGTGCCCACCACAGGACCGCGGCCCATACGAGCCACGACCCCGGTACGCCGGCCACCAGTACTCCGGCCAGGCCGAGCAGTATCACCACGCCGACCAGCAGGAGTTCCCACGCTCCCATCTGCCCAGCCTGACTGAGCGGGCGGGAAACCGCAGGTCAGTCCCGGGCCACCCAGGCCTTTGCGTACGCGTGCCAGCCCAGCTGGAGCCGGGTCGTCACGCCCGTCAGTTCCATCAGCCGCTTCACCCGGCGCTGCACGGTCCGCAGCCCCAGATCGAGCTGCTTGGCGACGCTCGCGTCGGTCAGCCCGGCAAGGAGCAGCGAAAGGATCTCCAGATCGGTGCCGTCCGGGCCGTCCGCCTCCTGCTCCGCGATGCTCCCGCCGCTGAGCCGCAGTGGCAGCGCGTCCCGCCACACCGACTCGAACAGCCCGGAGAGCAGCTCGAGCAGTCCGCTCTCGTGGACGACCAGCGCGGCGGGTTCCGCGGTGCGAGAGCTGAGCGGCACCATCGCGAGTGTCCGGTCGGCGATCACCAGCTTGGTCGGCACCTTGTCCACGACCCGCACCTGCTCGTCCCGGCCGAGCGCGGCGGACAGCTCGGTGATCCCGTTGGGCATGTCGAGGACCGCCCGCTCGATGACCACCCGGTAGCGGACGCCCCGGTCCACGGCCTGCTCCTCCGCGTCGTTGTCCATCCCGGAGACGGCGAGCGGGTTGTCGGTGACCAGCGCGCACACCTCCTCGGCCGCGCCGAGCTGGAGCTGCAGGAACCGCTGCGAGACCGCCGCCGAGCCGATCACCACCTCGACCAGGTCGTGGACGGCGGGCTCGGCGGCCTGCCCGCGGTACTCCTCGGCGAGCAGCGCGGCCGCCAGCTCCGCCTTCTCCAGCTCGTGCCGCTGCTGGGTGAGCAGCGCGCCGAGGGCCACACCGGGCGGTGCGGCGACCCAGCGCCCCGGGCGCGCCGAGGACTGGGCCGCGAGTCCGTGCCGTTCAAGGCGGCGCAGGGCGCGCTCCGTGTCGTACTCGCCGAGCGTGAGCCGCCGCGCGAGATCGGGCACGTCCGCGGCGCCCACGGACACCAGCGCCCGGTACGCCGACTCGTGCGTCTCGTCCAGACCTATCGCTCCCAGCATGCGGCGATGCCCCTCCCCAAGGATCGGTTTCTGCAGGTCGGCGACAGCAGTGGCGGAAAACAGCCACGGCGTAAACCCGCCTCGCACATCATCACCGCACCACCCGCCCATCTGACAAGCTCACGCCACCGCGGCTTCACACACCGTCCGTAATGCCCTGCTTGGTCATCGCGAGCGGGCCGAGCGCGGCTGTGAATCACAGCGGAGCTTCAGGAAGTCAGGTCACACTCGGGGCCGAACTGACCGACAGCGACGACAATTCGGTCACACAGACTGTGACCCGGACCTATGACGTGTACTAGGTCCCGGTCACTCCGGCGCCGCCGGGCGGTTCTCCCGTGGGGGGTGGGACCGCCCGGCGGTTTCGCCGCAACGGCCTTTCGCAGGGCGTCCGCTTCGCATCGCCGTTCGACGATTCATCCGACACGCCGTTCGAGGGCCAGTCCCTTGGCCGGTTTTTCCGGATGCCCCGTTTTCATCCGGCTCCCGCGGTGGACAATTAGGGGCATGAGCCAGCAGGGGGAGAAGCCCACCGGTCATGAGGACGACTGGTGGGGGCAGTTGTACGACGACTCCACCGAGGACACGGGCCCCGCGGCCGTGGCCGATTCCCTCGACGACCGGTTCGCGTCGGCCGTGGGGACGGTGGGCGTTGAGCCCGCGCCCGCCCTTCCGCGACCGGAGCGGAAGCCGGAAGCCGACGTCCCTCCTCATCCGGAGCGGAGGCCCGGGCTCGACGCCCCGCCTTATCCGGAGCGGCCTCCGGCTGCGCCGGACCGGCCCCCGGCCGTACCGGAGCAGCGTCCCGCCCGCTGGGAGCGCGGCGACACCCCCAGGCAGAGTCCCGACTCTGGTCTCGGGCAGAGTCCCAGCCCCGGTCTCGGGCAGAGTCCCGACCCAGGTCTTGGGCAGAGCCCCGCCCCCTGGGAGGCCCCACCCACCCCTCTGCCCACAGGCCCGCCCGCCGACCCGTCCGTTCCCGCCATCTTCCCGCCGGGGCCGACCCCGCCGGGTTTCCGCCCGCAGCAGCCCCCGAGTCGTACGTCCACGGAGTCACCCGCCGCGGCCGCTCCTGCCTCGCACGCGCCCGCCTCGCAGGCTCCCGCGCCCCAGGACGCCCCGCCACCGCCCGCCCTCCAGAGCCGCACACCCACGCTCTCCGTCCCGTACCAGCCCCCCACCGTCGACTACGTCGGCTCGGGCCCGCCCACCTACGACGCCGAACCCACTGCCCTCCCGCCGGCCGACCCGGACGAGCTCGACGACCTGGTCGCCGACACGGTGCTGGACGGCGCGCGCTACGGGACCAGCACGCTGCGGGCCGTCTCTGTGCGCGGGGACTCCGCGCGCTACCGGGGCGAACCACGCCGGGATTCGCTGCTCACCGCCCGGTTCGGGACGGGCGAGCAGGCGCTCGTGCTCGTCGCGATGGCGACCGGGGCCCGGGCCACGCCCGGCGCGCACCTGGCCGCGGCCGAGGCCTGCCAGTGGATCGGGCGGGCCGTGGGGCGCAGCCATGTGCGGCTGGCCGAGGACATCCGGGCCGCCCGGCGCGGGGACCTGAAGTCGGGGCTGCACCGGCTCACCGACCGCAGCCTCGGCAAACTGCGGGCTAGCGCGGCCGAGCAGGGCATCGAACCCGAGGAGTACACCGCCAGCCTGCGGTGCCTGCTGCTGCCCGCCGATCCCGAGTGCCGTACGCGCGTGTTCTTCGGCGTCGGAGCCGGGGGCCTGTTCCGGCTGCGGGACGGCGAGTGGCAGGACATCGAGCCGCGGGTCGCCGACGCCGCCGGGGAGGCCGTGGTCGGCTTCGGGTCGCTGCCGCACGAGACCCCGGAGGGCGACCGGCTCACCATGGACCTGGGGATCACCACACCCCCGAGCCCGTACGAGGCGATCGCCGAACCGCCCCGCGCCCCGTTCCGTTTCCGCGCCTCCGTCGCCCGCCCGACGGACACCCTCCTGCTGTGCACCGGCGGCCTCGCGGAGCCGCTGCGCGGCGAACCGGAGCTTGCGGAGCATCTGACGGCGCGGTGGTCGGAGGGGGAACCGCCCGGTCTCGCCGCGTTCCTCGCGGACACCCAGGTGCGGGTCAAGGGATACGCCGACGATCGGACAGCGGCGGCCGTTTGGGAGGCGTAACGGTTGGCCTTGTGAATTCATGGAACCCAGAGGGATCTCGGGATACCGAAGGGCACGTGAAGTCATGGCCAAGCAGAACGTCGCCGAACAGTTTGTCGACATCCTCGCCCGTGCGGGGGTGAAGCGGATGTACGGAGTCGTCGGCGACAGCCTCAACCCGGTCGTGGACGCGATCCGGCGCAACTCCGCCATCGACTGGATCCACGTCCGGCACGAGGAGACCGCCGCGTTCGCCGCGGGCGCGGAGGCCCAGGTCACCGGCAGGCTCGCCGCCTGTGCCGGTTCCTGCGGCCCAGGGAACCTGCACCTGATCAACGGCCTGTACGACGCCCACCGCTCCATGGCCCCGGTGCTCGCCCTCGCCTCCCACATCCCCTCCAGCGAGATCGGCCTCGGCTACTTCCAGGAGACCCACCCCGAACGGCTGTTCAACGAGTGCAGCCACTACAACGAGATGATCTCCAACCCGAAGCAGATGCCGAGGCTGCTCCAGACCGCCATCCAGCACGCGGTGGGCCAGTCCGGCGTCAGCGTCGTCTCACTCCCCGGCGACATCGCCTCCGAGCCCGCCCCCGACAAGGCCCTGGAGACCGCCCTCGTCACCTCCCGGCCCAGCGTCCGGCCCGGTGACGCCGAGATCGACAAGCTCGTCGCGATGATCGACGAGGCCGACAAGGTCACCCTCTTCTGCGGCAGCGGCACGGCTGGCGCGCACGCCGAGGTCATGGAGTTCGCGGAGAAGATCAAGTCCCCGGTCGGGCACGCGCTGCGGGGCAAGGAATGGATCCAGTACGACAACCCGTACGACGTCGGCATGAGCGGCCTCCTCGGCTATGGCGCCGCCTATGAGGCAACTCATGAGTGCGATCTCCTCATCCTGCTCGGCACCGACTTCCCGTACAACGCCTTCCTTCCCGACGACGTCAAGATCGCCCAGGTCGACGTCCGCCCCGAGCGCCTGGGCCGCCGCTCCAAGCTCGAACTGGCCGTGTGGGGCGATGTGAAGGAGACCCTGCGCTGTCTCACCCCGCGGGTGCGGACCAAGGAGAACCGGCGTTTCCTCGACAGGATGCTGAAGAAGCACGCGGACGCGCTCGAAGGAGTCATCAAGGCGTACACGAGGAAGGTGGAGAAGCACGTTCCGATCCACCCCGAGTACGTCGCCTCTCTCGTCGACGAACTCGCCGACGAGGACGCGGTGTTCACCGTCGACACCGGGATGTGCAATGTGTGGGCGGCCCGCTACATCTCGCCCAACGGCCGGCGCCGCGTGATCGGTTCGTTCTCGCACGGCTCGATGGCGAACGCGCTGCCCATGGCCATCGGCGCCCAGTTCACCGACCGGGAGCGGCAGGTCGTCTCGATGTCGGGCGACGGCGGATTCTCCATGCTGATGGGCGACTTCCTCACCCTCGTCCAGTACGACCTGCCCGTGAAGGTCGTCCTCTTCAACAACTCCTCCCTGGGCATGGTCGAGTTGGAGATGCTGGTGGCGGGGCTTCCCTCGTACGGCACCACGAACAAGAACCCCGACTTCGCGGCTGTGGCTCGTGCCTGCGGTGCCTACGGCGTTCGTGTCGAGAAGCCCCGGCAGCTTGCCGGTGCGCTCAAGGACGCCTTCAAGCACAAGGGTCCCGCCCTTGTCGACATCGTCACCGATCCCAACGCCCTGTCCATTCCGCCGAAGATCAGCGCGGAGATGGTTACCGGGTTCGCGCTGTCGGCCTCGAAGATCGTGCTGGACGGGGGAGTGGGGCGGATGGTTCAGATGGCCCGCTCCAACCTACGGAACGTGCCGCGTCCTTAGACGCGTCGGCGCTCAGTCGGCCCTGGGGGCCAGGGGGCGGGGCTGGGCTGTGGGTTTTTTCGCCCCCTCCGCCCCTACCCGTCCCTTGTTCCTGGGGCTCCGCCCCAGACCCCGCTCCTCAAACGCCGGAGGGGCTAACCCCCTCAGCCCGTCCGGCGTTTGAGGACGAGGCCGTTCAGGCCGAAGGCGGGGGGCTGGGGGCGGCAGCCCCCAGGAACGGGACGGGTAGGGGCGGAGGGGGCGAAAAACCTCCGGCCCGGGCTGAATACGGCTGGATCGGCAGTGGTGGATCGGTAGTTGGGCCGATCGTCATCGGCCGGTGCGTCCCCACGGATGTCGGCTCGCAGGTGTGTGCGTGCACAGGGTCGAGCGGTGGCCCGAACTGCAGACGCACTGGTTCCACCAGAGTGTCCTTCCCGGCAGAGGCGCCGGGCATTCGGCCCCGTACGAACGGTCGTTGACCATTCGACATGACTGTCGCGTGGTGGAGCGGGCATGGATCCCCGTGAACGTGTTCGAGCGGGAAGGAACCGACATCGGCGCGCAGGCGGGGGTCATGAAGAGGCAGGCACGAGGAGGTGGTCCGATGGCCATCGGGGCCTCCTCCGGGGAAACGGTGGAGGAAGCGGCCGACAGCGCGATGGAGCCGGGCGGTGCGCAGCTGAGGCGCAGGCTGGGCAGGGCGGATCTGCGGGCGGTGCCCGAGGTCCGGAAGGCGCTGAGGGAACTCTTACGGCACTGGGGGAGGCCGGGTAGGTCGGAGATAGCCGAGCTGCTGACCAGCGAGCTGGTCACCAACGCACTCATCCACACCGATCACGACGCGGTCCTGACGGCCACCGTCGGGCCCCGTGGACTCCGCGTGGAGGTAAGGGACTTCGTGGGACGCAGGCCCATGCTGCGGGTACCGAACGCCGACGACGGTACGCATGGCAGAGGGCTCGTTCTCGTCCAGTCCCTCGCGGACGCGTGGGGTGTGCGGACGCACGGCGTGGGCAAGGCGGTGTGGTTCGAACTGGACGGCGGCGCGGTGTAAAGCAAACCGCGCCGCCGTCCCAGTGTTCTCAGTCCTGGCCGGTAACCCCGGCCGAACGTCCTAGCCGAACTGCTGCTCGAGATCCTTGAGCTTGCGCTCCAGGGAGTCGAGTCGCGGCAGGGCCATCGTGTCGTCCTCCGCCGTGAGGTCGACGGTGAACGGCTCGGCGCTCTTGCGGACGGGCTGAAGGGAGGGCCGCGAGCGGACGGGCAGCTGCTCCGGGGCCGATATCGCAGGCTCCGCGGAGGCCTGGGCGGAGGTTCGCTCCACGGTCGCCGACTCGAGCTCCCGTCCGCCACCGCCGCCACCACCGGGGCCGGGGGGCAGAGCCTTGTGGCCACGGCTGAGCGCCTTGAGGTGCGCACGCTCGACGCGCTCCTCGTTGCGGCGGCGCAGTCGCGTCTGCTCCTTCTGGCGCTTGTCCTCGCGCACTTCGTCCACGGCCTCGTCGAGGGTGCGGACGTTCTCGAGCAGCATCAACGACCAGGCGCTGTACGTCTCACGGGGCGCGCGCAGCCAGCGGACGATCCGGATCTGCGGCAGCGGACGCGGGACCAGGCCCTGCTCGCGGAGCGCGGCACGGCGGGTCTGCTTCAGCGCGCGGTCGAACAGCACAGCGGCCGACAGGGACATGCCGGCGAAGAACTGCGGGGCGCCCTCGTGGGTGAGGCCCCGGGGCGCGTGCATCCAGTTGAACCAGGCGGCGGCACCGGCGAACGTCCACACCAGTATCCGGGAGCCGAGCGCCGCGTCACCGTGGCTGGCCTCGCGCACCGCGAGCACGGAGCAGAACATGGCCGCGCCGTCCAGGCCGAACGGGACCAGGTACTCCCAGCCGCCGGAGAGGCCGAGGTTCTCCTCGCCGAAGCCGACCAGTCCCTTGAAGGAGAGCGCGGCCGCGACCGCGGCGCAGATGAAGAGCAGCATGTAGGAGGCGGTGCCGTAGAGGGCTTCCTTGCGCCTGCGGCGCTCCTCGCTGCGCTCCCACGAGTCTTCCGTGCCCGCCGCTTTCTCCCCGGACCGCTTGCCGCGCGCGAGCACCGCCACCGCCGCCAGCAGGCCCAGGAGCAAAACGGCGCCCGGAAGCAGCCAGTTCAGCGATATGTCGGTCAGTCTCATCTGGGGTCCCTTGCATTGGGATAGGGCGTAACGCCCGTCATAGTGGCCCAATCCCATCGGCCCTCAGGGGTTTTCGGGGCAAGAGGCCGCCAAGGGAGTGCAAGGGGATGCGCAAGGCGACATTCTGCTCGAACTGCCGCGCGAGGGACGGGAGTTGAGTGCGATTAACACTACCCGTACGGGTGGTTCAACGGAAAGTTCCTGCGACAAGTGAGGAAATTGTGAAGCGCCTGTAATCCGCGGACGCCTCCGTGGGCGGTCCAGCGGGAGTTGATCTTAGGGCATGTGCGGGGGCGGTCCGACCCGGGGTGCCTCGAACGGTCTGCCCCGGGGTGCCTCAACTTGCGGCGGCGGCCGTCAACTTGACGACGCGGTCGGCATCGCAGGTACGCGGGCAGGTGGCGCAGGTGTCCTCGGGGCGCAGTGTGTAGAAGAGGCAGCAGCTCACCCGGTCGCGGGTGGGCAGGGACTCCCCGTTCGGTCCTGTCAGTTCACGGAACGCGGCGGAACCCGCGTACGGCCGGGTCGCCCCCGGCAACAGCAGCTCCAGCTCGCTCATCGCGCGCTGCTCCTCGCCGAGGAGGTGGGCGACGTACCAGAGGCCCTCGACGATCTCGTCCGTCGCCATGCCCCACAGGGCCCGGCCGCGCCGCCGCATGCGCGGGCCGAAACCGCCGAGGACCGGTTCCAGGTGCTCGGCCACGGCGGACCGCACCTCGGCCCGCAGGGCCTCCTCGTCCGGCACGACGCGGGCGCCGGGCAGGCCGGCCGCGGGGTCGTCCGGCAGGCAGGCGAACTCTCCGGTCCGCACCGCCATGCGGCCGAGGGCGCGCTGGAATGTGACCTGCTCCACGGGGAGGCGGGGCACCCGGCGCTCCAGGAACCACGGCACGGTGATCAGCAGGCAGGCGGGCCAGGCGTAGCGGTGCAGCCCGAAGCTGGCCACCACGTCGGGGCGCGCCCGCTGCCCGTAGTCCCGGATCACCTGGGCGTCGTCCCACGCCAGGAACGCGTCGAGGTCGGCCCCGCCCGCCGCGAGCCCGGCGGCGCCGACCCAGCCGTCGTCCCGAGGGGCCGCTTCGTCCTGTCCGAGTTCCGTGACGCTCAGTCCGGGGAAGACCTCGGTCAGCCGGGCGTACGCGTCCGCGACCGCCGAACGGGCCGGACGTGCCTCGGCACGGGCCGGGGCGCCTGCGGTCGGGGCGGGAGCGTGCATACGGTGACCATCGCTTCACGATCGTTGAAAGGTTAGCCTTACCTTACCCTGAGCGATCGATGTTTGAACTGACAGCGACTGGGCCTATGGTGCTTGACGGACGAGTAACAACCGCCGCATTGACCCCCAAGTACCAACAAGCCCGGAGGAGGTTCCCGTGGAGCAGGCCGGTCGGCGCAGCGCGCACGGCTCCGCAGGGGCGGGAACCCCGGACATCCGTACGGAGGCCGTTCGGGTGCCCGCGCAGCCGCAGGCCGCGGACGTGGACCGGGGGAGGCATGCCGCCCCGGGAGGTGCCGGGGTCCGCGGTGAGCACACGCACAGCGAGGCGCCCATCCCGCGCCCCCGCGCCGAGAGCGCGCGTCCCGTCGTGCAGCGTGCTTCCGTACGCGGGCAGATCCTCGACGCCCTGCGCGCCGCGCTCGTGGCGGGTGAGCTGGCGCCGGGGGAGGTCTACTCGGCGCCCGTGCTCGGTGAGCGTTTCGGGGTGTCGGCGACGCCCGTACGGGAGGCGATGCAGCAGCTCGCGCTCGAAGGTGCCGTCGAGGTCGTACCCAACCGCGGGTTCCGGGTCGTCGAGCGCGGCACGCGTGAGCTGGCCGAACTCGCCGAGATCCGCGCCCTGATCGAGGTCCCGGTGATGCTGCGGCTGGCCCGTACGGTGCCCGCCGCGCGCTGGGCCGAGCTGCGCCCGCTCGCCGACGCGACGGTACGGGCCGCGTCCCTCGGCTGCCGGGCGACCTACGCCGAGTCCGACCGCGCCTTCCACCGTGCCGTCCTCGCCCTCGCCGGCAACAGCCAGCTGGTGCGGATCGCCGACGACCTGCACCGCCGCGCCCAGTGGCCCCTGGTCGGCGGCCCCGCCACCCGCGGCCGCGCCGACCTCGTCGCCGACGCCGCCGAACACACCGCCCTCCTGGAGGCGCTGGCCGCCCAGGACCTGCCGGTCGTGCAGTCGCTCGTACGGGAGCACTTCGCGGGCGCGTAGCCACCGCCCTCGGTGAGCGTCCCCTCGCGGCGCCCGTGTCACGGACGCGTGGGCTCCGCGCAACGAGTCCCGTACAGGGGCAACCCGGCGCCCGGCCGGTCGCGTGCTCCCCCGTGCAGGCACGACCACTCCTACTCCCGGGGGCGACCGACGATGGGTCCCGATCCAGGCCGGCAGGCGCAGCAGCAGTTCGACCAGTCACGCCGATTCCGTGAGATGAACGACCAGATGGACGCCCAGCGCCGCCGACGGGCCCGCAGGGGTTCGGGCTCGGGTCTCAGCGACCTGCTGAAGCTGGCCCTCCTCGTGGGCGTCGTCGTCTTCCTCGTCCAGAACCCCGAACTGCGCGCCGAAGCCTGGACGTTCGCCCAGGAGCTGTGGGCGGACGTCCAGAACAGCTGAGCGCTCCGCTGGAAGTGGCGGGATGTGCCGTCGACCGTCTGCGGCACCGCCGTGGCTGGCCGCGCAGTTCCCCGCGCGCCTTCAGGGCGCCGGCGAACCGCAGCGGACTTCATCCGCCCTGCATGGCGGCAGCTAGGCCGTCGCCGCCGGTGGGTCCAACTGCTGTGCCAGCCACGTCGGTACGCCGCCCAGAAGCCGGAACAGCCGTCCTGCCTCGGCCCGTAGCCGGGACGCCTCCGGCTCGGTCTCGGCGTCCGCGAGAGAGGCGAGCGCCGGGACGGTGCCGACGAGGAAGCCCAACTCCTCGCGGATCCGCAGGGATTCGGCGAAACCGTGCCGGGCCTCCGCCAACTCGCCTTCCTGGAGGGCGAGTCCGGCGAGATGACGCCAGGTGAAGGAAAGCAGCAGGAGGTCGCCGTTCGCCGTGGCGCCCGCGTGGGCGCGCCGGTAGGCGGCGCGCGCGGACTCCGGCGAGTGTGCGAGGTTCTGGGCGACCAGACCGCGCCGGAAGTCCAGGAGCGCCCGCCCCGGTGCCCCGGGCGTGATCAACGCGGCGGCCCGGCTGAGCGCGGCCCGCGCCTCGTCCGCGCGGTCCCGTACGCCGAGCAGCGTGGCCGCGTACGCGAGCTGCCCGCGCTCACACGCCGCCGCGCCCCGCTCGTCGTCGCTCTGGGCCACCGCCTCCGCCGTCCGCAGCGCGTCCTCCGCCTCGGCCCAGCCCTGCTCGGTGTACAGACACCCCTCCACGAGAAGCGACGCTCTCTGCAGCGCCGCCCCCGCGGTGCGCGGATCGAGCAGCGCCGCCGCGTCGGCCCAGCAGGCGCGCGAGCGCAGCCGCCATACCGCGGTCTGGAGCGGATCGTCCCCTGCAGTCGTTCCGGAACCAGACATGGCGGAATGCGCCACGTTGCCCTCCCCGAGCACACCATTGAGCTGTTGAGTGCTGGCATCTCAGCACGGATCGCGGGGCCCGGCCAAGGGGGTGGGTGAAGGATTTCACAAAGTCATTGATCTCACTCGGCGCATCCGGGCAGCCACAAATCAGCTCATTCGCAGTGCCAGGAAGAAGTCCAGCTTGTCCTCCAGGCGGGAAAGATCACGACTCGTCAACTGCTCGATTCGGCCCACGCGGTAGCGCAGCGTGTTGACGTGCAGGTGGAGACGGGCGGCGCAACGGGTCCAGGATCCGTCGCAGTCGAGGAACGCCTCCAGGGTGGGGATCAGTTCCGCGCGATGGCGTCTGTCGTAGTCCCGCAGCGGATCCAGCAGCCGGGCCGTGAACGCCCGGCGCACGTCGTCCGGCACGAAGGGCAGCAGCAGCACGTGCGAGGCCAGCTCCTGGTGCCCGGCCGCGCACACCCGCCCGGGGCGGGCGGCGGCGACTCGGCGGGCGTGCCGGGCCTCCTCCAGGGCGCCGCGCAGCCCCTCCGCCGAGTGCACGGCGGCGCTGACGCCGAGCGTGAGCCGCCCGTCGTCGTTCAGGCCGGCCGTCAGGGGGTCCCGTACGGCCTCCAGCAGCGTGTCGGCGAGCAGCCCGGTCTCCGTGCCGTCGTGCTCCGAGGACACCGCGGGAAGCGCGAGCAGGGCGATCGCCTCCTCGCCGGTGTGGGCGACGGCGATGCGGTCGGAGTGCTCAGGACCCGCCGACAGCGGATTGACGAGGATCTCCTCCAGGAGCGACTGGGCGACCGGGCCGCCCTCGATGTCGCCGCCGTCCCACTCGACCCGGGCCACGACCACCTGCCAGTGCGGGGCCGCGCCGAGCCCGGGCAGCAGCACCGGAGCGGCGACCCGCAGGCGCGCCGCGATCTCGGCGGGCGCCGCGCCCGTCTGCACCAGCTCCAGGACCTCCTGCGCGAGCCGCCGCCGCACGGTGCGCGCCGCGTCCCGCCGCTCCCGCTCGACCGAGATCAGCTGGGTGACGCCCTGGAGCAGATCGAGCCGCTCCTCGGGCCAGTCCCCGGCGTCCGCCTCGACCGCGAGCAGCCAGTCGGAGAGCACCGTCTCGCGCACATCCCGGGACGCCCCCGTGGAGCGGCCCGAGGAGGGGATCGGGAAGAGCGAGTACGTCGTCGTGCCCACCGTCACCCGGTGCGGCCCCCGGCGCCCGGTGCGCGCCGCCGCCAGATGCTCGGCGGCCAGCTTGGCGCAGACGTCCGCGGGCAGCGCGGCCCCCGCGAGCTTCGAGCCCGCGATGGGCCGGCCGGTGGGCGAGAGCACCCAGGCCCGCAGATCCAGGTCGGAGCCGAGCAGGTCCAGGACGACATCGGGTCCGCCGCCCGCCGGACCTGACGTCATCATCCGCCGGTGCCGGTCCACCACGGCCGCCAGATCCCCGGCCCGCTCCCCCGAGACCTGCCGTACGACGTGCTCGGTGATCGTCGCGAAGGCCACCGACTCGTTCACCCCGAACAGCGGCAGCCGGTGCCGGACGCAGGCCTGGATCAGATCGTCCGGCACGTCGCCGAGCTCCGCCTCACCTGCGGCGAGGGCCGCGACCCCGGCGCCCGCGAGGATGCGTACGAAGGGCTCGGAGTCCGCGGCGTCGTGCCGCCAGGCGAGACCGGTGAGGACCAGCTCACCGCCCGAGAGATAGCGGCTGGGATCCTTGAGGTCCGTGGTCATCACACCGCGTACGGTGCGATCCAGCTCGTCCTCGCCGCCGAGCAGCCGCAGGCCCAGCGCGTCGGTGTCCAGCAGTGCGCGCAGCCGCATTCTCGTCGCCGCCGATCTTTGTCTTGAAATCTACGATGGATCTGTACGACTCCGGGGTGAGGACCCCGCGAGCGGGGTTTCCGCCCGCCTGAGCCTGTGTCCTGGGCTTTCGAGAGCTGTGCTCACTGTTTCCAGGGAAAAACAGAGAGGTTACTGATGACCTCCGTTCATACGAATCTACAAGATGCGCACCCTGGCCAGCCAACTCCTTCATGGTTTCGGTGACTGACCCCGGTGGAGGACGGCGCTGTGTACTGGCCTCACTCCGCGTTAACAACTCATGAACGAGCCGGGCCTGCCGCACACGATCTGGCTTGATCAGAACCACCACGATACGAATGAAGAGAGCCACTCATGGACTTCCTTCGCCCCGCCAGTTGGGAGGAGGCGCTCGCCGCCAAGGCTGAGCACCCCACCGCTGTGCCGATTGCGGGTGGCACCGATGTGATGGTCGAGATCAACTTCGACCACCGCAGGCCCGAGTACCTCCTCGATCTGAACCGCATCGGCGAGCTGAGCGACTGGGAGGTCGGCGAGGAGAGCGTGCGCCTGGGCGCCTCCGTGTCCTACACCAAGATCATGGATCACCTGCGCGGTGAACTGCCCGGCCTTGCCCTCGCCTCCCACACGGTGGCCTCCCCGCAGATCCGCAACCGCGGCGGCGTCGGCGGCAACCTCGGCACCGCCTCCCCGGCCGGCGACGCCCACCCCGCGCTCCTCGCGGCCGGCGCCGAGGTCGAGGCCCAGTCCGTACGCGGCACGCGCCTGATCCCGATCGACGAGTTCTACACCGGCGTGAAGCGCAACGCGCTCGCTCCCGACGAGCTCATCAGGGCCGTACACATCAAGAAGGCGGACGGCCCGCAGCAGTACTCCAAGGTCGGCACCCGCAACGCCATGGTCATCGCGGTCTGCGCCTTCGGCCTGGCACTGCACCCGTCCACGCGCACGGTCCGCACCGGCATCGGCTCCGCCGCGCCCACGCCCGTCCGTGCCAAGGCCGCCGAGGAGTTCCTGAACGCGGCGCTCGAAGAGGGCGGCTTCTGGGACAACGGCAGGATCATCACCCCGTCGGTCGCCAAGCAGTTCGCGGACCTCTGCTCCGCCGCCTGCAACCCGATCGACGACGTCCGGGGCACGGCGAGCTACCGCCGCCACGCGGTGGGCATCATGGCCCGCCGGACGCTCACCTGGACCTGGGAGTCGTACCGCGGCACCGCCGCCCGCACGGAGGGAGTCGCGTAATGCGCGTCAATTTCACGGTCAACGGCCGTCAGCAGGAAGCCGACGACGTGTGGGAGGGCGAGTCCCTGCTGTACGTGCTGAGGGAGCGGATGGGCCTGCCGGGCTCGAAGAACGCCTGCGAGCAGGGCGAGTGCGGTTCCTGCACGGTCCGCCTCGACGGCGTACCCGTGTGTTCGTGTCTCGTCGCGGCCGGCCAGGTCGAGGGGCGCGAGGTCGTCACGGTGGAGGGGCTCGCGGAGTACGCGAAGCAGCGCTCCTGCGGGACCGGCGCCTGCGGTACGTCGGGTACGTCGCTTCAGGACGCCCAGCAGTGGAATTCCAAGCCCCAGGACTCGCACACCGGCGAAGGCGGCGAACTCGCGCCGATCCAGCAGGCGTTCATCGACGCCGGCGCCGTCCAGTGCGGCTTCTGCACCCCCGGTCTGCTGGTCGCGGCCGACGAGATGCTGGAGCACAACCCGACCCCGACCGACGCGGACATCCGCGAGGCGCTCTCGGGCAACCTGTGCCGCTGCACCGGCTACGAGAAGATCATGGACGCGGTCCGGCTGGCGGCCGCACGACAGTCTGAGGCGGTCTGACCATGGGAACGACAGGTACGCCCACCAACATCACCCAGGGCTCCAAGACCAAGGGCGGCATCGGCGAGTCGACGCTGCGCCCGGACGGCACGCTCAAGGTCACCGGCGAGTTCGCGTACTCGTCCGACATGTGGCACGAGGACATGCTCTGGGGCCAGATCCTGCGCTCCCCGGTCGCGCACGCCGAGATCGTGTCGATCGACACGGTCGAAGCGCTGAAGACGCCGGGCGTCTACGCCGTCCTGACGTACGACGACCTGCCGACCGCGGTGAAGAACTACGGCCTGGAGATCCAGGACACCCCGGTCCTCGCCCACGGCAAGGTCCGCCACCACGGCGAGCCGGTCGCGATCGTCGCCGCCGACCACCCGGAGACCGCGCGCCGCGCCGCCGCCAAGATCAAGGTCGAGTACCGCGATCTCCCGGTCATCACGGACGAGGCGTCGGCCACCGCGCCGGACGCGATCCTCATCCACGAGGGCCGCGACGACCACCACATCGGCCATGTCCCGCACCCGAACATCGTGCACCGCCAGCCGATCATCCGCGGCGACGCCGACGAGGCCGCCAAGAAGGCCGACTTCATCGTCAAGGGCGAGTACACCTTCGGCATGCAGGACCAGGCCTTCCTCGGCCCGGAGTCCGGTCTCGCCGTGCCGTCCGAGGACGGCGGCGTCGAGCTCTACATCGCCACCCAGTGGCTGCACTCCGACCTCAAGCAGATCGCCCCGGTCCTGGGCCTCCCCGAGGACAAGGTCCGTATGACGCTCTCCGGCGTCGGCGGCGCTTTCGGCGGCCGCGAGGACCTGTCGATGCAGATCCACGCCTGCCTGCTGGCGCTGCGCACCGGCAAGCCCGTCAAGATCGTCTACAACCGCTTCGAGTCCTTCTTCGGGCACGTCCACCGCCACCCCGCGAAGCTCTACTACGAGCACGGGGCGACGAAGGACGGCAAGCTCACGCACCTGAAGGCACGGATCGTCCTCGACGGCGGCGCGTACGCCTCCGCCTCGCCGGCGGTCGTCGGCAACGCCTCCTCGCTGGGCGCGGGACCGTACGTCGTCGACAACGTCGACATCGAGGCCATCGCGCTCTACACCAACAACCCGCCCTGCGGCGCCATGCGCGGCTTCGGCGCCGTGCAGGCGTGCTTCGCGTACGAGGCCCAGATGGACAAGCTCGCCGACAAGGTGGGCATGGACCGGGTCGCGTTCCGCCAGCTCAACGCGATGGAGCAGGGCACGCTCCTGCCGACCGGGCAGGCCGTCGACTCGCCGGCCCCGGTCGCCGAACTCCTGCGCCGCGTCAAGGCGATGCCGATGCCGCCGGAGCAGCAGTGGCTCGCGGCCGGCGAGGCCGCCGACGTACGCCAGTTGCCTGGCGGCCTCTCCAACACCACGCACGGCGAAGGCGTCGTACGCGGTGTGGGCTACGCGGTCGGCATCAAGAACGTCGGCTTCTCCGAGGGCTTCGACGACTACTCGACCGCTCGCGTGCGGATGGAGGTCGTCGGCGGGGAGCCCGTCGCGACCGTGCACACCGCGATGGCGGAGGTCGGCCAGGGCGGTGTCACCGTCCACGCGCAGATCGCCCGCACCGAGCTGGGCGTCACACAGGTGACGATCCACCCGGCCGACACCCAGGTGGGCAGCGCCGGTTCGACGTCCGCGTCGCGCCAGACGTACGTCACCGGTGGCGCCGTCAAGAACTCCTGCGAACTCGTCCGCGAGAAGGTCCTGGAGATCGGCCGCCGCAAGTTCGGTACGTACCACCCGGCCTGGGCCACCGCCGAACTCCTCCTGGAGGGCGGCAAGGTCGTCACCGACGGCGGCGAGGTCCTCGCCGACCTGGCGGACGTACTGGAGGACGAGGCCGTCGAGATCGAGGCCGAGTGGCGGCACCGTCCGACGGAGGCCTTCGACCTGCGTACCGGTCAGGGCTTCGGCCACGTCCAGTACACCTTCGCCGCGCACCGCGCGGTCGTCGAGGTCGACACCGAACTCGGCCTGGTCAAGGTCATCGAACTGGCCTGCGCCCAGGACGTCGGCAAGGCGCTCAACCCGCTGTCCGTCATCGGCCAGATCCAGGGTGGCACCACCCAGGGCCTGGGCGTGGCGGTCATGGAGGAGATCATCGTCGACCCGGTCACCGCGAAGGTGCGCAACCCCTCCTTCACGGACTACCTGATCCCCACCATCCTCGACACCCCGACCATCCCGGTCGATGTGCTCGAACTCGCCGACGACCACGCCCCGTACGGGCTCCGTGGCATCGGCGAGGCCCCGACCCTGTCGTCCACCCCGGCCGTCCTCGCGGCGATCCGGAACGCGACGGGTCTGGAGCTCAACCGGACGCCGGTACGGCCAGAACACCTCACCGGCACCGCGTAGGACTCTCCGGGCGGCGCAGGGAACGTCACACTTCGCCGCGCCGCCCGGAGTACTCAAGTACCGCACCGCTCGCGGGACTTGACGCACCATCAGCACCATCACGTATCAAAGCAACGTTCGTCTCGGGCCGTCCCCCGGGTCGTGCGGCCGAAGAACCTTCCCAAAACCCGTAGCCACCGAGGTGGTTGAGCAGCCGTCAGGGCGGCTGCCGAGCGGGTGTCCCTTTGAACCTTGGGAGCAGGCCCACATGACCCAGCAGTCAATTGAGCCGAAGACCGTCGCCGATGACGCGGGTGCGGGTAGCCGCGTCCCGGCCGGACGGTCCTGGCTCGACCGGTACTTCCACATATCCAAGCGGGGAAGCTCCGTCGCGCGTGAGGTGCGCGGCGGCACCACCACCTTCATGGCGATGGCGTACATCCTGCTGCTCAACCCGCTGATCCTGTCCGGCAAGGACGCGGCGGGGAACACGCTCGGCCAGCAGGCGCTGATCACCGCGACCGCGTTCGCGGCGGCCTTCAGCACACTCCTCATGGGCTTCTTCGGCAAGGTGCCGCTCGCCCTCGCCGCCGGACTCTCCGTGTCCGGCGTGCTCTCCTCGCAGGTCGCCCCGCAGATGACCTGGCCGCAGGCCATGGGCATGTGCGTCATGTACGGCGTCGTCATCATGCTTCTCGTCGTCACCGGACTGCGCGAGATGATCATGAACGCGATCCCGCTGGCGCTGAAGCACGCGATCACCATGGGCATCGGCCTGTTCGTCGCGCTGATCGGCCTGGTGAAAGCCGGCTTCGTCCACCAGGGCGAGGCGACCCCGGTCTCCCTCGGCCCGAACGGCGAACTCGCCGGCTGGCCCGTGCTGCTCTTCGCCGCGACACTGCTCCTGATCTTCATGCTGCAGGCCCGGGCCGTCCCCGGCGCGATCCTGATCGGCATCGTGGCGGGCACCGTACTGGCCGTCGTGCTGAACGCCCTTGAGGTCATCGACCCCAAGCAGTGGGCGAGCGGCGCCCCCGAACTGCACGGCAGCGCGGTCTCGATGCCGGACTTCTCGCTCTTCGGAGACGTCGAGTTCGGCGGTTGGGGCGAGGTCGGCGCGATGACGGTCGGCATGATCGTCTTCACGCTGGTGCTCGCCGGGTTCTTCGACGCGATGGCCACGATCATCGGCGTCGGCACGGAGGCCAAGCTGGCCGACGCGCAGGGCCGGATGCCGGGTCTGTCCAAGGCGCTGTTCATCGACGGCGCGGGCGGAGCGGTCGGCGGTGTGGCCGGTGCCTCGGGCCAGACGGTCTTCGTCGAGTCGGCGACGGGCGTCGGGGAGGGCGCCCGCACGGGCCTGTCCTCCGTGATCACCGGTCTGTTCTTCGCGGCCTGCCTGTTCTTCACCCCGCTCACCGCGATCGTCCCGGGTGAGGTCGCCGCGGCGGCCCTGGTGGTCATCGGCGCCATGATGATGATGAACGCCCGGCACGTGGACTGGGCCGACCGCGCCACCGCGATCCCGGTCTTCCTGACCGTCGTGATCATGCCGTTCACGTACTCCATCACCGCGGGTGTCGCGGCCGGAGTCATCAGCTACGTCGCCATCAAGGTCGCCCAGGGCAAGGCCCGGGAGATCGGGGCGTTCATGTGGGGCCTGACGGTGATCTTCTTCGTCTTCTTCGCCCTCAACCCGATCGAGAGCTGGATGGGCGTGCACTGACACGCCCTTCCGGAACGCCCTGTTGGAACCCTCCACGCAACCGCTGCCACGTCGTCGAAGGAGACCGAGACATGCTGGACATCGCCGAAGAGCTGCACCGGTGGGTCGAGCAGGGGCGCGACTTCGCCGTGGCCACCGTGGTGGCCGTCGGCGGCAGCGCGCCCCGCCAGCCGGGCGCCGCCCTCGCCGTCGACTCCGACGGCACGGCGATCGGCTCGGTCTCCGGCGGCTGCGTGGAGGGCGCGGTCTACGAACTGTGCCAACAGGCCCTGGAGGACGGGGAGTCGGCCCTCGAACGCTTCGGCTACAGCGATGACGACGCGTTCGCGGTGGGGCTGACCTGCGGTGGCATCATCGACATCCTGGTCACCCCGGTCCGCTCCGGCGACCACGCCCGGCCGGTGCTCGCCGCCGCGCTGGCCGCCGCGGCGGACGGGGAGGCGGCCGCGGTCGCCCGGATCGTGACCGGCCCGGCCGAACTGCTGGGGCGCGCCCTCGTCGTCCGTCCCGACGGCTCGTACGAGGGCGGCTTCGGCGCCCATCCCGAGCTGGACCGGACCGTGGTGGGGGAGGCGGGCGCCTTCCTGGACGCGGGCCGTACCGGCACCGTGGAGATCGGAGAGCAGGGCTCTCGTTGTGGAGCACCGCTCACGGTTCTGGTGGAGTCGTCGGTCCCGCCGCCCCGCATGATCGTCTTCGGCGCGATCGACTTCGCGTCGGCGCTGGTCCGCATCGGCAAGTTCCTCGGCTACAGCGTGACGGTCTGCGACGCCCGCCCCGTCTTCGCGACGGCCGCACGCTTCCCGGACGCCGACGAGATCGTCGTCGAATGGCCGCACAAGTACCTGGCCCGCACGGAAGTCGACTCCCGCACGGTGCTGTGCGTACTGACCCACGACGCCAAGTTCGACGTCCCGCTGCTCCAGCTCGCGCTGAAGCTCCCGGTGGCCTACGTGGGCGCGATGGGATCCCGCCGGACCCACCTCGACCGGAACGAGCGCCTGCGTGAAGTCGGCGTGACCGAGCTGGAGTTGACGCGGCTCAGGTCACCCATCGGGCTGGACCTGGGCGCCCGTACGCCCGAGGAGACGGCGTTGTCCATCGCCTCGGAGATCGTGGCCAACCGGCGCGGGGGGAGCGGGGTCGCGCTCACCGGGGCGCACACGCCGATTCACCACGACGCGGCGTCGTCGGTGTCGGAGTCGGCGTCGGTGGGGCGGATCGGGTCGGTGGCCTGAGGCGCGTACGGCTGCGTACGGCTGAGGGGCTCGCTCGCTGGGACGCGGCGGGTCCATCATTCGCATAGCCGCATAGCCGCATAGCCGCATAGCCGCATAGCCGCATAGCCGCATAGCCGCATAGGCCGACTCGGTCGCATCAGTCGTACGAAGTAATCCCGAGCCCGACGTATTGACGCGGGCATGTCCCTCGACGACGCTCCTGTGGGAGCGCTCCCGCAAGTCCCTCGTGACCGTTGCGATCCAGGAGTGAACCCACATGAGACGTACCTCAACATGGCTCGCCGCCCTGTCGTTCGGGCTGGCGGCCCTCTTCGTCACACCATCTCAGGCGCAGGCCGCGGACTCCCTCGAACGCGGCCCCTCCCTGTACGTCCCCGACGCCAACCCGGCTGCCTACCGGCAGGCGTTGGACCTCGCCCGAGCGGGCCAGTTCCTGGACGCCGCGGGCATCGTGGCCATGGTGAACACCCCGCAGGCCGTCTGGTACGGCGACCAGACGCCGGCCCAGGTGGAGCGGCTGATCAGGGGGGTGACGCGGGACGCGGACCGGGAGGGCGCGATCCCGGTGTTCGCGCTCTACAACATCCCAGGACGCGACTGTTCCAACTACTCGGGGGGCGGGGCCTCCAACACGGCGGAGTACAAGGAGTGGATCGACGCGGTGGCGCGTGGGATCGGTGGCCGCGACGCCCTTGTCACCCTCGAACCCGACGCCCTCGCCCTGCTGCCCGCGGACTGCGGCCAGGACGACGCGCAGGGCACGAAGACCGCGGCCCGGTACGTCGAGGTCAACTACGCGGTGTCCGTACTGGAGCCGCTGCGCGGAACACGCGTGTACCTCGACACCGGGCACCCCGGCTGGCACACCGTCAACTCCATCGTGCCGCGCCTGATCAGGGGCGGCATCGCGCACGCCTCCGGCTTCTACACCAACGCCTCGAACTACAACACCGACGACGCCAACTCCTGGTACGGCAAGCTGATCTCGTCGTGCCTCGCGTACGTCGACGGAGGCGGCGACGTCGCCGAGTGCCCGCACCAGTGGTGGCCGCGGGCCGACGCGCAGGCCTGGCTCGACGCGCACGTCCACGTGCCCGCGTCCCGGATGAAGCACTTCGTCACGGACTCCAGCCGCAACGGTCAGGGCCCCTGGACGCCGCCCGCCGGCAAGTACCCGGACCCGCAGGACTGGTGCAACCCACCGAACCGCGGCCTGGGTGCCCGACCGACCCTGCGCACCGGCGACCCCTTGCAGGACGCCAGGCTGTGGATCAAGACACCGGGCGAGTCGGACGGGCTGTGCCTGCGCGGCACTCCGGGCCCCGAGGACCCGGAGCGAGGGATGGTCGATCCAGACGCGGGGGACTGGTTCCCCGAACAGGCTCTGGAACTCGTACGGTTCGCCAAACCGCCGATTCTGGGCTGACGTTCAGGGGCGTTCAGGGGGTGGAGCGGCCCAGCGGGTGCCAACCTGCGTGCGACCGCCCATCCCCGTCACTCCCTCCGCTGCCGTTCCCATTCGCGTCAGTCCCCCCGCAGCAACCCCTCCACCGCCCGCCCGAACATCCATCGCCCCGCCCAGGCCAGCCCCCGGTCGAGGAACCCGGGCAGCAACCGCACCCTGATGTCCTCCCGCCAGACCACCCGCGAACCCCCGCCGTCCGCCGGATGCACCTCGATCTCGGCCCACCCCGTCACGAACGAGCCGCGCTTCTCCAGCCGGCACATGCCCGGCCCGTCGTGTCCCGGCGGCTGCCAGACGACCACCTCCATCGGGTCGTCGAACGCCAAGGGGCCCACACCCGACCGCGCCACGAACACGGTGCCCTGATGGGTCGGCGGCGGCGTGACCACTCTGATGCGGGTCAGGGGGACCACATCGGCGTGCCGCTGCCACTCGGTGAGCCGGCGCCAGCTCTGGTCGACGGGATACGGAGACTCGCGCTCCAGCAGGAAGAAGGCCACGGGCCGATCGTAGGCAGTCGAACGAGACATGAATTCTCACCCAACCACCTGAAATCGGGCGCGATCCCCCTACCATTTCCTCATAGGGCGAGCAAAGTGCCCGCCCCCAGGGGGAGTTGGTCGCCATGCCACTGAAGACCTACGGCGTACTCATCACACGGGCGGTCGACACCCGCCGCGAGGGTTCGTCCGACACTCCGCACTACCAGATCCACCTGACGGACGATCAGGGAGTGCACTACCGGGCGTCGGTCAACGTGAAGTCGCAGGAGCGGCCGTCCGAGCTGCTCTATCTGGTGAGCGACGACTTCCAGCACCCGGTCACGGCGCAGTTGGAGGGCCTGGGGTCCGGCTGGAACACGCTGCCGCACGGACCCGGCGGCGCCAACCTCGACTTCGTGCGCGGGAACCTCTTCGACCCGGCGCAGCTGCGGTCCCTGCCGCCGGACGCGGAGGGCCCCGACAACGACCTGGCCGACCTGCTCGACCACTACGTCCAGCGCGCGGTGGCCGACCCGGCCGCCCGGATGTACGTCTTCGGCGAGCGCTGGGGCCCCGAGCCCGCGGTTCGGGACAAGATCTTCGGGTTCCTGCCCGGAAACGGCGTGCACGACATCCATATGAACCAGGGCAACAGCCCCCGCTTCAAGGGCGACGACGGGGTCTGGCAGGACGGCGGGCTGCTGATCCACTTCCCCGGCCAGTCGCGCTGGGTCGCCGTCTTCCTCGCCTTCCAGAGCCAGTCCTGGCACACGGACGACATCACGGGCCACGCCCTGGTCCCGGCCCCGGATGACGGCGGCCCCCGCCCCGAGCCCGGCGACCGGCCGGTACGCATCGCGGCGGCGCTCGTGAACCCCCGCGGCCCGGCCCCCGAGCCGGAGACCGTGACACTCATCAACGCCTCCCCGGACCCCGTCGACCTCACCGGCTGGCACCTCACCGACCGCCTTGACCACCGCTGCCCGGTCCCCGCCGGTCAACTCGCCGCCGGAGCAAGCCTGTTGGTCCCCGTCACGGGCGAGGTCCAACTCGGCAACCGCGGGGGCCAGATCACCCTGCTGGGTGCCGACGGCCTGAAGGTGCACGGCGTCTCGTACACGGCCGAGCAGTCCGGGCGGGAGGGCTGGACGATCGTGTTCTAGCCTGGCTCGGCGGCCGGGGCCTGTCGGCGGCGTCCCTCCGACAGATCACCTCGGCCGCAAGGAGCCCGTGATGACGTCCCACACGTCCCAGCCCGTCACGCCCGACCAACTCACCATCGTCCCGGCCAACAAGGCGTCCTGGGACGACCTGCGCGCGGTCTTCGGCACCACCGACGCGGGCAAGTGCAACTGCCAGCGCTACAAGATGCGCGAATCCCTGTGGAACACGGTCTCCGACGGCGAGCGCGCCGACCGGCTGCGTGAGCAGACCTCCTGTGACAACCCGAAGGCCCGCTCGACCAGCGGTCTCGTCGCGTACCTCGGCGAGGAACCGGTCGGCTGGTGTGCGGTCGAGCCGCGCACCGCCTACCCGCGCCTGCTGCGCACGCGGACCCCGTGGACCGGACGCGACGAGGACAAGACGGACGACAGCGTCTGGGCCGTCACCTGCCTCGTTGTACGCAAGGGCTACCGCAAGCGCGGCATCACCTACGGGCTCGCCCGCGCCACCATCGCCTTCGCCCGCGACCGTGGCGCTCGCGCGCTCGAGGCGTACACGATGATCACCCAGCCCGGCAAGGAGATCACCTGGGGCGAACTCCACGTCGGCAGCCGTGATGTGTTCGCCGACGCCGGGTTCGCGCAGGTGAGCAAGCCGAGCCCGCGGCGCGTCGTCATGCGAGTCGACTTCTCCTGAGAACACGTTCAGGCCACGTACGACGCGTTCTGCGCCGTGCTCACCACCCGCTGCCCATCGGCGGCGCTGAGAAGACCCGCGGACACCCACGAGTTCACGACGCTCTGCACCCGCGAGACCAGCGCGCTCTTGCCGCTGAACGGAGCCCCGGCCCAGATCTCGTCGAGGAGAGTGGTGCCGTTCGCCCCGGTCGGGTTGGTGACGCCCGAGTCGGTGTTGCCGAAGACGAGTCGCGGCTCGGTCCTTCGGAAGTAGGCGTGCGTCGGGTCCTCCGTCCCCTCGGAGAACGGGGCGAACTCGGTGCCGTCGAGGGTGTAATGGAGGGGCTTGCCGGTCACCGGGGTGAGGGTGGGCAGCAGGTCTCCGGAGAGGGCGGCGTTGCGGTAGAGCCCGAACGGCAGGAAGGTCGTGCCCGCGTTGCGCGCCACCAGGTTGACCGGTCCGTAGAACAGGGTCTGGAGTGAC
Organism: Streptomyces sp. NBC_00554; assembly: GCF_041431135.1. Taxonomy (NCBI): domain Bacteria; kingdom Bacillati; phylum Actinomycetota; class Actinomycetes; order Kitasatosporales; family Streptomycetaceae; genus Streptomyces; species Streptomyces sp. NBC_00554. The sequence continues at coordinate 2,098,492 of NZ_CP107799.1, read as the reverse complement.
GGGTCGTCGAGGGCCTTCTCCACCCGCAGCCGGAAGGGGACCGAGACGCGTACGACGTCGCCGCCGCGCCAGGTCCGGGAGACGGTGAAGTAGCTCCCGGCGACCGGAGTCCCGCTCACCGCACTGCCGTTGACCGTCACGCGGAAGCCGGCGGTCGCCCACGACGGCACCCGCAGACGCAGGGCGAAGGCCGCGCTGCCGCCCCCGATGGTGATCGTGGAACCCTGCTCGCGGGGGTAGTCGGTGGTCTGGGTGACGGTGACGCCCTTCTCGGACCAGTTGAGGGTGGTCGGGCTGTACAGGTTGACGTACAGCGCGCCCCCGTCCGCCGCCTTGAAGTACACCGAGTCCTGGTACTTGGTGGCGCTCTCCATGCCCGTGCCCTCGCAGCAGGTCGTCCCCTGCTTCGGGGTGTAGTCCCGGACATGACCGGGGGTGAGACCGATGAAGTACGTGACGAGCGGCTTCTCCGCATCGGCCTTGTCCTGCTTGGAACCCAACACCTGGTTGTAGAGGGCCCGTTCGTAGTAGTCCATGTACTTCGGGTCCTGCTCGTGGAAGAACAGCATCCGGCTGAGCTTGAGCAGGTTGTACGCGCAGCAGCTCTCGGCGTTGGTGTCGCTGATCGTTCCCGCGACGACCCCACGGGCCTTCCAGAACTCGGCGGTGCTGGTCCCGCCGATGCCGTACATCCGCACCGGTACGACCATGCCCCAGAAGTTCTTCGCGGCGCTCAGGTAGCGCTGCTCGCCCGTCGCGTCGTACAGCCGCAGCAGTCCGGTGAAGATCGGGATGTGCTGGTTGGCGTGCAGGCCGTCGAGGGTGTCGGTGTTCGCGGCGCAGGCGTCGATGAGTTTGTCGAGGTCGAACAGGCGGGCCAGCGCGAGGTGTTCGGCCTTGCCGGTGAGGGAGTGCAGATCGCAGATCGCCTCGACGATGCCGCCGAACTCTCCGCTGGAGAAGATGCCCCACATGCGTTGCAGGGTGGCGTCGGGCAGCTTGGAGAGCCGCGAGTACATCCAGTCGCACAGGCCGGAGGCGAGGTCGAGGGCGCGGGCGTCGTCGACGTGGAGGTAGGCGTCAAGGAGGCCGCGCAGGATCTTGTGCGCGGTGTAGTAGGGCGCCCACACCTTGGTGTAGTCGCCGCTGGTCATCGACTCCAGCGCGATGAACTGCGTCTCCGGGTACGCCGCGAGGAACCCGGGGTGGCTCGGCCCGCCCCAGGTGCGGCGCAGGGTGGCGGTCAGAGCGCGGCCGGAGGCGTCGGTGAAGGTGCCGCCGGTGGTCTCGTCGAAGGCGTACGAGGCGAGGTTGCCCCGGCCCGCGGGTGAGGAGGCGGCCGAGGACGTCTGCAGTGCGGTGATCTCGGCGGCGGTCAGCGCCCGTGACCAGACGTTGAACTCGTCGAATGCGCCCGCGAACACCGGGTCGGCGGGGTAGTTCGAGCGGCCGAGCCAGTTGTTCGCGAGGGTGCCAAGTGCCGCCGGGCTGAGGGTCATTGACGTGTTCTGCGCTACGGGCGTGCCGTTGACGTAGAGCGTGCCGGTGGTGCCCGCGATCGTCACCGCGAGGTGGCTCCACTGGTTCAGCGGCAGCGCGGCGGTGCCGTTGAGGCCCTGCTCGCCGCCCGGGCCGCCGGTGGTGATCGCGAAGCGCGGCACGCCGGTCGCGTTGCGGGCGGCCAAGTACATATAGCGGGTGGTGTCGTTGCCGAAGTCGAAGACCCGGGTCCAGTTGGCGTTGTGGGTGGGCTTCACCCAGGCCGACAGGGTGATCGCGGAGGCCCCGCCGAGTACCGCGGCGGGCAGGTCGACGTACTGGTAGGAGCCCCGGACGTTCTCCGCGCCCGTGCCGAACCTCCCGGAGACGCTGAGCACTGCCGGGGCAATCCGCAGCGCCGCCCGAACCTCGGTCAACGCCCCGACCATGGCGCGGACTTTGTCGGCGTACACCTGCTCGCCGGTGCTGCCGTAGGCCTGGGAGAGCATCGTCAGGAAGTGGCCGGTGTAGTGGCCCCGGAGGTTGCCGTTGGCCTCCCCGTCCAAGCCCTCCCAGCCACCGGGGGCCACCGCGCCCCGGGTGGAGAGCCCTGCGTTGGCGCGGAAGACCTGGAGCAGCCGGTCCACGTCGTACCCGCGGCCATGGTCGAGCATCAACTGCCGCTTGGCGGCGAAGACGCCCTGACCGAGCTTCACGTCCTTGAGCTCGAACGGCCGGAGTGTCCAGGCAGCAGGCGCGGGCAGGGTGGCGGCAGCGGCCCGGCCGGACGCGGCGTAGGCCAAGGCAGGTGCCGCCGCGGCCAGTGCCGCGCTCTGGAGCAGGAACCGTCTGGAGAGGTGGGGGGCCATGCGTTCCTCGTCTCTGCGCGTCTCGGGGTCTGGCCGGGCTACTCGGCGTAGAAGGTCGCGTCCTGCCGGTCCAGCGCGGTGCTCACCACCTGGAGCTGGATGAGGTTGGCGTAGTGCCGGACGTACCGGCCGGGGAAGTTGTACGACTCGAAGGAGACGCCCGCCGTGGTGTCCGCGAGGCCCGCGCGCCGCTGGAAGGAGGCGTCGGCCAGGAAGGTGGCGGTGCCGTCGTTCTTCTCCACCCACAGCTCGTAGTTCTTGTGGCGGAGGTAGTAGCCGGGGAAGTTCGCCGATTCGAGCGAGACCGTGCCGCTGCCCGCGAGTCCGGTCACCACCCGGAACTGCGAGTCGGCGAGGTTGGTGACGTTCGCTTCGAGTCTGGCGCGGAACTCCCAGTGGCGGATGAAGCGGCCCGGGTAGTTGTAGGACGAGAAGCGGACCGGGGTGAGCCCGTCGGCGACCGGGATGCCGAAGTTCGGTGTGCCGTCGGCGTTCCAGTACAGCTTCTGGTAACGGGTGCGCCGGTTGGGGTCGTTGAGCGGGTCGCCGGTGATGTCCTTGTAGTTGCGGTCGTGGTAGACGAGGACGTCGCTCTTGCCGTCCTCGGACGTGGTGAAGGTGTTGTGGCCGGGCCCGTACTGGCCGGTGGCCGCGTTGCTGGTGAAGACCGGGGTCGGCGTCTTGGTCCAGGAGGCCGCGTTCATCAGGTCGGCCGTCGCGGAGGCGGTCAACAGGCCGAGGCAGTAGTTGCTGTCGGTGGCGCTGGCCGAGAAGGTCATGAAGACCTTGCCGTTCCGCTGGATGACCGACGGCCCTTCGTTGACGGTGTGGCCGATGGTCTCCCAGGCGTTGGTGGGCCGGGAGATCATGACCGGACTGCCGCTGATCGTCCAGGGGTTGGACATCCTCGCGAGGTAGAGGTTGGTGCCGTCGCCGACCGCCGGGTCGTTCTGCGCCCAGCTCAGATAACGGGTCCCGTTCACGACGAAGGTCGTGGCGTCGAGCGAGAAGGTGTCCAACGGCAGCGCGATACGGCCCTTCTCGATCCAGGTGCCGGTCAGCGGATTGGCGGAGCTGGATTCGAGGACGTACGGCCGGATCTTCCAGATGTCGTTGGTGGCGCCGGCGGCGAAGTAGACGTACCACTTGCCGTCGATGAAGTGGATCTCCGGTGCCCAGATGTGGGCGCCCATCTCGCCGCTGCTGTGCTTGGTCCAGATGGTCGTCTCGGCGGCCGTGGACAGACCCTGGAGCGTGGTGGCGCGGCGCAGCACGATCCTGTCGTACGCGGGGACGGTCGCGGTGAAGTAGTAGTAGCCGTCGGTGTGTTTGAAGATGTGCGGGTCGGCGCGCTGTTCGGCGACCGGGTTGGTGAAGGTCACGGCGGGGGAGGCCGGGGCGGCTGCGTGGGCGGGGGTGACGGTGGCGGTGAGGGCCAGGGCGGCGAGGCCCGTCAGCACTACTCGGCGGCTGGGACGGCTCATGGGGGTACTCACTCCTGGGTCGGTGGCGGTCAGGCGGTGGTGGGCTGGAGGCGCCACTGCTGGCAGTTGTTGTTGAGCCAGGTCCACTGGCGTACGTCGGCGCCGTCGGCCGTGGAGCAGTCGGCGACGTCGGCGACCTTGCCGCTGTTGGCGTTGACGATCCGGACGTAGTCGCCGCCGGTGTAAATGAGCCTGAATTTCTGGCAGTTGTTGTTGAGCCAGGACCACTGCCGGATGTCGGCACCGTCGGCGGTGGAGCAGTCGGCGGTGTCCGCGACCTTGCCGGTGGCCACATTGACCAGGCGGCTGGTGTCGGTGCCGAGGTCCTCGATCCGCCACTTCTGGTTGGCGCCGCCGCTGCACGTCCACTGGAAGATGTTGGTGCCGTCGGCCGTGTTGCCGCCCGCGACGTCAAGGCACTTGCCGCTGTTGCGGTTCACCAGGGTGTACGCGGTCGGTGTGGTCGCCGTTTCCCCTGCGGGGCCGGGGAGGGTGGTGCCGGTCGCCACCGGGGTGCCGAAGTTCGGGGTGCCGTCCGCGTTCCAGGTGAACTTCTGTGCCCGGGTGGTGCGTCCGTTGCCGCAGCCGCCGCTCGCCGAGCTGTTGGCGTGGTAGACGAGCCAGTTCTCGGTGCCGTCCGGTGAGGTGAAGAACCCGTTGTGGCCAGGACCGTAGACCCCGGCCGCGTCATTGCGCTGGAAGACCGGCGTCTGCTTCTTGGTCCAGGACGCGGCGGAGAGCGGGTTGCTGCCCGTCAGTTCCAGCTGCCCCAGTTTGTAGTCGGCGGTCTGGCAGTAGCTCGCGGAGAAAGTCAGGAAGGTCCTGCCGCCGTGATACAGCGGCTCGGGGCCCTCGTTGACCGGGGCGCCGGACGTCTCCCAGCTCAGCGTGGGACTGGAGATGACCGTGAACGTGGAACTGCTCAGCGTGTACGGGTTGCTCATCGGGGCGATGACCAGGCTCTGCGCGCTGCCGTTGGCCGAACCGCTGCCCACCAGGTAGAGGCTGCCCCCGTGTTCGAGCACGCTGGCGTCGATCAGCCAGCCCCCGGGGTTCAGATTGGACCCGGTGAGGGTGTTCTTGTACGTGTACGGGCCCATCGGGTCGGTGCCCGCGCTCTCCAGGACGTGCGTGCGCTGGGAGTCGCAGCAGGCGACGCCGCTCGGCGCGGCCGAGTAGTACAGGTACCACTTGCCGTTGAGGAAGTGGATCTCCGGTGCCCAGAAGTTCGCGTTGCGCCCTGCGGTGGTGTCCGACCACACCTGGACGCTGGGCGCGGTGGCCAGGCCGGCGAGCGTCGGGGACTTGCGCATGGTCAGCTCGTTGGTGAACGAGGTGGTCACCAGGTAGTAGTTGCCGTTGTAGTACTCCAGCCAGGGGTCGGCGCCCTTCTGCGCCTTGACCGGGTTGGTATACGGCTGGCCGGCGGCCGCGGCGGCGGGCTGGGCGGTGACCGGTGACACGAGCAGGGCCAGGAGTACGGCGCCCAGGGCGAACCAGTGACGGATGCGGAACACGGCAAGTCCCCTTTGACGGCCAGTTGTTCGGGATTACGAACGCTGTGCGGGTGTCCGACCAGAAGATAAGTTTCGGGCAGGGGCACGTCAACGCTTCTGACGTGTTTCGATTCCGGTTCGACTCAAGGTGCTTGTGGGTGTTTGTCGTAACTCCCTTTGCGTGCGGGGTGAGTTGGAGTCACTTTGCCAATTGTTGACAGTTGAGGCACGGGTGTTGTTAGGTATGCCTTACCTAAGTTCGGACGGGCGTGGTGAGTCGACCGACCGGCCCGTCCGGCTTTTCCTGACGCCGTGAAAGGTGCTCTTCCCCATGAGAGTTGTTCCGTCCGCCCGTACCGCCGCCCGCGCGGGTCTCGCCGTCGTCGCCTCCGCCGCGCTGACCCTCGGCCTGGCCACCTCGGCCTCCGCCGCCACCTCGACCCGCACGATCACCGACGGGAGCACCACCTACAACCTGTCGCTGACCGCACCGGATTCGGCCGCCGCGGCAGGCCAGGTCATCACCGTCACGGGCTCCGGGTACAACACGAGCCAGGGCATCTACGTCGGCCTGTGTGTGGTCACGGGCGACCCCGGTGAGGCCAAGCCCACCCCGTGCCTCGGCGGCCAGGACGAGACCGGCACGACCGGCGCCTCCTACTGGGTGTCCAACGCCGGCGGCGGCTCGCTCCCCAGCAGCTCCACCTTCGGCACCGGCGGCACCTTCACCGCCACGATCTTCGTCAAGGCCACCCTCGACAACGGCAGCGTCTGCGGCCAGGACGTCGACTGCGCCGTCGTCACCCGCGCCGACCACACGGACACCAACGACCGCAACTACGACGTCCACGTCCCGATCGACTTCCAGTAAGCACAACGAAGGCCGGGCCCCCTCGACGGGGGCCCGGCCTGTGCGGTACCGGGGCTCACACGGAACGGTCGGGCAGCACGAGCGGTGCGCCGGTGCGCGGGTGGGGCAGGACCTCGACGGGCTGGCGGTAGACACGGGTGAGGAGCCCGGCCTCGAAGACGTCGGCGGGCGGTCCGTCGGCGGCGGTGCGGCCGTCGTGGAGGACGGCGACGCGGTCGGCGTACGCGGCGGCCAGGCCCAGATCGTGCAGGACGACCACGACGGCGTCGCCGGCCGCGGCCCGCTCCCGGCAGACACGCAGGACGAGTTCCTGGTGGCGCAGGTCGAGGGCGGCCGTGGGCTCGTCGAGCAGGAGCAGCGGGGTCCGCTGGGCGAGTACGCGCGCCAGGGCGACCCGGGCCCGCTCGCCACCGGAGAGCGCGGAGAAGGAACGGGCGGCGAAGCCGGTCGTCTCGGTGGCGGCCAGGGCACGGGCGACGGCGCTGTCGTCGTCCTCCTCGCGCGGTGTGCCTGCCCACGGGGCCCGGCCCATCCGTACGACCTCCTCGACCGGGAACGGGAAGGCGAGGGCGGCCGACTGGGGCAGCACCGCGCGGCGCAGGGCCAGTTCGGCGGGCGGCCAGGTACGGGCGTCACGGCCGCAGATCAGTACCTCTCCCGCATCCGGTGCCAGGTCGGCGGCGAGGGCGGCGAGGAGCGTGGACTTCCCGGCACCGTTGGGGCCGACGAGGGCCAGCACCTCGCCCGTCCGGACGGTGAGGTCGATGCCGGTCAGGACGTCGCGGGAGCCGAGTCGCACATGGAGACCGCGTGCCTCGGCGACGGTGCTTCCGGGCTCGTAGGGCTCGGGCAGCGAACGGTGGCGGGTGGCGGCGAAGAGGGATCTCATGCCCAGCCTCCTTGCGTACGGCGGGTGCGGCGCAGCAGCCAGAAGAAGACGGGGCTGCCGAGGAACGCGGTGAGGACGCCGAGCGGGAGTTCGGCGGGTGCGGCCAGGGTGCGGGCGGCCAGGTCCCCGGCGAGCAGGACGACCGCTCCGCCGAGCGCGCTGCCCGCGATGAGGAAGCGGTGTCCGGGGCCCGCGGCCATGCGCAGCAGGTGCGGGACGACCAGGCCGACGAAACTGATGATCCCGGAGACCGCGACGGCGGCGGCCGTCAGCAGCGCGATCACCAGGACGAGGACGAGACGCAGCCGTTCGACGTCCACGCCCAGGTGGCGGGCCGGGCGTTCACCGAGCGAGAGCAGATCGAGGCGGCGGGCGTACAACGGGGCGGCGGCCAGGCCCACGAGGGCGCACGGCAGGACCGCGAGGACCTTGGGCCAGGTGGCCTGGGAGAGGGAGCCGAGCTGCCAGAAGGCGATCTGGTTCACGGCTGCGGTGTCCGCGAAGAAGATGAACAGGCCGATCATCGCGCCCGCGAAGGCGTTCACGGCGATGCCGGTCAGGATCAGCGTGACGACCTCGCTGCGGCCCCCGGAGCGGGACATCCCGTACACGAGCAGGACCGTGGCGAGTCCTGCGACGAACGCGCAGGCGGAGACGGTCCAGTTGCCGAAGAAGTTCAGGCCCAGCGAGATGCAGCAGACGGCGCCGACCGCCGCGCCGGAGGAGATGCCGATGACGCCGGGTTCGGCGAGCGGATTGCCGAAGACACCCTGCATGAGCGCGCCCGCGCAGCCGAGCGAGGCGCCGACGAGCAGCGCGAGGACGATACGGGGGAAACGGACGTTCCACAGAACCGACTCGGCGACCCGGTCCAGGGAGGTTCCGCCGAGCCCGATCCTGTGCTGGATCGAGCCGAGGACGTCGCCGGTCGGGATGGGGTAGGCGCCGAGGGCGCCGGAGGCCAGGACGAGGGCGACGAGGGCGGCGATCATGCCGACCGTGAGCAGCCAGGCGGCGCCGCGTCTGCGCCGGTCGATGGGTGCGGGCTCGATCCCGGGCGCGCTCGGCCCGGTTTCGGTCTTGGGCCCGGGCCCGGCGGCTTCGCCGGACTGTGCGGGGCTGTCGAGGGCGGTCACTTCGCCTCCTGGCTGGAGCTGTTCACTGATCGACGGGGGAGTTCGGCACCTGGCCGGTGCGCGGGCCGTACCGGCCGGGACCGGAGCCCGCCCAGCGGTTCACCGGTCAGTCGACCCCGTCGCCGGCGTCATGTCCCGCGGCCGGGCAGGCCTGCGCGCACTCAGGCGGCGGGCCTGAACTCCTCGCCCAGCTCCCGGAATACCGCCCCGTTGAGGGCGAAGGCCCGGTTGCACTCCTCGATGACGCGCTGCTTCTCCAGGTCGTCCACCGCGATCGCGTCGAGCAGCGCGCGGTAGTCCCGCTTGAACTCCGCCGGGTTCCCGACGCCCTCGAAGACGTAGAAGCGGACCCCGTCGCCCTTGCGTGCGAAGCCCCAGGTCTTCTCCGCCGTACCGCGGATGATCTGGCCACCCGACAGATCGCCGAGGTACCGGGTGTAGTGGTGCGCGACATACCCGGCTGTCCACGTGCGCGCGCACTCCTCGACCCGCGCCGCGTACGTCTGTGTCGACGGCAGCGCGCTGACCGTCTCGCGCCAGTCGGCACCCCGCAGATGCGCGAGGTCGCGCTCGATCTCCGCCACCCGGAACAGCTCGGGCCGGATGAAGGGCCCGGCCACCGTGTCGCCCGCCAGCGCCTCGGCCGAGGCCTCCAGCGCCCGGTAAACGAACCACAGCTGCTCGGTGTAGCGCGCGTACGCGTCGAGGCCGAGCCTGCCGCCGAGCAGGTCGCTCATGAACCCGGAGTTCTCCGCCTCGGTGTGCTGGTCGTGCGACGCGGTGCGGATCAGCACCGAGAACGGAGTCGCGTCGGCGGTGACGGCACGGGCATTCACGAGGGCCTCCAGGCGCACGAAAAGGGAATGAAAGGGGACGAAGGATGGGGAAGAAGTGGGCAGCGGCCGCGAAGGGCCGCGTCGACAGCTCAGATCCTCCTACTTAGGCTTACCTAAGTCAATCTGTTCCCGACAGTCTGTCGGGAACTCCGGGCCTCTCGTGGCGGTACGCGGGCCGGGAACTCCGGGCCCTGGTGGCGATACGCGGGTCACGGGCTCACGTGCGATGGAGGCGGTCGGCGAGGATGTCGATGACCAGGGGAGTGCGCGGCCCGTAGCTCAGTAGAACCCCGTCCTCCAGGGTCACGATCCGCCGGTCCAGCCCGGCCGGGGTCTCCTTGATGCCGGGGACGTCGAGAAGCCCGTCGACTCCTCCGACCGACTCCAGGCCCTTGGTCATCATCAGGATCACGTCGGGCTGCGCCTTGACGAGGGCTTCGCCGGTGAGGGGGGTGAACGGCTTGTCCAGGCCCGCGTCGACACCCGCGTCCACCGCGCCCGCCGCCTCGATCAGCGAGTCCGCGCCCGACCCCTTGCCCCCCATGAGGTAGACGGCCGCACTGCCGCGCATGTACAGGAAGGCCACCTTGGGCTGGCTGCCCTCGGGGACGACCGCCCGGGCCGCCGAGAGCTCCTGGCCGATACGGGAGTTGAGGGCCTTGCCTGCCGCCGGAACGCCGAGGGCCTCGGCGATGCGCGTGGTCCGCGTCGCGACGTCGGCCAGTTCGGTGGCCGGGTCGAGGACGACGACGGGGACGCCGGCGTCGCGGATCTGGTCGATCGCCTCCTTAGGGCCGGTGTCGGTGTCGGCGAGCACCACGGTGGGGTGCAGGGAGAGCACGCTCTCCGCGCTGACATCGTGTGCCTTGGTGACCTGCGGGAGCTTCTTCGCCTCCTCGAACGTCGCGGTGATGTCGCGCCCCACGACCCGGTCGCCGAGCCCGAGGGTGAAGACGATCTCCGCCACACCGCCGTTGAGGGGCAGGATGCGGGAGGCGTCCTCGACGGTGACTTCGCGCCCGTCGGAGGAGTCGACGGTGACGGGCAACTCCGGTACGGGCGCCTTGCCTTCGAGGGGTACGACGGTGTTCTTCGCGAGCTGCTTCTCGGCCGCCGCGGCGCGCTCGCTCGCGGAGGCCGGGGACGGATCCGCCCCCGAGGAGCCGGAGTCGCCCGCGCAGGCGCCCGTGAGCAGCGCGAGGGCCAGGGTCAGGGCCAGGACGGCTGGGCCCCGGTGCCGCGGGGGCTGTTGGGGTCTTCCGGACATGCGCATCGCTCGGCCTTTCGGGTCGCCCGTCGGTATCGCACAGTTGATCAATAGCTTAGGTTAGGTTTACCTTAGGAACTCGTGGTGGGGGTGTAGACATGAAATTCGCAAGTGGCCTGCGCGGCAGGCGGTTTGCGTGGCCCGCTGTGGCCGCGGCCACGGTCGTCCTGGTGCTTCCGGCGGCTTCGCCGGCGTTCGCCGCGGGTGCCTCGGCGACGGGACCCGAGGGCCAGAAACTCTCCGTCTCCAAGGCTTCGGGCCTCGCTGAAGCGGGCGAGACGGTGACCGTGTCCGGCTCCGGCTACAACACGGAGAAGGGCATCTACGTCGCCTTCTGCGTGGACAACGGAGCGGGCAAGACGCCCACGCCCTGCGTCGGCGGGGTGGACATGACCGGCGACTCCGGGGCCTCGGTCTGGGTCTCCTCCAATCCGCCGTCGTACGGAGAGGGGCTGGCCAAGCCGTACACGGGCAGCGCGCACAAGGGCTCGTTCAGTGTGCAGATCAAGGTGCGCGCCAAGGATGCGAACACCGACTGCACCAAGTCCGGCGTGACCTGTTCCGTCATCACCCGCAACGACCACACACGCGGCGGGGATCAGAGTCAGACGGTCCGGATTCCGGTGACGTTCGGCGGCGGCGCGAGCAGTGACAGCGGTGACACGGCGTCGGCCGAACCGTCGTCGACCGCGACCGCCGGATCAGGCTCGACGACCAACGGCACGGCCGGTACCGGGAGTTCGACGAACTCCTCGGACGGCTCGATGGCTAGCACCGGTGCCGATCTCGCCATGCCGCTCGGACTCACCGCGGCCGGCCTTGTCGCGGTCGGAGCCGGGACCTGGTTCTGGGCGCGTCGGCGCCGTGCCGGGCAACTGGGCGACGCGAGCACAGGCTGACGAAGCGTCACATTCCAGCGGGGGCTCGGATGTTGAGGAGGGGTTTCAAGGTGAGGAAAAGACCCAGTGCGGTAGTCCTGGCGGGCGGCGCCCTGTTCGCGCTGCTCTGCCCGGGCATGGCGGCGGCGCAGGACGGGGACGCGTTCCCGCGCGAGGTGTCCGGAGGTTATGTGAGCTGGGCGACGGCCTCCGCGGCGCTGTCAGGTCACGGAGTGTCGCTGGACGCCGTCGCGCCCGCCGTACGAGGGTCCGCGGACCGGACCTGGTTCCCCGCCACCGGCGGCGGAACGGACCCCGGAACCGGCGACGCGGACATCGACCTCGGCGGCACCGCCCGCCTCACGGGGTCCGCGGAGGCTGCCGGGACCCTGCTCCTCGACGACCTGCGGCTGAGCATCGAGGACGGCGGCGGCGCGCTGTACGTACGGACCGAACTCGACGGCCAGGAACGGGACTTCGCCCTGGCCGGCGTACGGTCGGACGGCGCCGAACCCGCCGTACGCGATGGCGGGGTGACCTGGACCGGGCTGCGGGCGTCCCTCACGGACGAGGGTGCGCGGCTGCTGTCCACCTGGAGCGGGCAGCGGTTCGCGGCGGGGGACGGTCTCGGCACACTCGACGTGACCGTGGGAACGGGGTCCACGGGCGGTGCGTCCGAGAAACCCGCGCAGCCCGACGAGGCGCCGCAGGCGTCGCCGGGCGCCACCGCCCCGGACGGACAACAGGCGGCGCCGGAGCAGACGGCCGACGGGGCCGGTCCCTCGGCGGCGGTGGCCCTCGCCGATCTGACCGCGGGCGCCGAACAGGGCGTCACGGGTGAGGGGTTCGAGCCGGGAGAAGTGGTCCTTGTCGCGATCGACGAGGACACCCGGTACCAGACGGTGGCCGACGCCGAGGGCCGGGTCTCCCGGACGTTCCCGGTGTACGCCTCAGCGGTCGAGGGCGCGCACACGGTCGAGCTGTACACCGTGAACGGGGCGCGCAGCGCCGTCGCGCAGTTCCTGGTGCGGGCGGCGGGCTGATCCAACGCCGACAAGGAGCGGACCCGCCGGGTCCGCTCCGAGGCATGCCCAACTCCCGTCCCCTTGCCGGTAGTTGGGATTTCTTTGCCTTCCGTTGACAACTGACAGAAATTCATATTTAGGTATGCCTTACCTAAGTTACGGATGGGTTCGCGGCCCGTCCGGCTTTCTGACACCGAGAAAGGTGCTCTTCCCCATGAGAGTTGTTCCGTCCGCCCGTACCGCTGCCCGCGCGGGTCTCGCCGTCGTCGCCTCCGCCGCGCTGACCCTCGGCCTGGCCACCTCGGCCTCCGCCGCCAACTCGACCCGCACGATCGTCGACGGAACCACCACCTACAACCTGTCGCTGACCGCACCGAACACGGTCGCCGGAGCGGGCCAGGTCGTCACCGTCACGGGCTCCGGCTACAACACGAGCCAGGGCATCTACGTCGGCCTCTGTGTCGTCGACGGCGCCGCGGGCGCGAACAAGCCCACCCCCTGCCTCGGCGGCCAGGACGAGACCGGCGCCACCGGCGCCTCGCACTGGATCAACAACGTCTTCGGCGGCCTGTTCGCCAACAGCTCCAAGTTCGGCACCGGCGGCACCTTCAGCGTGCAGATCTACGTCCAGGCCACCCTCGACGACGGCAGCGTCTGCGGCCAGGACGTCGACTGCGCCATCGTCACGCGCGCCGACCACTTCGACAGCGGCGACCGCAAGTACGACGTGCACGTCCCGGTCACCTTCAACTAAGCGCTCGTAAGCGCGACCGGTCACGCGGGCCGGCCCTTCCGGCCGGCCCGTTCCACCCAGTGATCATCCGTCACCCGAGGAACCCTTCATGACAGACGACAGCCCCGACCGGCAGCGGCGGGACGACAGGACCAGAACCCGCTTCAGACGCTCCGCGGCGCTCCTGGGAGCCGTCGCCCTGGTGGCTGCCGGAGCCGTGGCCGTCACCGTCGGCTCGGCCGCCCAGGCCGCCGACACCCCGAAGACAGCTCTCGGCAAGGACGGCCAGAAGCTCACCGTCTCCGCCTCCGCCAACCTGGACCCGGACGGCGAGGAACTCCGCGTCACCGGCTCCGGCTACGACGAGGACAAGGGCATCTACGTCGCCGTGTGCAAGGACAACGGCGACAACCGCGTTCCCACCCCCTGCCTCGGCGGCGCCGACCAGACAGGGGGCAGCGGCTCCTCGATCTGGATCATCCCCAGGGACGCCTCGGACGAGGGCGCGGGCGGGGTCGCGATCCGGTGGGGCGAGGGCGGCACCTTCGATGTCGAGCTGGGCGTCAAGGCCAAGGACAGCGGCCTCGACTGCCTCCAGGTCGCCTGCTCGGTCGTCACCCGTGTCGACCACAACGGCTCCGGCGACCGCTCCCAGGACGTCCGCATCCCGATCACCTTCGAGGGCCAGAACCCCGGTGACGGAGACGACGGTGACGGCGTGGACGTCCCGCCGGGCACGGTCAGCTACGTCCAGTCGGCGGAGTACACCACCGCGGGACGCCCCCTCGACCTTCTGCTGCACCCCGACTCCGGGAAGCTGTACGTCGGTTCGGACAACATCCCCGACACCGCGGACGTGGCCGAGCAGGGCCTGTACGTCCTGGACTCGAAGGACGGCAAGGTCCTCAGCCACATCGCGCAGGCCCCCGGCCTGAACGGCGCGATGGCCAACCGCGTGGTCCGCCGGATCGCCGCCCCGCTCGCCGGCGGCGGAGTGGTCTTCCACTACCCGCTGCGCGGCATAGGCACCGCCAAGGACGGCGACACCGTCGCGCAGGGCGTCTGGTTCACCGGCGCGACCTTCACCGGCATCGGCCAGGACGCCGACACCTCCACCGTCCTGGTCGCGGCTGGACCCGAGTTGCGCCGTGTCGAGATCGCCACCGGCACCGTCAAGGACACCGCCACTCTTGAAGGCGGAGCCGAACTCGGTGTGGACGCCGCCCACGGCGCTGCCTGGTCCGTCGGCACCGCCGAGGGCAAGCCGGTGCTGCGCCGAGTCGACACCGCCACCTTCGACGTCACCGCCACGGCCGAAATCCCCGCCGACGTCCTCACCTTCGTCGAGCCGGACCCGGCCACCGGCAATGTCTGGGTGGGCAACGGCACTTCGGTGCTTGTCTTCGACAAGGACGCCAAGCTGCTGACCACCCTGACGGGTGCGGACCGGGCCATGGCGGTGACCTTCGACAAGACCACCGGACGGGCCTTCGTGCTGAGCGAGGACGTCTCCGACGGCACCACCGACAACATCGGATCCCTCCAGATCCTCGACAGCGCGACCTTCCAGCCGGCGGCCGCCGCGGTCGCCCTCCCGGGCAGCGTCAGGGTCGGCGTCTACGCGGGCGTCGCCGTCACCCCCGGCGCCACGTCCGTCTACCTCACCAGGGCCGCGGAGAGCAAGGTCGTCAAGCTCGACCTCCGGATGTCCCCCAAGGTCGTCCAGTCGCCCACCGACCGGTCCGCCGCCCCCGGCGACGAGGTCACGTTCGTCGCGGCGGCCGAGGGCACCCCGGAGCCGACCGTGAGCTGGCAGGTCAGCTCGGACGGCGGCCAGACCTGGTCCGCGATCGAGGGCGCGACTCAGAACGCGTACACCTTCACCGCGAAGGCGGCGCACGACGACTACGCGTACCGCGCCGAGTTCAAGAACTCCGTGGGCACCACCCGCACTTCACCGATCACACTGACCGTCACGGAGGCAAGCGGCGACGGCGGCACCACCACCGGAGGCGACGACGGCGGCGAGGACACCGAACCCTCCGGCACCAAGACGGTCACCGGATCCGAAGGCCAGAAGCTCACCGTCACCCCGGTCAACAACCTCGCCACCGAGGACCAGACCCTGAAGGTCAAGGGCTCCGGCTACGACGAGGAGAAGGGCATCTACGTCGCCCTGTGCGTCGACAACGGCGACGGCGAACTGCCCACCCCGTGCATCGGCGGCGTCGACATGACCGGCGCCTCCCACTCCTCCGCGTGGATCAGCTCCAACCCGCCGGACTACGGCGAGGAGTTGGCGATCCCGTACGGCGAGGACGGCACCTTCGAGGTCGAGCTCACCGTCGACGCCAAGGACGAGTACACCGACTGCTTCGAGGTGACCTGCGTCCTGGCCACCCGCGCCGACCACACCCTCTCCGGCGACCGCTCCCAGGACGTCAAGGTGCCCGTCGCCTTCGTCGGCCAGGACCCCGTCGGCACCGACGACGGCGACACCGGCGGTACGGACGGTGGCAGCACCGGCGGAAGCACGACGTCCGGTGGTACCAGCAGCACCGGCGGTTCGAGCTCCGGTTCCACCACGGGCGGATCCACCTCCAGCGGGACGACGACCACCACCACCACCGGCGGCAGCCTCGCCTCCACCGGTGTCACCGTCCTGAGCGTGGCGGCGGTGGCCGCGCTGCTCACGGCGGGCGGCTGGTTCGTCTACCGGCGCGCACAGGTGAGGGGCACGGACACCCCGTAAGCCGTACGACAACGAGGGCTCCCCGCACTGTGCGGGGAGCCCTCGTTCACGTAGAACAGGCCGTCAGGCGGCGACGGGCAGTCCCGGGGTACGGAAGACCCGGTGCTCGGTGTCGACCGCGAACACCTCGCAGCCCTCCCGCGCGGCGGCCCACTCGATGCCCTCCGCGCCCATCGCGAACGCCGCGGTCGCCGTCGCGTCCGCCTCGGTCAGGGACGGGGCCACGACGGTCATGCTGAGCAGCCCGGTCGCCGGGCGGCCGGTGCGGCCGTCGACGATGTGGTCACCGCGTTCGTAGCGCGCGGAGGTCGCCACCGCGCCGTCGCTGATCTCCAGCACCGTGCACAGCCGGTCGGCCTGCTCCGGGTGGCGTACGCCCACCCGCCAGGGGCCGCCCACCGAGGCCACGTCGCCACCGGCGTTCAGGCAGAACCTCGCCGCCCCACGCGCCGCCAGCAGATCCGCGGCCCGCTGCACCGACCAGCCCTTCACCATCGCGCAGGGATCGAGACCGCGGCCCGGCAGCCGCACCTGGAAGGCGCCGAGGGTCGCGACCCGGTAGTCCTCGCACAGGTCGAGGACCTCGACCAGGTCGGGGCTGAGCTCGTGGGGTTCCAACTCGCCCCGGTCAAGGCGGGACACCTCGCTGTCGGGCTTGAACGGGCTGAACCGCGCGTCGACCTCACGCAGCCAGGCGAACACCGCGTCCGCGGCCTCCTCCTGGGCGTCCCCGTCCCCGTCGTCGATCCGGAGCGACACCGGGAACCCCATCACATGCTCAACCCGCCGCACTTCAGGCGCCCTTCGCGTCGATGGCGGCCTGGAGCGATTCCTTGTAGCCGTCGCTGGTGATGGTGGCACCGGACACGTTGTCGATGTCGGCGCTCTGTGCCTCCAGGGTTTCCTGGATGAGCTTGGGTACGGCGGCGGTGGTCTGCGGGTGGTTGGGCTGGGTGAGCATCCGTACGGAGGCGATCGTGTCGCCTTCGAAGGTGACCTCGACCTGGACGTCGCCCTTCTCGGTGGCGACGGTGGAACCCGCGACGGTCTCGGACGCGGCCTCCGAGGAGGCGGACGCGGAGGGGGAGGCCGTGGAGGTCTCCGGCTTCGCGTCGATGGCGGCCTGGAGGGACTCCCTGTAGCCGTCGCTGGTGATCGTGGCGCCGGAGACCGTGTCGATGTCGGCGCTCTGCGCCTCCAGGGTTTCCTGGATCAGCTTGGGTACGGCGGCCGTGGTCTGCGGGTGGTTCGGCTGGGTGAGCATCCGCACCGAGGCGATCGTGTCGCCCTCGAAGGTCACCTCGACCTGGACGTCGCCCTTCTCGGTGGCGACGGTCGAGCCCGCGACCACGGTCGAGGTGCCCGAGGAACCCGAGGAGGCGGACGGCGTCGAGGCGGGCTCGGTGACCGTCGTGGCGGCGGAAGACGTATCGGCCGACGGTTCGTAGCGCCACACAGTGATCAGGCCCAAGGCGGACAGGGCGACGACAGGCAGTACTCGCTTCACTGTGTTCCCCTCATCCGGCCAGGCTGAAGCGTTCGGAATGGATCTGCGGCTTGGGCACGCCCAGCTCGCGCAGCGTGCGCAGGACGGCGCTGGTCATGCCGGGCGGGCCGCACACGTAGACATCCCGTTCGGTGATGTCGGGCACGAGCTTGACCAGCTCCGGCGGCGCCAGTCGGTCCGGCACGACCGGTCCGCTGATCAGGTGCAGCATCGCGCCCTTCGCGTGGGCGAGGTCCCGCAGCTCCTCGTAGAGGACGGCGTCCTGGTCCCTGGCGACCCGGTAGATGAGCACCACGTGGCCCTGCAGTTCCTCGAGGAGCGCCCGCATCGGGGTGATGCCGACGCCGCCGGCGATGAGCAGGGCGTCAGGGCGCGTCCGGTGCATCGTGGTGAACGCGCCGTACGGGCCCTCGGCGAAGACCCGCGTGCCGACCTTGATGTGCCGCAGGGCCGCGGTGCCCTCGCCGGCCGTCTTCGCGGTCAGACGCAGCGTCCGGCCGTCCGGGGCGGCCGACAGCGAGAACGGGTTGGCCTGCCACCAGCGGTCCCTGGTCAGGAACCGCCACAGGAAGAACTGGCCCGCCCGCGCGGGCAGTTGGTCCAGGTCACGCCCCGTCATGTAGATCGACACCACGTTGTCGGACTCGGGGACGACGGCGGAGACCCGCAGCTGGTGGCGCAGGTTCCGCCACAGCGGGAGCACCACCCTGCCCAGGAACACCGCACCGAGCGCCGTGCCCCACATGCCCCACCAGTACGCCGTCGCCGTGGACGACGTGGTGAAGGTCGTACCGACGCCGATCTGGTGCGTGAACGCCAGCACCACCGCCACGTACGTGTACAGGTGTATGAAGTGCCAGGTCTCGTACGCGAGCCGCCGCCGGGCGTACCGCGCAGACACCGCGCCTATCACCATGATCAGCACCAGCGCGGTGATCGACCGCAGCACGCCCTCGACGGTCTCGGCCAGGTTCACCAGCTGGTCCACCGGACCCATCGACGAGGACTCGGCGTAGCCGAAGGTGATGAAGACGCCGTGCCCGACCAGCGTCCACAGCAGGCTGAAGCCGACCCAGCGGTGCAAGGAGGTCAGCCGGTCCATGCCGATCCGCCGGTCGAGCCACGGCAGCCGGGCGACCAGCAGCAGCTGGAAGGCCATCAGGAGCGCGCCGTACAGCCCGGCGAGCCGCCCGATCAGGATCAGGGCGTTCGAGTCGCGCGGGGACTGGAGGAAGAAGACGGCCACCACGCCCACGTTGACGGCCAGCAAGGCGTACAGGCCGGTACGGGCCACCACCTTGGGACGTACCGCCGTGGGGGGCGGTTGGAGACGTTCGACAGTCGTCACGGACGGGAGCTCCTCGTTCGGGTCCGGGGACACCGAGCCTGCCGGGTGGGAGCTGTCGTTTCCCTGTCGATCAACTTTCAAGTTCTTACCGATACGCGTCCGGGGAGCCCGCGGCTATGGCGTCCGGAGGCAGGTGAAGCACTATGGGCTCGTGGAAAAAGTACGACTTCTCGTCGTGGACGACGATCCTCCCATCGCCGACCTGGTCGCGACGGTCGCCCGCTACGAGGGGTGGGAGGCCGTCACCGCGAACTCCGGAGAGGAGGCGCTGAGCCGCGCCGCCGAATTCCATCCGGACATCGTGGTGCTCGACCTGATGCTGCCCGGCCTCGACGGCTTCGGCGTCCTGGACCGGCTGCGCCAGTCCGGCACGATGGTCCCCGTGGTGTTCCTGACCGCCCGGGACGGAGTGGCCGACCGGGTCGCGGGCCTCACCCGGGGCGGTGACGACTACCTGGTCAAGCCCTTCGCCGTGGAGGAGCTCATGG
This sequence comes from Streptomyces sp. NBC_00554, assembly GCF_041431135.1. Classification (NCBI taxonomy): domain Bacteria; kingdom Bacillati; phylum Actinomycetota; class Actinomycetes; order Kitasatosporales; family Streptomycetaceae; genus Streptomyces; species Streptomyces sp. NBC_00554. Next base: position 2,079,434 of record NZ_CP107799.1, on the reverse strand, counting down.
CCCGGCTGCGGACCGTGCTGCGGCGCAGCGCCGGGCCCGGGTTCCAGCGTTCCGTGCTCAGGGTGGCCGACCTGACGATGGACGAGGACACCCGCGAGGTACGGCGCGACGAGAAGCTCCTCACGCTCACCCCGACCGAGTACGAGGTGCTCCGCTACCTGATGCGCAAGTCACCCACCGTGCTCACCAAGGCCCAGATCCTCGACCACGTCTGGGAGTACGGCTTCGGCGGCCGCTCCAACGTCGTCGAGCTGGTCGTCAGCCGCCTGCGCCGCAAGCTCGACGACGTCGGAGAGCCGCTGATCCACACCGTGCGGGGCGTCGGGTACGTCGTACGGCAGGTCGCCGAGTGATCCGCCGGTTCCGGGAGACCTACCGCAGGATGCGCCTGGGCACCCGGCTGGCCCTGGGCCTGGGCGTGCTGTCGCTCGTGGCCTTCGCCGTCGTCGGCACGGCGCTGTCGATGTACATGCGGGACTACCTGGAACGCCAGCTGAACGACCAGATGAAGGTCGTCCAGCTCACCCAGACCGAGGAGGCCAAGGAGAACGACAACGCGCACGGAGAGCCGTACTGGGGCTGGTACACGGCCTCGTACAAGGTCTCGGCCGGTACGGCCGAGATCCGCCGGCCCGCCGACGCGCCGGCGGACGACGCCGCACTCGCCGCCGCAGCCGAGGCACTGGCCGACTCGGGCTCCACCGACCTCGTCCGCACCGCCCACATCGAGGGCGAGGGCACGTACCAGCTGCGCGCCTGCGCCGTCGAACCCGGTGTGGTCCTGGTCACCGCGGCGCCCATGAAGGACATCGACAACACCATGCAGCAGCTGGTGACGGTCCAGGTCGTCGCGTTCGCACTCGCGCTGCTCGCACTCGTCGTGATCGGCCGGAGGGTGCTGCGGCGCGGCCTGCGGCCACTCAGCGACATGGCGCACACGGCCCGCGGCATCACCTCGCACGACTTCACCGAATCGGCCCGGCTGCCGGTACGCGCCGACCGCGGCAACGGCGGCCCCGAGGTCGAGGAACTGCGCACGGCGTTCAACACCATGCTGGAACACATCGACGACTCCCTCGCCGTCCGCACCGAGGCCGAACAGCGGCTGCGCCGGTTCGTCGCGGACGCCTCGCACGAGCTGCGCACCCCCCTGATGTCGGTACGCGGCTACGCGGACCTCTTCCAGTACGCGGCGGCCAACGAGCCCGGAGAACGCGACAAGCACCTGGCCCGCCTGCGCGCCGAGGCGGCCAGGATGGGCATCCTCCTCGACGACCTGCTGCTGCTCGCCCGCCTGGACGCCGCCGACGTGGAGGCACCGCTGCGACTGGCGGACGCGGACCTGGCGGAGCTGGCACGCGAGGCGGCGGACGCCTTCCGCGCGGGCCACCCCGACCACGAACTGACCGTGCAGGCCGGCCCCGAACCGGTCCGGCTGCGCCTGGACCCGCTGCGCATCCGCCAGGTGCTCGACAACCTCCTCACCAACGCCGCCGTGCACACCCCGGCCGGTACGCGGGTGTCCGTGGAGGTGTCCGTCGCCTCCGGCGCGGCGGTGGTCCGCGTCGCCGACTCCGGTCCGGGCATTCCCGCCGCCGACCAGGAACAGGTCTTCGACCGCTTCTACCGCGTCGACAAGGCCCGCAGCCGCGACCGGGGCGGCAGCGGCCTGGGCCTGGCGGTCGCGCTGTCCCTGGTGCGCGCACACGGCGGCACCGTCGAACTGACCAGCCGCCCGGGCGCGACGGCCTTCACCATCAGGATTCCCCTCACCGCCGGTCCCTGAGGGGGCGCGTTTCTCGGCCGACTTCGGGCGGTCCACGAGCGCGATGGGCGGGGCACGGTTGGAACAGTTGTGGTGGCGTACAACTGTTCGGGCGCGCGTATCCCCGGACTGCGGGACGAGTGGCGGAAGTACTGTCCACGGACTCCCGTCGAGGTGGCCGGAAGCGTTGCTCGCTCCCGTCGGTCGGAGAGACCTGACTTAGTGTCAAAGGTGCCTGCTCCAATGCCTGTTGTGCGGTCGCAGTGACCGTACGCAGGATCGCCGAGGGGGACGCGGTGTCTTGGATCGATCGGTACGTGAAGCATGACGGCAGGACTCCGATGTCGGGTGTCTCCGGGTTTGTCGCTGTCGGGGGGCAGCGATGAGCCCGCGCCCGGCCGCGCGGCGGCGGCCTCGCAAGCCCGTTGCACGCGCCTCGACGAAGCCCAAGGGGCCCCAGCGATTGGTGCTCGTCATTGCGGCCGCCGCGGGCGTCGCGCTCTGCCTCGCCGTAGGCCAGTGGCTGCTGGACAACTGGTGGCTGCTCGCCGTGCTCGCCGCCGTGGCGGCCGGGGCGGGCGGTCTCTGGCTCACCCAGTGGGCGGTGAGCGCCCGCTGGGAGTGGGTGCACGTACGGAGGCTGCGGTACAAGCTGCCCCAGCTCGACCGGCTCCATCACGAGGACTTCGAGTTCGCGGTGCGGGACCTGATGCGCCGTGACGGCTGCGGGGACGCCGTACAGGTGGGCGGCGCCGGGGACAACGGCGCGGATGTGACGGCGACCGATCCGCTCGGCAGGCGCTGGGTGATCCAGTGCAAGCACCGGCAGAACGGGGCCTCGGGGTCACCGGTGGGAACCCCGGATCTGCATGTCCTCAACGGAACCGGCCGACAGCTGCACGGCGGGGACGTGGTGGTGCTGGTGACGAACGGACGCTTCACCGCGGGATGTGAGCCGCTGGCGAAGTCCCAGAAGCTGCACCTGGTCGACCGCGGGACGCTGGGGGAGTGGGCGGGCGGCTCGCGGCCGCTCTGGGAGCTGCTCCAGAAGCTGCCTCCGCCGGGGAAGCGGTCGGCTTCGTTGTCCTGAGGAACGGGCGCCGGGCCGACCGCCCGCGGTCTCGTCGGGGTGCTCACTCGTTGTGCAGCACCTCCGCGATCGTCAGCCGTGCCGCGCTCCGCGCCGGAATGAACGCGCCCAGGACCGCGATCGCGACGCCGGCCAGGGCCATGCCGGCCAGCGCCGGGGCCTCCCAGACGTCCGTCATGTACGAGGGCAGGGAGATGGACACGGCGTCCGCCATCCGCGGGATCACCAGGTGGTAGCCCGCGATGCCCAGCGGGATGCCGAGCAGTGAGCCGACCGCACCGAGCACGGCCATCGATGTCACCATCATCGCCGTGACCTGCCGGGGCGTCATGCCTATGGACTTGAGCATGCCCAAGTCGCGGCGCCGGTCACGGGTGTTGAGGACGACGGTGTTGAAGACGCCGAGCGACGAGACCACGCCGAGCATCAGGGTGAGCACCGTCGCCGAGCCGATGATGGTCTGGGTGATGGTGTTCGGCCCGGTCACCGCTGTGCTGACCCCGGGGTCGGCGGCCCGGACCGTGCGTGCGTAGGCCGCCGCGTCCGCACCCTCGCGGAGTTTGACGTGGTACGCGATGGGCTTCTCCTTCGGGGCAAGCGCCGCCATCGTCGACCAGTCGGTGGCGATCCCGTCCCCGGTGCTCTCCATGTACTCGCCGACGATGGTCACTTCCTCCTGGCGGTCGCCCTTCTCCAGAGCTAGGTGGTCGCCGACCTCCAGACCGTGCTCGCGCAGGAAGGCCGATCCGGCGACGGCCTCGCCGGTACGGTGCATCCACCGGCCCTCGGTGAGCACGTTGTCCAGCTGCGGCCGGTCCCCGCGACGGCCCTCGACCCACAGCTTCTGCACGGTGCCCGCGATGCGCACGTCGGCGTCCGCCCTGGCGGTGACCTCGGTCGCGCCGGGCAACGAGCCGAGGAGCGACTGGAGTTCGAGATCGCTGTGGACCGGCTGGACCTCCTTGCCCTGCTTGTAGTTGCTCGCGTAGACCGTGACCTGGAAGGCGTCGCGCCCCGCCTCCCCGAACCTGGTCATCGTCGTGGCAAGACCGGTCGCGAACGTCACGGTGGTCACCCCGAGGACCACCGCGGCGAGCGTGAGGCCGCTCCGGCCCGGCCGGGCGAACGGCAGACCGAGCCCCAGGCTCACCGACCGCGGCAGCCTGCTGCCCGCCAGCCGGCGCTGGACGCTCAGCGCCCGCCCGGCGCGCGGGGCGCTGCCCGCGCTGATCGCCCGCGCCGCGGACAGCCGGTGCGCGCGTGCCGCCGGGGCGAGCGCGGCCAGCACACAGACGGCGGGCATGCCGAGCAGGGCGAGCGCGTTCACCCACGTCGGGATACCGACGTTGCCGTGGAACACCCCCGCCTCGGGCCCGGTGAACACGAACTCGAAGAAGGGGCGCGCCAGGACGTTGCCGAGGAGGGTGCCGAGCACGCACCCGGCGAACGCCGGAACGGAGATCATCGTGAGGTAGACCGCGACGACCTGCCCCGGCGTGAACCCCAGGGCCTTGAGGATCCCGATGTGCCGCAGGCCCGAAATCACCGCGCCGCCCACCACGTTGGCGACGATGAGCACCGCCACCACGATGCCGAGGACGCCGAAGGCCATCAGGTAGGGCGCGTACGCCCGCGCCGAACTGCCGATCGCCTCCTTGAGGGTGAGATACGACTGTGAAGAGGCCAGAGCCTCCTTCGGCAGCCCATCGGTGACGGCGGCCAGGTTCGCGCCGACCCGGCTCTCCGAGGACGCGTCCGTGAAGCGGAACAGCATCTGAGCGGTGGTCGGGTGCAGGGCCGCCATCTGTTCCGGCGCGACCCAGGCATCGGCGGTCCGGCTCAGGTCGAAGGCGAACCCGACGACGGTGAGCGTCGGACCCGACGGCACCCGGATCTTCTTGCCCAGGTCGTCCGGGGCCCAGCCCTGATCCCGGTTCACGACGATCTCGCCCGGCCGGGTGGCCCAGCGGCCCGCCCACACGTCCAGCCGGTCCACCGGGCCTTCCGGGTCGGCCCGGCCCACGACCGTGACCGTGCCGAAGAGGGCGAAGCCGTCGCCCTCTCTCGGCAGGTCGTCGATCGTGGCCTGGGCGAAGGGCCCTGCGGCGGCCTCGACCTCCGGCTGTTGGGCCGCCCGCGCCAACTGCGCGTCGGAGACCCTGTCGGGATCGAACGCGGCGACGACATGCGGGCCGCGTTGCGCGGCGAAGGCCTTGTCGAAGGGCGCGGAGGCCGCGTCGACCAGGCCGAGCGCGACCACCATCGCCCCGGTGGAGGTCAGCGTGACCAGCGCGATGACGATCGTCTGGAGCCTGCGCCGCCGCACCGCCGCGCGGGCGGCCCGCCACACCGCCCTCATGCGGACGGCTCCAGCGTGTGCTCGCCGGTCACCCGGCCGTCGCCGAGCTCGACGAGGCGGCTGGCGCAGCGCCGGGCGAGATGCTCGTCGTGTGTCACCAGGATCAGCGTCTGGCCGATCTGGTTGAGGTCGAGCAGCAGGTCCATCACCTGCTCGCCGGCCCGGCTGTCGAGCGCGCCGGTCGGCTCGTCGGCCAGCAGCAGAGCGGGGCGGTTCATCAACGCCCGCGCCACGGCGACGCGTTGCCGCTCACCGCCGCTGAGCACCGCCGGATAGGCGTTCGCGCGGTCCGCGATGCCGAGTTCGTCGAACAGCTCAAGGGCGCGGCGGCGGGCCTGCCGGGCGGGACTGCCGGTCAACTGCGCGGCCAGGGCGACGTTGTCGAGCGCCGACAGGTCGTCGATCAGGTTGAAAAACTGGAAGATCATGCCGATGCGGCGCCGCCGGTACAGGGCGAGCCCCTTCTCGTTCAGCGCGCCCACGTTCTCGCCGTGCACGAACACCGTGCCGCCCGTCGGACGGTCCAGACCGGCGATCATGTTGAGCAGGGTGGACTTGCCGCACCCCGAAGGCCCCATCACGGCGACCGCCTCCCCGGCGCGGATCTCCAGCGAAACCCCGTCCAGAGCCGTCGTCTCGCCGAACTCCTTGCGCACACCGTCGAGTCGTACGACGGGCTCTCCCCGGCTGTTGCCGCCCTCGGCGACCATGCTGCCTCCATTGACCATGCACAGGACGCTAAGTGGGGGAGCGGGCCCGGGACATCCCTCCCCGGGTGGCAAACAGACCCGCCCCTCATCCTGGGGATGCAGGGCCCTGCATCCCCAGGCCGATGCGGACCGGGCGGCCTTCTGCCAAGGTGATCCCCGTGGGGAAGTGGGAGCTGGAAGCGCTGGTGGCGGCGCTCGTGGTGGCATCGGCGACCGCCGGATGGCTGGCGGTGGCGTGGCTGCGTACCCGGCGCCGGTGGCACACGGCCGTGGGGGAACGCGGCTGGCTGCTCGAGCGGGAGCGGCAGAGCGCCGCCCATGACGCGGTCGCGGCCGAACGCGACCGCATCGCCCGGGAGTTGCACGACATCGTCAGCCACAACGTCAGCCTCATGGTCGTCCAGGCCGGAGCCGCCCGCGAGGTCCTCGGCACGATGCCCGACGAGGCCGCGAGGGCGCTGCGGGCCGTCGAGGACGCGGGGCGCGGCGCGATGACCGACCTGCGGCACCTGCTGGGTCTGCTGGCGCCTTCGCAGGACGGCGAGGAGACGGACCAGGACTCGGACCTGACCGGTGCGCGAAGCCACTCCGACGGCACGGCGGGCCTTGCGCCCCAGCCCGGCCTCGACCGCCTGGGCCGGCTCGTCGACCGGATATCGTTCGCCGGGCTGCCCGTCGAGGTGCGGATCTCCGGCGAACCGCGCCCGCTGCCGGAGGGGATCGACGTGACCGCGTACCGGATCATCCAGGAGGCGCTGACCAACGCGCTCAAGCACGGCGACGGCGGCAAGGCCGAGGTGACCGTGCGGTACGCGGACCACGCGCTGCGCGTGGAGGTGCTGAACACCGGCCCGTCCGTCCTGACCGGCAGCGTGCCGGCGCCGTCGGTGCCGGTTCCACGGCACCGGGAGGGCGCGGGCCGCGGACTCCTTGGCCTGCGCGAGCGGGTCGCGGTGTACGGAGGGGACCTGGACGCCCGGCGCCGCCTCGGCGGCGGCTACCGGGTCCGGGCGCGCATCCCGCTGGACCGGCCGTGAAAGGGAGAGCCGGGGAGCGTGCTCCCCGCGTGCTCATCGCCGACGACCAGACGCTGATCAGGACCGGCTTCCGGCTGATCCTGAACGCCCGCGGCATCGAGGTCGTGGGCGAGGCGGCCGACGGCGTGGAGGCGGTCGCGGCGGCACGCGAACTCCTCCCGGACGTCGTGCTGATGGACATCCGCATGCCGAACATGGACGGGCTTGAGGCCACCCGCCGGATTCTGGCGCAGGCCCCGGACTGCCGGGTCCTCATGCTGACGACCTTCGACCTGGACCGCTATGTGTACGCCGCGCTGGCGCTAGGAGCCAGCGGCTTCCTCCTGAAGGACGTCACCCCCGAACACCTCGCGGCGGCCGTACGCCTGGTCGACACCGGCGACGCCCTGCTGGCCCCGTCGATCACCCGCCGCCTGGTGGAGCGCTTCGCCTCGGACACCGCCCGCCCACCCGCCGTGCACGCCGACCTCACGGCCCTCACCCCCCGCGAGCTGGAGGTCCTCACCCTGCTGGGCCGCGGCCTCTCCAACACGGAGCTGGCCGCGGAACTGACCCTGAGCGAGGCGACGGTGAAGTCCCACGTGGCCCGGATCTTCGCCAAACTGACCCTCCGCGACCGCTCCCAGGCCGTGGTGCTCGCGTACGAGACGGGGCTGGTGAAGGCGGGGGACACGGGCGGGAGCACTCACCGGGGCGCGTGAAACGGACGTCCGATTCACCGGCCCGCTTCCCCGCCTGAACCACGCACTACACCCCGCTCACCTGCGCTTATCAGGTACCGCTTCTTCTCTCCGGCCTGATCCGCCGGACAGACCCTAGGGAGATCGCCGACATCTGAGCGACGTCCAAGCCCGTGCCGATGGTGCGGTCGCCGTGCTGTACGGCGACCGCACCTGCCCGGAGTGCGACGGGCCGAACCTCAGTCGTCTAGCTCCAGACGGTGGACGCCGCCCTGGTCGACACCGGCGAACAGGTACCGCCCGTCGGGCGAGGCCGCCAGGGACAGCACGTCCGTGTTCGGCATGCCGCGGGAGATGTTCTGCCAGGTCAGACCGCCGTCGGTGGAGCGCAGTACGCCCCGGCCGCCGGTGGGGGTGAAGTCCATCCAGCGTTGGTTGGTGCCCGCGTAGAGGGTGTCTCCGACCTGGAGCAGGTCGGAGACGCTGATCCGCAGGGCGCCGGTGTCGGCCTTGGTGAACGTATGGCCGCCGTCCTTGCTGATCCGGATCGCCTGTCCACCGGTGATCATGGCGTGGTCGGTGAACTGGATGGCGTGCACCTCGGCCTCGGAGACCTGGGTCGTGGTGGCCCCGAAGTCGTCCGAGTAGGACAGGCCCCACCAGCCGCCGAACCAGACACGGCCCGGCTTGTCGGGGTCCGCCACGATGGTGTCGTAGTACTGCCCGTGGTTGAAGGTCTTCCAGTGGGCGCCACCGTCGGTGGTGGTGTAGACACCGGCGGCGTTGGAGGACTTGAACGAGATCATCATCCGGTCCGGGTTCGCCGGGTCGACCAGGAACGCGGTGCCGTTGGCGTCACGCACGCTGACGTCCGACCAGGTCCTGCCCGCGTCCGTGGTCTTCTGCAGCACCACGTTGTACAGGTAGTTGACCACCTGCCAGCCGGTCTTCGGGTCCTGCTCCGAGGGCTGGAACCCGACGACGTCGGTGCCGGTCGTGCCCTCGCGGTCAGCCGGCCCCCACTCGGGGCTCGCGGCGGGCACAGTGGTGCGGTACGTACCCACCGAGGTGCCGGCCAGCAGCTGGTTGCCGAAAGTCGCCAGCGCGGGCACGGACTCGCCCTGCACACCGAGCCGGCGGTAGCCGCCGTCCGGGGTGGAGCGGAAGAGGCCGGCGGCGCCGGAGCCGATGGTGTACGAGCCGTCGGCCCAGCGGTCGAAGTCGTAGACCACCGAACCGTCTACGGGCTGCTCGACCGTGGTCCAGGTCCGGCCGCCGTCGCGGCTGATGGCGCCGGTGCCGGTCAGGTCGTCCTGGTAGATGTCGCGACCTGAGACGTCGAAGAGACCGCTGTAGGTGCGGCTGGTCTTCTCGACGGTACGGCCGCCGTCCCGGCTCACGTACAGGCCCGAGTTCTGGCCCTGCACCTTCATGGCGAGCAGCGATCCGTCGACGTCGAAGCCGCCGAGGATCTGCTGGCCCGGGGTGACCGTGAACACCTTCACCGCGGGCTTGGGGTCACCGGTGACGAAGTCGCGGATCACCCAGATCGCCTGGCCGGCCCAGAGGTACAGGTCGTCGCCGCCGATGGCGCTCTTGGCGAGGAAGCCCGTGACACCCGAGAGGTCCACCGGCGCCCAGGAGGCGCCGCGGTCCCGGCTGACGAAGTGCTCACCGGTGTAGTCCGACGTGGCGAGCAGCACCCGTGTCCGAGCGTCCGCGGTCAGCTCGGTGATGGGCGACGGCGGGCCGTCGATCCGCTCCCAGCTGCGGCCGCTGTCCTCCGTGCGCATCAGCACACTGCCCGACGGGGACGCGGACGGGTGCGGGCTGAGCACGGCCTCCCACCAGCGGTTCGGGTTGCGGGAGTCGATGACGAGGGACGGCTCGGTCTGGGCGTTGCTGACGGGAGTGTGGCCCCGCTGCTGCCAGGTCCTGCCGCTGTCGGTGGTGACCCAAGCGCCCGGCCGGGTGCCCTGCGTCATCACGGCCTGCTTCGGCGCGCCCGGGGCCAACTGGGTGGTGCCCACGGCGCTGTTCGGGCCGACCGCCTTCCAGCGCTTGGCCTTGGAGGAGGTGAGAGTCACCTCGAAGGCGCCGGTGCCGGACTGGCGCATCCCGGCGTCCGTGGTGGCGCGGCCGGCCATCTTGTACACCCCGGAGGCGAGGCCGGTGAAGTCGGCCCGGTAGTAGTACGGGTCCGCCGTGGGCTGGGTCGCCTTGGTGTACGACTTGCCCTTGGGCGGGGTGACCGTCAGCACCGGCGGCGCGGTGAGCGGCGTCGGGCTGTAGACGTAGACCGTGGTGGAGCCGTCGTTGGAGGGGTCCTCGGCCGCGTCGACGTACAGCGGGATCGCCGTCATCAGATACGGGACGGTGAGCTTTTGGCCCTCCTCGGGCGTGACGGTGACACGGCCGCTCAGGTAGTTGCTCGCGTAGTCCGTGACGTCGGGCCGGTCGCGCTCCACGGTGAGCGTGACGGTCGCGGTGCCGCCCGCCGGGATGTCGACGTGGTCCGGGGAGACCTTGGCGGGACCGGTGACGGTCACCTTGCCGCTGACCGGCGTGCTGTCGGTGTTGTGCAGGGTGATCACACGGCTGCCGGTGACCTTCGGCTGGTCCATGTGCGGCAGCCCGAAGGAGACCGTGGCGGGGGAGGCGTACAGCCTGGTCGCCGCCGCGGCGGCGGTGTCGAGCCGGCCGCTGCCCTGCGACTGCATGTCGGGGCCGGCGAGCGTCTTGGCGGAGCCGATCATCTCGGCGCCCAGCTCAGCCGCGGTGCGGTCCGGGTGGAGCTGCCGCAGCAGCGCGGCGGAGCCCGCCGCCAGCGGGGAGGCCATCGAGGTGCCGGACATCCGCTGGTAGCCCTCGGGCACCAGGGCCTTGGGCACCGAGGAGAGGACCTCGACGCCGGGGGCGACGATCTCGGGCTTCAGACCGAGGTTCTCGGTGTCCGGGCCACGGGAGGAGAACGAGGCCATCTCGTCCGTGGAGTCGCGGCTGTCGAGCACCACCTCGCCGCCGGACTCGGCCAGCGCGGCGAGCTGCGCGCCCGCCTCGGGGTCCACGCCGGCCAGGACCAGCTTGTCCATGCGCAGCGCATCGCCGGACTCGGTGGGCGTGGCGCCGAGCAGCGCCTCGCCCTTCACGCTCGCCGCACGGTCGAGCGTGGTGGGCGCCGTCTGCTCGCGCTGCGCCTGGAGGGGGTTCGTGCGGCTCTTGTCGCCCAGGACGACCGGGCCGCCGCCTCCGCCGACGCCACCGACCAGCGCCACGGCGCCGCGGCTCTCGGCCTCGCGCCAGGTCGTCATCTCCTCGGACCAGACGTCGTACGGGTTCACGGCCGGCGGGATCGCGTACAGCACGATCTTGCCGGTGACGTCGCCCGCCTTCTCCCACTCCTCCGGAGTGCCCATGCCGATGTTGACCACACCGGCGGTCACCGGCGCGGCGGGCGGGTTGGCGGAGCGGCCGCCGCGGTAGCTCTGCAGGGTGTCGCCCGCGACCTTGAGCACGGGCAGCCGGATGCCGCTGGTGGAGGCGCCGACGGCGATGACGCCGGGGGCCGCGGCCGGGGAGCCGACCGTCCAGTCGCCCGGGCCGGAGTTGCCGGCCGAGGCGAAGACCTGGGTGCCGCCGGCGACGGCGGCGGACGCGGCACGGGACAGCGGGTCGCTCGCGGTGCCGGCGCTGTTGCCGAGGCTCATGTTGATGATGTCGGCGCGGTGCGGGTTCGCCGGGTCGACCGCGGCCTCGATGGCCGCGATGATGCCGGAGTCGTCGCCGCTGCCGTCGGCGCCGAGCACCTTGTACGCCAGCAGCTCGGCGTCCGGCGCGGCGCCGGTGACGCCGCCCTCGGCGGCCGCCTTGCCGGCGATGATGCCCGCGACGTGGGTGCCGTGGCTCTGGTCGTCCATCGGGTCGGCGTCGTTGTTGACGAAGTCGTAGCCGCCGACGACCTTGTGGCCCTCGCCGAAGCCGCCGCCCAGATCGGGGTGGGTGTAGTCGACGCCGGTGTCGATCACGGCGACGGTGACGCCCTTGCCGGTGGCCTTGGCGCCGCTGGGGTCCTCCTGGGCCCACACGGCCGGGTTGCCCACGACCTCGTTGGCGTCGGTGTCCATGGCGTGCGAGGTGCCGGCGGGGCTGACGGACTTCACGCCCGGCAGCTTCCGCAGCTCCGCCAGGTCGTCGGCGCCGACGGTCATGGTCACGGCGTTGAGCAGAAGGGTGTGCCGGCGTACGGACTTGGCGGTGATTCCGGCGTCCTTCGCCTCGGCCAGGAAGTCGTCATGCCTGCCGGTCAGCTTCTTGCGCTCGGCCGTCACGTCCGCGGCCTTCGCGTTCTTCGCGGAGCCGGGCGCGGCCTCGAGCGCCGCGGCACCCTCGAGCTCGACGATGACCCGTTGTGTGCCGTGGCTCGCGGGCTCAGAGGCGGCGATGGCAGGCGGGACCGATGTGAGCAGTCCGCCGAGCACCGCGGCCACCAGGCCTATGTGCACGGTTCTTCGGTGTGAGTGACCCATAGGCGGTACCTAATGCGGCCCGGTCCGGATAGGGCAACGATTCCCTGTGGCCCATTGCTGCCGCTGGCACAGGTGGGCCACGATGGCCCGCATGTCCCAGGAGCTGGCGGCCGTCGGTATCGACGCCTTCGACGAGCAGGTCTACCGCGCGCTGCTCGCCCGGCAGGCGGCCGCGCCCACGGAGCTGGCGAGCGAGCTCGGCACGTCATCGGAGCGGGTGGCGCGGGCACTTGACCGGATGCACGACCGCGGGCTGGTCGGGCGGCTGTCCGGCACCCGGCGGCGCTATGCGGCCATCGACCCGCAGCATGCCGTGGAAGCGCTGATTCAGGAGCGCACGGTCGAACTCGGCCGGGTTCGGTCGGCAGCCGGAGAGCTGGCCGGGCTCTTCGAGGCCGCTCGGCGCGGCGACGCCAAGGAGGTCGAGATCGTCTCCGGCCGGGAGGCGCTGGGCCGCTGGTTCGTACGGCTGCAGCAGGAGGCGAAGCAGGAGGTCCGCACCCTGGACCGGCCGCCCTACGCGCTGACCACCGCCAATCCGGTGGAGGAGGCGGCGATGCGCGGCGGGTTGACGTATCGCGCGGTGTACGCCCCGGAGGCGCTGGAGTGGCCGGGGGTGCTGGACGACATCCGGCGGCTGGTGGACCGGGGGGAGCAGGCACGGGTGCTGCCAGGGCTGCGGATCAAGCTGGCGATCGCGGACGACGTACTGGCGCTGATGCCTCTGTCGCTGGATCTGACGGATGTGCGGGCGGCGGTGATCCGGCCGTCGTCGCTGCTCGACGCGCTGACGGACTACTGGCGGCTGTGCTGGACACTGGCGACTCCGCTGCTCGCGCCGCCGGAGCCGGCGGGACTCGGCGAGGAGTCCGCGGAACCCGGCGAGGAGGACCGGCTGCTGCTCGCTCTGCTGGTCAGCGGGTTGAAGGACGAGGCGATAGCGCGCCAACTGGGCTGGTCGGTACGGACCATGAGACGCCGGATGAGCCGTCTGCACGACCAGCTGGGCGCCGCGAACCGCTTCCAGGCGGGGGCCATCGCGGCCCGGCGGGGCTGGATCTGAACTGCCTCACCTGGGCTGCTACTCCTCGCAGCGGCGCCTCTCACGGCGACTGCTCAGAGCCAGTCCTTCCGCTTGAAGATGACGTACAAACTGGTGCATACGACCGCCATCAGGATGATGGCGAAGGGGTACCCGAGCTCCCAGTGCAACTCCGGCATCCGATCGAAGTTCATGCCGTAGATCGTCCCGACCAGCGTCGGGGCGAAGAGGATGGCCGCCCAGGACGAGATCTTCTTGATCTCCTCGTTCTGTTCGAAACCCGCCTCCGCCAACGCGCGCATTTCGGCGTTCTGTTGCTGGGTGACGAGGGTCGCGTTGACGGTGAGGATGTCGGTGAGGGCCTGGCGGAAGCCGTCGACGCGTTCGCTGGTGTGGGTGACGTGGTCGGCGACGTCGCGGAGGTAGCGCTGGAGTTCCTCGTCGGTGCGGTACTTGGCGAAGCCGGCCATGAGGGCGTGCAGCATGCCGACCAGCGGGCGGGTGGCGCGCTGGAACTCGACCATTTCCCGGGAGAGTTCGTAGATACGGCGGGACACCGCGGGGTCGCCGCGGAAGACCTCGGTCTCGATCTCGTCGATGTCGGTCTGGACGCCGGTCACGACGGGGACGTAGCCGTCGACCACGGAGTCGAGGATCGCGTAGAGGACGGCCTCCGGGCCGAGCTTCAGGAGCTCCGGGGTGTCCTCCATGCGGCGGCGCACCGCCGAGAGGTCCGGTGCCGCGCCGTGCCGGACCGTGATCACGAAGTCGGGGCCCACGAACACGTGCAGCTCCCCGAAGTCGACCTCCTCCAGCGCGTCCAGATAGCGCGCGGCACTCAGAACGACGAAGAGCGTCTCGCCGTAGCGCTCCAGCTTCGGACGCTGATGCGCCTCCATCGCGTCCTCGACGGCGAGCGGGTGCAGGTCGAACTCGGCGGCCAGGGAGAGGAGTTCGGCTTCCGTCGGGCGGGCCAGGCCGATCCACGCCATGCCGTCCGGCTGCTCGCGCAGCTCGCGGAAGGTGTCGGCCAGGGATTCCGGGGTCGAGACGCGTACGCCGTCACGGTAGAGCGCCGCCTGTACGACGCTGCCGGCGTCGGTGGGTTCCGGCGAAGGCGGGTCGGGGCGGGGCGCGGGGGGCGGTGCGGCCGGTGGGGTGAGGGCGCGTCGCCAGCCGGATTTCCTGGCGCCCTGCGCGGCTGGGCGGGCGCGTCGCTCGGACATCGCGGCTGCCTCCCCTGTCGTCTGTCGTCGCCTGGAGCATGAACCATGAACGTGGAGCATGAAGCACGAATGCGGTCGAACGTACGTCTCTGCGATCACCGAGCAGGATATACGGGTCAAATGTCCTCGGCGCGGGGGTGTGGCACCGCCGGGGCAGGGATTCCCGAGGAATGAGGACAGAAATGAGGACAGAACCTGTCCGCAAGTCCCGCTAACGTGCGGAGCATGACGAAGAAGACCTCCGCGGCACCCGTGCTCGGCACCCGCGCCCTCAACCGCGCGACCCTCGCCCGGCAGCTCCTCCTGCGCCGGTCCGACCTCGGTGCCAAGGAGGCCGTCGAGCACCTCCTCGGCCTTCAGGCGCAGAACGTCAAGCCGCCGTACTATGCGCTCGCCGCCCGGCTGGAGGGCTTCACCCCGGAGGCGTTGTCGCAGCTCATGGCCGACCGGGAGGTCGTACGCCTCGTCACCATGCGCTCCACCATCCACACCCACACCGCCGACGACGCCCTCAACCTGCGCCCGCTGGTGCAGGCCGCGCGCGACCGGGAACTCAACCAGTTCCGCAAGGGGCTCGACGGCGTCGACCTGGACCGGCTCGCCTCGATCAGCCGTGAGCTGGTGGAGGCCGAGCCGCGCACCATGAAGCAGTTGCGTGAGGCGCTGCTCGTCGAGTGGCCCGACGCCGATCCGTTCGCGCTCTCGGTCGCCGCCCGCTGCAGGCTGCCGCTCGTCCAGGTCACCCCGCGTGGCCTGTGGGGCCGGAGCGGCCAGGTCACGCTCACCACCGCCGAGCACTGGCTCGACCGCCCGTCCGATCCGGCGCCCGCCCCCGACGCGACCGTCCTGCGCTACCTGGCCGCCTTCGGGCCCGCCTCCGTCAAGGACATGCAGACCTGGGCCGGACTGACTCGGCTGCGTGACGCCTTCGAACGGCTCAGGCCCCAGCTGGTCACCTTCCGCGACGAGAACGGCGTCGAGCTCTTCGACCTCCCCGACGCGCCCCGCCCGGACGCCGACACCCCGGCCCCGCCGCGCTTCCTCCCCGAGTTCGACAACCTGCTCCTCTCGCACGCCGACCGCACCCGGATGGGGTCCGCCGACCTCAAGGGCCGGACGTGGAAGGGCAACCAGGCGTACTGCGTGCTGCTCGTCGACGGTTTCCTGGCGGGCGTTTGGCGGCAGGAGGAGGAAGTCCTCACGATCGAGCTCTTCGGGACTCTGACGAACTCCCAGCGGAAGGAGGTCGTGGAGGAGGCCGAGCGGACGATCGAGATGATGAACGGCTCGTCGTCCTCCTGGGACATCCGCTTCGGGACGGTCGTCAAGTAGGGCTCAGCCCTGGCCCGTTCACCGATGGGCCACGTCCCAGCCCGTCACCAGTGGGCGTCGTCCCGGCCACTCACCGCTGGGCTCAGTCCCGCCCCGTCACCGCGACCGTAACCCCCAGCCCGATCATCGCGCACCCGCCCGTGCCCCCGATCAGCGACAGCCGTCGGTCCGAGCGGGCGAACCAGGTGCGGGCCGCCGAGGCCGTCAGACCCCACAGGGTGTCCGTGACGAGGCCGATGGAGATCGGGACCAGGCCCAGCAGCAGCATCTGCAGGGGGAGTCGGCCCGCCGAGTGGTCCACGAACTGGGGGAGTACCGCGGCGAAGAAGACGATGCCCTTGGGGTTGGTGACGCCGACCAGTACGCCGTCGAGGACCGTGCGGAGATCTCCGCGGGCCGGGGAGGTGTCCCGGGTCGTGATCGCCGAGGCGTTCAGCTCCTTGCGGTGCCGGAACGCCTGTACGCCGAGGAACACGAGGTACGCGGCGCCGGCCAGCTTCACGGCCAGGTAGATCGTCACCGAGCGTTCGACCAGCGAACCGATACCGACGGCGACCGCGACGACAAGGAGGTACGAGCCGAAGACATTGCCGAGGGCCGTGGCCACCGCGGTGCGCCGGCCGTGCGCGAGCGCCCGCCCGATGACGAACAGCACGCTCGGCCCCGGGATGACGATCACCAGGAGCGACATCGCGGCGAAGGCGAGAAAACGGTCCGTGGACACCATGGAGGCCATTCAAACAGGCCGCCTGCGGCTGTGGTCAAGGAGAAGCAGGAGTCCGACGGACGTATGCCCGCCGGTGGTCGGGCCATTGGGGAAGCCGACCGCCGACGGGCAGGTAAATGGATAGGGAGCGTTGCGGGCCGCTCGTGGAGGCCCGCAACGCCCCCCGGCTTGCACCTGAGGGGTACTCAGGAGTTCATCGGTGACCGCGAGTTGGACTGTCGGTCGGGTTACGAGTTGACCTGCGTGGTCACCAGGCTGGAGAAGGTCGTCAGGCGGGTGTAGACACCCGGGTAGCCGGCCTCGGCGCAGCCTTCGCCCCAGGAGGTGATGCCTGCCAGGACGCCGCCGATGAGCAGCGGGCCGCCGCTGTCGCCCTGGCAGGTGTCGACGCCGCCGGAGGTGTATCCGGCGCAGACCATGTCGCTGGCGATGAAGTCGGAGCCGTACGAGCTCGCGCAGCTGGTGTTGGAGACGATCGGGACGGTCGCGGTCCGCAGCTGGTTGGAGGAGCTGCCGTTCGACGAGGTGGTGCCCCAGCCGATGATGCGGGCGGTGGCGCCGGTCGCGTACACGCTGGTCTGCGAGGAGGAGACGTACGACGCAGGGGTGTACGACATCGCCGTCGACAGGGTCAGTACGGCCACGTCGTCGCCGTTGGTGGCGTCCGTGTAGTCGGGGTTGACCCAGATCTTGCTGACTCTGCTGACGGTGCCGTTCGTGCCGTTGAGGTACGTACGGCCGCCGACGACGCGGACGCTGCTGGTGGTTTCGCCGACCATACAGTGGGCGGCGGTGACGACCTTCGTGGCCGAGACCAGGGTGCCGCCGCAGAACTGGTTCTGCGAGGCGTCCGTGATCTGCATCATGAACGGGTACGCGGTCGTGGTGGTCGTCGAGCCGCCGACGATGGGCTGGGGAGCGGCGACGGCACTGGGCGCGCCGAGCAGTGCCGTGGCTGCGGCAGCGGTCGCCACACAGGCGGCGGCGGTCTTCTTGGCGCGGTTGAGCCCGAACATGGATCTCCTCGGAAGTTGCCGGTGGGGGGACGCGCGGGTGTGGGGGGTGCTGCACGGCGCCGGCGGGCCGGTGCCGTGTGCCCGGGCGAGCGGCACTGGGATCAGGCTAGGAGCTGCAGCCCTCCACCCCCAATGAGGGAAGCCCCTAGGGGAGTTGGGGGAGGGATAACCCTTGCTGTGCGGCGGCTGGGTTTAGCTTGTGATTCCGTCCGGTTGGTCCCGTACCCGGGGCTCTGCCCTTCCACCTCGGGTACGACGGAACGTCAGCCCGGCCGGTGCCCGACCGCCAGCCGGACTATGTCCACCCGCGAGCGGATCCCCAACTTCCGGTACACCCGCGTAAGTGTGGCCTCCACCGTCTTCACGCTGATGAACAGGCGCGCGGCGATCTCACGGTTCGTGGCGCCCTCCATGACGAGCGCGGCGACCTGCCGTTCCGTCGAGGCGAGGCTGTCGAGGGCGGCGGAGGCGAGACTGTCGAGCGCGGCGGACGTGAGGGGCGACGGGGCCGCGTGGGCCGCGGAGGCCGCCTCGACCTGGCGCAGCCACGGCAGGGCGCGGCAGCGGCGGAACAGCCGGGTCGCCTCGTCGTACGAAGTGGGACCGGGCCGCAGGGTGCGCAGCCCGGCGAGGGCGTACGCGGCCCGCGCCTCCTCGAGGCCGTAGCCCAGCTTGCCGAGCCGGTCCTGAGCAGCCGTCAACTGCCGGGTGGCCGGGCCCTGTTCGCCGCGTGCGGCGCGTACGAGGGCCTCGGCGCGGTCGAGCACGGCGAGCACGCTCTCCCGGCCGAGCCGCAGCGCCCGCTCCCGCGTCGCGTCGATGACGTCCTGCGCCTCCACCGGTTCGCCGATCCGCACCAGCGCCTCGGCGAGATCCCCGTGCCAGCGGCCCCGGGCGGGATCGGTGACCCCGAGGCCCTCCTCCAACTCCCGTACGCGCCGCAGGGACTGGACCGTCGCCGATGCGTCCCCCGCCACGAGCTGGGCGTGGCCGAGGGCGCCGAGGGCACGCGAGAGGTAGATCAGGTCGCCGTCCTCCTCCGCGCGGTCAACGGCCTCCCGGGCCAGTGCGAGCGCCCGGTCCACGTCGCCGCCCGCGGCCTCGGCGAGCGAGGTGAACATCGCGGTGGCCGCCTCGCCGATTCCGGTGTCGCGGGCGAGGCGCAGGCTCTCGCGGGCGAGGTCGAGGGCCCGGCCGCAGTGTCCGGAGCGCAGCTCGGTCTCGGCGAGGCCGCGCAGGAAGTGCACCTCGCTCTCGACCATCCCGCGCCGCCGCACCTCGCGCAGCAGCGCGGTGATGGTCGTACGGGCCTCGGCGAGCTGGTCGCCCATGATCAGCCAGCGGAAGCGGGCGGCACCGGCGCCGTTGTGGTCGCACGCGACCCGGGGGTCCTGCGGCTCGCGCATCGCCCGCTGGATGGTCGCCGGGGCGCCCGGGTGCCCCATCAGGGTCTCCATCTGCGCCTGGAAGCCCAGCGCGAGGAGTTCGGTGGGCCGGTCCCCGGCACGGGCCGCGAGCCCCGCGGCGCGGGCGGCCTCCTCGCGGGCCTTGGCCATCTCGCCCTCCATCAGCAGGGCGCGCCAGGCCAGTTGGTAGCGGACGAGGGCGAGCAGCCGCGGGTTGTCGCCCGCGTCCGCGAGCGCCTGCGGGAAGACGGCGTCGATCTCGGCCATGGAATGCCCGGCCGCGTCGATGACGACCATCCAGGCCCGCACCCGGTCGGCGGGCGCGGTGGCACGAGCCAGTACCTGGCGTGCGATGTCCCGCGCGAGGTCCGTCTCGCCGGCCGTGAGCGCGTCCTCGGCGGCCTGGAGTCTGCGCTCGTCGGGTCCTGGTACGGCGTCCGCCGGGGTGTGCCGGGCCGCCAGCAGCCCGAGGCCCGCGGCGACCGAGGGCGCGCCGCGGTCCCGGGCCGCCGCCGCGGCCTCGCCGAGCCGGGCGGCGACGCCCGGGTCCGTACCCGTGGCGGCCAGGGCGAGGTGCCGGGCCCGCTCGATGGGATCGGAGGCGGCCGTGGACAGCGCGGCATGGGCGGCGCGCCGCTCCTGCGCGGTCGCCTCCGCGTAGAGGGCGGCGGAGACGAGGGGGTGTGCGAACCGGATGACCGGAGAGGCCTCGCGCTCCGTCGCCAGCAGGCCGAGCGCGGCCGCCGAGGCCGTCTCCGCCTCGGCGTTCTCGCGCCCCGCGGCGTGCAGCAGCGCCAGCGTGGGCCGGGCTCCCGCGCTCGCCACGAGCAGGGTGCGGCGGGCCTCGGCGGACAGCATCTCAAGGCGGCTGAGGACGAGTGCGCTCAACGAGGTCGGCACCGGCAGGGGTTCGCCGGGGCTCGGCGGGGTCGGGCTCTCGGCGAGGGCGCGGCCCAACTCCAGTGCGAAGAGCGGGTTGCCGCCGCTGGTGCGGTGGATGTCCCGCACGATCGAGCGGGGCAGGCCGGTGTAGCCGCGCTGGCCGAGGAGTTCGGCGACCTGCGCCCGGGTGAGCGGGTTGAGCCGCACGGCCAGGGTGTCCGGAGGGGACGCGCGTAGATATCGGTCGTGCTGCTGCCCCGGCGGTTCCGTCTCGGTGCGTACGGCGCACAGCATCCGTACCGGCATGCCGCCGAGCCGGCGGGCGGCGAAGCCGAGCAGTTCGGCGCTGGCCGGGTCGAGCCACTGCAGGTCGTCGGCGACGATCAGTACGGGGCCCTGGGCGGCCAGGGACCGGAACACCGACAGGACCGCGAGCCGCAGTGCGAGCCCGTCGCGCTGCAGGGTGGATTCGCCGCGGCCGGTGAGCGCCGATTCCAGGGCGGTGCGCTGCGGGGCGGGCAGGTGCCCGGAGACCTCGTCCACGACCAGACCGAGGAGGTCGGTCAGTGCGAGGAAGGGGAGGTGGGATTCGGACTCGGTGGCCGAGCAGTGCAACACAGTTCGTGCAGATTCGGTGTATTCCGCTGCCAACGCCCGCAGGACGGTCGACTTTCCTATTCCCGCGGGGCCGTGCACGAGCACACTCCCGCCGCCGGAGAGCTGATCACGCGCCCCGGCGAAGAGCTCCTCCCGGCCGATGACCAGGTCGGGGCGGGGTCTCGCAGGTTCCTTGAAGTCCCCTCGCACGGTCACCGCTCCCCTCGTGTGTCGTGTCCTGACCAATATTAGGCAATGTCTCTTTGAATTAAGGGCGGTCGGGATGGTGAGGGAAATAACAAGCCTTCGGTATAAGGCATTTCAGAGCGCTCCCGATTGAATGAGAAATCGCCAGAAACGCCCGACGGGCCCCGACGGGCTACGGCAACAGCCCCGCCCGTCGCGCCGCGACAACCGCCTCCCACCGGGTGTGGGCGCCCAGCTTGCGCATGGCCGACCGCAGGTATCCCTTCACGGTCTCCGGGCGCAGCCCGAGCCGCTCCGCGGCGCCAGAGTTCGTCGCGCCGGCCGCGACACAGGCGAGCACGTCCACCTCGCGCGGTGCCAGGCCCACGTCATGGGGGCCGGGCCCCGGCGACACCGCCTCGGCCAGCCGCCCGCAGACGGAGAGGAGTTCGCCCCGCAGCGCGGGGTCGAGAATCCGCGGAGCCAGCGCGCGCAGCGCCCCGTGGGCCTCGCGCACCTCCTCCCACGCGGCGTCCCCCACCCCGGGTCCCGGCTCCCGCGCGACGGCAAGCAGCTCCCGCACCTCGTCCCGTACGACGAGCGCCTGCTCCACGTCCCGGGCCGCCGCCACCGCCGCGCCGAGCGTGCGGTCACCCAGCGGCTGGGCCGTGCGCAGGGCGCCGTACAGCACACCGCGCACCCGGCGTCGTACGACGACAGGGACCGCGAGGACGGAGTGCAGCCCCTCCGTGGCGACCGCCACGTCGTACTCGTGGCTGATCTGCCGCGAGGCCGAGTAGTCGGTCACCGCGCACGGCCGGGCCAGCGCCACCGCCTTGCCGCCCAGGCCGTTGCCCGACGACACCGCGAGCGCGCTGAGCGCGGCCGTCGCCGTACCGCTGAGCTGGCTGATGCGCACCTGCCGGCGCCCGGAATCGACCAGGCCGCCGAAGGCGACCGGCAGTCCTGTCGTGCGCCGCAGCCGTACCAGCGCACCACGCATCTCCACCGCCTCGGCTGTGTCTGCTGTCACCTGCTCGCCCCTTCATCGCGGCGCACCCCCGTTCGGGGGTGGTGAGACCTGCATCACGGAATACACGATGTTAGGCGGCGACGGTCCGGCGACGAGGAGGACACATGACGGTGACGACGAGCGCGACGGACCAGTTCCGTGCCGCGCGGGACTTCCTGCTGGCACACCGCGAGGACTACGCCACGGCCTACGAGGGCTTCGACTGGCCCCGCCCGGAGCGCTTCAACTGGGCACTCGACTGGTTCGACGTCATCGCACGCGGCAACGACCGCACCGCCCTGCACATCGTCGAGGAGGACGGTCTCAGCACCCGCTTCTCCTTCGCGGAGCTGTCCGCCCGCTCCGACCGGACCGCGAACTGGTTGCGGGGACACGGCGTGCGGGCGGAGGACCGCATCCTCGTCATGCTCGGCAACCAGGTCGAACTGTGGGAGATCGCCCTCGCCGCGATGAAGCTGAGGGCAGTGGTGATCCCCGCGACACCTCTGCTCGGCCCGCTGGACCTGCGCGACCGCATCGAGCGGGGCAGGGCCCGTCATGTGATCGTGCGGCCGGAGGACACGGCCAAGTTCGACGAGGTGCCCGGCGACTACACACGGATCGTCGTGGACGGCGGCGCCACCGGCTGGCTGTCGTACGACGATGTCCAGAGCGCCCCCGAGACCTTCGAGCCCGACGGTGTCACCCACGCGGACGACCCGCTGATGCTCTACTTCACCTCCGGTACGACGGCCCGCCCCAAACTCGTCGAGCACACCCATGTCTCCTACCCGGTCGGGCACCTGGCGACCATGTACTGGATCGGGCTCGAGCCCGGCGACGTGCACCTGAACATCTCCTCGCCCGGCTGGGCCAAGCACGCCTGGTCCAACCTCTTCGCGCCCTGGAGCGCGGAGGCGACCGTCTTCATCCACAACTACACGCGCTTCGACGCGGCCCGGCTGATGGCGGAGATGGACCGGGCGGGCGTCACCACCTTCTGCGCCCCGCCCACCGTCTGGCGCATGCTCATCCAGGCCGACCTGTCCCAGCTGCGGACCCCGCCGCGCGAGGCGGTCGCGGCGGGGGAGCCCCTGAACCCCGAGGTCATCGAACAGGTGCGGCGCGCCTGGGGCGTCAACATCCGGGACGGTTTCGGGCAGACGGAGACCGCGGTCCAGGTCTCCAACAGCCCCGGGCAGCCGCTGAAGACGGGCTCGATGGGGCGGCCGAGCCCCGGGTTCCGCGTCGAACTGCTCGACCCGGTGTCCGGCGCGCCGGGCGCCGACGAGGGCGAGATCTCGCTCGACCTGTCGCTGCAGCCCGTGGGCCTGATGACCGGCTACCACGGCGACCCCGACCTCACCGCCGAGGCCATGGCGGGCGGCTACTACCGCACCGGTGACATCGGTTCGCGCGACGCGGACGGCTACATCACCTACGTCGGCCGCTCGGACGACGTGTTCAAGGCCTCCGACTACAAGATCTCGCCCTTCGAGCTGGAGAGCGCGCTCCTGGAACACGAGGCGGTGGCCGAGGCGGCCGTCGTGCCCGCGCCGGACGAGCTGCGCCTCGCGGTGCCCAAGGCGTACGTCGTTCTTGCCGCGGGCTGGGAGCCGGGCCCCGACACCGCCAAGGTCCTCTTCGAGCACTCCCGCACGGTCCTCGCCCCGTACAAGCGCCTGCGCCGACTGGAGTTCGGCGAACTCCCCAAGACCGTGTCCGGCAAGATCCGCCGCATCGAGCTGCGCGAGGCCACGGCCGCGGGCTCGGACGCCGAGTACCGCGAGGAGGACTTCCGGTGACTGAGCCGTCGTACGCGCAGGGCACGAGCGCGACCGCGCTGCTGGGGGACACGATCGGGGCGAATCTGGACCGGGCGGTCGAGGCCTGGCCCGACCGGGAGGCGCTCGTCGACGTACCGTCCGGGCGGCGCTGGACCTATGCCCAATTCGCCGCCGATGTCGACCGGTTGGCGTGCGCGCTGCTCGCCGGTGGGGTGGCCAAGGGCGACCGCGTCGGCATCTGGGCGGTCAACTGCCCGGAGTGGGTGCTCGTCCAGTACGCCACCGCCCGCATCGGCGCGGTCATGGTGAACATCAACCCGGCCTACCGCACCCACGAGGTCGAGTACGTCCTCAACCAGGCCGGGATCTCGCTGCTGTTCGCCTCACTCAGCCACAAGTCGAGCGACTACCGGGCGATGGTCGAGCAAGTGCGGGGCGCGTGCCCGCAGTTGAGGGAGACCGTGTACTTCGGCGACCCCAGCTGGGACACGCTGGTCGGCCGCGGCGCCCCCGAACTCTCCGAGGCCCTACGGACCCGCGCGAGCGAGCTGTCCTGCGAGGACCCGATCAACATCCAGTACACCTCGGGCACGACGGGCTTCCCCAAAGGGGCCACGCTCTCCCACCACAACATCCTCAACAACGGGTTCTTCGTGGGCGAGTTGATCGCCTACTCCGAGCAGGACCGGGTCTGCATCCCCGTGCCCTTCTACCACTGCTTCGGCATGGTGATGGGCAACCTCGCGGCGACCTCGCACGGCGCGTGCATGGTCATTCCCGCGCCCTCCTTCGACCCGGCGGCGACCCTGCGCGCCGTCCAGGAGGAACGCTGTACGTCCCTCTACGGCGTACCCACCATGTTCATCGCGGAGCTGAACCTCGCCGACTTCGCGACGTACGACCTGTCCTCGCTGCGCACCGGCATCATGGCGGGCTCGCCCTGCCCCGTCGAGGTGATGAAGCGGGTGGTCGCCGAGATGCACATGGCGGAGGTGTCCATCTGCTACGGCATGACGGAGACCTCGCCGGTGTCCCTGCAGACCCGCAGGGACGACGACCTGGAGCACCGCACCGGCACGGTCGGCCGGGTCCTTCCGCACATCGAGGTGCAGGTGGTCGACCCGGCGGACGGGGCGACCCTGCCACGCGGCTCGGCGGGCGAACTGTGCACCCGCGGCTACAGCGTGATGCTCGGCTACTGGAACGAGCCCGAGAAGACCGCGGAGGCCGTCGACGCGGAGCGCTGGATGCACACCGGCGACCTCGCCGTGATGCGCGAGGACGGGTACGTCGAGATCGTCGGACGCATCAAGGACATGATCATCCGGGGCGGCGAGAACATCTACCCCCGCGAGATCGAGGAGTTCCTGTACGCCCATCCGAAGATCGCCGACGTCCAGGTGGTCGGAGTGCCCCATGAGCGCTACGGCGAGGAGGTGCTCGCCTGTGTCATCCCGCGAGACCTGGCCGACCCGCCGACGCTGGAGGAGCTGCGGGCCTTCTGTGAGGGGCGGCTGGCGCACTACAAGATCCCGAGCCGGCTGCGGATCCTGGAGTCCTTCCCGATGACGGTGTCGGGGAAGGTGCGGAAGATCGAGCTGCGGGAGTCGTACGCGGAGTAGGTACGGCGTGCGGTACCGCGATGGTCAGGCCCCGTCGGCCATGAGCTCGTCGGCGGGGCTGTTCACGGGCTGCGGAGTTCCCGTGAGGTCCAGGACGAAGAGCGGGACGCCGAGGCTGTCGGCGCGGGCCCGGGCGTCGTCCGCGAAGCCCGAGAGGGAGAAGTAGACGCATCCCGCGGACTCCGACATCGCCGTCAGCCACAGGCACTCCACGTCGCGCAGCGAGGCGGGGCGGACCGTGGGGTCCACCTGGGCCAGGATCCCGCGGGCCGCAAGGCCGATCCCCGACGGGGGCCGCTGGTCGGCCCGCCTGATGTCCCGGTAGCCGAGCCAGCGCAGGTACAGCGCGGCGGCCGTGACGGCGTCCCGGGCGGTGCGGATGGTGACCGGCTGGAACGCCGGGCGGGGTTCCGGCGAGGTGACGTCCGAGGGCTGGGGGCGGGTGTCGGGGATGGCCGGGTGCGGGCGCGTGTCCGGGGCGGCTCCGGCCCCGGTGTCCTCGTCCGTGTCGTGATTCGCCTCGCCGACGGCGCCCGGCGCGAGCTGCGCGCGCTGCGGTCGCCGTACCCCTCGTACCGGAATACGCAGCGCCGTCCCGCAGGAGCAGCCCAGCTCCGGAGCGGGCCACTGGTCCTCGCGGTCGCAGGACTCGCAGCGGACCGTGACCCAGTGCTCGTCCCAGGTGCGCCGGCTGACCGGTGCCGGTTCCGCGAGGCGGTCGAGCGGGGGTGTGACGGGGGCGCCGCACACGCACGGGTAGGTCGGCGCCGCGTACAGATGCTCGCGGCGGCAGGCCGGGCACCGCACCGGCACACTCTCGGCCATGACCCACTCCAGGACGTCGTCACGTCGGGACAGCGCGTCCATAGTCCTCCAGGGAGAGGGCCTCCGACAGGGAAACGGTTCGACAGCCCCCGCCGGATTCCGCTTCTCACCCTCTCCATGGACCTTCGGTGGATCCCGCCCCTACCCACTCTTGACGCCCCTCGGCACCCCCGCCTACATTGCTTCCAGATAGTAGAAGTTAGTTTCCGCAATACGGAATTCGGACAGGGAGACCGCTGCGGAACCGTGAACGGATTCACCAGCTCTCCGCGGGCGCGACGGGAGCGCGAATCCGACAGCCGAAGCAGGAGTACTCCATGGCTCGTATGACCGCTGCCCGCGCGGCAGTCGAGATCCTCAAGCGCGAGGGCGTCAGCAACGCGTTCGGCGTCCCGGGCGCGGCGATCAACCCCTTCTACGCGGCCCTCCAGGCAGCCGGCGGGATCAACCACACCCTCGCCCGCCATGTCGAGGG
Organism: Streptomyces sp. NBC_00554; assembly: GCF_041431135.1. Lineage (NCBI taxonomy): Bacteria > Bacillati > Actinomycetota > Actinomycetes > Kitasatosporales > Streptomycetaceae > Streptomyces > Streptomyces sp. NBC_00554. The sequence continues at coordinate 2,053,132 of NZ_CP107799.1, read as the reverse complement.
TGCCTCGCACATGGCGGAGGGCTACACCCGGACCCACCCGGGCAACATCGGCGTCTGCATCGGTACCTCGGGACCGGCGGGCACCGACATGATCACCGGGCTGTACTCGGCCACCGGCGACTCGATCCCGATCCTCTGCATCACCGGCCAGGCTCCGACCGCCGTGATCCACAAAGAGGACTTCCAGGCCGTCGACATCGCCTCCATCGCCAAGCCGGTGACGAAGATGGCGATCACCGTCCTCGAACCGGCCCAGGTCCCCGGCGTCTTCCAGCAGGCCTTCCACCTGATGCGCTCGGGGCGTCCGGGCCCGGTCCTCATCGACCTGCCCATCGACGTCCAGCTCGCCGAGATCGAGTTCGACCCGGAGACGTACGAGCCGCTCCAGGCGTACAAGCCCGCCGCCACCCGCGCCCAGATCGAGAAGGCGATCGGGCTGCTGAACGAGTCCGAGCGGCCGCTGATCGTCGCCGGCGGCGGTGTCATCAACGCCGATGCCTCCGAACTCCTCGTCGAGTTCGCCGAGTTGACGGGCATCCCGGTCGTGCCGACCCTCATGGGCTGGGGCATCCTCCCCGACGACCACGACCTGAACGCCGGCATGGTGGGCCTGCAGACCTCGCACCGGTACGGCAACGCCACCTTCCTGGAGTCCGACTTCGTCCTCGGCATCGGCAACCGCTGGGCCAACCGCCACACCGGCAAGCTGGACGTCTACACCGCGGGCCGCAAGTTCGTGCACGTCGACATCGAGCCCACCCAGATCGGCAAGATCTTCGCCCCGGACTACGGCATCGCCTCAGACGCCAAGGCCGCGCTGAAGCTGTTCGTCGAGGTCGCGCGCGAGCTCAAGGACGAGGGCAGGCTGCCGGACCGCAGCGAGTGGGCCGCCTCCGCGCAGGAGAAGCGGGCGACCCTCCAGCGCCGTACGCACTTCGACAACATCCCGATGAAGCCGCAGCGCGTCTACGAGGAGATGAACAAGGCCTTCGGCCCGGAGACCCGGTACGTCACCACGATCGGCCTCTCGCAGATCGCCGGCGCCCAGATGCTGCACGTCTACCGGCCGCGGCACTGGATCAACTGCGGCCAGGCGGGCCCGCTGGGCTGGACCATCCCGGCCGCGCTCGGTGTCGCCAAGGCCGACCCCGAGGCCCAGGTCGTCGCGCTCTCCGGCGACTACGACTTCCAGTTCATGCTGGAGGAACTGGCCGTCGGGGCCCAGCACAAGATCCCGTACGTCCATGTCCTGGTGAACAACGCCTACTTGGGCCTGATCCGCCAGGCGCAGATCGGCCTGGACATCAACTTCCAGGTCAACCTGGAGTTCGAGAACATCAACTCGCCGGAGCTGGGCGTCTACGGCGTCGACCACGTCAAGGTCGTCGAGGGCCTCGGCTGCAAGGCGATCCGCGTCACCGACCCCAGCGAGCTGGGCGCCGCGTTCGAGCAGGCCAAGAAGCTCGCCGCCGAGTTCCAGGTCCCCGTCGTCGTGGAGGCGATCCTGGAGCGCGTCACCAACATCGCGATGAGCAAGACGAACGACATCAGCGCGGTCGTCGAGTTCGAGGAGATCGCGACCGAGCCTGGCCACGCGCCCACCTCGATCAGGACGCTGAAGGTCTGATACGCGGGATCCGGTACGCGGGATCAGTACGCGGGATCAGGTACGCAGGATCCGGCAAGGGGCGGCTCACCCGAGGGTGAGCCGCCCCTTCCGCATGCCATGGGTTCCCCCGCCCATGGCGTCCCCCGCGCGAGGCCCGCCGCCCCCGTGCCGGCGGGCTCCGTGTGCTGAGAATGCGCCCTGAACCGGGGGGAGTTGAAGACCCGCGACAGTTACTCAGAGGTAGATTTGAGGGTTCCGTAGGACCCCTACGCACGGTGGCGTACGTACTGGGGGAGCCCTGGGGCCCAGGTGGCGAGTGGGGCGCCGGCAGGGCTCAGGGCTCGTGGTGCTCCGACAGCCCCGGCCAGTCGTCGGGGCCGCCGCCCTGCCAGTCGATGATGTCGCTCTCCTCGACCTCGATCTCGTCGAGGTCGACGTCCGCCCGGCGCAGGATGTCGACGACGTCCTCGAGGTGATAGGCGACACCGAGTGTCTCGTCCCCCGCGGTGACCCGCCGCGACCCGTCCAGACCCGGGGTGTGCACAACGATGCTGGGATAGTCCATGCCTTCAGGCTCCTGCGCGGAGCTGGAAACCGCACCCGGAGAAGCGGTGGAAACCGCACCCGGACAGCACGGCGGAGCGCCGGGTACGGGACCGTCCGTACCCGGCGCTCTGGACCGGTGATCTGTGAGGTTGTAGCCGTCCGACGGCGCGAGGCTGGGCGCGACAGGACATTCGCGCCGCCGGACGGAGTCTGTGGTCGTGCCGTGTGGCTGGGACCGCGGCGGATGCGATGGAACCGGGGCCGCCTTCCCTCAGGTCGAGAAGGGGGCCCTGGAACCTTCACCACCGCACTGGCTCGCACGCCGCCGCGGTCCTCGGCCTGCCCGCCTGCGGACCGTGTGACACCCCTCATCCGGGTTCACGGTCGCGGCGGGCGCGCGTCCGGTATCCGACCTCCCGTCAGATCCCGGACGCAGCCCTTGAGTTGAGGCTCAGTCCTCGCGCAGGGCGCGGACCGCCTCCGCCACGCGCCTGCCGTACTCCGGGTCGGCGGCGTGGAAGTGGGCGAGGTTCTTCTCGATCACGTCGTCACGGGAGACCTGCGAGAGGCCGCCGGCGATGTTCGCGATCAGACGGGACTTCTCCTCCGCGGACATCAGGCGGTACAGCTCGCCCGCCTGGAAGAAGTGGTCGTCCTTGGTGTGCAGAGGGGCCTCGTGCGTGCCCGTGTGGCCGTGCACCGCGATCGGCGCCGACAGCGGGCGGCCCGTCTCGGCCGGGCCGTCGTAGGAGTTCGGCTCGTAGTTCTTCGCGGCGCGGCCCTGCGCGTTGGAGGCCATGAAGCCGTCCCGGCCGTAGGTGTTCGCGACGGTCGCCTTCGGGGCGTTCACCGCGAGCAGCGTGTGGTTGACGCCCAGGCGGTAGCGGTGCGCGTCGGCGTACGCGAACAGGCGGCCCTGGAGCATCTTGTCCGGCGAGGGGCCGATGCCCGGCACGAAGTTGTTCGGGGAGAACGCGGCCTGCTCGACCTCGGCGAAGACGTTGTCGGGGTTGCGGTCCAGGACAAGGCGGCCCACGCGCTGCAGCGGGTAGTCCTGGTGCGGCCACACCTTGGTGAGGTCGAAGGGGTTGAAGCGGTACTCCGCCGCGTCCGCCGCGGGCATGATCTGGACGTGCAGCGTCCAGGACGGGTTGACGCCCCGCTCGATGGCCTGGAGCAGGTCCGTCTGGTGGGAGTTGGGGTCCTTGCCCGCGATCTCCGCGCCCTGCTCGCTCGACAGGCTGCGGATGCCCTGGTTCGTCTTGAAGTGGTACTTGACGAAGAAGGCCTCGCCCTCGGCGTTCGTCCACTGGTAGGTGTGCGAGCCGTAGCCGTTCATGTGGCGGTACGAGGCCGGGATGCCGCGGTCGCCCATCAGCCAGGTGATCTGGTGCGTCGCCTCGGGGGCGTGCGCCCAGAAGTCCCAGACGTTGTCCGGCTCCTGCTTGCCCGTGAACGGGTCGCGCTTCTGGGAGTGGATGAAGTCGGGGAACTTGATCGGGTCCTTGATGAAGAAGACCGGAGTGTTGTTCCCTACGAGGTCGTAGTTCCCTTCCTCCGTGTAGAACTTCAGCGCGAAACCGCGGGGGTCACGGACCGCGTCCGCGCCGCCCAGGTTGTCGGCCACCGTGGAGAAGCGCAGGAAGACCTCGGTGCGCTTGCCGACGGTGTTCAGGAAGTCGGCGTGGGTGAAGCCGGTGACGTCGTCGGTGACCTCGAAGTAGCCGTACGCCCCGGAGCCGCGGGCGTGCACCACGCGCTCCGGGATGCGCTCGCGGTTGAACCGGGCGAGCTTCTCCAGGAGGTGCTGGTCCTGGAGGAGCAGCGGGCCGCCTGCGCCGGCGGTGGCGGAGTTCTGGTTGTCGGCGACCGGAGCGCCGGACTCGGTCGTAAGCACGCGCTTCGACATCGTGACCTTCCGTACGAGAGGGCAGCGGGGCTAGTGGAAATCTTCTTCCGCTTGGTGGAGCTTCCGCTTCGTGGAGCCTAGGTTCGGGGCGAACCGGACGTCAACAGTTTGTTGAAGTCAAGGGTATGAATCCGGGCCACGGCGGCGCATGGGCGCGACAGGACAGGTGTCAGCGCCGCCGTGGCCCGGAAGTTTCGAAGATGTCGGCCTGGGCTCAGACCTGGGCGCCGGAGAGGCGCTCCACGGCCCGCAGCAGGGCCGAGTGGTCCAGGCCGCCGTCGCCCTGCGCGCGCAGGCTGGCGACGAGCTGGGCGACCACGGCGCCGACCGGGAGGGCCGCGCCGACATTGCGGGCGGCGTCCGTGACGATGCCCATGTCCTTGTGGTGCAGGTCGATGCGGAAGCCCGGCTTGAAGTCGCGGTTCAGGAAGTTGTCCTTCTTCCGCGTCAGCACGGTCGAGCCCGCGAGGCCGCCGTTGAGGACGTCGAGGGCGGCGCTCAGGTTCACGCCGGACTTCTCCAGGAAGACCACGGCCTCGGCGCACGCCTGGATGTTCACGGCGACGATCAGCTGGTTGGCGGCCTTCACGGTCTGGCCCGAGCCGTGCGGACCGCACAGCACGATGGTCTTGCCGAGGGCCTCGAAGACCGGCTCGGCCTCGTCGAAGTCGGCCTGCTCGCCGCCGACCATGATCGACAGCACCGCCTCGACGGCACCGGCCTCGCCACCCGACACGGGGGCGTCCAGGACGCGGATGCCCTTCTCCCTGGCGGCCTTCGCGAGGTCCACGGAGGTCTGCGGGGTGATGGACGACATGTCGATCAGGAGCGCGCCGGACCGCGCGTTCTCGAGGATGCCGTCGGGGCCGTACGCGATGGCCTCGACGTGCGGGGACGCGGGCACCATGGTGATCACCACGTCGGCGTCCCGCACGGCCTCGGCGATCGAGCCTGCCGCGGTGCCGCCGGCGCCGGCAAGGCGCTCCAGCTTGTCCTGCTCCAGGGTGAAGCCGGTGACGTCGTATCCGGCCTTGATCAGGTTCTCGGACATGGGGGAGCCCATGATGCCGAGACCGATCCATGCGACCTTGGGAAGATTGCTGCTCATGGGGGTGCCTCTCTGACTGCTGCGATACGTCGGTGGGTTGCCGCTCAGCGGGCGGCTCGGGCCGCTGCGGGCAGCCACTCGAAGGACTCGGCGCTCGGCCGGTCGCCCGGCTTGTACTCCAGGCCGACCCAGCCCTCGTAACCGGCCTTCTTCAGCTGGTCGAGGAGGTCTTCCAGGGGGAGCGAGCCGGTGCCCGGCGCGCCCCGGCCCGGGTTGTCGGCGATCTGCACATGGCCGGTCTTGGCCGCGTACTGCTCGATGACCGACGGCAGGTCCTCGCCGTTCATGGACAGGTGGTAGAGGTCCATGAGGAACTTGGCGTTGCCGAGGCCGGTGGCCTCGTTGACCTTGTCGACGATCTCGATGCCGGCCGGGGCGGTCACCAGCGGGTAGAGCGGCGACTCGGGCTTGTTGAGGGTCTCGATCAGCAGGATCGCGCCGATGCGGTCGGCCGCGCGGGCGGCCAGTACCAGGTTCTCCAGGGCGAGTTCGTCCTGCTCGGCCGGGTCCACGCCCTCGACGCGGTTGCCGTACAGCGCGTTGAGCGCCTTGCAGCCGAGGGACTGGGCGAAGTCCGCCGCCACATCGATGTTGGCGTGGAACTTCACCGACTCCTCGCCGGGGATCGACAGGGCGCCGCGGTCCGGGCCCGGCAGCTGCCCGGCGTAGAAGTTCAGGCCCGTGAGCTGCACGCCCGCGTCCTCGATCGCCTGCTTGAGCGCGTCGAGCTCGGACTGCTCAGGGGTGGGGGAGTCGACCCAGGGCCACCACAGCTCGACCGCCGTGAAGCCCGCCGCGGCGGCGGCCGCGGGACGCTCCAGGAGCGGGAGCTCCGTGAAGAGGATCGACAGGTTGACGTTGAAGCGCTGGTCCGCGAGTCCCATAGGGGTCGGCGCTCCCTTCCGTGTCGGCGATTCCGATGTGCTGACCGAACCGATTCCGTATGGTGGAAGTTCGTTTCTGCTTAATGGAAGATTGCCGTCGTGTGTCGCGGCTTGTCAAGAGGGGGCTGCCGGAAAATCGACACCGCGCAGTAGGTTGAGCGCGTGCGATTGAGAGTGGAGTTCACGACCGAGCCCTTCGACCTCGACGAGGCGCCCCCGCACGCGCTGGTCGCCCGTGAGGTCATCGAGGCGGCCGAGCTGGACGCCGTGGACGTCGGCCCGTTCGGCAACACCGCGGAGGGTGGCGCGGACGCGGTGCTCACCGCGGTCGACGCACTGCTGCGCAAGGCGCTGGCGGCGGGAGCCTCACGGGTCTCGCTCCAGGTGAACGTGGTCGGGGAGGGCGATAAGTGACCGGTTTCGGGGACGACCCCTTCGTTACGGCGGTCAAGCCGCTCGTCGATGCCATGGGTGGCGAGATGCTGCCGCTGGACCAGGCCGGCGCCGACGACGTCGTGCTGTCCTGGGAGGGCGCGGACGTCGTCGCCGTACGTCTGCCGCAGCTCGCCGACTCCCTCGACCACATACTGGCCGCTCTGGAGCGCAAGCGGGGCAAGCCGCTGGCCGACCTCGACCGCAAGGCCAAGCAGGAGGTCGTACGGATACTGGAGTCGCGCGGCGCCTTCTCCGTGCGGCACGGTGTGGAGACGGTGGCGAGCGCCCTCGGGGTGAGCCGCTTCACCGTCTACAACTATCTGAACCGGGAGAAGGACTCCTGACCTGGGGAAACGTCACCGGGCTCGCTGAAGGCGCGCCGGTTTGGACCCGCCGCCGTCCGGAGTGTCAGGGCGGCGGTTTTTGTTACCCGAAGTTTTCAACAAAGTGTTGACGTGGTGTTTCCGAGGGCGTTAGCTATCCGCAGCCCGTCCAGCAACAAGGCCACGGAGGCCCCCGTGACTTCGAGTTCCTCGACACCGGGCCTCGCCCGGTTCAACGCCCTGGAGGAGCACGCGGCAACCGCCGCCCTCCACGAGGCGTGCGCCTCATCGGCATGGGGGCGCGGTCTGCTCGCCCGCCGCCCCTTCGAAAGTCTCGCCGACCTCCTCGCCGCGAGCGACGCCGTCATGGCCGAGCTGACCACCGCGGACCTGGCGGAGGCGATGGCCGGGCATCCTCCGATCGGCCGGCCCAAGCACGGTGACCCGACCTCCTCCCGGGAGCAGCGCGGCATGGCCGGCGCCTCCGAAGAGCTCAAGGAGGAGATGCTCGAACTGAACCTGGCGTACCAGGAGAGGTTCGGCCACGTCTTCCTCATCTGCGCCACCGGCAGGACCGGCGAGCAGATGCGCGACGCGGTCAAGGAACGGATCGGCAACTCGCCGGAGCAGGAGCGCGAGATCGTCCGCGCCGAGCTGGGCAAGATCAACCGCATCCGTCTGGCCAATCTCGTACAGCAGGAAGATGAAGCATGAGCACCGACACCACGGCCTCCGTGTCCACGCACATCCTGGACACCAGCGTCGGACGCCCCGCCGAGGGCGTCGCCGTCCAGCTCGCGGCCCGCAGTGGCCGGGATGCGGACTGGCAGGCGATCGGCGGCTCCGCGACCGACGCGGACGGCCGGTGCAAGGACCTTCCGGCGCTGCCGGAGGGGACGACCCATGTACGGCTCGACTTCGCCGTGGAGTCGTACTTCGAGAAAAAGCAAGCCGATGCGCAGCAGGACGCCCCCGCGAATCGGGACAGCGGTGCGACCGGAGTGTTCTTCCCCGAGGTGGCGATCACCTTCGCCGTCAGGCCGGGCGAGCACTATCACGTACCGCTGCTGCTCAACCCGTTCGGCTACTCCGTTTACCGAGGGAGCTAGCAGACATGCCCACGATTCTGGGACAGAACCAGTACGGCAAGGCCGAGAACCGCGTCGTCAAGATCACCCGCGACGGCGACACGCACCACATCAAGGACCTGAACGTGTCGGTCGCGCTGAGCGGCGACATGCAGGAGGTCCACCTCTCGGGCTCCAACGCGAACGTCCTGCCTACGGACACCACCAAGAACACGGTGTACGCCTTCGCCAAGGAGCACGGCATCGAGTCCGCCGAACAGTTCGGCATCCACCTGGCCCGGCACTTCGTGACGAGCCAGGAGCCGATCAAGACGGCGCGCATCCGGATCGAGGAGTACTCCTGGGAGCGCATCGAGACCTCGGACGCCAACTCGAAGTTCATCGGCGCCGACGAGGTCAAGCACTCCTTCGTCCGCAAGGGCCAGGAGACCCGGGTCACCCAGATCACCTATGACGGTTCGTCGTGGGAGATCATCTCCGGGCTGAAGGACCTCGTGGTGATGAACTCGACGAACTCCGAGTTCTGGGGCTACGTCAAGGACAAGTACACGACGCTCCCCGAGGCCTACGACCGCATCCTGGCCACCCAGGTCTCCGCCCGCTGGCGCTTCAACTGGTCCGGCGACGAGCAGAAGATGCCCAACTGGGAGAAGTCCTACGACCAGGTCAGGAAGCACATGCTCCAGGCCTTCGCGGAGACGTACTCGCTCTCCCTCCAACAGACCCTGTACCAAATGGGCTCGCGGATCATCAACAACCGCAGTGAGATCGACGAGGTCCGCTTCTCGCTCCCGAACAAGCACCACTTCCTGGTGGATCTCAAGCCGTTCGGGCTCGAGAACGACAATGAGGTCTACTTCGCGGCCGACCGCCCGTACGGCCTCATCGAGGCCACCGTCCTGCGCGACGGAGTCGAGCCGAAGATCCCGGTGGACCTCACCAACCTGTAGGACCGCATCCAGCGGCCCTGCTGCTCCAGCCCCGACGCGTGCGCCGGCGTCAAGATCCCAGGGGAGAGCGGGGGCATCTGCGCAACAACAGCACCACGGACCCGGTCGTCACCCCGCTCGACCCCCGGGTCCGTCCGCCAATGGGAAGAACGAGGAACCGCCGTGGCAGCTTCGCGCATCGTGATCGAGAACTGTTCCATCGCGACCGTGGACGCGGGTGACACCGAGTACACCTCGGGCCACATCGTCGTCGCCGACAACAAGATCGAGTCGGTGGGCGCCGGAAAGGCCCCCGAGAACCTGGAGAACGTGGTCCGCCGCATCGACGGCACCGGACACCTGGCCACCCCCGGCCTGGTCAACACCCACCACCACTTCTACCAGTGGATCACCCGGGGCCTCGCCACGGACCACAACCTCTTCAACTGGCTCGTCGCGCTCTACCCGACCTGGGCGCGCATCGACGAGCAGATGACGTACGCGGCGGCGCAGGGCTCCCTCGCCATGCTGGCCCGCGGCGGTGTCACCACCGCCATGGACCACCACTACGTCTTCCCCAAGGGCTCCGGCGACCTGTCCGGCTCGATCATCCGGGCCGCGCGCGAGACGGGCGTCCGCTTCACCCTCGCCCGCGGCTCCATGGACCGCAGCGAGAAGGACGGCGGACTGCCGCCGGACTTCGCCGTCGAGACCCTCGAAGGGGCGCTCGCCGCCACCGAGGCGACCGTCGACGAGCACCACGACGCCTCCTTCGGCGCGATGACGCAGATCGCCGTCGCGCCCTGCTCACCCTTCTCCGTGTCCACCGAACTGATGCGGCAGGGCGCCGAGTTGGCCCGCCGCAAGGGCGTACGGCTGCACACGCACGGCTCGGAGACCGTGGAGGAGGAGCAGTTCTGCAAGGAACTGTTCGGCATGGGCCCGACCGACTACTTCGAGTCGACGGGCTGGCTCGGCGAGGACGTGTGGATGGCGCACTGCGTCCACATGAACGACTCCGACATCGCCGCCTTCGCCCGTACGAAGACCGGTGTCGCCCACTGCCCGTCCTCCAACGCCCGTCTGGCCGCCGGGATCGCGCGTGTCCCCGACATGCTCGCGGCCGGTGTCCCGGTCGGCCTCGGCGTCGACGGCACCGCCTCCAACGAGTCCGGCGAACTCCACACCGAACTGCGCAACGCGCTCCTCATCAACCGCCTCGGTGCCCACCGCGAGGCCGCCCTCAACGCCCGTCAGGCGCTGCGCCTGGGCACCTACGGCGGCGCCCAAGTCCTCGGCAGGGCCGCGGAGATCGGCTCCCTTGAGGCGGGCAAGCTCGCCGACCTCGTGCTGTGGAAGCTCGACACCCTGGCCCACGCCTCGATCGCCGACCCGGTGACCGCACTGGTCTTCGGCGCGGCGGCCCCGGTCACGGCGTCGTTCGTGAACGGCCGCCAGATCGTCGAGGACAACCGCCTGTTGCACGTCGACGAGGACGCGATCGCCCGCTCCACGCGGGAAGAGGCCCAGCGACTCGCGCGGATCGCCGCACAGGGCTGACCGGTTGAAGATCTCCGGTCGAGGGGGACGGCCCTCGACCGGTAGCCGTGGACCCGAGCGGGGTCCATGGCGGCCGTTTCCGGGGCGTGCACGGACGTGTGCGTCCCGGGACGGTCACTGTTGCCCTTTTTGAGGCGATCCGTCCCCCCGGTCCCGCACGACCGCGCACCACCTCCATGAAACCCACGTCAGAGCCGACGTGTTAGCTGACCCGGAGGAACCACCGTGACCGCCCACCCCGTTGACGAGAAACTCCCCGCACTCAAGATGGCCACCACGGGTCTGCAACACGTGGCCGCCATGTACGCGGGAGTCGTCGCCCCGCCGCTGATCGTCGGGGCGGCCATCGGCCTCTCCGGCACCGAACTCACCTTCCTCACCGGTGCCTGCCTCTTCACCGCGGGCCTCGCCACCTTCCTCCAGACGATCGGCATCTGGAAGATCGGCGCCAGGCTTCCGTTCGTCAACGGCGTCACCTTCGCCGGCGTCGCGCCCATGACCGCGGTCGTCGCCTCCACCGAGGACAAGAGCGACGCCCTGCCGGTCATCTTCGGCGCGGTCATCGTCGCGGGCGTCCTCGGATTCATAGCCGCCCCCTTCTTCAGCAAGGCGGTCCGCTTCTTCCCACCCGTCGTCACCGGCACCGTCATCACGCTGATCGGCGTCTCGCTCCTTCCGGTCGCCTTCGGCTGGGCGCAGGGGCCCAACCCCGCGGCGGACGACTACGGTTCGACGACCTACCTGGGCCTGGCCGCCGCCACCCTCGTCATCGTGCTGCTCCTGCGCCGCTTCACCCGCGGCTTCGTCAAGCAGATCGCCGTGCTGCTCGGCCTCGTCATCGGCACCCTCGTCGCGATCCCGTTCGGCGTCACGGACTTCAGCCCGGTGGCCGACGCGGACATCGTCGGCTTCCCGACGCCGTTCCACTTCGGCGCCCCGCAGTTCCAGGTCGCCGCGATCGTCTCGATGATCGTGGTCATGGTGGTCTCGATGACCGAATCGACCGCGGACATGCTGGCGTTGGGCGAGATCGTCGAGCGCCCGGCCGACGAGAAGACCATCGCGGCGGGCCTGCGCGCCGACACCCTCGGCTCGGCGATCAGCCCGCTCTTCAACGGCTTCATGTGCAGCGCCTTCGCGCAGAACATCGGCCTGGTCGCGATGACCAGGATCCGCAGCCGGTACGTCGTCGCCACCGGCGGCGGTTTCCTCGTACTGATGGGCCTGTGCCCCATGGCCGCCTCGCTGATCGCCGTCGTACCGCGTCCCGTTCTCGGCGGCGCGGGCGTCGTCCTCTTCGGCTCGGTCGCGGCCAGCGGCATCCAGACCCTCGTACGAGCGGGCCTGGAGAAGGACAACAACGTCCTGATCGTCGCCGTGTCGCTGGCCGTCGGCATCATCCCGATCACGGCGCCGGAGTTCTACCACGCCTTCCCGGAGACGGCGAAGATCGTCCTGGACTCGGGGATCTCGACCGGGTGCGTGGCGGCCGTGCTCCTCAACCTCGTCTTCAACCACCTGGGCAAGGGACAGGACGCGGACGACGTGACCCACCCCATGGAGGCGGGCGAGGACCTCAAGGCGGTCCCGGCCCACTGACGTCTCAGCTCACTTGCGCCTCGGGCATACGGAGGGCGCGGCACCCGGGGGTGTCGCGCCCTCCGCCGTACTCCCGGCCAGGGTCAGCCGATGTGGTAACTGTCCCCGTACACCTGCCAGTCCAGCGGCGGATTCAGGTTCAGGTTCCGGTTCCGCAGGAAGACCCGCTGCGCGGTGTCGACCCGGCTGGTGTCCTCGTGCGCCTCCTCCTGCTTCATCGCCCAGACGCGCGCGTCGAGGAACGCGTTGAGATACGTCACCTCGTTGCCACCCTGGGAAGGCGGCCGGGCACTGGACAGGGCCCGCCTGCGGATGCTGCCGAAGCTGGTGCTGTCGCCGCCGTTGCCGTGCATCACGATGGCGTCGTAGTAGGCGAACTGGCCGAGGACGCCTATGCCGTCGGCCTTGCCCTGCCCGACGGCAGGGTTGAAGTAGACGCGGTCGCGCTCGTCGTTCTGGGCCTGCTGGAACGCCGAGTCCTGGGCCGCCCTGCGCCAGTCCCCGGGGAAGCCGGGGTCCAGGCCGTCGTGCGAATCGCTGCCGTCCACGTTGCGCAGGGCGGGCAGGTATTTCGCGAGTACGTTGCCGGGCTTGCGCTGCGCGTACAGCTCGACGAGGTCGAGCATGTCGCCGGTGCCCGAGCAGAAGCCGATGATCCCGGCGGTGTAGCCGCGCCCGTCGCCGATGTCCTCGATGTACCCGTACTGCGCCTTCCAGTCCAGCGAGGAGTTCTCCGCGCTGGACACCAGCTTCATGGCGATCTCCTTCTTCGCCGGGTCGTCCAGACCGGTCGCCGCGGCGGTCGCGGACTGGGTCGCGATGAGCGGGCCTGTCACCAGAGAGGCTCCGATCACCGCGAGCAGCGTGCGGCGTGACGTGCGTATGTGGGGGGTGTGCACGGTACCTCCGAAGGGGGAGTTGTCGTTCACGCGTACTGTTAGGAAAGTTTCCTACCAGAGAATGCGAGTGACGTATACCCGTCAGGGAGGAGCTGGGAACCACTAGTTCATTCGGGCAGGCGTGCCGACGCGGGCCCTTGCCACGCCATCAGGTTCGCAAGCAGCTCGGCCTGCTCGACCGCGTCGTCGAGAGCGTGGTGCGTATGCCGCCGGCGGGACAGCAGGTCACGCGGCATGGTGCCCTTGGCGACCGCACGCAGCGGGAGGGCGGCCTTCGTCGCGTAGAGCGTCTTCATGTCGAGGCAGCCGGAGTGCCCGAAGGGGCTCGCCCCGGTGAAGCGGATCAGATACCAGTACAGGAACGTCCAGTCGTACATCGCCGGGTAGCCGCACATCACGGGCTGCGCCCCGACCGAGACCTGGCGCACCCACTCGCTGAACTCGGCGAGCGCCACGCCCGGTTCGGCCCCCTCACGCACCAGGCGCTCACGGTCGAGTCCGCTCACGGCCAGCGCCTCGGGAACGAACTCCTCGCCGATCGGCCGGAGTTCACGGTAGAAGGTCCGCTCCTCCGGGTCGGCCGCGGTGAAACCGTCGGCGTCCTGGCGACCGGCCACGGCCGCGCCGAAGCTCAGCATCGAGTAGGGGCCCGGGATCGGACCGTCCGCTTCGATGTCCACGGAGATGTAGAGACTTGGCTTGATTCTGCGGGTGGCCATGATGTCGGAGCATGGCAGCGGGCAGCGACGTGTCGCACCTGGATTTCAGGCGCGGCGGTAGGCCTGGCAGGGCTGGGCCTCGGGGAGGCGGCCGGTGAAGAATGAGGTGGGCGGGACGCCCATCAGGGTGCGGAAGTCGGCGGCCATGTGCGACTGGTCGTAGTACCCGGTGGCGGTGGCCAGTTGGGCCCAGGGGGTCTCCGGCGCGCTGTGCGCGTGCGTGAGGATGTGCCGTACGCGGGCGATGCGGGCGTAGTGCTTGGGGGAGACGCCGACACCGTCCGCGAAGAGGTTGCGCAACTGGCGTTCGCTGACGGCGAGGTGTCCGGCCAACTCCCGTACGCCCACGGGTAGATGGCCCGTGTCCGTCGACATCGCCTCGACCGCCGCGCGTAGCAGTTCCGTACGTGCCGGGTCGGCTGGGGTGAGCCGTTCCGGCAGGGTCTCCGTCAGGTGGGGCATAACCCGCTCAGGGTCCAACGGGAGGAGTTCGTCGGCCAGTTGGCGAGCGTGGGCGCCGGGGAAGTCGCCGAGCGGTGCGACCTTGCCGACGAGATCGACCGCCGGTACGCCGAGCAGCGGGCGGGCCGCGCCGGGACCGAGGCGCAGCTGCACGCAGGAGGCCAGCCGCTTGCTCGCGTGGTACGAGGCGCGGGTGCGCGGTCCGACGACCAGGACATCGCGGCGGCCGTTCTCCTCGACCCGCACCACCATCTTCGTCACCGCGTCCGGGACATGGGTGAACGGTTCGCGCAGCTCGCCGTCGACGGATGTGAAGGCGGCGTCGACGAACCAGGGGCGGAGCACCCCGGGCAGCGGCAGGCGCGTCTCGGTGAGACCGCTCGCGCCGGGCTTCGTCGTCTCATCCGTGGTGGTCACTCCTCCACCGTAATCGCGCCGGAGCGTCCGCCGGGCCCGGGAACCGTGCCGGAATTTCCTAGCGGCCGGCCGCACCGGCTCGGCACGGTGAGGGACATGATCCTAGTGACCGGTGCCACGGGCACCATCGGCAGTGAACTTCTGCGGCGACTCGCGGCGCGCGGCGAGAAGGCCCGCGCGCTGACCCGGGACCCCACCCGCGCAAGGGTGCCGGCCGGGGTCGAGGTGGTCCGCGGCGACTACCACGAGCCCGCGTCCGTCGAGGCCGCCATGTCCGGGGTGTCCGCCCTCTTCGCCGTCGGCGTCCTCGGCCCCGGCGACGCGGACGCCGACGCGGCGCTGGTCGCGGCGGCGCGGGCGGCGGGCGTACGCCGGGTCGTGAAACTCTCCGCCATCGGTACCGGCGACCCGGCCCTCGGCCCCGTCGGCCACTGGCACCTCGGCGGCGAACAGGCCGTCCAGACAAGCGAGTTGGAGTGGACCGTACTGCGTCCCTCGTCGTTCGCCTCCAACACGCTGAGCTGGGCGGAGGCGATCCACTCCGGCAACCCGGTGCCCAACATGACCGGGGCGGGCACACAGGGTGTCATCGACCCGCGTGACGTCTCCGAGGTCGCGGCCGAGGCGTTGCTCGCGCCGGGGCACACCGGCCGCACCTACACCCTGACCGGACCCGAGCTCCTCACCACCTCCGACCAGGCCGCCGCCCTCTCCGAGGTTCTCGGCGGCCCGGTCGCCACCGTCGACGTACCCCCGGACGCGCTCCGCGAGCAGTTCATCGAGGCCGGCATGTCCGAGACCTACGCCGAAGGAGTCCTGGCGGGCACGGCGTACGTCCGCAGGGGCGGGAACGCCGTGCTGACCGAGGACGTACGGCAGGTACTGGGCCGTGAGCCGCGTACCTATGCCCAGTGGGCGCGCGATCACAGGGAGGCCTTCGCACGGGACTGACGGCCGGCCCCGGGTGTCTCCTCCTCCTCCCTGGCCGCGGAGGAGGAGACACGCGCCGGCCTCAGCAGCACCGCCGCCAGCACCAACGCGGTCGCGGTGATCCCCATGCCCACGCTGAACGCCAGCCGATAGCCGTCAGCCGTCGCCGCGACCAGGCGCTCCCCCTCGCCGAGCAGCCGCTCCGTCCGGCTCGCCGCCAGCGTCGTGAGGACCGCGAGGCCCAGTGAACCGCCCACCACCTGCGTGGTGTTGAAGAGCCCGGAGGCCAGTCCCGCGTCCTCCTCACGGGCTCCCGACATGGCGAGCCCGGTGACCGCGGGCATCGAGGCCGCGAAACCGGCGGCGAGGAGAAGCAGCGGCGGCAGGACGTCGGCGAGGTACGTGCCGTCGGCCGGAGCCCGGCTCAACAGGGCCATGCCCGCGGTGATGAGGACGAGCCCGGCGAGCAGCACCCGGTACGGGCCGAAACGGGCGATCGTGCGCGCCGACAGGCTCAGCATCAGCACCCCGATCGCGATCGGCGCGGGCAGGAACGCCGTGCCGGTGAGCAACTCGCTGTAGCCCAGGACGCGTTGGAGGTAGAGCGCGCCGATGAACTGGAAACCGTACATTCCCGCGATCATGAGGATCTGGACGCTGTTCGCACCCGTCAGGGCACGGGAGCGGAAGAGCCGCAGCCGCAGCAGGGGGCGTGCGGCCCACGCCTGCCGCACGGTGAAGCCGATGAAGAGGGCGAGCGACACGGCGGCGAGGGTGAGCGTGGTGCCGAGCGCGCGTTCACCGGCGCCGACGATCGCGTACACGGTCAGCATCAGCGCGCCCGTGACCAGCGCCGCCCCGGGATAGTCGGCGCCCTTGCCGAGGCCGAACCCCTGATCGGGGGCGAGGATTCGCAGCGCGGCGACCAGCGCCACCACCCCGATCGGCAGGTTGATCAGGAAGATCCAGTGCCAGCCGATCGCCTGCGTCAGCGCCCCGCCGAGGAAGGTGCCGAGCGCCCCGCCCGCCGCACCGACCGCGCTGAACACCGCGATCGCGCGGGCCTGTTCGCGGGGCTCGGGGAAGAGAGCGACCAGCATGCCGAGGACGACCGCCGAGGTCATCGCCCCGCCGACGCCCTGCAGCGCGCGGGCCGCGACCAGCATGCCCTGGCTGGTGGCGACCCCGCACAGCACGGACGCCGCGGTGAACACGGCGAGCCCGGCGACGAACATCCGCTTGCGGCCCACCAGATCACCGAGCCGCCCCACGAGCAGGAGCAGTCCGCCGAACGGAATCAGATACGCGTTGACCACCCAGGCGAGACCAGGGCCCGAGAAGCCGAGGTCGCTCTGGATCGCGGGCATCGCGACCGTGACGATGTTCCCGTCCAGGATCGTCATCAGCGTGCCCGCGCACAGCACGACCAGGGACGCCCAGCGGGAGTATGTTCGTGGTGCCGGTGACGCGGTTCGGAAATGCATGGCGATGACCTCGGCGTTCTCCATAGGTGCACGACTTGTAACGGGGTTCATCGTGGGTGACCCTGGAGTCCGGCATAAGGAGGCACTTCGATGTCCCAGAGGAACACCGGTGTTACCGCGCAGGCAGTGCTCGCGCAGGCGTGCCCGGTCCGCGAAGTTCTTGACAGGGTCGCCGGGAAATGGAGCGTGCTGATCATCGTGGCAGCCGCCCACGGCCCGATCCGGTTCACCGAACTGGAGCGCAGCGTGGAGGGCATCAGCCGCCGCATGCTCTCCCTCACGCTGCGCAACCTGGAGCGCGACGGACTCGTCACACGCACCGTCCATCCGACGGTGCCGCCGAAGGTGGAGTACGAACTCACCCCGGTCGCCCGCGAGTTGCACGAGACGCTGCTGTCCCTGACGGACTGGGCCGAGCGGCACCGCGTCACGATCGCCGAGTCGCGAGCGGCCTACGACGTCCAGCACCGGCCGGAGCTGCTGGACGCGTAGGCCCATCCGTCGGGACGCGCTGGTCCCTCCGCTACGGAGTCGCGAGTGCCTCGGTCGGGGAGAGGCGCGACGCCCGGATCGCCGGGTACAGCCCGGCCAGTCCGCCGATCACCAGCGTGGCCGCGACGCCGCCGGCCAGCGCCCAGGGCGGCACGACGGTCGGCCAGCCCTGGTAGAGCGCGTACCCGGTGGTGACGGCCAGGCCAAGCAGGGCGCCGGCCGCGCCGCCGAGGGCGGACAACAGCAGGGACTCGGCGAGGAACTGCGTACGGATCTGCCCGCGCGTCGCGCCCAGCGAGCGGCGCAGCCCGATCTCCGCCCGTCGCTCAAGGACCGAGATGACCATCGTGTTCGCCACCCCCACCCCGCCGACGAGCAGGGCGACCGCCCCCAGGCCGAGCAGCAGCCCGGTGAACGCCTCACCCGCGGCCTGCTTGGCGGCGAGTGCGTCAGAGGGCCGGGACACCTGGACCTCGCTCGGTGCCTCGGGGTTGGCGGTGGCGCCCAGGACCTCGCGAACCGTCGTCACGGACGCGTCGGCCGAGCGGGTGTAGACCGTCGTCGCATGTCCGTCGAACGCCAGCTCCGACGCGGCCACGGGCCAGCCGACCAGCGCCGCCGTGTCCAACTCCGGTGTCAGCTCAGACGGTTGGAGAATCCCGACCACGGTGAACCAGGTGCCGCCGACCAGCACCTGGGTTTCCGGGCTCGCGTGCCCGATCCCGAGCCGCTGGGCGGCCGTCGCGCCGAGCACCGTCGCCGGGTACCGGCCCGTGCCTCCGTTCAGCCAGGTCCCGCTCGCCAACTCCGCGCCGATGGTGGCCCGTAGAGACGTGCGGGCCGCGTACACCGCGATCCCGTTCGTCTGTGCCTCGGGGATCCGGTCGGTGCGGTAGACCTTGGCGTCCTCGGCCCTGCCGACCGCCGACACGGCCTCCACACCGTCGATGCGGGACACCATGTCCTCGGCCGTAGAAGGGAGTTGAGCCACTCCGCCGGTCAGGGTGGAGCCCGGTGACACCGTGAGCAGATTGGTGCCCAGAGCCGCAAGGGCGCGGTTGAGATCGGCGCGGGACGAGGACGAGATGCCGACCACGGCGACCATCGCCGCGATACCGATCGCGATGCCGAGCGCCGACAGGAAGGCCCGCAGCGGCCGGGTGCGCAGCCCGACGGCACCGACTCTGACGACGTCGGCGGGGCCGAGGTGGGCAGGGCGCAGGACGTCGGTGGTCACGCGTGTCGCTTCCGTGGTCATCGGATCGCCTCCCGCGCCACGTCGGTGGCCGCATGGGCCGAGTCCTCGACCACCCGGCCGTCCCGCATCCGCACCCGCCGTGGCAGCGAGTCGGCGATCTCCCGGTCATGGGTGATGATCACGACCGTGGTCCCGGTGGCGTGCAGTTCGCGCAGCAGCCGCATCACGCCCAGGCCCGACACGGAGTCCAGCGCCCCCGTCGGCTCGTCGGCGAGCAGCAGCGGAGGATCCCCGGCGACCGCGCGGGCGACCGCCACCCGCTGGCGCTCGCCGCCGGACAACTCCTGCGGCTCGTGGTGCATACGGTGGCCAAGACCCACCCTGCGCAGCGCCTGCGCGGCGCGACGGCGGCGCTCCGCGGGCCGCAGCCCGGAGTAGAGCAGACCGTCGGCCACGTTCTCCAACGCCGTTGTCCCGCCCGCCAGATGGAACCGCTGGAAGACGAAACCGATCCGACGCGCCCGCAGCGCCGACAGCCGCGCGTCCGACAGGGCACCCGCGTCGTACCCCTCGACCCGGACACTGCCCGACGAGGGTCGGTCGAGGGTGCCGAGCATGTGCAGCATGGTCGACTTGCCGGAGCCCGACGGGCCCACGATGGCGACGAGTTCACCGCGCGTGATCGTCAGAGACACCCCGGCCAGCGCGGTGACGCCGCCCGGGTAGACCTTGGTGACATCGGTCAGCGAGATCATGCGGGCACCCCCACCCTCGTGCCCTCGGTGATGCCCTCGCCGGTGATCTCCACCCGCCCGTTCGCGAACAGGCCCGTCTCGACAGACACGTACGCCGTGGTCGACCCCCGTACGACCTCGACGCCGAAACCGCCCTCCGGAAGCGCCACGAGCGCGGCGATCGGAACGGTCAGGACGTTCTTGCGCTCGCCCGCCGTGAAGAAGACATTGACGGCGGCCAGTACGTAGGACGCGGCCGCTTTCTGCGCCTTGGCGCCGTCCAGCGCGACGGTCACCTTCACCTTGGTCGTCGGGTCCTGCTCCCCGCCGTCGCCGGGATCGATCTCGGTGGAGACGTCCTCGATCCGGCCCTCGACGCTCGTACCGTCCGGCAGCTCGACGGCGACCTTCGTGCCCTTCTTCGCCAACCGCTGGTCGGCGGTGTCGAGTTCGAGCGTGACGACCTGGGTGGTGCCGGTGTACGACAGCACCTTCTGGCCCGGGCCCGTCGCGGCGCCCTCCTCGGCGTCGACGGCGTCCACGCGCACGGCGGCCGGCGCGAACACCACCCGGCCCAGCTCGACGGCACCGGTCTCGTCCAGACCCCGGTCCTCCTGCCACTCCTCCACCGCGTCGGCGGTCGCGTCCGTGTACTCCTCGTCCACCGTGAAGCCGGAGTAGCCGAGCGCGTCGAGGTTCCGCTCCAGTGCCTTGACGTCCGCGCCCTCGACGCCGGGCTTCAGGTCGCGGTACGCGGGAGTCGCGCCGTACATCAGGGTTACGGGCCTGTCGTCGACCTCGTACAAGGTCCTGCCCCGGGTGATCTCCTCGCCCGCATCGGGGAGTTCGGTGACCGTGCCCGGGATGCGGCCGGTCGCGGAGGTCGCCGTACCGTAGCCGAGTTCGCCGTCCTCGGACTGGCTGTCCTTGAGGGTCTGGCGGGTCACATCGGCGGTGGCCGGGGGGAGTTGGGTGGCGGACCCGCCGCCGGACCCGTCGCGTCCGGCGAGCCCGAGACCGGCGGCCGCCGCTCCGCCGACCGCGGCGATGACGCCTACGGCGATGACGGCCTTGCGACCGCGGCGCCTGTGACGCCTGGGGTGGCTCGGCTCGGTCTGTGCGGGGGCGGACCGGCGGTCGGACCGTGCCGGGTCGGACTGGGACTCGGTCTGTGCCGGGTCGGGCTGGGGGTCGGGTTGCGCCTGCTGTGGCTCGGTTTCGCGCGGTGCGTGCTCGGGCTGGGTTTCGGTATGCGCCCGCTCGGACCGTGCTTCGGGTTGTGCGTGCTCGGCCTGGGTTTCGGCGTGCGCCCGCTCGGACTGTGCCGCGAGTTGCGCCTGCTCGCGCGGGGTTTCGGATGGGGTGTGCTCGGGAGAGGTGTCGTCGGGCACGACCGCGGCCTCACTCATCGTCGGCCTTGTCGTTGGAGGGGCCTTCGCCGCCGGCAGGGGCGTACTTGTCGCATGTCTTCTGGGCCTTCGCGAAGTCGGGGTCCTCGGCGACGTCCTGATTGATCTGGATCCCCGCGCTGCCGGGCTCGGGGTCGGGGAATTCCTCCACCCCGTTGTCGCGCATGCACTGGGAGAGCTTGCGTATCCGCTCCTCCATCTCGGGGTCGGCACTGGCCTCCCCGTTCTGCATGGGGTCGTACTTGCGGCAGGCCTCCATCGCTTTGTCGACCTCGCCCTTGGGCAGCTTGCCGGTGATCCGGAGGCCCTTGCCGGGCTCCGGGTCCTCCACGTCCACGCCGTGCTCGCGCAGACACTGCGCGAACTTCACCCCCTGGTCGTCCAGCGAGCTCTTGCTGGCAGTCGCACCGGTCGCCTCGGCGTCGCCCTCGGAACCACACCCCGAAAGGGACAGGGCAAGCACCAGGGCGAGAGCCAGCGGGAGGGCGGCCAGTGTGCCGCGGGTCCGCATCCGCATCGCGTCGTCTCCTCAGGTCGGGACCGGAGGAGTTCTCCGGCCACTCGCCAGGAGGGAACAGGACCGGGCGTTTCCCTGGCGTTTCCAAGCCACTTGAGTGCCCAGTGGGCTGTGTTCGGGCCCACGCGGGCCGTGTTCGGCGCACGCGCGGGGACGATCACTAACAGAAAGGAAACGCGGCTCCCGGCACCCTGTCCCTGCGGAGCGCTCCGCCCAGAGAGAGGTGTGACCGGATGCGGGTCCTGGTGGTCGAGGACGAACCGATGCTCGCCGACGCGATTGCGGAGTGGCTGCGCGGCCATGCCCACGCCGTCGACACGGCGTATGACGGTGCGGCGGCACTGGAGCGTGCGACGGTCGTCGACTACGACGTGGTGGTGCTCGACCGGGACCTGCCGCTGGTGCACGGCGACGACGTGTGCCGCGAGCTGGTCGCCTCCGAGTCGAGCGCGCGGGTGCTGATGCTCACGGCGGCGGCCGAGGTCACCGACCGAGTCTTCGGGCTCGGCCTCGGCGCCGACGACTATCTCGTCAAACCCTTCGCCTTCGCCGAACTCACCGCCCGCGTCCTGGCGTTGGGGCGAAGGTCGCGGCCCGCGGCACCTCCGGTGCTGCGCCGGGCGGGGCTCACCCTGGACCCGGCCCGCGGCGAGGTGTTCCGGGGCAGCCGTTACGTCCCTCTGTCGAAGAAGGAGTTCGCGGTGCTGGCCGAGTTGCTGAGAGCCGAAGGGGCCGCGGTGTCCGCCGAGCAGCTCCTTGAGAAGGCGTGGGACGAACACGCCGACCCCTTCACCGGGGCCGTCCGTCTCGCGGTGCTCAAGCTGCGCCGCAAGCTCGGAGACCCGGCCGTGGTGGAGACCGTCACGGGCGTCGGGTACCGGATCCCGTGAGCGATTCGTCGAACGGTGTCGTGAACGGTGTGTCGAACGGTGCTGTGGGCGGTCCGGTGAGCGGTGTCCCGAACGGTCCGGCGAAGGGCGGCGCCGTCAGCGGTCCGGTGAACGGAGTCGAGCCGCAGCCGACGGGACGCGCCCGACGTCGCCGTCGGTTCCTTCCGCGCCGGATCACCCTGCGCGCCCGCCTCACCATGATCTACGGCGGCCTCTTCTTCGCGGGCGGTGTGGTCTTGCTCGGTGTCACCTACGCCCTGCTCACCCAGCAGCTCGACGGCTCCGGGCAGAAGGTCCTCTCCGGGACGCTGACGGGCACCGGCACGCCCTCCGCCCAACCGACCGGCGAACCGCAGAACGAGCGGACACTCGTCACCGGCGCGGGCTCGGCACCGCCGTCGGACTTCACCGACCTCGACAAATGGATGGGTGCCGAGCGCGACCGGCTCCGCGACGTCGCCACCAGCTCACTGCTCACCCAGGGGGGCTTCGCGCTGCTGGTCGTCGGCGGCGCCGCGGCCGGATTCGGCTGGCTGATCGCGGGACGCGTGCTGGCCCCGCTGCACCGGGTCACGGACACCGCGCACCGCATCGCCAGCTCGCCCGCCGCCGACCGCGGCCTTCACGAACGCATCGCGCTGCGCGGCCCCGACGACGAGGTCAAGGATCTCGCCGACACCTTCGACACCATGGTCGAGCGCCTCGACCGCTCCTTCGACGGCCAGCGCCGCTTCGTCGCCAACGCCTCCCACGAACTGCGCACCCCGCTGACCCTGGGCCGCGCGCTGGTCGAGGTGGCCATGCACCGCAAGACGGCCTCCGAGGACGTACGGCAGCTCGGCGAGAACCTCCTGGAGATCAACACCCGGCACGAGCGGCTGATCACCGGCCTACTGCTCCTCGCCCGCTCGGAGAACGAGATCGCCGAACGGCTGCCCGTCGACCTCGCCGACGTGGTGACCCACGTGACGGGCCAGATCGCGGGCGAGGCGGAGCGCTCCGGAGTCACCGTCCAGGACAAGGCCGAGGAGGCGCCCGTACGCGGTGACGCGCTGCTCCTCGAACGCCTCGTCCACAACCTGGTCGAGAACGGCATCCGGCACAACACCGGCGACGGGGGCTGGGTGCAGGTGGTCAGCCGCACGAACGACGAGGGCCGGGTGGAGGTGGAGGTCACCAACTCCGGTCCCGCCGTGCCGCCGTACGAACTCCCCGCCCTCTTCGAACCCTTCCGCCGCCTCGGCAGCGACCGCGTGCTCACCTCGAAGGGTGCGGGGCTCGGCCTGTCCATCGTCCGCTCCATCGCCCGCGCCCACGGTGGAGAGGCCGCCGCCCGCCCGCGCGAGGAAGGAGGTCTGACGGTGACGGTGACACTGCCGGGGTGCCCGGAGGACGCGCGCCCGTGACGCAGGCGCGGCGGCCTTCGGGACATGGCCGGGCGTGGCGACGGCGCCGTCCGGTCAGAGGCCGAACATCAGCGGGTCGGTCGCCAGCGCCCGGAAGTACTCGCGAGGGTCCGCGACCAGCTTGCGCTGCTTGAGGTCCAGCAGCCCTCCAACACTGGTGAGTTCGGCGGAAACCGTGCCGTCCGTCTTGCGTATCGTCTGCTCGACCCGGAAGGTCTTCCCCTCACCCCAGGTGAAGCCGCACGTCACCTCGACCTCGTCGCCCGCGCGCAGCTCCCGCAGATAGCGGATGTTCGTCTCCAGGACCACCGGGCCCACGCCCTTGCCCACCAGCTCCGTCTGGCTGACCCCGGCCACCTGCAGCAGCACCCAGCGGGCGTGCTCCGCGTACTGCAGATAGACGCTCTGGTTGAGGTGTCCCAGTACATCGGTCTCGTACCCGCGGACGGTCACTGCGACGGAGAACTGCTCTGCCACGACTTCCCCTTAACGGTTTCGACGACGGTCAGGTCTGATCCAATCCAGTCCAACTCCCTTCTACAGCAAGCCATTCCGCTCCCTCACACGCGCCGGGGCGAAGCCAGTACATACCGGGCCCCGGTGCGCGGCTCCGTGTGCTCGCCGACCTGCCAGCCCGCCTTCTCCAGCGTGGCCGCGCAGGCGCGCAAGGCCCCGGGGTTCGGTTCGCGCACGGCGACGGCCTCCGGCTGAGGTGTCGCGCGCACCCGATAGCCGGCACTTCCGGCAGACGCGTCAGCGGGTGGGTGGCCGGCGGCCTCCAGGGCGAGCGCGGCGGCCTGCACCAGATGCGTACGTTCCCACCCGCACGGACGGTCCGTGGCGCCGTCGGGGTTGGTCATCCGGCGCATCTCAAGGAGTCCCTGCCAGGCGCTGTGCACCTCGCGTATCCGGGAGGGGCCGCCGTCGGCCGCTTCCTCACCGCCGATCCGCGCGGCGAACACCCCCGAGCCGGCGGTCACGGACGTCTCCGCGACCGGTTCGCGCTCGGGAGCCTCACGTATGCGATGTCCGGCGGGCGTCAGGAAGTGGTCGTGCGGCGGCCGGGGATGCCGAAAGGCGAGCTCCCGCTTCACCAGCGCGGCGAGCTGGGCCTCCGTACCCTTCAGCCGCCCGGTCACGGGATCGGCGGCGTCGATGACACGGCGCTGCGCGGCGGTCGGCGGTCGTGTCACGGCGCTCTCCCTCCGCCTCCGGTCAGTGGTCCTCGGGCCCCTGTCCCACAGGGGAGAGCGGCCCATGAGAACAGTACGAGTCGGGTCTGACATTCCAGCCGGCCACCACATGCCGCCGGTGCTCCGTACTCAGCCGGCTCATCGTCCCGGTGCCGAGCTGGAACAGGGCGCCGTCCCCGGCGGGCAGCCCCAGCCGACGCGCGGTCAGCACCCGCAGGAAGTGCCCGTGCGACACGACCACCACACTGCCCTCCTCGTCGGCGAGCGCGGCGTCGATCTTGGCGAGCATCCGTTCCGCGCGCGCCCCGACCTCCTCAGGGCTCTCCCCGGGGTGCTCGGGCGGGCCGGCGGTCACTCCGTCCGTGAACAGGAACCAGTCGGGCCGCGACCGGTGGATCTCGACGGTCGTGATCCCCTCGTACCCGCCGTAGTCCCACTCGGACAGGTCCGCGTCGACCCTCGCCCCGCCGATCCCGGCCAGCTGTGCCGTCTCCCGGGCCCGCCGCATCGGGCTGACGAACGCCGCCGCGATGTGGTGCCGGGCGATCAGCGGAGCCAGCCTGCGCGCCTGCTCCCGCCCGTTCTCGGTCAGCGGGACGTCGGTCGACCCCGTGTGCCGCCCGGAGATCGACCACTCGGTCTCACCGTGCCGTACGAGGAGAAGGTCACCCATCGCCGAAACCCTTTCTGTCCCTCCGCACGTGACTGTCCTTCGTACGGTGACACCGGCCGGCGGCGGTCGCAGCACCGGCTGCGCCGGTCGGCCCTACTGCCGGGCCTACCGCCGGCACTCGCTCAGGCCTACTGCCGGTACCCGCTCAGGAACCGCCCGATCCGGCTGATCGCCGCGTCCAGGTCGTCGGCGTACGGGAGGGTGAGGATGCGGAAGTGGTCGGGGCGGGGCCAGTTGAAGCCGGTGCCCTGGACGACCTGGATCTTCTCGCGGAGGAGGAGGTCGAGGACGAACTTCTCGTCGTCGTGGATCTTGTGGACCTTGGGGTCGATGCGCGGGAAGGCGTACAGCGCGCCCTTCGGTTTCACGCAGGAGACGCCGGGGATCTCGTTGAGCTTCTCCCAGGCGCGGTCGCGCTGTTCGTGGAGGCGGCCCCCGGGTGCGGTCAGCTCATGGATGGACTGGCGGCCGCCGAGCGCGGCCTGAATGGCGTACTGGGCGGGGGCGTTGGCGCACAGCCGCATGGAGGCGAGCATGGTCAGGCCCTCCAGATAGCTGCGCGCGTGCTGCTTGGGGCCCGTGACGACCAGCCAGCCGGAACGGAATCCGGCGACGCGGTAGGTCTTCGACAGGCCGCAGAAGGTGAGGACGACGAGGTCGGGGGCGAGCGCGGCGGCCGAGTGGTGCACGGCGTCGTCGTACAGGATCTGGTCGTAGATCTCGTCCGCGAACACCATCAGACCGTGGCGGCGGGCGAGGTCGAGGATGCCCTCGATGATCTCCTTGGGGTACACCGCTCCCGTCGGGTTGTTGGGGTTGATGATGACGACGGCACGCGTCCGGTCGGTGATCTTCGCGGCCATGTCGGCCAAGTCCGGGTACCAGTCGGACTGTTCGTCGCAGAGGTAGTGCACGGCCTTGCCCCCGGCGAGCGTGGTCACCGCCGTCCAGAGGGGGAAGTCAGGGGCAGGGATGAGGACTTCGTCGCCGTCCTCGACCAGCGCCTGTACAGCCATCGACACCAGCTCGGAGACACCGTTTCCGAGGAAGACGTCGTCGACGTCGACCTCCAGGCCGCGGTCCTGGTAGCGCTGGGCGACCGCGCGGCGGGCGGAGAGGATGCCGCGCGAGTCCGTGTAGCCGTGCGCCTGCGGGAGCATCCGGATCATGTCCTGGAGGATCTCGTCCGGCGCCTCGAAGCCGAAGAGCGCGGGGTTGCCGGTGTTCAGGCGCAGCACGCTGTGGCCCGCCTCCTCCAGCGCGTTGGCGTGCTCGATCACCGGGCCCCGGATCTCGTAACAGACCTCGCTGAGTTTGCTCGACTGCCGGAACTCCATGCGCTGTGCCCTCCGGTTCGTTGTGATGCTTGGTTTTACCAAGTAGGCGCTTGGAAAGTCCAACAAGTTGTTTAGACTGCGTCGCATGTCACCTCGCCGAAGCTACGACCAGTACTGTTCCGCTGCCCGCGCGCTCGACGCCGTCGGTGACCGCTGGACCCTCCTGATCGTCCGCGAACTCCTCGGCGGACCGCGCCGCTACACGGACCTGCACGCGGATCTGCCGGGCGTGAGCACGGACGTCCTCGCCTCCCGGCTCAAGGACATGGAGCGGGACGGGCTGACGACTCGGCGGCGTCTTCCGCCGCCCGGTGCGGCGTACGTGTACGAACTCACCTCGCGTGGATGCGAGTTGCTTCCCGTGCTGCAGGCGCTCGGGGAGTGGGGCGCGGCCGAGCTGGGGGACCGGCGGCCGACGGATGCCGTACGGGCGCACTGGTTCGCGTTGCCGCTGCTGCGGGGTCTTGAGGGGGACGGGCTGGTGGAAGTCCGCCTGGACGAGGGGGAGTTCCATGTGTGGCTGGGGGGTGAGGGTGGGCCCGTGTACGGGGACGGTCCCGCCCGGGAGGAGCCGGACGTCCGGTTGTCGCTCGATACGGGGACGTGCGAGGCCGTAAGCCGTGGAGACTTGAGCCTGCTGGACGGGGTGCGCGCGGGGCGTGTCGCGGTGGCGGGCGAGGGCACGCTGGCGAAGGGGCTGCGGGAGGGGTGAGGTGGGGTGGTTTTTCGCCCCCTCCGCCCCTTCCCGTCCCGTCGTATCGCGCTGACGCGCTCGTCCTCAAACGCCGGACGGGCTGAATCCAGCCCCTCCGGCGTTTGAGGAGCGGGGGTTTGGGGGCGGAGCCCCCAAGTGACGGGAATGGGTAGGGGCGGAGGGGGCGAAAAAACCTCCCCCACCCCCACTCTCCGATCAGACGCCCCGCGGCACCCGCGAAGGCCGCCCCGACCCTCGGGTCAGCGCATACCCCCCGATTCCCGCCAACGCAGCGAGCACGCCACCGAACCCGGTCCACACCCACCGGTCGGACCACCACCCGGAGGCCCACCCGTCATCGGGTTCCAGGGACGACAGCGTGGCCGTCGTCGAGTCGGAGTCCTCGTCCTCGGACGCGTCGACGGAGGTCGCGACCCCCGGGACCAGCGGCTGCGCAAGCGCGCCGTCCACCGCCGCCGAACCGCCGACGTCCTTGGACGACACCTGGACCTCGACACTCAGCGGCAGACCAAGGTCGGCGGCCCCAAGACCGATGGCGGTCAGCCGGACGTAGTACGTGCCCGGCAGCGGGTCATCGGCCCAGGTCTCCGACCAGGCACGGACGTTGCGCAGCGTGCAGGACAGCTCCACGGAGGCGGCGTCCTGCGCCGCCGTCCGCGTCTGCGCCCCGTACTGGCACGCCTGACGCCGCCGCAGCCCGTCGTACACATCGAGCCGCCAGGTCTGCGCGGCGTTCCGCGTCGAGGCCTCGGGCAGCTTCACCGTCGCCTTCACGGTGGGCCGCTGGCCGGCGTCCGCGGGGAACGACCAGTACAGGTAGTCGCCCGAGGACCCGCTCGCGGTGGCCTGCTGACCCTGCTCGATCTCCGTCGCCGTACGGAACGACGTACCGGCCTGGGTGGGCGCGCCACCGTCGTCCGACGGGCTCGCCGAGGGCGAGGAGTCGGCGACGGCAGGGGCCGCGGCCACCCCGAGCAGGAGCAGCGCGGCGGTCAACACTCGTGGGATACGCATCAGTTGGTCCTCCAGACAGCGACCCGCAGGCGCGAGATCCAGCCCCACAGCACACCCGCGAGGAAGCCGGTGAGCACGAGGGCACCGAGCAGCCACCAGCCGCGTCCGAGGCCGAACGAGGCCACGTCGCTCGCCTGGTCCGGCGCGTCGACGACGTCGACCGTCAGTTCCAGCGGCAGCCCGGGCGTGGTCTTCACGCCCGCGGCGGCCGAGAAGGAGTTGGCGACCTGGAGACACACGGTCTCGGCGGCGGCGTTCTCGTCGTCGCTCTCGGCCTTCGGATAGCGCAGACCCGTCGAGATGACATCGGTCCGGCCGGTGCCCGCCGCCTCACCGCGGACGATCTCCCGTCCGCTCAGGGTGACGGCCCGCAGCAACACCCCGTAGTCGGGGCTGACTTCACGGTCCGCCGCGACACTCACCGAGGCGCGCAGCTCCTGGCCCGGCTCGACGTCCACGCGGTACCAGCGGTGCTGCGCGAACTCCTCACGGTCGGTGTAGAGGCCCGACTCGATCGTGGGCGCTTTGGCGCACGCCTCGGCACCCTCCACGGCCTGCGGCACCACCACGGGATCGGCGGCGCGGTCCACCAACTGGTTGACCTTGTCGGTGAGTTCATCGGTGTGCTCCACCGAGGTGTACGTACCGCCGGTGGCCTCGGCGATACAGCTCAGCTGCTCACGCATCTTGGTGTTCGGCACCAGGCCCAGCGTGTCGATGGTGAGCCCGATCCCCTTGGCCGCGATCTCCCGGGCCACCTCGCACGGGTCGAGCGGGGCACAGGTGTCCTCGCCGTCACTGATGAGGACGATGCGCTTGGACCCGTTGCCCCCGTCGAGGTCGTCGGCAGCCTTGAGCAGCGCGGGTCCGATCGGGGTCCAGCCGGTGGGGACGAGCGTCGCCACGGCGGTCTTCGCCTCGGTCCGGTCCAGCGGGCCGACCGGGTAGAGCTGTGCGGTGTCCTTGCATCCCGTCTTCTGGTCGTCGCCGGGGTAGTTGGCGCCGAGTGTGCGGATCCCGAGCTGGACTTCCTCGGGCGTCGCGTCGAGCACCTCGTTGAACGCCTGCTTGGCCGCGGCCATTCGCGACTTGCCGTCGATGTCGGTGGCCCGCATGGAACCGCTGACGTCCAGTACGAGGTCGACCTTGGGAGCGGCCTGCTCCGCCGTTTCGTCGGCGACCGCTCCGGCCGGGTAGGCGATTCCGGCCGTCAGGGCGGCGAGCAGGGCGCAAACCCCTGTTGCCAGCCGTTGTCTTGTGATCATCGGCGGATCCTATTGATCAAAGGTGTCGTGCTTCAAAACGAGACCTCACAACGCAGGGCTGAGGAGCGGGTTGGGGAGCTGCGCCCAGATGTCCCCCGGGGTCTGCGGAGACAGCCGCATCAAGGTCAGCGCCTTGGTGGGGAGCGGTTCGCGGCGGAGGGCCGCCAGATCCGGGGTGTGCGGCAGATCGTCCACGACCGCGTCCATCGCCGTGCGCAGAGCGGCCGTCGAGCCCGCCGTCGCGCCCAGCGTGCCGCCGACGAGGGCGCCGAAGAGTTTGCGCCGCAGGGTGCTCTCGTCGTCCGTGACGATGCGTCCGGCGAGATCCGGGACCGGGATGCCGTGGTGGGCCAGGCGGGCCGGGCTGACCCGGATGTCGGCCAGGTCGCGGTAGACGAGCCGGAGAGGGGCGCCGGTGGGGGAGAGGACCACGAGGAGGTTCTGGCCGTGTGCCTCCAGAGCCACGCCCAGGTCGAGCAGACGCAGGCAGACGGTGAGGGCGAGGCGGGTGAACTCGGCCAGCCAGGCCGGGGATTGGGGCAGCGCGGTGGTGGCGAGGGCGGCCACCGGGACGACCCGCTCACCGGGGTTCGCGTACAGGTCCGGGGACTCCCTCAACACCGCCGCCAGATCAGGGCTGTTGGCTGTGGCGGCGCCCAGGGTCCGGGTGATGTGCAGTGGCACGTCCAGACGTTCCGTGATCGTCTCCATGAACGCCGAGACCGTCGCGGCCGTCTCGATCGAGTACACCGAGATGTCCCGCACGGAGGAGGTGAGCCGGGCGCTCAGCGCGGTCTTGATGTGCGGTCCGTCCGGCAGCGCGAGGGTGCGCAGAGACATCAACGGGTGGGCGGCGAAACCCTCTTGCACCGGTTCGTCGAGCACATGAGCCACCTGCCAGGGATGAACCGGGATCAACACCCGCTCCCCGTCCCGCAGCCACTTCGGCCACTCGCCCGTGACGAGACAGTCGTCCGAGGCCACGAGTCCGAGGTCCACCAGCGGCCGGTGCTCCGGCCCGTACGCGAGCTGCTCGGCCGCCGAGAACCCGGGCCGCGAACGGCAGCTGGGGTGATACGGGTGCCCGTCGACGATCCGCTGCTCCCACTCCCAGCCGGTGACCGGCTCACGGTCGGAGACGGGCTGACTCGCGCGGGACAGCGCCAACGAGGCGACGCTGTCGCCGAGTTCGGCCGCGAAGGCGGCCGCGTGCGGGACGGCGAGGGCCAGGACGAGCCGTTCCGGACGGTCGTGCGGCGTGCCGTCGAGCCGCAGCTCCGTTACGTACGAGGCGGTCGCGTACGGATCCGCGTGCGGCCCGTGCAGCCGACGGCCGTCGGCCAGATGCAGCGTGAGACCGTCCCGCCCCGTCTCACGGCGCGCGACCCAGGGCATCGGCTCGTACACCAGCGCCCGCCACAGACGGGTCAGTACGGCCGCCCGCGCGCCGGGCAGCGCGGCCGCGTACGGTGCCGACAGACCGGGCCGTGCGACGCTCAACTCGTCCGCGAGCGCGGCCTCGGCCTCGGGCATGGGGGGACGGTGCACAGTGCGGCTCCTTGGGTACGGGGACTGTCGTCACGTCGTCGCTCGCGACGAGGGTCTGTCGTCGTGATCGCCGATGCCGACAGACATAATGATCACCAGAGCACCGTATGGAACGAACGGATCGCGTGGACCCCATGCCCCCCATGCTCCCCCCGCCCCCTGGGAACGACCGGAACGGCCGGAACGACCCGGTCGACCTTCCCAAGGAAGACGAAGACCCGGAAGAAGCCGCCGACGCGTACGCCGCCGCTCCGCTGCTCAATTGCCTGCTGCGGGAGGTGGGCGAGCCCGCCGGGGCCCCCGGCACCTACCGGCTCCGCGCCGGCGGACGCCTGATGAAGGTCCGCGGCACGCGCCGACCGACGCGTCCCGAGCTGTACGCCGACAACGCCTGGCACCGGCTCACCCACGCCGAGCTGGTCAAACTCACGGCAGAGGAACTCCGAGCCCACACCGGCCTGTCCAACTCCGAGCTGCCCGCCGAGATGAATGACAGCCGGGACGCGGTCGCCGCGATCCTCGCCACGCGCGCTCGCGCCACGCCACCGGAGGATCCGTACCTGCGCTCCGAACAGTCCCTGATCACCGGGCACCCGCACCACCCGGCCCCCAAGGCCCGCGGCGGCGGCCCGGTCACCGGCTGGCTGCCCTACGCGCCCGAGGCGTACGCCCGCTTCCCGCTTGAACTGCTCGCGGTGCGCGAGGACGCGGTCGTCGAGGAGGGCGACACGTCGGCCCTCGACACCCTCGGGGACCCGCCGCCCGGCTACCGGATGCTCCCTGCTCACCCCTGGCAGCTCGACCTGGTCGCCGCCCGCCCGGAGATCCGGGAGGCCTTCGCGGACGGCCGGCTCCTGCGACTGGGGCGCACCGCACATCCGCTGTGGCCCACGGCCGCCATCCGCACGCTGTACGACCCCGAGGACGACCTCTTCCTCAAGTTCAGCCTCGATGTGCGCATCACCAACGACATCCGCCGGCTGTGGCGGCACGACCTGCTGAAAGTCCGCCGCACCGACGAGGCGACCGCGACGGCCTTCGCGGCCATCCCCGGCCCGGCCGCCTGGCTGAGCGACCGCGGCTACCGCACCGCCGACTTCGCCTTCGAGGAACTCGCCGTGATGGTCCGCGACGGACTGCACGCCCACCTCGTTCCCGGCGCGACCCCACTCCTCACGGCCGCCCTCGTGGAGGGCTTCGACGGCAGCCCCCTCGACCGGCTCACCGACCCCTCCGCCTGGTGGGCGGCGTACCTGCGCCAGGTCGTGCCCCCGGTCCTCGACGCCTTCGCGCGGTACGGAGTGGTCGTCGAGGCGCATGTCCAGAACACGGTGATGGCCGTCGACGCAGACGGAATGCCCGTACAGGCACTCTTCCGGGACGCGGAAGGCGTGAAGCTCCTGCCCGAGGTGACGCGGGCGGCAGGCTGGGAACGGCTCGTGTACTGCCTGGTCGTCAACCACCTCGCCGAACTGGCCGCACTCCTCGCCGAACGCCACCCGACAGCGGACCTGTGGCCCGCCGTACGACGGGAGTTGACCCGCTACGACACGGAGCACGGCCTCCCCGAGATCGCGGACCTGCTCACCTCACCCACCCTCCCCGGCAAGACGAACCTCCTGCTGCGATGGACGGGGGCCGACGGGGCGGACGCCCGCTATGTGCCGCTCCCCAGCCCGCTGGCCCGCGGATAAACCGAAGGGGTCCGGCGACCGCCTGATCTACAGTGGCCAGTGTGCTGCGCGACGTGACCGCTGTTCGATACGTGACCCCGCTGAGGGCGGGCGGCTCCGTGCCCGGAGTCGTCGAGGCCGATGACCTGGGGACGTACGTCGTGAAGTTCACGGGCTCCGCGCAGGGCAGGAAGGCGCTGGTCGCCGAGGTGATCGTCGGAGAGCTCGCGCGCGCCCTGGGGCTGCGATTCCCCGAGCTGGTCCTCGTGCACTTCGACCCGGCGATCGGCGAGCACGAGCCGCACCAGGAGGTCCAGGACCTGCTGCGCGCCAGCGCCGGGCTCAACCTCGGCATGGACTACCTGTCGGGCGCGAAGGACTTCACCCCGGAGCTCGCCAGGACCTTCACCGTGGACCCGCTGGAGGCGGGCAAGGTGATCTGGCTGGACGCCCTCACGGTCAACGTCGACCGCACGGTGCACAGCTCGAACCTGATGATCTGGCCCACGCTCGGTGTCGCGCCCCCGCGCCTGTGGCTGATCGACCACGGAGCGGCCCTCGTCTTCCACCACCGTTGGGACGCGTCGGCACCGGAGAAGGCCTACGACTTCCGGCGCCACGCCCTCGGCGGCTACACCCCGGACACCCGCGCGGCGGACGCCGAACTGGCCCCCCTGGTGACCGAGGAACTGCTGCGCGGGATCACCGCGGAGGTCCCCGACGCCTGGCTCGCGGAAGAGCCGGGTTTCGCGACCCCCGACGAGGCGCGTGAGGCGTACGTCAGCTATCTCCTCGCCCGTGTGAAGGCCTCCGCGCAGTGGCTGCCCACCGACTTCCCCACCCGGGAACAACTCGCCGCGGAGGACGCGGACCGCGCGGCGAAGACTCAGCGAGGCCGGCCGAACTGGCTCAAACAGGTCCCCGACCTGCACGGCAAACCGGCGGCGGAACAGGATTGGTCGGTACACCTCGGATGAACACGAAGCCCCCGGAGGACCCGGCGAACACCCATCGCGTCCAGATCGAGTACTGCACTCAATGCCGCTGGCTGCCCCGCGCCTCCTGGCTCGCGCAGGAACTCCTCACCACCTTCGAGACCGAGCTGACGGAACTCGCCCTCAAGCCCGGCACCGGCGGCGTCTTCGTCGTACGCGTGGACGACGAGGTCGTCTGGGACCGCCGCGAGCAGGGCTTCCCGGAGCCGACCGCCGTGAAGCGCCTCGTACGCGACCGAGTGGCCCCGGAAAAGTCCCTGGGCCACTCGGAGAAGTGAGCGTCGTCAGCCGTTGAGCTGCTCGTACGCGGGCAGCGTGAGGAAGTCCGCGTAGTCCTCGTCGAGGGCGACCGTGAGCAGCAGGTCGTGCGCCTGCTGCCAGTTGCCCGCCGCGAAGGCCTCCTCGCCGATCTCGGCGCGGATGTTCGTGAGCTCCTCGGCGGCGATCTCGCGGGCCAGCTCGGGCGTCGCGGCCACGGCCTTGCCGTCGTGCTCGAAGATGACACCCGCGTTGATCCACTGCCAGATCTGCGAGCGGGAGATCTCGGCGGTGGCCGCGTCCTCCATGAGGTTGAAGATGGCGACCGCGCCCATCCCGCGGAGCCAGGCCTCGATGTAGCGGATGCCGACCTGGACGGCGTTGACCAGGCCGTCGTACGTCGGCCTGGCGTCGAGGGAGTCCACGGCGATCAGGTCACCGGCGGCGACGGACACGTCCTCGCGCAGCCGGTCCTTCTGGTTGGGCTTGTCGCCGAGGACCGCGTCGAAGGAGGCCATGGCGATCGGGACGAGGTCCGGGTGGGCCACCCAGGAGCCGTCGAAACCGTCGCCCGCCTCACGGTCCTTGTCGGCCTTGACCTTCTCGAAGGCGACCTTGTTGACCTCTTCGTCGCGGCGCGAGGGGATGAACGCGGCCATGCCGCCGATCGCGTGCGCGCCCCGCTTGTGGCAGGTGCGGACGAGGAGTTCGGTGTATGCGCGCATGAACGGGGCTGTCATCGTGACCGCGTTGCGGTCCGGCAGCACGAACTTCTGGCCGCCGTCACGGAAGTTCTTGACGATGGAGAAGAGGTAGTCCCAGCGGCCCGCGTTCAACCCGGAGGCGTGGTCGCGGAGTTCGTAGAGGATCTCCTCCATCTCGTACGCCGCCGTGATCGTCTCGATCAGGACGGTCGCGCGGACGGTGCCCTGCGGGATGCCGACGTAGTCCTGCGAGAAGACGAAGACGTCGTTCCAGAGGCGCGCCTCCAGGTGGGACTCCGTCTTCGGGAGATAGAAGTACGGGCCCTTGCCGAGATCGATCAGGCGCTGCGCGTTGTGGAAGAAGTACAGGCCGAAGTCGACGAGCGCGCCCGGCACGGGAGTGCCGTCGGCGTCGACGAGGTGGCGCTCATTCAGGTGCCAGCCGCGCGGCCGCATGACAACGGTCGCGAGCTCGGCGTCCGCCTTGAGCGCGTACGACTTGCCGGTGCGCTCGTCCGTGAAGTCGATGTTCCGGGTGTACGCGTCGGCCAGGTTGACCTGCCCGATCACCACGTTCTCCCAGGTGGGCGCGGAGGCGTCCTCGAAGTCCGCGAGCCAGACCTTCGCGCCGGAGTTGAGGGCGTTGATGGTCATCTTGCGGTCGGTGGGGCCGGTGATCTCGACACGGCGGTCGTTCAGGGCCGCCGGGGAGGGGGCCACCTTCCAGGAGTCGTCCGCGCGGATGGCGGCGGTCTCCGGGAGGAAGTCGAGCGTGGAGGTGCGGGCGATCTCGGCGCGGCGCTCCGCACGGCGGGCGAGGAGCTCGTCACGCCGGGGCGTGAACAGCCGGTGCAGCTCGGCCACGAAGGCGAGGGCCGCGTCGGTGAGGACCTCGTCCTGCCGGGGCAGGGGCTCGGCGTCGACGATGGCCAGCGAGGACGGCGCTGGTGCGGACATGAGCTGTCACTTCCTTCAGCGAGCGTGGCACCGGGTGCCAGTCAATCTGAGTACGGCTGTGAACGCCCGCGGAGCAAGGGGGCGCTTCTGAACAGTGGATACTAGTTTCCTCATTGTGGAAGTTCAATGGTTTGTTGATGTCGAGATTCTCCGGGTCGACAGAGTGTGGCGCTCAGTGCCACCCCGTTCACTCAAGGTGGACCAGGTCCTCCGCCGTGTCGATGTCGTACGGCCGCGCAACGTCTCCGCACTCGACGAGCGTGATCGCCGCCGCGTGCTCCTTCAGATAGGCGCGTGCCCCTCGATCCCCGGTCGCAGTCGCGGCGATGCCCGCCCAGTGGGCGGCGCCGAAGAGAACGGGGTGACCGCGCACGCCCTCGTAGGCGGCCGAAACGAGCGTCCCTTCGCCCCGGTACGCGTCAAGTACCCGGCCCACCGCCTCGGGCCCGATGCCGGGCTGGTCCACGAGCGACACCAACGCGGCTTGCGCCCCCGTGCCCGCCAGTGAATCGAGCCCCGCCCGCAGTGAGGAACCCATGCCCTCCTCCCACTCCGGATTGTCGACGAGCACACAGCCAGCCAGTGAAGCCTGCTCCCGTACGTCATCGGCGCGGGCCCCGAGGACCACATGGACGCGGGTGCAGCCGCCCGCGCGCAATACTCCGACCGCATGTTCGACAAGGGGCCGCCCCCGGTGGGGCAGGAGCGCCTTGGGGCGCCCCCCGAGCCGCCGCCCGCCGCCGGCCGCCAGCAGCAGCCCGGCCGCCTGGTCTTCGTTCTCCGTCATGTCCCCTGCATACCCGACCCGGCCGGGGCGCGCTCCGGAACCCGGGTGGAGCGCACGATGTCCGTGGGCTGAATTTCGGTCAGGGGAGTGGCGCCCACCGCACCGGGTGGCGTTTACTGGCCCGCGTCCCCGGCGCCCGACCATCGCCATGGGGCGTTTGGCGGACGTACGAAGGACTTGCGCACAAGGACGTGCGAGGGGGAGAGCTGTGTTGCGGAGCTTGGGGCAGAGGCCAGTGACCGGCAACGACGAGGACCCGAGGGTGGCGGAACTGAGTACCGCCGTCTCCCGGCTGCGCCGTCAACTCGCCGCGCATCCGGCCGAGTTCCCGGACCGGGGCATCGCCGAGGACGAGCTCGCGGCCCTCGCCGCGATGGCCGTCAGCGGCGTCCCGGAGATCCCGCGCCTGCGTCGCTCCCTGCTCCTTGTCGCGGGTGCGATCGGCTCGGTCAGCGCGCTGGCGACGAGCCTCGCGGATGTCCGCAGCGCCGTGGAGCTGTTCGGGGAACCGCCGCGGCGGTAGTCCCGGTGGGTCCGGGGCCGCAACCGCGCTGCTGGAAGTCCGGTCCACCATCAGCTGCGGGTACGTCGTGGCTGGTCGCGCAGTTCCCCGCGCCCCTTCGGGGCGCTGCCGTACCGTCGTAGGGTCAGACCGCCGGTCCCGAGCTGGCCAGCGCCTCGGACAGCTCCACCGCGACCTGCTGCAGCACCGGCACGATCTTCTCGGTGGCCGCCTCGGTGACGCGGCCCGCCGGGCCTGAGATCGAAATGGCGGCGGCGGTCGGGGAGTTGGGCACGGACACCGCGAGGCAGCGGACGCCGATCTCCTGCTCGTTGTCGTCGATCGCGTAGCCGAGCCGGCGCACCTCTTCCAGCGCGGTCAGGAATCCGTCCGCCGTGGTGATCGTCTTCTCCGTCGCGGCAGGCATGCCGGTACGGGCGAGGAGCGAGCGCACCTCGTCGGCCGGCGTGTGCGCGAGCAGCGCCTTGCCCACGCCCGTGGAGTGCGGCAGCACCCGGCGGCCCACCTCGGTGAACATGCGCATCGAGTGCTTGGACGGCACCTGGGCGACGTAGACGATCTCGTCCCCGTCGAGCAGCGCCATGTTCGCGGTCTCGCCGGTCTCCTCGACGAGGCGTGCGAGGTAGGGGCGGGCCCAGGTGCCGAGGAGTCGGGCGGCGGATTCCCCGAGCCGGATCAGGCGGGGGCCGAGGGCGTACCGGCGGTTGGGCTGCTGACGTACGTAGCCGCAGGACACCAGCGTGCGCATGAGGCGGTGGATGGTGGGCAGCGGCAGCCCGCTGCTCGCGGCGAGCTCGCTCAGGCCGACCTCGCCCCCGGCGTCCGCCATCCGCTCGAGCAGATCGAAGGCGCGCTCAAGGGACTGGACGCCACCGCTGGGTGCGGAAGACTTGGCGGCGTCGGTGGTGCTGGCGCTGGACGTCGGCACGGGCGCGGTCCTTTCAAGACTGACAGGCGGTGGTGCAGCCTACCCGGCAGTCGGTCGACCCCCTGGTGGTGCATAGCTACGTTCTGCTGGGCGGAATTCTAATTCCACTTTGTGGAAACGTCCAGAGTCGACGCAGGAGAGGCAGAGTGGAGAAGTGCGCCCTTGACGGCGCGAGGGTCGAAGTGAAGACTCCTTCAACAGAACGTTGAATTTCGTTACGCGGAAGTAAACAGCCGTGCCGGGAGTCAACAGGGACAGAGAGGGGTCCGGGTGTCCGACGTCGAACTGGTGCTGCGCTCGACACGCGTCATCACTCCCGAAGGGACGCGCGCCGCCTCGGTCGCGGTCGCCGGGGGAAAGATCAGGGCCGTACTCGCGCACGACGCGGAGGTACCGGCCGGTGCCCGCATCGAGGACTTCGGCGACGACGTCCTGCTGCCCGGCCTCGTCGACACCCACGTGCACGTCAACGATCCGGGGCGCACCGAGTGGGAGGGCTTCTGGACGGCCACGCGCGCGGCTGCCGCCGGCGGCATCACCACCCTGATCGACATGCCGCTCAACTCCCTCCCGCCGACGACGACGGTCGACAACCTCCGTACGAAGAAGGACGTCGCCCGCTCCAAGGCGCACATCGACGTCGGCTTCTGGGGCGGCGCACTGCCCGACAACGTCAAGGACCTGCGGCCGCTGCACGACGCCGGCGTCTTCGGCTTCAAGGCCTTCCTCTCCCCGTCCGGTGTGGACGAGTTCCCGGAGCTCGACCAGGAGCAACTCGCCCAGTCACTCGCGGAGATCGCCGGTTTCGGCGGCCTGCTGATCGTGCACGCCGAGGACCCGCACCACCTCGCAGCCGCCCCGCAGAAGGGCGGCGGGAAGTACGCCGACTTCCTCGCCTCGCGCCCGCGCGACGCCGAGGACACCGCCATCGAGAACCTCATCGCCCAGGCGAAGCGCCTCAACGCGCGCGTGCACGTACTGCACCTGTCGTCGAGCGACGCGCTGCCGCTGATCGCCGCCGCGAAGGCGGAGGGCGTCCGGCTCACGGTCGAGACCTGCCCGCACTACCTCACCCTCACCGCCGAGGAAGTCCCGGACGGCGCCAGCGAGTTCAAGTGCTGCCCGCCCATCCGCGAGGCCGCCAACCAGGACCTGCTGTGGCAGGCCCTCGCCGACGGCACCATCGACTGCGTCGTCACCGACCACTCGCCCTCCACGGCCGACCTGAAGACCGACGACTTCGCGACCGCGTGGGGCGGCATCTCCGGCCTCCAGCTGAGCCTGTCCGCGGTCTGGACGGAGGCCCGGGCGCGCGGGTACTCCCTGGAGGACGTGGTGCGCTGGATGTCGACGCGCACGGCGGAACTCGTCGGCCTCGGCGACCGCAAAGGCGCCATCGAGGCGGGCCACGACGCCGACTTCGCGGTCCTCGCGCCGGACGAGACGTTCACCGTCGACCCCGCCGCGCTCCAGCACCGCAACCGGGTCACGGCATACGCGGGCAAGACCCTCAGCGGGGTCGTCAAGTCCACCTGGCTGCGGGGGACACGCATCGTGGCCGACGGTGAGTTCGGCGAGCCGACGGGGCACCTGCTGACCCGGCACCCATAGCCGTAGCCATACCGAATTACGCACGCACCCGCATCCGCACCCGCAGCGGCCGACCCTCGAAAGGCAGACCTGATCACCGTGACGGCGCAGCATCAGTCCACTCCGGCTCACTTCACCGGCGACGCGAACCCCTACGGAGGCGGCGACCCGTACGCGGACTACCGCACCGCCGACTTCCCCTTCACCCAGTACACCAACCTCGCCGACCGGCAGCTCGGCGCCGGTGTCATCGCCGCCAACGACGAGTTCTTCGCCCAGCGCGAGAACCTTCTCCTGCCCGGCGCCGCCGAGTTCGACCCCGAGCACTTCGGCCACAAGGGCAAGATCATGGACGGCTGGGAGACCCGCCGCCGGCGCGGTGCCTCGGCCGAGCACCCGTGGCCGACCGCCGAGGACCACGACTGGGCCCTCGTCCGCCTGGGCGCGCCCGGCGTCGTACGCGGCATCGTCGTCGACACGGCCCACTTCCGCGGGAACTACCCGCAGGCGGTGTCGGTCGAGGGGGCGTCCGTCCCCGGCTCCCCTTCGCCCGAGGAGCTGTTGGCGGACGACGTGAAGTGGACGACGCTCGTCCCGCGCACGGCGGTCGGCGGCCACGCGGCCAACGGCTTCGCCGTCTCCGTCGAACAGCGCTTCACGCACCTGCGCGTCAACCAGCACCCCGACGGCGGCATCGCGCGCCTGCGCGTCCACGGCGAGGTCGTACCGGACCCCGAGTGGCTGTCCGTGCTCGGCACCTTCGACGTGGTCGCCCTGGAGAACGGCGGCCGGGCCGAGGACGCCTCGAACCTCTTCTATTCCCCCGCCTCGAACACCATTCAGCCGGGCCGCTCCCGCAAGATGGACGACGGCTGGGAGACCCGCCGCCGCCGTGACCAGGGCAACGACTGGATCCGCTACCAGTTGGTCGCCCAGTCGGAGATCCGCGCGATCGAGATCGACACGGCGTACCTGAAGGGCAACAGCGCGGGCTGGGCCTCGGTGTCGGTGAAGGACGGCGCCGACGGGGCCTGGACGGAGATCCTCCCCCGCACCCGCCTCCAGCCCGACACCAACCACCGCTTCGTCCTCACCGCCCCCGCCGTCGGCACCCACGCACGCGTGGACATCTTCCCGGACGGCGGCATCTCCCGCCTGAGGCTGTTCGGCTCGCTGACCGAGGAAGGCACTGCGCGGCTGACGGCCCGCCACCAGGAACTGGGCGGCTGACGAGTAGTTTTCGCCCCCTCCGCCCCTTCCCATTCCCGTCCCTTGGGGGCTCCGCCCCCAAACCCCCGCTCCGCGGGGTTCAGCCCGTCCGGCGTTTGAGGACGAGCGCGTCAGCGCGATACGGGGGTCTGGGGGCGGAGCCCCCAGGAACAAGGGACGGGTAGGGGCGGAGGGGGCGAAAAACCCTGCCCCTACGCCGCATGCCCCCCGTCCACCGCGAACTCCGCCCCCGTGACGTACCCCGCCTCGCCCCCGGCGAGATACGCCACCATCGAGGCCACCTCGTCGGCGGTACCGAACCGCCCCAGCGCGGTCATCGCCGCCTGCCCGGCCCCATGCGGCCCGTCCGCCGGATTCATCTCCGTGTCCACCGGCCCGGGGTGGACGATGTTCGCAGTGATCCCCCGCCCACCCAGCTCCCGCGCGAGCGCCTTCGTGAGCCCGATCAGCGCCGACTTGCTGGTCGCGTACAGCGTGCCCCCGGGCCCGGGCACCCGCTGCGTCATACACGTACCGATCGTGATGATCCGCCCACCGCGCCCCAGGTGCGGAGCCGCCGCCTGGGAGGCCAGGAAGACCCCGCGCACATTGGCGGAGAGGACCCGGTCGACGTCGGCGAGGGACAGCGAGTCCAGGGGACCGAGCAGCCCGACGCCCACGTTGTTGACCAGCACGTCGAGCCGCCCGAACACCTGCGCAGCCGTACGCACCGCCTCGACGGCCTCCACCGCGTCGCCGGAGTCCGCCCGCAGCGCCAGCCCACGCCTGCCGAGCGCCTCGATCCTCCGTACGACGTCCTCGGCGGCTTCCTTGTCCCGCAGATAGGTGATGGCCACATCGGCACCGTCCTGGGCGAGCCGCAGAGCCGTCGCGGCCCCGATACCCCGGCTGCCGCCGGTCACCAGGGCCACCGTGCCGCTCATGTTCTCTCGTGAAGTCATGGATCCATCCCAGCGGCTTCGAGGCCCGGTTGCTGGCGGTAAACGGACGGCGAGTTCACCGGCGCCTGTCCCGCCGACAGGCCACTCGGATGGCCGGAACTCTTCTCTCCGCCTCTCACGTTCTCCTTTTGTGACTCTTCAGCAGGAAATCGTCGGCACTGCCATGCAGATGGCGGTCGTCAGCCTGAGCCCCGG
Source organism: Streptomyces sp. NBC_00554 (assembly GCF_041431135.1). Classification (NCBI taxonomy): domain Bacteria; kingdom Bacillati; phylum Actinomycetota; class Actinomycetes; order Kitasatosporales; family Streptomycetaceae; genus Streptomyces; species Streptomyces sp. NBC_00554. The sequence goes on along the minus strand of NZ_CP107799.1, from coordinate 2,011,059 downwards.
CCAGACCGTGTACTGCGAGGCGGGAAAGTTCCTCTTCAAGACCACCAACGTGACGATGGAGACCAGGCTCTCCGGGCCGTCAGGCGGCGCGGGCACAGGACCCCAGGGCGGCGCCGGGGGCGCGGGCGGTGGCATGGGCGGCATGCTGCGCCAGGCCATGGGCACGGCGATGCAGGCCGGCCAGCGCGCGCTCGCGGGCGAGTCGCTGGCTTTCCAGTACTTCACGTCGACGGGCGGCGAGGGCACGGTCGGCTTCGCGGGCGTCCTGCCCGGCGAGATGCGTGCCCTGGAGCTGGACGGCACGCGCGCGTGGTTCGCGGAGAAGGACGCGTTCGTCGCCGCCGAGTCGAGCGTGCAGTTCGGGATCGCATTCCAGGGCGGGAAGACGGGGCGCAGCGGCGGCGAAGGCTTCGTCCTGGAGAAGTTCACCGGGCGGGGCACGGTGATCATCGCGGGCGCGGGCAACTTCATCGACCTCGACCCGGCCGAGTTCGGCGGCCGCATCGAGGTCGACACGGGCTGCGTCGTCGCCTTCGAGGAGGGCATCCGGTACGGCATCCAGCGCGTCGGCGGCCTGAACCGGCAGGGCCTGATGAACGCGGTCTTCGGCGGCGAGGGCCTGTCCCTCGCGACCTTGGAGGGCAGCGGCCGGGTGATCCTGCAGTCCCTCACCATCGAGAGCCTGGCCAACGCCCTCAGGAAGGCCCAGGGCGGCGACAAGCAGGGTCCGACGGGCGGGCTGTTCTCGACGAACGCGGGATGACACCGGTGGGCCGACCGATGAGTTGCGGGTGCCGGTGGGGTCTGAGCTGATGACAACAGACCCCACCCGAGAGAGAAGGCACCCGTCATGGGCAAGCTCGTCTCCCAGATCTTCGTCAGCCTCGACGGCGTCTACCAGGCACCGGGCGGTCCCGAGGAGGACCCCAGGGGCGGTTTCACACAGGGCGGCTGGTCCGTCCCGTTCGACGACGAGGACTTCGGCCGGTTCGTCACCGAGGTCTTCGGCAGCGTCGACGCGTTCCTCCTCGGCCGCCGTACGTACGACATCTTCGCCGCGTTCTGGCCGAAGATGACCGACCCGGCCGACCCCGTCGCCTCGAAGCTCAACGCTCTGCCGAAGTATGTCGCCTCGTCGACCCTGACCGACCCCGCGTGGGACGGCACGTCAGTGATCAGCGGCGACCTCGCCAAGGAGGTCACCGCCCTCAAGGAGCGCACCGACGGTGAGATCCAGGTGCACGGCAGCGGCGCCCTCCTGCAGTCCCTGCTGGCCCTCGACCTCGTCGACACCGTCCACCTGCTCACCTTCCCGGTCGTCCTTGGCGCCGGCCGCCGCATCTTCCGCGAGGGCTCCGTACCGACCGCCTTCCGGCACACCGGCGGACGCATCACCTCGAAGGGCGTCTCCATCCAGTCGTACGACTTCGCGGGCCGCCCGGAGTACGGCACCTACGAGCTCCCGGCCAACGCCTAACCGCAGATCAGCCGCACCGGTGGCGAGGTCCGGAGTACGGGCCGCACCGCCGGGCGGCAGGTTAACTCCCGGAAAATTCATCGGACTTGGCGGGAGAAATCCCTAGACTTGTCATTGACATGCCATGGTCTACGCGCGTCATTCTAGGTCCATGAGATTCCCCCCACGAACCACTCGCACGGGCGCCATCGTCGCCCTCATGTCCGCCCTGCTCGTAGGCGGCACCGCCGCGGTACCGGCCAACGCGGCGGCGACCGCCGTGGGCAGCATCTGCTACGGCGCGCTGCCGTCCCAGGCGTACACCACGCTCCGCCTGATCGACTCGGGAGGCCCCTTCCCGTACTCGCAGGACGGAGCCGTCTTCCAGAACCGGGAAGGCATCCTGCCCTCTCAGTCCACCGGCTACTACCACGAGTACACGGTGATCACGCCCGGCTCCTCGACGCGTGGCGCCCGGCGCATCGTCACCGGCAACAGGACGGACGAGGACTACTACACCGCGGACCACTACGTCACCTTCAAGCTGGTCAACTACAGCTGCTGAACCGAGGGTGATGCGGTTGTCGCCGGGTGCGCCGGAGGTCCGGCCCGTGTTCAGCCGGGCTTCCGGCTCTCGGCGGCCGCGAACAGCGCGAACGACAGCACGAGCAGGGTGACGCTCGCGTAGATCTCGTAGCCGTCGAGGAAACCGAGCCGCTGTACGAGGCCCCACCCTCGTAGGCGGCCGGTGAACTCGTTCACCAGGCCCAGGGCGCCCTGGACCAGGGCGACAAAGCCGAGAACCTCCAGAAACTGCTTCATGAAGAAACCCTCGCCCCGCGGACCCCCCACGTTCATCGGCCGCGGGGCGAGGCATGTCCGACCTAAGTGGCGGACCGCGGAGGAGGGGCCGGGACCAAAGTCTGAAGGGGTGCGACTTTGGTCGGTGATCCCCGGCGGGGGGAGGTGGGCGCGCGCGTGGCTGCGTAGATTTGTCGACCGTGAGCAGTGACAAACCGGCGAGTGCGCCGCGAGACCTGACCGGCCGGGCGACAGCGCCTCAGGCGCCAGCCCCGACCGGGGACCTGGCTGAGCCGGGTGCGGTGGTGCCCGGGGCGCTGGCCCGGCCCGTCGGGGCGGGTACGGGTGCGGCCGGGGCTCGGGGGCCGGCTGCCGGTGCGGCGCTGTCCGTCGCGTCGGCGCAGGCGCACGGACTGCAGACGCGGCGGTGGCTGCTGCCCTCCGCCCTGGTGGCGGAGCTCGGCCCCGAGCGGGTCGGGCGGTCGGGGCGGCCGAGGCGCACCGCGCGGGACTGGATCGTCGACTTCGGATGCTTCGTGATCGCCGTCGTCATCGGGATGCTGGCCGCCGACACCCTGACCAACGACCCGAACACCCCGCACTCCCTGGCCGTCGCTGACCAGTTGGTCGGCGCACTGGCCTGCGCCGCGGTCTGGCTGCGGCGCCGCTGGCCGCTGGGGCTGGCCGTCGCGATGCTCTCCATAGGACTGCTCTCGAACACCGCGGGCGGCGCCGGCATGGTCGCCCTGTTCACCCTCGCCGTGCACCGGCCCTTCAAGTACGTCGGCACGCTCGCCGCCATCTCGCTCGCGCTGCTCCCGGTCTACTTCTGGCTGCGGCCCGACCCCGATCTGCCGTACGTCGCCTCGGTCGGCATCAGCGCGCTGATCACCGTGACGCTGGTCGGCTGGGGCATGTTCGTACGGTCCAAGCGGCAGCTCATGCTGAGTCTGCGGGACCGGGCGCGGCGGGCCGAGACGGAGGCGGCGCTGCGGGCCGAGCAGGCACAGCGGCTCGCCCGCGAGGACATCGCACGGGAGATGCACGACGTGCTCGCGCACCGGCTCACGCTGCTGAGCGTGCACGCGGGGGCGCTGGAGTTCCGGCCGGACGCGCCCCGCGAGGAGGTCGCGCGGGCCGCCGGGGTGATCCGGGAGAGCGCGCACGAGGCCCTGCAGGATCTGCGGGAGATCATCGGGGTGCTGCGGACGGGGGACTCCGACGACGCGGGGCGGCCGCAACCCACGCTCGCCGCGCTCGACGGGCTGGTCTCCGAGTCCCGCTCGGCGGGCATGAAGGTCGTCCTCTACAACCGCGTCACGGATCCGGCCGCCGTGCCCGCGTCCGTCGGCCGCACCGCGTACCGCATCGCCCAGGAAGGGCTGACGAACGCCCGCAAGCACGCGCCGGGTGCGGAGGTGACGGTGTCGGTCTCGGGCGCTCCGGGGGACGGCCTCACCGTGGTCGTACACAATCCGGCGCCGCCGGGGGAGGTTCCGCATGTGCCCGGGTCGGGGCAGGGGCTGATCGGGCTGACCGAGCGGGCGACGCTTGCGGGTGGGCGCCTTGTGCACGGGGGTGCGGGGGATGGGGGGTTCGAGGTGCGGGCGTGGTTGCCGTGGGGGGTCTGACCAGGTGGTGGGTGGGTCGGGGGCGTGCCGGTACGTCCGCCCGTCGCCGACGGATCATCCGTTGACCGAGCAGGGAAGCGTCCGGTGACGCGAACGTACGCGACGGGCTTTGGACGTACCGGCACGCCCCCTCCCGCCGGTGGGCATCTTTCAGCCCGTCCGGCGTCTGGGAAAGGCCGCGCCATCCCGATCCCCCACCCACCCATGGGGCCGCACTCTTCAGCACCGGGTAGGGCCATTCAGCCCGTCCGGCGTTTGAGGACGAGTGCGTCAGCGCGATGCGGGGGTCTGGGGGCGGAGCCCCCAGGAATGGGACGGGTAGGGGCGGAGGGGGCGAAAAAAGCCCCCGTCACGCACTACGCCGCGTCACTACGGTAGGCCCATGACTGTGATCCGACTGCTCCTTGTCGACGACGACCCCCTGGTGCGGGCCGGCCTGTCCTTCATGATGGGCGGCGCCGACGACATCGAGATCGTCGGCGAGGCCGCCGACGGGAGCGAGGTCGCGGCCCTCGTCGACCGCACCCGCCCGGACGTCGTCCTCATGGACATCCGGATGCCGAACGTCGACGGACTCACGGCCACCGAGCAGCTGCGCGCACGCAAGGACGCTCCCCAGGTCGTCGTCCTCACCACCTTCCACGCCGACGACCAGGTACTGCGGGCGCTGCGCGCGGGCGCGGCCGGTTTCGTCCTCAAGGACACCCCGCCGGCGGAGATCCTCGCGGCGGTACGTCGCGTCGCAGCGGGAGATCCCGTGCTCTCGCCCACCGTCACCCGCCAGTTGATGGCCCACGCCGCCGGCTCCGCCCTCGACACCCGGCGATCGGGCGCCCGCACGAGGATGGCCACTCTGAACGACCGCGAGCGCGAGGTCGCCGTGGCCGTCGGGCAGGGCAGGGCGAACGCCGAGATCGCCACCCAACTCTTCATGAGCGTCGCCACGGTAAAGACCCATGTCTCGCGGATCCTCGCCAAGCTCGACCTCAACAACCGCGTACAGATCGCCCTGTTGACGTACGACGCCGGACTGCTCGAAGAGGACGGGCACTAGTCGGCTCTCCCGGGCGTTTTGGTGGTGAAGGGGGAGGCGTATGGCGGAAGTGATCGATCTGGGGGAGTACGGGGCGCGCTTCAGGGAGGATCCGCATCCCGTGTATGCCGAGTTGCGCGCGCTCGGGCCGGTGCACCGGGTGCGGCTGCCGTTCCCGGACGCGCACCACGAGACCTGGCTCGTCGTCGGCTACGAGGAGGCGCGGGCGGCGCTCGCCGATCCGCGGCTGGCCAAGGACGGGGAGAAGATCGGGGTCACGTTCCTCGACGAGGAGCTGATCGGCAAGTACCTGCTGGTGGCCGACCCGCCCCAGCACACGCGGCTGCGGGCGCTCATCGCACGCGAGTTCACCATGCGGCGCGTGGAGACGCTGCGGCCGCGCGTCCAGGAGATCACCGACGAGCTGCTCGACGCGATGCTGCCGCGCGGGCGTGCCGACCTCGTGGAGTCGTTCGCCTATCCGCTGCCACTCACCGTCATCTGTGAGCTGCTCGGGGTGCCCGAGATGGACCGGGCGGCCTTCCGTGCGCTGTCGACGGAGGCGGTCGCGCCCACCAGCGCGGCGACCGAGTACGACGCGTTCGTCCAACTCGCCGCGTACCTCACCGACTTGATCGAGGACAAGCGGTGCTCCGCCCCGGCCGACGACCTGCTGAGCAGTCTCATCCGGACGACCGCGGAGGACGGCGACCGGCTCTCGCCCCAGGAGTTGCGCGGCATGGCTTTCGTGCTGCTCGTCGCCGGGCACGAGACGACGGTCAACCTCATTTCGAGCGGCGTCCACGCGCTGCTCACCCACCCCGCCCAACTCGCCGCGCTGCGCGCCGACATGACACTCCTCGACGGTGCCGTGGAGGAGATGCTGCGTTACGAAGGGCCGGTGGAGAACGCGACGTTCCGCTATGCCGCCGAACCTCTCGACATCGGCGGGACGCCCGTCGGGGCGGGCGACGCGGTGATGATCGGCCTCACCGCGGCCGACCGCGACGGCGTGCGGTACCCGGCACCGGACCGCTTCGACATCCGGCGCGACGCCCGCGGCCACATCGCCTTCGGGCACGGCATCCACTACTGCCTGGGCGCGCCCCTCGCCCGCCTGGAAGCCCGCGTCGCCCTCCGCTCCCTGCTGGACCGCTGCCCGGACCTGGCGCTCGACGGGCCGCCCGGAGAGTGGCTGCCCGGCATGCTGATGCGGGGCGTGCGCCGCTTGCCGGTGCGGTGGTGAGACCGAGGTGACGTGCGAGGGCGCCCGGCCGTCCTGACGGGCAGGAGTCCGCCCGTCGGTTCCGTACGCCCAAGGGCTCCGCGGTCAGTCCCTGTCTCCCGGGATCTCCGCCAGCCGTACCGGACGCCGCTCGTGCCGCGACAGCTCGCACGCCTCGGCGATGCGCAGGGCCTGCAGGGCCTCGTGGCCGTCGCACGGGTTGGTGCGTTCGCCGCGTACGACGTCGACGAAGGCGGCGAGCTCGGTCTCGTACGCGGCGCCGAAGCGCTCCAGGAAGCCCATCCACGGCTTGTTCGCGGCCGGCGGCCCGGCCGGTTCCGTGGAGGCGATCGGCGTACGGTCGTCAAGTCCGGCGGTGATCTGGTCCAGCTCGCCGGCGAGCTCCATGCGGACGTCGTAGCCCGCGCCGTTCAGGCGGGTCGCCGTCGCCGTGGCGAGCGTGCCGTCGTCCAGGGTGAGGACCGCGGCGGCGGTGTCGATGTCCCGCGCCTCGCGGAACATCGCGGGTCCCGCGTCCGACCCGGTCGCGTACACCTCGACGACCTCGCGGCCGGTGACCCAGCGCACCATGTCGAAGTCGTGGATCAGGCAGTCCCGGTAGAGCCCGCCGGAGAGCGGGAGGTAGGCGGCCGGGGGCGGTGACTGGTCGGACGTCATCGCGCGGACCGTGTGCAGCCGCCCCAGCCGTCCGGAGCGCACCGCCTCGCGCGCGGCCGTGTAGCCCGCGTCGAAGCGGCGCTGGAAGCCCAGCTGGAGCACGGTTCCGGCGGCGTCGACCTCGGCGAGCGCCGCCAGCGTGCCCGGCAGGTCGAGGGCGATGGGCTTCTCGCAGAAGACAGGGAGTCCGGAGCGTGCTGCCCGACCGATCAGTTCGGCGTGGGCGGAGGTCGCCGCGGTGATGACGACCGCGTCCACACCCCAGGTGAAGATCTCGTCCACGCCGGGCGCCGCAGTGGCCCCCAGACGGTCCGCGAGCGCCTGGGCCCGCACGGTGTCCGCGTCCGTGACGATGAGGGAGCCGACCTCGCGGTGGCGGTTCAGAGTGGTCGCGTGAAATGTACCGATACGACCCGTTCCGATAAGTCCGATGCGCATGGCTACAAAGTGAGGGCCGACCCGGGGGCCTGTCAATGCTTTGTCCGGACAATCGAACTTCACAACTTCCCGTCAACATCTCCCGGAGCTACGCTCGGGGCCGTGCCGAAACCAGATGTGGATCCGACCGTGTCGCTCCAGCTCAGCGTCGACCGCAGCAGTCCGGTCCCGCTCTACTTCCAGCTGTCCCAACAGCTGGAGGCCGCGATCGAGCACGGGGTGTTGACCCCGGGCAGCCTCCTGGGCAACGAGATCGAGCTCGCCGGACGGCTCGGGCTGTCCCGGCCCACGGTTCGCCAGGCCATCCAGTCCCTCGTCGACAAGGGCCTGCTCGTGCGGCGCCGCGGCGTCGGTACCCAGGTCGTGCACAGTCAGGTCAAGCGCCCGCTGGAGCTCAGCAGCCTGTACGACGACCTGGAAGCGGCCGGGCAGCGCCCCGAGACGCAGGTGCTCGTCAACACCGTCGAGCCGGCGTCCGCCGAAGTCGCGGCTGCGCTGTCCGTGGCCGAGGGCAGCGAGGTGCACCGTGTGGAGCGGCTGCGACTCGCCCACGGGGAGCCGATGGCGTACCTCTGCAACCATCTGCCCCCGGGGCTGCTGAAGTTCGACTCGGCACAGCTGGAGGCCACGGGCCTGTACCGGCTGATGCGCGCCACGGGCATCACGCTGCACAGCGCCCGCCAGTCCATCGGTGCCCGCGCCGCCACCGCAGAGGAGGGCGAGCGGCTCGGCGAGCCCGCGGGGGCGCCGCTGCTCACCATGCAGCGCACCACCTTCGACGACACGGGCCGCGCGGTCGAGTTCGGCTCCCACACCTACCGGGCCTCGCGCTACTCCTTCGAGTTCCAGCTCCTCGTACGGCCCTGACCTGCGGCGGGCCGGCCGTGGAGTGAATGCGGCGCGACCGGGGGGTGATCGTCACCGAGAAGGACGTACGGCAACCGGAGGAGGACACCGCGCGCGGGACCCGCTGGTGGGGTGCATGATCCCCGTGACTCATACTTGGGCGTTTGGGACCGGTGGGACGCCGGCCCCAGGGGCCTACGGACGGCCCTCCGGGCCAGTCCGCAGGGCCCGGCGCACCAAGGAGCACAGCAAGAAGGGCACCCCCTCGTGGCACGGACTCGAACCTGGGTAGGCATCGCGCTCGCAGGGGCGCTGGGGGTCTCCCTCGCCGGTTGCAGCAGCACAGGCGGCAAACGGGCCGAGGACGCCCGCGAGGCGGCGGCCGCCCAGGGCAAGGCCGCGGTGAACACGCCCAACTGGACCTTCGCGATGATCACCCACTCGGGCGATGGCGACACCTTCTGGGACATCGTCCAGAGCGGCGCCGAACAGGCCGCCGTCAAGGACAACATCAACTTCCTGTACTCGCACGACGACGAGGCACAGCAGCAGGCGCAGCTCGTCGACGCCGCGGTCGACAAGAAGGTCGACGGCATCATCGTCACGCTCGCCAAGCCCGACGCCATGAAGGCAGCGGTCGAGCGCGCCGAGAAGGCCGGCATCCCCGTGATCACCGTGAACTCGGGTTCCGCGGAGTCCAAGGAGTTCGGCGCGCTCGCGCACATCGGCCAGGACGAGACGATCGCCGGCGAGGCCGTGGGCGACGAGCTGAACAAGCGGGGCAGGAAGAAGGCCCTGTGCATCCTGCACGAGCAGGGCAACGTCGGCCACGAGCAGCGCTGCGCGGGCATCAAGGCGACCTTCGACGGCACGGTGGAGAACCTCTACGTCACGGGCACGAGCATGCCCGACGTGCAGTCCTCCATCGGCGCCAAGCTCCAGGCCGACCAGTCCATCGACTCCGTCGTCACGCTCGGCGCCCCGTACGCGGACACCGCGGTCAAGGCCAAGGCGGACGCGGGCAGCAAGGCAGAGATCGACACCTTCGACCTGAACGCGAAGGTGGCGACGGAGCTCGGGAACGGCACGCTCGGCTTCGCCGTCGACCAGCAGCCCTACCTCCAGGGGTATGAGGCCGTGGACCTGCTCTGGCTCTACAAGTACAACTCCAACGTCCTCGGCGGCGGCAAGCCGGTCCTCACCGGACCGCAGATCATCACCAAGGACATGGCCGCCGCCCTGGAGGAGTACACCAAGCGGGGTACCCGGTGACCGCGACAGCTCCTGCGCCCACGCCCAGTGCGAGGCCCGACGAACGCCTCCTGAAGAAGTCGCCGCTGCGCAAGCTCCTGGGCCGCCCCGAGCTCGGCTCGGTGGTCGGCGCGATCGCGGTCTTCCTCTTCTTCGCGATCTTCGCGGACAGCTTCGTGCGGGCCGCCAGCCTCAGCACGGTCCTGTACGCCTCCTCGACCATCGGCATCATGGCCGTACCGGTCGCGCTGCTGATGATCGGCGGAGAGTTCGACCTGTCCGCGGGCGTCATGGTGACGTCCTCCGCGCTGGTCTCCTCGATGTTCAGCTACCAGATGACCGCCAACGTCTGGGTCGGCGTCCTCGTCTCGCTGGTCGTCACACTGGCGATCGGCGTCTTCAACGGCGTCATGCTGACCCGCACCGACCCGCCCAGCTTCATCATCACGCTCGGTACGTTCCTGATGCTGACCGGCATGAACCTCGGCTTCACCAAACTGATCAGCGGCACGGTCTCGACCAAGTCGATCTCCGACATGGAGGGCTTCTCCTCCGCCAGGGACGTCTTCGCCTCGACGCTCACCATCGGCGGCGTCGACTTCAAGATCACCATCCTGTGGTGGCTGGGCCTGATCGTCGTCGCCACCTGGATCCTGCTGCGCACCCGTATCGGCAACTGGATCTACGCCGTCGGCGGCGGTGAGGAAGCGGCCCGCGCGGTCGGCGTACCGGTCGACAAGACCAAAATCGGCCTCTACATGGGCGTTGCTTTCGGCGCCTGGATCTCCGGCCAGCACCTGCTGTTCTCGTTCGACGTCGTGCAGTCCGGCGAGGGCGTCGGCAACGAACTGACGTACATCATCGCGGCCGTCATCGGCGGCTGTCTGATCACCGGCGGCTACGGCTCCGCGGTCGGCGCGGCGGTCGGGGCCCTGATCTTCGGCATGGTCAGCAAGGGCATCGTGTACGCCGAGTGGAACCCGGACTGGTTCAAGTTCTTCCTGGGAGTGATGCTGCTCCTCGCGACCCTGCTCAACCACTGGGTCCGCAAGCGCGCGGAGGCGACGAAATGACGACGGACGCGAACATGACGAAGGACGCGGCCCCCGCGGAACGTGCGGCGCTCGTCGAGCTCGACGACGTCAGTAAGTACTACGGCAACATCCGCGCCCTCGAAGGCGTCTCCCTGGAGGTCCACGCGGGCGAGATCACCTGCGTGCTCGGCGACAACGGCGCGGGCAAGTCCACACTCATCAAGATCATCGCGGGCCTGCACCAGCACGACGCGGGCACCCTGCGCATCGAGGGCGAGGAGACCCGTCTGTCGTCCCCGCGCGAGGCCCTGGACCGCGGTATCGCCACGGTCTACCAGGACCTCGCCGTCGTCCCGCTGATGCCGGTCTGGCGGAACTTCTTCCTCGGCTCCGAACCGCGCAAGGGCGTGATCCCCTTCAAGCGCATGGACGTCGAGTTCATGCGCCGGACCACCCACGCGGAACTCCTCCGCATGGGCATCGACCTCCGCGACGTCGACCAGCCCATCGGCACCCTCTCCGGCGGCGAGCGCCAGTGCGTGGCGATCGCCCGCGCCGTCCACTTCGGCGCCAAGGTCCTCGTCCTCGACGAGCCCACCGCCGCCCTCGGCGTCAAGCAGTCCGGTGTGGTCCTCAAATATGTGGCCGCCGCACGGGACGCCGGCCTGGGTGTTGTCCTGATCACCCACAACCCGCACCACGCATACCTGGTGGGCGACCGCTTCGTACTGTTGAAGCGGGGCACGATGTCGGGCAGCCATTTGCGCGACGAGATCAGCTTGGACGAGCTGACCCGCCAGATGGCGGGTGGTAGCGAGCTCGATGATCTCCGTCATGAGCTGGAACGCGCCCCGTAAGGGGCGCGGGGCTGTGACATTTGCGGCTCCGCCGCGGGGCGCGACCAGCCACAGCGGGCCCGCGGAGGACGGACCGACCCAACGCACCCGCGGTCTCCCACCGTGCAGGCCAGCGCGAGCGTAGGGCAGAATCGGCGCGATGAGCACTTACCGCGACCTCGCACACCGCGGCTCCGCGCGGGCCACCGTCCTGCGGACCGTGGGAACGCGCGAGCGCCGTTCCCACCTGACGGCCCCCCGCGTTCCCACCGTCGGCATCGACATCGGCGGCACGAAGGTGATGGCCGGTGTCGTGGACGCCGACGGCAACATCCTGGAGAAGCTCCGCGCCGAGACACCGGACAAGTCCAAGAGCCCCAAGGTCGTCGAGGACACCATCGTCGAACTGGTCCTGGACCTCTCGGACCGGCACGACGTGCACGCGGTCGGCATCGGCGCGGCCGGCTGGGTCGACGCCGACCGCAACCGCATCCTGTTCGCCCCGCACCTGTCGTGGCGCAACGAGCCCCTCCGGGACCGCATCTCCAGCCGCCTCGCCGTGCCAGTGCTGGTCGACAACGACGCCAACGCCGCCGCCTGGGCCGAGTGGCGCTTCGGCGCGGGCCGGGGCGAGGACCACCTCGTCATGATCACGCTGGGCACCGGCATCGGCGGCGCGATCCTGGAGGACGGCCAGGTCAAGCGCGGTAAGTTCGGCGTCGCGGGCGAGTTCGGCCATATGCAGGTCGTGCCCGGCGGCCACCGCTGCCCGTGCGGCAACCGCGGCTGCTGGGAGCAGTACAGCTCCGGCAACGCGCTGGTGCGCGAGGCCCGCGAACTCGCCGCCGCCGACTCCCCGGTGGCGTACGGGCTCATCGAGCGCGTCAAGGGCAGCATCCCCGACATCACCGGGCCGCTGATCACCGAGCTGGCCCGCGAGGGCGACGCCATGTGCATCGAGCTGCTCCAGGACATCGGACAGTGGCTCGGCGTCGGCATCGCCAACCTGGCAGCCGCCCTGGACCCCTCCTGCTTCGTGATCGGCGGCGGTGTCAGCGCGGCCGACGACCTGCTCATCGGCCCGGCACGGGACGCGTTCCGCAGGCACCTCACCGGCCGCGGCTACCGCCCCGAGGCCCGCATCGCCCGCGCCCAGCTCGGCCCCGAGGCCGGCATGGTCGGCGCCGCCGACCTCGCCCGGCTCGTCGCTCGCCGCTTCCGCCGCGCCAACCGCCGCAGGGTGGAGCGCTACGAGCGGTACGAGCGCTATGTGGAGTCCCGCCGTACGTCGCAGGGGTCGCTGTGACGGCCTCGCTGCCGCGCCAGGCATCCCCGCCGGACGAGCCCGAACGGCCGCCCGAGGACCCGCGCCGCAAGTTCCGCCGCCGCGCGCTCACCCTCCTGATCATCGTGCTGCTCATCGGCGTCCCGGCCGGCTATCTGGTGATCTCCGCCAACCAGAGCCGCGACGCCGGCAAGCAGAAGGAGGAGAAGTACTCGGCGACCGGCCTCACCACGGGCTGGCCGTCGCGCGTCCAGCGCCGCGTCTACCAGGTCACCATCCCGTCGTACGCGACCGACGTCGCCTACTACGAGACGAACAACTGGAAGACCAGCCGTCTGTACGTCCAGTTCGGTACGACCAGCGCGGGCCTGGACAGGTTCCTGGGCCATGTCGGAGTCACCCGCGCCGCCCTGCAGCCGGACGACTTCGCCATCAACGCCCGCGACCAGCAGGTCGTCGGCTGGGAGTTCACGGGCCCCGGCCCGTGGTCGGGCCTCGTCCACAAGCAGAAGGACCCGGCGCCCACCCTGGACATCGTCGTGAACCTTTCCAACCCCGAGCACCCCATGGTGTACGTGGTCTCGCGCACGACTCCCTGACCAGCACCGCCGCCGGCGCTGTCGCCGAGGCCGATTGTCAGACCCCGCCCGTAGAGTCGAAGACAACTGATTCGGCTGAAGGGCGGGAGGTGAGCGGGCGTATGGGGGACGGGGTGGATGTGGCCGACAAGGCGGTCCCGATGCGGCTCGCCGCCGTCTTCCTGCCCGCGCCGCTGCCGCGCGAGGGGCGGGTCGCCTTCTGGGATCCGGACGGCGAGCCGCTGACGTCCGACGGACGCGCCGGCGAACTGGGGCCGTCGTCCGGCGAGAACTCCGGGCGGGGGACACCCGATGAGCACGTCGAGCGGGGATCGTCCGGCGAGCCGACCGAGCTGACGGTGGTACGGCGGCACGGTCCCGGAATCCGCAGGGGCACCGTCCCCGCCGTGACCCTGCCGATCGGCGAGGCCCTGCCGCTGCTGGCAGGGGCGCGCCGCGACCCCGCCGCGCATCCCGCCACGGCCTGCTGGGGCGCCGCCGCGCTGCACGCGCTGCGGCTCGTCGCGCGCGGGCGGCTGCTGCCGGGGCTGACGGCCGACGGCATCGACGCCTGGCGCGCGGGCCCGCTGGACCCGGACGACATCGCCCACCTGAGGGCGGTGGCCGCGGCCCTGCCGTACGAGGGACACGCCGTCCCCCTCCCCGGCAAGGGCCCGCTCCGGCTGCCGGAACCGGAAGCGCTGATGCGGTCCTTCCTGGACGCGGTCGCCGACACACTGCCGCGCACCCCGGCCGCGCAGTACACCTCCGGCAAACCCTTCGCCGCGATCGGGCCGCAGCGGCTGCCGGGAGCCCACGACTGGGCCGCGGAGGTCGCCGCGGGCATGGACGCGGGCGTACGGATCTCACTCCGCCTGGACCTGTCGGCGTACCAGCTCTTCGACGACGGCGAGGGAGCGCGCCGCGCGGGCGCGGCCGTCGTCCAGGTGCACAGCCTCGCCGACCCCACCCTCGTCGTCGACGCCGCGGCGCTGTGGGCGGGTGAGGCCGACGCGACGTTCGGCCCCCGCGCGCGCGTGGACGCGGCCCTCGCCGTCCGTCGCGCGGCCCGCGTCTGGCCGCCCATGGACCGGCTGTCCGAGCAGGACGTGCCCGATGTACTCGCCCTCTCCGAAGAGGAGTTGTCCGACCTGCTCGGTGTCGCGGCCAACCGGCTCGGCGCGGCCGGAGTCGCCGTCCACTGGCCCCGGGATCTGGCCCAGGATCTGAGCGCGGCGGCCGTGGTGCGCCCGGCGCCCGGGTCGGCGACGGACGGCACCGGGTTCTTCGAGAGCGAGGAACTGCTCCAGTTCCGCTGGCAGTTGGCCCTCGGCGGTGACCCGCTCACCGAGGCCGAGATGGACACCCTGGCCGAGGCCCACCGTCCGGTCGTACGGCTGCGTGACCAGTGGGTCCTCGTCGACCCGGCCCTGGTCCGCAAGGCACGCAAACGCGAACTCGGCCTCCTCGACCCGGTCGACGCGCTCTCCGTCGCGCTCAGTGGCGTCGCGGAGGTCGACGGCGAGACCGTCGAGGCGGTACCGGTCGGCGCGCTGGCCGTGTTGCGCGACCGGCTGACGGCGGGCGTGACTCCCGTCGAGCCACCACCCGGTCTCCAGGCCACGCTCCGGGACTACCAACTCCGGGGTCTCGCCTGGCTGGACCTGATGACCTCCCTCGGCCTCGGCGGCTGCCTCGCCGACGACATGGGGCTCGGCAAGACCGTCACGCTCATCGCCCTGCACCTGCGCCGGGCCCGCAGCGAGCCGACCCTGGTCGTCTGCCCCGCCTCGCTGCTGGGCAACTGGCAGCGGGAGATCACCCGTTTCGCGCCCGGCGTCCCCGTCCGCCGCTTCCACGGACCCGACCGCACCCTGGAAGACCTCGAAGGCGGCTTCGTCCTCACCACCTACGGCACGATGCGCTCGGCCGCGGCACACCTGGCCCAGCAGACCTGGGGCATGGTCGTCGCGGACGAGGCCCAGCACGTAAAGAACCCCTACTCGGCGACGGCCAAGGCGCTCCGGACGATCCCGGCCCCCGCGCGCGTGGCGCTGACCGGCACCCCCGTGGAGAACAACCTCTCCGAACTCTGGGCCCTGCTCGACTGGACGACCCCCGGCCTGCTCGGCCCCCTCAAGTCCTTCCGTGCCCGGCACGCGCGCGCCGTGGAGAACGGGGAGGACGAGGAGGCGGTGACCCGCCTGGCCCGGCTGATCCGCCCGTTCCTGCTCCGCCGCAAGAAGTCGGACCCCGGGATCGTCCCCGAACTCCCGCCCAAGACGGAGACGGACCACCCGGTCCCGCTGACCCGCGAACAGGCCTCCCTCTACGAGGCGGTGGTCCGCGAGTCGCTGCTCGCCATCGAGACCGTCGACGGCATCGCGCGCCGGGGACTGGTCCTCAAGCTCCTCACCTCCCTCAAACAGATCTGCAACCACCCGGCGCTGTATCTGAAGGAGGACGCGCGGGCCGCCGCCCAGGGACCCTCCGCCCGCTCCGGCAAACTCGCCCTGCTCGACGAGCTGTTGGACACGCTGCTCGCCGAGGACGGCTCCGCGCTGGTCTTCACGCAGTACGTCGGCATGGCCCGCCTGATCACCGCCCACCTGGCCGCGCGCGCGGTCCCCGTGGAGCTCCTCCACGGCGGAACGCCGATCCCCGAGCGCGAGCACATGGTGGACCGTTTCCAGAGCGGTGCGACCCCCGTCCTGGTGCTCTCCCTCAAGGCCGCCGGCACCGGCCTGAACCTCACCCGCGCCGGACATGTCGTCCACTTCGACCGCTGGTGGAACCCGGCCGTCGAGGAGCAGGCCACCGACCGCGCCTACCGCATCGGCCAGACCCAGCCCGTCCAGGTCCACCGCCTGATCACCGAGGGCACGGTGGAGGACCGCATCGCCGAGATGCTCGAAGCGAAGCGGGCACTCGCGGACGCGATCCTCGGCTCCGGCGAGGCGTCTCTCACTGAGCTGACCGACCGCGAGCTGTCGGACCTGGTGTCCCTTCGGAGGTCCATGTGAACGCCGACGCGGATGAGACGGCTCCGGAGACCGAGGGCGGGGACATCGAGCAGTCACACCTCCCGGCGGAGGAGGCGGGAGCGCGCCCTGCCGACGTGGCCCGCCGGGCTCTGCGGGCCGCGCGGGAGCGCGAGGTTCGGGGGGACGAGTCGGCTGACGGTGAGTTGGGTCAGCCGGATCAGCAGGCTGAGCGGGTCACCGCCGATCCGCGCCCCCAGAGGGCGTCCTCCCCGGGAGCGCGACCGGGAGACGCGGCACGCGAGGCTCTGCGACGGGCGACGGCGGCGGGGAGGTTCGCCGGTACCGGAGCTGTTCACGGCGCCTACGCCGGTGCGGCTGCGGCGTCCGACGGGGCTGTGGAACCCGGCCGGCCACAGTCTCCAGCCGATGCCGATGCCGATGCCGATGCCGATGCCGGGACCGGGACCGGGACCGAGGTCCAGGCCGAGGCCGTCGCCAGGACGGAGGCAACCCCGACAGGCAGTCCGTCCGCAGAGCGTCCGCGCCCAGGAGACATCGCACGCGAGGCGTTGCGCGCCGCGCGGAGTGAGGCGAGGCAGACGCGAACGGATGCCGGAACCAAGAGGGCAACGGACCCTGGCAGCAGGGGAGTCGAGGCGCGGCGCCGGTCCACCGATCCTGCGCCGATCGATTCCAGGGCTCCGCGGAACCCCCGGAGCCAGAACCGGCGAACCCAGGCCCAAGACCTACGCGATCTGCTCGCCGGCGCCTTCCAACTGCCGTCCGACACCGAAGCCGCCGTCGACGCAAGCTCGGACTCGCACCCCGAGCAGCCCGCAGCCGCGACCCGACCGAGCCAGGGCGCGGCCGCACACCCCCGGGCCGCAAGCGAGGGCATCGACTCGCGCCCGGCGCAGCCCGACGCCGCGGCTGTCGTACCCCCGGACGCACCACCTCTGCCCGTACGAGGAGCAATCCCGGACCGGACCCCGGCGCGGCCCGGTGACGCAACCGTCCCGTCCCCGGACGCACCGCCCCGACCCGTGCGCGGAGCAATCCCGGACCGTCACCCGGCGCAGCCCGGTGACGCAACTGTCCCGTCCCCGGACGCACCACCCCTGCCCGCGGGCGAAGCGACCCCGGACCCGCACCCCGCGCACCCCAGGCCCGTTGAGCGGCCCCCAGTCGCGCCCACCCGGCTCCCGCGTTCCATGGGATCCCCTGGTCGCGATGGTGAGCTGCGCCGGACGTTCGAGGCCTTTCCGGCGCGGGAGTCGGGGGCCGGCGGCTTCGCGGAGACGTGGTGGGGGAACGCGTGGGTGAGCGCGCTGGAGGAGGGGGCGCTCGATGCTGCGCGGCTTGCGCGAGGAAGGACGTATGCCGGGCGCGGGCACGTGGACGCGATCACGGTCACACCCGGGCTGGTGCTCGCGTACGTGCACGGGAGCCGCCCGCGGCCGTATCGCGTACAGGTCGCCCTGGGGACGCTGTCCGACGCTGACTGGGACCGATTCCTCGACGCGGTCGCCGAGCGGCCCGGGGACATCGCGGCGCTGCTCGACAAGGAGATGCCCAAGTCGCTCGCCGAATGCGGGGTCGCTCTGCTCCCCGGTCCCGGCGAGCTGGAACCGCACTGCAGTTGCCCCGACTCCGGGCATCCCTGCAAGCACGCGGCCGCCCTGTGCTACCAGACGGCACGGCTGCTGGACGAAGACCCCTTCGTGCTGCTCCTCCTGCGCGGTCGCGGCGAACGCGAGCTTCTCGACGCGCTGTCCCGCCGCAACGCGGCCCGTATCGCCCGCGCCGCCCAGGACCAGGAAGCGGCCCCCCTCCCCGGCACCCGTGCCCGCGACGCCCTCGCTCAGCGCGTACTGCCTCCCCTCCCCGCGCCGCTCCCACCGCCCGCGCACCCGGAGCAGCCGCCGACCTACCCGGGCGCGCCGGGCGGCCCGGACCCGTTCGCGCTGGACCAGTTGGCCACCGACGCGGCGGCTCGTGCGCACACGCTGCTCACCGCGGGCCGCGATCCGGTCGCGGGCCTGACGCTCTGGCAGGACGCGGTGCGCCTCGCCGCGGCCCGCCCCGGTTCCGGCCTCACCGCGGCGACCCGCACCCTCTACGCCTCGCTCGCCTCCGCCGCGGGACGTACCCGGGCCGACCTGGCGCGCGCGGTCGCCGCCTGGCGCCAAGGCGGCTTCGAAGGGCTCGCCGTCCTCGAAGAGCCCTGGGATCCGCCCGCGGGCCGCTTCGACCGGGCCCGCCCACTCCTCCTCGCCGCCGACCTCCCCGCCTTCCGACCCTGGCGCAACCACCTCACCCACCCGCGAGGCCACGCCCAGCTCCGCCTCGGTCACAACGGCCTCTGGTACGCCTACGAATCAGAACCAGGCCAGGACGACTGGTGGCCCCGCGGCACCCCCGACCTGGACCCGGTCGGCGCCCTCACCGGCCTCGGCGCACCGGGCGACCTCTGACGCCGGCGAGTCACCCGGCACCCTCCGCACGCCCGCTGTCCGGCAGTTGGCGCTCCAGAACACCGACTGCCCCGATTCCCCGACGAGTTGGCCTTCCGACTCGTACCATGGCGCCCATGTTCCCCAGCAACCACCACCCCGCCCCGCGGTCCCGCGCGCGTTCGTCGCGCGGTTGTTGTTGCTGATCCTCGCCACGGACGCCGTCCGTGCCATGGCAGTCGCGGTCCCACCGCAGACGCCATAACCCCCTTGCGCTTCAGGCACCTCCCGAGTGCCGTCCCTTCGCACGGCCGCGGTCCACCCCGCCGTGCCCCGAGCGTTCGCCTCCCGCCCGAAAGGCAGGCCCCGCCATGCCCCAGTCGCCTCGTACACCCCACCCCGAGTCCGCCTACGACCGCCGCAGACTCCGCCAGTGGCTGGCGGGCGACGCCCGGGCCGATGGCGTGGCCCGCCGCGACATGCTCAGACTGCTTGCCGCGGCCGGACTCACCGCGGCCGTGCCCACGGCCTTCGGCGCACCCGCTGCGGCCGCCACCGGGACCTCCGTGTCCGCCGCCGCGACGGTCCCCGGCATCGTCAAACCCCTCCCGGACGACTGGTTCACGGCACGCGGTACGAATGCCGAGACGAAGTTCGCGTCCCTCGCCGGCACCGGCTACCACACCCCGAACGACCACTTCTTCGTACGCAACCACACCGCCACACCCCTCCTGGACGCCGAGGCATGGACCCTCACCCTCTGGGGAGACGGACTCGCGCGTGAGGAGCCCGTCGAGTTCACGCTCGACGACCTGAAGCGGCTGCCCGCAACCACCCGCACCGCGTTCGTGGAGTGCGCGGGCAACGGCCGGAGCTTCTTCACGACGCAGCAGGGGCAGAGCGTCAGTGGTACGGCGTGGACGCTCGGCGCGATCGGCACGGCGCGCTGGAAGGGCGTACGGCTGGCCGAGGTACTGCGCAGGGCCGGGCTCACGGACCGCGCCGTGGACGTCCTGCCCCGAGGCCTGGACGCGGAGTACGTCACCGCGGACGGCACGAACCTCGGTCATGTCCGCCGCCCGCTGCCGCTTTCGAAGGCGTTGGACGACGTGCTGCTCGCGTACGAGATGAACGGCGAACCGCTTCCTGCGGACCACGGTCACCCGGTGCGTGTCCTGGTGCCCTCCTGGGTGGGCATCGCCTCGATCAAGTGGGTCGGCGACATCGAGGTCTCCGCCCAGCCGCTCTACTCGCCCTGGAACACCGACTTCTACCGGCTGTTCGGCGCCGCGTACCCCGACGGCGGCAGCGCGCCGCTCACCCGGCAGACCCTCAAGAGCGCCTTCGAACTCGCCTGGAACGCGAGCCTCCCGGCAGGCACGGTCCATCGGCTCACCGGCCGTTCCTGGTCCGGCGCCGGTGGCGTCGTCCGCGTCGATGTCAGCACCGACGGTGGCGCGACCTGGAAGAGGGCCCGGCTGTACGACGTGCCGCGCCGCGCAGGCTGGGTCCGCTGGTCCACCGACTGGCGTCCGACGACTCCGGGGACGTACACGCTGCTGGCCCGCGCGACGGACACGACGGGCCGTAGCCAGCCGGAGACGACGGTCGTCAACACGCAGGGCTACCTCTTCGACGCGGTCGTACGACACCCCGTCCAGGTGTCCTGACCACATGTAGCCGCTCCACGTATGCCTTCCGCACATATGCACGTCACCCCATGTGGCGGACCAGTGTGGGCGACGTGGACAACCAGGGCCCATGTCCGCCCCCACAGGGATGGAAGTTAGCGTGGAGCGGTGAGTGAGACGACGACCCCTGCCCTTCAGTACCGATGCGACGGCCCGGAAGACGCCCCGGTCCTCATCCTCGGGCCCTCGCTCGGCACCACCTGGCACATGTGGGACCGGCAGGTCCCGGAGCTGGCCAAGCACTGGCGGATCTTCCGGTTCGACCTGCCCGGTCACGGTGGCGCGCCCGCGTACCCGGCGGGTTCGGTCGCCGAGCTCGTCGAGCGGCTGCTCGCCACCCTTGACGGGCTCGGTGTGCAGCGCTTCGGTTACGCGGGCTGCGCGTTCGGCGCCGCCATCGGGATCGAGCTGGCGCTGCGTCATCCGGAGCGGCTCGCCTCGCTCGCGGTGATCGCCGCCTCGCCGCGTTTCGGCACGGCGGACGAGTTCCGGCAGCGCGGTGTGATCGTACGCACGAACGGTCTCGACCCGATCGCCCGGATGTCGCCCGAGCGCTGGTTCACGGAGGGATTCGCCGCCACCCAGCCCGCGATCACCGAGTGGGCCGTGCAGATGGTGCGCACCACCGACCCCGGCTGCTACATCGCGGCCTGCGAGGCGCTCGCCGCCTTCGACGTACGCGCCGAACTCACCCGCATCGGCGTGCCGACCCTCGTCCTCGTCGGCTCGGACGACCAGGTCACCGGGCCGGCCGAGGCCCGCACCCTGGTCGCCGGGATACCGGACGCCCGGCTCGCGGTCGTACCCGGCGCCTCGCACCTGGTCCCCGTCGAGCAGCCGGCCGCGGTCACCGACCTCCTCGTACGGCACTTCACCAGCGCCTGGCAGCCGGCCTTCGACTCGTCGACCGGCCAGATGGCGATCCCGGCGGCCCCGGTCAAGCAGGGCATCGCCCCGCCGCCCTCGGCGTCCCCCGTCGCCGAGATCGCGCCGCCCGCCGCGCAGGCCGAGGGGCTGGGGCGGCCCGACCCGTACGACGCCGGGATCAAGGTGCGCCGTGAGGTGCTCGGCGACGCGCACGTGGACCGGGCGCTGGCCTCGGCGGACGAGTTCTCCGGGGACTTCCAGGACTTCGTCACCCGGTACGCCTGGGGTGAGATCTGGGATCGGCCGGGGCTCGACCGGCGCTCGCGCAGCTGTGTCACGCTCACCGCGCTGGTCGCGGGCGGCCACCTCGACGAACTCGCCTTCCACATCCGCGCCGCCCTCCGCAACGGCCTCACCCCGGTGGAGATCAAGGAAGTGCTCCTCCAGGCGGCCGTCTACTGCGGCGTGCCGGCCGCGAACAGCGCCTTCAAGGTGGCCCAGCAGGTCATACGAGAAGAGACCACCCCCCAGGAGTGACCGCGCCCGTGATCTTCATCCGGGCAGCGAGGGCACCAGCCTGAGCGGCCCGGCGCCGGTCCGACGGGGGCAGGATGGAGCCATGACCCTCATGAAGTTCACGAAGAAGTCGCACGCCTGCGTCCGCCTCGAGAAGGACGGACGCACGCTCGTCATCGACCCGGGCACCTTCAGCGAGGCGGACGCCGCGGTCGGCGCGGACGCGATCCTGATCACGCACGAGCACGCCGACCACTTCAACGAGGAGCGGCTGCGGGCCGGGCTCGAGTCCAACCCGGGCGCCGAGATCTGGACGCTGAAGTCGGTGGCCGACAAGATCTCGGCGGCCTTCCCCGGGCGCGTGCACACCGTCGGCCACGGCGACACCTTCAGCGCCGCGGGCTTCGACGTCCAGGCGCACGGCGAACTGCACGCCGTGATCCACCCGGACATCCCGCGCATCACCAACGTCGGCTACCTCGTCGACGGCCGTGTCTTCCACCCGGGCGACGCCCTCACCGTCCCCGACCATCCGGTCGAGACGCTGCTGCTGCCCGTCATGGCTCCCTGGAGCAAGATCTCCGAGGTCATCGACTACGTCCGCGAGGTCAAGCCGCAGCGCGCGTACGACATCCACGACGCCCTGCTCACCGACCTCGCCCGGCCGATCTACGACAACCAGATCGGCGCCCTGGGCGGCTCCGAGCACCTGCGGCTCAAGCCGGGGGCGTCGGCGGAGGTCTGAGCCGCATGGGAAGACGGCGGCTTCCGCACGCGGAAGGCGCCGCCGGACCCGTTGTCGTACCCGCCCGGTAAGTTGTGAGTCATGCGTATCGCCACCTGGAACGTGAACTCGATCACCGCCCGTCTCCCGAGGCTGCTGGCCTGGCTGGAGAGCAGCGGCACGGACGTGCTGTGCATCCAGGAGACCAAGACCACCGCCGAGCAGTTCCCCACCGAGGAGCTGCGAGAGCTGGGTTACGAGTCGGCGGTGAACGCCACGGGGCGGTGGAACGGCGTCGCGGTGGTCTCCCGGGTGGGCCTCGAGGACGTCGTCAAGGGCCTGCCGGGCGACCCCGGCTTCGACGGCGTCCAGGAGCCCCGCGCGGTCTCCGCGACCTGCGGCCCGGTCCGCGTCTGGTCGGTGTACGTGCCGAATGGGCGCGAGGTGGACAACCCCCACTACGCGTACAAGATCCAGTGGTTCGAGGCCCTCAAAGCGGCGATCGCGGGCGACGCCGCGGGCAGCCGGCCGTTCGCGGTGATGGGTGACTACAACGTGGCGCCGACGGACGACGACGTCTGGGACATCGCCGCTTTCGAGGGCGCCACGCACGTCACCCCGGCCGAGCGCGGCGCCCTCGCCGCCCTGCGCGAGGCGGGCCTCGCGGACGTGGTCCCGCGCCCCCTGAAGTACGACCACCCGTTCACGTACTGGGACTACCGTCAGCTCGGCTTCCCCAAGAACCGCGGTATGCGCATCGACCTCGTCTACGGGAACGAGGCGTTCTCGAAGGCCGTCACCGACTCGTACGTGGACCGCGAGGAGCGCAAGGGCAAGGGCGCCTCGGACCATGCGCCGGTCGTGGTGGACCTGGACGTGTAGCGGACTTGGACGTGTGAACGGCGCGCCCATCGGCTCATCAGCCCGTCCGCGGACCGCGGGCGGTGATCTCCCTTGGTCCGGTGGGGACTTGGGGCGCGACCGCCATGGATGGGAACGCCCTCGAACAGGCGACCCCGCGCGCCTGTGGTGCGCGCGGTGGCGTGAATGACACGCTGGGCTTATGAACATCCCCTTCCTCGGTAACTGGCGCAAGAAGCGTGGCCCCGCCTTCGGGGTCGCGGTGTTCTCCGACGGCGTGACCGATTCCGAGGGTGTCGCCGAGCTCCTCTCCGAGTGCGATCTGCTACGCTCCCAGGCGGAATTGGCGGGGGTCGAACTCGACGACTCCGTGGTCTCGTTGGAGGCCCTCGACCAACTTCTGCCGCGCTGGCGGGACGACGAGGAGAGCCTGCCCTGGCTCGGCAACGACGCGGGCCTCTACGTCGGCACGGTCATCGTGCGCACGGTCCCCGGAGCCGTGTGGGAGATCTGGCCCAACGGCCATCCCGTGGTGCGGCTGGCCTCCGGCCGTGAGATCGATGTGGTCGCCTCCGGCCACACCTGGGCATCCACCGGTGCCCCCGAACTCTCGCAGCTCTACGCGGAGGTGTCGGAGGGCTAACCGCACAATACGGCTAATGCCCGAAAAGTGCGTGTCGAGTATTAAGTCCGTTCTTGTCCGGATAGTTTGCGGCAACTGCGACACAGTTGAGAGTGGGTAGGGGCCGGGCATGGCTGTCGATCCGTTGATCGAGCTGCATGACGTGAACAAGCACTTCGGTGAGTTGCATGTCCTTCAGGACATCAACCTAACCGTCGGTAAGGGGGAGGTGGTCGTGGTCATCGGCCCGTCGGGGTCGGGAAAATCGACACTGTGCAGAGCGATCAACCGGCTGGAGAAGATCGAGTCGGGGACGATCAAGCTCGACGGCAAGTTGCTTCCGGAGGAGGGCAAGGCGCTCGCCCAGCTCCGTGCCGAGGTCGGCATGGTCTTCCAGTCCTTCAACCTCTTCGCCCACAAGACGGTTCTGCAGAACGTCTCGCTCGCCCAGGTCAAGGTCCGCGGCCGCAAGCGGGAGGAAGCCGACAAGCGCTCCGCCGAACTCCTGGACCGCGTCGGCCTCGCCTCGCAGGCCCCGAAGTACCCGGCACAGCTCTCCGGCGGACAGCAGCAGCGCGTGGCCATCGCCCGCGCCCTCGCCATGGATCCGAAGGCGCTCCTTTTCGACGAGCCGACCTCGGCGCTCGACCCCGAGATGATCAACGAAGTCCTTGAAGTCATGCAGCAACTGGCGCGCGACGGAATGACGATGGTCGTCGTCACCCACGAGATGGGCTTCGCGCGCTCCGCCGCCAACCGCGTCGTCTTCATGGCCGACGGCCGCATCGTCGAGGACCGCACCCCGGAGGAGTTCTTCACCAACCCCCGCAGCGACCGCGCCAAGGACTTCCTCTCCAAGATCCTCAAGCACTGAGCCGGGGGGTGCGCAGCATGATCCGTACGACACGTGTGTCCTGTGCCCTCGCGGCGGTTGCGGCACTGATCGCCACCGCGGCCGCCTGCGGCAAGGAGGGGAGCCCTCCGACCAAGGGACCAGCCGCCGACAAACTGCCCAACTACCAAGTGGTAGAAGGTTTTCAGCTCCCGGACTCGCCCACCTGGAAGCGTGCCGACAAGCGCGGCTACTTCACCGTGGGCGCCAAGGAGGACCAGCCGTACCTGGGGGAGAAGAACCCGGCGAGCGGCACCTACTCCGGCTTCGACATCGAGATCGCCAAGATGATGTCGGCCTCACTCGGCTTCGCTCCGACGACGGTCCGCTTCAAGACGATCGCTTCGGCGAACCGCGAAACCGCCCTGCAGAACGGGCAGATCGACTACTACGTCGGCACCTACACCATCAACGACCTGCGCAAGAAACTCGTCGGCTTCGCCGGCCCGTACTACATGGCGGGTCAGTCCCTGCTGGTGCGCGCGGACGAGAACGACATCCACGGCCCACAGGACCTCGCAGGCAGGACCGTCTGCTCGGCGGCCGGTTCGACCCCCTACCAGCGCATCAAGGCGGACTACCCGAGGGCGAAACTCGTCGCCTACGACACGTACTCGGTCTGCGTCGACAACCTGCTCACCTACCAGGTCGACGCCGTCACCACCGACGACGCGATCCTGATCGGCTACGCGGCGAAGGTTCCCGACGAACTCAAGGTCGTCGGCAAGCCGTTCTCCGAGGAGCCGTACGGCATCGGTGTACCGCGCGGCGACAACGCGCTGCGGTTCGCACTCGACGACGCACTGGAGGCCCGCGAGAAGAACGGCGACTGGAAGAAGGCGTACGGGGCGACGCTCGGCCTGTCCGGCGTACCCGCGCCCACTCCGCCCAAGATCGACCGCTATCAGGGGAGTTGAGACCGTCGTGAACGTACTGACAGACAACTTCTCCACGTTCGTCGACGGATTCCTCGGCACCGTCGAACTCACCGTCTACGCCTCGCTGTTGGCACTGGCCCTGGGGTTCCTGATGGCCTCGTTCCGGGTCGCGCCGGTCGGCTCGCTCCGGGCCCTCGGTACGGCGTGGGTGACCGTGCTCCGCAACACCCCGCTCACCCTGCTGTTCTTCGCGGTGCTGCTCGGTCTGCCCCGCTTCGGACTCGTGCTGCCCTTCGAGGTGTTCGCGATCCTGGCGCTCGGCTGCTACACCTCGGCGTTCATCTGCGAGGCACTGCGGTCGGGCATCAACACCGTGCCCAAGGGGCAGGGGGAGGCGGCCCGCAGTCTCGGGATGACGTTCAGCCAGACGCTGTCCGGGGTCGTCCTGCCGCAGGCCTTCCGTTCGGTGATCCCGCCGGTCGGCTCCACCCTCATCGCGCTCGCCAAGAACTCGGCGATCGCGGGGGCGTTCAGCGTCACCGAGCTGCTCGGCACGTACAAGACCCTCAGCGAACTCGGCTACAACATCGTCTGGACCTTCGTCTGGATCGCCGTCGGCTACCTGATCATCACCCTCGCCATCAGCGCGGTCTTCAACATCCTCGAAAAGCGCTGGGGAGTCGCCCGATGACCGCCACCGCCACCGAATCCACCGCCCTCTACGACATCCCCGGGCCCAAGACCCGCCAACGGCACCGGATGTACGGCGTCCTGTCCACCGCCGTGATCCTCGGACTCTTCGGCTGGCTCCTGTATCTCCTGTTCGACACCGACCAGTTCACCTACACGAAGTGGATGCCCTTCGAATACAAGGGAATCCAGGAGCTGTTGCTGCGGGGCCTGGGCAACACGCTCAAGGCCTTCGCGATCGCCGCCGTGCTGTCCCTCGCTCTGGGCACCGTGCTCGCGACGGGACGGCTGTCGGACCACAGGCCGGTGCGCTGGATCTCCACCCTGCTCGTCGAGTTCTTCCGCGCCATGCCGGTCCTGGTGATGATCTTCTTCATCTTCGTGGCGCTCAAGGTGCAGCCGCTGCCCGCACTGGTCGCCGGGCTCACGCTCTACAACGGCTCGGTGCTCGCCGAGGTCTTCCGCTCGGGCGTCAACTCCGTCGAACGCGGCCAGCGGGAGGCCGCGTTCGCGCTCGGCATGCGCAAGACCCAGGTCATGACGTACGTCCTCGTACCGCAGGCCGTACGGTCCATGCTGCCCACCATCATCAGCCAACTAGTGGTGGCTCTGAAGGACACCTCGCTCGGCTATCTGATCACCTACGAAGAGTTTCTCCATGCCGGGAAGCTGATCGCGTCGAACCTCGACTACGATTTGCCGTTCATCCCCGTGGTGATGGTGATCTCACCGATCTACATCGGGATGTGCATGCTGCTCAGCTGGTTCGCCCAATGGGTGTCCCGGCGGGAGCAGCGCAGTCCCAAGACCGAGGCCGTGGACGTGGCAACGGCCGAACCAGGGACGCTGCTGCCGGGTGGGGGTCCCCCCACAGCCCCGAGACTGTAGGGGGAGCAGCAGCTCACAGGGCCAGACCCGGCCGGCGGCAGCCGGAGATCACTGCTTGCGCAGGGGCACCGACACATACGACGGGTCGTGCTCCGGTGAGGAGAAGGTCAGCTGCGCGCCGGACGGGTTGTGCTCGATGTAGAGCGGGTCGACCGTGTCGACGACCAGGGCGAGTCGATGCCCTGCCGGAACGTCGTAGGCCGTGGAGAACAACTCCAGGTCGACGCCGAACGGCTTGCCGGGCGTCTGCCCGTGGAAGGTGTACGGCGCGTTGCTGACCAGCTTGCCGAGGCCGAGCGGGCCCACGTCGTAGAGGTACGCGACGAGGGTTCCGCTCTCCTTGGTCGCGGTGACCGTGGTGTGCAACTTGGCGGTTCCGCGCACCTGTTGGGCACTCGCGTACTTCTCCGACTGCCAGACGGCCGCCCAGCGGCGCGGCAGCAGCGGGATCGACGCCATCGGGGGCAGTTGGGCGATCTGGTCGAGGATGCTGGAGAGGAAGATGACTCCGCCGTTCGCACCCGAGTCGACGTTCGCGCGGATCGTGGTCGAACCGGCGAGGGCGATCTTCTTGCGTGTCGCGCCGACCGACTTCCAGTCCGGGTAGCCCTCGTAGCCGCCCGTGGAACGGGACTTGAGCTGGACCGGCTGCTCGCGGTCGATGCCGTTGTCCTCGCCCCTGAGGTAGTGGTCGAACCAGCGGCCGGTGTCCGTCCACACGTCGTTGGGGAGTCCGAAGAGACCGGTCACCTCGGCCGTCGCGTGGTCGCCCGGCCGGTACTCCAGCCGCTTCGGGCCGGTCAACTCCTCGTAGAACTTGACGTATTGGTTCGGCGGGAAGATCGTGTCGCCCCAGCCGTTGGCCAGCATGATTGCCGCGCCGTTGGCGTTGATCTGGTCGACGTACGTCTGGGGGGAACGTTTCTTCCCCCAGGCGATGAGATCCGGCTCCTTGGCCAGGTTCGAGGAGAAGAAGTCCTTGAACACCTGCTGGAGTTCGGCGCTGGGGCGGCCGGTGAGGGTGCCGGCGCCGTCCAGCAGGGCGGCTGCCTGGGCGTGCTGGGTGCGGCCCGAGTAGATGGAGTCGATCAGGTCCGCCCAGCCGCTGAGGGCGGCAACCGCCTTGATCCGCTTGTCGTGCGCGGCGGCGAGCAGGCTGATGCCGGCGCCGTACGACATGCCCGCCATGCCGACCTTCTGGGCGTCGGCCGGGGTGTTCGCGAGCGCCCAGTCGATCACCCTGGACGCGTCGGCCACGTCCGGTGGGCCCGCCACCTCTATCTCCCCGCCGGACTGCCAGAAGCCGCGGACGTTGTAACTGACGACGACGTAACCGGAGTTCGCGAGCTTCTGGGCCTGGGTGAGGTACTCGACCTGGGGCAGACCCCAGCTCGTGGGCAGCACGATGAGCGGGAAACCGCGTGTGCCGGCGGCGCCCGCGGGAGTGATGACGTTGGCTTTGAGGATGGTGCCGCCGTCTCCGGCGATGTCGACGAAGCGGACACCCGCCGTGGTGGAGGCCTGGGCGGCGGGGGCCAGGCCGAGGGTGGTTCCGGCGATCAGGGTCGCCGAGACGACGCCGACGGCGGTGGTGCGCAGGGCCTTGTGCGGGTGTCCCACGGGTCACTCCTCACTCGTGTAAGTGCAAAGTGACCCGACGGTAACCTCGGTCTCTTACCGTAAGTAACCCGTCGGTAAGTTACGCGCCAGTAACGATTGTTGAAACGTGATGAAACCTAGGAGGCGCGATGGGAGTTCCGTGCAGCCGTCGCCTCCGGCAGCGGGGCCTGCGCCGCGCGCGTCACGTCCGCGACGAGTTCGACGACATCGGGGCCGTACGCCTGGGAGTTCACGACCTTCAGGAGGAGGACGAAGGAGTTGTTGCCGTGCTTGCGGGCCAGCCGTTCGTGGTTGCGGGCGAGGTAGCGGGAGGCCGCCTGGTTGGTGATCGCGCGCTGGCCGCAGAACAGGAAGACGGGCCGGGACAGGCCGGGTTGGCCGGCTGTCAGCCGGGCGAGCAGCACGTACTCCGTCACGCCCTTCTCCATGCGGTAGCGCTCGCTGCCGACCTGGAACGCCAGCCGGTCCAGGACCGGTTCCGGGTCGGTGTTCACGCGGACCCCGGGCAGCATGGCCTGCATATGGGCCGCCATGCGCCGATTCGACCCCGGGCCGCCGACGCAGAACTCCGTCCGCTCCCCGAAGCCCTGCCGGGCCGCTTCATGGGTGATCACCTGGGCGTTGGAGCCACAGTCCTTGATGAGCGCGGAGAGTTCCAGGAGCGCGAACACGTCGTAGCGGTGCACCGCGAGGTCGGGGCTGCCCGCGTCGCGGTTGACCACAAGGAGCGACTCGGAGTTGGTCGGCAGCCCGAAGAAGGCCTGCTTGCGGCGGAGCTTCCGCTTCCACAGATAGGTCCGCGCGACCCAGCCGAGCGCGGCGCTGATGCCGGCGGCGAGCACGCCCAGGACGATGTTGCGCACGTCGTCATTCATGGGCGCGCATGGTAGCGGCAATCCGGAACGGTGTTCGAGGGGGTCCTGACGGGAGAGCCTCGCTGAAGTTACGCTGCGCGGACGGTTGTTGACTGGAGGTACGGATGCGTCGCCCTGTTGCGCGGAATCTGGCGGTCTTGGCGGTTTCGGCCGCGGTGGTGTCGGTCGGCGCGGCGGCACCACCGTCCGCCTCGGGTGGTTCGGCCGCAGTGGAGAAGGTGCCGGTCGCCGTCGGCTACGGCGGTGCGGTGGCCAGCGTCGACGCGGATGCCTCCGCGGCCGGGATCGAGGTCCTGAAGAAGGGCGGCAACGCGGTGGACGCGGCGGTCGCCACGGCGGCGGCCCTCGGCGTCACCGAGCCGTACTCGTCCGGCATCGGCGGAGGCGGCTACTTCGTCTACTACGACGCCAAGTCCCGTAAGGTCCACACGATCGACGGCCGCGAGACGGCGCCGCTGACCGCAGACTCCGGTCTGTTCCTGGAGAACGGGCAGCCGATCGCCTTCGCGGACGCCGTCACCAGCGGGCTGGGCGTGGGCACTCCCGGGACGCCCGCAACCTGGCAGACGGCACTGGACAGTTGGGGCAGCAAGCGCCTGAGCG
Source organism: Streptomyces sp. NBC_00554 (assembly GCF_041431135.1). NCBI lineage: Bacteria > Bacillati > Actinomycetota > Actinomycetes > Kitasatosporales > Streptomycetaceae > Streptomyces > Streptomyces sp. NBC_00554. The sequence goes on along the minus strand of NZ_CP107799.1, from coordinate 1,980,803 downwards.
CCGTACTGAAGCCCGCCGAACGCATCGCGCGCGACGGCTTCACGGTCGACGCCACCTTCCGCTCGCAGACCGAGTCCAACCAGGCCCGGTTCAGGAACTTCCCGGACACCGCGGAGCTCTTCCTTCCCGACGGCTCGCTCCCGGTGGTCGGCTCGACCTTCAAGAACCCCGATCTCGCCAGTACGTACGAGGAGTTGGGCGAGGAGGGCGTCGACGCGATCTACGACGGCGAACTCGGCAAGGAGATCGTCGACACGGTGAACAATCCGCCGGTGGACCCGAGTTCGGGCTACAACGCCCGCCCCGGCCGGCTGTCGCTCGACGACCTCGCCGCGTACGAGGCGAAGCGGCAGGCGCCCACGAAGACTTCGTACCGCGGTCTGAACGTCTACTCGATCGCGCCCTCCTCCTCGGGCGGGACGACGGTCGGCGAGGCGCTCAACATCCTTGAGAGCACCGACCTGTCGAAGGCGAGCGAGGCGGAGTACCTGCACCGCTACATCGAGGCGAGCCGGATCGCGTTCGCGGACCGGGGGCGCTGGGTGGGCGACCCCGCCTTCGAGGACGTACCGACGAAGGAACTGCTGTCGCAGAAGTACGCCGACTCGCGCGAATGCCTGATCAAGGACGACGCGACGCTGACGAGTCCGCTCGCGCCGGGCGACCCGCGCAATCCGGCGGCCTGCTCGACGGCCGGTACGGCGGCTCCGACGACGTACGAGGGCGAGAACACCACGCACCTGACGGTGGCCGACAAGTGGGGCAACGTCGTCGCGTACACGCTGACCATCGAGCAGACCGGCGGCAGCGGCATCACGGTCCCGGACCGCGGCTTCATCCTCAACAACGAGCTGACGGACTTCTCCTTCACCCCGGCGAACCCGGCCGTGCCCGACCCGAACCTGCCCGGCCCCGGCAAGCGGCCGCGCTCGTCGATCTCGCCGACGATCGTCCTCGACCAGCACAACAAGCCGGTCGTGGCGCTCGGTTCACCGGGCGGCGCGACCATCATCACGACCGTGCTGCAGACCCTTACAGGCGTCGTCGACCGGGGTCTCCCCTTGGTGGACGCGATCGCGGCGCCGCGCGCCAGCCAGCGCAACCAGACCACCACCGAGCTCGAACCGGGCCTGTGGAACAGCCCGTTGAAGGCGCAGCTGGAGTCGGTCGGCCAGGCCTTCCGGCAGAACCCCGAGATCGGTGCGGCGACGGGCGTACAGCGGCTGCCGAACGGGCAGTGGCTCGCGGCGGCGGAGACCGTACGGCGGGGTGGCGGGTCGGCGATGGTCGTGCGGCCGGCCTCGTAGCGGTGACGTGGCGGTGAGGCGGGCGGCAGGGCCGTCCGCCTCACCGGTTGTGGGTGCGGTCGTCAGCGTGCCGTCAGGATGCGGGGGCCCGCGTCCGTGATCGCCACGGTGTGTTCCGCGTGGGCCGCGCGGGAGCGGTCGTTCGTGCGGAGGGTCCAGCCGTCGGTGTCCTCGTGGTAGCCGTCGGTGCCGCCGCCGATGAGCATGGGCTCGATGGCGAGGACCATGCCGTGGCGGAGGGGGAGTCCGCGGCCGGGGCGGCCCTCGTTCGGGACGGGCGGGTCCTCGTGCATACGGCGGCCGATGCCGTGGCCGCCGAAGCCCTGCGGGATGCCGTACCCCGCGGCGCGGCACACCGTGCCGATGGCGTGCGCGATGTCCCCGATGCGGTTGCCGACCACGGCTGCCTCGATGCCCGCCGCGAGTGCGCGCTCGGCGGCCTCGATGAGGCGTACGTCGGCGGCGCGCGGCGTGCCCACGGTGAAACTGATCGCCGAGTCCCCCGCCCAGCCGCCGAGCTGGGCGCCGAAGTCGATGGAGACCAGGTCGCCGTCGTGCAGCCGGTAGCCGCTCGGGATGCCGTGCACGATCGCGTCGTTCACGGAGGCGCAGATGACGGCGGGGAACGGGGTGGGCGCGAAGGAGGGGCGGTAGCCGAGGAAGGGGGAGCTCGCGCCCGCGTCCCGCAGCACCTGGTGCGCGAGCTCGTCCAGTTCCAGTAGTGAGACGCCCACGTCAGCGGCCTCGCGTACCGCCGTGAGGGCTCGGCCCACGACCTGGCCCGCCTCGTACATTTCGTCGATAGATGTGTCCGTCTTCAGTTCCACCATGCCAATTACTATACCGGTATTAGTATGGGGGCATGGTCCGTAACCCCCTGACTCCTGAAGAGCGTGAGCGCGGCGAGCGGCTCGGGCGGCTGCTGCGTGAGGCCCGCGGCGGGCGGAGCATGGCTCATGTCGCGGCGCACGCCGGGATCTCCGCCGAGACGCTGCGCAAGATCGAGACCGGGCGGGCGCCCACCCCTGCCTTCTTCACGGTGGCGGCGCTCGCGCGGGCGCTCGGCCTGTCCATGGACGACCTCGCGGGGGAGTGTGTGCCGGTCGGGGTGTGACCGGGGCCGCCTTTCGAAGTCCGCCGGCCCGCTCGGGCTTCCCGTGGGATCACCTCAACTCCCAGTGGGATCACAGGACTCTGCGTCCGGTCCGAAAACTCTTCGTAGCCCTTCCGTAACACGGAGGGTGTTTTCTACCGGATCAGGGCACTCCAGTCTGGCGGGAGTTGTGTGATGGCTGTGGAACAACTCCCGGTTCAGGTAGGGGAGTTCGCGAGGTTTCTGAATACGCTGATGGAACGGCTCGACCAGGGCGGTGGCTGGTGCGGAGTGTTCTGGCAGCGCGATCCCGACGGTATGCGTGCCTGCCTGGACGGGTGGGAGGTTCCGCCCTGGGACGTCGTGGAGGCGCTCCTTCAGGACGTCGCGGCTGAGTACGGTGACCGGGCCGCAGCCCAGGAGACCGAGCGCGCCCGCGCCCTGCACGGTGCCTCGCTCGCCGCGTACGACGGCCGGCCCGGCGGCCGTGACAACCTCGGCGACCGTCTCGACGTCCTGCTCCGCGAACAGCGCTACGCCGCGGAGCGCCAGGTGGAACTGGGCCGGCTGCTCCGCTCGGCCGCCTCCCAGGAGGAGGCCGACTCGATCCGGCTCGACCTCGCCTGGGCCCACGACGACCACGAACGGGCCACCGCCCGCTGCGCGGAGATCCGCCGCCGCATGGAGAACCTCGATCGGCGCGATCTTCGCACCCATGCCGAGGGCGCACTGAACTTCCCGGCCGGTGCCACCGGTGCCACCGGTACCGCCGGGGACGTCCTCCGGATGCGGGAGCGTGAGGGTGGGGCTCAGCCGTCGGGTGGCGCCGTTGCCCGGCAAGGGGCTGCGGACCGGCCGGGGGAAGCGGGTCACGGGGCGCCGGGACCGGGGCAGGGTCGCCGGCGCTCGGGCATTCCGGAGCAGACGGGGCCGCGGTCGCCGTTCGCGGATCCCGGGATGCCGGACGACGGGGGGATCTCGGGAGCGCCCTCCCGCTCCGGCGCGTACGCCCCTGCCGCACGCCTCACCTCGAACGATCCAGCCGGCGCGAACGCGGATGCGTACGCCCCCGAGTACGCCTCTCACACCCGGCGCGACAGCGCGTACGCCGCCGACGGTCTCAGCTCAAACCCCGGCGCGCACGCCCCGCACATTCAGCGCGACGGCGCGTACGCCCCCAGCACGCCCCGCGACGACGGCTCTCGCGCCCCTGCCGCGCCACGCGACGGCGCGCAAGCCCCTGATCGGCACTACGACCACGCGGGCGCGTACGCCCCCGCCACGCAACCCGGCAACTTCGCCGCGCCCCCCGCGCAGTCCGACACCCCCCAGCCTCCCGCCGAGGACCGCACGCCCCCCACGCCCACCACCAAGCAGCGCTCGAAGCGCCGTACCCGTGGCAGTGCCCGCTTCGCCGGAATGATGGAGGCGGAGGCGGAGACGGCTCCCGTGGGCGTCCCCGAGGCGGCGGCGCCCTCCGTGCCCGCTCCGGCCGCGAGAGGCGGCCGTAGCCCCCGTGGCGCCCGTTTCGCGGGGGTCGCGGAGGAGCCGGCGCAGCCGCGGACGCAGCCGGTGGACGACGAGGCGCGGCAGGACACCGTCGAGACGATCCGGACGCTGATCCGGCTGCGCAGCGAGGGCCGAAGCGGCGAGGCGCACGCCGTGCTGGTGGAGGCCGCGTACTGGCCGGCCGCCCGTTTTCCGCTGCTCGCCGCCGAACTGCACCGGGCGGGCCTCGACGCCGACTGGGCCACCCTGCTGTGGGAGGCCGCCTCGCTGCCCGCCGACCGGCTGGTCGCCGCCGCGGACGCGCTCGTGACCGCGGGCCGCAAGGTCGACGGGCAGCAGATGCTGCGCCAGGGTGTCGCCCGCCCCGCGCCGGAGATCGGGGCGGCCGTCCTGAGCCTCGCCGAGGAGGGCCGCCGCCGGGAGATCGGCGCACTCCTCGGCGCGTACGTACGGATGCGCACCCCGGAGGAGGCGGCCCGCAGCGCGGAAGCGGACCCGCAGCGGCTGGTACCGCTCCTCCTGGAGGCCGCCAAGAGCGTGTCCGAGGAGCGCCACTGGGATCTCGTGCACGCTCTCCGGGTCGCCGGATTCACCGCCTGACAGGTCCGGCGGGGGCCACGCGCGCGTGGTCGCGCGCTCACCCACAAGAGGTGCGAAACGTGATCGACTCAGCGGGTTAACGACGATGGTCTTGGCAAGGCTGTTCAGTGGGCTTACTTTCGAGCCTCTACCGCCTTTGTCTACGGGCGTAGAAGCTCTCTGACGTCCCTGTCGAAGGAGCAGCTCATGGCCAACGTCGTACGCGCCGCTCTCGTCCAGGCCACCTGGACCGGCGACACCGCATCCATGGTCGCCAAGCATGAGGAGCACGCCCGCGAGGCGGCCCGGCAGGGCGCCAAGATCATCGGTTTCCAGGAGGTCTTCAACGCCCCCTACTTCTGCCAGGTCCAGGAGCCAGAGCACTACAGCTGGGCGGAGCCGGTTCCCGACGGGCCCACCGTCACCCGTATGAAGGAGCTCGCCCGCGAGACCGGCATGGTCATCGTCGTGCCCGTGTTCGAGGTCGAGCAGTCCGGCTTCTACTTCAACACCGCGGCCGTGATCGACGCCGACGGCACCTACCTGGGCAAGTACCGCAAGCACCACATCCCCCAGGTGAAGGGCTTCTGGGAGAAGTACTACTTCAAACCGGGGAACCTGGGCTGGCCCGTCTTCGACACCGCGGTGGGTCGCATCGGCGTCTACATCTGCTACGACCGGCACTTCCCCGAAGGCTGGCGGCAGCTCGGTCTCAACGGCGCCCAGCTCGTGTACAACCCGTCCGCGACCTCCCGCGGCCTCTCCTCCCACCTCTGGCAGCTGGAGCAGCCCGCCGCGGCCGTCGCCAACGAGTACTTCATCGCCGCGATCAACCGGGTCGGGCAGGAGGAGTACGGGGACAACGACTTCTACGGGACCTCGTACTTCGTCGACCCGCGTGGACAGTTCGTGGGCGAGACGGCGAGTGACAAGGCCGAGGAACTCATCGTCCGTGATCTCGACTTCGACCTGATCGAGGAAGTGCGCCAGCAGTGGGCGTTCTACCGCGACCGGCGTCCCGACGCGTACGAAGGGCTGGTGCAGCCGTGACCGACCTGTACGCGCGCCACAAGGCCGTCCTGCCCGACTGGCTCGCCCTCTACTACGAGGACCCGATCGAGATCACCCACGGCGAGGGCCGGCACGTCTGGGACGCCAAGGGCAACAAGTACCTCGACTTCTTCGGCGGCATCCTCACCACGATGACCGCGCACGCGCTGCCCGAGGTGACGAAGGCGGTGAGCGAGCAGGCGGGGCGGATCATCCACTCCTCCACGCTCTACCTCAACCGGCCGATGGTCGAACTCGCCGAGCGGATCGCCCACTTGTCCGGCATCCCGGACGCACGCGTCTTCTTCACCACCTCCGGCACCGAGGCCAACGACACAGCTCTCCTGCTCGCCACCGCCTACCGGCAGAGCAACCAGATCCTGGCGATGCGCAACAGCTACCACGGCCGCTCGTTCACCACGGTCGGCATCACCGGGAACAAGGGCTGGTCGCCGACCTCGCTGTCACCGCTCCAGACGCTGTACGTCCATGGCGGCGTCCGCACCCGCGGCCCGTACGCCGATCTCAGCGACGACGAGTTCATCGCGGCCTGCGTCGCCGACCTGGAGGACCTGCTCGGTCACGTGCGGTCGCCCGCGGCACTGATCGCCGAGCCCATCCAGGGCGTCGGCGGCTTCACGGCACCGCCCGACGGTCTGTTCGCGGCCTTCCGCGAGGTGCTGCGCGAGCGCGGCATCCTCTGGATCTCCGACGAGGTGCAGACCGGCTGGGGGCGGACGGGCGAGCACTTCTGGGGCTGGCAGGCGCACGCCGCCTCGGGTCCGCCGGACATGCTCACCTTCGCCAAGGGCATCGGCAACGGCACGTCCATCGGCGGTGTCGTGGCGAGCGCCGAGATCATGAACTGCCTCGACTCCAACTCCATTTCGACCTTCGGCGGCTCTCCGGTCACGATGGCGGCGGGGCTCGCGAACCTCACGTACCTCCTCGAACACGACCTCCAGGGCAACGCCCGGCGGGTCGGCGGACTGCTCATCGAGCGGCTGCGGGCGATCGCCGCGCAACTGGACGGAGTACGGGAGGTCCGTGGCCGTGGGTTGATGATCGGCATCGAGCTGGTCAAGCCCGGCACGGACGAGGCGAATCCCGAAGGCGCCGCGGCCGTGCTCGAAGCGGCCCGGGAAGAAGGCCTGTTGATCGGCAAGGGCGGCGGTCACAACACCAGCGTGCTGCGCATCGCGCCGCCGCTGTCCCTCACCGTCGCGGAGGCGGAGGAGGGCGCGGCGATCCTGGAGCGCGCGCTGCGGCGTGCCACCCAGTAGAGCTGAGTGGTGTAGCACCCAGTAGGATTGAGCAAGGGAACGTCGCCCATGACCACCGCCTTGGAACCCGCCCTGTCGGTACGCCAGGTCCTCACCATGGACCGGGTGCTCGCCGGAGAGCCCGAGGTGGTGGCCGGCGCGAGCCATCTCGACCGGGCCGTGCGCTGGGTGCACGTCGCCGAGGCCGCCGATGTCGGTGTGATGCTCACGGGCGGCGAAATGGTGCTCACCACCGGGGTGTTGCTCGCCGGCGACGTGGAGGCACAGGCCGAGTACATCCGTTCGCTGCACCGCGCGGAGGCCGCGGCCGTCGTCCTCGGACTCGGCCGGGCCTTCCCCGCGCCGCCGGACGTGATGTGCCGGGCGGCCGAGCGGTGCGGGCTTCCGATGGTGGTGCTCCACCGGCCCTTTCCCTTCGCCGAGTTGACGGAGGAGGTCCAGTCCCGGCTGGTCAGAAGCAAGTTCGCGGCGGTGAGCCTCTCCGAGGCCGTACGGACCGCGCTCACCGGGCTCATCACCTCGGGCGCGCCGCTGCAACGGATGCTCGACGAGATCGCCGGGCACGCCGCCTGTCCCGTCGTCGTCACCAACCTCGCCCACCGGGTTCTCGCCACGGCGGGGGAGCGGTCCGCCGTGGACGACGTACTGCGTGACTGGGAGCGCATCTCCCGGCAGGCGGGCGGGAGTGAGGGCGACGGGTGGATCAGGGCCGAGCTGGGCGGGCGCGGTGAGCGCTGGGGCCGCATCGTGCTGTGCGGGTACCGCGGTGACGCCGCCACCGGGCGGCTGCTCGCCGACCGTGCCGCCGAGGCCCTGGTCCTGCACCGGATGCTCGGCGGCTCCGTGCACACCTGGGAGGAGCAGTCCGCGCAGAGCCTGCTGACCGACCTGGTGAGCGGTGTCGTACCGGCTCGGCAGCTCCTTCCGAGGGCGCGGGCGGCCGGGCTGCCCGTCAACCGGCGTGCGTTCGTGCCCTTGGTGGTGAGGGACGGTGATCCGGCCCAACTCGACAGGGTTCTACGGCTGTTGGGGCTTCCCGGGCTGGTCGCCGAGCTCGCGGACGGAGCCACCGCCGTGCTGCTCAGCCTCGCCAGGGACCAGGACGCGGAGGCGCTGGCCACGCACTTCGCCGTACGGCTGCGGCACGAGACGGGCGTCCGCACGACCGTGGCGGCCGCGTCCCCCCGTACGGCCTGGGACGACGTCCCCGCCGGTTTGCGCGAGGCCCTGCATGTCGCCGAGGCCGCTGCCGACGCGCCCGCAGACCAGGACCAGCCGGTGCTCGTACGCCTCCGCGATGTCCATCTGCGCGGCCTCGTAAGGCTGTTGCGGGACGATCCGCATGTGCAGTCCTTCGCCGAGCGGGAGCTGGACGGACTGCTCTGCGGCGCGGACGCGGAGTCGGAGCTGCTGCCCGTGCTGCGGACGTACCTCGCGACCGGCCGCAACAAGTCGCGCACAGCCCAGCTCCACCATGTCAGCAGGCCCGCGCTGTATCGCCGTCTGGAGGCCATAGAGGCACGTCTCGGCGTCGACCTCGACGACTTCGAACAGGCCGCGTCCGTACACATCGCGCTGCTCGCGCACGACGCGCAACAAAGATGAAACACGGCACGACTCAGGTGAAACATGAGACGACGCGGAGGTGACACCGTGGAACGGCAGAACGCTTCAGACGTGACACGGTGCAACTCAAACCCGGCTCCAGGACTTCTTAGGCTCCTCGCACACCGAGCGACCGGAGGTCCCGATGAGCAGAGTGATCCGAGCCGCCGTCTTCCAGACCGCGTGGACCGGCGACAAAGAATCGATGATCCAGGTCCACGAGCAGGCGGCACGCGACGCGGCCGCGCAGGGCGCCCAAGTCCTGTGCTTCCAGGAGCTGTTCTACGGGCCGTACTTCTGCCAGGTCCAGGACAAGGCGTTCTACGAGTACGCCGAGCAGATCCCCGAAGGCCCGATCGTCCAGCGCTTCCAGGCGCTGGCCAAGGAACTGGGCATCGTCCTCGTACTGCCGATGTACGAGGAGGAGCAGCCCGGCGTCCTGTACAACACCGCGGCGGTGATCGACGCCGACGGCTCGTACCTGGGCAAGTACCGCAAGACCCACATTCCCCAAGTGCCGGGATTCTGGGAGAAGTTCTACTTCCGGCCGGGCAACTCGGGCTGGCCGATCTTCGACACCGCAGTCGGGAGGATCGGTGTCTACATCTGCTACGACCGGCACTTCCCGGAGGGCTGGCGCGCGCTGGGTCTCGCGGGTGCCGAGATCGTCTTCAACCCCTCGGCCACCTCGCGCGGTCTGTCCGGCTACCTGTGGCAGCTGGAGCAGCCGGCCGCGGCCGTCGCCAACGAGTACTTCGTGGGCGCGATCAACCGGGTGGGCGTCGAGGAGTACGGCGACAACGACTTCTACGGGACCTCGTACTTCGTGGACCCGGAAGCCCAGTTCGTCGGCGAGGTGGCCAGCGACAAGGAGACGGAACTCGTCGTCCGCGACCTGGACCTCGCCAAGCTCCGCGAGGTGCGCGACCGCTGGCAGTTCTACCGGGACCGCGCTCCCGGGGCGTACGGGCCGCTGACGGCTCCGTAGCCGCGTCGAACTCCGCGGGCCCGGCTCACGGGGGGTCGGGCCCGCGGGGCCAATTTGCTTACCAGGAAACAGTGTTGACCTCAGTCCCTAACAGCTTCGGTATTCCCTCAGTGCACGCACGACCGGAAGGAGAGGGAGCATGAGCCGTACCGTCATCCGAGGTGGCCTGGTCGTCACCGCGTCCGACGAGATCCATGCCGACGTCCTGATCGAGGACGGCCGCATCGCTGCTCTTGCCGCGACCGGCACCCCGGCAGCCGACGCGTGGACGGCCGAGCGGACCATAGACGCCACCGGCAAGTACGTCATCCCGGGCGGCGTCGACGCGCACACCCACATGGAACTGCCGTTCGGCGGCACCTTCGCCTCCGACACCTTCGAGACGGGCACCCGGGCCGCGGCCTGGGGCGGCACCACCACCATCGTCGACTTCGCGGTGCAGAGCGTGGGCCACTCCCTGCGTGAGGGCCTCGACGCCTGGAACGCCAAGGCCGACGGCAAGTGCGCCATCGACTACGCCTTCCACATGATCGTCTCCGACGTCAACCAGGAGACGCTCAAGGAGATGGACCTGCTCGTCGAGGAGGGCGTCACCTCCTTCAAGCAGTTCATGGCCTACCCCGGCGTCTTCTACAGCGACGACGGCCAGATCCTGCGCGCCATGCAGCGCTCCGCCGAGAACGGCGGCCTGATCATGATGCACGCCGAGAACGGCATCGCGATCGACGTGCTCGTGGAGCAGGCGCTGTCCCGTGGTGAGACCGACCCCCGCTTCCACGGGGAAGTGCGCAAGGCGCTGTTGGAGGCCGAGGCCACCCACCGTGCCATCAAGCTCGCCCAGGTGGCCGGGGCGCCCCTGTACGTCGTGCACGTCTCGGCGCAGCAGGCGGTCGCCGAGCTGGCACGGGCGCGCGACGAGGGCCTGAACGTCTTCGGCGAGACCTGCCCGCAGTACCTGTTCCTGTCGACGGACAACCTGGCCGAGCCCGACTTCGAGGGCTCGAAGTACGTGTGCTCCACGCCGCTGAGGCCCAAGGAACACCAGGCCGCACTGTGGCGCGGACTGCGTACGAACGACCTCCAGGTCGTCTCCACCGACCACTGCCCCTTCTGCTTCGTCGGCCAGAAGGACCTGGGCCGCGGCGACTTCTCGAAGATCCCCAACGGGCTCCCGGGTGTCGAGAACCGGATGGACCTGCTCCACCAGGCCGTCGTCGACGGGCACATCACGCGCCGCCGCTGGATCGAGATCGCCTGCGCGACCCCGGCCCGGATGTTCGGCCTGTACCCGAAGAAGGGCACGATCGCGCCGGGCGCCGACGCCGACGTCGTCATCTACGACCCGCACGCCGAGCAGGTCCTGTCGGTGGAGACGCACCACATGAACGTCGACTACTCGGCGTACGAGGGAAAGCGCATCACCGGCCGGGTCGAGACCGTGCTCTCGCGGGGCGAACTCGTCATCACCGAGCGGGAGTTCACCGGACGCGCTGGTCACGGCGTCTACACCCCCCGCTCCACCTGTCAGTACCTTCTCTGAGCGACCAGGAGCGGCGCCATGGACTTCGGACTCGTCCTGCAGACAGACCCACCTGCCTCCCGCGTCATCGACCTGATGAAGCGGGCCGAGGGCAACGGCTTCACGTACGGCTGGACCTTCGACTCCGCCGTGCTGTGGCAGGAACCCTTTGTGATCTACAGTCAGATCCTCGCGAACACCGAGAAGTTGACGGTCGGCCCGATGGTCACCAACCCGGGCACCCGTACCTGGGAGGTCACCGCCTCCACCTTCGCGACGCTCAACGACATGTACGGCAACCGCACGGTGTGCGGCATCGGCCGCGGCGACTCGGCGATGCGCGTCGCCGGACGCAAGCCCAACACCCTGGCGCGGATCAGCGGTGCCATGAAGGTCATCCGTGCCCTCGGGCGTGGCGACGAGGCCGACCTCGGCGGCACCGTCATCAAGTTCCCCTGGGTCAAGCCCGGTGCCGAACTCCCGGTCTGGATGGCCGCGTACGGCCCCAAGGCCCTGAAGATGACCGGCGAGGAGGCCGACGGGTTCATCCTCCAGCTCGCCGACCTCTACCTCACCGAGTACATGGTCAAGGCCGTGAAGGACGCGGCCGTGGCGGTCGGACGTGACCCGTCCGAGGTCAAGATCTGCGTGGCGGCGCCCGCGTACATCACCGCGGACGACTCGCCCGAGGCACTCGCCCACGCACGTGAGCAGTGCCGCTGGTTCGGCGGCATGGTCGGCAACCACGTCGCCGACCTCGTCTCCAAGTACGGCGAGCACTCGGCCGCCGTACCCGACGAACTCACCGAATACATCAAGGCCCGTGAGGGCTACGACTACTCGCACCACGGCCGCAGCGACAACCCCGACACCAAGTTCGTGCCCGACGAGATCGTCGACCGGTTCTGCCTCATCGGCACGGCCGAGCAGCACATCGAGAAGCTGAACGCGCTGCGCGAGCTGGGCGTCGACCAGTTCGCGGTGTACGACATGCACGACGCGCAGGAGGCCACCATCGACGCGTACGGGACGAAGGTCATCCCGGCCCTCAACGCCCAGTAGTACAGGGGTACTTGAACCCCCTCCCCGTTCTCCCCTTCCCGCCGTCCCGGGAAGGGGATCAGGGCGCTCCCCGCGCACCCCCCAGACGCCCCGCACGGCCTTTCCCGCCACTCCTCACTCGATTGGCCTGCCCATGACCGAGACCGTCCCCACCGAAAGTTCGCCGCCCCCCGCTCAAGTCACCCTCCCGGACGGCCGGGTGGAGATAGCCCCCGACGCCCCCGCGCCGAGCGGCCCCTACGCCAACGAGGACCTGCTGCCGGTCCCGGTCGAGAAGCGCACCTGGACCACGTACAACTTCTCGGCGCTCTGGGTCGGCATGGCCCACAACACCGCTTCCTGGACCCTGGCTTCCGGCCTGATAGCCGTCGGCATGGACTGGAAGCAGGCCGTCTTCACCATCGCGCTGGCCAACCTGATCGTGCTCGTCCCGATGCTGCTCACCGGGCACGCGGGACCCAAGTACGGCATACCCTTCCCGGTCTTCGCCCGTGCCTCGTTCGGTGTCCGCGGCGCCAACCTGCCAGCTGTCGTGCGGGCGTTGGTGGCCTGCGGCTGGTTCGGCATCCAGACCTGGATCGGCGGCGAGGCGATCTTCTTCCTCGCCGGGAAGCTCTTCGGCGACAGCTGGGCCAACGCAGGCCACATCGGCGGCTACGCCTGGACCATGTGGCTGTCCTTCGCGATCTTCTGGGTGCTCCAGGTCGCCATCATCTACCGGGGCATGGAGACGATCCGCCGCTTCGAGAACTGGGCGGCGCCCTTCGTGCTCGTCGGCGCCGGCGTGATGCTGTGGTGGATGAGCGACAAGGCGGGCGGCTTCGGCCCGCTGCTCGACCAGCCGTCCAAGCTCGGCTGGGGCGCGGACTTCTGGACGCTGTTCGCCCCCGCCCTCATGGGCATGATCGGCTTCTGGTCCACGCTGTCGCTGAACATCCCGGACTTCACCCGGTACGGCAAGAGCCAGAAGGCCCAGACCTGGGGTCAGGCGCTCGGCCTGCCCACCACCATGACGCTCTTCGCCTTCCTGTCCGTCATGGTCACCTCGGGCTCGCAGGCGGTGTACGGCGAGGCGATCTGGGACCCGGTCCAGCTGGCCGCCAAGACCGACAACGTCTTCGGCATCATCTTCGCGCTGGTCACCGTGCTGGTCGCGACCCTGTCCGTGAACGTCGCGGCGAACCTGGTCTCGCCGGCCTTCGACTTCTCCAACATCGCGCCCAGGAAGATCAGTTTCCGCGCGGGCGCCCTCACCACCTGTGTCCTCGGCGTACTGATCTTCCCGTGGAAGCTGTACTCCGACCCGCAGGGCTACATCTTCACCTGGCTCGGCCTGGTGGGCGGTCTGCTCGGTACGGTCGCGGGCATCCTCATCGCCGACTACTGGATCCTGCGCCGCACCAAGCTCGACCTCGCCGACCTGTACAGCACGGGCGGCCGCTACTGGTACGACGGCGGCTGGAACTGGCGGGCGGTCGTGGCCTTCGTCGTCGGCGGCGTCCTGGCCATCGGAGGTGCCGACTTCCATCCGCTGATCGACGGACGGCCCATTCCGGCGCTGGACGCGCTGGCCGACTACGGCTGGGCGGTCGGGCTCGGGACGTCGATGGTCCTGTACCTCGCGCTGATGCTGTCGCGTGGGCGGAGGAAGATCGCTGTCTGATTTAGAAATATTTAGGAACGCTTGGGTGGAGCTGACCGTTTGATGACGGTCAGCTCTGCTATGTCTTCTCCAGTGCGGCCACCGCGTCCTTGGCGGCACTGATGGCACCCTTGTTGATCACGTCCGCGCTGGGCGCCTTCTTCGACTCGAAGTCGCTGCCGTTGTACGTGATGACGACCAGCGCGTTGGACGCGCGGACGATCACCACTCCCTCGCGCGTCTGCTGCTTGTCCTCGGTGGTGAGGTTCACGACGGAGTAGCCCGTGTCGCCGACGCCGGGGACCGCCCCTCCACCGCTCTTGTCCGCGACGCGCTCCTTGTAGGACGTCTCCGCCGCCGCGTCCGACGCCTTGATCTCGAACGAGACGTCGAGCCAGCGGTAGTCGAACCCCTTGAGCGCGTTCCAGGAGCAGGTGCGGCGTACGGACTTGTCGGTCGACGCGATCTCCTGGCCGGCCGTTTTGGCGCCCGGGACCAGCGACTTGATCGTCTTTTCGGTCACGCTGTCGCAGGGTGCGGGCGATGCGGCGTACGTCTTGGTGGCCGCCGACGTCGACGGCGCGGAAGCCGAACCCGTAGGCTTTTGGGCCGATTTGTCCTCGGCGGCGGTCGGGGTCGCGGCCAACGGACCGGACGTCAGTGCCCAGCCCGCCGAGGCGAGCACGGCGACCGGCAGCAGACGCGCGGTGAGGGCGAGCGGCAAAGGAAGAGAACGCACGGCGCACTTCTCGTGGGGGACGGTGCGGAGGTGGTCCGCACTGCGGACGGGACGCCAGTGTCACACGAGTCCCTGTGGGGCGGAAGTGCCAACTCGCTCCGTGCCTGTGTGGTGACAGTGACTCACTGTTCGCGGACTGTGCGAGAAGGTGGCGTCGCCCCGTAGTTGGCGAACGGAAGCGCGCTCTCGATGCGGTCGACGGCGGCGAACGCGCCGTATGCGACGAGGTGTACGAGACAGTGGTCGGAATGTTCTGGTTTGCGCCAGGCGGTGATGTCTTCGTCCGTGATGCGGTACGGGGCGAGGGCGGCCAGGAGCGCGAGGCGTGCCCCGGGGCGGGAACGGTCGGGCAGTTCGTCCCACTTGAGCGGCGGGTGCGCGCCGTTCCAGGCCTGGAGCGTTCCCCGTACGAGGGTCCGGTCGGCCTCGTCGAGGAGGCCCGCGCCCGCGGCGGTGGCGGTGCGCAGTGCGGCGTAGGCCGGGCCGACGGTGCTTCCCCGTGCCCAGTCCGGGCCGGGTCCCGGGTCGTCGAGGAGTGCCAGGCTCGCGCCGGGGGCGGCCCGACGGCGCACGGTCTTGGCGACCGAGCGGCCGACCAGGCTCCGGACCGCGCGGAACCGCTGGGCGTTGCCGGGCAGCAGGTTCTCGGTCAGCAGCGCCGACACGATCCGGTTGATGAAGTGGAAGGACAGCGCGGTACCGACGTAGGCCGGGACATGTGCGCGGGGGAACGGGAGAGGCGTCAGCTCCGGGGCGCCCGGTGTCCGGGTCGCCTCGCCCCAGGCCAGCACGCGCGCGTGCCGCTCGTCGGCGGGAGTCTCACCGCGTGCCAGGGCCTCCGCGAGCGCGTGGTCCCCAGTGGCGTGCAGCAGCATCGTGTGCGCGTCCACGCAGAAGGGGCACCGATTGGCGGCCGACACCCCGAAGGCCGCCAGCTCCTTGCCGGTGCGGCTGCCCTCGCCCGCGAGCAGTGACTCCCGCATCAACGCCCAGGCCGGGGCGAGGATTTCGGGTGCCGAGGACAGCACCACGAAGGTGGTCGCCCGCTCGATGCCGAAGTCCTCGGCGAGTTGGGCGTACACCTCGGCGGTGCGGCCGGTGGCGGACTTGGGGGGCGGTGGGGTGGTGTAGCGGAAGGGGGTGGGCATGTGGGCCTCCTGGTTGGTGGGCTGGGCTGGGCTGGGCTGGGCTGGGCTGGGCTGAGGTGGGGTGGGCTGAGGTGGGGTGGGATGGGGGGGTGGGGTGTGCAGCGGTGCGGTGTTGCGGGTTCGAGCGGTGCGGTGCGGTGCGGTGTTCCGCGTTCGGGCGGTGCCGTGCCGTGCCGTGCCGTGCGATGCGGTGTTCGGTGTTCGCAACCCTCGCCCCGGGAGGCAGTTGCCCGCGTCGTACGCCCGAAGGCAATCCCCGCTGCGCCGAGGAGCCCGCGCGCGGCGCGGACTACTGCGCCGGGAGTAGCCCGGGAGCCGTCCACAGGGCTGACGCGGCTGTCGGCGCCGCCGTCTAGGGTGCCGACCATGGAGTTGGACCAGGTCACACGCGGGCGCCTGGCCGATGCGACGCTCGCCGTCGTGGTCGGCGCCCTCGTCGCGACCGCGGCCGCGTTCGACGACGGCACGGCACCCGTCGACTACGCGCTGATCGCCCTCGGCTCCCTGGCCCTCGCGGCCTACCGCAGCGCACCGCGCGCGGTCCTGGCCGTCGCCACGGCCGCCACGACCGCGTACGTTCTGCACGCCCACCCCGGCGCACTGTCCGCCCTGCCCGTGCTGGGCGCCGTGCACACGGCCGCCCGCGTGGGCCACCGAGGCCTGGCGGCGGCCGCCAGTGCGGTGTTCCTGGCGGGGTACGTCGCGACGGGCCCCACGACGGGGGAGATCGTCGAACGCGTAGCGCTGCTCGTGGGCTGGTTCCTGTGCGCTCTGGTGACCGGCCTCGCCGACCGCAACTGGCAGGCGTATCTGCGCCAGACGGAACAGCGGGCGCTGGAGGCGGAACGCACCCGCGAGGAGGCGGCCCTGCGCAGGGCGGGCGAGGAACGCCTGCGTATCGCCCGCGAGTTGCACGACTCGCTCACGCACAGCATCTCGATCGTCAAGCTCCAGGCGGGTGTTGCCGTCCATCTGGCACGCAAGCGCGGCGAGGAGGTACCGCCCGCGCTGCTCGCCATCCAGGAGGCCGGCGGCGAGGCGATGCGCGAACTGCGCGCGACGCTGGAGGTGTTGCGCACCGACGAGCCGACCGGCACACCGGCGCTGCTCGTGGAGCGGGCCCGCGCGGCAGGACTCGCCGTCGAGCTGAGAGTGACCGGCGACGAGCGCCCGTTGACGGCGACCGTCGACCGCGCCGCTTACCGCATCGTCCAGGAGGCCCTCACGAACGCGGCGCGTCATGCGGGCCCCGCCAAGGTCATCGTCCAACTTGACTACTCGGTCGGAGATTTGACGATACGCGTGGACGACGACGGCAGTGCCGCCCGGACCCGGACGCCCACCCCGGGCATCGGTCTCACCGGCATGCGTGAACGCGTCGCGGCCCTCGGCGGCACTCTGCAGGCCGCTCCGCGCGCGGAGGGCGGCTTCTCCGTGCGGGCCCAACTGCCGCTGGACGGCGTGGGGGAGGCGGTGTGATCAGGATCGCGCTCGTCGACGACCAGGCGCTGATGCGGGCCGGGTTCCGGGCCCTGCTGGAGGCCGAGGACGGCATCGAGGTGGTGGGTGAGGCGGCCGACGGCGAGCAGGGCGTGGCGCTCGTGCGCGCGCTGATCCCGGACATCGCCCTGGTCGATGTGCAGATGCCGGTGATGACGGGCATCGAGGCGACCCGCCGCATCGCCGCCGATCCCGAGCTGTCCGGCGTACGCGTGATCATCCTCACCAACTACGGCCTGGACGCATATGTCTTCGAGGCACTGCGGGCGGGCGCGAGCGGCTTCCTGCTCAAGGACACCGAGCCCGCCGACCTGCTTCAGGCCATCGAGGTCGTCGCGCGTGGCGAGGCGCTGCTGTCCCCGTCCGTGACCCGCACCCTGATCGGCGAGTTCGTCGCCCGGCCCCCGGACCGGGCCACCGCGCCGGGCCTGGAGAGCCTCACGCGACGCGAACGCGAGGTCACCGCCCTCGCCGCCCGCGGCCTCACCAACGAGGAGATCGCCGCGCACATGGTCATCAGCCCTTTCACGGCCAAGACGCACGTCAGCCGCGCGATGACGAAGCTGGGCGCTCGCGATCGGGCCCAACTGGTCGTGTTCGCCTACGAGTCGGGGCTGGTGGCGGCGCGGGGGAGCGAGAAGTGACGGATGCGGCGAGGACAGCGGAGGCCAGGAAAGCCGTGGCGGCTGCGTGCGATGATCGGCCGGTGATCGCGATACGTCTGAGATCGTCCTGCGGTGCCGCTCTTGTCGGCGTGCTGGCGCTGGCCACGAGCGGCTGCGGGCTCTCCGCCGAGCTGGACCGCGAGGCCAACCCCGAGCGCAAGCCCACGCCTTCGGAGACCCGGGCCGCCCCGCCGCCGCCCGCGTCCGCCTCGCCCTCACCGTCCGTATCGGTCCAACCGGTGAGCGGCTGCCCGTCGTCCGGTCTGCGTTTCGAGGCCGGTCGCGTCGACGGGGCCATGGGTCTCCGGGCCATGACGCTCTCCATGACCAACTGCGGAGAGCAGCCGTACGAGTTGAACGGCTACCCCTCCGTCAGCGTCCTGGACGAGGCAGGCGCCCCGATTCCGGGCGTGCGCACGGCTGAGGGAACGGACGAGGTGCCCGTGGCACCGCCCGGCTCCGCCCCCGAGCCCTTCACCCTCGAACCGGGCGAGACCGCCAGGGCCGGGCTGTTGTGGCGGATGGCGGCCGAGGACGGTACCTACCTCCGCGTCGCGCCGGACAAGAAGCGGGACTTCGTGAACGTACGACCTGAAGAGCCCCTCGACATCGGCCCGGAGAACATACTCGGCACAACGCCGTGGGCGCCTGCGTCCTAGACGGCGCCCCTTGAGCTCGGGCACTCCGGGCCTGCGGTCACGGCACTCGGCTCGTCCACTCCGGTGAGCCGAACTTCGTCCGCGCCAGCTCCTCCGCGCGCGCCAGTTCCTCGGGTGTCACCTTGCCGTCCGCCAGCCCGTACCGGCCGCGGAACGAGTCGATCATGCGCTCGATGACCGCCTCCCGCGCCAGCCCCGTCTGCCGGCGCAGCGGATCCACCCGCTTCTGCGCGCTCTTCGTGCCCTTGTCGGACAGCTTCTCCCGGCCGATGCGCAGGACTTCGAGCATCTTGTCGGCGTCGATGTCGTACGCCATGGTCACGTGGTGGAGCACGGCGCCGGGACCGCCACCCGGGCCGACCATCCGCTTCTGCGCGGCGCCCGCGACCTTCCCCGCCTC
Organism: Streptomyces sp. NBC_00554; assembly: GCF_041431135.1. Classification (NCBI taxonomy): domain Bacteria; kingdom Bacillati; phylum Actinomycetota; class Actinomycetes; order Kitasatosporales; family Streptomycetaceae; genus Streptomyces; species Streptomyces sp. NBC_00554. Next base: position 1,962,055 of record NZ_CP107799.1, on the reverse strand, counting down.
CGTGGCGATGTCGTTCAGCGGCTGGTACCAGGCCTTGATCCCCATGTCGCCGAGGGCGCCGAGCACCCAGTCGTCGAGGTACGCGTAGCTGTCCTGGAACGACAGTCCCTGGACGAGGGACTCGGGCACGGAGAGCGAGTACGTGATGGTGTTGCCCGGTTCCACGAACATCGCGCCGCCGCCGGAGATCCGCCGCACCACCTCGATGCCGTGCCGCTCCGCACCGGCCGGGTCGACCTCGTTGCGCAGTGACTGGAAGCTGCCGATGATCACGGACGGGGTGGCCCACTCCCAGACGCGCAGCGTCGGCGGGCGGTGCCCTGCCGCGACCTCGGTGGTCAGGACCTCGTCCAGGGCCATGTGCAGCGCGGGGGACTGCGGCCCCTCGTGGATCAGCTGCCAGTCGTAGTCGGTCCAGTCGGTGGCGTGCGCGAGCGCCCTGCGTACGGCGATGGCGATGCCCTCGGAGGTCAGGCCGTACATGACCGTGCCCTCGGGCAGCGCGGCGTCCACGCGGGCTGCCAGGCCCGCGGCGTCGGTGTCCGCGGGGGCGCCGTTCAGCGCGTGGTTGACGGCGTCCAGCGCCTCGTCCGGTTCGAGGAAGAAATCGCCCGCCACGTGCGCGTGCCGCAGGACTCCGCCCTCGACGTCCAGATCCACCACGACGAGCTTGCCGCCGGGGACCTTGTACTCACCGTGCACCGATCCGCCTCCGTTCCGTTCCACGAGGGCCAACGTCGACTTCGGGTGATTGATTCCGGTCGTACTTCGCCGGGCGCGTGCGCGTTCCTGGCGCGACGTGCCCTGTTCGCCCGGGAACGGCAAGTGCGATAGTCGGGCGCGAGGTTGATCACTCCACACGGCTCCAGACGGCTCCACTCAGCTCCGCACAGCGAGGTGTCACGGCATGTTCACGACCCGACCGACGCTCCAGGGCACCTTCGGAATGGTGTCCTCCACGCACTGGCTCGCTTCGCAGTCGGCGATGGCGGTCCTGGAGGACGGCGGCAACGCGTTCGACGCCGCGGTCGCCGCCGGCTTCGTCCTGCACGTCGTCGAGCCGCACCTCAACGGACCCGCGGGCGAGGTCCCGATCATCCTCGCCCCCGCGGGCGGCGAGGTACGGGTGCTGTGCGGGCAGGGCGTCGCGCCCGCCGGAGCGACGATCGCCCACTACAGGGGACTCGGTCTGGATCTCGTACCCGGTACCGGGCCGCTCGCCGCCGCCGTGCCCGGCGCCTTCGACGCCTGGATGCTGCTTCTCCGCGACCACGGCACGAAGTCCCTCGCCGACGTCCTGAAGTACGCCATCGGGTACGCGGAGGACGGGCACCCGCCCGTGGAGCGTGTCGGCGAGACCGTGGAGACGGTGCGCGAGCTCTTCGAGACGGAGTGGACGTCCTCGGCGGAGGTGTATCTGCCGGGCGGCAGGGCTCCGCGACCAGGCGAGCTGTTCCGCAATCCCGCTCTCGCCGCGACCTGGCGGCGACTCCTCGCAGAGATCTCCGAGGAGACCGACCGGGTGGCGCAGATCGAAGCCGCCCGGAACGTGTGGCGTTCCGGCTTCATCGCCGAGGCGCTCGTACGGCAGGCGCGGCTCCCCACCATGGACACCAGCGGCGAACGCCACACCGGCACCCTTACGGCCGCCGATCTGGCCTCCTGGTCTGCGGCCTACGAGGCCCCGGCGACGTACGACTGGCGGGGCTGGACCCTGTGCAAGGCGGGCCCCTGGAGCCAGGGACCGGTCCTGCTGCAACAGCTGGCCCTGCTGCCGCCCGAGCTGCCCCGGTACGGCTCCGCCGAGTACGTCCACCTGCTGATCGAGGGCTGCAAGCTCGCCATGTCCGACCGGGAGGCCTGGTACGGCGACGCGGCCGAGGTGCCGCTCGACGAACTGCTGTCGGAGCCGTACAACACCGCCCGGCGCGCGCTCGTCGGCGACAAGGCCTCGTACGAGCTGCGCCCCGGCAGCCCTGGAGGGCGCACCCCGCGGATCAGCGGGCACGCGCGCGACGTGGCCTCCGGGGAGTCCGGGTTCGACGCCCTCGGACTTCCGGGCGCGGGCGAGCCCACGGTGGCCAGGGCGGCCGCGGAACCCGAAGTGACGCCGGACGGCGGCACCCGCGGCGACACCTGCCACCTCGACGTCGTCGACCGCTGGGGCAACATGGTCGCCGCCACACCCAGCGGCGGCTGGCTGCAGTCCAACCCGGTCGTCCCCGAGCTGGGCTTCCCCCTCGGCACCCGGCTCCAGATGACCTGGCTGGAGGAGGGGCTGCCCAATTCCCTGACGCCGGGCCGCCGCCCGCGCACCACGCTGACCCCCTCGCTCGCGCTGCGCGACGGGGTGCCCGTCCTGGCGTTCGGCACCCCGGGCGGCGACCAGCAGGACCAGTGGCAGACACACTTCTTCCTGTCCGTGGCACTGGGCTCCGAGGTGCGCGGCGGCCTCGACCTCCAGGGCGCGATCGATGCCCCGAACTGGCACAACGACAGTTTTCCCGGCTCCTTCTACCCGCGCGGCATGCGTCCCGGCAGTGTCACGGTCGAGTCCCGCATGGACGCGGGGGTCGTCGAGGAACTGCGCCGCCGCGGCCACGACGTCCTGGTCGGCGAGGCCTGGTCCGAGGGCCGGCTGTGCGCGGTGGCGCGGGACCCGGAGACGGGGGTGCTGTCCGCGGCGGCGAATCCACGGGGGATGCAGGGGTACGCGGTGGGGCGCTGATCCCGGATCTCCTGTGTCGTCGCTCACTCCGGGTAGCCGCACAGGCCGGGAATTCACGGCGATTCCACCCGGAGTGCACCAGCCCGGTGAGGATTGTCAGTGCCACGTGCTGTTATGGAGACATGATCGTAGACATCGAAACCATCGACGAGTTTCTCACCCACCGCACGTCCGACGTCGAAGAAGCGGTCCGGCAGGCGGCCGCCACCGAGATCATGCCGCGCTTCCGGCAGCTCGCCGCGCACGAGATCGACCAGAAGACCGGCCCGCACGACCTGGTGACGGACGCCGACCGCAAGGCCGAGCAGTACCTCACCGAGGCCCTCACCGCGCTGCTGCCCGGCTCGGTCGTGGTCGGCGAGGAGGCGGTGCACGCCGACCCGGCGACGTACGACGCGATATGTGGCACCGCGCCGGTCTGGATAGTCGACCCGGTCGACGGGACACGGCAGTTCGTCCACGGCGACCCCGGATTCTGCACACTCGTCGCACTCGCGCTGGACGGGGTCGTACACGCCTCGTGGACGTTCGCTCCCGCACGCGACGAGTTCGCCACCGCCATCCGCGGCCGGGGCGCCGTACTCGACGGTGCGCCCCTGCGCTCCGGGTCGCCCGTGCCCGGGCGCGACCTGGACATCGCCACCTCGCACCCGGACTACACCACGGACGAGCAGAAGCGCGCGCTCCTCGGCCTGCGCACCGAGGGCGTCGTCACGCGCCCGTGCGGGTCGGCGGGCCTCGAGTATCTGGCCATCGCCCGCGGCGAGTTGGATGCCACGGCCTTCTCCTGGGAGGCCGCGTGGGACCACGCGGCGGGCCTGCTCCTGGTCGAGGAGGCGGGCGGCGCCCATCTGACCCTCGCGGGTGAGCCGTTCCGTATCACCGGGGGCAATGCGCTGCCGTTCACGGCGGCCCGGGACGCGGCCACGGCTCGCCGGGTGGTGGAGCTGCTGGCGGCCGGAGCCTGAGACCCGGGGCCGACCGTCTTTCAACCGCCCGCGCCGTCAAGCCTGTCAGTCCTCCGGCATATCCTGAACCCAGTGGCCATCGGCTGACAAAGGAGTCCGAAGGTGCCGTCAATGCTCGATGTGGTCGTGGTGGGTGCTGGGCCGAACGGACTGACGGCCGCCGTGGAGCTGGCCCGCCGGGGCTTCTCCGTGGCCGTGTTCGAGGCGCGGGACACCGTGGGCGGCGGAGCCCGCACCGAAGAGCTGACGCTGCCGGGATTCCGGCACGACCCCTGTTCGGCGGCGCATCCGCTGGGTGTCAACTCACCCGCGTTCAGGGCGATGCCCCTGGAGCGCTACGGCCTGGAGTGGCTGCACGCCGAGCTGCCCATGGCGCACCCCTTCCTTGACGGCACGGCGGCGGTGCTCTCGCGGTCGGTGGCGGAGACGGCCGCCTCGTTCGGGCCGCGTGACGCCGGCGCGTACCGCCGCCTGATCACCCCCTTCCTGCCCAAGTGGGACACCCTGGCCCACGACTTCATGTCGCTGCCCCTGACCGCGCTGCCCCGCGACCCGGTCACCCTCGCCCGCTTCGGACTCGCCGGACTGCCACCCTCGACCTGGCTGATGCGCCGCTTCCGCGACGAGCGGGCCAAAGCGCTGTTCGCCGGGCTCGTCGCCCATGTCATCGCCCCGCTGGACGGGATCGCGACCGGCGCCGTGGGCCTGGTCTTCGCCCTCGCCGCGCACGCCCGCGGCTGGCCCGTCGCACGCGGCGGCTCCCAGTCCATCTCCGACGCGCTCACCGCGTACCTCAAGGACCTCGGCGGCAGCGTCCACACCGACTACGAGGTCAAGCGCCTCGACGATCTGCCCCCCGCGCGCGCGTACGTCTTCGACACCTCGCCCACCGCGCTGTCCCGGATCGCGGGCTTCGGCCGCTACTACGAGCGGTACCGGTACGGGGCGAGTGTTTTCAAGGTCGACTACGCGCTCGACGGCCCCGTGCCGTGGACGGCGAAGGAGGCGCGCACGGCGGGGACCGTGCAGGTCGGGGCGAGCCGCGCGGAGATCGGCACAGCGCTGCGGGCGGCTTCACGCGAGGGCCGGGCACCCGACGCGCCGTTCCTGATCACCGTCCAGCCCAGCGTCGTCGACCCCTCCCGGGCACCCGAAGGCAAGCAGGTCTTCTGGACGTACGGGCATGTCCCGAACGGCTGGACCGGGGACCTCACGGACGCGATCGAGCGGCAGCTGGAGCGGTTCGCGCCCGGCTTCCGCGACCGCGTCCTCGCCCGCGCGACGGCGGGCCCGCCCGAACTCGCCGCCCGCAACGCCAACTACGTGGGCGGAGACATCGCCTCCGGCGCCGCCTCCGGCCTCCAGCTCCTCCTGCGCCCCAAGCTCTCCCTCTTTCCGTACAGCACCCCGCACCCGGCCGTCTTCATCTGTTCCTCGGCCACCCCGCCGGGCCCCGGCGTGCACGGCATGTCGGGGCACAACGCGGCGAAGGCGGTATGGAGGAGGCTCAGGCAGTCATGACCACGATCACGCTGGTCCAGGGCGACATCACCCGGCAGAGCGTCGACGCCGTCGTCAACGCGGCGAACTCCTCGCTCCTCGGCGGTGGCGGCGTGGACGGATCCATCCATCGCAGGGGCGGGCCCGCCATCCTCGCCGAGTGCCGCCGGCTCCGCGCCTCCCACTACGGAAAGGGCCTCGCCACCGGACGGGCGGTCGCCACCACCGCAGGTGAGCTGGACGCGCGATGGGTGATCCACACCGTCGGCCCGGTGTGGCAGGGCCCGGGCAGCGACCCCGCACTCCTCGCTTCCTGCTACCGGGAGTCCCTCCGGGTGGCCGACGAGCTGGGCGCACGGACCGTCGCGTTCCCGGCCATCTCCACCGGCGTCTTCAGATGGCCGATGGAGGAGGCCGCCCGTGTCGCGGTGGAGACGGTGCGGGACGCGGAGACGGCGGTCGAAGAGGTGAGATTCGTCCTCTTCGACGAGCGGGCGTACAAGGCGTTCGCCGAGCACGTCGGCTGACCGGTCCTGACCGGATCGGCCAGGACCGGATCGGCCAGGACCGGCCAGGACGGGGATGGAGCCTCCGGATGCCGCACCCGTCCTGCGTCCCTGAGCGGTGCGCGGTAATTTGTCCATGATTTCCGTTATTCCGCCATGTGGGCCCTCAGGCCTGTCGGGGTGAAGGGTGGACGATGGCCAGGACGTTGATCGCCGCCGAGGCGCCCGGAGGCCCGGCGACATGACCGCTCCGCCGGCCGCCCCTCGGACTTCGACCGCCGTCGGTAGGCGGGTCTCCTGGCAGGCCGGGGTCTCGCTCCTGGTGATGGTGTGCGCCGGGTATCTCGCGCACCGCCACTGGCCGGTGATCGAGGCCGGCGCCGCCCGGCTCGCCGTCGCCGACCGCGGCTGGCTGCTCGTGGCGACCGCCGCCACCGTGGCGACCTGGGCGTGTTCGGCGCTCGCCCAACAGGGTGCGGTGTCCCGGTCGTTGCCCGCGCGGCGGCTGGTGGCGGTGCAGTTCGCGGCGTCCGCGGCCAATCACCTGCTGCCCGCGGGCCTCGGAGCCGGAGCGGTCAACCTGCGCTTCCTGACCCGGTGCGGGCTGCCGGTCGCGCGCTCGGCGACCGCGCTCGCTGTGAAGGCCACCGCGGGGACCGTGGTGCGAGGCTGCCTGATCGCCGTACTGGCACTGGCCTGTCCCGGCGTACTCCATGTCCCGCATGTCTCCGTGACACCCGTGGTGGTGACGGTCGCCGTGATCGCCCTCGCCGCGGTGCTTCTGAAGGGGCCGCTGCGGCGTGCCCTGCGGGCGGTGCTCGCGGATGTCCGCGCCGTGCACGAACTCCCCGCGCGGGCAGCCGCGTTGTGGGGCGGCTCGCTCGCCTTCGCCTCGCTGCACACCGCGGTGGTGATAGCCGTGACCCAGGCCATCGACCTGCCACTGCCCCCGGCCCAGGTCGCCCTCGCCTACCTCGCCGCCAGCAGCGCCGCCGTCCTGCTTCCCACCCCCGGCGGCCTCGGCTCCCTGGACGCCGCACTCGCCCTGGCCCTCACCCTCGCCGGAGCACCGGCCGGCGCGGCGGCGTCCGTCGTCCTCGGCTACCGGCTCCTGACCGTGTGGCTGCCACTGCTGCCGGGCCTGCTGGCGCTGGGAGTGCTGGTACGCCGACGGGTGGTTTGAAACCTCCCCTGCCTGAAGGGAGGGGATTCCTCACCCTCCATGGCTGATCGGGGATTTCTGGCTCACGCTGCCAGGTGGGGCAGCGCCCCACCTGGTCCTACGCGATCAGCACCAGCCGGGTTGAGACCTGCCCGGACCAGCATGACGCGGGCGGAGTTCGTGTCCCGGGGGGACACGGCTCCGCATGCGATGCAGGCATACGTTCGTTCTGACAGAGGCAGTGCGTGCTTGGTTCTCGCTCCGCACTGTGCGCAGTCCATCGTGGTGTGTGCGGGGTGTACCAGGTACACGGCACGGCCATGCTTGCGGCCCATCTCGATCAGGGCCTGCTTGGTGGCGCCGATCGCCGCGTCGGCGGCCTTGCGCGCCATGGTGGTCCTGGCCAGGAACTTCGGCCGGAAGTCCTCCACAGCGAGGGCGTCGTGGTCGCGGACTACGGACTTGGCCCACTTGCGGCCGGTGTCCTGCCGCTGGCGGGCCACCTTTTTGCATGCCGTGGACCGCAGCTTCTTTGCTTCTCGGTAGCCCGCCGATCCGGCCTGCCCCTTCTTCGGCTTACGCCGGGCCATCATCCGGTCGTACCGGGTCAGTTTCGTCTGGGCCTTCCTGCCGTGCTCGGCGTAGGGCAGGTCGTGCGCGTCGCTGGTGGTGGTCGCGGTCTCCTTCACGCCCCAGTCGATGCCGATCACCGCGCCCGTTTCGGGCAGCGGCTGGACCTCGGCAGGGACGACGAAGCTGACGTACCAGTGCCCGACACTGTCCTGATGGACACGGACGCTGGACGGTTCGGCCGGGAGTTCCCGCGACCACACGGGCGTCAGCACGATCCCGCCCGCGAGGTGCAGCTTGCCGTCTTTGAGACGGAAGCCGCGCTTGGTGTAGTTGAGGGTGGGCAGCGCCTCGCGCTTCTTCTTCCACTTCGGCATCCCGGCCCGGCGGTGCATGGGAAGCCGTTCCCTGATGTCCTTCTGTGCCTTGGCCTTGGACTTGCCGAAGTCGCGGATCAACTGCTGCTGCGGAACGCTGGAACCCTCACGCAGCCACGTGTTCGTCTTCCGGGCTTCGGTCAGCATTTTGTCGAGCTGGGCCGGACCGCAGGTCTGCTTGTCCACGCCTTCGGGCCGGTTCTTGTTCCAGAGGTGCGTCTGCTTCGACTTCGCGCAGCACTCGTTCCAGATCCACCGGCACCGGTCCCACTCCGCCGTCAGCGCGGTGCGGGCGGTGGACGACACGCGCAGACGGAAGGTGTACCGGGCATGTCCCGCTCCCACGGCCCCTGCTGCTTCCGCCACGCCCTCACCCCCGTCCACGTTCCGGCCACCCGAGCCCTGCCGGAAGACCATACGTACGAGATCCGTACGCCCGCGCCCCTCTCCTGCCGCAGTCACTCCCATCAGCGAACACGGGCACACGCGTTCGCCTGCACCCGGCTCCGCCGGGCAAGCCGCAGCGCCGCTCCGCGCCCGGGAAGCAGGATGCGGCGACACTCCGCGTCGCCGTCACGGGATGCGATTCCTCCCCGGCGTGAACGCCGGGCCTCCTCGCAAGAGACCAGGTGAACGGCGTTCGCCGAGTGCTCTCCCAAACTGGACGGACAGGTACGGCCGAGACGGAGCCGGCCTCCGGCCACGCCCTTACGACCGTGACGACGACCCCGTCCCGCCTGCACGAGATGGGCGTCGCCGGCCGCGAGCACCAGGGCCGCGGCTACGCGTACCACCCCGTCCAGGACCCGCACGGGCTCACCGCCCGCCGCATGCACGCCGAGCCCGACCGGGACGAGCGCGTCAGCGCGATGCGGGGGTCTGGGGGCGGCAGCCCCGGGTACGGGACGGGCAGGGGCGGAGGGGGCGAAAACCGCTTGGCCCGAGCACCGCCGCAGCCGTGTCACCCTAGAGGTGGCTCCGACGGGCGCCGCCCCGAGCGACTCCGCAGCAGCACCCCCACCACAGGCCCAACCGCCAGCAACACGGCGAGCACCCCGTACCCGTACGTCAGTGTCGCCACGGTCGCGACCCCCGCGACCAGCAACGGCCCACCCGCATCGCCCAGTTCGCGCCCCAGCTCGGCGGCGCCCATCGTCTGGCCGAGCCGCTCCTGAGGAGCACCGGCCGCCAGCGCGGCGAAGCCCAGCGGGGTGATCAGGCCCGTGCCGACACCGATCAGTGCGGCGGCGAGCAGGACGCCCGTCAGACCGGGGAGCATCGCGCAGGCGAGCCCCGCGGCGGTGAGCAGCAGCCCGGCGCCGATTCCCGTACGGGTGGTCAGCCGGCCCGCGTCCAAGGCCCGCCCGGCGCGCGGCTGGACGACTGCCGCGCAGGCCGCGAGAACCGAGACCGCCGCGCCGGTCGCCACGGTGCCGAGCCCGGCGAGCGCCCCGGATACGGGCAGGAACCCCACGCCGACGGAGAGCGCGGCGGTAGCCCCCGCGAGCGCCGCCGTGGGAGTGAGGAAGACCGGGTCGGTCAGCCGGCGCGCGAGATCGAGCACGGTCTGCCGGGCCCGCGGCAGCGGTGGCACGTGCGGAACCGCGATCACGGCCCATACGGCGACGGCCGCGCCAAGGGCTGTGAGCACCACGAACAGCAGCCGCAGCCCGCCCGCCCACACCAGGACGCCTCCCAGGAGTGGGCCGAGCGTGTAGCCGAGGGACTTGTAGAAGCCGTAACTCCCGTACACCCGCCCGTGCTTGGCCGCCGGATTGAGCCGCGCCACCAGCGCGGAGGCCGCAGGCGAGAACGCGGAGGCCGCCGCGCCCTGACCGAGACGGGCGGCCCACAGCCAGCCGGGGCTGTCGACGACGACGTACAGAACGGACGCGGCGGCGAAGGCGACGAGCCCGCCGAGCAGTACGGGCCGGGCGCCGATCCGGTCGGCGATCGTGCCGAACACGGGCTTCAGCAGGACCTCGGCGCCGTCGTAGAGGGCGAGCAGTCCGCCCAGGACGAGGAGCGAGGTGACCGCGTCCTCGGAGTGGGCGCCGAGGTTCGCGGCGATGCCGTGCGCCCCGAACGCGGTCGTGAACCCGGCGGCGTACAGCGGCCACATCTGCGGCGAGGATGCCCCCGTCTGCGGCGAGGTCGCCTCCGTCACCTCAGTCCTGCGCGTCACTGAGCCCGAGCCGCAGATGTTCCACGTGGTAGACCGCCTGGTCGAGGAGTTGGGCGACATGGTGGTCGTGCAGCGCGTACACGATCGAGCGTCCGCTCCGCTCGCCGACGACCAGGCCCAGGTTTCGCAGCAGCCGCAGCTGGTGCGAGCAGGCGGACTGTTCCATGCCCACCGCGGCGGCCAACTCCGTGGCCGGGAGGGGGCCTTCGCGCAGTCGCGCGAGGATCAGCAGTCGCGAGGGGGTGGACAGTGCCTGGAGCGTGGTGGCCACCTTCGCGACGTTGGCCGCGTCCAGGCGTACGCGCGAGGTGGCGTCCTGCGTGGTGGTGACGGCTCCATGACCCATGGGCGGTATCTTACCCACCGTACATGAAGGCATGAATGAGTCTTCATGTGTTCCTGTATGGTGGCCGCGTGTCTCCCACTCTCGCCCCGTCTCCCGTTGCCGCCCCGTCCGCCCCGGCGCCACCTCGCCGCCGCACGCGCGTCCTCGCGCTGCCGGAGGCCCGCTGGGCGTTCGTGGCCACGGTCGCCTTCCTGCTCGCGCTCCCACTCCACCTCGGCGGAGCGCCCGGGTGGACGTACGCCCCGCTCTATGTGATCGCGTACGCCGCCGGAGGCTGGGAGCCCGCCCTCGAAGGGCTGCGGGCGCTGCGCGAGAGGACTTTGGACGTCGACCTGCTGATGATCGTCGCCGCGCTCGGCGCGGCCGCGATCGGACAGGTGCTGGACGGCGCCCTGTTGATCGTCATCTTCGCCACCTCCGGCGCCCTGGAGGCCCTGGCCACCGCACGCACCGCCGACTCCGTCCGCGGCCTGCTAGACCTGGCGCCCGCGACCGCGACGAGGGTGACCGCCGACGGTGAGGAGTCGGTCCCCACCGCTCAACTCGCCGTCGGTGACGTGCTGTTGATCCGACCCGGCGAGCGGATCGGCGCCGACGGGCGAGTGGTCGAAGGCATCAGCGAGGCCGACCAGGCGACGATCACCGGGGAACCGCTGCCGGTCGTGAAGGCCCCCGGCGACGAGGTGTTCGCGGGCACCCTGAACTGCACCGGCGTGCTGCGCGTCCGCGTCGAACGCGACCCGGTCGACTCCGTCATCGCCCGCATCGTCACCCTGGTCGAGGAGGCCTCGCGCACCAAGGCGCCGACACAGCTGTTCATCGAGAAGGTCGAACAGCGGTACGCGGTGGGCGTGGTGGCCGCCACGCTCGCCGTCTTCGCGGTGCCGCTCGCCTTCGGTGAGGACCTCACCGGCGCACTGCTGCGGGCGATGACGTTCATGATCGTCGCCTCGCCCTGCGCGGTCGTCCTGGCCACCATGCCGCCGCTGCTGTCCGCCATCGCCACAGCCGGGCGGCACGGCGTCCTGGTCAAGTCGGCCGTGGCCATGGAACGCCTCGGCGAGATCGACACGGCCGCTCTCGACAAGACCGGCACCCTGACCGAGGGTGCTCCCGAGGTGACGGCCGTACGTCCGGCGCCCGGGTCGGGCCTCGACGAGGACTCCCTGCTGGCCCTGGCCGCCGCCGCCGAGCACCCCAGCGAACATCCCCTCGCCCGCGCGATCGTCGCCGCCGCCCAAGCCCGCGGGCTGCGCCCCGCGCCGGTCGGCGACTTCACGGCGAAGCCGGGCCATGGCGTCACCGCCACCGTCGACGGCCACATCGTCACCGTCGGACGCCCAGGCGCACACGCCGACGAGGACGCCGACCACACGATCGTCCTGGTGGAATGCGACGGCGCCCCCGTCGGCACCCTCTCCCTCGCGGACCGCCTCCGCCCCGACGCCGTCTCGACGGTCGCCGCGCTCACCGCCCTCACGGGCACCTCGCCCGTGCTGCTCACAGGCGACAACCCGCGCGCCGCCGCCCAGGTGGCCACCGCCACCGGCATCACGGACGTACGTGCGCGTCTGCTGCCCGAGGACAAGGTCGCCGCCGTGCTCCAACTGGCCGACCGCAAAGTGCTGTTCGTAGGCGACGGTGTCAACGACGCGCCCGCCCTGGCCGCCGCCCACGCCGGGATCGCCATGGGTCGCGCCGGGTCCGACCTCGCGCTGGAGACCGCGGACGCCGTCGTCGTCCGCGACGAGCTCGCAGCCATCCCCGCGGTGGTACGACTCTCCCGCACGGCCCGTCGCCTGGTCACCCAGAACCTCGTCATCGCGGGTACGTTCATCACGGTCCTCGTCCTGTGGGACGTCATCGGCCACCTCCCACTGCCGCTCGGCGTCGCGGGGCACGAGGGGTCCACGGTCCTGGTCGGTCTGAACGGGCTGCGGCTGCTGCGGGACTCCGCGTGGAGGCCGCAGGCCTGACGGGCGGTCCCAGGGCACGCAAGGCTGATGTCGGATTCTCGCCAGCTCGGGCCTCGGGCGTGCCCGATGCTTGAGGCATGCAGAACGGGATGCACACCGATACGGAGCGCTGCGTGCGCGCGGTCCAGTCGAAGGACGCGCGCTTCGACGGCTGGTTCTTCACGGCGGTCCTGACCACGCGGATCTACTGCCGGCCCAGCTGCCCGGTGGTGCCGCCCAAGCCGGAGAACATGACGTTCTACCCGAGCGCGGCGGCCTGTCAGCAGGCCGGGTTCCGGGCCTGCAAGCGGTGCCGCCCCGACACCAGCCCCGGCTCGCCCCAGTGGAACCAGCGCGCCGACCTCGTCGCCCGCGCCATGCGCCTGATCGGCGACGGAATCGTGGACCGCGAGGGCGTACCCGGCCTCGCCACCCGGCTCGGCTACAGCACCCGCCAGATCGAGCGGCAGCTCTTGGCCGAGCTGGGCGCGGGACCGCTCGCCCTGGCCCGGGCCCAACGCGCCCAGACCGCACGGCTGCTCATCGAGACCACCCCGCTCCCGATGGCGGAGATCGCCTTCGCGGCCGGATTCTCCTCGATCCGCACCTTCAACGACACGGTCCGCGAGGTCTTCGCGCTGTCACCGAGCGAACTGCGCGCCCGGCTGCCGAAGGGGAGGGCGGGGGCCGCCACGCCGGGAGTGCTGAGCCTGCGGCTCCCCTTCCGTGCGCCGCTCAATCCCGACAATCTCTTCGGCCACCTCGCGGCGACCGCTGTCCCGGGCGTGGAGGAGTGGCGGGACGGCGCATACCGGCGCACGCTCCGGCTGCCGTACGGACACGGCATCGTGGCCCTCACCCCGCAGCCCGACCACATCGCCTGCCGCCTCACCCTCAGCGACCTGCGCGACCTGCCCGTCGCCATCAGCCGCTGCCGCCGCATGCTCGACCTCGACGCCGACCCGGTCGCGGTCGACGACCAGCTGCGCACCGACCCGCTGCTCGCGCCGCTCGTCGACAAGGCACCCGGTCGCCGGGTGCCGCGTACGGTCGACGAGGCCGAGTTCGCCGTACGGGCCGTGCTGGGCCAGCAGGTCTCCACGGCCGCCGCCCGCACCCACGCGGCCCGCCTGGTCACCGCGCACGGCGAACCCGTCGACGACCCCGAGGGCGGCCTCACCCACCTCTTCCCGTCCCCCGAGTCGCTTGCCGCGCTGGACCCGGAGTCCCTCGCGATGCCACGCACCCGCCGCACCACTTTCACCACGCTCGTACGTCAACTCGCCGACGGCACACTCCACTTGGGCGTCGAGAGCGACTGGGAGGAGGCCCGCGCACGGCTTCTCTCGCTGCCGGGCTTCGGCCCCTGGACGGTCGACGTCATCGCCATGCGCGCCCTCGGCGACCCCGACGCCTTCCTCCCCACCGACCTCGGAATCCGGCGCGCCGCCCAGGAGTTGGGCCTGCCGTCCACCCCGGCCGCGCTCACGGCACGCGCGGCGGCGTGGCGTCCCTGGCGGGCGTACGCGGTCCAGTACCTGTGGGCGACGGACAGCCACCCGATCAACTTCCTTCCCGTATAAGGACGTTCCATGAAGCACCACACCGTGATCGACAGCCCCTACGGGCCGCTCACCCTCGTCGCCGACGACGGCGCCCTCTGCGGCCTGTACATGGTCGGACAGCGCCATCGCCCGCCGGAGGAGAGCTTCGGCGTACGCGACGACGGCGCGCTCTTCGCCGAAGTGACGCGCCAGCTCGCGGCCTACTTCGAGGGCGAGTTGAAGCAGTTCGACCTGCCCCTGCGCCTCGCCGGCACCCCCTTCCAGCGCAGCGTCTGGGAGCAGCTCGGGCAGATCCCCTACGGCGAGACCCGCTCGTACGGTGAACTCGCCGAAGCCCTCGGCAACTTGGGCGCCTCCCGCGCGGTGGGCCTCGCCAACGGCAAGAACCCGATCGGCATCATCGTCCCCTGCCACCGAGTGGTCGGCGCGAACGGCAGCCTCACCGGGTACGGCGGCGGCCTGGACCGCAAGCAGCGGCTGCTGGACTTCGAGAGCGGGGCCGCGCTCTTCTAGGACCTGTCCGAGGTGTTCAGCCCGCGCAGGAGTTTCGGCAGTGCCGTGCCGATGGGCTCCCGGATCACAGTGTCGGCTCGTTCGTCGTACGGCGTCGGCTCGGCGTTGACGATGATCAGCTGTGCGCCGTGGTCGGCGGCGACGCCCGCCAGCCCCGCCGCCGGCTGAACCTGCAGACTGCTTCCGACGGCGATGAACACCTGGCAGGCCTTGGCGATGGCGACGGCCTCGCCGAGCACCACGGGGTCGAGCCGCTCGCCGAACATGACGGTCGCCGACTTGAGGATCCCGCCGCACTTGAGACACGGCGGATCCTCCTCCCCGGCCTCGACCCGGGCCAGCGCGTCCTCCATGGGTCCACGGGCATGGCACTTGATACACACCACGCTCCGTGCGGTGCCGTGGAGTTCGAGCACCTTGCGCGCGGGCATCCCGGCCAACTGGTGCAGTCCGTCGACGTTCTGCGTGATGACCCGCACGGGCACCCCGGCCCGCTCCAACTCCACCACGGCTCGATGCGCGGCGTTCGGCTCGGCCTTGAGCGCCCAGTTCCCGCGCCGCATCTGCCACGACCGCCGCCGGATCTCCGGGTCGCCCACGTAGTACTCGTACGTCACGAGCTTCTCGGCCCCCGGATCGCGTCGCCACAGCCCGTTGGGCCCTCGATAGTCGGGGATCCCGGAGTCGGTGGAGACGCCTGCGCCACTGAGGATGGCGACGAGAGGCTTGTTCATGGGCCGAGAGTAGGGCGCTTGCCTGCTCGGAGGCGAAGGGATATCGGGCTGCCCTCGCTTCCAACCGTTCGTGCTGCCGGGTGCATCCGGATGGTCACAGAGGAACGG
This sequence comes from Streptomyces sp. NBC_00554, assembly GCF_041431135.1. Classification (NCBI taxonomy): domain Bacteria; kingdom Bacillati; phylum Actinomycetota; class Actinomycetes; order Kitasatosporales; family Streptomycetaceae; genus Streptomyces; species Streptomyces sp. NBC_00554. Next base: position 1,946,838 of record NZ_CP107799.1, on the reverse strand, counting down.
GTCCCTGTAACAGATACCGGCGGTTCATCCTGGCTGTGCAACAGGGGAGAGCGCCGATGAACCGGCTTGCTGTGTATGGCGTTTGACGGGTTGAGATCAACGAGGAAATGACGCCGAAAGGGCAACCTGACATGTCGCTCACCCGCTCCCGCACCCGCTCCCGTACGCTCGCCGCCGTCGGGTTCCTGGCCGCTACGGGTCTGTTCCTCACCGCGTGCGGCCCCGACGGTTCCGCCACTGGTTCCGCCACCGGTTCAGGCGCCGAATCCGGTGCGAGCACCCCTTCCAGCGCAGCCGACGCCACGGATGCCAGTGCGGACAACCGTGCGGACGGTACGGTCACCGGCACGTTGACGTATCTGGCGCCGGGCAAGTTGGAGGTTGACGGTCGTCCCTTCTGGATCGCGGAGGACACGGAGATCCAGGGCGGCGAGATCTGCGGTGACCCTGAGACTCAGGCGGCGGAGACCTGCACCGCCGACGAGGCGGAGGCGGCGGCCAAGACCGGCAGGGTCACGGCCGAGGTAGTGATCGCGAACGGCATAGCGACCAAAATCACCGGCGGGTCGGGTGGGGGTACCGACGCCTCGGCGGAGCCGACCGAACAGGACGACACCGGGGACGCGAGTGCGGACAACCGTGCGGACGGTACGGTCACCGGCACGCTGACCTACCTGGCGCCGGGCAAGTTGGAGGTCGACGGTCGTCCCTTCTGGATCGCGGAGGACACGGAGATCCAGGGCGGTGACATCTGCGGTGACCCCGAGACCCAGGCGGCCGAGACCTGCACCGCCGATGAACTGGACGCGGTCGCGAAGGACGGCAACCTGACCGTTGCGGTGACGATCAAGGAGGGCATCGCCGAGCGGGTCGTCCAGGTCTAGTCGGCGTCAGCCGACCCGGTGTCCGTTCTCCAGCTCCGCCGTCCCCGCGCCCTCCGTCAGCACATCGAGCGCGGTCATGACGCGACGGCCCAGCGCACCCGGCAGGAACTCGGCCAGCTCGTCCCGCGGGACCAGACGCCACGACAGCAACTCCTCCTCCTGCAGCCGGATCGCCTTGAAGTCACTCTCGGCGAGGACTCCACCGTCGTAGAGGTACGCCACCAGCGGGGGCCTCGCCGTGCCGTGCACCCAGTCGACCGCGAGCAGCCGGCCGAGTTCGATGTCGAGGCCGATCTCCTCGGCGGTCTCCCGGCGGGCGCCCTGGCGCGGAGTCTCCCCGTCGTCCGATTCGACCGTGCCGCCCGGAAGTGCCCAGCCGTCACGGTAGTTCGGCTCGACGAGCAGGACACGTCCGTCGGCGTCACGGAAGAGGGCGGCGGCCCCGGCGAGGACGCGGGGCAGGCCCGCGATGTACGTGGCGAAGTCTTGAGTGGTCACTCACTAAGGGTAACGAGCTTGTGGAGCCGTTCCTCCGACTCGCTGCCGGGTTCGGCGAGTTGGAGGTGGCCCCGGCTGCCACCGGCCGGACAGGTCCTAGGTCGTGTCCGCAAAGTGGGTTGGTCGTTGGTCTGTTCGTGGTGCGTCGTCATGAGTTGACTGATGAGTCGTGGGCGGTGATCGGGCCGTTGCTCGCTCCGCCGCGGATGGGCCGTCCGGTGCGGGACCGCCGTCAGGTGGTCAACGGCATCCTGTGGAAGCTGTCGACCGGGGCGGCCTGGCGGGACCTGCCCGAACGGTACGGGCCGTGGAAAACGGTCTACGAACGCTTCCGCCGCTGGTCCGCCGACGGTACATGGGACCGGCTGCTGGCTCACGTTCAGCAGCATTCCGACGCCGTCGGCGCGGTCGACTGGACGATCGTGTGCCTGGACTCCACGACCGTGCGGGCCCACCAGCACGCCGCCGGGGCCCGAAAAGGGGGCCGTGGCCGGGCGAGGCGATCGGCCGTTCCCGCGGCGGACTGACCACGAAGATCCACCTGGCCTGCGACGGCCGGGGCCGGCCGCTGGCCTTCACCCTCACCGGCGGGAACGTCAACGACTGCACCCAGTTCGAAGCAGTGATGGCCCGGATCCGGGTGCCGGGATGCGGGCCGGGGCGACCCCGGACCCGGCCCGAGCGGGTCGCCGCCGACAAGGGCTACTCGTCCACGAAGATCCGCACCTACCTGCGCCGACGCGGGATCAAGGCAGCGATCCCGGAACGCATCGACCAGATCAACGGCCGCATCCGCCGCGGCGAGAGCCGCTGCCGCCTCGACAAAGCGGCCTACCGGCGCCGCAACCTCGTCGAACGCTGCTTCAACAAGCTCAAGCACAACAAAGCCCTCGCCACCCGCTACGACAAACGCGCCCGCCACTACCAAGCCCTGGTCACCATCGCCTGCCTACGACTCTGGCTCCCCTGACATTGCGGACACGACCTAGGCCCGTGTCGTCAACGCGACCGTACGTGACGCGAGCTCGCTGATCCGCGCTCTGTCGAAGCCGAACACCGCACTCCGTACGGTGTCCTCCAGCGGGTCCCGCCACTGTGCGGGGATCGCAGCGGCCCCGCACAGGACGCCCGCCACGGAGCCCGCGGTCGCGCCGTTCGAGTCGGTGTCCAGGCCGCCACGGACGGTCAGGGTGATGGTGCGGGTGAAGTCGCCGTCGCCGTACAGGAGCCCGGCCGTGAGGACCGCGGCGTTCGGGATCGTGTGGATCCAGCCGAGCCCCGCGGTCTCCTCGGAGACGGTCGTGAGTGTGTCGTCCCAGGTCATCCGCGTCTCGTGGAGCGTCATCACCCGTCGTACGGTCCGCGCGAGGCGGCAGCTCGCGGGGATCACCGTGAGCGCCGTGTCCAGCGAGTGCCGCACGCTCGGCGCGGTGAAGGCCGCCGAGATCAGCGCCGCCGCCCACATCGCGCCATACACGCCGTTGCCGGTGTGGGAGAGGACGGCGTCGCGACGGGCCAGCGAGGCCGCCTGCCGCGGCGAGTCCGGACAGGTCCAGCCGTAGACGTCGGCGCGGATGAGAGCCCCGATCCACTCCTGGTAGGGATTGTCGTACGTCGCTGTCAGCGGCGGTTTGATCCCATTGGCGAGGTTCCGGTACGCGGCCCGCTCCGCAGTGAACGTCTGCAGATACGGCAGCCGCAGCAGCCACAGGTCACCGACCTGCTCGGTGCTGAAGCCGAAGCCGTGCGTCTCCAGGAGGTCGAGCCCGAGGATCGCGTAGTCCACGTCGTCGTCGCGGCAGCTGCCGTGGATACGGCCGCGTACGCACTGTCGCCACTCGGGCCGCAGCTCGAATTCGCCGCTCCCGCCTCCGTCGGCGGCGGGCTCGGGGAGGTAGTCGGTGAGGGGCAGGGCCGCGGCCTGCCGCAGATAGCGGTCGATCCGGTCCCGCGTCCAGTGGTCGCCCTGCTCGACCGGTTTGCCGAGCATGTTGCCCGCGATCCGGCCCAGCCAGCCCCCATGGATGCGGTCGGCGAGCTCAGTGCCCACAGAGGTCATAGCTCCGGTTTACCCAATTCCGGACGATGGTGCGCGGTGTTCCGCGGTCCGGGCGGGGCATGACGGCGGGGGCTTCCTCCGGTTAAGGTCGCAGCGGCGCGACTGCCTTGACGTGAGCAAGGCCGAAAGCAAGGGGATGCAAGGTGGCGGACGCTGCTGTGAATCGGACTCGGCAGGCGGCGCGTGTGCTGATCGCCGCGGACAAGTTCAAGGGATCGCTGACGGCCGTGCAGGTCGCCGAGCGTGTGACGGCCGGGCTGCGCCGCGTCGCGCCGCATGTCGAGGTCGAGGCGCTGCCGGTGGCCGACGGCGGTGACGGGACCGTCGACGCGGCGGTCGCCGCCGGGTTCGAGCGGCGTGAGGTGCGGGTCGCCGGGCCGCTCGGCGACGAGGTCACGGCGGCGTTCGCGCTGCGCGGGGACACGGCGGTCGTGGAGATGGCGGAGGCCAGCGGGCTGCAGCGGCTGCCGGCCGGGGTCTTCGCGCCGCTCACGTCCTCGACGTACGGGTCCGGAGAGCTGCTGCGGGCCGCGCTGGACGCGGGGGCGCGGGCCATCGTCTTCGGTGTGGGCGGGAGCGCCACCACCGATGGGGGTGCGGGGATGCTGTCCGCGCTCGGTGCGCGGTTCCTGGACGCGGACGGTGAGCCCGTCGCGCCCGGTGGGGGCGCGCTCAGCGATGTCGTGACCGCCGATCTGTCCGGCCTCGACGCCCGGATCTCCTCGGTCGACTTCGTTCTCGCCTCCGACGTGGACAATCCGCTCACCGGGCCCAAGGGTGCGCCTGCCGTGTACGGCCCGCAGAAGGGGGCCGGACCCGACGACGTCGCCGTCCTGGACGCATCGCTCGCCCACTTCGCCGCCGTTCTGGAGAAGGCCATCGGGTCCAGGGCCGCCGAGTACGCGGCGGCGCCCGGGGCCGGGGCCGCGGGTGGGATCGGGTACGGCGCGCTTGTTCTCGGTGCGCGCTTTCGGCCCGGTATCGAGGTCATGCTCGACGTTCTCGGCTTCGCGCCCGCGCTGGAGCGGGCCACGTTGGTCATCACCGGTGAGGGGTCGCTCGATGAGCAGACCCTGCACGGGAAGGCGCCCGCCGGGGTGGCCGCCGCCGCGCGTGCCGCGGGCAAGGAGGTCGTCGCGGTCTGTGGCCGCCTCGGCCTGCGCCCGGAGGCCCTCGGCAAGGCCGGCATCCGCCGCGCGTACCCCCTCACCGAGGTGGAGCCCGACATCGCGAAGTGCATCGCGGATGCGGGGCCGATCCTGGAGAAGGTGGCGGAGAACATCGGGCGGGACTTCTTGAACTGAGGTGGGTGGGGGGATGGGGGTGGGGTTTTTCGCCCCCTCCGCCCCTTCCCGTCCCGTTTCTGGGGGCTGCCGCCCCCAGACCCCCGCTTTCGGCCTGAACGGCCTCGTCCTCAAACGCCGGACGGGCTGAAACCGGGCGTAGCCCGGAAGTGCGGGACGGGAAGGGGCGGAGGGGGCGAAAAACCGTCTCACCGCCCCACCCCCGACAACCGATACGCATCCAACGCCAACGTCATCTCGATCAGATCCCGAGGCCGGGCCAGTGACCGGGACGTCAGCTGTTCGAGCCGGCGTAGGCGGTTGAAGACCGTGTTGCGGTGGCAGTACAGGCGCCCCGCGGCCCGCCCGGCGGAGCCCTCGCAGGAGAGCCAGACGTCGAGCGTCTCGAGAAGGACGGCCCGATCGCCGGGCTCGAGCTCCAGCAGCTCCCCGAACACGTCCGAGACAAGACGGGCCGCCAGCTCGGGCTGGCTGACGACGAGCGCGGTCGGCATCCGCTGGTCGAGGCGTACGACATCGGTGGCGTCCGGCGGACAGGTACGCAGCGCCAGCTCGGCGAGCCGCCGGGCCCGCCCCAGCTCGGCGAGCCCGGCCACCACGGGACTGATACCGCCCGGCCCCTGACACCGCCCGTCGAGGAGCCGGGCCACCCCGTCGAGCCCCTGCCCGGGCCCAAGGGCGACCACGCCCACCTCGCAGTCCGCCCGCATCCGCCAGATGAAACGCAGCCCCGCACCCAGCATGGGCCGAGGGCACGCGTCCCGTCCGTCATGGCGCTCGGCACGCAGTACCACCACGGCGTACGGCCCACGCTCCGGCAGATCGAGCCCGGCGGCGGCCCGAGCCGCGAGCCCAGGCGTCTGCTGCCCTTCGAGCAGGGCGTCGAGGAGGGCCTGCAACTGCTCGTCGGTTCGCCGCCGCAGCTCCATCTCGGTGGCCCGGTAGGCCTCCGTGGCGGTCGCGGCCTGCGCGTCCACCGCGGACCACACCATGGTCGCCGAGCGCATGAGCATCGCGAGCCGCTCCGGCTCCCGCCCGGCCACGCCCTCCATCAGCGCGTCCCACACGAGATAGCCCGCGGAGCGGTAGGCGTGCACGAGCAGCTCCAGCGGAACCCCCTGCTGGGCACGGCGGCGGCCCGCGTCCTCGGCGTACTCCAGATCGCGGCGCGGCGAGTCCCGCGGCGCGGAGAGCGTCTCGATGCCGATGCGCATCGCGGTCTCCGCCTCCCGCCACTGCTCGTCGTAAGGCAGCACCTGTCCGTAGACGGGGGAGTACTCGGTGAGCTGCCGCAGATGCTCGTCGACGAGCTCGGGCAGCCGTTCCAGCAGAGTCGCGCAGGACTCCGCGAGCAGCTTCCAGTCATGACCGGTCCGCGGTCGGCGCCGTCCCATGGCCGGAGGATGTCACCGGGGAGGCCCGCCGGACAGGCCCCTGACACGCGGTGTTGTGCGCGTGCACAACGGCCGGGCGCGACCTCTGGGCACCCGCCGCGTTTCGCCCGCGCCCCGTGGACGGGCGCCTGGACCGGTGCTGAGGTGAGCGCCACACCGAGCGAGGACAGCGGGAGGTGGAGGTGCCATGGGCGGTTCCGTTCTGCTCGTACGGGACCTGTCGGTCGGATACGGACCCGTACGCGCACTGCGTCAGGTCTCTCTGGAGGTGCCCGAGGGAGCCGTGGTCGCCGTCCTCGGCAGCAACGGCGCGGGCAAGTCGACGCTGCTGCGGGCGGTGTGCCGGACGCTCTCCTTCCACGGGGGAGCGGTGACCGGCGGCACGGTCGCCCTCGGCGGACGCCCGCTCGACCGGCTGGCCCCGGACCGGGTGGTGGCCGCAGGGGTGTCCCAAGTACCGGAAGGACGACGGGTGTTCGCCCGGATGACGGTCGCGGACAATCTGCGGGCCGGAGCGCTCGGAGCCGTGGGCGGCCGGGCGGAGCGAGCGGCCGCCCTGCGCCGTGTGCACGACCTGTTCCCCGTCCTCGCCGAACGCGCCCAGCAGCGCGCGGGCCTCCTCTCGGGCGGCGAACAGCAGATGCTCGCGGTCGCGCGGGCCCTGATGGCCACTCCCAAGGTGCTCCTGCTCGACGAACCGTCCCTCGGACTCGCCCCGTTGATGGCTCGGCGAATCGCCGACACCGTACGGGAGATCAACGCCCAGGGCACCTCGGTCCTGCTCGTCGAGCAGAACGCCGCGCTCGCCCTGCGGCTCGCCTCCCGCGCGTACGTCCTCGAAGTCGGCGAAGTGACCCTCTCGGGCCCGGCCGACGAACTCGCCGCCTCCGACGAGGTGCGCCGCCGCTATCTGGGCGTCGTCGACGAGGACGCGGCAGAAGACGCCTCCCAGGCCCGCGCCACCCACCCGACACTGCCCAGGTGGAAGGGGTGACGCCCGCGATGGAAGACTCGCCCGACACCGACGTCCCGCCACTCCACGTAAGGGAGTTGACGGTCCGCTTCGCCGGCCTGACCGCCCTCGACGCCGTCAGCTTCACCGTCCGCCCCGGCACCGTGCACGCCCTCATCGGCCCCAACGGCGCCGGCAAGTCCACCTGTTTCAACGTGCTTTCCGGTGTCTGCCGGCCCGCCTCCGGCAGCGTACGGTTCGGCGAGCACGAGCTCACCGGACTCCCTCCGCACCGCATCGCGGGTCTGGGCGTGGCGCGGATCTTCCAGAACCTCGCCCTGCCGCCGCTGGCCACGGTCGAGGACAGCCTGCTGCTCGGCCGCCACCGGCTGACCCGCACCGGCTTCCTGGCCGCGGGACTTCGGCTGCCCGCGGCGGCCCGCGAGGAGCGCCGGCACCGTGAACGCGTCCGCGAGATAGCCGAGTTCGTGGGCATTGAACAGCAACTCGACCGCCCGGCGGGCTCGCTCCCGTACGGGCAGCAGAAGCTCGCCGAACTCGCCCGCGCCCTGTGCATGGAGCCCCGCCTCCTGCTGCTCGACGAACCGGTCGCGGGCATGACCGCCGACGAACGACGCCGCACCGCCGCGGTCGTCGCGGGCGTCCGCGACAGCCTCGGCATCTCGATCGTGCTCGTCGAACACGACATGGGGGTGGTGATGCGGCTCGCGGACGCGGTGACCGTACTGGACTTCGGCCGGCTGATCGCCGACGGCGCCCCCGTCGACGTACAGAAGGATCCGGCGGTCGTACGGGCCTACCTGGGCGAGCGTGCGGACGATGAGCCCGCGGACGGTGACCGCGCCGACCAGGACCGTGCCGACAGGGACCGCCCCGACAAGGCCCGCACCGACGGTGAGGAGACCGCCTCATGAGCACCTTCGCCGAACTCCTCCTCAACGGCGTCTCGTTGGGCTCCGTCTACGCCCTCATCGCTCTAGGCTTCGTCGTCATCTTCCGCGCCACCGAGGTCGTGAACTTCGCCCACGCCTCGCTGCTGCTCGCGGGCGGCTATGTCACCGCCTCCCTCCACGACGACATCGGCTTCTGGCCCGCGCTGCTCGCCGGGATCGCGGGCGCCGCGCTGGTGGGGGCGGCGGTGGAGTTCCTGGTGATGCGCCGCTACCGGGGGTCCGACCACAGTGTTCTCGCCATCGTCACCATCGGCGTCGACATCCTGCTCACCACCGAACTGACCCGGCGTATCGGCACGGACGTACTGCCGCTCGGCGATCCGTGGGGCGACGCGGTGCTCACGGTCGGGCCGGTCTCCCTCGCGCACACGCGGATCGCCGCGTTCGTGGCCGCCGCCCTGCTCATCACGGCCTTCCTGCTGGCCTTCCGGTACACCTCGTGGGGCGTGGCGATGCGCGCCGCCGCCGAAAGCCCGGAGACCGCCGCTCTCATGGGCGTACGGCTCGGGCGGGTGTCGCTAGGCGCCTGGGCGGTGGCCGGTGGACTCGCCGCGGTCGCCGCGCTGTTCCTCACCGTCTTCCCGACTCCGGGCCTCGAGCGGGCCACCTCACTCGCCGCGCTGAAGGCCTTCCCAGCCGCGATCCTCGGGGGTCTCGACTCGACGACGGGCGCGCTGGTCGGCGGTCTGCTCGTCGGGATCACGGAGTCCCTCGCCACCGGCTACCAGAGCGATCTGACCTTCCTGGGCAGGGGACTCGGCGACCTCGCCCCGTACCTCGTCATGGTCGCGATCCTGCTCATCCGGCCCGCCGGGCTCTTCGGCACGAAGGAGCTCGCCCGTGTCTGAGGTCCTCGCAAGCACCCGCAGGAGCGGCGCTCCACCGCTGTGGTTCACCCGTCCCCGCACATACGTCTGGGCCGCGGGCGCCGTCCTGCTGCTCGCCCTGCCCTTCTACCTGGACCGCTTCTGGCTCCAGGCGGGCCTGTTCGCGATGGCCGCCGCGATCGGCGCGATCGGCATCAACCTGCTCACCGGCGCGACCGGACAGCTCTCCATGGGGCACGCCTTCTTCCTGGCGGTCGGGGCGTACGGCTACTGCGTGTTCGCCGGTGACGGGGGCGACGGACTGACCGGGCTCGGGCTGCCGACCTGGCTCGCCACCGTCCTGGCCGTGCTGGCCGCCGGTGTCGCGGGCGGGCTGTTCAGCCCCATCGCGGGGCGGCTGCGCGGCGCGTATCTCGGCATCGCCACCCTCGCCCTGATCGTCATCGGCCAGCACGTGCTGTTCAACGCGCGTGATCTGACGGGCGGCTTCAACGGCCGCGACGTACCACCCCTGAGCATCTTCGGGCTGACCTTCGACGACCGTGAACTCGTCGTCGCCGCCGTGCCGTTCGGCTCCGCCGAGAAGCTCTGGTACGCGGGCCTCCTGATGCTTCTGGGCGGTGCGCTCTTCGCCCGCGGGGTGCTGCGGGGCCGGCCGGGGCGGGCCATGAACGCGATCCGCGACCACCGGATCGCGGCCGGGGTGATCGGCGTGCCGGTCGCCCGCTACCGCGCCGCGGTCTTCGTGCTGTCCTCGATGTACGCGGGCCTGGCCGGGGTGCTGCTCGCGCTGATCTTCCAGCGGACGGTGCCGGACTACTTCGGCATGATCCTCTCGCTCGAATATCTCGCCATGATCGTCATCGGCGGACTCGGCTCGGTCGCCGGGGCGGTGGTCGGGGCCGCGTTTGTCTCCCTGCTGCCGCAGCTGCTGACCCGCTACAGCGACGCGCTGCCCCTGGTCTCCGACCCCGGCACCGGGGGGATCGCACCGGGCGAGGCGTCGAGGTACCTCTACGGCGCCGCCGTCGTGGCGGTCGTGCTCTTCCTGCCGGGCGGCCTGATCAGGGTCGCCGCCCGGCGTCGCGCCAAGCCGAACGGCTCAAGGCCCACTCCAGGGGAGGAACGATGAGAAGGACATACATGGCAAGGGTGGCCGCCGGGACGCTGGCCGCCCTGCTCGTGCTGGCCGGGTGCAGCTCCAAGGCCAAGGACGGGGACGACGACAAGGAGACGGCCGCCGGCGGGGTGAAGACCGGCGACGGCATCTCCGGCAAGACCATCAGTCTCGGCGCGCTCACCGACATGACCGGCGTCTACGCCACCCTCGGCAAGAGCGTCACACAGGCCCAGCAGCTCTATGTGAAGCAGGTCAACGCCGACGGCGGCATCTGCGGCTACCAGCTGGCGCTCACCGTCCGGGACCACGGCTACGACCCGCAGAAGGCGGTCTCCGGGTACACGGAGCTTGCGCCGAAGGTGCTGGGCTTCACGCAGTTCATCGGCTCGCCGTTCGTCGCCGCCGTGAAGCAGCGGGTGGACGGCCAGGACAAGGGGCTCGTGCTGCCGCAGGCCTGGTCGGCCACCCTGCTGGGCAGCCCGTACATCCGGGTCATCGGATCGACGTACGACATCGAGACGATCAACGCCGTCGACTTCCTGATCAAGGAGAAGGGCATCAAGGCGGGCGACAAGATCGGCCATGTGTACTTCGAGGGGGACTACGGCGAGAACGCCCTGGTCGGCTCCAAGTACATGGCGAAGGAGTCGGGGCTCACCGTCGTCGAGCAGAAGATCAAGCCGACCGACAACGACATGACCGCCCAGGTCGCCGCCCTCAAACAGGCCGGTGTCAAGGCGATCGTGATCAGCGCGGGACCGCGCCAGGCGGCCTCGCTCGTCGGTGTCGCGGCGGCCGGAAGGTTCAATGTGCCGATCATCGGCAACAACTCGGCCTTCGCCCCGCAGCTGCTGGCCACCCAGGCGGGCCCGGCCCTGACGGCGAACTACTACGTGGCCTCGCCCTCTCTCCCCATCGGCGCCGACACCCCGGAGGGCAAGAAGCTCGTCGAGGACTACAAGGCGGCCTACCCGAAGGACTCCCTCGACAACGGTGTGGTGGCCGGCTGGACCGCGGCGGCCGCCTTCGGTGAGGCCCTGAAGAAGGCTTGCGACAGCAAGGACCTCACCCGCGAAGGCGTCGACAAGGCCCTGCTGACGATCGACGCCTTCGACCCGGGCTTCGGCGTCACCCAGGACTTCAGCGATCCGAAGTCCCCGTCCTCGAAGCAGAGCATCATCCTGAAGCCGGACAAGAGCGCCGTGGGCGGAATGACGGTGGTCCGGGAGGCGGCGGCCTCGACGGCGGCAGAGGGCTACACGCCAGGGGCGTGACACCAAAGGCCGAACAAGGGCCCCGAAAAAGCCGAAGGGCCCCGAACCGTGTGGTTCGGGGCCCTTCGGTACGTACAAGCGCGGCTCGTACAAGCACTACGGCAGCTGAGCCGCCCGTGCCTCACGCCGGTTGTCCCGGAAGTTGTTCACCTTCCGAGCCGTGGCGAAGAGGGGAATCACCGCACCCATGACCAGCTGCAGCGCGCACCCGGTCTGCAGCAGCAGTATCCCGCTGGGAGCGTCGAAGGCCCAGGCCACGAGGAGGCCCATGCTGACGACGATCCAGGAGAGCATCGCGATGGCGAGCCGCCCCCTCGGCTTCGGGTACTCGACCCGGCTCACCATCAGCCAGGCGGTGCCGAGGATCGCCATGAGCGTGGCGACGAACGGCAGCTCGAGCAGCACGATGGAGACCACGGTGAGTGCTCCGAAGGGCGATGGCATGCCCTGGAACGTGCCGTCCTTGACCGTGACGCAGGAGAAGCGCGCGAGTCTCAGTACGACCGCGAGGAGGACCACGATGGCCCCCAGCGCCGCCACCCGCTGATGCGCGTCGTCCGCGACCATGCCGTAGACCAGCACGAAGTACGCCGGAGCGAGCCCGAAGCTGATCAGGTCGGAGAGGTTGTCCAGCTCGGCGCCCATGGGGGAGGAGCGCAGCTTGCGGGCGACCAGGCCGTCGAAGAGGTCGAAGACCGCCGCGCACAGCATGAGGATGACGGCCGTGGCGGCGCTGTGCCGTGCCATGCCCGTCTCCTGGCTGCCCGTGAGGTGCGGGATCAGGATGCCGGTGGTGGTGAAGTACACCGCCATGAAGCCGCAGGTCGCGTTGCCCAGGGTGAGGGTGTCCGCTATTGAGAGGCGGAGAGAGAGGGGCATCTCCTCTTCGTCGTCCACCTCGTCGGCCTCCGGCACCCAGCCGGTGCCTGCCTGCGTCTCGGGATCAATCACGGTCAATTCGAGTCACCCCAGCCACGGTCTTCTGACCGACCTCCACGTCAACCTCGACACCCTCGGGGAGATAGATGTCGACGCGCGAGCCGAACCGGATCAAGCCGATCCGCTCGCCCTGCTCGACCTTCGTACCCTGAGGGATATAAGGAACGATACGGCGGGCGACCGCGCCGGCGATCTGGATCATCTCGATGTCACCGAGCTCGGTGTCGAAGTGCCAGACGACGCGTTCGTTGTTCTCGCTCTCCTTGTTGAACGCCGGAACGAACCCACCGGGGATGTGCTCGACCGATGTCACCGTGCCGGAGAGAGGCGCGCGGTTGACGTGGACGTTCAGCGGGCTCATGAAGATCGCGACGCGGGTGCGTCCGTCCTTCCACGGCATGATGCTCTGCACCACACCGTCGGCGGGCGAGATGACCCTGCCCTGCGTGATCTCACGCTCTGGGTCGCGGAAGAACCACAGCATCCCCGCCGCGAGCGCGGTGGCGGGTACGGCCACGGCCTTGGCGACGCCGGAGTGGCGTGCGCGTGCCAGGCTGAGGGCTGCGGTGGCAACGGTCGGGAGAAGCCACGGCGATGCTCCGCGCGCGAGGCGTACGCCTGCCAGGCTGTCGCGAGGTGCAGAGGTTTGGCTGTGGGGCATGGATGACCTTCGTAGCGGATGATGCCGCGCTGCAAAAACGGGGGACGGCGGCTTTCCCGGGATCGTACCGGTCGCGGGCCACAACTGGGCAAGCCAGGAAGCCGAGTCGACGGCTGAAGAGTGCTGACGGGGTGTGATGTTCTTCTCGAAGGAAACACCCCTAACCGGGACATCTAGCCCTGGAGTCGGTACTCTTCGAGCAGCCTGCGCCCGATGATCATTTTCTGGATCTCGGCGGTACCTTCGCCGATCAGCAGCATTGGCGCCTCACGGTAGAGACGCTCGATCTCGTACTCCTTCGAGAAGCCGTAGCCACCGTGGATCCGGAAAGCGTCCTCGACTACTTCCTTGCAGTATTCGGAGGCGAGGTACTTCGCCATCCCTGCTTCGAGGTCGTTTCGTTCCCCGGAGTCCTTTTTGCGTGCTGCATTCACCATCATCGCATGGGCGGCCTCGACCTTGGTAGCCATCTCGGCCAGCTTGAACTGGATCGCCTGGTGCTGGGCGATCGGCTTGCCGAAAGTGTGACGCTGCTGGGCATAGGAGACACCCAGCTCAAATGCACGTTGTGCGACGCCACAGCCACGCGCCGCCACATTCACGCGGCCGACCTCGACCCCGTCCATCATTTGGTAAAACCCTCGGCCGGTGGTCCCGCCGAGCACGCGATTGGCCGGAATGCGCAGTCCGTCCATGATCAACTCGGTGGTGTCGACCCCCTTGTAGCCCATCTTGTCGATCTTCCCGGGGATGGTGAGGCCGGGGCGGACCTCTCCGAAGCCGGGCTCCTTCTCGATCAGGAAGGTCGTCATCGACTTGTGGGCCGGGGTGCCCTCGGGGTGTCCTTCGTCACTCTTCACGAGGACGGCCACCAGGTTCGATGTGCCGCCGTTCGTCAGCCACATCTTCTGACCGTTCAGGACGTACTCGTCGCCGTCCTTGACCGCCTTCGACGTGATCGCCGAGACATCCGAGCCGAGTGCCGGCTCCGACATCGAGAAGGCGCCCCGCGTCTCGCCCAGCGCCATCCGCGGCAGGAAGTAGTCCTTCTGCTCCTGTGTGCCGTGCTGCTTGAGCATGTAGGCCACGATGAAGTGGGTGTTGATGATGCCGGACACCGACATCCAGCCACGGGCGATCTCCTCGACGCACAGCGCGTACGTCAGGAGGGACTCGCCCAGACCGCCGTACTCCTCCGGGATCATCAGCCCGAAGAGGCCCAACTCCTTGAGCCCGTCGACGATCTCCTGTGGGTACTCGTCGCGGTGCTCCAGCTCGGTGGCGACCGGGATGATCTCCTTGTCCACGAAGTCGCGGACGGTGGAGAGGATCTCCTGCTGGATTTCGGTGAGACCGGCGGTCTGGGCGAGTCGCGCCATGGCTACTTCTCCGTCTGCTTCAGCTCCGGGCGGCCGGGCTGCTCGCCGCCGCGCTCCTTGATGTACGTCTCGGTGGGGACCATCACCTTGCGGCGGAACACGCAGACCAGCGTGCCGTCCTGCTTGTAGCCCTTGGTCTCCACGTAGACGATCCCGCGGTCCGACTTGGACCTGGACGGCGTCTTGTCGAGGACCGTGGTCTCGCCGTAGATCGTGTCGCCGTGGAAGGTCGGCGCCACGTGCTTCAGCGACTCGACCTCCAGGTTGGCGATCGCCTTGCCGGACACGTCGGGGACCGACATGCCGAGCAGCAGGGAGTAGATGTAGTTCCCGACGACGACGTTCTTCCCGAAGTCGGTCGTCTTCTCCGCGTAGTTGCTGTCCATGTGGAGCGGGTGGTGGTTCATGGTCAGCAGACAGAAGAGGTGGTCGTCGTACTCCGTGACCGTTTTTCCGGGCCAGTGCTTGTAGACCGCGCCGACCTCGAACTCTTCGTAGGTGCGTCCGAACTGCATGGTGCTCAGGCCTCCGGGGCTTCGAACTTGGACGTGCGCTGCATGCCGGCGGCCCGGCCCTTGCCCGAGATGACGAGCGCCATCTTGCGGCTGGCCTCGTCGATCATCTCGTCGCCGAGCATCGCGGAGCCCTTCTTGCCGCCCGCCTCGGACGTGCAGTACTCGTAGGCGTCCAGGATCAGTTCGGCGTGGTCGAAGTCCTCCTGGGAGGGCGAGAAGATCTCGTTCGACGCCTCGACCTGACCCGGGTGCAGCACCCACTTGCCGTCGAAGCCGAGGGCGGCGGCGCGCTGCGCGACCTCGCGGTAGCCGTCCACGTTGCGGATCTGCAGGTACGGGCCGTCGATCGCCTGGAGGTCGTAGGTACGGGCCGCCATCAGGATCTTCATCAGGATGTAGTGGTAGGCGTCCGCGCCGTAGCCGGGCGGCTGTTCGCCCACGACCAGGGTCTTCATGTTGATCGACGCCATGAAGTCGGCCGGGCCGAAGATGATGGTCTCGGTGCGCGGCGAGGCGGCCGCGATCTCGTTGACGTTGACCAGGCCCTTGGCGTTCTCGATCTGCGCCTCGATACCGATCTTGCCGACCTCGAAGCCCATCGTCTTCTCGATCTGGGTCAGCAGGAGGTCGAGCGCGACGACCTGCTGGGCGTCCTGCACCTTCGGCAGCATGATGCAGTCGAGGTTCGGACCGGCGCCCTCGACAACCGTCACGACATCGCGGTACGTCCACTCCGTCGTCCAGTCGTTGACCCGCACGACCCTCGTCTTGCCGGTCCAGTCGCCCTCGTTGAGGAACTTGACGATGGTGTGCCGCGCCTCGGGCTTGGCGAGCGGCGCGCACGCGTCCTCGAGGTCGAGGAAGACCTGGTCCGCGGGGAGGCCCTGCGCCTTCTCCAGGAAGCGGGGGTTGCTTCCCGGCACCGCGAGGCAGGAGCGGCGGGGACGCAGACGGTTGACGGTCATGCGGGGACCTCCAGGGGGTCGAGCTTGTTCGCTTTGCGGATCTCGTCGACGATACGGCCGATGATTCCGGTGATGTCGAAGTCCTTCGGGGTGAAGACCGCGGCCACTCCCGCGGCTTTCAGTAGTTCGGCGTCGGCGTTCGGGATGATCCCGCCCGCGATCACCGGGATGTCGGCCGCACCGGCCTCGCGCAGCCTCTCCAGCACGTCCGGCACCAGCTGGGCGTGCGAGCCGGACAGGATCGAGAGACCGACGCCGTGCACGTCCTCGGCGACGGCCGCGGCCACGATTTCCTCAGGGGTGAGCCGGATGCCCTGGTAGACCACCTCGAACCCGGCGTCGCGGGCCCGCACGGCGATCTGCTCGGCGCCGTTGGAGTGCCCGTCCAGGCCCGGCTTGCCGACCAGGAAGCGGAGTTTGCCGACGCCCATGTCCTGCGCCGTCCGCTCCACCTTCTTGCGCACCAGCGCCATCGCGGTGCCCTCCTCGGCGGTGACCGCGACGGGCGCGGACGAGACACCGGTGGGGGCGCGGAACTCGCCGAACACCTCGCGCAGGGCCCCGGACCACTCGCCGGTCGTGACGCCGGCGCGGGCGCACTCCAGGGTGGCTTCCATGAGGTTGTCGGTGCCCTTGGCGGCCGCCTTCAGCCGCTCCAGCGCCTTGCACGGGCGCGGGTGGTTGAACGGCGGCTGATACCGGGTGTCGCGCCAGTTCTGGAGGGCCCCGACCACTCGGGCCTCGACCGCCGGGTCGACCGTCTGGATCGCCGCGTCCAGGTCGGCCGTGAGCGGGT
This sequence comes from Streptomyces sp. NBC_00554, assembly GCF_041431135.1. Lineage (NCBI taxonomy): Bacteria > Bacillati > Actinomycetota > Actinomycetes > Kitasatosporales > Streptomycetaceae > Streptomyces > Streptomyces sp. NBC_00554. The sequence goes on along the minus strand of NZ_CP107799.1, from coordinate 1,930,297 downwards.
TCGGCTCGGTCGAGTCGAAGATGTTGACGCCGACGATCTTCTCCTGGCCGGACTCGATACGGGCCCGGCGCTCGGCGTGCGAGGAGACGAGCTGCGATTTCAGGTAGCCCGACTCGACGGCGGCCATCGCGCCGCCCATCTCCTGGATGCGGTCGATCTCGGCGAGCGATTCCTCGACCAGGGACGCCACTTTGGCCTCGATGACGTGCGAGCCCTCGAAGATGTCCGCGTACTCCAGCAGGTCGCTCTCGTAGGCGAGCACCTGCTGCATGCGCAGCGACCACTGCTGGTCCCAGGGCCGGGGCAGGCCCAACGCCTCGTTCCAGGCGGGGAGTTGCACGGCACGCGCGCGGGCGTCCTTCGAAAGCGTCACGGCCAGCATCTCGAGGACGATCCGCTGGATGTTGTTCTCCGGCTGAGCCTCGGTCAGACCGAGGGAGTTGACCTGGACGCCGTACCGGAAGCGGCGCTGCTTGGGGTCCTCGATGCCGTACCGCTCGCGCGTGATCTGGTCCCAGATCCGCCCGAACGCCCGCATCTTGCACATCTCCTCGATGAAGCGGACGCCCGCGTTCACGAAGAAGGAGATGCGCGCGACGACATCACCCTTGCGGTCCTCGGCGATCTGCCCCGACGCGAACACCGCGTCCAGGACGGCGATCGCGGTGGACATCGCGTACGCGATCTCCTGGACCGGGGTGGCTCCCGCCTCCTGGAGGTGGTAGCTGCAGATGTTGATCGGGTTCCACTTGGGGATGTGGTTCACCGTGTAGGTGATCATGTCCGTCGTCAGCCGGAGCGAGGGAACCGGCGGGAAGACGTGCGTCCCCCGCGACAGGTACTCCTTCACGATGTCGTTCTGGGTCGTCCCCTGGAGCTGGGTGATGTCGGCGCCCTGCTCCTCGGCGACGACCTGATAGAGCGCCAGCAGCCACATGGCGGTGGCGTTGATGGTCATCGAGGTGTTCATCTGCTCCAGCGGGATGTCCTGGAACAGCCGGCGCATGTCACCGAGGTGCGAGACCGGCACGCCGACCCGGCCGACCTCGCCGCGGGCGAGGATGTGGTCGGGGTCGTACCCGGTCTGCGTCGGCAGGTCGAAGGCCACGGAGAGGCCCGTCTGCCCCTTGGCGAGGTTGCGCCGGTACAGCTCGTTGGACGCCTCTGCCGTGGAGTGACCGGCGTACGTCCGCATCAGCCACGGCCGGTCCTTCTGGCGCTCTGTCATCGATGACCTCAGATGTTCCGGAAGCGGTTGATGGCGTCGATGTGCTGGGCGCGCTTCTCCTCGTCGCGGACGCCCAGGCCCTCGCGGGGCGCGAGCGCCAGGACTCCGACCTTGCCCTGATGCAGGTTGCGGTGCACGTCGTAGGCGGCCTGCCCGGTCTCCTCCAGGGAGTACACCCGGGAGAGCGTCGGATGGATCTTGCCCTTGGCGACGAGCCGGTTGGCCTCCCAGGCCTCGCGGTAGTTCGCGAAGTGCGAGCCGACGATCTTCTTCAGGGACATCCACAGGTAGCGGTTGTCGTACTCGTGGTTGTACCCGGAGGTCGAGGCGCAGGTGACGATCGTGCCGCCCTTGCGGGTGACGTAGACGCTCGCGCCGAAGGTCTCGCGGCCCGGGTGCTCGAAGACGATGTCGACGTCCTCGCCACCGGTCAGCTCACGGATCCGCTTCCCGAAGCGCTTCCACTCCTTGGGGTCCTGGTTGTGCTCGTCCTTCCAGAACTTGTAGTCCTCGGCGTTGCGGTCGATGATCGCCTCGGCGCCCATCGCCCGGCAGATGTCCGCCTTCTGCGGGCTGGAGACGACACAGATGGGGTTGGCGCCGCCGGCCAGCGCGAACTGCGTGGCGTACGAGCCGAGCCCACCGCTCGCGCCCCAGATCAGGACGTTGTCGCCCTGCTTCATACCGGCGCCGTTGCGGGAGACCAGCTGGCGGTACGCGGTGGAGTTCACCAGGCCCGGAGCGGCGGCCTCCTCCCAGCTGAGGTGGTCCGGCTTCGGCATCAGCTGGTTGGACTTGACGAGTGCGACCTCTGCCAGGCCGCCGAAGTTGGTCTCGAAGCCCCAGATGCGCTGCTCGGGGTCGAGCATCGTGTCGTTGTGGCCGTCGGACGACTCCAGCTCGACGGACAGGCAGTGCGCGACGACCTCGTCGCCCGGCTTCCAGGCGTTCACGCCGGGCCCTGTGCGCAGCACGACGCCCGCCAGGTCGGAACCGATGATGTGGTACGGCAGGTCGTGCCGCTTGGTGAGCTCGCTGAGCCTGCCGTAGCGCTCCAGGAACCCGAAGGTCGCCATCGGCTCGAAGATCGAAGTCCACACCGAGTTGTAGTTGACCGAGGAGGCCATGACGGCCACCAGGGCCTCGCCCGGGCCGAGCTCGGGCACCGGCACGTCGTCCAGGTGGATCGACTTACGGGGGTCCTTGTCGCGGGTGGCGAGGCCGGCGAACATCTCCGTCTCGTCCTTGTGCACGGTGATCGCGCGGTACGACTCGGGGAGCGGCAGAGCGGCGAAGTCGGCGGACGTAGCTGTCCCCGACTGGATCGCGTCCAGGATTTCCTTCACGGTGTTGCCTCCGGCGACTGGCGTCTTGAGGGGAGACGCTGAGGGTTACGTCGGTGCTGCTGGGGTGAGGGGTGTGCCGTCGGTTCGGCGGAGGTGATGCTGTGGCAGCGCTGGGTCGGCGCAGAAGGTTGCCTGTGACGCAGGCGTCCGGGCGCGCTCGCCATTGGCTTGCGGGGACAGCCGACGTACGAAAGGTCTCTGCACGCCGGCCGCCCGGACTCCTTCAAGGTATGGCACGGCGTGTCACGTGACAAGGCACGGAGTGCCAGAAGTTGCGCTCAGGTGAAATCTTTACGTAACACTTGAGCGATGATCGATCAGGTGGGGCGCAAAGCGGCATGAAAACGCCGGACGAGCCAGGTCAAGCCCGTCCGGCGATCGAGGACAAGCGGCGAAGCCGCGGTTCGGTGAGGGGGAGTGGTTACGACCGGTCGCGGAGAGCCTGCTCGATGGTCCGCATGACCTGGTCAAGCGGGGCATCGACCCGGGCGACGGTCACCAGAACGTCCCCCTCCGTGAAGGAGGAAGCCGGTGCCGCCTGCGGCGCGACATCGCGCCCGGCGCCGATCCCGGTCCCGAAGGTCTTGCGGACGATCGAGAACGCGTGGTCCAGCTGGGTCTCGACGTCCCCCTGGCCCCCGGCCCGCAGCCAGCGCCGCAGCACGTGATTGTGTGCCGTCACCACGGCGGAAGCGGCGACCTCCGCGAGCAGCGGGTCGTCGTTGGCGTCGTCGTCGTGCGCGTGCTCGTCGAAGTGGCCCAGCAGATAGCGGGTGAACAGTCGCTCGTAGCGCGCCACGGAGGCGATCTCGGCCTCGCGCAGCGTCGGCACCTCGCGCGTGAGCTTGTAGCGCGAGACGGAGATCTCGGGCTGGGCCGCGTACATCTTCATGACTTCCTTGATGCCACGGCACACCGTGTCGAGCGGGTGCTCGTGTGCGGGAGCCGCGTTCAGCACCGCCTCGGCCCGGATCAGGGTGTCGTCGTGGTCCGGGAAGATCGCCTCTTCCTTGGAACGGAAGTGGCGGAAGAAGGTGCGACGGGCCACCCCGGCCTGGGCGGCGATCTCGTCGACGGTGGTCGCCTCGTACCCCTTGGTCGCGAACAGCTCCATGGCCGCGGCCGCCAGCTCGCGACGCATCTTGAGCCGCTGGGCCGCCGCGCGAGTGCCCGCGGCACTCTCCGGCGCGTCGGGCGTGGCTGGTGTACGTGAGGACTTGGCGGGCTGGGACATGACCCGAACGTACTGCATATGTGCAGGGGAGTGCGCATGTCCGGGGATCCCCCCGCCCTCCGTGGGCGGGGGGTTTCCGGCCGGGTCGAGCAGGCCGCCCCAGTGGGCGCTGTCCGCGAACCAGTCGCCCTCTCGCTCAGCGGCGGGCATATTCGCGGAAGCCGCGGCCCGTCTTGCGGCCGAGGCAGCCCGCGGCCACCAGGTGCTCCAGGAGCGGCGCCGGGGCGAGCCCCGGGTCGCGGAACTCGCGGTGCAGCACCTTCTCGATGGCCAGCGAGACATCGAGGCCGACGACGTCCAGGAGCTCGAAGGGGCCCATGGGGTAACCGCCGCCGAGCTTCATCGCGGCGTCGATGTCGTCGAGCGTCGCGTAGTGCTCCTGGACCATCTTGATGGCGTTGTTCAAGTACGGGAACAGCAGCGCGTTCACGATGAAGCCGGCCCGGTCCCCGCAGTCCACCGGGTGCTTGCGGATCTTCGCGCAGACCTCGCGCACGGTGGCGTGCACATCGTCGGCGGTCAGCACCGTCCGCACGACCTCGACGAGCTTCATCGCCGGGGCCGGGTTGAAGAAGTGCATGCCGATCACGTCCTGCGGGCGCGAGGTGGCGCGGGCGCAGGCGACGACGGGCAGCGAGGAGGTGGTGGTGGCGAGGATCGCGCCGGGCTTGCAGACCTTGTCGAAGGTCGCGAACAGCTGCTGCTTGATCTCCAGGTCCTCGGCGACCGCCTCCAGGGCGAGATCGACGTCCTCGAAGGCGTCGTACGAGCCCGCCGGCGTGATCCGGTCCAGGGTTCCCGCCGCGGCCTCGGCCGTCATCCGCCCCTTGTCGACAGACCGCGAAAGCGACTTGCCGATACGGGCCTTGGCGGCCTGCGCCTTCTCCTCGCTGCGGGCGGCGAGGACGACCTCGTACCCGGCCTTCGCGAACACCTCGGCGATGCCGGACGCCATCGTGCCGGAGCCCGCGACACCGACGGAGCGGACAGTGCGGCCGGGCGCCGGGGCGGCGCCTTCGAGGGGAGTCAGGGCGTCCCGCACGACACTCGCGCTGTTGGAAGCCTCGTACGAGTAGAAGCCGCGCCCCGACTTCCTGCCGGTCAGGCCCGCCTCGCTGAGCTGCTTGAGGATGGGCGCGGGGGCGTGCAGCCGGTCGTGCGACTCGGCGTACATGGCCTCCAGGACCGTGCGCGCGGTGTCGACACCGATCAGGTCGAGCAGTGCGAGCGGTCCCATCGGCAGCCCGCAGCCGAGCTTCATCGCCGCGTCGATGTCCTCGCGGGAGGCGTACTTCGCCTCGTACATCGCGGCGGCCTGGTTGAGGTAGCCGAACAGCAGCCCGTCGGCGACGAAGCCGGGGCGGTCGCCGACCGCGACGGGCTCCTTGCCGAGTTCGATGGCCAGGTCGGTGACCGCGGCCACGGCCCCCGGCGCGGTCAGCACCGAGGAGACGACCTCGACGAGCTTCATCGCGGGCGCCGGGTTGAAGAAGTGCAGGCCAAGGACGCGCTCGGGGCGGGCCGAGTCGGCGGCCAGGCGCGTCACGGACAGGGCGTTCGTGCCGGTGGCGAGGATCGTCTCCGGGCGCACGATGTCGTCGAGCGCGCGGAAGACCTGCTGCTTGATGTCGTACGACTCCGGGGTCACCTCGATGACCAGGTCCGCGTCGGCCGCGGCCGCGAGATCGGTGAACGTACGGAAGCGGGAGAGGACGTCCTCGCGCTCCTGCTCGGTCAGGCGCTCGCGGCGCACGGCGCGGGCGGTGGAGGCTTCGAGCGCCGTGACCGCCTGGGCGGCCTGGGCCTCGCTGATGTCGATGCCGATGACTTCGCGGCCGGCGCGTGCCAGAACCTCGGCGATGCCGGTGCCCATCGTGCCGAGGCCGATGACGGCGACGGTCTTGAGCGGGGACAGAGAGGTGTCGGAAAGGGGAGTGGCCATCGCGGGACTCCAGGGAGAGGGTGACGACTGAGGAGTGCACGCGGGTACGCCGACAGGCGCACACCGTGCGGAGGTTCTTGCGGGTGATTCCGGGCTGACAAGCGCACACGCCCGGTGCCGTTCCTGGGCGAAGCGCCCAGAGAACGTGAAGCCGACCGGCTCTGTCCCGGAGCCATGTCGTACTGAGGTACCTGAAGTACCGAACCGACTGCTCTCCCGGCGGCTGCGTCACCAGGCCACCGTGAGTAGAACGCGAGTGGGTAACTCGCTCGTCTGAGCTTAACCCGCCAGTAACGAGCGCGCCAGCCCCCGAGTTTGTGATGTACGTCCCCGCACCTCAGAGGTTTCCCTAGGCTCGGCGTCATGGACGAAGAGTTGCGATCACTCACGGAGCGTTTACGAGGCGAGTCCGGGGCCTCGGCGGCGTACGACCGTCTCGTGGCGACCGAGGACGCCGATGAGCTGGCGGCGGCGCTGACCGAGCCCGGACAGCCGCTGTGGGCACGGGAGTTGGTCGCTTTCCGGCTCGGGGCCGCCGGGGACCGGCGGGCCTTCGAGGCACTCGTCCTGTTCCTCAACCACCGCGAACCGCAGCGCTGCGCGTCCGCCGCCTGCGCCCTGGCCCGGCTCGGTGATCCCCGCACCTCCCGCGCCGCGGCCGCACTCGCCACCAACGAACTGCGCGTCGCCTACGCCCTGCATCCGGTACGCCTGCTGGCCGAGCTGCGCGCCCCCGAGGCCGTGCCCGCGCTGATCACCACCCTGGAACGCAGGCTGCGCCCGCACGATCCACACCGCAGGGTCGCCCTCGCCTGCGTGGAGGGGCTCGGCGCGCTCGGGGACGCACGGGCGAGACCGGTCCTGACGGAGGCGCTGGCGCATCCGACGCTCGCGGAGGCGGCGGTGCGGGCGCTGGCACGGCTGCCGAAGACGTAGGCCGCTGAGTCAGTCACTCTCCACGCTGGGGAAGGCGCGGACGTAACGCACCTCGGGCACCGCTACACCGTCCACGTCGAAAGGCTCCTCGGCGCCGTCGGGGGTGAACCCGGCCCGCTCGTAGAAACGGCGGGCCCGGGTGTTGCCCTTGAGCACCCACAGCAGCATCCGCCCGTGTCCGGCGGCGGCACACCGGTCCACCGACTCACTCAGCAGCGCCTGCCCCACCCCGTCCCCGGCCCGGTCGGGATGCACATAGATCGCGTACAACTCGACGTCCTCGGTGCGGACTTCACCGTCCCGGTACGGGCCGTGGCAGACCCAGCCGACCACCTCGCCGTCCCGCTCGGCGACCAGGTTCACGATCTCGGTGCCGCCCCGCCCGAAGCGCTCGCGGCGCCGCGCCGCGTCCTCCTCCACGCTGAGCGCGTCGAGATACGACTGAGGTATCAGCCCCTTGTACGCGGTCTGCCAGCCGCGGATGCGGATCTCGGCAACACGGGGACAGTCGTCGAGGGCCATCTCGCGGACCCGGAGGGCACTCACTCGCTCATCACCGCGCACGCCTCGAACGTGGAGGCGGGTCGGCCCGTCGGGGGTGGGAAAGGGAGTCGGGTCACTCATGCGTCCATGGTGGACCATGGGTCCGACAACGCCCCCGACGGGCCGCTGCTCAGGGGGTGTTCAGCCCCGGAAACCGAGCAGGCCGTGCAGTGTCGAGCCGCGCGAGGCGGTGGAGGCGGCCTTCGTGCTCAGCGGCTTCGGGTCGGGGAGCGTCTTGCACACCGCGTCGACCTCGCCGCCGCTGCGCGGCACCTTGCCGTCGGTCAGGTACGCCGCCAGGTGCTTGTCCAGGCAGGCGTTGCCGCTCAGCGAGATGCCGTGGTTCCCGCCGCCCTGCTCGACCACCAGGCTGGAGCCGCGCAGCAGGCCGTGGACGGTGACGCCGCCCTCGTACGGGGTGGCCGCGTCGTTCGTGGCCTGGAAGAGCAGCGCCGGTGGGATGGCGTCGTTGGCGACGTCCACCGGCTGGAGCGAGTCCGTCGGCCAGAACGCGCACGGCGCGTTGTACCAGGCGTTGCTCCAGGCCATGAACGGCGCCTTCTCGTACACCGCCGAGTTGTCCTCGCGCCACCGGTTCCAGTCCCGCGGCCAGGGCGCGTCACGGCACTGCACCGAGGTGTAGACGCTGTAGCTGTTGTCGCCGGCGGCGTCGACTGCGGCGAATTTGTCGTACGCCCTGACCAGCGGGACCGCGTTCTTGTCGTTCACGTAGGCCGCGAACGCCCCGGCGAGATAGGGCCAGTAGCCGTTGTAGTAGCCGCCGGGAGTGAACGTGTCCTCCACCTGGGAGGCGCCCACCTTCTTGCCTGCCGGCTTCTTGGCCAGGGCGGCGCGCATCGCGTACCACTTGGCCTCGATCTTCGCGGGGTCGGTGCCGAGCTTGTACGCGGAGTTGTGCTTGGCGACCCAGGACAGGAAGGCCCGGTGCCGGTCGTCGAAGGCGAAGTCCTGCATGAGGTTGTCGGCGTACCACACACCGGTGGGGTCGACGATGGAGTCCAGGACCAGGCGCCGTACGCGGTCAGGGTGGAGCTTGGCGTAGACGGCGCCCAGGTAGGTGCCGTACGAGTACCCGAAGTAGTTGATCTGCCCGGCGCCGAGCGCGTGCCGGATCGCGTCCATGTCCTGGACCGAGCTCACCGTGTCGATGTACGGCAGAAGCTTCGCGTACTTGGTGCCGCAGGCCTTCGCGAACGACTCGGCGCGCGTGAGGTTGGCCTTCTCGAGCGCCGGGGTGCTGGGCACGGTGTCCGGGCGCCCCGGGTTGAAGTACCCCGGCTTGCAGTTCAGGGCGGGCTTGCTCGCGCCGACACCGCGCGGGTCGAAGCCGATCACGTCGTACTGCGCCGCCACCGCCTTGGGCAGTGCGGACGCGACGTAACCGGCGAGAGTGCGTCCGCTCGCGCCGGGGCCGCCGGGGTTCACCAGCAGCGGACCCTGGTACTTCTTCGCGGTGTGCGAGACGCGCGAGAGGGCCAGCGTGATCCGCTCGCTGTACGGGTTCGAGTGGTCGAGCGGCACCTGCAAGGACGCGCACTGGAGCGTCGGATAGGCGCTGGTGCCGCACTTCTTCCAGGTGAGCTTCGCGGTCCGGTCGGTGCGCGGTGCGGTCGCGGCGCCGGCGCTCGCGTCTGCGGGGACCGATGCGATCATCCCGGCCACCACCGCGGCAGCACCGCACAGAGCAGCTGCGCGTTTCGTCATGAAGCCTCCCAGGGACGGAGGATTGTGAGCCGTGCACGCCACGGCCTTCGCCGCATCGTCCCGGAGAGGGGGTCCGTAAGAACCCGTTCTGGCGAGACTTGACCCGATTGGGTCGCGGGATGCGCTCGGATGCCCTGGAGAGGCCCGTGATCACAGGAGCGTGAGCTGTGTCGGTTGCTGCGCCGGTTCCGGTGCGGCGGGCTCCGGTGCCGTGATCCTGCGGGGCATCCCCGCGCGCGCGGGACCGATGCCGTACTCCTGGGCCAGCTCGTGCACCTGACGGGTGATCCGGCGCTGGTACCACTTCGGGGCGTAGGAGCCCTCCGCGTACAGCCGCTCGTAACGGCGTACGAGATGCGGGTGGTAGTGCGCCAGCCAGGCCATGAACCACTCGCGCGCGCCAGGTCGCAGATGCAGCACGAGCGGGGTCACGGAGGTGGCGCCGGAGGCCGCGATCGCCCTTACGGTGGCGCGCAGTTGGGCCGGGTCGTCACCCAGGAAGGGGATCACGGGGGCCATCAGGACCCCGCAGCCGATGCCGTGGTCGGTCAGGGTGCGTACGGCGTCCAGGCGGCGCTCCGGCGCGGGCGTGCCCGGCTCGACGGTGCGCCACAACTGGCTGTCGGTGAAGCCCACGGAGACGGAGATCCCCACGTCGGTGACCTCGGAGGCCTGCTTCAGGAGGTCGAGGTCGCGCAGGATCAGCGTGCCCTTGGTGAGGATCGAGAAGGGGTTCGCGTGGTCGCGCAGGGCGGCGATGATGCCGGGCATCAGCTGGTAGCGGCCCTCCGCCCGCTGGTAGCAGTCGACGTTGGTGCCCATCGCGATGTGCTCGCCGTGCCAGCGGCGTGAGCCGAGCTGGCGGCGCAGCAGGTCCGGCGAGTTGACCTTCACCACGATCTGGGAGTCGAAGTCGAGGCCCGTGTCGAGGTCCAGATAGCTGTGCGTCTTGCGGGCGAAGCAGTACACACACGCGTGCGTGCAGCCCCGATAGGGGTTCACCGTCCACTCGAACGGCATGCGGGAGGCCCCCGGCACCCGGTTCACGATCGACTTGGCCCGGATCTCGTGGAAGGTGATGCCCCGGAACTCCGGGGTGTCGAAGGTACGGGTGGTCACCGCGTCCGCGCCGAACAGCGCGGCGTCCCGGGCGGGATTCCCTGCGGGGTCCGCTGTGAGGTTCTCCCAGCGCATGACGCCTCCTCGGTAGCACTGACCACAGAATAGAACACATGTTCCCTTGATCGTGCGACCTCCTATTCCGTGTCCCGCGCGGCACCCTGTGAGGACCCCGATTTGGGCGGCCCGGCCGGGGGGTGGTTGGGTGGCCGCACACCCCGAGAAACCAAGTGCTGGAGGAAGTGCAATGGCGCAGGTCGAGGCCACGACTGAACGGGTCATCGCGGCGGACGCGGAGGCGGTGTTCGACGCCCTGGCCGACTACACCGGCACACGCGCGAAGCTGCTGCCCGAGCACTTCAGCGAGTACGAGGTGCGCGAGGGCGGCGACGGCGAGGGCACCCTCGTCCACTGGAAGCTCCAGGCCACCAGCAAGCGGATCCGCGACTGCCTCCTGGAGGTCAGCGAGCCCACCGACGGCGAACTCGTCGAGAAGGACCGCAACTCCTCGATGGTCACCACCTGGCGTGTCACCCCCGCCGGTGAAGGCAAGTCGCGCGCCGTCGTCACCACCGTCTGGAACGGCGCGGGCGGCATCGGCGGCTTCTTCGAGAAGACCTTCGCGCCCAAGGGCCTCGGCAGGATCTACGACTTGGTGCTCGCCAAGCTCGCCGCAGAGGTGGAGAAGTAGCCCCAAGGGCGACTTCGTGAGGTGTGCGGTCCAAGAGGCAACTCTCCAGGGCGTGTTGTCACCCTCACCGTTTCGAGTGGATCTCTCTCTGGCGTGCCGTTGTGCCGTAACTCGTCGCGCTTGCCTGCAGTTGTCGCGTAAGCGGGAATTGTGCGGGTAGGTGCGACGAGGGGAGCGGTACGTGGGCGGGATCACTCTGGTGAAGGACGAACCGGCTGCCGCACCCCCGCAGAACCCCGAACCACAGGCCGCCGGGATCGCCCAACTGGGGCCGCGTCAGGTCCGGTTGGTCTTCTTCGGGCTCATGCTCGCGCTGCTGCTCGCGGCGCTCGAGCAGATGATCGTCGCCACCGCGCTCCCGAAGATCGTCGGAGAGCTGCACGGCCTGGACAAGATGTCCTGGGCGATCACCGCCTATCTACTCACCTCCACCGTCGGACTCCCGATCTACGGCAAGCTCGGCGACCTCTTCGGCCGCAAGGGCGTCTTCCAGTTCGCGATCGTCGTCTTCGTGATCGGCTCCGCGCTGGCCGGCTGGTCGCGCACGATGGACCAGCTGATCGCTTTCCGCGCACTCCAGGGCGTCGGCGCGGGCGGCCTCATGATCGGCGTGCAGGCGATCATCGCCGACATCGTCCCGCCGCGTGAACGCGGCCGCTTCATGGGCCTGATCGGCGCAGCCTTCGGCCTCGCCTCCGTCGCCGGCCCGCTCCTCGGGGGCTATTTCACGGACCACCTCTCCTGGAGGTGGTGCTTCTACATCAACGTGCCCTTCGGCCTGCTCACCCTGGCCGTCGTCACCGCCGTACTGAAACTGCCGAAGCCCACCGCCCGAGCGCGCCTCGACGTGCTCGGGGCGCTGCTGCTCGCCGCCGCGTCGACCTGCCTTGTCCTGCTGACCAGTTGGGGCGGCACCGAGTACGCGTGGGACTCGCGGGTCATCCTCGGGCTCGGCGCGGGTGCGCTCGCCGCGACGGTCCTCTTCCTCGTCGCCGAGCACTTCGCCGCCGAACCCCTCATCCCCCTGAGGCTGTTCAGGGACGGCGTCTTCAACATCACCGCCCTGGTGGGCCTGATCATCGGCGTCGCCCTGTTCGGCGCCGCCAGCTATCTGCCGACGTTCCTGCAGATGGTGGACGGCGCCTCGGCCACCGAGTCCGGGCTCCTGATGCTCCCCATGATGGGCGGCATCGTCGGCGCCTCGGTCATCTCCGGGCAGCTCATCAGCAGGACCGGGCGCTACAAGGTCCACCCGATCCTCGGCGGCGCCCTCTCGGTCCTCGGCATGTGGCTGCTCTCCCGGCTCGAAGTGGACACGCCCCGGCTGCACTACAGCATCTGGATGGCGGTCCTCGGCGCGGGAATCGGCATGGTGATGCCGGTGCTGATCCTCGCCGTGCAGAACTCCGCGCGCCCCGCCGACCTCGGCACCGCGACCAGCGCCAACAACTACTTCCGGCAGATCGGCGGCAGCGTCGGAGCGGCCGTCTTCGGCACACTGTTCGCCAACCGGCTCGCCGACGAACTCGCCGACCGCCTCCCCGCGCACGGGGGCACCAGAGTCCCGGACTCCGAGTCCCTCACCCCGCAGCTCGTGCACGCGATGCCGGCCGCCCTGCGCGACGACTACATCGGGGCGTACGCGGAGGCCATGCCGCGGATCTTCCTCTACCTCGTGCCGGTACTCGTCCTCGGCCTGCTCATCGCCTTCTTCCTCAAGGAGAAACCCCTGGTGTCCCACAACGCCCCAGCCACCGAAGCCGAGTCCGCACCGCTCACCCAGATCCCGCACGCCCGCACGTCGTACGCCGCCGGGATCCCCGTCTGCGGCACGGTGCAGCACCCCGACGGCACCGTCGTGCCGCGAGCCGCGCTCACCCTCATCGACGTCGCGGGACAGCAGATCGGGCGGGGCGCCAGCGGCGAGGACGGGCGGTACGCGCTGTCCACGCCGGGGTCGGGGTCGTACGTCCTGATCGCCGCGGCGGGAGGCCACCAGCCGCAGGCCGTCTCGGTGACCGTCGGCGAGCGTCCCGTGGAGCTCGACGTCGTGCTCGGCGGTGCGGGGCGCCTCGCCGGGAGCGTGCTGACGGCGGACGGCACCCCCGTGCGCGAGGCCATCGTCACGCTCACCAACGTCCACGGGGAGGTCGTCGCCACCACCCGCAGCGGACGCGAAGGGGGCTATGTCATCACGGAGTTGGTCGCGGGCGAGTACACCCTCGCCGCCAGCGCGCCCGCCTTCCGCCCGGCCGCGCTCCCCGTCTCCGTCCAGGCCGCCCGCGAAACCCGCCAGGACGTCGAACTCGCCGGCGGCGCAGTGCTGCGCGGCACCGTGCGGGCCGGTGGCGGGCGCCCGGTGGAGGACGCGCGCGTGACCCTCCTCGACGCCGCCGGCAACGTGGTGGACACGCTCACCACCGGAGCCGACGGAACGTTCCGGTTCGTGGATCTGTCCTCCGGCGAGTACACCGTCATCGCGGCCGGCTATCCGCCGGTGGCCACCGTGCTCCAGGTCGCCGGGGGCGGCAGGACGGAGCGCGACCTGCAACTCGGGCACGAGGACTAGGCATCGCCGGACCACGCCGCGCCCGCAACGCGCCGGAGGCTACCCGCGAGTTCAATTCCGGAATTGCCACACATCGGAACCGGCCACCGCCGTACGGTAGTAGTGGCGGCACAGATCTTGCGGAGCCGGTGGGAGAGAGGGCCTGGGCCATGGACCGTGGCACCGAAGCGGGCGCAACTCCCAGCCGCGGAGCTGGGAACGGCGCGGTGGAGCACGCCGCCGCCGGACGAATCCCCCTGGCCGTGGTGGTCGTGGACCGCGGCGGGCTGGTGTCGCACTGGAGCACCGGTGCCAGGCGCCTGTTCGGCGCCTCCAAGGAGGACGCGGTGGGCCGGCCCGCCGTCGATCTGCTCCCGGTGTCCGGGGCGCTCCCCGAAGACGACGAAACGGCGCCCTACGGGGCGTACGCGGCGTACGACGGACTCGGCCCCGACCTGGAGTCCTCCCTCGACGGGCGGCTCTCCTACCCGGCCGCGGGGCGCGCCCGGCTCACCGTGACCGGACGCGACCGGGTCGATGTCCTGTGGTGGGCCTATCCCCTGGTGGGCCCCGGGCAGGAACGGCTGCTGGTGCTGGCCGCCGACGCCGGCGCGATGGGCCACGAGGACCAGGACCTCGATGGGGCGGCCGTCGAGCGCATGGCGCCCGGCTTCGCGCTGCACACCGACTTCCCCGGCGCCGAGGAACTGGCCCGCGGGCTTCCCGAGATCCTGCCCAGCATGAGTGTGGGCGAGGGTGCCCGGATCGTCGCGCAGATCCTCGAACTGGGCTATCCCGTCCTGGAGTTCAGCCAGAACGACCGGGTGCCCGTCACCCCCGACTGGGGCGTGCCCCGGCGCACCGAGCGCAAGGCGCGCCGCGAGCGGGCGGCCCGGGCGGCGGCCACCGGTGAACCCCTGCCCAGCGAAGTCCAGGACGAGGGCGAGGACCTCGAATACGTCGCCGTACGCGAGCGCCTGGAATTCCTCAACGAAGTCAGCGGACGCATAGGCACCTCGCTCGACCTGTCGCAGACCATCCTCGAGGTCAGCCGTGCCGTGGTGCCGCGCTTCACCGATGTGGCGGGCACGTACCTGCGTGAACAGGTCGTCGCCGGTGAGGGTTTCCCCGAAGGGGTGCCCGACACGACCACCATGTGGCACCGCGTGGCGCTGGAGCACACCGACGAGCCGGGCCGCTGGGACGACGTCGTGCCGGTCGGCGAGGCCATGCCCTTCCCGGCGCACACGCCGTTCTTCCAGTGCATGACCACCGGTGAACCCGTCCTCGTGCCGCGCATCAGCGAGCAGATGGGGCACATGATCGCCGCGCAGTTCGAGAAGCGCGACATCAGGCCGCTCATCACCCACCGCTCCATGCTGGTCGTCCCGCTGAAGGCCCGCAATGTGGTCCTCGGCTTCATGATCCTGCTGCGTCACCCCGAGCGGGTCGAGTTCAACGACATGGACCGGGTGACGGGCGCCGAACTGGCCGCCCGCGCCGGGCTCGTGCTCGACAACGCGCGCATGTACACGTACCAGGAGAGCGTCGCCGAGACCCTCCAGGACAGCATGCTGCCGCACATCGCGCCCCGTATGGCCGGCTGCGACATCGCGACCCGCTATCTGCCCGGCACGCTCCTGGGCCGGGTCGGCGGAGACTGGTTCGACTCGGTGAAACTGCCCGGCTCCCGGACCGCCCTGGTCGTCGGCGACGTGATGGGCCACGGCCTCAACTCGGCGGCGATGATGGGGCAGTTGCGCACCGCCGTCCAGACGATGGCTGCGCTCGACCTGCCGCCCGCCCAGCTCCTGCGCAACCTCGACGACCTGGCCCAGCGACTCGGCGACAACTACCTCGCGACCTGCCTGTACGCGGTCTACGACCCCATCGCCGGCGAGCTGCACATGGGCAACGCCGGCCATATCCCACCCGTCATCGTGCGCGCCGCGGACGGCCGCAGTGACCTGCTCGACCTGCCGACGGGCGCGCCCATCGGGGTCGGAGGGGTGCCCTTCGAGGCGGTTCGGGTGCCCGTGGCGCCCGGCGACCGGCTCGTGATGTGCACCGACGGACTGGTCGAAGTGCGCGGTGAGGACATCGGCGTCGGCCTCGCCACGCTCTGCGAGTCCGCCGCCCACCCGGCCGCGTCCATGGACGACGCCTGCGACACCATCATCCGCGCGCTCAACACCCGCGGCGGCCGCAAGGACGACGTGGCGCTGCTGATGGCCCGGCTCAACGGCATCGAACCCGAGGACGTCGCCGAATGGCGGCTCGCGCTCGAGCCGATCGAGGCGGGCCGGGCACGCGCCGTGGTCCGCGAACAGCTCCACGAGTGGGGCCTGGCCGCGCTCGCCGACCCGGCCGCGCTGATGGCCGGCGAGCTGGTCACCAACGCCGTACGGCATGCCCGCAGCCGGCACATCGGGCTGCGCCTGGTGCGCGGCGAGACGCTGCTGTGCGAGGTGGACGACGACGACCACACGCTGCCGACCCTGCTCAGCGCGGGCCCTGAGGACGAGTTCGGGCGTGGTCTGCGCGTCGTCAGCAGGCTGGCCCGCGAGTGGGGGACGAGCCGGACGAGCGCGGGCAAGACCGTGTGGTTCGAACTGACGCTGCCGCGACGCAGTTAGGGCCCCTCCGGCCGGGCAGCGCAGGGTGCGACCGAGGGCGCGCACCGGCGTGCGCATGTCGAATGAGCGTGAAGGAATGCGCGGCGCGCTTGTGGCCGTAACCATGGCGCGATAGACCGAGCTGGCCCGTCGTTTCCGTCGGGTCGGCGTCGCATCCTGGGGAGTTGGGCATGAGCGTGACCAGTCGGTACAAGGAGGCCTGGGAAGGCTTCTGGCGCGAGGCCCCCGAGCAGCAGGGGGCCGTCTTCTGGGACGCCGAACCGGTGCTGACCGCCGGCGTCCATCTCGCCGTCTTCGAACCGCGCCTGGTGGACTTCGAGTTGCCTCTCGTGGACCTGGGCTGTGGCAACGGCACACAGACACGGTTCCTCGCAGAACGGTTCACCCGGCTCGTCGGCGCCGACATCTCGTCCGCCGCACTGGACCACGCCCGCCGCGCGGACCCGGAGGGCACGGTCGAATACCGGCTGCTCGACTCCGCCGAGAAGAGCGAGGTCGAGGCGCTGCACGCGGAACTCGGTGACACCAACGTCTATATGCGGGGCGTGCTCCACCAGTGCGAGGCCGACGACCGGCAGGCCCTCGTCGACGGCATCGCGACCCTGCTCGGGGAGCGCGGCCGGGGCTTCCTGGTCGAGCTGTCGGAGAACGCGCGGCCCATTCTGATGGGCCTCGCGCAGGGCCCCGAGGGACCGCCGCCCAAGCTGCGGCCGGTCCTTGCGCACGGGATCGTCCCCGGTGAGGTCGCGGACGCGGCGGTGCCGGTGTACCTGGGCGCGGCCGGTCTGACGGTGCTCGCGAGCGGTGAACTCCCGCTCATCACCACGGAGTACACGGCGGACGGGACACGGATCGAGCTGCCTTCGACGTGGCATGTGGTGGGGCGTACGGGGTGAGACAGCCGGCTTGAGTGGTGCCCGCGGGCACCACTCAAGCCGACGTGCGCGGACCGTCAGGGCGAGAGGCTCTTCCAGAAGTCGAGGTTGTGCTCCTCGTCGAACCGTGTGGAGACCTTGGAGCAGGCCGCCGGGGAGGCGCCGCTCGACGGTGCGGTGTCGCAGGCGGAGAGCGACATCAGGGCGCCGGTCCTGGTGCTGTACTTCGGCCACTGAGCGGGTATTCAGCGAGCACCTTGTCGGCGTCTGCCCCGTAGGCGCCCCGGACCTCCGACTCGTACTGGGCGGCGGTCATGGGCTTGCCGAGGTAGTCGTAGTTCTGGAACGTGGACAGGCCGCGTTCGCTGTTGGTCTGGCCGAGCACGACCGGGACGCGGTTGAACTTCCCGGTCCCTACGGCGATCGCCGGGTCGGTCGGGAAGGCGGCGCCGCCGAGCGAGGGCCGTACGGCCGCCTTCTGCTGGGCGGCGACGATCGCGGAGGCGGGCTTGGCGCGCAGGCAGGCGAGGGCGTCGGAGGCGGTGGAGCAGCCGATCTCTTTGACGAAGGCCCGGCTCTGCGTCTCACCGGCCGCGGCGGACTGTATGCCGCAACTGCCGCTCATGATGCCCGCGCGGGCGAACAGGCCCTTGGCGGTGGGCGAGGCGAGCTGGGCGCAGACCGAACTTGCGCCGGCGGACTGCCCCGCGATGGTGACGTTCTTCGGGTTGCCGCCGAAGTTCGTGATGTTGGACTGCACCCAGCGCAGTGCCGCCTGCTGGTCCAACAGCCCGTAGTTTCCTGCTCCGTTGGCGCTCTCCGTGCGCAGCTCGGGAAGGTTGAGGAAGCCGAGCGGGCCGAGCCGGTAGTTGACGGTGACGACGACTGAGCCCGTCTGCTCGACGAACTTGCGCGGGTCGGTGTCCTGCCCGGCACCGCCGAAGTAGCCGCCGCCGTGGATCCAGACGAGGACCGGGAGCCGGCCCTTCGTGCCTTCCGGAACATAGACGTTGAGGGCGAGACAGTTCTCGGTGGTGGTCGGATTCTCGTAGCCGGGATCCCAGCCGGAGGGCTGGGCGCAGCGGTCGCTGAACTCGGTGGCGTCCCGTACGCCCTTCCACTTCGCCGCCGGCTTCGGGGCGGTCCACCGCTGGGCGGCGGTGGGCGACGCGGCGTACGGGATGCCGAGCCACTGGTCGTAGTTGGTCCGGCTGCCGCCCTTGACCTTGCCGTTCGTGGTTTCCACGACGGTGGAGGTGGGGCGTTCGGAGCTCTGTGCCGACGCGCCGGTCGACAGCGGGTTCATGAGGCCGAGGCCCAGCAGGCCCGCGAAGGCCAGGGCCGCACCGATTCTCGCGTTGATTCTCCTGCGGCTCATCGATCCCTGCTTCCTGTTGAGGGTGAGGGGGATGGGGAATGAGGGGCGGGGGTTACCGGGCCGCCGTCCATGCGGCCACTCGCTGTTTCAGGGCAGGTCCGATCACGCTCGCCTCCGGATGAGAAGGCCACGTCGGCGACCGGTGGTGGTGGCTGTGGGGGAGGCGCGGCTGCGGAAGTCCACTGAGTGGGATACGCACCGGTCGGCGCGGCGGAACGGTCTGCGGGTACGTGCGTGTGCGGCTGTGCCGGCTGCTGACGCTGCGGCGGGACGTGTGCCACGAGCGCTGTGAGCCGTGTTCGCGTGTATGGAAACGTAACCGCGCGGCAATACTGTCAGCAATATGTGCGACAAAATTTCCTACAACTCTTGAAGCGAGCCGGGTGACGGCGGGCATCGGGCCTTCACACGTCGATCACGGTCACCGCGGCGCGACGGGCCGCGAAAGGCGCACCGCCGAACGCCGGGCATGGACCTCCGCGGCGACATCCATGCGACGGGGGACGCCGCGCTCGCGGGGATCGTGGACGTTCGCCGTACGCTCCAACAGGTCGGGCAGGCCGCGCTACGCGGACCCCCTGATCACCAGCTCCGTCGGCAGGATGAGGGGCGTCGGCTCCTCGCCGGCCAGTACGCGCACCAGCATGCGGGTCATCTCGCGGCCGAGGGCCACGATGGGCTGGTGGATCGTCGTCAGGGCCGGCTGGGTGTGCCGGGCCGTGAGGATGTCGTTGAAACCGACGACCGCGACGTCCTCGGGGACGGCACGGCCGCGCTCGCGCAGGACGCGCAGGGCGCCGGCCGCCATGACGTCCGAGGCGACGAACACCGCGTCCAGGTCCGGGTGTTCGTCGAGCAGCCGGGCCATCGCCGCGGCGCCGCCCGCCTCGCTGAAGTCGGCGTGGGCCACCCGGTGGTCCTTCAGGCCCGCCAGGGCGACCGCCTCGCGGAAGCCCAGGTAGCGGGAGACACCCGCGTGCATGTCCTGCGGGCCGGTGACGGTGGCGATGGCGCGGCGGCCCGTCGAGATCAGGTACTCCACGGCCTGGCGGGCCCCGCCCCGGTTGTCGGCGTCCACGTACCAGCGCGGGGCCCGGTCCAGGGGGCGGCCTCCGTGCACGACGGGGACGCCTCCTGCCTCGGCCACCTTCGCCAGCGGATCGTTCTCGCGCAGGGCAAGGAGCATGACGCCGTCCGCACCCCGGGACCTGAGGATGCGGGCCAGCCGGGCCCGGCCCCGCTCGGAGGCGGCCAGGACCAGCAGCAGTTCGAGGTCCGTCTCCTCGATGACCGCGTTCACACCGGTGATCACCTCGGCGAAGAAGAGGTTGGCGAACAGCGCGGGGTCGTCGCTGGAGATCGCCAGTACCACCGCGCCGCGGCGCTGCGAGGCGAGTGAACGGGCCGCCACGTTGGGCACATAGCCCAGCTCCGCCACAGCACTCTCCACCGCCTGCCGCGCCTTCGTGCTGACGTGCTGCCGGTTGTTGATCACACGCGAGACGGTTCCGACGGACACCCCGGCGCGCAGCGCCACCTCGTCCAGCGTCGGTGGCCGTCTCGTCATGTGGGGCTGCTCCTGTTCGTACGGATGGGGTGGACGGATGGGGTGGGCAGTACAGCACTGTAGGCGCGGACCGTGTCAGAGGCCGCCGCGCCTGATGACCTCGGCGTACCAGCGGGCACTGTCCTTTGGTGTGCGGCGCTGGGTCGCGTAGTCGACGTGCACGATGCCGAAGCGGGGCCGGTACCCGAAGGACCACTCGAAGTTGTCGAGGAACGACCAGACGAAGTAGCCCTTGAGCGGCACGCCGCGGCCGATCGCCTGTGCGCAGGAGCGGAGATGGCCGTCCAGGTAGGCGATCCGGTCCGGGTCGTGCACCTCGCCGTGGAGCACCACGTCGTCGAAGGCGGCGCCGTTCTCCGTGATGTACAGCGGTACGGCCGGATAGTCGTCCTTGAGACGCAGGAGGAGCTTCAGGAGTCCCCTCGCGTCGATCTCCCAGCCCATCGCGGTCCTCGGCCGGCCGCCGTCGGCGACACGGACCAACGGCGAGCCCACATAGGCGGATTGGGTCGGCGTCGAGCTGCCCGCGACCAGCATCGGTGCGTAGTAGTTGATGCCGAGGTGGTCGAGCGGAGCGCCGATCGTCTTCAGGTCGCCGTCGTGGACGTGCCCGAAGGCGGTGACCTCGTGGAGGTCGTCGAGTACGTCGTCCGGGTAGGCGGCGCGCAGCAGGGGGTCGAGGAAGAGGCGGTTCTGCATGCCGTCGATGCGGCGGGCCGCGTCCAGGTCGGCGGGCGCGGTGCTGAGCGGGGAGACGTGGGTGAGGTTGAGCGTGATGCCGACCTGGGCGTCGCCTCGTATCGCCTCCGTCGCCAGGCCGTGCCCGAGGAGCAGGTGGTGGACGGCGCGTACGGCGGCGGCGGGTTCGCGGCGGCCGGGGGCGTGGCGGCCCGTGGCGTAGCCGAGGAAGGCCGAGCACCACGGCTCGTTGAGGGTGGTCCAGTGGGTGATGCGGTCACCCAAGGCCTCGTGGACGAGGGCGGCGTACTCGGCGAACCGCTCGGCGGTGTCCCGGACGGGCCAGCCGCCGCGGTCCTCCAGCGGTTGGGGCAGGTCCCAGTGGTAGAGGGTGGGCCAGGGCTGGATGCCGTGGTCGAGGAGGGTGTCGGTCAGGCGGCGGTAGAAGTCGAGGCCGCGCTGGTTGGCCGGCCCGGAGCCGGTGGGCTGGATCCGGGGCCAGGCGAGGGAGAACCGGTAGGCGCGCAGGCCGAGTTCGGCCATCAGCGCGATGTCTTCGGGGAAGCGGTGGTAGTGGTCGGCCGCGACGGCTCCGGTGTCGCCGCCCTGGATGGCGCCCGGGGTAGCGGCGAAGGTGTCCCAGATGGAGGGGCCCCGGCCGTCCTCGGTGACCGCGCCCTCGATCTGGTAGCTCGAGGTGGCGGCGCCCCACAGGAAGCCGGGATCGAACGTGCTCACTGAGTTGAACCTCCACCGGTGGGCATTCCGAGAGCGTTAACAATCGGAATGCTCTCGTCCTTGATTCGTATGTCACTGCTGAGCTGGGTTGACGCCGCAGCCCGGCCGGTATCTACGTGAGGTTTCCAGGTAAAACTGGAAGCGCTTACAGTCGCAGCCTAGGAGTGGTGCGTTCAGTCTGTGAAGTGTTCGGACGCAGAAAAGTCTTATGTGCGTGAAGACTTGACAGCCGCGGTGCCCCAGCCGAACATCTGGCACTGACGCCGCACCGACCGGGAACCCTGCCACCGAGAAGGGCCCGGTATGTCCCACAGAGCCAGATGGGGTGCAGTCTTCCTCGCACCCGTCCTGACCGTCGCCCTGGCCGCGACGCCCGCGCACACCGCAGGAGCGGAAGCGGCGTACGAACGGGTGCTCAACGGCACGTTCGACAGCGTGAAGAGCCCTTGGTGGAGCAGTGCCAACACGCCGTCCGCCGTGAGTCTGGGCCGCCTGTGCGCCGACGTCCCCGCGGGGACCGTCAACGTATGGGACTCCATGATCGGCCAGAACGACATCCCGCTGGAGGCCGGCCAGCCGTACACGCTGAGCTTCACCGCCTCCGCCACCCGCGACGTGTCGATCCGCGCCGTGGTTCAGCTGCCCACCGCTCCGGCCACCCTGAACAAGGCCGCCGCCGTCACCGGCACGCCCAAGTCCTTCCAGTTCACCGGCACGTCCACGACCGCAGGACTGCACGCCCAGCTGCTGTTCCAACAGGGCGGCGCCACCAAGCCGTTCACCCTGTGCCTCGACGACGTCTCCCTCACCGGCGGTGCGATACCCCCCGGCGGCGGTCGTGATTTCGGCTCCCCGGTGCGGGCGAACCAGTACGGCTACGCGGTCCACGGCCCCAAGAAGGCGTCCATCGTCGACGCCTCGGCGACGCCCGTGAGTTGGCGCCTGCTCGACTCCTCGGGCGCAGTCGTGAAGAACGGACTCACCCACGTCCAGGGCACGGACACCGCGTCCGGTGACCATGTGCACATCGCCGACTTCAGCTCGGTCCGTACGGCCGGTACGGGATACACGCTCGCGGTCGACGGGGCGACGAGCTATCCGTTCGCCATCGCGGACAACCCCTACAAGACCCTGCGCAAGGACGCACTCGGCTACTTCTACGCCGTCCGCAGCGGCACCCCCATCGAGGCCCAGTACGCGGGCGAGGCCTATGCCCGGCCCGCCGGACACCTCGGCGTGGCACCCAACAAGGGCGACACGGACGTGCCCTGCCTGCCCGGCACCTGCGACTACTCGCTTGACGTCCGGGGCGGCTGGTACGACGCCGGTGACCAGGGCAAGTACGTCGTCAACGGAGCGCTCGCCGCCTGGCAGTTGATGGACTCCTACGAACGCTCCCGCGGCCAGGGCGACTTGGCGGGGCTGAGTGACGGACTGCTGAGCATCCCCGAGAACGACAACGGCGTCCCGGACGTACTCGACGAGTCCCGCTGGGAGATGGAGTTCCTGCTGAGCATGCAGGTGCCCGCGGGTCAACCGCTGGCCGGCATGGCCCACCACAAGATCCACGACCTGGCCTGGTCCGCCCTGCCCACCCAGCCAGACAAGGACTCCCAACCCCGCTACCTGCACGCGCCGTCCACGGCCGCCACCCTCAACCTGGCCGCCGCGGGCGCCCAGTGCGCCCGGGTGTGGGCCCGCTACGACGCGCCCTTCGCCCACAAGTGCCTGACCGCGGCCAGGACCGCCTGGAAGGCCGCGCTCGCCCACCCCGACGTGTACGCCCCGAGCAGCGACAGCGTCGGCGGCGGAGCGTACGCCGACACCGACGTGACCGACGAGTTCTCCTGGGCCGCCACCGAGTTCTACGCCACCACGCACGACCGGGCCTACCTGTCCCGCATCGACACGGAGATCACCCCGGCCGGATTCTCCTGGCGGGACACCGGCGCGCTCGCCGACCTCACCGTCGTCCGGCTGCCGAGCCGCTTCCCCGACCGCATGGTCGCCGCCGCGCGCAAGAGGGTCCTCACCGTCGCGGACGGGTTCGTACGGGACGAGCGGTCGCAGGGCTACCCGAACCCCAGCCTGCCCGCCAACGGCGCCTACGTCTGGGGCTCCAACAGCGTCACCGTGAACAACGCCCTGGTCATCGCGACCGCCTACGACATCACCCACCGGAGCGTCTACCGCAGCGCCGCGCTGGAGTCGATGGACTACCTCCTCGGCCGCAACGCCCTCAACCAGTCCTTCGTCACCGGATACGGCACCCAGGCCAGCCACAACCAGCACAACCGGATCTGGGCCCACCAGATCGACCCCAAGCTGCCCAGCCCACCGCCCGGTTCGCTCGCAGGCGGCCCCGACTCCGCCCTGCAGGACCCGGTCGCGCAGCAGAACCTGGTCGGCTGCGCCCCGGCCACCTGCTACATCGACGACATCTACTCGTACTCGACCAACGAGATCGCGATCAACTGGAACTCCGCGCTCGCCTGGGTGGCGACCTTCGCCGCCGACTCCGCGCGCTGAGAGCCGGCTTCAGCATCACCGCCGTGGCCCCGCCCGCGCAGGACGAGCGCGGGCGGGAGCCGAGCCGAGGGGCCCGCGGCAGCCCCACCCCCCCAGAGATAGGGACTCACCATGCGCTGGAACCCCCTGCTCCGAACCGCCCTGATCTGTCTGCTCGCCCTACCGCTGTCGTTCGCGGCGGCCGGTCCGGCAGCCGCCGCCAGCCCGATATCCCTGACCAGCGGCTTCTACTCCAACCCCGACTCCGGCCCGGCCGTCTGGGTCCGGAACAACCCCGCCGACGCACGGGCCGCGCGCATCCAGTCGGCCATCGCCTCCCAGCCGATCGCCCGCTGGTTCGCAGGCGAGAGCGGGGGGATCGGACCGGCCGTGGCCAACTACGTCGGCGCCGCCGACAGCCACGACAAGCTGCCGGTACTCGTCGCGTACAACATCCCGCTCCGGGACGCGTGCGGCGGACACTCCTCCGGCGGCGCGGGCAGCGTGGCCGAGTACCGCACCTGGGTCTCCACCTTCGCGGCCGCGGTGGGCGACCGCCCCGCCGTGGTCGTCATCGAGCCGGACGCCCTGTCGGACTTCAGCTGCCTGACCAGCACACAGATCAGCGACCGAATCGCGATGCTCGCTTACGCCAGCCAGATGTTCCAGCAGAAGGCACCCAACACCTGGGCCTACCTCGACGCCGGACACACCAACTGGGTCGCCCCGGCGACCATGGCGAGCCGACTGAACTCCGCGGGCGTGCGCAACATCCGCGGCTACTCCCTGAACGTCTCGAACTTCTACACCACCGCATCCTCGGAGACCTACGGCAACTCGATCAACTCGGCCCTCGGCGGCGGCTCCCACTTCGTCGTGGACACCAGCCGCAACGGCAACGGCTCCAACGGCGAGTGGTGCAACCCGGCCGGGCGCAAACTCGGCGTCACCGCGCGCGTGGGCGGGGGCGAGGACCTGCTGCTGTGGGTCAAGACACCGGGCAACTCCGACGGGGAGTGCGGTATCGCCCCGACGGTCCCCGCCGGACAGTTCAGCCCCGCGATCGCCGTCCGGCTGATCGACGGCACGTGATCCAGGCGTACGGCACCTGATTCAGACGTATGGCATCTGATCCAGACGTACGGCACCTGATCCCGGCGTGGGGCGCGGGCCCCCTGACAGCCCGCGCCCCACGTCGTGCCCGCTACCCGCTCGTCAACTCGGCGGCTCCAGGCGGACGTTGTCCTCGGTGCCGTCGGGCCAGGTGACGGAGGCGAGGGCGGTGCCGTCACCGTCGTAGGAGACCTCCAGGTGTACGGCTTCGGCCGTGGCCGGACCCTCGATCACTCCGGAGAGGCACACCAACGCGGCGTACACCGTGCCCGGTCGGACCTCCGCCGCCGTGCCGAGCCAGGGCGTCGCCGAGTGCGGGCCGAGGGCATTGGCGTCCCGCGCGGTGGCGATGCCGGCCTCGTCGAAACCGCGCAGCGCGACCACCGTGCTGGACAGGCCCGCGGGGCGGCGCACCCATGCGGCGGGCCCGCTCGCCTCGTGCGCGAGCGGCGGCTCGGCGGTGGCCAGGCAGTAGCCGCCGAGGCGCAGCCGCAGCGGCTCCTCCATCGGGCCGTCGACCCGGGTGAGCCGGACTTCCAGCGGGCCGTTCAGCACGGACGCCGTCGTGATCCACGGACCCGTACGGAAGTCGGGCGCGGGGTCGTGGGCGTACGGCGCGGGTACGGGGCCGAGCGGCCAGTGGGCGCGATGCCGGGAGACGGCGGTGCGCGCACCGAGGTGCAGCCGGGTCAGCGGGCGGCGGTGGGAGGGGCGCCCTTCGGCGTCGAGCAGGGCGATGTGCGAGTCGAGCGGGTCGTTCAGGCTCGCGTCCGTGCTGTCGGGGGCGGCGTGGGTGGCGTAGGCGAGGCGGCTGTAGACCGGGTCGTCCGCCTCGGCGTCGACGCCGTCACCGAAGGCGTGGTCGCTGCCGTGGTTGACGACGCGTACGACCCCGTCCGCCGCCGTGCCGGAGACGAGCCACCCCGGGGCGGTCAGCGTCCGCCGCACGTCCTGGTTCTCGATCGGCAGCGCTTCTTCCTTCTCCGTCCACACCGGGTGCTCGGCGGGCAGCACCAGTCCGGCGAAGCCCTTGCTCGACCAGTACGGCGAGCCGGGCCCTGAGTACGGCTGCCGGATGGCCGGGAACTCCCCGTGCCAGCCCAGCGGTTGGAGGCCGCGTCCGTCGAAGCAGCCGGCTTCGGTGAAGTGCCGCAGCACCCCACTGGCCAGGCGGCGGGTGCGGCCCGCGGGCAGGGGAGTGGCGTCGAAGACGGCGCCGGTCCACAGCGGGCAGAGCATCGCGTAGCGGTACGTGAGGGAGCGGCCCTGGTACAGCGGGGCGCCGTCGGCCGCCACGAGGTGCTGGGCGTCCTCGAGGTAGCGGCGCAGCCGGGCGCGGTACCGGGGGAGCAGGGCGGGGTCGGCGTCGGCGCCGGAGATGCGGCAGTACCACAGCGGGTAGTACTGCATGGCCCAGCCCGAGTAGTAGTCGAAGTGCCGCAGCGCACCGCCTGTGTCGCCCCCGTCGGCGTACCAGCCGTCGCCCGCGTACCACTCCTCCGTCCGCGCGATCGCGTGGTCGATGTCGCGCGCGCTCCACGGTCCGCCGACCGAGCGCAGGAACGCCGACGTGATCGCTCGGAACCAGACCCAGTTGTTGTCGGGGACCTCGCTGCCGAGCATGTCCGTCATCCAGGCGATGATCCGCTGCCGTACGCCGTCGTCCAGCCGGTCCCAGATCCACGGCCGCGTCTCGTGCAGCGCGATCGCCACCGACGCGCACTCCACCTTGGCCTGTCGGCATTCGCGCAGGGTCGGCCAGTGGTCAGGTGAGCGAGGGTCGGTGCCGGCGGTCAAGCCCTCGGCGTACCACTCGGCATGGCCGCCGGGGTCGGTGTCGCCCGATTGCGCCAGGCGGAAGCCGGCGAGCAGGAAGGTGCGGGCGAACCCTTCGAGGCCGTCGCTGTGCCGGCCGGAGCGGCTGGCGGGGCCGGGCAGATGGAGCAGGGCGTGCCGGTCGGTGGCGTACGGGCGGACGGCGGCCAGTTGCGCGTCGGCCAGCCCCTCCCAGTGCGTACGCGTCCAGCCGGTGTACGGGGAGAGGAGCCGGTCTTCCGGCATCAACTGTCAGCCTTTCCGACGGTGTTGAGGCGGGCGGGGGGCGCCACCGACTCGCGTACGACGACGTGCGAGCCGAGCACCACGCGGCGGCTCGGCGGATCGGTGGGGCGGCGGTGCAGGGCCAGGCGGGTCGCGGAGCGGCCGAGCTCCTGCTGCGGGACGTGCACGGTGGTCAGCCGCGGATACAGGTCCTCGGCGAGCGGGATGTCGTCGAAGCCGACCACGGAGACGTCGCCGGGGACCGAGCGGCCCAGGTCGCGGGCGGCGGCGATGGCACCTGCGGCGCTCATGTCGCTGGCGCAGAAGATCGCGGTGGCGTCGGTGCCGGTGAGCAGCCGGCAGGCCGCTTCGTATCCGGACTCGCGGGTCATGTCGCTCTCGGCTACGAGCGCCGGGTCGGGCTTGATGCCGTGTGCGCGCAGTGCCCGCTCGTACCCTTCGAGGCGCTGGCCCGCGACGCTGAACTCGTGCGGTCCCGCCAGGTGGGCCACCCGGGTGTGGCCGGCGGAGATCAGATGGCTGGTGGCGGCGAAGGCGCCGGCCTCCATGTCGCACTCCACCACGTCCACCGGCGCCTTCGCGCCCTTCCACGGCCGGGCGCAGAGCACCATGCGGGCGCCGGCCCGGTCCATCCCCTCGGCGGCGGCGGCGAGTTGGGCGAGATGCTCCTCGGTCTCGGCCATACCGCCGACCAGGATGATCGCCTCAGCCCCCCGCTGGCGCATCAGGTTGATCACCGACAACTCGCGCTCCGGGACGCCCTGGGTGGAACAGACGAGGCAGACCCGGCCGTCCGCGACGGCCTGTTCCTCCACGCCGGAGGCGACGTTCATGAAGAACGGCGAGGTGATGTCGTTGACCACCATCGCCACCATCCCCGAAGCCGTGGAGAGGGAGCGGGCGTTGGCGTTGACCACGTAGTCGAGTTCGCGCACGGCGTCCATGACCCGGTCGTGCGTCGCCGGGGGCGCCGTGTACGCCCCGCTGAGGATCCGCGACACGGTGGCGACGGACACACCTGCGCGCGACGCCACGTCACGAATCGTCGCCCGACCTGCGGAACCCCGACCTTGAGCCATGCTCTGCTTCTCCTCGCCCAGGTGAACAGCCAATGTGAGTAACGCCGATGAAAAAGTTACACAACTTGTCGGCGTTTCTCTATGCCCTGGCAGGGACCTGAGTTGTCGGGCTTTCCTGCGCCGTGCGGATCGTCTCGTAAAGCCTCGTCGAACCCCTTGACGGGCGTGACACGCACCCTTAACGTCCCGGTTACTGTAAACGGTTGAGTGAACGTTACACGCCGTTGAGCATCCCTCTTCCGCCTCGGAGGAACACCAGATGACTTCGTCGAACGTCTCCAGACGCCGACTTCTGCACGCCGCCGCACTCGGTGCCGGCACCATGGCGCTGGGCGGTGGCCTGAGCGCATGCAGCTCCGGCTCGCCCTCCGCGTCGGCGGACGCACTCGCCTACTGGGACTGGTACGTCACCCAAGCCCCCTGGGTCGACAAGGAGATAGAACTCTTCGAGAAGGCCCACAGCGGGGTCGGCGTCAACAAGACCACCCAGCAGAACGCCAAGTACGCGGACCTGGTGGCGCTCGCCAACCGCAGCGGCAACCCGCCGGACGTCTTCATGATCCCGCAGGTGCCCAGCGTCGCCGAACAGGTCGCCAAGGGCTGGCTGTTGCCGCTCGACGAGTGGGCGACGCCCGAGTGGCAGTCACGCTTCCCCGAGGGCACCTTCCTGGAAGGCGCCAACGTCTTCGACGGCAAGGTCTATTCGGCTCCGCTGAAGGGCTCGGGACCACAGCTCCAGCTCTACATCCACCACGGCGTCTTCAAGTCCGTCGGGCTGACCAACCCTGACGGAAGCGTCAAGATCCCCAGGACCTGGGACGAAGTCACCAGCGCCGCCCAGACGATCACCAAGAAGAGCGGCGGCAAGTCGTACGGCTTCGGCTTCGGCAACGCCGACAACATCGGCGTCCTCGCCTGGTGGCTGGACCTGTTCGTGCGTGGTGCCGGCGCACCCGGCGGTGCCCCCACCGGCCCCGGCCTGGGCATGGACTACCGCGTCGGCAAGTGGACGTTCGGTACCGACCGGGCGTACGCCGACTTCCTGGAGCTGCTCGTCGAATGGAAGAAGCGCGGCTTCTTCCACCCCAACTCCGTCAGCCTCTCCGACGAAGCGGCCCGCGCGTTCTTCGAGCGCGGCAAGTTCGGCATGACCGTCGGCGGCGTGTGGAACCAACCCGAGTGGACCCAGCACAAGTTCACCGACTACAGCCTGGTCACCCTGCCCTCGCCCACCACCACACCGCAGGGCTACTACTACGCGGACCCGGTCGGCAACGGCACCTTCGCCGCGGTCTCCGCCAAGAGCAAGAAGGCGCACGAGGCCTTCCAGTGGCTCGACGCGCTGACGTCCCCCGCCGCGGGCCGCCGCTGGGTGCAGGCTCTCAACGGCGTCTCCGCCCACCCCGCCAACAACGACCCGGACGGCATCGACTCCAAGCCGTTCGCCACCTTCGTCGGCATGACCGAGCAGGTGCTCCGCGGCCCGGTGCCTCTCGTGCGCAACCCGGCGCTGGCAGCCGTCGCGCCCAGCGCGCCCAAGCCGGACATCAGTGATGTGGTGACCGGCATCTACACAGGCCAGATCAAGGACGTACAGAGCGAGTTGAGCAGCCTGGCCGACAAGAAGTTCCAGCTCTTCTCCGACGCTGTCGCCGCAGTCGCCAAGAAGGGCAAGAAGGTCAGCACGTCCGACTACGTCTTCCCGGACTGGGACCCCACCAAGCCGTACACCACGAAGAAGGCGTGAGCGGTCAACATGTCACTCCTCGCCACCCGTCAGCGGCCGCCTCGGACCGCACCCACGGTCGCCCCCCGGCCCGGCCTTTGGCGCAGAATCCGCGCCGCCAAGTGGTCGTACGCCTATCTGGCCCCGATGGCCGTGCTGCTGCTGGCCTTCGTGGTCTACCCGATCTTCGCCTCCTTCGGCTACACCTTCTACCGCTGGAACGGCATCGGCGAACCCGGCGACTACGTGGGCCTGGCCAACTTCCAACAGATCCTGCACGACCGCATCTTCTGGGGCGCCGTCGGGCACACCTTCGTCTACGCGTTCGTACTCGTCCCGGTGCAACTGGTACTGGCGTTGGCTCTCGCCCTCGTACTGAACAACCCGAAGCTCAAGTTCGCGCTGTTCTTCCGGACCGTCTACTTCATCCCCGTCGTCACCTCGGCCGCGGTCGTAGGCGTGGTCATCCAGCTCATGCTTGCCAACTTCGGTGACTCGGCGGGGAGTCTGCTCGCCAAGACCGGGGTGACCGACGGGCAGATCGACTGGCTTGGCGATCCGCACACCGCCCTGGCCGTGATCATCCTGATCGGCATCTGGCACACCCTCGGCTACAACCTCGTCTACTTCCTCGCCGGACTGCAGACCATCCCGGCGGAGCTGTACGAGGCGGCGAAGCTGGACGGTTGCGGCCCCGTCCAGTCCTTCTTCCGCATCACCATCCCGATGCTGCGCCAAGTCGGCGTCGTCATCGTGGTGTTGGCGTTCATCGGCAGCTTCCAGGTCTTCGACCTGGTGCAGGTCCTCACCGGCGGCGGCCCGTACTTCGCCACCGAGGTCGTCAACACGTACATCTACCACCTGGCCTTCGGCGGCTCCCCGGGCTCCGCCGCCCAGCCCGATGTCGGCCTGGCCTCCGCGGCCTCGTTCCTCTACGGACTGCTGCTCATCGTCTTCTCCGCGCTGCAGGTCCTCGCGCTGCGGGGGATCGGCCGACGGCGCGCCGCCTAGTGCTCCGCGGTACGGCGGCCAGGTGCCGTCAATCGTCTGCAGCGCCATCGTGGCTGGTCGCGCAGTTCCTCGCGCCCCTTGAGGGCGCATCAGTCGCCAACCAGTAAAGGGTCTCGTCGATGTCCACACTGTCCCCGCGCCTGCGCCAAGGCCGGCGCGGCCTGCTCTATCTCGCGTTGTTCGGCGGCGGGCTCATCTGGCTCTACCCGTTCCTCTGGGCGCTGGGCAGCTCGCTGAAGAGCACCGACGGCTTCTTCTCCGGCGGGCTGAACCCGATCCCCTCCGAGTTCCACTGGTCCAACTACAGCGAGGCCTGGACACAGGCGGACTTCAGCCGGTTCTTCGTCAACACGGTCCTGTTCGCGACCGGCACGGTCATCGTGACGCTGCTCGCCACCTCCATGGCGGGCTACGTCCTGGCCCGCACCGACTTCCCCGGCAAGAAGATCTGGCTGGGCCTGGTCGGGGTGACCCTCTTCCTGCCGCACGGCTACACGATCATCCCGGTCTTCGACCTGATCCAGCGGCTCCATCTCCTCAACACCCTCTGGTCGGTGGTCATCGTCCAGTCGGCGGGCGGGATGGTCTTCGGCACCTTCCTCTTCATGGGCTACTTCACGACGATCGACCGGGGCCTGGAGGACGCGGCCCGCGTGGACGGGGCGAGCTTCCACCAGATCTTCTGGCGGATCATGCTGCCGCTGTCCGGGCCGATGCTGGCGACCGTCGGCCTGTTCGCCTGCATCACCGCCTGGAACAGCTTCTTCATCCCGCTGGTCTTCACCCTCTCCCGCCCCGAACTGCACACGCTGTCGGTGGGCATGTTCAACTTCATCGGCCAAAACTCCACCGCCTGGACCCTGGTGTGCGCGGGGTCGGTCATCACCCTGCTGCCCATCGTCCTGATCTTCGTCGTGCTGCAGCGGTTCTTCATCAACGGGCTGGCGGGGGCGGTCAAGCAGTAGCGCTCCGCGAGGGTGCCGCGGACCCCTCATCCACCGATCTCAAGCAGTCCGCGCCGTACGGCCTCGGACACCGTGCCGACCCTGTTCTCGGTGCCGAGCTTGCGGTAGATGCGGACGAGGTGCGTCTTGACCGTGGCTTCCGAGAGGTGCAGGGCCGCCGCGATGGCCCGGTTGCTGTGTCCCTGCGCGAGAAACCTGATGACTTCGAGCTCGCGCTCACTCAGTACCGGGCCGTCCTCCATCGTCCCGCCGACCAGGTGGGCGGTGGCCTCGGGAGCCAGACCCATGCTCCCGGCCGCGGCGGCGCGTACCGCGCGGAAGAGTTCTTCGGGCGGACCCGCCTTGAGGACATAGCCGCGGGCGCCGGCCTCCATGGCTCGGACGACGTCTCCTCTGTTGCCGTAGCTGGTCAGAACGACGACGTCGACGCCGGGAACGGTGGCGGTGATCCGCCGTGTCGCGGCGATGCCGCCCGCCTCGGCGTCGGAACCCGTGCCGCCGCCGTCCCTCAGCCGCAGGTCCATCAGAACCACGTCGGGTCTGTGCCGCCCGGCGAGAAGCACGGCCTGTTCACCGTCGCCGGTCTCGTCGACCACATCGAAACCGGGCTCACCCTCCAGCAGGGCCCGCAGACCCGCTCGTACGACGGCATGGTCGTCCACGATCAGGATCCGCACCGTGTGCGCGGGAACGTCGTTCACGCCGCGCCCGCGGTGACGCGCGCCCGCACCGGCACGGTGGCTCTGGCCCGGGTCCCGAGTCCGGGTACGCCGTCGACGGTGAGCGTGCCTTCCAGCTCGGCCAGCCGGTCGCGTGCGGCGGCCAGTCCGAATCCCCGCCCCTGCTTCCGGGGGAGCGCCGCCGTCGGGTCGAATCCCGTTCCGTCGTCCATGACCTCGACCGCCACGGCCCCGTCCACGTGCTGAAGGGTGACCCGGACATGGGTGGCGCGGGCGTGCTCGCACGCGTTCGCCAGCAGACCCCGGGTCACTCGTAGGAGAGCAACGGCCCGGTCGGTGGGGACGGGACAGGGCTCACCCCGCGTGGAGACGGAGACCGTGGGAGCTCCTGGAGCGGCGTCCGTACGGGCGCAGAGCTCGTGCAGTGCCGTCTCCAAGCCATCGCGTTCCACACCGGGCGGGGTGAGATCGTGGATGATGCCGCGGGTCTCCGCGAGATGCGTGCCGAGCGCGTCGACAACGGCCCGCACCTGTCGCCTTGCCGCATCCGGCCTGCGTTCCCAGTCCCGGTCGGCGGCCTGCAGCAGCATGCGGCTCCCCGAGATCTCCTGGGCCAGGGTGTCGTGCAGGTCCCGGGCCAGGCGGGCGCGCTCGGCGAGGCGGCCGGCCTCGCGTTGGCGCGCAGCCAACTCGCCTCTGGTGGCGGTCAGTTCACGCATCAGTCGTTCCTGGGTGCGGTGCAGGGCCACGGTCGCCCAGATGGCCGCGGTCGGCGGCGCTATGAGTTCGAGGTCGAACCCGCCGCTGATCCGGGTGAGCGTCGCCACGAGCAGTGCGGTCGTCACCCAGAGCGCCGCGAGAGGCAATCGGCGTCCGGGCATCCGCTGCGCCACCACGGCCAGGGGGATGGCCAACCACACGTACCCGGTGACGAGGTCGGCCGGAAGGGCCCAGCAGACGCACCCCCACAGCAGCAGGAGCAGTCCCAGCCAGGCGGGCCTGCCCCGGGTGCCGAGCCGGTCCCATCGGGCCAGCCCGCCCACGTACGCCAGGGCCAGGACCACGATGGGCGGGGCGACCATCCAGCACAGCCACGTGTGCACGGCGAAGAGCCGTGCGAGGGTGCCGGTGACGACGGTCAGGAAGACCAGGTGCGGAATGTGCCACACCGACAGGGACAGCCTGCGCAGGGCGGAACGAGTGGGGGGCACGGCAGCGGCTCCCTGCTGGGTGACGGTCACGACAGGAGCGGCAGACTTTAACCCGAACCTGTGTGTGACCGGCGTAAGCCGGCAGGGAGCCGCAGGAGGCACCCGGGGTCAGCGGCCCGGGTGCAGGCCGAGGCGCCCGGGGGAGGGGGCGCCCTCGACCTCGCCGAAGTACAGCGCGAAGGTCTGCTTGAGCTGTTCGACGGTGGCGCGGTCCTCCATGAACACCGGGAACCCGTCCAGGTTGGCGTCCTTGTACTCCCAGATCGGCTTGAGGCCGCTCTTCAGAGGGATGTCCGTACGGACCGACCAGCCGCTGTACGACGTCTGCTGGACCTCGGGCGACAGCATCCAGTTCAGGTACAGCTTGGCGGCCGTGGGGTGGGCGCCCTGCTTCAGGATCGCGGCACGCTGGCCCCACGCCATGAACGGGTGACCCTCGGCGGGAAGAGCCCACCTCGATGCCCCGCCGGTGGCGAGCAGGCTGCCCGACGAACCGACACCGACACTCTTCTGGCCGGCCGCCACCGCGACGCCCGCTTTGTGAGAGCCGCGGGCGAACTGCGGCTGCTGCTGGGCGAACTTCTCGACCCACTCCCAGCCGTACTTCCGCACATAGAGCGAGAACAGGTAGAGCACCGCGTCGTCGTCATGCGGGTAGGAAGAGGCGACGGCGCCCTTCCAGCGAGGGTCGACGAAGTCGAGCGGTGTGCGGGGCACGTCGGCGCCGACCGCCGCCACGTTGTACACGAAGCTGAAGGCGACGGCCATGACCGCCGTCCAGGCGCCGTCCGGGTCCTTGAACTTCGGGTGGACGGCGGCGAATCCGGCGGGCTTGTAGCGCAGCAGCTCGCCCTGCCGGGACCAGCGGGTGAAGTCCTGCAGGGTCTGGAGCTGGACGACATCCGGGACCAGGGTGCCCGTGGCGAGCTGGTTGTCGATGCGGACGTCGTGGAACTTGCTGTAGTCCACGACGATCGTCAGATCGATGTCGGGGAACCTGCTCCTGAACCCCGCCCTGACGCCGGCCAGTTGGTCGTCGACATCACCGCCCGCGTAGACAACGAGCTTTCCACCCTCCGCGAGAGCGGCCGCGTACAGCTGGTCGAGCGAGCGGGTCTCCTCGCCGCCGAAGCCGCGGGAGGACGATCCGTTGCCGCCCCTGGTGCCGTGCGCGGTCTCCGCGGCGCTCGCGGTGGCGGCCCCGGTCGCTGCGGCCAGTGTCGCTCCGGCACCGATCGCGAGAACGCCGCGTCTGCTGATGTTCCTTGACATGAGTGGGGTGGGTCCTTTCTCCGCCTGCTGAGCTTCGGTCTCGCACCTCGCGGCCTCGGATTCGAGCCGGGTCGACCGGGGGCGTGACGAGTCTCCGGCCGCGGCACGCGTTCACACATCGCCCAGAAGCTGCCACCCCGTTCAACTCTTCGGTGGAACGGCCGAGCTCGGAGGCCGGGTGAAATGGCGGGCGCCGGCCAGCAGCAGAACCGCCAGCACGGCCGGTGCAGCGTAGGCGAGACGGAACTGGCCGGTGGAGCCGAGGAGACCGCTCACCGCGCCACCGGTGACGACACCCGCGTAGTTGAAGAGGTTCAAGCGGGCCAGGATCGCCTCCGAGGCGGCGGAGCGCAGCCGTGCAGCGGAGGCCAGGCACAGCGGTGCCAGGACGGACGCCCCCAACCCCACCGCCCCGGCCGCGAGAACGGCGAACGGCCAGCCCGGCGCGGCGGCCATGCCTGCCAGGGCGCCCGAGACCGACAGAGCGGCGGTCCGGACGACGGCGACCGCGCCGAACCTCTGCACGAGTCGGTCGGTGGCGGCACGGCCGACGACAGTGCCGGCCTGGTAGGCCGCGTACGCCATCGGCGCCACCGTGAGGGAGGCGGCGAGGGTCTGGCGGAGGTAGACCGCCGACCAGGCCGAGACGGTGGAGTCCACGACGTAGACGACGAGGAGGACCAGGCCGAAGGGGAGGAGCCGGCTCCACACGCGGCGCCCCAGCGGCGGCTGCGCCGGGGTGTCCGACGGCCCTTCGGAGGAGGCGAGGGGATGCGTGCGTATGCAGGCGGTGAGGGCGAGGAGGATGCCTGCCTGGACGGTCAGGCCGGCGGACACCGGCCACTGCAGCCGGGCCGCCGCGGCGGTGAGCAGCGCCGCGGCCACGCCGCCCACGCTCCATGCCGTGTAGAAGGAGCCGAAGATGCTGCGGCCGTAGGCGCGTTCGATCGCGGCTGCCCGGGTGTTGACGGCGACGTCGAGGGCGCCGATGGCGATCCCGAAGAGGATGTACGCGCAGATGACGGTCTTCGTGTCCGGCGCCCACCCGATCAGAGTCAGCGCGGCGGCGGCCGTCAGCAGGGCGCCGCGCATCGTGGCGACGGGACCGGCGCGGCGGATCGCGGCCAGCCCCACGAAGCTGCCGCCCCCGGCCATCAGCGCCACCGCGACCATCATGGTCGTCGTCAGGAGCGGAGCCAGTCTCAGGTGTTCGGTGACGGCGGGGACGGTCGTGTACACGGCGGCGACGGACACACCTTGAGCGGTGAACGCGATGGTCGCGACCCTTCGGGCGCCGGCCTGGGAGGCGGGGTGCCCGGCCTCCGTCCGGCCTGGAGCACTGAGGGACATGCGCAGACCGTAGCCAGGCGCGGAGGGACGAACGCAGGACGCCGGAGGCCGTACAGGGGACTTCGCGGGCCAGGGCATACGACCGGTGAGGTCCCGATGCTTACGGTGGTCGCCCAGCAGAAGGTGAGTGCGATGACCCTTGGCCCCGGCCCGGAAGACCCTCACGGGACCAGCGCAGACCCTCACGGGACCAGCGCAGACCCTCAAGGCACCAGCCGCAGCACGTCGGCGACGATCCAGCCGAACATCCTGCGCTATCTCGTCATCGTCGCCGGTGAACGCGGCATCGATCTACGGCCTCAGCTGAGACAGGTCGGGCTGGACGAGACGGTCATGCGCGCCGCCGCGCTGAGGGTGTCCTACCGGCAGGGCAGCGCGGTGATCCGGCGCGCGCTGGAGCTCACCGGGGACGAGCGTCTTGGCCTGAAGGTCGGCGCGGCGCAGCACCTGACCGCGTGGGGCCTGCTCGGCTTCGCCCTGCTGGCCGACGACACGCTGCGACACGCCATCGAGACCGGCGTGAAGTACCAGAACCTGTCCGGCGCGATGACCGTGTGGTCGACCGGCATGGGCGAGGACGGCGCCTTCGTGCTGCACGCCGACCTCCCCGACCCGGCCATCGACCCGAGCGTGGCCTCCTTCCTGATCGAGGAGGGATTCGCGTCCGTGGTCACCCTGTCCCGGCTCGCCGTCGGGTCGGGCTTCGCGCCGAGGGCGGTGGAGTTCTCCGCTCCGGCGCCTCGCCAACGCGAGCTGTACGGCGCCCTGTTCGGCTGTCCGGTCCGCTTCGGCGCTCCGGCCGACCGCATCGTCATCGACCCCGCGTGGGCCGGCGCCCGGATGCCCGGCCGGGATCCGGTGACCTACGCGTCGACCCTGGAGATGCTCGACGCACAGCTGGCTTCCCGCCACGACCAGCAGGACCTGCTGGAGGTACTGGAGGTCTCCGTCGCGCAGAGCCTCCCGGTGATCCCCTCGTTCGGTGAGCAGGCACGACGGCACGCGACGAGCGAGCGGACACTGCGCCGCCGGCTGGCCGACTGCGGCACGACGTACGAGGCACTGGCCGAGGGGGTACGCCGGGAACGCGTCGAACAGCTGCTGCTCCGACCGGAGTTGACACTGCGTGACATCGCCCGCCGGGCGGGATTCTCCGACGAACGGGCGCTGCGCCGCGCGGTGCGCCGCTGGCACGGCACCTCCCCGGTCCAGCTGCGGGAGCGGATGCTCCGGGGTGGTGCGGGGCACGTGGAGTGATCGGATCAGCGGGTGCGGATCCAGACCGTCTTCTCCCGGGTCCACTGGCCGAAGGCGTCGGTGGACTTCTCCACGCCGCCGAATCCGGACTGCTTCCAGCCGCCGAAGGGGGTGGTGATGTCGCCCTCGCTGTAGGCGTTGACGGAGACCACGCCCGCCTCGACGCGACGGGCCAGCCGTAGCGCGGTGTCGAGGTCGCGGGTCCACACCGAGGCGGCGAGCCCGTACTCGGTGGCGTTCGCCCGGCGTACCGCCTCGTCCTCCGAGGTGAACGTCTCGACGGTGACCACGGGACCGAACAGCTCCTTGGTGAGTACGTCGCTGCCGTCGGGGGCGCCGGTGATCACGGTGGGCGGGTAGTAGGCGCCGCGCGGAGGCAGCCCGTCGGGCAGACCTCCGGTGTGGATCCGGGCTCCGCCGGCCCGGGCGGCCTCCACGGCTCCCGCGACCCGGTCGAAGGCGGCGCGGTTGATGAGCGGTCCCATCCGGGTGCGCGGGTCGGCCGGATCACCGACGACGAGTTCCTTCGCCGCGGCCGTGAACCGCTCCACGACCTCCTCGGCGATGTCCCGGTGAACGAGCACACGGGAGCCCGCCGTGCAGTTCTGCCCCATCGTCAGGAACGCGGCCTCGATCATGTCGGCGATGAGCTCGTCGCCGTAGGAGAGCGCGTCGGCCATCAGCACCTGGGGGCTCTTGCCGCCCATCTCCAGTGAGACGCGCTTGAAGTTGCTGTCGGCGGCGGCCTTGAGGATGTGGCGGCCGGTCGAGGTGGACCCGGTGAAGGAGAGTGCCTGTACGAGGGGGTCGCGAGCGAGGGCCGCCCCGGCCTCCCCGCCGTACCCGGGCAGCACCGTGAGCACCCCGTCGGGGAGGCCTGCCTCGGCGGCCAGCGCGGCCAGGTGCAGGGCCGAACGCGGGGTCGCCTCGGCGGGCTTGACGAGCAGACAGTTGCCCGCGGCCAGGGCGGGGCCGACCTTCCAGGCGGTCATTGCAAGGGGGTAGTTCCACGGCAGGATCGCCGCGCCGACCCCGACCGGCTCGCGGCTCATGAGACCGAGACCGTCGGGCCCGCTCGGCGCGACCCGGCCGAAGACCTTGTCGGCCGCCTCGGCGAACCAGCGGATCGACTCGATCGCGCCCGGTACGTCGCCCGTACGGCACTCCGTGATGGGTTTGCCCGCGTCCTCGCTGTCCAGCCGGGCGAGGATCTCGGCGTCGCGTTCCATCAGGCCGGCCAGGCGCAGCAGTACGGCGCTGCGTTCCCGGATCGGCAGCTGCGACCATGTCCCGGCTTCGTAGGTGAGTCGGGCCTGTTCGGCGGCCTTGGTGACGTCGTCGGCGCTCGCGGCG
The DNA here is from genome assembly GCF_041431135.1 of Streptomyces sp. NBC_00554. Lineage (NCBI taxonomy): Bacteria > Bacillati > Actinomycetota > Actinomycetes > Kitasatosporales > Streptomycetaceae > Streptomyces > Streptomyces sp. NBC_00554. Next base: position 1,891,527 of record NZ_CP107799.1, on the reverse strand, counting down.
GGCAGGGTGGTGATCGGCTCCCCGGTGGCGGGGTTGACGATGTGCAGCGTCTCGTTCCTGGTCATGCTTCCTCCACCAACTCCCAGTGTCCGTCGGTCTGTCGGGCCAGTCCGCGGCGGCGGAGTTCCTCCAGATAGCGGGCCATGCCGCGGTCACCGCGCTTGCGGAACAGCGGGAAGATCCTGGGCAGCAGGTTCGGTACGAGCATCGCGAACCGCACCAGACGGGATTCGCCGGGCCGGGGATAGGCCTCCAGGCGTGGCCTGTCCAGCAGACTCACCACCGCCGCCACGACATCGGCGGGCTGCTGCGGCGGGTCCTGGAACTGCATGGAGTTCCCGCCGTCCACGGCCTCTTGACGCAGCATCCTGGTGTCGGTCGCCGAGGGCAGCACCGAACCGGCCAGGATGCCCTTGCTCCTGAGGTCGAGGCCGATGGCGAGCATCGCGCCCCGCAGCCCGAACTTGGACGCCGTGTAGATCGGGGTCTCGCCCAGCGGGAAGATCCCGCCGAGGGAGACCGTGGTGACCACCCGGGCGTCACGAGACGCCTTCAGCAGGGGGATCGCGATCCGGGTCGCGACCAGCGGGGAGGTCAGGTTGAGGGTGATCTCCCGCTCGATGCTCTCGACGCTGCGGACGTCGAAGCGCTCCGAGCTCGTCATGCCCACGTTGTTGACCAGCACGTCGAGGCGCCCGTAGACGTCGGCGACCCGCTCGAACAGCCGCTCCACCTGGGCGCGTTCCAGCAGATCGCAGCCGATACCCGTGTGCCCGGCCCCTGGCAGCTCAGCGGCCACCTTCTCGGCACGGACCCCGTCGATGTCGACGACGACACAGCGGGCGCCGCCGGAGGCGAAGCGGTGGCACAGGGCGCTGCCGATGCCACCCGCGCCCCCGGTCACCAGCATGACCTTGTCGGCGAAGTCGAACCGGCTCATGCCGTGGCCTCCGCCGTCTCCGTTGCTTCCACGCGGCGCGGGGACCGCACCGGCGGCCGGCCCTCCGTACGCCAGCCCATCCGGCCCGCGACCTTGCCGAGGTACTTCACGAAGGCCCCGCTGTCGACGTAGCCGGTGTGGCGGGGTGAGGCGACGAACTTCAGCCCGCCGGTCAGATCCGGGCGGTCGGCGCGGATCATCTGGCTGAACCGCTCCGCGTTCGGCAGCCGGTGCCGCGCGTCGTACACATACCCGGCGATCAACTGCGCCTGGGTGTCGAAGAGTTGGTACGCGCCGGAGTTGGTCTCGATGAACCCGATGCCGAACAGGCCCAGGTGCTCGCGCGAGAACGACGACAGGTACAGGTCGGGATGCTGCTCGTCACCGAAGTACTTCTGCGCGACCGGCACTTTGTGGACGTAGCCCGTGGCGAGCAGGACGAGATCGAAGTCGTCGCTCGTTCCGTCGGTGAAGTGCACGGTGCTGCCCTCGGCGCGGGCGATCCCGGGCCTGGCGGTGATGTCGCCGTGCTGGAGGTGGTGGATCAGCATCGAGTTGATGGCCGGGTGGGTCTCGAACAGCTTGTGGTCCGGCTTCTGCAGCCCCAGCCGCGTCGGATCGCCGTTGATGATCCGCAGCAGTCCGCCGAAGACCCGCTGCGCCAGCCACATCGGCAGGTGCGGCCCGCTGTTGGCGATGGTGTCCACGGGTAGGCCGAACAGATGCTTGGGAATGAACCAGTACCCGCGCCGCATACTGATCACCGCATGGTCCGCGGTCCGGGCCGCGTCGCAGGCGATGTCGCAGCCGGAGTTGCCCGCACCCACGACCAGGACCCGCTTGCCCCGCAGCTCCTCCGCGCTGCGATAGCCGGCGGTGTGCCGGACCTCCCCGCTGAACTCCCCGGGAATATCAGGGATGTTGGGGTGCCACTGCGCGCCCGTACACACCACGACCTGCCCGTGCACGCTTTCCCGCCCGTCGGCCCGGGTCACCGTCCAGGTGCCGTCCGCGTTCTTCTCGACGCCCGCGACCTCGACGCCGAACTCGATCCGGTCCGTCAGCCCGTAGGCGTCGGCGAAGGACCGCAGATACGACAGGATCTGCCGGTGCGGCGGGTAGTCCGCGAAGTGCTCGGGCATCGGAAAGCCGCCGAACCCCGACAAGGTCCTGCTGGAGATGAAATGGGCCGACTCGTACATCGGGCTGCCGGGGTTCTCGATGTCCCAGATACCGCCGGGCCCGGTGTGCCGCTCCAGATGCGTGTACGGCAGATCGCGCTCCGCCAGGGCCCTGGCGACCGCCAGCCCGGCAGGTCCCGCCCCGATCACACACGTATCAAACTGGCTTTCTCTCACGAGCCTGCCTCCTCGTTCATCCCGTTTCACGGGTGTTGGAGGAAACGTATTCACCCGCCGTTCAGCGGGAACTGACCCACGCGGCCAGGGACCGGACCCCAGCGGCCGCGGCCTTGGCAGCCCGCTGCGGCGGATTCGACTTGTTCGGACGACTTGTTCGTGGGACTAAGTCGGTATGATGAGCTCATGGCTCACGTTTCCGCGGCCGAGCGCCGTCCTCAGCTGATCAAAGCGGCCATCGACTTCATGACGAGGGAAGGGGTCGCGGCCGGTAGTACGCGTGCCATCGCCGCCGAGCTGGGGGTGGCCCAGGCCACGGTGCACTACACCTTCGGCACGAAGGAAGGGCTGTACCGCGCCGTCATGGAGCAGCTCACGCAGGATCTGGTGGCGCAGGTCGAGCAGGCGGCGCCGACCGACGGCGGTTTCGAGGAGACGGTCGGCGCGCTGGCGGCCGCGCTGTGGCGGACGGTGCGTGAGCAGCCCGCCAGCCATCAGCTCCTCACGGAGCTGATGATGTCCGCGCTCCGCTCGCCCGCCCTGAGAGAGGCCCTCGAAACCCACTACCGGGGGGTGGTCGAGGTGACGGCGAGGCTGATCACCGAGGCGGCGGAGCGTACCGGGCGGCCCCTCGCCCAGCCTGTCGACACGATCGCGCGGTTCTTCCTCGCCGGCTTCGACGGGCTCACGATGCAACGTCTCTCGCTCCCCGACGAGGAGGCCGAGCGCACCTGCCTCGAGGCCTTCGTGTCCGCCGTGGTGGCCATGGCCGACGGTCGGCTGGACCTGGTGCCGGTACCGGTGAGCTGATGCGACGAAGGGCGCACTCGTACGGTACGAGTGCGCCCTTCGCCGGTAGTCAGCCGCGCGCGTTGACGGTCTCGGAGCGAATCAGGGTGTTCAGGCGGGTCATCGAGGCGCGCATGTTCGCGCGCATGCCCGGCTGCTGTATCCGGTCGAGCAGGAGCCCGATCGGGCCGAGGCCGATGACGTATTCCACCTTGTACGTCATCTGCGTGGCGTCCCTCCCCTCCGCACTCCGCACCGGCAGGAACTCGAAGATGCTGGTCACCTCCTTCAGCGGAGCGAACCCGATCCCGGTGTCGACGCGGCGCCTCAGGGGGTCGATCTCCATCACGGTCCACACCGAGTCGGTGCGCAGGGGGCCGAGGGTGCGGTTGCGTTCGGCGTAGGTCCTGCCGACGGTGGCGATGCCGTGGTGGTCGGTGACCTCTATGGCGCCGGCGACCCATTCCGCGTAGCGGTCGGTGCGGGAGATGACCTCCCAGACCCGCTCTACAGGGGCGTTGATGATGGCGCGTTCGGTGACGTGGAACTTGGTCATGACTGCTTCTCCTTGTTTCTTTCTCGTTCAGCTCTGGTGGAGGAGTTCGGTGGCGGCGTGCTCGCCGGAGCGGACCGCGCCGTCCATGAAGCCGTTCCAGTAGGGGGAGAACTCGGACCCCGCCCAGTGCACGCGCCCGAAACTCCGGCCCATCCACTCCCCGTACTCGGTCAGCACGCCGGGAGCGGCGACGGACGTCGGGCCGCCCTGGGTCCACTGCTCGGCGGTCCAGTCCTGCTCGACGTAGTCGACGGTGTCGTAGGCCCGCTCCCCGACGACCTGGGCGAAGGAGCGCAGCACCGCGCCGCGGCGCTCGCCCGCCGGGCGGTGCGCCCACTTCCGCCATTCCTTGCCGCCGAGGAATCCCATGAGCACGCCCGGTCCGCCGTCGGGCGGGGAGTTGTCGAACATCTCGCGGATCGGCGAGCCGCCCCGCAGCAGGCCCATGCCGGACAGGCCCTCGGCCCGCCAGAACGGTGTGTCGTAGACGGCCACGCACTTCATGAGCGTGCCGAAGGGCAGCCGCTGGAACAGCTGCTCCTGCTGCGGCGGCAGCAGCGGGTCCCAGACGATGCGCGAGGCCAGGACCGGCGGTACGGCGACGATCACCTGGCCGGCCCGCCAGTCGCCGGCGTCGGAGACCACGGTGACCCCGTCGGAGTCCTGGCTGATACGGCGTACCGGAGCCGACAGATGGACGCGGCCGTCGAGTTCCTCGGCCAGCCGGGTCGCGACCAGCTGCGAGCCGCCGACGAACCGGCTGTCCTGCGCACCGCCGGAGGTACCGGTGCCGCGCTCCATGGTGCCCGGATGCGTCTCGTCGCCGAACGTCGAGACGTACCAGAGGCTGAACAGTGCCGACGCGTCGCGCGCCTCGCCGCCGTACGCGGAGTTGAGGAAGATGTTGATCAGGTCGACGGCGTCGCCGGTGATCTCGGCCTTGCGCAGCCAGGTCTCGTAGGTCATGCCGTCCAGGTCACGGGCGTTCGGGGCCCGCCACGGTGCCGCCGGGGGTACCTTGCCCGCCGCCTGGCCGATGCGGGCCAGGGCGATGCCCATGTCCGGCAGCGCGAGGAGGTCCGGCGGAGTGTGCCCGGCGAACCGCCTGGCCTTGCCGTCGCGGACGTAGACCCGCTCGCCGGGCACGGCGGCCTCGTACGCGGCCACGCCGACCTCCTTGGCCAGCGCCAGGATGCGGTCTTGGGTGGGGCCGACGAACTGCCCCCCGATCTCGGTCACTTGGCCGTCGCCGAGCTCATGGTTGAGCAGTCGGCCGCCGACCCGGTCGCGGGCCTCCAGGACGGCTACGGACTTGCCTGCCGCGACGAGCTCACGCGCCGCGGTGAGTCCGGCCAGCCCCGCGCCGATCACGACGACGTCGGCCTCCCGACTCCAGCGCTTCTCGACGTTCCGGGTGCTGTGCGTACTGGTCATGGTCACTCCTCGGCTGCCGGCGGTGAAGCGGTCGATGAACAACGTACAGGCGACATTGTCGTGTGACAAGGTCGACTGATTCTGTCATCCACTTCTATCGTTTGACCTGCACTTATTGCTTGATGGTCAAGGGTGACGGTCGAGTGACTCGTTCGAGCGACTTGAGCAGGTGATAAAGTCGGCCCACCGACACCGTACGAGGGAGTTCGTCATGGCCGTCCTGCTTCACCGGCTGGGCCACAGCGCCTACCGACACCGAAAGCTCGTCCTGGGGATATGGCTCTTCGTGCTGGCCGCGCTCATCACGTGCGTCAGCGTCTTCGGCGGCAAGCTCGACGACCGCTTCTCGGTGCCGGGCACCGAGTCTCAGCGGGCGTTGGACAGCCTGAGCAAGACCCTTCCGGAAGCCTCGGGCGCGAGCGCCCAGATCGTCTTCACCGCGCCCGAGGGCCACCGGGTCACCGAAGCGCCCTATACGGCGGTGATCGCCGAGGCCGTGGCGGAGGCCGAGCGGGCACCCCAGGTCGGTGAGGTCGTCGATCCGCAGGCCTCCGGCGCGGTCTCGGCCGACCGGAGCACGGCGATCGTCCAGGTCCAGTACCCCGTGCAGATCGCGGAGGTCCGTACGTCATCGGTGGACGCGATCGAGGACGCGGCCCGGGCGGCCGAGACGGACGGGCTGCGGACATCGGTGGGCGGTTCCGTCTTCAGCAGCAAGGGAGTTCACATCGGTCCGTCGGAGATCATCGGCGTGGCCGTGGCGCTGCTCGTCCTCGTCGTCACCTTCGGTTCGCTGCTGGCCGCCGGTATGGCACTGCTGCCCGCGCTGATCGGTGTGGCCCTCGGTCTGGCCGGGCTGCTCGCTCTCGCGCCCGCGGTCAGCATCTCCTCCACGGCCGTCACGCTCGCCCTGATGCTGGGCCTGGCCGTCGGCATCGACTACGTCCTGTTCATCCTCTCGCGCCACCGCCAGCAACTGGCCCGCGGAACCGATCCGAAGGAATCCGTCGCGCTGGCCGTCGGTACGGCCGGAAGCGCCGTGGTCTTCGCCGGCGTCACCGTGATCATCGCGCTCGCCGCGCTGAGCGTCATCGGCATCCCGTTTCTGACGACGATGGGTCTCGGTGCCGCCGGCGCCGTCCTGATCGCCGTACTGGCCGCGATCACCCTCGTCCCCGCCGTCGCGGGATTCGCCGGCTCGCGGCTTGCCCCCAAGCCCGGCAGCCGCGCCGGGCGGCGGGCTGCCGATGCCGAGGGGGCCAGCGATGCCGAGGGGGCCAGCGATGCCGAGGGGGCCAGCGATGCCGAGGAGGCCAGCGATGCCGAGGAGGCCGCCGATGTCGAGGGGGCGGGCGACGGCGAGGGGAGCGCCGGCCGCGCCACCATGGGTACCCGCTGGACGAAGTGGGTCATCGCCAAGCCGCTGCTGACCGTGCTCGCCGTCGCGGGGATCCTGGTGACCCTCACGCTGCCGGCCATGGACCTGCGCCTGGCGCTTCCCGACAACGGCTCCGCGCCGCACGCCTCCACCGAACGCAAGGCCTACGACACGATCAGCGACAAGTTCGGTCCCGGCTTCAACGGCCCCCTGCTCGTACTCGTCGAGTCCAACAACGGTACGGCTGCGACGAGGTCACAGGTCGGCGCTCAGGTGGCCCAGAAGCTGGGGACCCTCAAGAACGTCAAGGCCGTCCTGCCGCCCCAGCCCACCAGCGACCCGGCGCAGAGTGTCATCACCGTGCTCCCCGCCTCCGGCCCCGACAGCGTCCGCACCGACCAACTCGTCCGAGACATCCGCGAAGCCGCGCCCGGCATCCGTGACACCACCGGCGCCACGGTCGCCGTCACCGGCACCACCGCAGTCAACATCGACGTCTCCACCCGCCTCAGCGACTCCCTGCTGCCCTTCGTCGCCATCGTCGTCGGCCTCAGCCTGCTCCTGCTGATGATCGTCTTCCGGTCGCTGGTCATCCCCGTCAAGGCCGCCGTCGGCTTCCTGCTCTCGGTGGGCGCCTCGCTCGGTCTGGTCGTCGCCGTCTTCCAGTGGGGCTGGCTGGCCGACGTCCTCGACGTGCCGCACAGCGGTCCGGTCGTCAGCTTCCTGCCGATCATTCTGATCGGGGTGCTGTTCGGACTGGCCATGGACTACGAGGTGTTCCTCGTGTCCGGGATGCGCGAGGAATGGGCCCACACCGGCCGGGCCCGCCAGTCGGTCGTCGACGGGGCGCGGCACAGCGTTCGGGTCGTCACCGCCGCCGCCCTGATCATGTTCACCGTCTTCGCCGGCTTCTTCCCCCTGGACGACGCCCTGATCAAACCCATCGCTTTCGCCCTGGCCGTCGGCGTGGCCATCGACGCCTTCGCCGTCCGCATGACGCTCGTACCGGCGGTACTCGCCCTCGCGGGCCGGGGCGCCTGGTGGCTGCCGGCCTGGCTGGACAGGATCCTGCCGGACCTCGACGTCGAGGGGAGCAGCCTCCAGAAGGCGGGACCGGCGGGCTCCGAGGATCCTGAGGTCGTCTCGCTTGCGCCGGCCCAAGGGCGTGGCACCGCGACGGACTTGACCGCGACGGGCTCGACGACGGCGGGCTCGACGACGGCGGGCTCGACCAGGGCGGGCTCGACGACGGCGGACTCGGCCACGACCGGTCGCGGCGAGCGGCGCGAAGCTTCCGGCAGCCGTTGACCCGGTCCGTCGCCCTTGATGGCCGACCACGGCACGCCGCGCCGCGCGGCACCGCACTGCGGTGTCGCGCGGCGCCGTGCTGTGCCATGCGGTCGTGTCGCTTCTACGCCGAGGCTCCCGGAGTCCCTTGCGGTACCCGGCAGTTCACCTGTACCGACCGTCGTAGACGCACCTCAGGTCCCTCAAAGCATTTACTCCTCGCGGGACTCACCGGCTGCTCCAGCGACAACGGGCCGAGCACGGAAGCGAGCGGGAAAGCGACGCTCACCTTCACCTGGTGAGGCAACGAGGACCGCGCGCAACGCACCAACGACGCCAGCTAGGCCCGCACCGCGAAAGGCGAGTTCACCGGCGAGCTGCTGCGCACCGGGGGACTGCCGATCGACCTGTCCGAGAACACCTCGAAGGGCAAGGCGTTCTGGTTGGAGGCGGTGGCGCGGTGAGGCGGCGGGTCCCTCCCCGCCGACGAGTTCCGGACGTCGGCGGGGAGGGACCTGTCGAGTCAGCCTCGGGCGACCGCGATGGCCCCCGCGAGCCGCTCTCCCGCCTCGTAGATCATGTACGGGACGCCGCCGTCGGTACCGAAGGTGGGTGCCGCGGAGCGCCCGTTCTCCGGAGCCGTGCTGCGGGAGTTGTAGAAGACGCCGAGGTGGCTGCGCTTGCTGAAGTCGTTGCCGACCTCGGTGATCATGATGTCGCCGCCGCTCTCCTTGTCCTTGTTGTAGACGACGTAGGTGCTGCCGTTGCGGTAGAGAAGGTGCGGGCCGCCGACGTTGACGGCGCCGACGTCCCCGTGCCGGATCAGCGGCGTCTGGTCGTAGGTCCAGGTGCGGCCGTCGGCGGACCAACCCCAGTGGATGTCACGGTGGTTGGTGGTGTTGTTCAGCATGAAGACCATCACGTAGCGGGCGCCGCGCGAGGGCAGGTCGTGGCGGAAGACCCGGGCGTACGACGTCTCGTTGGTTCCTGCCGGGAGCATGGACGCCGACAGGACGACCTTGTCGTACGTGAAGTGGATCCCGTCGGCCGAGCGGGCGAGGCGCGTCGTGGTGTTCTCGCCGTGGAAGTACAGCCAGAACTCCTTGGCGTCCTCGTTCCACAGCACGTGGGGGGAGGAGACATGGCTGACGGAGTAGTGCGGGGACCACTTGTTGGAGACGATCGGGTTCGACGGGTACTCGGTGAACGGCCCTTCCAGCGAGTTGCCGTAGGCCAGGCAGATCCCACCTGGCGTGTCGTGCGGCGCGTAGTACAGGTAGTAGCGGCCGAGTGGGGCGCTCAGTTTGTCGTAGACGCCTCTGATGCAGGGGAAGATGATCTCGCCGGTCGGGTTGTACTTCAGCTGAGACGGCGTCAGAAGCGTGCGGACGTAGGCGTAGTCGGGGAATCCGCCGGGTGCCGCGGCCGCGGACTGGGCGCCCAGGGCCGTGCCGACGGTGAGGGCGGCTCCGGTGGCGGCGGTGGCTCGCAGGAAGAGACGCCGGTCGAGGTGCTGCTCGTGCATGGTGGTCTCCAATGCCAGAAGGTGTGCGGCTCAGAGGTAGGTGGCGGCGGTGACGCACAGGCCGCCGAGGGCGACCGCCCAGACGTACGGCAGGGTGCGCACCATGACCTGTTGGGGAGTGACGCCCGCGTACTGGGCACTCCACACGGTCTGTGTGCTGGTGGGGTCGGCGACGCCGAACACCTGGTTGTACGAGGTGGCCATGCCGAGGACGGCGACCGCGGGGTAGATGCCGGTGGCGATGAGGACGCCGGCGATGCCCGCGCCGAGCCCGAACACGTTGAGGGGGCCGCGGTAGAGGCACAGCGGGACGAGGAGCGTGAAGACGAGGACGAACACCACGGGGTTGTGCGGGCTGACGGCCTTGACGAGCGGTTCGAGTGCGTCGACGGCGCCGGGCAGTTTCACGGCCGCGAGCAGGATGCCGATGGCGATGAACAGGACGAGCGGCGGGGCGGCCACCTCGAAACCGCCGTACAGGGTGCGCAGTAGCCGCTTGTTCATCGCGCCGGGCCGGGTCGTGGTGACCAGCGCGTACAGGACGCCCGCCAACAGCGAGGGAATGATGGCGAGTTCGAAGCCCAGGGCGAGAACGAGCGGCACGGCGGGGGCGAGCAATGCGTACCAGGGCGCGTCGCCCAGCTCCTCGCGTCGTGAACGAGGCTTCGCGTCAACGGACTTGAGCGACCAGGCGTGCTCGGTGCCCCGCCTTCGCGTCTCGACGAGGACGAACGCGAGAGCGGCGGCCAGGGCGAACGGGAAGAGTTTCACCATGAAGCCGCGCACGGTCGGGATCGGCAGTTCCAGCGCGGTGGAGAAGAACTGCCACAGCGGCAGCTCGAAGGGGATGCCCACGGCGATGCCCATCAGTACCGTGCCCGCGGCGGTCACCTTGGGCACGCCGACGGCGATCATGGCGGGGATGCCGATGATGCCGGCGAGCATGGCGGCGGGTGCCGAGCCGGTCACCGTACCGACGAGTGCGGACACGGCGAGGACACCGAGGGCCACGACGGTCGGGCGGTCACCGCCGAACTCGACGATCTTGCGGACGAGGGTGCCCGCGATGCCGGTCTCGTCGAGGAGTTTGCCCAGCCAGGAGCCCAGAATGATCGCGATCATGGTGGCGGCCAGGGTGGGCGCGCCTTCCTGGAGGACGGTGTCCAGCACGCTGTTCTTGCCGGTGAGCGGTGCCCCGGCGAGAAAGGCGATGGCGACGGCGAGCAGGGCAAGGGCGAAGGCGGTGGGCAGTCTGCGGGTGAGCATCAGGGCGACACCGGCCGCCATGACGAGAAGGATGACGACACCCATGGGTCACTTCTCTCTTCCGGGCCGGGTGAGCGCCGCACGGAGCGCGGCGGTGAGGAGCAGGGGGCTGCGGCCGAGTCCGCAGACGGTTCGGGCGTAGGCGTGCGCTGCGACCTCCTCGGCACCGGCGACATGACCGGTCACGCGGTGGCGTCCGAGGCGCAGCACGGTGTGGTCGAGCGCCTGCTTGAGCGCGGCCTTCGCCGGGCCGTGGTGGAAGTGGGCGTGCACGGCCTCATGGGCCAGGGCGGCGGCGCGCACCGAGCCCAACGGGTACCAGCCGCGCCAGCCGCGTGCGTCCACCAACTCCTCGGCGAGGGCGAGCGTGTCGGTGTAGAGCTCGACCGTCGGGGGCCGTGAGGTGTAGCGGGCGAGCAGCATCCGATCCAGGCCGCCGTCCCGCTCGACGACGCGGGCCGTGGACGGGACGGGGGCGAGTCGGGACCCGAACTCGTCGGCCTTGCGGGCCCATTGGCGCAGCAGTTCGCGGTCGCGGCCCTCGTGAGTGGGCGTGGCGGCCAGCAGCCGTACGGCCCATTCGATGTCGTCGACGGACGCGGGATCCATCAACTCCCGCTCCTGGAGGGTGAGGTCAGTGGCCGTCATGACCGCACCTCCAGTACCGCGACCACCGGCTCGTCGGCGGCGCGGGCCCGCAACTCGCTGCGGGCCAGCGCCAGCAGCGGCTGGGGATCGAGGACGCCGGACAGGTCGGCGATGCGGGAGCCGAGCAGCAGCCGCAGGGCGGGAGCGCGCACCCCGCCGTCGCCGTACGAGGTGGACTCGCCCACCAGCCGGGCGAGCACCTCCGGGGCGCCGGCCACGGTGGTGGTCTCCACGCGGGCGTCGGCGGCGTGGTGGCGTACGACGCCGTCCACGTCGACGATCCGTATGGGGCGGCGGGTCGGCCGCAGTCGGCGGCGCGTCTCGGTGCCGTAGACGGTGTGGGCGGCGGTGCCCGCGAGGACCTGGACGGCTGCGGGATCGGTCTTGAGACTGGCCGCCGCGGCATGCAGGCGCTCGGTGTCGTCGGCGCGGTGGGACCGGTCCTGGGTGCGCAGTTCGGTGGCGCCGGTCGCGACCGCGCGCACGGTGTTGGTCTGCGGGTCGACGGTGATCTCGACCTCGACGCCTTCGGCGGCGGCGCCCTGGGCGACGACCGCCCGCTCCGCCTCGGCCCGGACGGCGAGGATCTGCTCCTGCGTGGCACCACCGGGCACGATCCGCTCGACCTGTTCCCGTACGAGCGCGAGGGCGACGCCGATGGGGCTGATGACCTCGTTGTGGCGGGCGATCCGGCCCTCCATCCCGCTGGTGTGCGCCAGGTGCGGGGTGACGGACGCGGCACCGCCGCCCCCGCCGACGAGGACCGCCGTGTCCTTGTCGAGGCGGTAGTCGCGGATCATGGCGTCCACCACCGACTTCACCTGGGCGATGCCCGCGTCGAGGATCCGCGTCGCCGCGGTCGCGACATCGGTGCCGAGATGGGCGGCCAGCGGCTCGATCGCGGCACGCGCGCTCTCGGGGTCGCAGCGGGCGAAGTCGCCCTCCGGGACGCGGCCGAGGGCGTTGGCGGCACAGGTCATCGTGACGGCGAACCGCCCGCCCTCCGCGTCGAGCACGGCGTAGTCGGCGGGGTCGCCGTCCATGGGTCGGACGGTGTCCACCTTGGCGTCGCGCAGCTGGTCGGGGGAGGCGAAGCAGGCGTACGGCAGCCCCGCGATGTGGGCGCTGCGCGGCCCCACGCCCGTCACCCGGCCTTCGCCGATCCGCACCATGGAGCCGCCGCCGACGCCGACGGTGCGCACGTCGAGGGCGCTCAGATACGAGGTCTTGCCGAGGATGGTGGCGTGCCGGACGGCGACCTTGCCGCGGCGTACGACGCTGATGTCGGTCGAGGTGCCTCCGGTCTCCAGGAACACGCCCTCGCTCACCCGCTCCTGCATCAGGGCGCCCGCGACTCCGGCCGCCGGTCCCGACAGAACCGTCAGGAGCGGCCGGCGGCGCATCTCGCCGAGCGCCATCACACCGCCGTCGCAGCGCATCACCATCAGCGGCGCGGTCACGCCGGCCTTGGTGATGGAGGCGTCGACGAGGTCGGCGGTGGCCAGCATGCGGGGCAGGATCGCAGCGTTGACCACGGCGGTGCGGGTGCGCTTGTGCAGCCCGTACAGCGAGGTGATCTCGTGCGCGGCGGTCATCGGCAGCCCGTACGGCCGTGCCGCGTCCAGGACGGTCTGCTCGCCCTCGGGACGGTCGACGCTGAACGGCTGGCTGGCGACGAGGACTTGGGCGCCTTCGCCCTTCAACTGCTCGACGGCGCTGCGGACGGCTGCCGTGTCCTGAGGGTCGGTGACATGTGCGTAGACCAGCGGAAGCCTTTTGCCGGGGGCGAGTTCGAGCTTGCCGAACGAGGCGAGGCGGCGGGTGAGCACCGCTGCGGGGCCGGTCCCGATGCCGATCAGTCCGACGGTCGCCACGTCGCCCTCCAGGAGGGCGTTGGTAGCCTGGGTCGTGCCGTGCGCCAGGAAGGCGACGTCGGCCGGGGCGCAGCCGGTCTGCTCCAGGAGCCGGTCGAGCGCCTCGACGATGCCGTGTGCGACGCCGTCCTCGTGATGGTGGCTGGTGGGGACCTTGACCTGCCCCAGGAGTTCGAGGGTCGTGGCGTCCACGGCCACGGCGTCGGTGAAGGTTCCGCCCACGTCGATGCCGACGCGGATGCGGTGTGTGTTCATGTCCGGGCACCTCCTTGTGCTGGATCGGTTCGCGCGGGCGGTCACCGGGCGGGGCGGGTGGAGCCGCCCCGCCCGAACTCCCGTCCACGCGGGGTGTGTTCAGTAGCCGCGTACGTCCGGCCAGTGGCGTTGCACTCCGTCGCGGTCGAGCAGCCGCGCGAACTCCTCGAACCGCTTGTCCTCGGCCTGCACCTGGTGCGGTTCGACGTCCTCGTTGACGCAGTGCGCGGCCAGGGCACCGGCGACCTCGCCGACGTTCCACTCCACCGGGTGGAGCCGGTAGCAGCCGTTGGTGATGTGCGTGGTGCCGATGTTCTTGCCGGCGGGCAGCAGGTTGCGCACCCGGCGCGGCACGAGCGCGCCGAGCGGGATCTCGAACGGCACGGACCCGATGTCGATGTAGTTGTCGCCGCCGGTCGAGGGATGCAGGTCGATGCGGTAGCTGCCGACGCCGACGGAGTCCCGGTGCTTGGTGCCGCCGTATGGGCCGACCAGGTCGATCGCCACGTCGTGCTCGGTGACGGTGGTGACGGCTTTGATACGGCGGGACTCGCGGACGTACGCGGCCTTGGCCAGGCCGTCCGCCGTGCCGGTCACGTCCGGGCGGATCCGCAGGCCCGGGAATCCGGTGCCGCCGTCCGTGCGCGGCGCCTCGGTCTGCAGCCAGTACAGCAGCGACAGCGACAACTGACGTGCCTCGCGCAGCGCTTCGGCCTCCTGTCCGATGTACGGCTTGAGCCAGTAGTCGTTGAGCGGCCAGTTGACGAGCGTGATGTCGGAATCGAAGGCGCCCGGGGAGTGCAGCTTGCGGGCGAGGATGCGGCGGAAGCCCCAAAGCTCCTTGTCACCGGCGTCGGCGCTCTGGTCGGCGGAGACGCCGAGCGGGTCGAGGGCCGGATTCGGTACGAAGGTCCGCGGCACCGGCTCCATCGTGCGCGGATCGGGTGCCTCGAAGCCGAGCAGCGGGCCCGGCCAGAACGAGGGCTGGTAGGTGCGCCAGAAGTCGAAGTCCTCCGGGCGGTCGATGGTGTGGTCCTCGCCCTCGTGGTGGGAGAGCGCGAAGGTGACGGTGATGCCCTGCTGGTTGAGGGGCTGGGCCTCGTCGGGGGCGTGTGGCTCGTCGAACTCGGCGCGTGCCTCGGCCCCGTTCGCGTGCTCGACGCCCGCGAGATGGAGGAGTTCGCCCGTCTCGGTGGCGTCCAGGACGTAACGCGCGGTGAGAGTGCGATGCGTCCCGTCGCGCAGGTCCTTCAGGGTCACCGACCGTACGACATCGTTGTCGGACTCGGCGGAGACCGGCCGGTGCTCGGTGAGTACGGTCAGCCGCCCGGCTGCCCGGTGGGGCGCGAGCATGCCCTCCAGGACGGCGAGGGCGACCCTCGGCTCGTGGCAGAGCTTGCTGACGCGGCCCGCTCCCGGGTTGAGGTCGGCGAGCGCCAGGGCCTCGGCCCGCAGCGGGTACCAGTGGCGGTAGTAGCTCCGGATCTCCTCACGCAGCCGGCGGTACGAGGCGGTCGTGCCGAACCGCTCGACCCACGGGTGCTCGTCGGGCGGTACGGCCTGGCTGGTGAGCTGGCCGCCGATCCAGTCCGTCTCCTCGGTGAGCACGACGCTGCGTCCTGCCCGGCAGGCGGCGAGTGCGGCGGCCACGCCGCCAAGGCCGCCGCCCACGACGAGGATGTCGGCTTCGGGTATCACGCTTCTCCTAGCTGTCGGTTCCGGTTCTTGGGGTCCTGTAGGGACAGTGCTCAGGAACGGGCGCGAGGCGGTCCCGCCGTCAGACCCGGGCGGAAGACACAGCTGACGAGCGGCTCCCGCGCCTCCTCGCCCGCGACGAGCGCGGCCAGCAGACGTACGGCCGCGGCGCCCAACTGCGGCCGGGGGATGTCGAATCCGGTGGGTTCGGGTTCCCCCGCCAGGTCGGCGGGCGGGCTGCCGAGCAGGGCGAGAGACACCTCCGTGGGGCAGTCGAGGCCCGCCTCGCGCACGGCGGAGAGCAGGCCTCGCCAGGCCGCCCCGGTGTCGGTCTCCTCCGCGACGAAGGCCGTCACCCCTTCATCGGCCCAGGCACGCAGCCGTTCGGGCGTGAGCTCCCGCTGCGGATCCGCGGACCGGAAGACGGTCGTGGGCCCGCAGGGCAGACCTGCCGCTGCCAGCCCTTCCAGGAAGCCGCGCTGACGGTCCGCCGAGGCGGGCGCGTCGTCGTCCTCGCGGACCAGGACGATCCGCCGGTGCCCCAACCCGGCCAGATGGCCCACGACTTCACGCGTGGCCGCGACATAGTCCGCGCCCACCCATGCCACGCCCTCCAGCTCCTCGCGGCGGCCCAGGTGTACGACGGGGAAGCCGTCCTCGACCAGCCGCTTCAGCTCCGCCCGGGGTGTGTGACGGCCGAGGAAGAGGCAGCCGTCGGCGAGCCGGACCCGGCTCAGCGCTTCGGGACCCGCGGCCCCCGCGCCGCCGGTGCTCGACCCGGTGAACAGCACCAGGTCGTAGCCGAGCGCCGCCGCCTCTCGCTCCACGCCGACCAGGAAGGGGTAGTACGAGTGCTGCACATCGGTCGGGAACGTGGCGGTGAAGCTGAAGACGCCGAGGAGGTTGTTGCGGGCGGCGGCCAGCCGCCGGGCGGCCGGGTCGGGAACGTAGCCGAGGCTGCGGGCCGCCTCCAGGACCCGTTGGCGGGTCTCCTCGGAGATGACGGGTCCCTTGCCGTCGGGCCTGGCCGAAAGCACCAGGGACACGGTCGCCTGGGACACCCCCGCGAGCCGGGCCACCTCGGCCTGCCGGGGCCTTGACGTACGCCCGGCCGGAGCGGGTGTACGTCCGGGCCGCTTCCTGGGTTCCACAGTGATCTCTCTCCTCCGGGGCAGGATCGGGCGCTGTCTGCGGCGCTGTTAATGCGTATTACCTAATGCGCATTAACGAGAGACTGTGCACTTCCCCGCGCGGCGGGTCAAGGGTTGGGACAGGGAAAATCAGTCGGTGAGGCCGAGCGCTCCCGCTGCCTGGATCGCCAGCCAGACCTCGGCCAGGGCACCCGTCGACGTCAGGTCACGGTTGGCGAGAGCGCCGAAGCGGCGCAGCCGGTAGGCGAGGGTGTTCGGATGGATGTGGAGCGCCGCGGCAGCCGCGTCGGTACGGCGGTTGCGCTCCATCCAGGTGCGGGCGGAGACCAGCAACTGCGAGTCGTGGGCCTCGTCGTAGCGCAGCACCTCGCCGAGCACGTGCTGGACGAGTGCCGTCAGGACAGCGGGGTCGTCGGGCAGCCACCGGCCCGTCGAGTCGTCGCCGTACCGGACGACGGGGCGGCCCGACTCCACGGCCTTGGAGACCGCCCAGAGCGCCTCGCGCTGGGCGACCTTCAGCGCGGCGCCCGGCGAGAAGGGGCGGCTCATCCCGGCGGCCACGGCCGGCAGCTCACCGACGGCCACCGCCAGCTCTGGCGATCCCAGGACGTAGCGGTCCTCGCCCCAGGTGAGCAGCAGATGGGGATGGTCCTCCAGGCAGCGCAGCAGCGCCTCGTCGGTGGTGTGGCGCACCACGAGGAGCACGGTGTCGCCCTCGATCGAGTGCCGGGCGAGCCGGCGGCGCGCCGCCTCCGGGTCGAGCACCTCCTGCAGCAGTTCGGCCAGCGTCTCCGCGCCCTCGCGGCGCAGCGTCTCGCGCTCGTTGCGCACCATCGCAAGCCGCAGCGCCGCCACGGTGGCGATGTGCTGGGCGACGGCGAGCCCTCCGGGCTGGGCGCCCTGACGTTCGTACGCGACGAGAAAGCCCGCCGGGCCGCCGGGCGCGGGCACCGGGAGGACGAATCCGCCGGGGATCGTCGGTGGAGCGTCGACGGAAGCGGGCAGGACGGCGGGATCCGGCGTGGGAACGCCGGGCAGGAGCGGGCGGCCCTGCGGCGTGCAGAGGTAGACGTCGTAACCCGACAGGCGTTCGAGGCGGCGCAGAAGTGTCGGCGTGTCCAGGTCCTCGGCGACCAGCCAGCGCAGCGAGCCGAAGACCTGGAGCTGCGCGCCCAGCCGGTGCCGGGCGTCCTCCTGGGCCGAGGCCGCGACCTCCTGGGCGACAGCGATGAACGGGACGGCGAGTGGCACTTCGAGGACCGGGAAGCCCCGCTCCTCCGCCGCCCGGAAGAACGCGTCGTGCAGCGGAGGCATGTGCAGCTGCGCGGAGAGCGCGAGAGCCGATACCCCGGCGTCGTCCAGCCGCTCCAGATAGGCGCACTGTCCGGCCGCGGTACGGGGGATCGCCAGGCCCGTCGTCATGATCACCTCGGCACCCAGGAGCCAGGGCGTCGGGTCGGCGAGCTCGCTGGCGTGCGCCCAGGACACCGACCGGCCCAGACCGCCGCTGCCGGCTTTCACAGAGAGCTGGAGTGCCGGGAAGGAGAGCAGATCCTCGACGGTGAGTTTGTTGCTGGCCACATAAGACAGCGTACGGCTCTGTGACGAACACAATTGTCGCTGGTCGTGCCGCGGCCACAGACTGGGGAATCGTCCCCAGCATGAACGGAAGGTGGAGCGCCCGTGACGACCTCGATCACCGAAATCGAGACCTACGGTGTCGAGCGGATCCCGGACGCGGACCGCACGGCCCGCCCGATCGATCTGTTCCGCCTCGCCTTCGGCGGCGCCAACACCTTCGCGACCTGTGTGCTGGGCGCCTTCCCGATCCTCTTCGGCCTCTCCTTCTGGCAGGGTCTGGCGGCGACCGTCCTCGGCCTCGTCGCGGGTGCGCTGCTGCTGGCCCCGATGGCACTGTTCGGGCCCACCAACGGCACGAACAACGCCGTCTCCTCCTCCGCGCACCTCGGCGTGCACGGCCGGGTCGTCGGCTCGTTCCTCTCCCTGCTCACCGCCATCGCGTTCTTCTCGATCTCGGTGTGGTCCTCCGGGGACGCGCTCGTCGGCGGTGCGCACCGGCTCGTCGACGTCCCCGAGTCGGACGTCACCTACGGCATCGCGTACGCGCTCTTCGCCGTGCTCGTCTTGGCCGTCTGCATCTACGGCTTCCGGTTCATGCTGCTGGTCAACAAGATCGCGGTGCTGGCGGCGTCGGCCCTCTTCGTGCTCGGCGCCTTCGCCTTCGCGGGCGACTTCGACCCCGGTTACGCGGGAGCCTTCGCGTCCACCGCCGACCCGCTGTTCTGGCCGTCGTTCATCGGCGCCGCGCTGATCGTGCTCTCCAACCCGGTCTCCTTCGGCGCGTTCCTCGGCGACTGGTCCCGCTACATCCCGGCCGGAGCCCCGCGCCGCCGGGTGATGGGGGCCGCGTTCCTCGCCCAGATCGCCACCCTGCTGCCGTTCCTCTTCGGCCTGGCCACCGCGTCGATCATCGCGACGAAGGCCGCGAAGTACGTCGACCCGGCCGCCCCCAACTACGTGGGCGGACTGCTCGCGATCTCGCCCGGCTGGTACTTCCTGCCGCTCTGCCTGATCGCTCTGATCGGCGGCCTCTCCACCGGTACGACGGCCCTGTACGGCACGGGTCTCGACTTCTCCAGCGTCTTCACGCGCTTCAGCCGCGTCCAGGCCACCTTCTTCATCGGCGCCCTGTCCATCGCGTTCATCTTCGTCGGCCGCTTCGCGCTCAACCTCGCGCAGTCCATCTCCACCTTCGCCACGCTGATCATCACCTGCACCGCACCGTGGATGATCGTCATGGCGCTCGGCTACGTCACCCGGCGCGGCTGGTACGACCCGGAGGCGCTGCAGGTCTTCAACCGCCGCCAGCGCGGTGGCCGCTACTGGTTCACGCACGGCTGGAACTGGCGCGGCATGTCCACCTGGCTCGTCTCCGCCGTCGTGGCGCTCCTCTTCACCAACCTTCCCGGCCAGTTCGTCGGCCCGCTCGGCGACCTGGCCAACGGCACGGACATCTCGCTGCCCGTCGGCCTGGGCCTCGCGACCGTGCTCTACCTCGCCCTGCTCGCCCTGTTCCCCGAGCCGCGCGCCGTGTACGGACCGGCCGGACCCCGCTTCGTCCGGGCCTCGGACGCCCCCGTGCCGCCCATCACCGGCGGCACCGACGAGACCGTCACCGAACCCGCCGCGGTCCACTGAGCCCTCGCCCCCCGAAGCCGAACGCCGCGCGTTCATCCACGACCAGGAGCCGTGCATGAGTACCACCACCGTCCAGGAAGTCCGGGCCGCCGCGGACGCGCTCGTCGCCGCCTTCGCCGAGGGCCGCCTCGAGGACTACTTCGGCGCCTTCGCCCCGGACGCGACCTTCGTCTTCCACACCACCCCGCAGCGGCTCGGCTCCACGACCGAGTACCGCGCGCTCTGGCAGCAGTGGGTGGAGCAGGACGGTTTCCGCATCCTCGGCTGCACTTCGTCCGCACAGCTGATCCAGCCCTTCGGCGACACGGCCGTCTTCAGCCACGACGTCGAGACCCGGGTCGCCACCCACGCCGGCGAAGAGACGGTTCACGAGCGGGAGACCATCGTCTTCGCCCGTGCCGACGACGGCGGCTGGACGGCCGTCCACGAGCACCTGTCCGCCCGCACCGCCGCCTGACCAGGAGAGACGTTCCATGAGCACCACGTTCCGCAACTACATCGACGGTGCGTTCGCCGACGCCTCGGACGGCCGCACACTCGATGTGGTGGACCCCACCACCGGTGACGTCTACGCGACCTCCCCGCTCTCGGGGGCGGCGGACGTCGACGCGGCGATGGCGGCCGCGGCCGCGGCGTTCCCCGTCTGGCGCGACACCACACCGTCCGTGCGTCAGCGCACGCTGCTGAAGATCGCCGACGCGATGGAGGCACGGGCCGACGAACTGGTCGCCGCGGAGAGCCGCGACACCGGCAAGCCGCTCCACCTCACCCGCAGCGAGGAACTCGCCCCCGCCATCGACCAGGTCCGCTTCTTCGCCGGCGCGGCTCGGATGCTGGAGGGCCGCTCGGCCGGTGAGTACATGGAGGGGATGACGTCCATCATCCGCCGCGAGCCGGTCGGTGTGTGCGCACAGGTCGCGCCGTGGAACTACCCGCTGTTGATGGCGGTGTGGAAGTTCGCCCCGGCGCTCGCGGCGGGCAACGCGGTGGTCCTCAAGCCCTCGGACACCACCCCGGCCTCCACGGTGCTGATCGCCGAGATCATCGGCGGTGTCCTGGAGGAGCTGGCGCTGCCCCGCGGCATCTTCAACGTGGTCTGCGGCGACCGTGAGACCGGCCGTCTGATGGTGGAGCACTCGACCCCGGCGATGGCCTCCATCACCGGTTCGGTACGCGCCGGCATCCAGGTCGCCCAGAGCGCGGCCAAGGACGTCAAGCGGGTCCACCTGGAGCTCGGCGGCAAGGCCCCGGCGGTGGTCTTCGAGGACGCCGACCTGGCGAAGGCGGTCGAGGACCTGGTGGTCGGCGGCTTCTTCAACGCCGGTCAGGACTGCACGGCAGCGACCCGCGTCCTGGTCCACGAGTCGGTCCACGACGAGTTCGTCGCCGCCCTCGCCAAGGCCGCGGCCGACACGAGGACCGGGCAGCCGGACGACGAGGACGTGCTGTACGGACCGCTCAACAACGCGGGTCAGCTCGCCCAGGTCAGCGGCTTCATCGAGCGCCTCCCCGAGCACGCCAAGGTCGAGGCGGGCGGCCACCGGGTCGGCGAGAAGGGCTACTTCTACGCCCCGACCGTGGTCTCCGGCCTCCGCCAGGACGACGAGATCATCCAGAACGAGGTCTTCGGCCCGGTCATGACGGTCCAGTCGTTCACGGAGGAGGCCCAGGCCGTGCAGTACGCCAACGGCGTCGACTACGCACTGGCCTCCTCGGTGTGGACCAAGGACCACGCGCGGGCGATGCGGATGTCGAAGAACCTCGACTTCGGCTGCGTGTGGATCAACACCCACATGGCCCTCGTCGCCGAGATGCCGCACGGCGGGTTCAAGAAGTCCGGCTACGGCAAGGACCTCTCCGCGTACGGCTTCGAGGACTACACCCGGATCAAGCACGTCATGACGTCTCTCTGACACCAGGGCGTGCGTCGCCGCCTCTTCGTGGCGAGTTTCCGTGTCGATGCGTAACGTGACGCACCATGAAGATCCTCATCAGCGCCGACATGGAAGGCGCCACCGGGGTGACCTGGCCCGCCGACGTGCTGCCCGGGACACCGCAGTGGGAGCGGTGCCGTGCGATGTTCACCTCGGACGTCAACGCCGCCGTGCTCGGCTTCTTCGACGGCGGCGCCGACGAGGTGCTGATCAACGAGGCCCACTGGACCATGCGGAATCTGCTCCTCGAACAGCTGGACGAGAGAGCGGAGATGCTCACCGGGCGGCACAAGTCGCTGTCCATGGTGGAAGGCGTACAGCACGGTGACGTGGACGGGATCGCCTTCGTCGGTTACCACGCGGGCGCCGGCATGGAGGGCGTCCTCGCGCACACCTATCTCGCGAACTCCATCACCGGCGTGTGGGTGAACGACGTACGCGCCAGTGAGGGGCTCCTCAACTCCCATGTGGTCGCCGAGTACGGCGTGCCCGTCGTGCTCGTCACCGGGGACGACCTGGCCTGCGAGGACGCGCTCGGCTACGCGCCCGGGGCACTGAAGGTCGCCGTCAAGGACCATGTGTCCCGGTACGCGGCCGTGTGCCGTACGCCCTCCAGGACCGCCGCCGACATCCGCGCCGCAGCCAAGGAGGCAGCGTCCCTGGCGGTCCGTCAGGAACCGTTCGTGGGCGGCCCGTTCACCGTGATGCTGGAGTTCGACGCCGAGCACCTGTCGATGGCGGCGACCGTGGTGCCGGGCGTCGAGCGTGTCGGGGAGCGGAAGGTGGCGTACACCAGCGGCACCATGTACGAGGGAATCCGCACGTTCAAGGCGGTCACGACGATCGTGTCGGCCGCGGTGGAGGAGCAGTATGGCTGACGCGCAGGCGCTGGACGAGGTCGTACGGTTCACCTCCGACCTCATCCGCATCGACACCACCAACCGGGGCGGCGGGGACTGCCAGGAGCGCCCGGCCGCCGAGTACGCCGCCGCCCTGCTGGCCGAGGCGGGCCTGGAACCCACCCTCCTCGAGCGCACCAAGGGACGTACGAACGTCGTCGCCCGCCTCGAAGGCACCGACCCCTCGGCCGACGCGCTGCTCGTGCACGGTCACCTGGACGTCGTGCCCGCACAGGCCGAGGACTGGAGCGTGCACCCGTTCTCCGGGGAGGTCCGCGACGGGGTCGTCTGGGGGCGCGGCGCCATCGACATGAAGAACATGGACGCGATGATCCTGGCGGTCGTGCGGTCCTGGGCGCGTACGGGCGTACGGCCCCGGCGTGACCTCGTGATCGCGTTCACCGCCGACGAGGAGGCGAGCGCCGTGGACGGCTCGGGTTTCCTCGCCGACCATCACCCGGGGCTCTTCGAGGGGTGCACCGAAGGCGTCAGCGAGTCCGGGGCGTTCACCTTCCACGACGGCAGCGGGCGCGAGCTGTACCCGATCGCGGCGGGCGAGCGCGGCACCGGCTGGCTCAAGCTCACCGCGCGCGGCCGGGCGGGACACGGCTCCAAGGTGAACCGGAGCAACGCGGTGACGCGGCTGGCCGAAGCGGTCGCGCGGATCGGCGCGCACGAGTGGCCGCTGCGGCTCACTCCGACCGTGCGCGCGGCGCTCACCGAACTCGCCGCCGTGTACGGCGTCGACGCCGACTTCGAGGACGTCGACGGCCTGCTGGCCAAGCTCGGCCCCGCCGCCACACTCGTCGAGTCGACCGTGCGCAACAGCGCCAACCCGACCATGCTCAGCGCCGGTTACAAGATCAACGTGATTCCGGGGGAGGCCGTCGCGCACGTCGACGGCCGGTATCTGTACGAACACGAGGACGAGTTCCGCGCCACCCTCGACCGGCTCACCGGACCGGACGTGGAGTGGGAGTTCGAGCACCGCGAGGTGGCCCTGCAGGCGCCGCTGGAGTCGGCGACGTACGCGAGGATGCGCGCCGCCGTCGAGGAGTTCGCGCCCGAGGGGCATGTGGTGCCGTACTGCATGTCGGGCGGCACGGACGCCAAGCAGTTCTCGCGCCTCGGCATCACCGGCTACGGATTCACGCCGCTGAAGCTCCCGGAGGGTCTCGATTACCAGGCCCTCTTCCACGGCGTCGACGAGCGCGTCCCGGTCGAGGCGCTCCACTTCGGCGTCCGCGTCCTGGACCGTTTCCTGCGCACGGCCTAGACGTGTAGGGATGCGGGGATAGTGGGGGACATGGTGCAGACCTTGGCGTACGGATCGTGGCCCTCACCCATCGACGCTATTCTCGCCGCCGCGCACGACGGGCACCCCGACTCCGTCGGCTTCGTCGGCGACGAGTCGTGGTGGACGGAACCCCGGCCCACGGAGGGCGGGCGGCGCACCCTCGTACGGCGGAAGGCCGACGGCACCGAGGAGTCGGTGCTGCCCGCCCCGTGGAACGTGCGCAGCCGGGTCATCGAGTACGGCGGGCAGGCATGGGCTGGCGAGATGCGCCCGGAAGGGCCGCTGGTGGTGTTCGTGAATTTCGCCGACCAGCGGCTGTATCTGTACGAAGCCGGCCGTGAACCACGCCCGTTGACTCCGATCTCGCTCGTCGGCGGCGGACTGCGCTGGGTGGACCCGCAGTTGCGGGTGGAGCGGGGCGAAGTGTGGTGCGTACTCGAGGAGTTCACCGGAGACGGGCCGACCGACGTACGGCGGGTCCTCGCCGCGGTGCCGCTGGACGGTTCGGCGGCGCAGGACCGGGACGCCGTACGTGAACTCACCGACGCACGCCACCGGTTCGTCACCGGGCCCCGCCTCTCGCCCGACGGCCGACGCGCGGCCTGGCTTGCCTGGGACCATCCGCGGATGCCGTGGGACGGCACGGAACTGCTCGTCGCCGAGGTGGCCGACGACGGCACGCTCCTGGAGGCCCGCACGGTGGCCGGCGGCCCCGACGAGTCGATCGCCCAGGCCGAGTGGGGCATCGACGGCGCCCTGCTGTACGCCAGTGATCGCACCGGCTGGTGGAACCTGTACCGCGACGGGGTGCCCGTGTGCCCCCGCGAGGAGGAGTTCGGCGGGCCGCTGTGGAAGATCGGCCAACGCTGGTTCGCACCGCTGGAGGACGGACTGATCGCCGTCGTGCACGGGCGGGGCGCCACCGCGCTCGGCATCCTGGACCCGGAGACCGGCGAGGTCGTCGACGCGGCGGGCCCCTGGACCGAGTTCGCCCCCACGCTCGCCGCGCACGGCAGCCGCATCCTGGGTATCGGGGCCAGCCCCCGCAGCGCGTACGAGGTCGTCGAACTGGACGCCCGCACCGGCCGCGCCCGGATCACCGGCGCCGCGCACGACGACCCGGTGGACCCCTCGTACTACCCGGAGCCCCAGATCCGCACCTTCACCGGACCCGCCGGACGCGAGATCCACGCACACATCTATCCGCCGCACCACCCCGGCCACATGGCACCCGACGACGAACTGCCGCCGTACGTCGTCCGGGCGCACGGCGGCCCCACCAGCCGGGCCCCTCTCGTCCTCGACCTGGAGATCGCCTACTTCACCTCTCGGGGCATCGGCGTCGCCGAGGTCAACTACGGAGGATCGACGGGGCACGGGCGGGAGTACCGCAACCGGCTGCGTGAACAGTGGGGCGTCGTCGACGTCGAGGACTGCACGGCCGTCGCGCTCGCGCTGGCGGAAGAGGGCACCGCGGACCGGCGACGGCTCGCCATCCGCGGAGGCAGCGCGGGCGGCTGGACGACGGCCGCGTCCCTGACGAGCACCGACGTGTACGCCTGCGGCACGATCCTCTACCCGATCCTCGACCTCGCCGCCTGGGCCTCGGGAGAGACCCACGACTTCGAGTCGCAGTACCTGGAGACCCTGATCGGGCCGCTCACCGAGGTGCCGGCCCGGTACGCGCAGCGGTCGCCCACCCTGCATGCCGACCGCATCGGCGCACCCTTCCTGCTGCTCCAGGGCCTCGACGACGTCATCTGTCCGCCCGCGCAGTGCGAGCGGTTCCTCGCCAGGCTCGAGGCGCAGGGGCGACGCGTTCCGCATGCCTACATCGCCTTCGAGGGAGAGGGGCACGGCTTCCGGCGGGCCGAGACGACGGTGCGGGTCCTGGAAGCCGAACTCTCCCTGTACGCACAGGTCTTCGGGCTGAATCCGCCCGGTGTCCCGACATTGGAGCTCGCCAAATGAAGCCTGCCGTCCACACCACGGAGTCCGCCCAGTGAAGCCACTGACCCGCCCCGCGCGTCTCGTTCCCGGTTCCCGCGTCGCCGTCGTCGCGCCCAGCGGGCCCGTACCCGAGGAACGGCTGCGGACCGGCCTCGACATCCTGCGCGGCTGGGACCTCGACCCCTTCGTGGCACCCCATGTCCTGGACCGGCACGCGGAGTTCGACTATCTCGCGGGCACGGACGCCGACCGGGCCGCCGACTTCCAGGCCGCCTGGTGCGACCCGGACGTGGACGCGGTGCTGTGCGCCCGCGGCGGATACGGCGCCCAACGCATGGTCGACCTCCTCGACTGGGCCGCGATACGGGCCGCCGGACCCAAGGTGTTCCTCGGCTTCAGCGACATCACGGCGCTGCACGAGGCGTTCGCGACCCGCGCCGGTCTGGTGACCCTGCACGGGCCGATGGTGTCGGCTCCCCTCGACCTCGTCACGAACGCGCGGGCGAAGGAGCATCTGCGGGCGACCCTCTTCGAGCCGGAGTCGGTGCTGACGATCGCGTCCGACACGGGCACCGCGCTGGTGCCGGGGCGGGCCCGGGGCGTCATCCTCGGCGGCTGTGTCAGCCTGCTCGCCGCCGACCTCGGCACACCGCACGCGCGCGCCTCCGCCGAGGGCGGGCTGCTCCTGATCGAGGAGATCGGCGAGGAGGCGTACCGGCTGGACAGGATCCTCACCCAGCTGTTGCGCGGGGGATGGCTGGACGGAGTCGCCGGGATCGCGCTCGGTTCGTGGGTGGACTGCGGTCCGTACGAGGGACTGCGCGCCGTGTTCTCCGACCGGCTGGGCGGGCTCGGCGTGCCCGTGGTCGAGCACTTCGGCTTCGGGCACTGCGAGGGGGCGCTCACGATTCCCCTCGGCGTCCGGGCCGAACTCGACGCCGACGCTGGGACGTTGACCTTGGAGGAGCCCGCTCTCGCCTAGCGCCGCAGCACGCTGAACATCCGTCGAGAAACACCCGGCGCGGTGGTTGACCACGGCTGACACGCGTCACAACATGATTACTGGTCGGTAAGTACCGCCCGACGCAGTCGGGTTGTCCTCAGCGTGGAGGTCTTTGTGTCCCGTCGTTCCCGTGTGCCCAGATCTCGTGCATCGCTGGCTCTGGTCGTGGGCGCCGCGCTCACGGTGCCACTCACGATCACCGCGCCCGCCGCCTCGGCCACCGGTCAGTACACCGTCACCGCCCTGAAGTTCACCGTCCAGGCCGGTGGCAGCACCTGCACGATCGACGCCGACGTCTACCGGCCCGCAGGTGTGGACCGCCGTCACACCGCCCCCGCCGTGCTCGCCACCAACGGCTTCGGCGGAAGCAAGTCGGACGGCTCGACGGACGCCATCGGCAAGGCGTTCGCCGCCCGTGGATACGTCGGGCTCGTCTACTCGGGGCTCGGCTTCGGCCGGTCCGGCTGCCTGATCTCCCTCGACGACCCGCGCGTGGACGGAATGGCCGCCTCCCGCCTCGTCGACTTCCTGGCCGGCACGCGCGCCGCCGACGACGGAACGAAGGCCGACTATGTCACCCGCGACGGCAAGGGCGACCCGCGCGTCGGCATGATCGGCGGCTCCTACGGGGGCGCCGTCCAGATGGCCACCGCCGCCGTGGACCACCGCGTCGACGCACTCGTCCCGATGATCACCTGGAACGACCTGTCGTACGCCCTCGACCCGAACAACGCCGCCGGCGCGCGTTCCGTGCCCGGCGCCTTCAAGTGGCAGTGGACCAACGGCTTCTACCTGATCGGCGAGAGCCTGCCGCTGACCCTGGCGAACCTGGACCCCTCCCGCATCAACTCCGGCACCTGCCTGCACTTCGTGAGCGACGCCTGCGCGACCATCCGGACGCTGAACTCGGGGAGCTACCCGGCCGCCAAGACCGGCCCCCTGCTCAGCTACTCCCGCAGCGTGTCGCCCGTCTCCTACCTCAGCAAGGTGAAGGCGCCGACCCTGCTGGTCCAGGGACAGGCCGATACCCTCTTCAATCTCAACGAGGCGACCGCGACGTACAAGACCCTCAAGGCGCAGGGCACCACGACGAAGATGATCTGGCAGTCGTGGGGGCACAGCGGCGGGCTCACCGACCCGTCGACCGGTGAACTCAACCTGAGCCAGGGCAACTTGGAGACGAGTTACGTCGGCAGGCGGATCCTCGCCTGGTTCGACCGCTACCTCCAGCACCGCAAGGGCGTCGACACCGGCCCCTCCTTCGCGTACTACCGCGACTGGATCGCCGACCCGAACAGCACCTACGACACGGCCTCGCGGGTACCCGCACTCAGCGAGAAGCTCTACCTCTCCGGGGACGGCAAGCTGGTCGACAACCGCAAGAAGGTCGTGCGCGGCAGCCGCGAGTACACCAACGCGCCGGGGCCCACCAGCCACTCCGAGAGCTCCCTCGCCGGCTGGGTCGGGGTGCCCGATCCGGCGCCGAACGACACGGAGGGCACCTACCTCGGCTGGACGAGCGAGCCCCTGACCCGCTCGATCGATGTCGTCGGTGCGCCCAAGGCCACACTGAAGGTGGTCTCGCCGAAGACCGAGGCGGTGCAGAACTCCGGCGACGCCGCCGACAAGCTGGTCCTCTTCGCCAAGCTGTACGACGTGGCGCCCGACGGCACCAAGACGCTGGTGCACCGGCTGGTGGCGCCGGTACGGGTACCGGACGTGACGAAGAGCTTCACCGTCTCGCTGCCCGGGATCGTCCATCGGTACGAGGCCGGGCACCGGCTCCAGTTCGTCGTCGCGGCCAGCGATGACGCGTACTTCGGGAACAAGGGGATCAAGCCGGTGACCATCACCAGCGGGCCGCGGAACACCGGGGTGCTGGAGCTGCCGGTCGTCAGGCGCTGAGCCCCTGGAGTCTCAGGCAGTCACCCGGAGGAACCTCCCGCCGCGCGTGCCGTCGCCTCGCGGCTCATGCTGAGCGCATGAGCCCGAAGACCTCCGAAAGCGCCGGTGCGGGTGGCGGGAAGAGCCGCGGCGGGCTGCTGACGCCCACCAGGGTCAGCGTGGTCGCGCTGGCCCTGCTCGCTCTGATCTTCATCTTCGAGAACACCCGGAGCACCAAGATCAGGCTGCTGATCCCGGAAGTCACCATGCCCCTGTGGATGGCGCTCCTCGGCACCGCGGTGATCGGCGCGCTGTGCGGGGCGTACTTCATGAAGCGCCGAAGGTGAGCGCCGGATACCCCGATACCCCGTCGCGTAGTGTTGCCGGATGCCTGACAACGCCCCCGGATATCTCGCCGCAGGACCCCGCGTGGGCATACGGCACTTCACGTACGCGGACGGCACGGAGTTCACCGCCCGGACCCGGGAGAGCAAGGATCTGCACCAGCCGTGGCTGTTTCCGCCCGGCAGCGCCGACGCCTACGCCGCGTACGCGGGGCGGCTCATCCAGGATCCGACGAAGGCCGGGTTCCTGGTGTGCGAGCGGGACGGCGGAGGCATCGCCGGGTTCATCAACATCAACAACATCGTCGAGGGCGGCTTTCTGAGCGGGGCGCTGGGGTACGGCGCCTTCGCGCACGCGGCCGGGCGGGGGCTGATGGGTGAGGGGCTCGGACTCGTGGTCCGGTACGCCTTCGGGAAGATGGGGCTGCACCGGCTCGAGATCAATGTGCAGCCCGGCAACGCCGCCTCGATCGCGCTCGCCCAGCGGTGCGGATTCCGGCTCGAGGGGTTCTCGCCGGACTTCATCTACATGGACGGGGCCTGGCGCGACCATGAGCGGTGGGCGATCACCGCGGAGATGACCCGGTCCCGCTGACGCCGCTCGGCCGCGTCGGCCAGTATGTGGCCCATGCGCAACATCGTCGTCCTTGACGCCCCCTCCAACCTCGGCTTGCGGCCGCCCGCGCCCGGTACCGTTCCCGGCTGCTACAAGCTCGCCGGCGCGCTGCGCGAGCAGCGGATCGTGCGGCGGCTCGGGGCGCTGGAGGGCGGGGTCGTCGTACCGCCGCGCTACGACCGGGGAGAGTGGCAGGAGGGCGACGGGGTCTTCAACGCGGCCGCCATCGCCTCCTACACCCGCAGGCTTGCCGACCGGATCGAGAACCACGTCCGTGCCGGGGACCTGCCGGTCGTGCTCGGCGGGGACTGCTCCATCCAGCTCGGTGCCTCGCTCGCGCTGCGGCGCATCGGGCGGTTCGGGCTGGCCGCCGTCGACGGCTCGGCCGACTTCCGGCATCCCGGGAACTCGGAGCGGATCGGGGCTGCGGGCGGTGAGGAACTCGCGCTCGCGACCGGGCGCGGGCAGGAGGACCTCACGAACCTCGAAGGCCTGAAGCCCTATCTCAGGGACGAGGACGTACGGCTCTTCGGTATCCGGGACTACGACACCGAGCGGGATGAGCTTGCCGCGCTGAAGATTCCTGTGGTGACTGTGGGGGAGTTGCGGGAGTGGGGTGCGGAGGGGGTTGCGCGGGCCGCCTTGCAGTCGCTGGAGCTTCCGCATCTTGCCGGCTTCTGGGTGCACCTCGATGCCGACTGTCTCGATCCGTCCGTGATGCCCGCCGTCGACAGTCCCGATCCCGACGGGCTGCTCCCGGCCGAACTCCTCGCGCTGCTGCGTCCGTTGGTACGGTCTCCGCGTTGCGCCGGGCTCAACGTCACCATCTACGATCCCGATCTGGATCCGGAGGGGGTGGCGGGGGCGGTGCTGGCGGATGTTGTGGTGGGGGCCGTGGTCGGGGCCTGAGGTTTTTCGCCCCCTCCGCCCCTTCCCGTCCCGTGCTTCCGGGCTACGCCCGGTTTCAGCCCCTCCGGCGTTTGAGGAGCGGGGGTTTGGGGGCGGAGCCCCCAAGTGACGGGAATGGGTAGGGGCGGAGGGGGCGAAAGAACTCCCAGCTACTCCCCGGCCCGGCGGTCCACGTACTCGTACACCGCACCGTCGGGATGCATCGCGATCAGGTTGCGGCCCACCGGGGTCGCCACCGGGCCCGCGAGAATGCGCGCACCCGAGTCGCTGAGGACGCGGTGGGCCTCTTCGACGTCCTTGACGGCGATGGTGGCGGCGACTTTTCGGAGGACGTCCATTTCGGCCGCGGGCCCGCTCATGAGGAGGAAGCAGCCGACCGCGGCGACCGAGACACCGCCGCGGTCGAACCGCAGGGCCTGCCCACCCGCGAGTCTCTCGTAGAACGGGACCGAAGCCTCCAGGTCGTCGACGCAGATACGCAGCGTGGCTCCCAGAATCTCCATACCCACGAGCCTAGTTGTCGAGCAGTGGCCCGAGGTCCTGAATACGGACCTCGGGCCACACGGAACGGGGCTACCACCGATACCAGCGACCCCGGGATCCGGCGGCGCTCGTTCCGCGGACCAGGAAGCCCAGCAGCCATACGGCGAGAACGATCAGAGCGATCCACCAGAGAATCTTCACCGCGAATCCGGCGCCGAAAAGAATCAGGGCCAGAAGCAGTACCAGCAGGATGGGAACCATAGTTTTCGACCTCCTGCATTCCCGGGTTTCCCGAAGCAGGCGAATCAGGCGTCCTTTCGGCAGAGGATCTCTCCGTGCAGTACGGAGAACCAGCCGTCCTCCTGCCGCGCCCACTCCCGCCAGGCGTCCGACACGGCCCGCAGCTGCTCGGCGTTCGCGTGACCGCCCTCCGTGGCGCGGTCCGCGTACGCCGAGGCCAGCGTGCGGTCCGCCCACAGGCCGCCCCACCAGTCCCGCTCGTCCTCGGTGGCGAAGGTCCAGGTGCTCGACGTGGCCGTGATGTCCCGGATGCCGGCCGCCAGTGCCCAGGACTTGAGACGCCGCCCGGCGGCCGGCTCGCCCCCGTTGGCGCGGGCGACGCGCACATACAGGTCCTGCCAGTCGGTCATGCCCGGCACCTCGGGATACCAGGTCATCGCTTCGTAGTCCCCGTCGCGGACGGCGATGTACCCGCCCGGCCTGGTCACCCGGTACATCTCGCGCAGCGCCTGGACCGGGTCGCCCACGTGCTGGAGCACCTGGTGGGCGTGGACCACGCAGAACGTGTCGTCCGGATAGTCCAGCGCGTGCACGTCCGCGACCGCGAACTCGACGTTGTCCAGGCCGCGTTCGGCGGCGGTGGCGCGGGCCTGGTCCAGGATTCCCGGCGCGTGGTCGACGGCGGTGACATGGCCGTCGGGAACCAGCTCCGCCAGGTCGGCGGTGATGGTGCCCGGGCCGCAGCCGATGTCCAGGATCTTCATGTGGGGCTTCAGCGAGTCGAGGAGGTACGCCGCCGAGTTGGCGGCGGTGCGCCAGACGTGCGAGCGCAGCACGGACTCGTGGTGGCCGTGGGTGTAGACGGCGGTCTCCTGGGACTTCGACATGACCGTTCCCCTTCTCGTCCTCATCGACTTCTCGTCGGGTACGCATTCACCGTACGCGTTCATGTCGAATGGTGAGACCTGCGTCTTGGGATATGGACAGCCGGTCAGGGGTGCGGGCGGTACACGGTCAGTGCCTCGGGGATCTTCTGGAGCGTCACCTCGCCCTCCACCTCCGTGACTTCACCGTCGTACGCGAGGAGGGTGCCGGGCGCGACACCGTCCACTCGCAGACGGCGCACCCGTACGGCCGCGTGGGCGGGGGAGCGGGTGAGCGGGCCCGCGAGGGCCGCGGCCAGCAGGCGGGCGGCGGGGCGGCGGCCACCGTGCACGACCCGCACGTCGAGGCGTCCGTCCGCGAGGTCGTAGCGGCGGGCGGGGGCGAGACCCATGCGGTGATAGGTGCCGTTGCCGGCGAACAGCAGCCACAACGGGTGGGTGCGGCCGCCGAGTTCGGCCTGCAGGGGATGGCCGTCCGTGCGCAGGACGCGCAGGACTCCGAGCACCCCGGCCGGCCATTCGCCGATGCGCCGGGACCAGCGCTCCCGTTCCCGCACCAGTTCCGGGTAGACCCCCAGGCTGCAGGTGTTGAGGAAGATGCCCTCCGTGCCGCCCGACGAGAACCGGCCCACGTCCACGCGTATGGCGTTGCGCTCCTGGAGGGCGCGGATCAGATCGCGCGGGCCCTCCACGCCGAGGTCGTGGGCGAAGTGGTTCAGGGTGCCGCCCGGCAGGACGGCGAGGGGGAGGCCATGGCGCAGGGCGATCCGGGCGGCGGTGTTCACGGTGCCGTCGCCGCCGCACACGCCGAGCACCCGGGCGCGGATCGCTGCCTTCTCCAACTCGGCCTCGATGTCGGCCGGTTCGCACTCCACGGTCTCCGCAAGCGGCAGGGCGTCGCGCAGGGCGTCCATCTGGCCCGGAGTGCCCGCGCCCTTGTTGGCCACCATCACCAGGCCCTCGCCCTCGGACAGTGCGGGAACGTCCGCGCCGGGCCGGTCGGGCCGGGGAACCTGGTCGCGGGTCGGAACCAGGGCCCGTACGGCGTACGCGGCGCCCACACCCAGGGCCGCGCCCGCGAGGACATCGCTCGGGAAGTGGACGCCCGTGTACACGCGGGACACGACGACCGCGGTGGCGAGCGGGGCCACGGCTGCGCCCCAGCCTCGGGACTCCAGTGCCACCCCCGTCGCGAAGGCCGCGGCCGAGGCCGCGTGGCCCGACGGGAACGATGTGGTGATCGGCTGGCGCCTGAGCTGCCGGATCAGCGGTACGGGGTCCAGGGCGGGGCGGGGGCGGCGTACCGAGCGCTTGCCGACGGTGTTGATCGTGACCGACGCCAGGGTCAGCGAGGCGAGGCCTCGGGCGGCGGCGGTGCGGGCCCTCGGGGTGCGGGTCGCGGCGATCGCCGTGGCTGCGGCGAACCACAGGACGCCGTGGTTCGCGCTGTGGGTGAGCCGTGGCAGAAGGCGGTCGGCGCCCGGCCAGTGGCGGGTCGCCACGGCCTCGAAGAGGCGGGAGTCGGCGCTCAGGAGCCGGTCCCGGAGGATGCGGGGGCCCGGGGGGCGGAGGGTGAGGTCCACGTCTGGGATCGGGGTCATGGGGGTGCGTGTACCCAGGGCCGGGTTTTTCGCCCCCTCCGCCCCTACCCGTCCCTTGTTCCTGGGGGCTCCGCCCCCAGACCCCCGTATCGCGCTGCGCGCTCGTCCTCAAACGCCGGACGGGCTGAAACCGGGCGGAGCCCGGAAGTGCGGGACGGGCAGGGGCGGAGGGGGCGAAGAAACGCGTTTGCCCAGTGCGGCCCGCCCCCGGAGAATGCACCCCCATGGGACACCTCGAAGCCGCGCATCTTGAGTACTACCTTCCCGACGGGAGGGCGCTGCTCGGCGATGTGTCGTTTCGGGTGGGGGAAGGGGCCGTCGTCGCCCTGGTCGGGCCCAACGGGGCCGGGAAGACGACGCTGCTGCGGCTGATCTCGGGAGAGCTGAAGGCGCACGGGGGGACCGTCACCGTAGGGGGCGGCCTGGGAGTGATGCGCCAGTTCGTGGGATCCGTACGGGACGAGACGACCGTACGGGAACTGCTCGTGTCCGTGGCACCGCACCGGATCCAGCAGGCCGCGAAGGCCGTGGACGCGGCCGAGCACGCGATGATGACCGTCGACGACGAGGCCGCGCAGCTCGGGTACGCGCAGGCGCTGTCCGACTGGGCCGAGGTGCGCGGATACGAGTCGGAGACCCTCTGGGACATGTGCACCGTGGCCGCGCTCGGCATCCCGTACGAGAAGGCGCAGTGGCGCCAGGTGCGGACGCTGTCCGGCGGTGAGCAGAAGCGGCTCGTGCTCGAGGCCCTGCTGCGCGGCACCGACGAGGTGCTGCTCCTGGACGAGCCGGACAACTATCTCGACGTACCCGGAAAGCGCTGGCTGGAGGAGCGGCTCAAGGAGACCCGCAAGACCGTCCTGTTCGTCTCCCACGACCGGGAGCTGCTGGCCCGCGCCGCCGAGAAGATCGTCAGTGTCGAGCCCAGCCCCGCAGGAGCGGACGCCTGGGTGCACGGGGGCGGTTTCGCGACGTACCACGAGGCGCGGCGGGAGCGGTTCGCCCGGTTCGAGGAGCTGCGCAGGCGCTGGGACGAGAAGCACGCCCAGTTGAAGAAGCTGGTGCTGAATCTGCGTCAGGCGGCCTCCATCAGCCATGAGTTGGCGTCCCGTTACCAGGCCGCGCAGACCAGGCTGCGGAAGTTCGAGGAGGCCGGGCCGCCTCCGGAGCCGCCGCGCGAGCAGGACATCAAGATGCGGCTGCACGGCGGCCGTACCGGCGTACGGGCCGTCACCTGCAAGGGACTTGAGCTCACCGGCCTGATGAACCCCTTCGACCTGGAGGTCTTCTACGGCGAACGGGTCGCCGTCCTCGGCTCCAACGGCTCGGGAAAGTCGCACTTCCTGCGGCTGCTCGCAGGCGACACCGTCGCGCACACAGGGGAGTGGAAGCTCGGCGCCCGCGTCGTCGCGGGCCACTTCGCGCAGACGCACGCCCATCCGGAGCTGGAGGGCCGGGCGCTGCTCGACATCCTGTGGAGCGAGCACGCCCAGGACCGCGGCGCCGCCATGTCCCGGCTGCGCCGCTACGAGCTGACCGCGCAGGCCGAGCAGCGTTTCGAGAAGCTCTCCGGCGGCCAGCAGGCCCGTTTCCAGATCCTCCTGCTCGAGCTGGCGGGCTCCACGGCCCTGCTCCTCGACGAGCCGACCGACAACCTCGACCTGGACTCCGCCGAGGCTCTCCAGGAGGGCCTGGAGGCGTACGAGGGGACGGTCCTCGCGGTCACCCACGACCGCTGGTTCGCGCGCTCCTTCGACCGCTACCTGGTCTTCGGCTCCGACGGCCGGGTACGCGAGACCCAGGAGCCGGTCTGGGACGAGCGGCGCGTGGAGCGGGCCCGGTAACGCCTGGAATCAGGGGCTGGGTCCGGAGGACCGGGGCCCCGGATGTTCGTAGAGTGGAGGGAGACGGCGGGATCCACGGCTCCCTCCCGGACGCCGCTCGGGGCAAGCTCGCCGGGCGGGTCTCCGGACCGCGCCGAAGGCCACGACGAGCGGGGTACCACCATGACCGGAGTCGACCCGGACCGGCTGGACGACCAGCAGCTGATGAAAGAGCTGGAGACGATCCACCGCACGCGCCACGACACGCTGCTGCACGGTTCGAACGACGCGCTGCGGACCCACAACGACCGCATGGCGCGACTGGAGGGCGAGTACCTGCGCCGTCACCCGCGCCGCCCGATCACCGCGGGCCGGACGCGTGAGGGAGCCCGCGAGCGGGGCCCTGCCGGGGAGTGACCCGAGCCTGTTGCCGAAGGCCGAACAGGTCAGCCCTCAGGGGTGGTCGGGGGCCCTTGCCACCGGTCGTGCGCGTACATCGGTGCGCTCCGCGGGCCCGGGTCCGCCGCCACCGCGAGGTCCCCGAGGCTGACCATCCCCACCGGCCTGCCGTCCTCGACGACCGGGAGCCGGTGTACCGCGTGGTCGCGCATCAGCTTCGCCGCGGCCGACACGGCCTCCTCCGGGCCGATCACCACCGGATCGCGGGTGCACACGGCCTCGGCGCTCACGGTCAGCGGATCGGCACCGTCGGCGACGGCACGCAGCGCAATGTCACGGTCGGTGAGGACCCCGATCACCCGGTGGTGGCCGACCACCAGGACACCGCCGGTGCCCTGGGCGCGCATCAGCTGCGCGGCCTCCACGAGCGAGGCGTCCGGGCGGACCGCGACGACGCCCGGAGTCATGACTTCCCTGACGAAATCTGCCATGGCTGCTTGGCCTGCCTTCCTGCGTTCTCCGGCTGCGGGGGTGCGGGTACGCCGGTGTGACGAGGCCCGGGGTACCCGTGAGCCGGGCGCCCATGCTTTGCCTTCGGCTTCCTTGCCGGGCTCTTGAGTGTTTGTTCCGCATACGCCGGGGCAGGCGCAGTATCAGTGCTTCGGACAGGAGGCACGTCCGTGGGAGCGGTGTGTCACGCGCCCCGGGTGTGCCTGTCCGGCGTACGGATGCACTCCCACGGTGACTGTCCAACCCAGGGCACCTGTAAGGGAGTTGCGACGCATCATGCGAACTCGAGCGAGCGCGAAGCGCCATCCGTACGACGACGCCCCCGACACCGCGGGGTCATTCCGCAGGCTCGCCACGCTTCCCCCCGGCCGAGAGCGCGACACACTCCGCGAGGAGATCGTCGAAGCCTGGCTGCCGATGGCCGAACGGATCGCGGGACGGTTCCGCAACCGTGGCGAGAGCTTCGACGACCTGCGCCAGGTCGCGGCACTCGGCCTGGTCAAGGCCGTTCACCGCTACGACCCCGAGCTCGGCAACGCCTTCGAGAGCTACGCCGTGCCGACCATCACCGGTGAGATCAAGCGGCACTTCCGCGATCACATGTGGACCCTGCACGTACCGCGTCGCGTCCAGGATCTGCGCAACCGCGTGCGGTCCGCGAACCAGGACCTGGCGGGGACGATCACGGGCCGCAGGCCCACCGTCGCCGAGGTCGCCGAGCACGCCCGGATGAGCGAGGAGGACGTCCGGACCGGCATGGAGGCCCTGGAGAGCTTCACCGCGCTCTCCCTCGACGCCGAGTTCCCGGGCAGCGAGGACGGCTACTCGCTCAGCGACTCCCTCGGATCGGCCGACCCGGCCCTGGACACCGTCATCGACCGCGAGGCCGTCAAGCCCCGGCTGCGCGCCCTGCCCGAGCGTGAACGCGCCATCCTCTACATGCGGTTCTTCGGCGACATGACCCAGAGCAGCATCGCCGAGGAGCTCGGCATCTCACAGATGCACGTCTCCCGGCTGATCAGCCGCTGCTGCGACCGACTGCGCGACCAGGTCATGCGCGACGCGGCCTAACAGATGCGGCCCAGTGAGCAGGGGCGCTAGTTCAACCGCGCCATCGCCAGGGCGATATGACGGGACATCATGTCCATCGCCTGCGCCTCGGCCATCGAGAACGCCAGCCGGCCGCCGCTCCTGAACAGTGTGAGGACCCCCCGCACGGGTCCGGACGCGGTGGTCAGGGGCACGCAGAGCAGCGACGTCACATTGGCGCGTACGAGGAAGGGGTCGCCCGAGGTGTCCCGGCCGAAGACGTCCGGGTCCTCGGGGCGCACCTGCAGGGCCGTGGAACCGCCGCGTGCCGCCTCGACGACGAGGGGGCACGCGGCGGGATCCTGCGCGGCCAGGGCCGCGACCACCTCGGCGTACGCCGATGGCCGCAGGCCTTCCGACGGTCCCTGGATGACCGACGGCCCGGGGGTGTCCGACAGCCCCGGGGCTCCCGGGGGTCCCGGGGCGCCCGGCGGTCCCGTGGTGTCCGACGGTCCCAGGACGGTCGTACGGGACAGGCGCGCGGCCCCGGTGTCCACCACCACCCAGTCCGCGAACCGTTCGTGAAGCACCTCGGCCGCCCGTTCGGGAACCGCGGACCGGCCCTCGCCCGGGGCGCTCAGCAGCGTCGTGGTCATGGCGTCCACCAGGTCCATCAGCACCGTGTGCCGGGTGGTCTCGGTGAGGTTCGGCGCCGGGCCCGGAGTGTTCGCGCCCGACGGCACCCGGGAATCCGCGGGCTGCAGTACGACGAGGACGGCGGACCGCGGTTCGCCGCTCGGCCGCAGCGCGGTGAGGGTCGCGCGCACGGGCGCCGAGGGCTGCTGCTGGAGGTGCACGGTGAGACTCCGGTCGCCGTCGCCGCGTGCCACCGCCGCCGCCTGCGAGCGGAACGCGGCACGGTCGGCGTGCGCGAGGAACCCGGTCAGCGGCCGGCCCGTCGCATAGCCGGCCCGGACACCGGTGAAGGAAGCCGCCGCGAAGTTCAGCCTGCGCACCACCGTCTCGCGGTCCACCAGCGCGACCGGCACCGGTACCCGCTGGAAAAGTGCCTTGAGAAGTTGCTGCTCCTGGCGGTCGGTCGAGGCGATGCCAGACGGACCGTCGGAGGACAGCCGCTGGAACCTCGGCCACAACTGGTCGGCCACATGGTCCAGTTCGAAGATGGCCGCGTCGAGCACCGTCGGAAGCTCGTCGGCGGGCACGGACCGTGCCGACTTCAACTCCGCGACACGGCGCACGAAATCCGCGAGTTCTTCACCGAATTCGTCCGTCTCCGCCATGCGATGAACGTAACCCGAACCTGAGGTTCCGGGTGCGGCGGGGGGTGGAACCCACAGAACCAGTTTTCCACGCAGGCGAGCGGGAAGGCGACGGGGAGACGAAGGAGTGAACCATGCCGGAATCCGAGCAACTCGGCCATCTGGGAACGGAATCACCCGAGTCCGCGCACCCCGGCAGGAGGCTGTCGGAACTCGTCGAGCAGGCCGCCCGCTGCACCACCGACTGCTGCGGCGCCAGCAGCATGATGGCCGAAGGCGGCCCGGAACGGCCCGCCGCGGTCACCCACCCCGATCTCGCCGGACTCGTCTCGGTGCAGCTGCGCTCCGGCGACGGACCGATCCCGGCCGCACTGGAACGCGGTGCGCCCGTCGACTCGGCGGACCTGCTCAGCGACGAGCGCTGGCCGGAGTACCGCGCCATGGCCCTCGACGCGGGCGTTCGCTCCAGCGTCACCATCCCCTTCCGGCGCTCCGGGCTGACCGTGACCCTCAGCCTCTACAGCTTCCGCCCCGGCGCCCTGGAGGACGCCCCGCACGGCCCCGCCCGCGCGCTCGGCGACCTCGCCGCGAGCTGCCTGGTCCGCGACCGCTCCTACCGGGCCGCGCTCACCGAGGTCGACCAGCTGGGTGCCGCACTGCGCTCCCGGCCCGTCGTCGACCAGGCCTGCGGCATCGTCATGCATGTGCTGGGCTGCGACGCGGACACCGCCTTCGGGGTGCTGCGCCGGATCTCCCAGGGCACCAACCGCAAACTGTCCGAGGTCGCGGCGGCCGTCGTGGACAAGCGCGGCCGCGGCCTGGAGAAGGAACTGGTCTCGCTCCACAACTGACGGTCCCGCACCGTCACCCACCCGGCGGTGCGGGTAGCGCGAATGGTGCCCGGCGGCGGGCGCCCGGCGCCCCGGCGGGCTGTGATGGGCTCCGGGGGCACGACGGCCGTGCCCCCTTCCGCGCCCCGCCGAAGGAGCCAAGACCATGCGCCGTACCGCCCGTGTCCTGTCCGCCACCGCCCTGGCCGGCATCGCCCTGGGGGCCGCCGCCTCGGCCGCGTCCGCGGATCCGGCCGCGGAGGTCACCCCGGGCTCCGTCGAGCCCGGCGGCACCGTCACCATCTCCGTCACCTGCGACGCGATCGGCGGAGCCCCGCCCGACTTCATCGACGCCATCTCGCAGGGCTTCGAGGAGGGCAAGGTCCAGCTGCGCCGGGTCGCGGGCAACGACGGGGGCCCGGGCAGCGACGGGGGCGCGGGCAACGACGAGGGCGTGGCCGCGGCGGCCGCGTACAGCGGTACGGCCCGTATCCCGCCCGGCGAGAACCCCGACTCCGGCGCCGCCGCAGTGGGCCCCGGCTCGGGCGGCTCCGACGCAGGCCCCGACGGCGGCGCCGCCGTGGGCCCCGAGAACGAGTGGGGCGTCGACGGCGTGTGCCCCGTGGCACCCGGCGGCCGCGAGAAACAGTGGACCGCCAAGTACACCGTGGCCCGTGGCACCGCCACCGCCCGCGGCACCGTGGAGCGCCCCGCCCCGGTCCAGCGCGGCGTCCGCGCCGGCGAGGGCGGCGCCTTCACCGACTCCCTCCCGGCCCTGATCGCCGGCGGCGCCCTGATCACGGGCGCGCTGGGCGCCGCCGTGTACCGCCTGCGGAACAAGGACGCGTCGGCGGACAGCTGACGCCGCGACGGACACAACCGCCCGTGAGGTGACAAGACCCCGGGTACAGAGGGACAGGGGCTCGAGCGGGACTGGACGAGATCGAGCGGAGCTGGACGAGTTATGAGACAGGAGCAGAGGAAGCTGTACGCAGACGGAGACGCCGGAACCGGGGATGGCACCGGCGGCTCGGGCTGAGCGTTACGGGCGACGGGGTCACCGGCCCTGGAGCGAAGGTCGGCAACGGACACCGGTCACCGGGCCACCTGCCCCGGCCCCGAGCACGGCACGGCACTGCACCACGGACTGCGCGGAGGCACCAATGCGGCGGACGGATCCGGAAGGGCATGGGCCCGTCCGCTACGGGCCGCCGCTTCCCGATCAGGGGCTGCCGGTGCTGCCGGAGCTGCGCGCCGTGCTCGCCGCCGCCGCGGACCGGGCCCACGCCGAGCCCTCGGGCGGCGGACCGGAGATCCTGAACGCGGCCTGCGACTACTGGTCCCGGCGCGGACTGACCACCGCACCCGACCGGGTGGCCGCCGCCCCAGGCGCCCCCGCGCTGCTCCTCGCGCTGACCGGCGCGCTCGGCGGCGACGTCCTGGTGCCGCGCCCGTGCGCCGCGTGGT
This sequence comes from Streptomyces sp. NBC_00554, assembly GCF_041431135.1. NCBI lineage: Bacteria > Bacillati > Actinomycetota > Actinomycetes > Kitasatosporales > Streptomycetaceae > Streptomyces > Streptomyces sp. NBC_00554. The sequence continues at coordinate 1,850,770 of NZ_CP107799.1, read as the reverse complement.
GGGCGCCGCAGGCACGCCTGCTGGGAAGATCCGTGTTCCATGTGGCGACGCCCGCGGAGTGCGGCGGCGTACCGGATCCGTACGCCCTCCTGGAGACCGTGCGCAGAGTGCGCGCCGAAGGCGGCGACCCGCGGCTGCTCGTCCTCTCCGTCGCCGACGATCCCACCGCCACCGTCGCGCCCCCCGAAGTGGTCCACGAGACCGTCGAGGCCGCGGTGAGCGAGGGACTGCACATCGTCAGCGACGAGACCTGGCGCGACACCCTGCACCAGCCGCACGACACCGTGCTGCTCAGCCCCGCCGAGATGCTCCCCGGCGAGGTCACCGTCCTCACGGACCTCGCCGGCCCCTTCCTGCCGCAGGGCTGGCCCGCCGCCGTCGCCCGCTTCACCGACAACGACTCCGGTGTCCGGCTGCGCTCCCGTGTCCTCGACGTGCTCACCGTGCTCGGCGCCCGGGTCGCCGAACCGGTCGCCGCGGCGGCCGCGTACGCGCTCGGCGAGGGCGACGGGATCACCGGGCGGCTCGCGGCCTCCGTACGCCTCCACGCGCGCGTGGCCACCGCCGTGCACCACGCGGTGGTCGGCTCGGGCGCCCTCGCGCGACCTCCGCGGGCCGGCAGACACCTGTACGTGGACCTCGGCCCGCTGCGCTCCGCACTCGGCGCGCACGGGGTCGGCGACGCACAGGACCTGGAGGACTTCCTCACCGCCCGGCTCGGCCTGCCCGCGCCGGGCGGCCACCGGTTCGGCGACGAACTCGCGGCGCTCCGGGTGCGGCTGGCCACCGGGCCGCTGCTCGGCCGGACGGATGAAGAGCGGGCGGAATGCCTCACGTCACCCTCGCCGTTGGAACTGCCGCATGTGCAACGCGCGTTGGCCCTGTTGGGGTCGGCCTTCGACGATCTCCGAGATGACGCTCAGCGATGGGAGCCTCCTCGATGACGCAGCAGTCCGAGTCGACCACGAGCACGAGCAGGTCCACCACCACGACCACACAGGACGCGGACGAACCGGCGTCCTCGTCGGCCCCGGCACCGACCGGGGCCCTGTCTCCGCTCCTCCCGCTCGCCGAGCCCCGTCCGCTCGGCGAGAAGCGTGTCTGGCCGCGGACCTTCGCGGACCGGCTGACGGCGCCGCTGCCGGGGCTGCGGGCCTTCGCGCGGTTCGCCCGCGAGGGCGCGCTGCGGCCGGGGCCCGACGGTCTCGCCGACATCCCGGCGCTGCCGTTCGAACCGGGGCCGCTGCCGCAGGCGGGCGTGCACACCGTCGCCGTCTCCTGGGCGGGGCACGCGAGTTGGGTGATCCGCGTCGGCGGGCTCACCGTCCTCACCGACCCGGTCTGGTCCCGCAAGATCCTCGGCACCCCGGCCCGGATCACACCCGTCGGCGTGGCCTGGAGCGCGCTGCCGCGCGTCGACGCGGTCGTCATCAGCCACAACCACTACGACCACCTGGACGCGCCGACCCTGCGCCGGCTCCCGCGCGACACACCGGTGTTCGTACCGGCGGGCCTCGCGCGCTGGTTCAGGCGTCGCCGGTTCACCCAGGTCACCGAGCTGGACTGGTGGGAAGCGGCCGAACTGGGCGGCGTCCGCTTCGACTTCGTGCCTGCCCATCACTGGTCCAAGCGCAGCCTCACCGACACCTGCCGCACCCTCTGGGGCGGCTGGGTCCTCACCGCCTCCGACGGACAGCGCGTGTACTTCGCGGGCGACACGGGGTACGGCCACTGGTTCGCCCAGATCGGGCTGCGCTACCCGGGCATCGACCTCGCGCTGCTTCCCATCGGTGCGTATGACCCCCGGTGGTGGCTGAGTGACGTCCACTGCGACCCGGACGAGGCCGTTCGAGCCGCCGTCGATCTGGGGGCCCGGCGGATGGCGCCCATGCACTGGGGCACCTTCGTTCTCTCCGCCGAGCCGGTTCTCGAACCGCTGACCCGGGTCCGGGCGGCCTGGGAGAAGGCGGGGTTGGATCGGGAGGACCTTTGGGATCTGCCGGTGGGGGGGTCCCGGGTTCTGGGGTGATTCCGGTTGTTGGGTGACTGCGGGCTGTTCTGGGTTGCTCGCGCAGTTCCCCGCGCCCCCATAGGGCTACGCCCTACTGGGGGGCCGTTCTGCGCATCCGGCGCCACACACTCGGCGCCAGGCTGATCACCACCGTCAGGACCACCGCCGCCACCACACCCTCCCAGGGCTCGTTGAAGAGGGAGCCGCCGAGGATGCCGATGAGCTGGTAGGTCACCGCCCAGGCCAGGCAGGCGGGGATGTCGCCGCGGGCGAAGGTGCGCAGGGGCATCTTCGCCAGCAGGCAGGCGAGCATCACCGGAATGCGGCCGGCCGGGACGAGGCGCGAGAGGACGAGTACGGCGATGCCGTGGTCGCCGAGTTTCTCCTGCGCCCGGGTGAGGCGGTCCTCGGGGGCGCGGGCGCGGAGGGCCTCCAGCCAGCGCGAGCCGTTCTTGGAGCGCATCCCGCGCTGCCCCAGCCAGTACAGCGAGACGTCGCCGAGGAACGCCGCGAGCGCCGCCACCACGAAGACCAGCAGCAGCGCGAACGGCGCCGTCTGATGAAAGGCCACCACGGCCGCCGAACTCACCAGCGCACCCGTCGGCACCACCGGCACCAGCGCGCCGATCAGTACCAGCAGGAAGAGCGTCGGATACCCGATCGCCTGCTGCGTGGACTCCGGCGCCGTGGTCGAGGCCGCGGCCAGGAAACTCACCGGACCACCGCCGGACACACGGACAGGCTCGCGGCCCCTGAGACCGCGGCGGAAAGGGGCGTCACTTCGCGACCTCCGGCCGTACGCTCTCGCCGTGTCCGAGCCGGTGCACCGCGACCTGAGGCGCGCGCTCGGCGGCGAGGCGCACGAACTCCTCACCCGGCGCGTGGAATTCATGGGGGCGCACAGCGTCCATTCCGATCGGCCAGTACGTGCCGTAGTGCACCGGCACAGCGCTCCGGGGCATCAGCCGGGCGAGCGCCTCTGCCGCGCGCCCCGCGTCCAGATGTTCTTCCCCGAGATACGGCCCCCATCCGCCGACCGGCAACAGAGCCACATCGACCGGCCCGACCTCCTCGGCCATCGAGTCGAACAGCCCGGTGTCCCCGGCGAAGTACGTGCGGGCCTCGCCCTCGACCACGAACCCCAGGGCGGGCGCCCGGTGCGGACCGAGCGGCAGCCGCCGCCCGTCATGGCGCGCCGACACGGTGCGTACGACCAGGGCGCCGACGTCCGTCCGGTCGCCGGGCGCCACCTCGGTGAGCCGCAGATGGTCCAGCCTGCGCAGCGCGGGCACCGCACGCGGCGCGCCCCGGGGCACGAGCACGCGTGTGCCCGGCGCGAGCCGCGCCAGCGAGGGCAGATGCAGATGGTCGGAGTGCAGATGCGAGACCAGCGCGACGTCGGCCACCGCCGCCTCGGGAGGGGGCGGCGCCCCGCGCCTGCGCCGGAGGTGCGCGAGCCGGCGCGCGAAGAGCGGGTCCGTGAGCACGCGTGTGCCGGAGTCCTCCAGCGTGCAGGTGGCGTGCCCCCACCAGGTGATCTCCACCGGCACTTCTTTGCCTCCCTCGCGCGACTCCCCCCGAGCCTACGGGCAGGAGTATGGTCGGCGGACGAAACCCGGAGGTGAGGGGGACGCCATGGGAGAAGCGCGCGGTGCCACCGGCACCCACGCCCTCAGGTGCCCGCCCGGCCCGCAGGGGCCGACATCGCTGCGCGTCACGGCGATCGCGAGCCTGACGCCCCTGGAGGAACTGGACGCGGACCCCTTCCTGGTGGACTCCCGCAGCCAGCACGCGATGTGCGCCCGCTGGGCCGCCGAACACGGCTATGTCGTCACACGGGAACTCCTCGTACGAGGACTGCGCCCCGACCACCGCACCCTGTGGGCCGATGTCGAGGCGGGCCTCGTCGACTTATTCGTCGCGCCCAGCCACCGCGTCCTGGAGCGCGCCCTCGCCTCCGTCGACGAGTTCACCGCCGAGTGCGTACGCCGTGGCGTACGGGTCGAGACGGTCGGCTGCGCGGAACCCTCGTACGACGCCCAGATGAAGGCCCGGGTCCACCGCCGCCTGTCGATGCCGACCGCGGGGTACGACGGCCGCTGAGCCGCTGACCTGGAACTGTGACCGGGGGACAACCGGCTCCGCCCACCCGTTGTGACAGGGTGGGAGCAGGCCTCGCGGACCGGGCGGGCCGGGACGTGAGGTGGACAGGGCGTGGGTGGAGGGCGTTGGCGGCGGGTCCTCAGCGGGGTGTGGCGGAGTATCGTGGTGTGGGCCGTGTCCACGGTCACGATGCTCGTTCTCGCCGGTGTGCTGCCCGACTTCAAGCTGCAGTCGGAGACCGGTGACAGCGCCACGCGGATCGGCGTCACTGCGGGGGTCGGCGCGGCCGTCTTCGGTCTGTTGTCCTCGCTGGTGTGGCCGCTGCTCGTAAGGGCGCTGCTCCTGGTGCCCGCGCTCGTGCTCGGGCTGCTCGTCTTCTTCCTCAACGGGTCCCTGCTGCTGATCGCCCTGCGGATCAACCCCTCCGGGCAGGGCGAGGCCGCCCCCGAGACCGCGGTGGTCGTCGCCGCCGTGATGTCCGCCGTCGCCTCGGCCACCGGTGGTGCCCTCGCCGTACGGGACGACGACGCCTACCGGCGCAGGTTGTACCGGCTCGCCGACCGGCGCCGCAGGCGCGCCCCCGGGCAGGCCGGCCCATCGACCCCCGGCGCCGTCTTCCTCCAGCTCGACGGCGTGGGCCACGAGGTACTGGAGGAGGCGGTCGGCAAGGGACTCATGCCGACCGTGGCCCAGTGGCTGGGCGGCGGCGGGGCAAGAGCGCGACCCACTCACCGGCTCACCGCCTGGCGCACCGACTGGTCCAGCCAGACCGGCGCCAGCCAGCTCGGCATCCTGCACGGCAGCAACCACGACGTCCCGGCCTTCCGGTGGTACGAGAAGGACAGCCACGAGGTCATGGTCTGCAACCGGCCCAGCAGCGCCGCCGAACTCCAGCGCCGGGCCATCGAGTACACCGGCGACGGAGGACTGCTCACCGTCGACGGCGCCAGCCGCGGCAACCTCTTCAGCGGCGGCGCCGACCAGCTGGCCCTCGTGCTGTCCATGGCAGCGAGAAGGGGGAAGGAGAACCGCGACCGGGCGGGTTACTTCACGTACTTCATCGACCCCGCCAACGCCGTCCGCACCGCCATGTCCTTCGTCGCCGAGGTCTTCCGGGAGATCGGGCAGTCCACCCGGTGCCGTGCCAGGAAGCAGCGGCCGCGCGTCAAACGCGGCGGGCTGTACCCCTTCATCCGCGCCTTCGCGACCGTCATCGAGCGTGACGTCGTCGTCGCCGCGGTGATCGGCGACATGCTCGCCGGGCGCAACTCGGTCTACGCGGACCTGGTGGCGTACGACGAAGTGGCACACCACTCCGGCCCGCGCGGCCGGGACACCGAGAAGGTCCTGGCGCGCCTCGACCGCTCGCTCGCGCTGATAGCGAAGGTCGCCGAGCACGCGCCCAGGCCCTACCGGATCGTGCTGCTCTCCGACCACGGCCAGAGCCCCGGCGAGACCTTCCTGACCCGCTACGGGCTCAGCCTCGGCAACCTCGTCCGGGCCGGCTGCGGGCTGCCCGTGCCGCGCAAGGCCCGGCGCACCCACAGCGGCGCCGAGGCCCGGGCGGCGGTGCGGGCGGCGCTGCGCAGGCCCGTCGAGGAGGGCGGCGAGCAGCACCGGCCCGCGCGCCGCTCCGAGCCCATCGTGCTGGCCTCCGGGAACCTCGGACTCGTCTCCTTCCCCGACGTGCCGCACCGGATGAGCCGCGAGGAGATCGACCGGCGCCATCCCGCGCTGCTCTCCACGCTCGCCAACCATCCCGGCGTCGGCTTCGTGCTCGTACGCAGCGAGGAGCACGGCGGGCTCGTCCTCGGCGCGCACGGAGCGGAGGTTCCGGTGGACGAGCTCGACGACGAACACCCGGGCCCGCTGGCCGACTTCGGCCCCGGCGCCGCCGACGCCGTACGGCGGACGCACTCCTTCCCGCACGTCGCCGACATCATGGTCAACTCCTGGTACGACCCCGAGGAGGGCGAAGTCCTCGCCTTCGAGGAGCAGATCGGCTCGCACGGCGGACTCGGCGGCGCCCAGGGACGGCCATTCCTGCTGTCGCCCCTCGCGCTGTCCGCGCCGGTCGAGGACGGCGCCGAACTGGTCGGCGCGGAGCAGGTGCACCACGTACTGCGGCGGTGGCTGGGCGAGTGCGACGGGCCTCAAGTGCCGGTGACGGCACGGTCGGACGAGCGGGCCGCGTAGTCACGCGCCAGGGGCACGCGCCTGGGCGCGCCGGAAAATGGGCTGCGGTAGGCGGCTCCCGCGCACACACTGGCCGCATCGGACACCGCACACCTGCGCGTCCTACCCGAACGCCCCTGGAGTCCCTGCGTGCAGGCAGCCGTCACCGTCACTCCCGCCCGGATACCCGAGCTGCTGCTCGGTCTCGCGACCGTTCGGCCGGTCTTCCTCTGGGGCGCTCCCGGCATCGGAAAGTCCTCCCTGGTAAGGGAGTTCGCCGAGTCGCTCGGCCTGGAGTGCGTGAGCCTGCTCGGTACCCAGCTCGCGCCCGAGGACCTCATCGGCGTGCCGCAGATCCGCGACGGGCGCTCGGTGTTCTGCCCACCGGAGGCGATCGCCCGCGACGAGCCGTACTGCCTGTTCCTGGACGAGCTGAACGCGGCGACGCCGGACGTCCAGAAGGCGTTCTACTCGCTCATCCTGGACCGCCGTATCGGCAACTACGAACTGCCGCAGGGCTCGATCGTGATCGGCGCGGGCAACCGCGCCACGGACAACGCGCTGGCCCGGCCGATCGCCTCCGCGCTGATCAACCGCCTCGCCCATGTGCACCTCGAGGCGTCCCCGAAGGACTGGCTGGTGTGGGCCGCCGCCAACGACATCCACCCGTGGATCCTGGACCACCTCACCGACCGCCCCGACCACCTGTGGTCCAAGCCGCCCAAGACGGAGGAGCCCTTCTCCACGCCCCGCTCCTGGCACATGCTCTCCGACGCACTGCGCTCCTTCGGCCCGGACCTCGACGAGGACACCCTGAAGGTGATCGCGCACGGCACGCTGACTCCCGCGCACGCGGTCGCCTTCTGCGGCTACGTCAAGATCGTGCGCAGCCGCTTCGGCATCGAGGCCATCATCAAGGGCGAGGCCCGCTGGCCCAGCCGCATGGAGGACCGCGACCTGCTCTACTACCTCGCCGAGTCCTTCCGCGGCCGGCTCGTCAAGGAGCTGCCCGCCAGCAAGGAGCACACCTCGGAGCACGGGCGGCAGACCGCGTTCCGCGCCAAGTCGCTCCTCGTCCAGCTCGCCGAGATCTCCGTCGAGGTCGCCCAGAGCGTCATCGCGTCCGACGCCGACGGCAATCCCGTACTGCCCGCCTGGTTCCTGGTGGAGGCGGCGCGGGACATGCCGCGTCTGGTGGAGGCGCGGCGATGAACCTCACCTGCGAGGCGGAGGCGCTGCGATGAGCCGCAAGCGCAAGCAGGGCGACAAGGAGAAGCCGGACCCGGCCGCCGAAGCCTTCGCCGAGGGGATGCGGCTGGTGCGGGCCAACCGCGCCCTTGCCGCCATCGGGTTCAGCACCTGCCGTCAGAAGGACTGCGCTGCCGGGCCCCGTGACGGCCTCGTCCGCGTCGACTCCAGTGGAGTTCTGCATGTGCACCCCACCCGCCGCGCCGAGCCCGCCGAATGGGCCTGGGCAGCCGCGCACGCCATCATCCACCTCGGCTTCGGCCATGTCCCGGCGGCGACCGGCGAACGGGTGCAGCCCGACCGCTTCGACCTCGCCGCCCGCTGCGCCGTGGTCAACCGCTTCCTGCTCGGCTTCCCGGTCGGCCTGACCCCCGAGGACCTGCCGGAGTCCTACCCCGCCGGCGACGAGGAGCAGCTCGCCGCGCGCTGGCGCCGCGACGGGATTCCGGCGGCGTACGAGCGGTGCGGCACGGCGGGCGGTGAACCGGACCAGCTCCTCGTGACCTGGCACACCTGGAGTGGCGGCACCGCGCCCGACTGGCAGCTCGCCTTCGCGCACGCGCTGACCCGGACCATGGCCGCGGCGATGGACATGGCGGGTGGCCGCCGCGCCTCCATGCGCGGCGGACCCACCCGGCTGCAGCCCTGGGAGAAGGCGCTGAGCTGGTTCGTGTCCTCCTACCCGCTCCTCGGCGGCATCGCGGCCGGCATCACCGTCGTCGCCGACGCCGAACTCGCCCGCGCCCACGGCATTTCCATCGCCGCGGTGAACGCGGAGGCCGCCGAGATCTACATCAACCCGCTGCGCGAATTCGACGACGAGGAATGGCGGTTCGTCCTCGCCCACGAAATGCTGCACGCCGCCCTGCGCCACAGCGACCGCTGCGGCACCCGCGACCCGTACCTCTTCAACATCGCCGCGGACTACGTCATCAACGGCTGGCTGAACGAGATGCACGTCGGCGCGATGCCCGAAGGGCTGCTGTACGACGTGGAGTTGAGGGATCTGTCGGCGGAGGAGGTGTACGACAGGATCGCGACGGACCTGCGCCGGATGCGCCGCCTGTCCACACTGCGCGGCAAGGGCGTCGGCGACATGCTCGGCGGCCCGCTCGGCTCGCCTCGCGACTACGTCGACCTCGACGAGTTCTACCGCCGGGGCCTCGGCCAGGGACTTGACCTGCACCAGCGGCAGGAGCGCGGTTTCCTGCCCGGCGGCCTGGTCGAGGAGATCCGCGCGCTCAGCCATCCACCGCTGGCCTGGGACGCCCAACTGGCCCGCTGGTTTGACGAGTTCGTGCCCCGCCCCGAGCCCCTGCGGACGTACGCGCGCCCCTCGCGCCGCCAGGCGGCGACCCCCGACATCCCGCGCGCGGGCCGCTACTTCCCGCCCGAGGAGATCGCCCGCTGCACCTTCGGCGTGGTCCTCGACACCTCCGCGTCCATGGACCGCACGCTGCTCGGCAAGGCGCTGGGCGCGATCGCCTCGTACGCCGAGGCCCGTGACGTACCGGCCGCGCGCGTCGTCTTCTGCGACGCCGCCCCGCACGACGCGGGCTATCTGCCGGTGACGGAGATCGCCGGACGGGTACGGGTGCGTGGGCGCGGCGGTACGGTCCTGCAGCCGGGCGTCGACCTGCTGCACCGCGCGGACGACTTCCCGCCGGGCGCGCCCATGCTGGTGATCACGGACGGCTGGTGCGACGTCCTGCGGGTGCGGCGCGAGCACGCGTACCTGATTCCGCAGGGCGCGCGGCTGCCGTTCACCGCGCGGGGGCCGGTGTTCCGGGTGAGTTGAGCGGGCGCGGCCCCATCAACTGGGTGCTCCGGGCCGAGGTGTGATCGGATGGGGCGTACGGAACCCCGGGAACGGGACCACACCCGAAAGGACCCATCGTGGCAACCACGCGCTCTGCACACACCGTCTGGGAAGGCAACCTGCTCGAGGGCAACGGCGTCGTCACCTTCGACTCCTCCGGCGCCATCGACGAGCAGCCCGTGACGTGGGCGTCGCGCGCCCAGGACGCGAACGGCAAGACCAGCCCCGAAGAGCTGATCGCGGCCGCCCACTCCAGCTGCTTCTCCATGGCGTTCTCGCACGCCCTCGCGGGGGCCGGTACCCCGCCCACCAAGCTCGTCACCTGCGCCGACGTCTCCTTCCAGCCCGGCGAGGGCATCACCGGCATCCACCTCACCGTCGAGGGCACGGTGCCGGGCATCGAAGAGGACGCCTTCGTCGCCGCGGCCGAGGACGCCAAGAAGAACTGCCCGGTCAGCCAGGCGCTCACCGGCACGACGATCACGCTGTCGGCGAAGCTCGCCTGACACGGATGCACAATGCGCCGCCGCGGTCCCCTTGAGGGGGCCGCGGCGCCGTCATGTCCGGGCCCGCGCAGGGGCCCCGCCTCGTTGAAGCGCAGGGCACCGCCCCATTGACAGATGCTCACTCAAGTTTTGTGCTTGGGGGCGGGCAGATCGGTCAGAGGCGGGCGGAAGGGGATGGACATGGCACGTGCGGTCGGGATCGATCTCGGTACGACGAACTCGGTGGTCGCTGTTCTGGAGGGCGGCGACCCCACGGTCGTCGTCAACGCGGAGGGCGCGCGCACCACGCCCTCGGTGGTGGCCTTCGCCAAGAACGGCGAGGTGCTCGTCGGCGAGGTCGCCAAACGGCAGGCGGTGACCAACGTGGAGCGCACCGCGCGTTCCGCGAAGCGGCACATGGGGGAGACGAGCTGGCGCTTCCCCGAGACGGGCGCCATCGACGGCACCCGGTACCGCGCGCAGGAACTGGCCGCGCGCGTGCTGCAGAAGCTGAAGCGGGACGCCGAGGCGTATCTCGGCGAGGACGTCACGGACGCCGTGATCACCGTGCCCGCCTACTTCGACGACGCGCAGCGCCAGGCCACCAAGGAGGCCGGTGAGATCGCGGGCCTCAAAGTCCTGCGGATCATCAACGAGCCGACGGCCGCCGCCCTCGCGTACGGGCTCGACCGTGGCGAGGAGCAGACCGTACTGGTCTTCGACCTGGGCGGCGGGACCTTCGACGTCTCGCTCCTCGAGATCGGCGACGGCGTGATCGAGGTCAAGGCGACCAACGGAGACACCAAACTCGGCGGCGACGACTGGGACCAGCGGGTCGTCGAGCACCTCGCCCAGCGGTTCAAGGCCTCGCACGGCATCGACCTCGGCCACGACAAGATGGCGCTGCAACGGCTGCGCGAGGGAGCCGAGAAGGCCAAGATCGAACTGTCCAGCGCCTCAGAGACGACCGTCAACCTGCCCTACATCACCGCCACCGCCGACGGGCCGCTGCACCTCGACGAGAAGCTGACGCGTGCTCAGTTCCAGGAGCTGACCGCCGACTTGCTCGACCGCTGCAAGAACCCCTTCCACCAGGCGGTGAAGGACGCGGGCGTGAAGCTGTCCGCGGTCGACCGTGTCATCCTGGTCGGCGGCTCGACCCGGATGCCCGCCGTCACCGACCTCGTGAAGGAACTCACCGGCAAGGACCCGCACAAGGGCGTCAACCCGGACGAGGTCGTGGCCGTGGGCGCCGCGCTCCAGGCGGGTGTCATCCGCGGCGACGTCAAGGACGTCCTCCTGCTCGACGTCACCCCGCTGTCCCTCGGCATCGAGACCAAGGGCGGCATCATGACCAAGCTCATCGAGCGCAACACCACGATCCCGACCCGGCGTTCGGAGATCTTCACGACCGCCGTGGACAACCAGCCCTCCGTCGGCATCCAGGTCTACCAGGGCGAGCGCGAGATCGCCGCGTACAACAAGAAGCTCGGCGTCTTCGACCTCACCGGGCTGCCGCCCGCGCCGCGCGGGGTGCCGCAGATCGAGGTCGCCTTCGACATCGACGCCAACGGGATCATGCACGTCTCCGCGAAGGACCTCGCCACCGGCCGCGAGCAGAAGATGACCGTCACCGGCGGCTCCGCGCTCCCCAAGAACGACATCGACCGCATGATGCGCGAGGCCGAGCAGTACGCCGACGAGGACCGGGAGCGTCGCGAGGCCGCCGAGACCCGCAACCAGGCCGAGCAACTCGTCTACCAGACCGAGAAGTTCATCCGCGAGAACGAGGAGCGCATTCCGCCCGGCTCCCTGCCGGACGTCGAGTCTGCCATCGCCGAGCTGAAGGAACTCCTGGAGGAGCCCGCCGACACGAGCGAGCTGCGGGCCGGCGTCGAGAAGCTCGCCACGGTGAGCCAGCGGATGGGGCAGGCGATGTACGCGCAGGCTCAGCAGGCGCCCGAGCAGACACCCCCGCAGGAGCCGGCCACCGAGCATGCCCCGAGCGAGGAGGAAGGCGTGGTGGACGCGGAGATCGTGGACGAAGAGAGGGAAAGGGGTGGAGATGCGGACAGGGGCAGGGACGCGAAGGGCGGTGCCGCCTAGTATCCCGGTGCCCCGCTTCGTCTGGTGTTCGGCCGCCCGTCACCCGGGGTCCCTAACGTGCGGGCCATGAAGAGACTTTCGATCACGGTCAGCGCTGTCGCGCTGACCGTCGGACTCGCGTCGCCCGCCATGGCCGACCGCGACTCCAAGGACTACGGTCAGGCCACCACGGCCTTCGGCCAGGCCACACTGACCGGCTTCGCCTCGCTTCCGGCCGAGACGTTCGTCCCGAACAGCGAGCCGTCCGGCTCGGCCATCGGAGCGGGCCCGTTCAACGGCATCACCGGCCCGTTCGCCGACCAGCCCGTCCAGGGCTTCAGCGGCGCCGTCAACCGCCACGACGGCAGCTACGACGTGCTGTCCGACAACGGTTACGGCAACAAGGCCAACAGCGCCGACTTCCTGCTCCGCGTGCACCGCGTCAAGCCGGACACGAAGACCGGCAAGGTCAAGGTCCTGGGCGGCTTCAACCTCAGCGACCCGTACCACAAGGTGCCGTTCCCGCTCACCCGGGCCGACCGGGTGCTGACCGGCGCCGACTTCGACGTCGAGTCGATCGTGCGGGCGTACGACGGCTCGTACTGGCTGGGCGACGAGTTCGGCCCGTTCCTGCTGCACTTCTCGCCGACCGGCAGGCTTCTCGAGGCCCCGATCTCCCTCGACGGGGTGCAGGCGCCGGAGAACCCGTACCTGAACGGCGCCCAGCCCACCACCGGCAGCAGCAAGGGCTTCGAGGGCATGGTCCGCGGGGTCGACGGCCGTCACCTCTACCCGCTGCTCGAAGGCACGGTCAACGGTGACACCCCCGGCGACCTGCGCTTCAGCGAGTTCGACCTGAAGTCGGGCGAGTACACCGGGAAGCGCTTCACCTACCGTCTCGAGTCGCCCTCGAACGCCATCGGTGACGCCATCGCCGTCGACAAGAACCGCTTCCTGGTCATCGAGCGCGACGGCGGCCAGGGCGCCGACGCCAAGTTCAAGCGGATCTACCTTGCCGACACCCGTGACCGCAACGGCGACGGGGCCATGGACAAGACCCTCGTGGCCGACCTGATGAACATCGCGAACCCGAAGGGCCTCGGCGGCTTCGGCGAGACGTTCACGTTCCCGTTCACCACGATCGAGGACGTGGTCCTCCTCGACAACCGGACGCTTGCCGTCCTGAACGACAACAACTTCCCGTTCTCCTCCGGCCGTACGCCGGGCAAGGCGGACAACAACGAGTTCATCACCATCAAGCTCTCGCAGAGCCTGAAGGCGGACAAGCGCGCCCTCCGCTAGGGGTGTTCAGCCCCGCCGTCCCGGCCGCGGCCCGAACTGCTTCGGGTCGCGGCTGTGTCACACCCGCTCACGACTTGCGGGCGACCGCCGCGTACAGGGGCACGATTCCCTCGGCCTTGGCGGCCACGTCTCCCGGTCCCGGACGCCAGTCGACGGCCGGGACCACGCCCGGCGCCAGCAGTTCCAGGCCGTCGAGGAAGCGGGTGAACTCGGCGCGGGTGCGCGGATGGAAGGGCGTGCCGCTCGCCCGGAAGAGCCCCGTGACCTTCGCGATGGTCTCGGGGCTGAGGTCAGGGGTGACCTGGGACAGGATCACGAAGCTGCCGGGCGCGAGCGCGGTGACGTACCCCTCGAGCAGGCCGTACACGTCGTCGCCGTCGGGGGCGTCGTCGAGGTAGTGGGTGAGCGCGACCAGTGACAGGGCGACGGGCCGGTCGAAGTCCAGGTGCTCGGCTGCCAGGCGCAGGATGGTGTCGGGGTCGCGGAAGTCGGCGTGCACATAGTCGGTGGCGCCCTCCGCGGTGCCCCGCAGCAGCGCCTCGGCATGCCGCAGGACGATCGGGTCGTTGTCGGCGTACACCACCTTCGCCGCCGGAACGATCTCCTGGGCGACCTGGTGGAGGTTGGGCTCGGTGGGGATGCCCGTGCCTATGTCCAGGAACTGGTGGATCCCGGCCTGCGCGACGACACGGGTGGCCCGGTGCATGAACCGGCGATTGGAGCGCGCGCTGCGCACGGCGGCCTCGTCCGCGGCGGCGATCTTCCGGGCCAGCTCCTCGTCCACCGGGTAGTTGTCCTTGCCGCCCAGCCACCAGTCGTAGACACGGGCGGGATGCGGACGGCTGGTGTCGATGCGGGTGGGCGCGGCGTCACTTCCGGTCACAGCGATGCTCCTCGGTAATTCCGGGTTTCCAACGTCTTCGAATGTCTTCAACGGCTGCGTGTTCCCGGCTCAGAAGCTCGTCCGGAACTCCTGGAGGATCTCCTTGGTGCGCTGCGCGGACGCCGCGTGTGCCGACATGTGGTCCAGGACCTCCAGGTGCAGGGCCACCTCGGCGCGCGAGTCGAGGTAGAGGGCACCGGTCACGTACTCGCTGTAGACCATGTCGGGCAGCTCCGGCTCCGCGAAGCGGAACAGGGCGAAGGACGTGTACGTCCCCGGGTGCGGGCCGTTCTCGAACTCGGCGATCTGGAGCGTGATGTGGTCGTGCTCGACGGCTTCCAGGAGCCGGTCGATCTGGTCGCGCATGACCTTGCTGTCGATGCTCACGGGGCGCCGCAGCGCCGTCTCGTCCATGATCACCCAGAGGTGGGGCGCGTTCTCGCGGGTGAGCAGCTCCTGCCGGTTCATGCGCAGTGCCACATGCCGCTCGATGGACTCGGGACCCGTCTGCCCGACCGTCCCGGCCTCCAGCACGGCCCGCGCGTACTCCTCGGTCTGCAGCAGTCCGGGAATGAAGTGCGGTTCGTACGAGCGGATCAGCTGGGCGGCACCCTCCAGGCTGACGTGCATGCTGAACCACTCCGGCAGCACATCGTGGAACCGCTGCCACCACCCCGGCCGGTTGGCCTCCTCGGCCAGCCCGATGAAGGCGGCCACCTCGTCGTCGGCCACGCCGTAGGTCGTCAACAGCACCTGTACGTACGGGATTTTGAGGGCGACCTCCGCCATCTCCATCCGCCGTACGGTCGCCGGGGCAACGCGCAACACACGCGCGGCCTCTTCCCGCTTCAGCCCCGCGGTCTCCCGCAACTCCTGGAGCCGCCGCCCCAGAACCACCTGCCCCACGGTGGGCGCAGCCCGCCGCTCACTCACGCCACGCCTCCCCACGCGCCGAAGTACACGCGCAGTGTGTCATGTTCCCCCACGACCCTCACAGGTTCGGCTTCATACCAGCAGTCCGCGCAGCGCTTTGAGGGACGTGTCACCCCGCAGGGCGGCGAGCAGTGCGTCGCCGTCCTCGGTGAGACGGAGCAGCATGGGCGCCAGTCCGATGGCTTCCGCGGCGAGTTCGCGCCGGTGCAGCCACTGTCTCTCGGCGAGCCAGCGGCTGGTGACTTCTGCTGCCGTCGACAGCGGCATCGACGCCTGCAATGCGCTGCTGCTGGCGAGGACGGCGGCCTTGAGAGTGGGATTCCCCGCGCGGGAGAACCGGTTCAGGACGGCGGGAATCCACTCCCGCAGACTCTCGGGGCGCATCTCGCCGGCGATGTCCATGGCGGCTGCCGCGCAGACCGGGTCCCATCCGCATCGGCCGAGCATGTGGAGTGCCTGGTCCATGTCGCCGAGCCGTGCGGAGCGGACCGCGATGGCCGCGCGGAGCCGGTCGCGCTCTCCGGCGCTGTCGACCCGCCTTTCCGCGGTCTCGGCCAGCACGGCCAGACGATCGTGGTCGAAGGCGTCGATGAGTGCCGAGACGTCGGTGGTCCACCCGACGGGAATGCTGTCCCGGTCGCTGTCGTCGGGGTACGCGCTCGCGCCCTCGGCGAAGCTGCGTGGCAGGAGCAGATCCCACGCCCTGTTGCGAAGGCCCTCGGGAACGTGGTGGAAGAGCTGTGCGGCCCAGGCCAGATTCGACGGATGCTCGGCCTTCTCGCCATGGAGGCACCTCTCCACTTCGTCCCAGAGCCGCTCCGCTTCGGCGGTGGGCACCGACGGGAGGAGGGCGGTGAGAATGTTCGCCGCGCGCCAGGCGGATTTGGTCCGGCTGCCTTGGACCGAAGCGTTCGCCAACTGTCGGCGCGCGTCCGCCTTTATCTGGAACATCAGCGTGGGCGACAGTTCGGGTCCGGCCGCCGACAGTGCGCAGGCCATGGCGAACGGGCTGCCGTTGCGCTCGGCGCAGGCCAGTGCGGCCGAGGGGCCGGCGGTTTCGATGAGGGGGACGAAGTAGTCGTGGAAGACGCGCCCCGTGCCCGGAGTGAGCCAGTCCTCGTGCCCTTGGCCGTAGTCGGAGATGAGCTGGGAGACCGTGTCCTGATCGAGCTCGCGGGACATTGCGGCGCATGCGGTGCGTCGCGCCGCATCCCTCATCCAGGATGGCAGGGGGGCCGTCAACTGCCGTACCTCTGCGGCCGGAACGGGGAAACGTGCGCTGATTCCGGCCAGCGCCGCGAACCTCAGAGCGCCGTTTTCGAGAGCGCGGAGAGTGTCGGTCCACCCTCTGACGGGAGGCTCGGTGGCAAGGCTCGCCCGCAGTGCCTCCACCGATGTTTCTGTGAGGTGTGGACGGTACGTCGCGGCCAGCGCCGCCTGCGCCGCATGGACCCCGAAGCCTGCCCAACGCGCCAGCACCGCTCGGAGACCCAGAGGTCTTCCCGCGTCGGCTTCCGTCGTGGCGACGCGTAGCGCTTCGGGAATCAGTTCCTCGCCCAGCGCCGGAGCGACAGCCTCCAGCGCACCCCAGAATCTGTCGCGGTCCTCGGCCCGGCCGATGATGCGAAGGGCGAGCCCCCCGAGTCCGCCCCTCGCCATGTCGGTCAGGGTGCGCCTCGCGTCACTGGCTCCGCCGTTGAGTGCTGTCTCGGCGTGTGCGGTCAGGAAGTCCACGATCTGCCGGTGTTCATCGGGTGGGCACGAGTTTCTGCTCAGGGCCGCGTAGACCCTGCACTGGTCGGATGGCGTGGGCGACGGCGCCATGGACCGCACGCGACGGCACAGTTCGGGCGTCAGATGGTCGGCCACTTCCTTGAGTACTTCTGCCCACAGCCACATCGAGTCCGGTGGGTCGTCCAGCATGCTGGACAGCCGCTCGGCGCGGACGCGGTCGGACAGCCAGGGAGCGGTCACCGTCACCGCTCCGGCAAGGAGATCGACCTCGTGGAGCCTTCCGCTGCCCAGAGCGCGGTCTCCCAGCAGCCAGTGCGCCGCGGCCTGTTCGGGATCGCGATAGCCGAGCGCCGCAGTGATCCGCGCCGCCTGGTGGGAGGGCACCGTGGCGGTCAGTCTGCGTAGGAGATCCGGTCGGCTGCCCCCCAACTCGTGGATGCGTTCGACGGCCTTCCGGCATGTCTCCACGGCGAGGTCGTCGTCCATCTGCGACACAAGGCCGACGAGCGCGTACGCCTCCTCGTAGGTGCGTCTCCTACCGCCCGCCGAGTACGAGGTGGGAGGCTCGACTTGGTGTTCGGCCACTCGCACCGCCTCGCTCGGTGACGCGGTCCGGGCCAGATACACCGTGTATGCGGAGAGGGCTTCGGCGAATTCGAGGTTCGCGGCAGGCCGTGCGCTGTCCAGGAGGGCGTCGATCTCGGCGCGCCTCGTGTTGTTCAGCACCGGAATCAGCAGTCCCACGGCCGTGGCGCGCTCCTCGTCCGACACCCGGCCGCGGACATACCCGATCGCCCGGCTCTCACTCCAGATGCCCCAGCGGACGAGTTCGACGGCCAGTTCGGGTGAGAGGCAGTCGGCCTGGGCGCTGGTGTCGGCCCGTGAGGCGGCGACGCCGAGGGCCGCGGCGACCGGAAGCGTTCCGGCCCGGTGCGGGATCTCGCGTCGCGCATGGGTGATCAGCCCGTCCAACGCCCGTTGAACGTCCGGCAGATGGCCGTGTACCTCCTCCGCCTTCGTGTCCCACGCGAGCCGCCACTCGGACGAGCCGAGCGAGAGCAGGAGTCCGCGTTCGGTGGCCCCCGACCGGTCGAGATGCTGCCCCAGGTGTCTCACCAGATACGCCGGAATGCCGTCGGCGGTCGCGCGTCCCTTGCGCACGTCTCGAAGGGACTCCCGGGCCCAGGTGAGATAGGCGCGGTCCACCCGTGTGAAGTCGTCGTCCTCTCGGAGCCGGCGCTGACGCTCGGCCGCATAGCGCGGATGGGCCAGCATGAGAGCGTGATCGCCCTCGCGCCGGGTCAGGAAGCGGCGCAGCGCGACGAGGGCCTGGTCGAGTCTGTCGCCGGTCGACATGTGCGGTGGGGACACGTGCGACAGGCGGCGCATCACCTGTGCGGCCTCGCCTCGCGTCAGTGGGCCGTGCGCCATCGCCAAGGTGTCCAGCAGCGCGCCCACATCGGCGGAGGGCGGCCCCGTTCCGGACCGCCACTGCACTTCCTGGTCGCTCCACCAGCGTGTGAAATAGGCGGTGAGGCCCCGTTCCACCGAGCGCAGTGCGGCTGGTTCGGGGATCCGTCCCTTCTCCTGGAGAAGCTCGGTCATCTCGTCGACGTAGAGCCTGAGAACCACCGGCTCCCCGTCGGACACCCGGTGCAGCTCCGCGGCCACACCCTCGGGATCCGGCAACCCGTCCCGCAGGCCGGGCTGTCGCGCCAGCACATCACGGACGCCCTCTTCGGTGAGTCCGGACAGTTCCAGGGTCCGGGCCCTGCGCCAGCCGATCCGGTCACGCCAGTCCCGTGCCGTGGGACGGTCCGCCGTGTGCCGGGCGGACAGGACCACGCGTACGCCGTCCGCCAAGTCGTGTGGCAGGAAGTGCGGCCCCGGATCCCAGCCGACCGCCTCGTCGAGCCCGTCGACGACGATGAGGAGCCGGCCGGACGGCGGACGTTCGTGCAGGAGGCGTGCCAGTTCATCCCTGAGTTCTTCCGCTCCCCGGCCGGAGACGACGACCGGCGCCCGGTAGGCCCGTGCGACGCGGGACACCAGCGCCCGGTACACCACGTCCTGGGTCGCCACCTCGAAGGCGATGCTGATCGGCACGAAGACGACGGACAGCCCGTCCGCCCATTCCGCAGAACGGGACAGCGAGTCGACCCACCTGATGAGCAACGAGGACTTGCCGCGCCCCGCCGCGGCGGTGACCAGCAGGCGTCCGTTCGCCAGGGGGTCTCGCAGCCAGTCGGTGAGGTCCGCCAGTTCGGCGCTCCTGCCGCCGAAGGGGACCGGCTCCTGCGCACTCCCGAGGGCCGCGTCCATCAGGTTGGCGATCGGAGTGTCCAGGGGCAGGCCGGCGCTGACCGAGATCACGCCGGTCAAGCGGAAGCGTGCCAAGGCCGTGCGCACGGGTACGGCGTAGAGGACGTTCGACGCGGCAGGCTTCCGGCCCGCTGTCTTGGTACGCCAATGCACTTGTTCGACCAGGATCGCCGCGACCCCGCCGGAGGCGGGAAGGACGATCGCGCTGCCGGAGTAGCCGGAGAACTCGCGCATGTCCTCGTCGACGAGCAATTGGACGACCTCGACCTCGTGGCCCTGTGCGTTCTTGATCCGTCGCGCTGCACTGGTCACCGTGCCGGACAGTTCGGGGTCGTTTCCCGCCGGAGGCGGACGGAGTACCCGCCATTCGTCTCCCGCGACGGCCGTGGTGACGTACGTGGCGTCGACGTCCTCCGCCAGATGGAGGACCGCTATGTCGAGTTGCTCGTCGTCCTCGGTGCGGATGACTTCGACCGTACGTCCCGTCGGCAGCCGGAATTCCAGTCGGGCGTCCTTGCGGTCACGGATCACATGACGAGCCGTGAGCACGGCCCGGGGCGACACCGCGCAGCCCCCACCATTGAAACGCTCGCCGACGAGGACTTGGCCGTGCATGGCGGTGCTCTATCCCTCACGGCGGCGGAAAGTGATCGCCACCTCGAACGTCGCCTCGGTGGACGCCTTCGAAAGGATCACCCCGGCCTCGGCCGTGAGTGTGATTCCGAAGGTGGCCGAAACCTCGCCGACTTCCCAGCCCTCCCGACCGGGCAGATTGCCGAGACCGCCGGCGACCGATTCAGCCCCCGCATGGATGGCGTCCCGAATATCGCCCAGCCGGTTTCTCAGCGTCTCGGCGACATTGGATCCCCAGGCGATCTCGCGACCGCTCTCAAGATCCACGACTTGGACGAGTACACCGGTCGAGGCCTGGTCGACGGACTCTGCCATGCGCTTCCCCCTGATGTGCGGTTCCCGCATTCCGGCCGTGGAAGGCCGTGGGCGTTGAAGGCCGCCCGGGAAAACGGTAGTTGATGTCACGTCAAGAATGCAGATTCTGAAGGTACTTGGCCGTCGCCGGGTCCGCGGGGAGAAACGTCTCGATGGCCAGCTCGGAGACCGTCACGTCCATCGGGGTGTTGAAGGTCGAGATGGACGAGATGAAGGACAGGATCCGGCCGTCGTGCTCGATCCGCATCGGGAGCGCGAAGTAGGGGACGGCGTCGAGGGGCTGGTCCTCCGGGGTGGGGTCCGGGACCGGGTACGCGGCCACCTCCTCGTACAGGGCGCGCAGCGGCTCCGAGCGGCGCAGGGCGATCTGCCGGTCCATCTGCGCGAGCAGGTGGTCGCGCCATGCGCGGTGATTGCGGATGCGCGGAGCCATGCCCTGCGGGTGCAGGGTCAGACGCATCGCGTTCAGCGGGGGCGCGAGAAGGGCTTCGGGGACACCGTCCAGGAGCATGACGATGCCCCGGTTCGCGGCGAGGACGTTGTACGTCGCGTCGACCACCAGCGCCGGATACGGCTCGTAGCCCTGGATCAGCCGCTCCATGCCCTCGCGCAGGGCGTCCATCGCCGGGTCGTCGAGCGGGGTCTCCGGGTAGTGGGGCGCGTAGCCGGCGGCCAGCAGCAGCGCGTTGCGTTCCCGGACAGGGACCTCCAGGTGCTCGGCGAGTCGCAGCACCATCTCCTCGCTCGGGCGGGAGCGGCCCGTCTCGATGAAGCTGATGTGCCGGGCGGATGAACCGGCCCGCAGCGCCAGCTCCAGTTGACTCACCCGCCGCTGCTCCCGCCAGCCGCGCAGCAGCGGGCCGACGCCCTTGCCGTCGGGGGCACTTGGGAGCGCGGAGGCACCGGAAGCGACAATGCTCATACGAGGACGGTAGTCGAGGAGCGGTGCGTGAACGACATGAGGAACGGGCGGCTGGGCTGGGAGGCCGAGGCGGTCTACCGGGCACGGGTACGGGGCTGTCTGCTGGGCGGGGCGATCGGCGACGCGCTCGGCTATCCGATCGAGTTCGACTCACTGGACCGGATCCGCGCGGCGCACGGCCCCCGCGGAGTGACCGGACTGGTCCCCGACGGCGACGGGGTCGTGGGACGCGTCAGCGACGACACACAGATGACCCTGTTCACGGTGGAGGGCCTCCAGCAGGCGCACGCGCGTGAGCGGCTCAAGGGCATCGGGGGCGGCTGGCCGCGGCTGGTGCGGTGGGCGTACGGAAGGTGGCTGGACACACAGACGCAGCCCGGGCCCGCCGCGGACGTCCACGGGGGACTCGCCGCGCAGAGCTGGCTGTACGCACGCCGGGCGCCCGGCAACGCCTGCCTCTCCGGGCTCCAGGAGCAGGACCACGTTCCCGACCCGATGACCGAGCTCGGCCCGCCCGGACCCGTCAACCCCGGCTCCAAGGGGTGCGGGACGGTGATGCGCTCGGCACCCTTCGGGCTGGCCCCCACCTCGGACGACTTCGCCTTCGGGATGGCCGCGCGGTGCGCCCGGATGACCCACGGTCACCCCACCGGGTACTACGCCGCCGGAGCGCTCGCCGCGATCGTCGTCCGTCTGGTCGCCGGGGAGTCCCTGGAGAGCGCCGTGCTGCGCGCCCTGCGGCTGCTGGCCCGCCACCCCGGGCACGAGGAGACCTCCGCCGCCCTGACCAGGGCCCTCGACCTGGCCTCCGAAGGCGCCCCGACCGCCGAGAAGCTCGAGTCCCTCGGCGCCGGCTGGATCGCCGAGGAGGCCCTGGCCATGGGCGTCTACAGCGCCCTCGCCACCCCCGACGTCGCCGACGCCCTCCTCCTCTCCGTCAACCACTCCGGGGACAGCGACTCCACCGGCTCCATCTGCGGCAACCTCCTCGGCGCCCGGCACGGCGACCACGGGCTCCCGCAGGAGTGGCTGGAGCGGATCGAGGGGCGCGCCACGATCACCGTCCTGGCGGACGAATTCGCGGCGGAGTGCGTACGGCGCTGAGCCGCAGGGGTGGCGCGGCGGGCTTCGTCCGGCGGGAGCCCTTCCCTCCCCGCTGGGGGATATCCCCCGTTCCGATCCTGAGGCCTGCCGGATCGTCTCCGCCCCGGGGACGGACCTAGCGTTCGGCCATGACTCCGACTTCGCGCATGCGCCTCGCCTTGGTTCTGGCCACCGCCATGCTGCTCGCCGCCGAGGCGGCCACCGCCGTGGCCCGGCCCGCGGGTTCCTCCGCCGCAGACCGGTTACGCCGGGACACCGAGGCGATCCACGCCCTCGGTGTCAGCGGAGTGCAGGCCCGCGCGGTCGCACCCGACGGCCGGCAGTCGGTCGCCATCAGCGGCACGGCCGACCTGCGCACGGGCCGCCCGGTCTCTTCCGACGGCTACTTCCGCATGGCCAGCACGGCCAAGACGCTGGTCGCCACCGTGGTCCTCCAACTGGAGGCCGAGGGCGGGCTGTCCCTGGACGACACCGTCGACCACTGGTTGCCGGGAGTGGTGCGGGGCAACGGCAACGACGGCAGCCGGATCACCCTCCGCCAACTGCTCCAGCACACCAGCGGCATCCACGACGACCTGCCCGGATACACCACACCGGAGGAGTACTACCAGCAGCGCCACGACGTTCACAGTTCCGAGCAGCTGGTTGCCCGCGCCATGGCCCACGCGCCGGACTTCCCGCCCGGCGAGGGCTGGGCGTACTCCAACACCGACTACGTCCTGCTCGGCATGATCATCCAGACGGTCACCGGTCAACCCGCCCACCAGGAGATCGAAGACCGCGTCCTGCGCCCGCTCGGCCTCGACCGGACCCGGTGGACCGGCACTTCCTCCGCCCTGCCCCGGCCGCACGCCGAGGCCTACCAGCTCTTCGGCCCCGGCTCCCTGGTGAACGTCACCGATCAGGTCGCGGTGGGCCACGAGATCTCGTTCGCCACGACCACGCGGGATGAGAACCGCCTCCTCCGCGCGCTGCTCGCGGGCCGCCTGCTGCCGCCGCGGCAGCTCGCCGAGATGAAGCAGACCGTCCCCGTGAGCGCGGACCTCCAGCAGTGGTGGCCCGGCGGCCGATACGGGCTCGGCCTGGTCGAACGCCCCCTGACCTGCGGAGGAACCTACTGGAGCCACGAGGGCGGGGACGGCGGCTACATCACCCTCAACGGCGTCACCGACGACGGCCGTCGGAGCGCCGTGGTCTCGATGTCCGAGGCACGCGGTGACACCCCGGAACACATCCTGGCCCAGGAGAACGCGGCCAGTGCCCTGATCGACCACGCACTGTGCGCCGGGGACCCCAGCAGCCCGTGAGCGGAAGCGTCGGCGCGAGGCTCAGGGCGGCCGAGTTCCCCGAGCCCCCGGAGCCGAGTTCCGGCGTCTGTGGCACGCTGGGAAACAGCCCCGCGCGCCCCCTCGTCGTACGAATGGAGCCAGGTCATGCCCGTCGAACCGCTGTCGCAGAAGGAGATCGAGGACCAGCTGGCGGACCTGCCGGGCTGGTCCCTGGACGGCGACCGGCTCGCCCGCACCTACCGGCTCGGTTCGCACTTCGCGGCGACCGCGCTCGTCGTGCACATCGCTCAGATGCAGGACGAACTGGACCACCACTCCGACCTCACCCTCGGCTACAACACCGTCTCCCTCACCGTGAACACGCACAGCGTCGGCGGCGCGGTCACCGAGCTCGACCTCACGCTCGCCCGCAGGGTGGAGGACCTGGCTCCCGGGCACGGTGCGCACTGACCCGCATGCTCGACTACGACAAGGAAGCCGACGAGTACGACGCCACGCGGGGCGGTGAGCCGAGGGCCACGGCGGCCGCCGATGCCGTACTCGGCCTCGTCCCCGAAGACACCCGCACACTGCTCGACGTCGCCTGCGGCACCGGGATCGTGACCCGGCGCCTCGCCGCCGGGCGGCCGGGGCTGCGGGTGACGGGCGTGGACGCCGCGTACGGGATGGCGCGGATGGCGGCGGCGCGGATGCCGGGCGCCGTGGTCCTCGCCGACAGCCGCCGACTGCCCTTCCCCGACGGGGAGTTCGACGCCGTGACCAGCGTGTGGCTGCTTCATCTGGTCGACGGCCCCGAGGACGTCCGGGCCATCGTCGCCGAGTGCACGAGGGTGCTGCGGCCGGGCGGGGTGTACGTCACCACCGTCGACAAGGCCGCTGCGCACGACGTCGGCAGCGACATCGACGCCGTACTCGCCCCGCGTCCGCGCCGCCCCGCCCAGGACGGCGCCGAGCGCGTCGAGTCGTACGCCCTCGGGCACGGACTCGTCCCGGCGGGCCGGGCCCGGTTCCGGGGCCACGGCCAGGGGCGCAGCCCGCACAGTACGGTGGCGGACCTGCGGCGCGGCTGGTTCACGCAACTGGCGCCGGACGACCCCGTGACCGAGCGGTTCGCCACCCGCCTCGCGGCGCTCCCTCGTCAGCGACTCCCGCGTCCCGACCCGGAGTTCACCCTGCTGGCCTTCAGGAAACCGAAGCCCTCCGCGTGAAGTCCATGACCCAGTTGGTCACCCACGTCCGCTCCCCGTCCACGGAGAAGGCCTGCTCCCAGCGCGCCGTGCTGTCGGAGATCCCCGACCACACGAACCGCACCCGTACGTCCTTGCCGTCGTGCGTGTCGTCCCCGTAGAACTCGCCCCGACCGTCGGGCCCGAACCGTCCGGTCACCGGAGGGAACAGCTTGCCGGTGCGGTTGGTGGACCAGTTCAGGGACCACTCCTCCGTCGCGGGATCGAAGAGCCGAAGGGTGAGCCCCTTCCAGCCCTGGCAGGCGACGTCCATCTCGTCGATGTTCCCGGCTCCGTCGAAGAGACTCCAGCCACGGTTCGTCGCCGCGAACTCCTCCCAGTCGCTGTCCGCGTCGAGGAAGTCGGTGCGGCGGCGGTGGTGGACATCCCACTCGCCGTGGAAGAAGTCGAAGTCGTGCGCGCTGCTCATGAGCGGTCTCCTGTGGTGCCCTCGGGGAGGGTGTCGTGGATGTAGGCGTCGAGATCGGGTACGTCGGGCGCGAGCAAGTGCCGTACCCAGGCGTCGCGTTCGTGCAGGATCGGCGGCAGTTCCCAGACGCAGCCGATCCACGGGAGGTCGGGCGTGATGAAGTGCGTCGGGTCCCGGTCCGGGCAGCCGAGGACCGGCTGACCCGCCGACGCGCCCCGGAAGTGCAGGACGTTGTCCCACACCCAGCTGTACGCGTTGAGGTAGGCGCCGTCGTCGCCGCCCCGGTGCAGCACGACGAAGGTCGCGGGCGGCGTGTTGTCCGGCTCCGGAAGCAGTGCGGGCAGCATCGCGTACGCCGCCTTCTCCACGTCGGGCGCGATGCCGGCCGGGTCGGTGGTCACGTGGTAGCGCTTGATCCGCCGGCCCGCCACCTCGATCGGCGGCGGAACGGTCAGCAGTTTCTCCCTGAAGGCCATGCGAGCAAGCTAGGTCCACTTCACTGACACCTTCTGTCAGTGAAGTCTGGGATTCTGGCGAGGTGAAATCAGCGCGCCTCGTCTCGATCCTCCTGCTCCTCCAGACCCGCGGCCGAATGACCGCCACCCAGCTCGCCGAGGAGCTGGAGGTGTCGGTGCGAACCGTGTACCGGGACGTGGACGCGCTGCACACGGCCGGCGTGCCGCTCTACGGGGACGCTGGGCACGCGGGCGGCTACCAGCTCCTGGACGGCTACCGCCTCCGTCTCACCGGGCTCACCGAGGGAGAGGCCGAGGCACTGTTCCTCGCCGGCGTCCCCGGGCCCGCCGCCGAACTCGGACTCGGCTCGGTCCTCGCCGCCGCCCAGCTGAAAGTGCGCGCCGCACTCCCGGGCGAGCTGCGCGCGCACGCCGACCGGATCAGCGGCCGCTTCCACCTGGACGCGCCCGGCTGGTACGCGGACGCCGACGAGACCCCGCACCTCCCCGCCGTCGCCGACGCCGTGTGGAACAGCCGCGTCCTGCACATCCGCTACCGCCGCTGGCGCACACCCACCGACGTGCAGCGCCGCCTGGAGCCGTACGGCCTCGTCCTGAAAGCGGGCCGCTGGTACGTCGTCGCGGGCCCGGGACCGCGTACGTTCCGGGTCGACCAGATCCTCGAACTCGCCGTCTCCGACGAGGAGTTCACCCGCCCCGAGGACTTCGACCTCGCCGCGTACTGGACCGCGTACCAGCGGGACTTCCACGACCGCCTGCACCAGGGCGAGGCCGTCGTCCGCATCGCGCCGGGAGTGAAGCTGACCGGCCCGGCCGGCCGCGCCGCCGCAGCCAACGGCCGCCCGGACCAGGACGGTTGGATTCACGCCACCGTCCCCATCGAGTCGATCGGCCACGCGCACGCCGAGTTCCTGCGGCTGGGCACGGACATCGAGGTCCTGGCACCGGCCGAACTGCGCGAGCGGATCGCCCGGACGGCCGTGGAACTGGCCGAGAGATACGGCAACTCCGCGATGAGCGGCGACGACTGAGGGTTCGGAAACCGTCCGTCCTCTCAGGAGGTACGTCACGTGCAGCACCCGCATCCGCACAGCACCCGAAGAGCCGCACTCTCGGCCGTGATCGCCACGGCGGCCCTAGTCGCCGCTGGACTCACTGCGCTCACCCCGGGCACCGCCGAGGCCGCCACCGCCCGCCAGGTCGAGGCCCTCGACCGGGGAGTCGTCAGCGTCTACACCGGCAGCGGCAATCTCGTCAGCTGGCGCTGGCTCGGCACCGACCCGAACGACGTGTCGTTCAACGTCTACCGCGCCGGTACGAAGGTCAACTCGACCCCGATCACCGGCTCCACGAACTACTTCCACTCCGGTGCGCCCAACTCGGCCGACTACACGGTCCGCGCGGTCGTGGGCGGCGTCGAGCAGGGCGACTCGGTGCACGCGATCCAGTTCCGCACCGGATACAAGGACGTGCCCATCACCCCGCCCGCGGGCGGCACGACCCCCGACGGAGTCGCCTACACCTACGAGGCCAACGACGCCTCCGTCGGCGCACTCGACGGCGACGGCGCACTCGACTTCGTCCTCAAATGGCAGCCGACGAACGCCAAGGACAACTCCCAGTCCGGCTACACCGGCAACACGATCATCGACGGAATCAAGCTCGACGGCACCCGTCTGTGGCGCATCGACCTCGGCAGGAACATCCGCTCGGGCGCGCACTACACGCAGTTCCAGGTGTACGACTACGACGGCGACGGCAAGGCCGAGGTCGCCCTGAAGACGGCGGACGGAACGACGGACGGCCGGGGCACGGTGATCGGCAGTTCGTCCGCCGACTACCGGAACTCGAGCGGGTACGTGCTCTCCGGACCCGAGTTCCTGACCATGTTCAACGGGCAGACGGGCGCCGCCATGGGCACCGTCGACTACGTCCCGGCGCGCGGCACCGTCTCCTCCTGGGGCGACTCCTACGGCAACCGCGTCGACCGATTCCTCGCGGGTACCGCCTACTTGGACGGCGCCCGGCCCTCGCTCATCATGGCGCGCGGCTACTACACCCGTACCGTGATCGCCGCCTGGGACTGGCGGAACGGCGCGTTCACACGCCGCTGGACCTTCGACACCAACTCCTCCACCAACAGCGGCAAGGGATTCGACGGCCAGGGCTCGCACAGCCTGTCCGTCGGTGACGTCGACGGCGACGGCAAGGACGAGATCGTCTACGGGGCGATGGCCGTCGACGACAACGGCAACGGGCTGTGGACCACGAAGACCGGCCACGGCGACGCCCAGCACCTGGGCGACCTGGACCCCTCGCACGCGGGCCTGGAGTACTTCAAGGTGTCCGAGTCGAGCGGCCAGCCGGCGGAGCTGTACATCAACCCGGCCAACGGGACCGTGAACTGGAGCCTCGCGGCCTGCTGCGACAACGGCAGGGGAGTGGCCGGAGACATCTACGCCGGCAACGACGGCGCCGAGATGTGGTCGGCCTCCGACACCTCCATCCGCGACGAGGCCGGCGCCACCAAGGGCCGCGAACCGTCCTCCGTCAACTTCCTGTCCTGGTGGGACGGCGACACCACCCGCGAACTCCTCGACGGCACCCACATCGACAAGTACGGCACGTCGTCCGACACCCGCCTGCTGACCGGCGCCTCGGTCCACTCCAACAACAGCACCAAGGCCACCCCGTCCCTGTCCGGCGACCTCTTCGGCGACTGGCGCGAGGAGGTCGTCTGGCCGACCTCGGCCAACACGGCCCTGCGCATCTACTCGACCCCGACCGAGACGACCACCAAGATCACCACCCTGCTCCACGACACGATGTACCGCACAGGCCTGGCCTGGCAGAACACCGCCTACAACCAGCCGCCCCACCCGAGCTTCTTCATCGGCAACGGGATGGCGACAGCGCCGCGCCCGGCGGTCTACACGCCATAACCGAACAGGAGGGCGCGTGCCGGGCCCGGCACGCGCCCTCCGCCGCTCAACTCAACTCACCGCGCAGCTCTCCTCACCCAGCTTGAAGGCGGCCGGTTCGCTGTTCGCCCCCGACCAGCTCCCCGTGAAGCCGAAACTCACCGAGGAACCCGCTGCCACCTTCCCGTTCCAGCTCACGTTCTTCGCCGTGACGGCCGCGCCGGACTGTGTGTAGTCGGCGTTCCAGAGCTGTGTGATCCGCTGTCCGTCCGCGAAGGACCAGTTCAGCGTCCATCCGTCCCAGGCACTGGCACCCGTGTTGGTGAGCTTCACGTCGCCCTGGAAACCGCCCGACCACTGGCTCGTGATGCCGTACGTCACCGAGCAGGCCCCGGAACCGCCACCGCCTCCACCGCCGTCGTCGGGAGTGCCCGCCGTGTCGCCGTAGACGATCCCGCGCCCGTTCGTCGACACGTACACGCGCCCGTACACCCGCGGATCACCGGTGATGGCCGCACCCGTCCAACCCCACTGGTGGGCATCGTCGTTGATCCGCGTCCAGCTCGCGCCCTTGTCCGTCGACCGGAAGATCCCGCGTACGCCGCCGATCTTGGCGCTCGCGTAGAGCGTCTGGTACGAGGCTGCGGGCGCCGCCTTGCCGAAGCCGATGGTGTCGGCCTCCTCGATGCCCGGCAGCTTGGTGAAAGTCGCGCCGCCGTCCGTCGAGTGCCACAGTCCGTACGCGCCGTCGCTCGCGCCGCCCGCCAGCCACACGTCGCCCTTCGTACCGGGCAGGGCCTTGAATCGCACGCTGTCACCGCTCGGGAGTCCACTGGCGGCGGACGCGGTGAAGGTCGCTCCACCGTCCGAACTGACGTAGAACTTCCCCGACTTGAAGCCGTAGAAGGTCTTCGGGTCGACCCGGTCCGATTCGACGATCGCGCCGGCCGGGATCCCGCTCGACGCCGACCACGACGTCCCGAAACCGGTCGTGTACTGCACGCCGGTACCGGCCGGGCTCCACACGAAGCGGCTGCCGTCCGAGGCGGACGCGACCGTGCCGCCGCCGCTGACCCCCGAAGGGTCGGTCCCCGCGAACCAGTTGGCCCCGTTGTCCGTCGAGAACGCGATATGCGGACCCGAGTCGAGATTGCCGGCCCGCACCACCGTGTTCGGAGTGGACTCGGCGTAGTCGAGGCTCGTCGTCGAGGTGAAGTTCGGCGAGGTGTACATCATCGGCGGCACCTTGGTGAGGTCCGTGTGCCGGAAACCGCCGATGTCCCCGAGGGCGCTGAGCAGCGGGGCGCCCGACGGGGGAGAGGCGAGGTCGTTGACGGCCGTCTCCTCCAGACCCTGCACCATCGGTTTGATGGTGAACTGGCTTCCGCTGTCCCAGTTCGTGAGGTTCTCCGTGCCGTAGACCGTCGCACCCGTTCCGTACATCATCCGGGCGGAGTTGAACGGGTCGATCTCCAACGCCTCGGTCATCCAGCCGAGTTTGGGGGACTGCTCGGGCGGTGAGGGGTTCGCGCCGAAGGTCAGCCAGGGCGCGGACGACACGTCCATCGTGAAGCGGTTCGAGCGGTTGGGGTACGAGGTGTAGTCCCATGCCTTCGTCCAGGAGCCGCCGCTGTCGGTGGACCGGAAGAGCTGGGTGTCCGGCCACCAGGAGCTGTACGCCGTCGCCATCACGGTGCCCGGATGCTGCCGGTCGACGGTCAGCCCGCTGAAGCCGTAGTAGGTGTCGGCCTCGGCGACCGGGCTGATGTCCGTCCAGGTCCCGGTCCTCGTCGCGTACCGCCACAGTTGGCCCTTGCCGCCGTCGTACGGGCCGCCCTTGTCGCTGTACGCGAGGTAGAGATAGCCGTTCATCGCGTCGAGGACGCCCTTGTGGGCCAGATAGCCGGTCGGCTGGCCGGGGAGCCGGGACCAGGTCGCGCCCCCGTCCGTCGAGCGGTAGACCGCGTTGTCCTTGTCGGCGACCCCGACGTAGACGGTCTGGGTGGCGCTCCCGGACGAACCGGTCGACTCGTCGAAGGTGACCCACGCGATGCCCTGGTTGTCGGAGGCGTAGCCGCTGGTGTCGGTCGGATCCTGCACGTAGTTGCCGACGTTGGGGAAGGCGGTGACCTGGGACCACGAGACGCCCGAGTCCGTCGACCGCCACAGCCCCTTGCCGCTGGGCGCGCCGAGATACAGCACGCTGTTCCTGTTCGGGTCGACGGCGAGCCGCTCGCCCATGCCACGGCCCGGCATGTTCCCGCCCAGCTTGAAGGGCAGATCCGCCTTCTGCCAGCTGGCGCCCCGGTCGGCGGAGCGCAGCACGGCACCGTTGCCCGGGTCCCAGCTGTTGGTGTACGTGCCGACAGCCGCGTACACCCTGTCCGGGTCGACGGAGTCGGAGGCGAGGCTGACGACCCCGGTGTGCCCCCATTCGTTCCAGCCGACCGAGTCGAGCAGCGGGGTCCAGGTCTTCGACGACTCCACCCAGCGGTAGGCGCCGCCGATGTCGGTACGGGCGTAGGCGAGGTTCTTCTCGGAGCGGTTGAAGACGATGCCGGGGACGAAACCGCCGCCGTCGATCCGGGCGTTCTTCCAGGTGTACGTGTCGGCGGCGATGACCGCCTTGGCGGAGGCGGGCGCGGCCAGCGCGGGCGGCGTGCCCGCGAGCAGGCCGGCCGCCAGTGCCAGCACCGCCGTGAGGATGCGGGTTCTTCGCACGGGGGGTCCTTTCCGGAGGGTGAGGGCAAGCGCTTTCTCCATGAGCCGAGAGTGCCGGGCGGCCCTCAGTGCGGGAGAGGGCCGCCCGGCCGGTTGGCCCCGTCGTCAGGTGACGGGACCGAGCACGCGAAGCTTTCAGGCGGTTCCGGGGAAACACCGTGTAGCGGAGCGCCCCTTTAGGGGCGCGGGGAACTGCGCGACCAGCCACAACGGACCCGCAGTCAAAACACGGCCCGACCCGCGGAGCGCCCGGCGGGGACTATTCGAGAAGCTCCGCGTACGACCCCATGGCCAAGGCGATGTCCGCCTGAGCCCAGAACCGGTGGTACGTGAAGGAGGGCGCGGCTCCGCCCGCCAGATAGGACTCGATCTTCGACCACGCGGGGTCGTCCTCGTAGAAGGAGCGGATCGAGTCGAAGGTCGACGAGGAGTTGATCGCGTCCCCGTTCGGCATCGTGCCGCTCCAGCCGCTCGGGACGTACAGGCCGTCGTCGAAGCGGTTGTAGTCGGCGCGGGTCTCCGGGACGGCGATGCCCAGGCCGTCCTGGTAGTTGCCCCACATGCCGTCGAGCAGCGCCTTCGCCGTCGTCGCGGCCTGCGTGTCACCGGACCTGTCGGCGTAGTACGTCAGGGTCTTGGCGTACGCGGCCGCCACGCCGACGTCGTTGGTGTAGTCGGCGACGGTGACGTGAAGTCCGCTGTTGGCGCCCGGACTTGAGGCGTTCCAGGTGTCCGGGGCGCCGGACCACTGGAGGGTGGAGGGGATCAGGTAGGTGCCGTCCGGGTTGATCGTGGTCTTGGACAGCGCCCAGTCGACCCACTTGTCGAGGACCGCCTTCGCGCTCGCGTTCCCCGTCTGCTGGTAGTACTCGGCGACACGCTCCATGGACCACGCCTGGAAGCCGAACCACTGGTTGGACGGCGGGTCGTGGTACACGGGCTTCTCGTCGTAGTACATGCCGTAGAAGGTCGGCGTCCCGGCCGGGGGAGCCGCGTAACGGCCCGCCCAGCTGTTGGTCGCGCCGCCCGCGATGGCGCCCTCGCTCGACTGCAGCCAGCGGTAGAACTCCAGCTGCCTGCCCAGGGAGGTGGCCCAATCCGCCTGCCCTGTCGAGGACTTGGGCTTCAGATCGGCGTACGAGCTGAGCGCGTACGCCGCCAGGGGGTTCTGGTAGCCGCCGTGGGTGTGGCTGGAGCCGATGCGCCAGGCCCAGCCCGCCGAGGTGTCGGTGGCGCCGCCCCAGGCGTAGTACCAGGACATCAGATAGTGCGAGGCGTCCTTGCCGGTACCGGCCGCGCAGGCCGACGGACCGACGCAGTTCCCTATTTTCTTGAAGTACTTGTCGTACATGGAGTAGCGCAGATAGTCGCCCATCTTCGCGGCCTTGCCCACGGTCGCCGAGACATCGGCGCCCTTGCCCTGCTGCTCGGCCCACACATCCGCCCAGTACGCCGCCTGTACGGCCCGCGCGTCGGCGTCCGGCGCGTTGGTGAACTTCCACTGCTTCGCGTACGAGGCGTCCCCGGTGAAGAGGTCCAAGTACCCGTTCGTGCCGCCGTACTTGAAGGCGTCACAGGTGGGCTGCGGGACCGTCTCCCACACCGACTCCTGCGGGCCGCGCTGGAAGGTGTTGATGTACGAAGGGCCGGTGTCCGCCGGCCCCGCCTCGCACTTGCCGGGCGAGTTGCCGTAGCCGTAGACGTTGTCCACGTCCTGGAGCCAGTGCATCCCGTACACGTCGTCCGTGCCGTACGCGCTCTTCAGCTCGGCGGCGATCGGATCAGGGCCGACCGACACTCCGGTGTCGAGCTGGGCCGGGTACTGGTTCGGGGTGTCGTACTCGGGTGCGTACGTCGCCGGCTTCGAGGCGTTGTAGAAGGAGTTCGTCGGCTGGTCGGCGTGCGTGGGGATCATGTACGTCTCCATGGTCGTCCACGCGGCGTTGAACTTGGACCAGTCGCCGGTGACCTTCCCGTACATCGCCTGCAGCCAGATCAGATAGCTGTACGCCTCCGAGGTCGTCTCATGGCCCTGGTCCGGCGCCTCGACGATCAGCGTCTCCACCGAGTGGTACGGAATGCCCTCGGGGGAGAAGTAGCCGTTCGCCGGGTTGGTGATCTTGCCGTACAGGTCCAGGAAACGGGCGTCGTACGCCTTCGACGCGGCCAGCTCCGTCACGGTGACCGTGGCCGGGGCATGGCCGGTCGCGGACGCCGTGAAGGTCGCCGAGCCCGTGCCGGAGGCATCGGCGGTGATGGTCACCTGCTGCGCCGTGTTCCAGTTGGACGGCGTGAAGGTGAGCGAGGCGCCGCCGGTGACGGACAGGCCCGTGTTGCCTGCGGTGCGGGCCACGGAGACGGTCGTATTCGCGCTCGGCTGCGTCGACAGCTTCACGTCGAAGGTGCCCGACTTGCCCTGCTGGACGCCGAGTTGACCCGGCGATGCCACCACGGCGGGACCCGAGGCGACCGTGATCCCGACCGGCGTGGAGTCCGCCGACGCGCCAAGGCTGTCGTACGCCTTCGCGACCAGGGAGTGGCTGCCCACGGTCAGGCTGCTGACCGACAGCGTGTAGGGCGAGCTGGTGTCCGCGCCGAGCAGGGTCGTGTCGTCGTAGAACTCGATCCTGCTGATGGTCGCGCTGTCGGCTGCCGCCGCCGTCGCGGCCAGCGGGACCGCGCTGCCCTGGGTGTAGACGGCACCCGGAGCCGGGCTGGTCAGCACGGTGACCGGCGGCTGGTGCGCGCCGGCGCAGGTGGTGCCGTTGACCGCGAAGGAGGTCGGGGCGGTGTTCGTGCCGCTGTAGGTGAACTGGGCGCCGGTGGTGACGGCGGCCCCGGCGGCGATCGTGCCGTTCCAGGAGGCGTTCTGCACGGTGACCGCCTTGCCGGACTGGGACCAGGTGCCGTTCCAGCCGTTGGTGAGGGTCTGGTTGCCCGCGTAGCCGTACGTCAGGGCCCAGCCGCTGATCGCGTCCGTACCCCGGTTGGTGATCGTCAGATCCGCGGTGAAGCCGGAGCCCCAGTCGTTGGTCCGGTAGTCGACGCTGCACTGAACTACCGCCGCATGGGCGGGAGTTGTGCCGGTCGTGAGCATGGTCAGCGGAAGGGCGAGGGCCGCCACGACAGCCGTCCACAGCCGCCGCGCGGTGCGACGTCTCC
The DNA here is from genome assembly GCF_041431135.1 of Streptomyces sp. NBC_00554. Classification (NCBI taxonomy): domain Bacteria; kingdom Bacillati; phylum Actinomycetota; class Actinomycetes; order Kitasatosporales; family Streptomycetaceae; genus Streptomyces; species Streptomyces sp. NBC_00554. The sequence continues at coordinate 1,816,471 of NZ_CP107799.1, read as the reverse complement.
GTCTGGGATGCATGTGCTGGTTCCTCCTTGCGGCTCGGAGAAGGGGGGAGGAGCAACAAGCCTTGAACCAGTGGGAGCGCTCCCATACTGATGAGAGGGGTGAGGGGGGTCAAGGTGCTTGAAGAGTCGAAATGATTCGATTGATCAACAGTGCAACTGCTCTGTCCTTTACCGTCACTTGGCGCTAGCTTCATCCGCACCAGTGGGAGCGGTTCCATCAGTCGACGCGTCCGTCACGACGCGTCAGAGCTGCAAGGAGTCGCTTCATGAGACATCCCCCGCGATTAGGCATTTTGGTTCTCGGCGCCGCGGCAGCCCTCATCGGCACCGCGATCGCGCCGGTCGTCACGGCTTTAGGAGCCGCACCCGCGTGCACGGTGGAGTACTCCGTCACCGGCCAGTGGGACACCGGCTTCCAGGGCGCCGTCAAAGTCACCAACAACATGGCCGCGCTGAGCAGTTGGACCCTCGGCTTCGACTTCGCAAGCGGTCAGAAGGTCACCCAGGGCTGGAACGCCAAGTGGTCCCAGTCCGGTACGACGGTCACCGCCGCCAACGAGAGCTGGAACGGTTCGCTGGGCACAGGGGCCAGTGTCAGCGCCGGTTTCCTCGCCTCGTGGTCGGGGAGCAACTCCGTACCGGCATCGTTCAGGCTCAACGGAACGACATGCAACGTGGACGCCGAGCCGACGCCCACGCCCACCCCGACCGATCCGCCACCCGCCACCGGCGAAGCACCCGAACTGCACGTCTCGGGCAACAAACTCCTCGACGCGGACGGCGCCACCCGCAGACTGCTCGGCGTCAACCGCTCCGGCGGCGAGTACATGTGCGTCCAGGGCTACGGCATCTTCGACGGGCCGGTCGACGACGCCTCGGTCAAGGCCATCGCCGACTGGAACGCCAACACCGTCCGCATCCCGCTGAACGAGGAGTGCTGGCTCGGCCTGTCCAACATCAAGCCCGAGTACGCCGGCGCCAACTACATCGCCGCCGTCAAGGACCTGGTCGCGAAGGTCGAAGCGCACGGCATGACGCCGATGCTCGAACTGCACTGGTCCTACGGCCAGTACACCGGCAACTCCGCAGGCTGCTCGGACGTGCACGCCAGCTGCCAGAAACCGATGCCGAACGCCCAGTACACGCCGTCCTTCTGGACCTCCGTCGCGAGCACCTTCAAGGACGACAGGGCCGTCGCGTTCGACCTGTTCAACGAGCCCTACCCGGACCGCGCGACCTCCACGACCACCCAGGCGTGGACCTGCTGGCGGGACGGCGGCAACTGCCCCGGCATCGGCTACGAGGTCGCCGGAATGCAGGACCTCGTCGACGCGGTACGGGGCACCGGCGCCCAGAACCTGATCCTGGCCGGCGGGCTCGCGTACTCGAACGATCTGAGCCAGTGGCTGACGTACCGACCCAGCGACCCGACGGGCAATCTCGTCGCCGCCTGGCACGTCTACAACTTCAACACCTGCTCCAGTGAGAGCTGCTGGGACTCCACGCTCGCCCCCGTCGCCGCCCAAGTCCCGCTTGTGGCGGGCGAGATCGGCGAGAACACCTGCGCACACTCCTTCATCGACCGCGTCATGGCGTGGTTCGACGCGCGGGGTCTCTCCTACCTCGGCTGGACCTGGAACACCTGGGACTGCTCCTCCGGTCCCGCCCTGATCTCCAACTACGACGGCACTCCCACGCCGTTCGGCATCGGGCTGCGCGACCACCTCCTCGCCCTCAACGGATAAGCACCACCCGTGAGTTGACCCCGGTCATTCGTCAACGAATAGGAACCCGCACTCATGAGCCGTACCAGAACAGCGTTACTCGCCGCCCTCGCCATGGTCGCCGCAACGGCCGGAGCCGCAGCCGCGGCGATCCCGGCCGACACAGGCATCGCGGCCATCCCCTGCACCGTCGACTACAAGGTGCAGAACCAGTGGGGCACCGGCTTCACCGCAGCCGTCACCGTCACCAACAACAGCGCCGCCAAGACCTCCTGGGCGGTGAAGTGGTCCTACGCCGGGAACCAGCAGGTCACTTCGGGCTGGAACGCGAAGATCAGCCAGAGCGGCACAGCCGTCACCGCCGCCAACGAGAGCTACAACGCCTCCCTGCCGAGCGGGGGTTCGGTCAGCTTCGGCTTCAACGCCTCGTACAGCGGAACCAACGCACTGCCCACCACCTTCACGCTCGACGGGGTGACCTGCAACGTCGACGACGGAGGCGGAGGCGGCGATCCGACGGACCCGCCCACCGGCACCAAGGTCGACAACCCGTACGCCGGTGCCAAGGTGTACGTGAATCCCGAGTGGGCCGCGAAGGCCGCCGCCGAGCCGGGCGGCAGCCGCATCTCCAACCAGCCGACCGGAGTCTGGCTGGACCGGATCGCCGCCATCAACGGCGTAAACGGCGGCATGGGGCTGCGCGACCACCTCGACGAGGCCCTGGAGCAGAAGGGCACCGGCGAACTGGCCGTCCAGCTCGTCATCTACAACCTCCCAGGCCGTGACTGCGCGGCCCTCGCCTCCAACGGCGAACTCGGCGCGACCGAGATCGACAGGTACAAGACCGCCTACATCGACCCGATCGCCGCGATCCTCGCCGACCCGAAGTACGCCGCCCTGCGGATCGTGACGACGGTCGAGATCGACTCGCTGCCGAACCTCGTCACCAACGTCACCCCGCGCCCCACCGTGACCGCCAACTGCGACACGATGAAGGCCAACGGCAACTACATCAAGGGCGTCGGCTACGCCCTGAACAAGCTCGGCGACGTGCCCAACGTCTACAACTACGTGGACGCCGGACACCACGGCTGGCTCGGCTGGGACGACAACTTCGGTGCCTCCGCCGACATGTTCAAGCTGGCCGCCACCGCAGAGGGCGCGACCGTCGCCGACGTGCACGGCTTCATCGTCAACACGGCCAACTACAGCGCCCTCAAGGAGGACTACTTCACCATCAACGACACCGTGAACGGTACGTCGGTCCGCCTGTCCAAGTGGGTCGACTGGAACCGCTACGTCGACGAACTGTCGTACGCGCAGGCCATGCGGAACCAGCTCGTCTCCATCGGCTTCGACTCCGGCATCGGCATGCTGATCGACACCTCCCGCAACGGCTGGGGCGGCACCGCCAGGCCCACCGGACCCGGCGCGACCACCACCGTGGACACCTACGTCGACGGCGGCCGCTACGACCGGCGCATCCACCTCGGCAACTGGTGCAACCAGTCCGGCGCCGGCCTCGGCGAGCGCCCGAAGGCCGCCCCGGCGGCCGGGATCGACGCGTACGTGTGGATCAAGCCCCCGGGTGAGTCGGACGGCTCCAGCACCGCCATCCCGAACGACGAGGGCAAGGGCTTCGACCGGATGTGCGACCCGACGTACACCGGCAACCCGCGGAACAACAACAACATGTCCGGCGCGCTGGCGAACGCTCCGCTGTCCGGGCACTGGTTCTCCGCCCAGTTCCAGGAACTCATGAGGAACGCGTACCCGGCGCTGTGACCGCCGGCTGACGCGATCCGCCAGGGGACAGCTCCGCTTCCCCAGCCCCTGGCGGATCGCGAACCCCATGTTTTCCGGCCCGCCGTCGTACGCCCGTTTTGCTGTATGAGCAACATGAGTGGCCGTTTCCGGGAGTGGCGGCGCAGGCTGTGCACACCCGGACGAGAGGCTCGGAACCATGGCACACGACCACGACCACGCACCCCACGACCACGCGCATGACGGCCACACCCACATGGACTTCGCCGAGATGCTCCCCTACCTGGAACAGGAGGCCGAGCTCACCTCCCCTCTCTACGCGAGCGCGGCGGCCTGGCTGCGGGAGTGGCAGCCCGAACCTGAGATGATCGTGGACGCCGGCAGCGGCCCCGGCATCGTCTCCTGCCTCCTCGCCCGCACCTTCCCGCAGGCGCGGGTCGTCGCCGTGGACGGTGTGGAACCCCTTCTGGAGCGGGCCCGCGAGCACGCCGACCGGCTCGGCGTCGCCGACCGCTTCGGCACCCTGCGGACCGATCTCGACGACGGGCTCGGTGACCTGGAGTATCCCGCCGACCTGCTGTGGGCCAGCAGGTCCCTGCACCACGTCGGCGACCAGCGGACCGCACTCGAGGGCTTCGCGCGGGCGCTCGCCCCCGGCGGCGCCGTGGCCCTCCTGGAAGGCGGACTGCCCGCGCGCTACTTCCCGCGCGACATCGGGATCGGCCGCCCCGGCCTGCAGTCCCGTATCGACGCGATCCAGGAGGAGTGGTTCGCCAAGATGCGGGCCGAGCTGCCCGGCGCGGTGACCGAGACGGAGGACTGGCCCGCCCTGATGCACGCTGTCGGTCTGCGCCACGTCGCCACCCGCACATTCCTCCTCGACCTTCCCGCCCCCCTCTCGGACGAGGCCCGCGCCTTCGTCGTCTCCGCCCTCACCCACCGCCGCGAGGGCCTCGGCGAACACCTCGACGCCGACGATCTCGCCACCCTCGACCGGCTCCTCGACCCGGACGACAAGGCGAGCGTGCACCACCGCCCGGACACGTTCCTGCTGACGGCGCACACCGTGTACGTCGGAGTGAAGCCGGAGTAGCCCCTCGGCCGGCGTCTCGCCCTCGGTCGGCGTCTCGTCCTCGAACCGGACGGCGAAGCGCTCCCTCAGACCGGGCGGATCAACTCCCAGGTGTCCACACCGAAGTCGAGAGTCATACCGTGCCGTTCGTACAGCGCGAGCGCGCCAGTGCTGTTGTCCGTGTCCACGCCCAGGCCGATGCGGTCGCGGCCCCGCGCCGCGTAGTGCCCGAAGGCGTGGCGCAGCAGGTAGCTGCCAAGGCCCTGGCCCCGGGCCTTGCGCAGGACGCCGAGGCTGGCGATCCAGGCCATCGAGGCACGGTTGTCGTGGCTGCGTAGCGCCGCCGCGTCCCCGAGGCCGTCGAGGTGCGCGATCCAGATCAGTGACCAGTCGGCACGCTCGGCGTCGATGTCGTCCAGCCACTGCTCGTACCTACGCGGCTGGAAGTCGAAATGGTCGGCGAAGGATTCCTGCAGCAACGCGTGGGCGACTCGGCGGTCCGGCTCGGTCGAGCAGGGGCGCAGCGTCACACCAGGGGGCGGGGCGGGCAACCGGTCCGTGTCGCCGGACAGCTGACGGGCCATCACGTTGTAGCGGCGGACCGGACGCCAGCCCCGTCCGCGCAGCGCCCGCAGGTCCAAGGTGGGGGCAGTGTTGAGATGCAGGTGCACCACCGCTCGTGCCGCCCCGTTGGCGGCCGCATGCTCGGTGGCCCGCACCTCCATCAGGTCGAACAAGTACTGGTCCCCGTCCGGCCGGTCGGGCAGCGTGTAGACGTCCATGTCGATGCGCTCGCCGCCGGACTCGTCCCACAGCAGGCCGTATCCGATCAGTCGGCCGCCGTCGAGGAGCAGCCAGGAGTCGCGCTCCAGATCCGTCTCGGGGTGCTTCAAGTCCGCCTGGATCTCCGCCAGGTCGGTGTCGGCGCGACCGATCTCCAACAGGTCGATCTCGTTGAGCAGCGCGCACACCGCCGCCGCGTCGTCGAAGGTCGCCGGGCGCACGGTCAGGCCGGCCGGAGGGGTGGGCATGCTCATGGATCCACTGTCCGTTGGTGCCGGGCGGGCGCGCAACGGAGTTTTCCCCTGGTGCCGGCAGCCGCCGCCCGGCCGGGGGGTGAGGCCCTTGACTTCGAGAGCGCTCCAAGTGATGGACTCCCGGCGTTCACCGGAAACGTATGGGGGTAACCATGACCGACTCACCAGTGACGCTCATCACCGGCGGCGGCAGCGGTATCGGCGCCGCGGTCGCACGGCGGCTTCTCGACGCAGGGCAGCGAGTGACCGTCACGGGGCGGGGTGAGGAGCGGCTGCGCGGATTCGCCGAGGAACTCGGCCGCCCCGACGGCCTGTTGACGATCGCCGGGAACGCGGCCGAGTACGACCACGTCCAGGCGGCGGTCGAGGCGACGCTCAAGGAGTTCGGGCGGCTCGACACCGTCATCGCCAACGCAGGCTTCGCCACGCACGACACAGTTGCCGAGGGCGACCCCGCCGGGTGGCCCGAGATGGTGCTCACCAACGTGCTCGGTCCCGCGCTGCTGATCAGGGCCTCCATCGACGCCCTGAAGGAGACGCGGGGCCGGATCGTGCTGGTCGGCAGCGTCGCGGGCCACATCCACGGGCCCGGCAACATCTACGGGGCGACGAAGTGGGCCGTGACCGGGCTCGCCGAGAACACCCGCCGCCAGGTCACCGAGTTCGGAGTCGGCGTCACGCTGATCTCGCCCGGACGCGTGGAGACCCCGTTCTGGGACAGCTACGGCAGCCTGCCGCCGGGCTTGCTGCTGACCGCGGACCAGCTCGCCGAGTCGATCGTCTGGGCGATCGAGCAGCCGGCCGGTGTCGATGTGAACACCGTGGTGGTGCGGCCGATCGGCCAGCCCGTCTGAGGCACCCGACGGAGAACGGCGCCGGCCCGGACGCGATCCACGCGTCCGGGCCGGCGCCGGTGTCAGTACAGGTCAGGCCTGGTTGAACGTCGCCGGGTCGGGACCCAGGCGGCGGTTCTCGTTCAGGGCGGCGATCGCCGCGATGTCCTCGGTGTCCAGGGAGAAGTCGAAGACCTCGATGTTCTCCTTGATCCGGGACGGGGTCACGGACTTGGGGATCACCACGTTCCCCAGCTGGAGGTGCCAGCGCAGGACGACCTGGGCAGGCGTGCGGCCGTGCTTCTGGGCGATGGCGATGATCGCCGGGACCTCGAGGAGGCCCCTGCCCGAGCCGAGCGGGGACCACGCCTCGGTGGCGATGCCCTGCTCCGCGTGGTACTCACGCGCCGCGATCTGCTGGAGCTGCGGGTGCAGCTCGATCTGGTTGACGGCGGGGATGACGGACGTCGCCTCGATCAGCGAATCCAGGTGCTCCGGGAGGAAGTTGGAGACACCGATCGCCTTGGCGCGGCCGTCCGCGTAGATCTTCTCGAAGGCCTTGTACGTGTCGATGTACTTGCCCCGCGCCGGCGTCGGCCAGTGGATCAGGTACAGATCCAGGTACTCCAGGCCGAGCTTCTCCAGGGACGTGTCGAACGCGCGTAGCGTCGAGTCGTACCCATGGTCGCTGTTCCAGAGCTTGGTGGTGACGAAGAGGTCCTTGCGGGCGACTCCGGAGGTCGCGATGGCCTTGCCGGTGCCCTCTTCATTGTTGTAGGCCGCCGCTGTGTCGATGCTGCGGTACCCGGCCTCCAGCGCGGTGGAAACCGCCCGCTCCGCTTCGTCGTCCGGCACCTGCCAGACGCCGAAACCGAGCTGCGGCATCTCGACGCCGTTGTTCAGGATGATCGGGGGGACCTTGCTCACGAGCTCTCGATCCTTAAGTCGTCGGGTGGAACTCCCATCGTCAACGATCACGGGCCGTGTTGCATTCCTGACCGGAGGAATCGCCGCGCGGACCGACGGTGCGAGCCGGAGAATGGCCGGAAACGGTTCCGAGGTAGGCGTCTCTGACCTTCGGGTCGGCGTGGACTTCGGCGGGCGTTCCCTCGGCCAGGACATGGCCGAGGTCCAGGACGACGACGCGGGCGGAGAGTTTCATGACGAAGGCGACATTGTGCTCGACGAGGAGCACGGCACAGCCCTCTTCGACTGACAGATAACGGATGACAGATAACAGATGACCGATTTCGTCATCCGTCATTCCACTCGCGGGCTCGTCAAGGAGCAGCACCCTGGGCGGCTCCGCGACCGCACGAGCCAGCTCGACCATGCGAGCCTGGCCGACGGGCAGGGCTCCGGCGTACGCACCGCCGATGCCGTCGAGGCCGCAGCTCCGTAGAACGGCTCCCGCGCGTTCCCGGCGGCCCTTCTCATGCGTACGCCGTGTGGGTGCGGCCACCAGATCGGCCACCAGACCGCCCCCGCCCCCGCGCCACTCCTGGGCCACCACCAGGTTGTCGGCCACCGTGAGCTGGCCGAAGAGCTGCTGCCGCTGGAAGGTGCGGCGCATGCCGTGGCGGGCGCGCCAGACGGGGGAGCGGCGGGTGACGTCCGTGCCGTCGAGCAGGATGCGTCCCTCGTCGGGGCGGCGGATGCCCGACAGGGCGTCGAAGAGAGTGGTCTTTCCGGCGCCGTTCGGGCCGATGAGCCCGCAGACCTCTCCGGGGCGCAGGGCGAGGCTCACTCCGTCCAGGGCGCGGACGCCACCGAAGCGGACCCCGACGCCGACGGCTTCGAGGACGGGCGTGTTGTCGTCCGTGGCCGCTGTGCTGCCGTTCATGGCCGCACCATCGTCCGTGGCCGCTGTGCCGCCGTTCATGGCCGCACCATCCCTTCGGGCCGGGGTCCGTGCTGCGGGGAGCCGCCAGTGCCGGCCCCGATCCCCAGGTATGCCTCCGTCAGCCGGTCCGCCTCCACCTCCTCGCGCGGACCGCACCATGTCACCCGTCCCCGCGAGAGATAGGCGACCGTGTCCGCGACCCCGAGGACCTCCGCCGCCTTCTCCTCGACGAGCAGCAGTGCCGTGCCCGCCTCCTTCAGCTCGGTCAGCAGCCGGAACACCTCCTCGACGACGCGCGGGGCGAGTCCGAGCGAGGGCTCGTCCGCGATCAGTACGTTCGGCGGGCGCTGGAGGAGGGGCGCGAGCGCGAGGATCTGCTGCTCGCCGCCGGAGAGGGAGCCGGCGAGGACGCCGTGGCGGGCCGCGAGGACCGGGAAACGGGCGTACACGGCGTCACGCTCGTCCCGGGCGCGCAGCCGCAGGGCGAGGTTCTCCTCAACGGTGAGGGAGGGGAAGATCCCGCGTCCCTCGGGCGCGAGCACGACCCCGGCCCGCGACCGTCCGACGGCCCGCTCGCGGGTGGCGTCGCGTCCGGCGACGTACACCTGGCCGGTGAGCGGGGCCAGGAGCCCGGCGGCGACGCGGCAGGTGGTGGACTTGCCGGCGCCGTTGGGGCCGAGGAGGGCGAGGATCTCGCCGGGGCGGACGGCGAGGTCGACGCCGTGCAGGACGGGGGCGCCGTCGTAGCCGGCGCGCACGGCGCGCAGTTCGAGGGCGGCCGGGGTCGGTGCCTCGGCAGGCGTTCGTGGTGCGGCGGCCGGGGGTGCTTCGGGGGCTGTACGCGGCGTCGGCGTCGTGCGCCTGCGGTGCAGCCGGGTGGACACCGCCGCCGCGTAGCCGTCCGGGTCGTTGGCCAGTGCCAGGCCCGCCAGGCCGAACAGGACCACGGGCAGGTGGACGGACTCGGTGACGTAGTCGGACAGCAGATGCGGTACGACGGCGAAGACGAGCCCCGCGACCACGGCGAACTGCGGGCGGCGTACCCCGGCCGCCACGACCACCGCGAGCCAGATCAGCCCGGTCATCGCGGTGAAGTCGGTCGCGGTGATGCGGGTGCTGTACGACGCGTACATCACGCCGCCGAAGCCCGCGAGCCCCGCCGACAGCGTGAACAACATCAGCTTGGTGCGGATCACCGACACGCCCGAGGCCATCGCCGCGGCCGGTGCCGAGCGGACCGCGAGCATCGCCCGCCCGGACGGCGAGTCGCGCAGTGCGCTGAGCGCCGCCACGGCCAGCGCGACGAGCACGATCATGGCCACGCCCATCGCGCGGTCGTCGCTCAGGTCCACCGGCCCGAACACCGGACGCGGGATCGCCCAGCCGGTGTCTCCGTTCCTCAACCAGCCCATCTGGAAGAGGACTTGGTCGGCGAGAAAGGCCAGCGCGAGGGTGGCGAGTGCGAGGGAGCGGCCGCCCACCCGCAGGGCGGGAAGCGCCACAAGGGCGCCCAGCACGGCCGCCGCGCAGGTACCCACCGCCGCGGCCGCCACGAACGGCCACCCATGGCTCATCAGCAGCCCCGCTACCAGCGCAGCGCCCGTCACGAAGGTCGCCTGCGCCAGCGACACCATCGCGCCGAGCCCCGTCACCACGGTGAACGAGATGAACACCAGTGACAGGGCGAGCCCTTGGGCGAGGATGCCGCTCCAGAAGGGGGTTGTGACGGTGTAGAAGGCGTTGGCGAGAACCAGGGCGGCCGCCGCCCAGGGCCCCCAGCGCCGTACCCATGACCGCCCCGCCAAGTAGTCCACCGGCGGCGGGTCCATGGCCGCCGCCGTGCCCGCCGTCCGCTGCCGTCGCGTCAGCACCAGCAGCCCGGCGAAGAGGATCAGGAACGGGACCGCCGTACGGAATCCGGTGATGCGCTCGGCGAACGTCGCGTACCCGGCGACCAGGTTCTGCAGCACTCCGAGGCCGAGGCCGCCCGCGAAGGCGAGCGGGATCGAGACGAAGCGGCCGAGCACCGCGGCGGTGGCGGAGACGAAGAGGAAGAGGGTGAAGTCGTGGGCGGACAGGCCGAGTAGGGGAGTGGCGAGGACGCCCGCGAGTCCGGCGAGCGCCGAGGAGAGCATCCACGCGATGGACGACAGCCGGTCCGCGCTCATCCCGCGCAGCTCCACGAGGGACCGGTTGTCCACCGCTGCCCGGAGTTGCAGCCCGAGCGGTGTGTGCCGCATCAGGATCCACAGGCCGACGGCGACGACGGCGGTCGCCACCCAGGTGATCAACTGGTCGGAGTCGACGCCGACCCCGTCCATCAGCTGCCAGGACTTCGCCGGGCTCGGCCCGACCCCGGGGAGACCGAACTGGTTCTCGGCGGGCTTGACGGACACCCCCGCGCCCTCCAGGAGTTCCACGATCCAGAGCCCCAGAGCGGGCAGCGCCACCAACAGGCCGATGGTGGCGACGATTTGAGCCGTCTCACCGACCCGCGCCAGCTTGCGGAACATCAGCCGGTCAAGTCCCCAGCCCAGCGCAGGCGCCAGCACCCCGATCACCAGCACGGCGGTCGGTACGGCGGGCCAGTCGAGGCCCGAGTGCAGTTCATAGAAGACGAGCGCGGACAGATAGGCGGTGGCGCCGTGCGCGAAGTTGAACAGACCCGAGGCCGAGTAGGACAGCACGAGTCCGGTCGCGAGCAGCGCGTACAGCGCCCCCGAGACCAGTCCGCTCAGCACGAATCCCAGCAGGTCCGACATCCCGAGTCCCTCTGCTGATCGGCTACTTGAAGGGGATCGGCGTGTAGCACTTGAAGGGCGCCGACACCACGTACTTCCCGTCCTTGAGCTGCACGAGCGCTCCGCAGCCGAACGACTCCTTCTGGCCCCGGGGTTCGGCGCGGTCGCCGACCATCGTGTCCGTGTCGGAGAATCCCTGCGCGGCCTTCTGGAAGGACGCCACCGTCAGGTCCTTGCCCGCCTTCTCGGCCATGGAGAGGAAGAGGTCGGCGGACATATAGCCGGTCATCATGTGCATGTTCAAGGGCACATCCTTCCCGGCCGCCTGCCTGATGTCCTCCTTGAACTGCGTCATCGCCGCGCTGTCCTGCTCGAACGGCTGGAACGACAGCAGGATGTGCACCCCGTCGAGCGCCTTCTTCGTCGCGCTGTTGGCGAGCAGTGAGGGGTCGTAGTCGGTGGGGTCGGTGAGCAGACCGTCGTATCCGGTGCGCTTGAGCGCCGTGAACAGGCCGATGTTGTACGGGGTCTGCATCACGGAGACGACGGCGTCCGGCGCCTTGCCGCCGTTGCTGCGCAGGATCTCCTTCGTGTAGGCCGACCAGTCGCTCGGCACGGCGCCCGCGGGCACGGACGACTTCGCGAACGTCACCTTGTAGCCCGCCGAGGTGAAGCTCTGCTTGTAGGTGCGGATGGCGAAGGTGCCGGCGTCGCTGTCGTTGGCCAGAATCGCCACGGACTTGCCCTCTGCGCCGCCCGTCACCTGCTTGAGCCCTTCGGGCCAGGTCTGCGAGATGGTGCCGCCGGGCATCGGCACCATGCAGCCGCCGAAGCCGTAGATGTAGGTGGGTCCGCAGAAGGAGGGCAGTGTGCCCCAGCCGAAGGTGGGGACCTTCTGCTGCTGCAGGAAGTCGGAGCCCGAGAACGTCGTCGAGCTCATCGGCGCGATCGCGAACACCTTGTCCTGCTGCACGAGTTTGCGTGCGGCGGCCAGGTTCTTGGCCGGGTCCTGCCCGTCGTCCTCGGCGCCCAGGTAGTCGATGGTGCGGCCGTTGACGCCGCCTTCCGCGTTCGCCCGGTCGAAGCGGGCCTTCGCGCCGAGGTCGGTGTCCTTCTTGGAGTATCCCGTGGCGGTCGTCATCGAGACGATCCCACCGACCTTGATCGAGTCGTCGGTCACTCCGCGCACGGAGCTGCCCGCCTTGCCCGAACTCCCGCCACTGGAGGCCGAGTTGCAGGCGGTGGCGGCGAGCAGTAGCGCGGCGATGGCGGCGGTTATGGTGCGGATCGGTCGCGACACGGTCGGTCCCCCTCCGTAGCGAGTGACCGAAAGTGTGCGTGGGATCTGACGGACCGTCAATATCTGACGCGTCGATAAGTGACGAGGCGTCAGAAAGACTTCCGGCAGGGCTCACGCTCCGCCGGAACGACTCCAAGCAGGGCGCATCCCCCCGCCGGAACGACTCCCAGCAGGGCTCACGCCCTGCCGGAATGACATCAAGCAGGGCTCACGCCCTGTACAGCGCCTCGACCTCCGACGCGTACGCGTTCTCGATCGCCTTCCGCTTCAGCTTCAGCGAAGGGGTGAGCAGCCCGTGCTCCTCGGTGAACTGGTGGGCCAGTATCCGGAACGTACGGATCGACTCGGCCTGCGACACCAGCGTGTTCGCGGCGACCACCGCGCGCCGTACCTCGGTCTCCAGGTCGGGATCGCGCACGAGGTCGCCCGGGGGCATCGGCGCCTTGTCGCGCATCTGGAGCCAGTGGTCGACGGCCTCGGAGTCGAGGGTGACGAGCGCCGCGATGTAGGGCCGGTCGTTGCCGACCACGATGCACTGGGCGACCAGCGGATGGTCGCGTACGCGCTCCTCGAGCACGCCCGGCGAGACGCTCTTGCCGCCGGAGGTCACCAGGATCTCCTTCTTGCGCCCGGTGATGGTGAGGTAGCCGTCCTCGTCGAGCGCGCCCAGGTCGCCGGTGGCGAGCCAGCCGTCGTGCAGGGTGGCGTCGGTGGCCTTGGGGTCGTTGAGATAGCCCTGGAAGAGGTTGTCGCCGCGCAGCCAGATCTCGCCGTCGTCCGCGATGTGCACGGTGGTGCCGGGGATGGCCTGCCCGACGGTGCCGAACCGGGTGCGCTCGGGCGGGTTGGCGGTCGCGGCCGCCGTGGTCTCGGTGAGCCCGTACCCCTCGTAGATGAAGACGCCCGCGCCCGCGAAGAACAGCCCGAGCCGCCGGTCCATCGCCGAGCCGCCGGACATCGCGTGCTTCACCCGGCCGCCCATCGCGGCCCGGACCTTGGAGTAGACGAGCTTGTCGAAGACCTGGTGCTGTACGCGCAGACCCGCCGAGGGGCCGGGTCCGATGCCCCAGGCCTTCTCCTCGATCGCCTCCGCGTACCGCACGGCGATGTCGACGGCCTTCTCGAAGGGGCCCGACCTGCCCTCCTTCTCGGCCTTGCGGCGGGCCGCGTTGAAGACCTTCTCGAAGATGTACGGCACCGCGAGGAAGAACGTCGGCTGGAACGCGGCCAGGTCCGGGAGCAGGGCCGCCGCGTTCAGCTGCGGCTGGTGCCCGAACTTGACCCGCCCGCGGATCGCGGCGACCTGCACCATGCGCCCGAAGACATGCGCGAGCGGCAGGAAGAGCAGCGTGGCGGCCTCGTCGCCGCGCTTGGAGTGGAAGACCGGCTCCCAGCGCTCGATGACGGTGTCCGCCTCGAACATGAAGTTCGCGTGGGAGATGACACAGCCCTTGGGACGCCCGGTGGTGCCGGAGGTGTAGATGATCGTGGCGATCGACTCGGGTGTGACCGCGCGCCGGTGCCGGTGCACCACCTCGTCGTCGATGTGCGCGCCCGCCTCGTACAGCTCATGCACCGCGCCCACGTCGAGCTGCCACAGCTTGTGCAGCTGCGGCAGCCGGTCGACGACCGTGGCGATCGTCATCGCGTGGTCCTCGTGCTCCACCATGACGGCCGACACCTGGGCGTCGTGCAGCATCCAGAAGACCTGCTCGGCGGAGGAGGTGGAGTACACGGGCACGACCTGGGCGCCGATCGTCCACAGCGCGTAGTCGAAGAGCGTCCACTCGTAGCGCGTACGGCACATGATCGCGACCCGGTCCCCGAACCGGACCCCTTGGGCGAGCAGCCCCTTGGCCAGTGCGAGCACCTCGTCGCGGAACTCGGCGGCGGTCACATCGCGCCACTGCCCCTGTTCGTCCTTGCGGCCGAGGGCGATGTGGAGCGGGTCTTCGAGGGCATGGTCGAAGACGACGTCGGCCAAACCGCCCACCGGCGGCGCCGACGCCAACGGAGGGTTGGTGAACTCGCGCAATCCCGCTCCTAGTGGCGCTCCGCACAGCGCCGTGAAAGCTACCCCACCGGACCGTGGGGCGGGAGGGGGGCGGGGACGCCGGAGAGCGCGACATACCTACTGGTCAGTCGCGGAAATGCCCTCACATGGGGAAGGGCCGGACACAATCGCCTACGGTTCCGTAGGTTTCCGTCCCGTAATCTCCACCGAATCTGTACGAGCCATACGAGCCGTAAACCGGATGTGGAAGTTCCGATTCCGACCGCGAAGCGTGACATCGGCCGGTCCCCGGGGCTCGGGGACCGGCACCGCAGACGTCACCCCAGATCCGCTCCCACCTGCTGCTCCACCGGCTTCTCGGCCCCGCCCGTCACGGCACGCGGCGTCCGCACCAACACCAGTACCAGCGCACCGGCGATCAACCCCGTCACACCCGCCGCCACCGACGCCGAATTGAGCCCCGACGCGAACGCGGCCCGCAGCGTCTGTTCGGACAGCGCGCCCCGCAGTGCCCCGGCGCCACCGCCCGCCAGGGTGTGGGCCGCGTCGTGCGACAGGGTGTCCTGCATACGGGAGGTCAGCACCGTGCCGAACACGGCGACGCCGAGGGCGTACCCCAGCTGCCGGGCCGTGTTGACCGCGCCGCCCGCCATGCCCGCCCGCTCGGCCGGTACCGCGGCGAGCGCCGCGCCTGCGATCGCCGGGGCGACGAGCCCGGTGCCGATGCCCACCAGGACCAGGCCCGGCACCAGCGCCGTCCAGCTCGCGCCGGCGTCGAGAACGGCCTGGCAGCAGCTGCCCGAGCCGATCAGCAGCAGCCCGCCGCCGATGGTCAGCCACGCCGGAACCCCGTGCAGCAGCCGCCCGCCGAGGATCGCGACCACGACCGATGCCCCCGTCAGCGGCAGCAGCACGAGCCCGCCGTGCACCGGGCTCATGCCCAGCACCGTCTGCGTCCAGATCGAAACGTAGGCGAGCACCCCGAAGGCGACCCCGTTGAAGGCGAGCGCACCCGCCATCACGCCCACGAACGCCGGCTTGCGCAGCAGCGAGAGATCCAGCAGCGGGTGCGCCACCCGCCGCTCCACCAGCACGAACGCGAGCAGTGAGAGCGCCGCGAGGACGAACGAGCCCGCCGGGACCGCCGACGTCCAGCCGTCGGCCCCGGCCCGCACCACCCCGTACGTCGTCGCCCCCGCGAAGCACGCGAACGCCGCCGTGCCCGCCCAGTCGACGGTCATCCCGCGCGGGCCACGCGACTCCGGCACCACCCGCAGGGTCAGCCACACCGACGCCACGCTCACCGGCAGGTTGACGAAGAAGATCCACCGCCAGCCGGGCCCCTCGGTGAGCAGTCCGCCGAGCACAGGACCGACCGCCGCCGCGCTGCCGCTCACGGCTCCCCACACACCGAGCGCCGCCGACCGCTGCCGCCCCTGATAGGCCGAGCCGAGCAGCGGCAGGGTCGTCGCGAGCATCGCCGCCGCGCCCACCCCCTGCAGGGCGCGCGCGGCCACCAGCATCCCGGGCCCCGGAGCCAGCCCGCACAGCAGCGACGCCACCGCGAACAGCACGACGCCCGCCACATGCACCCGGCGCCGGCCGAGGATGTCGGCCGCCGCCCCGACTCCCAGCAGCAGTGCGGCGAGTGCGAGCGCGTAGCCGTCGATCACCCACTGCAGATCGCTCAGCGACGCGTGCAGCGCCCGCGCCATGTCGGGCAGCGCGACGATCGCGATCGTCACGTCCAGCAGCAACATGAACGACCCCAGGCACACCGCTGTGAGCGGCCCCCATGTACGCATGTCCTCAACTCCCCTGTGTCACCGATGCGTATGCCTCCGTACGATGGGGCCGTGCCGGACGATCACGGCGGCCGTGGACGCCGGAGCACCGGAATCCGACAGGGGTGGTCCTGATGCACGTGGAATCCGACACCTTCGACCGGCTCGACCTCCAGCTGCTGTCCGCGCTGGAGGCGGACGGCCGCGCTCCCTTCAGCCGGATCGCGGCCGTGCTCGGTGTCTCCGACCAGACGATCGCGCGGCGCTACCGCAGGCTGTGCGCCGAGGGCGGGCTCCGCGTCGTCGCCGTGCGCGATGCCGAACGGCTGGGCCAGGACCAGTGGATCCTGCGGCTGCGCTGTGCCCCCGACAACGCGGGCACCATCGCCGACGCGCTCGCCAAGCGACCCGACACCGCCTGGATCGGGCTCGCTTCGGGCGGCACCGAGGTGCTCTGCATCTCGCGCCCGCGCCGCCCCGGTGACCACGACGAGCTGCTGCTCGGCAAGCTGCCGCGCACCCCGAGCGTCATGGAGATCCGCGCCCACCAGCTGCTGCACCGCTTCTACGGCGGACCGACGGGCTGGACCGCCAAGTTCGAGGTGCTCACGCACGAGCAGGCCGCCGCCCTGCGCCCCGAACCCGTGACGGCCTCCGGGCCCGCCCGGATCGCCCCGGAGGACGAGCCGCTGATCGCCGCCCTCGAACGCGACGGGCGGGCCACCTACCCCGAACTCCAGCGGGCCACCGGCCACTCCGAGTCCGCCGTCAAACGCCGCCTCGCCGCGCTGTTCGCCTCAGGAGCCGTGTACATCGACGTCGAGTACCACTCGGAGGTCCTCGGCTATCCGCTCGCCGCCTGCCTGTGGATCACGACCGACCCCGCCGCCCTCCACTCCGTCGGCCAGGCCCTGGCCACCCACCCCGAGATCGCCTTCGCCTCGGCGACGGCGGGCGCCTCGAACATCGTCGCGACCGCCGTCGCCCGCGACACCGCCGACCTCTACGCCTACCTGAGCGGCAGACTCGGCAACCTGAAAGGCGTCCGGCACGTCGAGACGACACCGTTCCTGCGCAAGGTGAAACAACTCACCTACGCAAGGCCCGTGCGCTAGCCGGCCGGACCCGGCAAAGCCAGGTGCACAACCGCGCCCCGCAAGGGGCGCGGGGAACTGCGCGACCAGCCCCCACCGGCCCGCAGGAAAGGAGCCCTCTGCGGAGCGCGGGGAGCCGCGCCACCGGACTGCGACGAACGAGCCGCATATCCGGCGGAGCGCTTACGCCCTGTCCCGCCGCAACCGGTCCCCGCCCCCGAGGATCGCCGCCGCCAGCGCGTCCGCCGCACCCTGGGCCGCCGTCCGTCGGCGCCCGTGCACCAGGACGAAGTCGACCTCGCCCAACTCCGGAAGTCCGGCCCGCTCCGGGACCCGGACCAGGCCGGGTGGCACGAACCCCCTGGAGTGGGCCATGACGCCCAGCCCCGCCCGGGCGGCCGCGATGAGTCCGTTGAGGCTGCCGCTCGTGCAGGCGATGCGCCAGGACCGGCCCTCGCGTTCCAGGGCCTCCAGGGCCAGGGCACGGGTGATGCCCGGTGGCGGATAGACGATCAGCGGGACCGGGCGGTCGGGGTCGAGGCGTAGGCGTTCCGCTCCGATCCACACGAGGCGGTCGTGCCGGACGAGTTCGCCGCGCGGGTCCTCGGGCCGCCGCTTCGCCAGCACCAGGTCGAGTTTTCCCGCCGCGAGCTGTTCGTGCAGCGTGCCGGAGAGTTCGACGGTCAGCTCCAGGTCCACCTCGGGATGGAGGGACCGGAAGCCCTCCAGGATCTCCGTCAGCCGGGTGAGGACGAAGTCCTCGGAGGCGCCGAAGCGCAGCCGGCCGCGCAGCCGTGTCCCCGTGAAGAACGCCGTCGCCTGGTCCTGCACCTCCAGCAGCCGGCGCGCGAAGCCGAGCATCGCCTCGCCGTCCTCGGTGAGCTCCACGGAGTGCGTGTCGCGCGTGAACAGCTGCCGTCCGGCGGTGTCCTCCAGGCGGCGTACGTGCTGGCTGACCGTGGACTGGCGCAGCCCGAGACGCCGGGCGGCCTGCGTGAAGCTCAGCGTTTGCGCCACCGCAAGAAAGGTACGCAGCTGGGACGGGTCGTACATGGTCCAGAGGTTATCGCGAAACGTGATGACAGTCAGAGCAGTATGAAGGATTCCCGATCACGGCCCGGAGGAGGACGATGGAGAGGGCACGACCCGACCTCAGACGATGACGTACTGAACCCCGCACAGAACCGAGTACTGGAGCACCGTGAAACGCCTGAAGTGGCCGAGTTGGATGCCGATCGACCCGTACATCCTGCTGTTGCTCGGAACAGTGGGCCTGGCCGCGCTGCTCCCGGCGCGGGGTACGGGCGCCGACGTCGCCTCGGGCGCGTCCACGGCCGCCATCGCCTTCCTGTTCTTCCTCTACGGCGCGCGTCTTTCCACCCGTGAGGCGATGGACGGGCTGCGCCACTGGCGGCTGCACACCACCGTCCTCGCCTGCACCTTCCTGGTGTTCCCGCTGCTCGGACTCGCCTCGCGCGGCCTTGTGCCGGTGTTCCTGACGGACCCGCTCTACCAGGGACTCCTCTTCCTCACGCTCGTCCCGTCGACCATCCAGTCGTCGATCGCCTTCACCTCGATGGCCCGGGGCAACGTGCCCGCCGCGATCTGCGCGGGCTCCTTCTCCTCGCTCGCCGGCATCGTCGTCACCCCGCTGCTCGCGGCGTCGCTGCTCGGCGGCACCGGCGGCGGCTTCTCCGCCGACTCGCTCGTCGAGATCGTGCTCCAGCTGCTCGTGCCGTTCCTGGCGGGCCAGGTGCTGCGGCGCTGGATCGGCACCTTCATCGCACGGCACAAGAAGATCCTCGGATACGTCGACCGCGGCTCGATCCTCCTGGTCGTCTACACAGCGTTCAGCGAGGGCATGGTGCAGGGCATCTGGCACCAGGTCAGCGCCGTCCGGCTGGCCGGGCTGCTCGTGGTCGAGGCCGTGCTGCTGGCCGTGATGCTCGCGGTCACCTGGTACGGCGCCAAGGCCCTGGGCTTCAACCGGGAGGACCGGATCACCATCCAGTTCGCCGGGTCGAAGAAGTCCCTCGCCTCCGGACTCCCCATGGCCAGCGTGCTGTTCGGCGCGCACGCCTCACTCGCCGTACTTCCGCTGATGCTCTTCCACCAGATGCAGCTGATGGTGTGCGCGGTGATCGCCAAGCGGCGCTCCCGCGATCCCGAGGTGGTCAGGGAGCGGATCCCAGTCGCAGAGACACGAATCGCGGCCGGTACAGCGACACGTTCCGGCTGAGGTTCGCCTGCCCCGAAGTGCCCGTCGCGTCCAGCCAGTTGACGTCGTAGCTCAGGACGATCCGGTTCCCGTCGCTCAGCTCGGGGTGCACCTGCGGGTTGTACGCCGCCACCTCGCCCTGGGGGAGCGAGGGGCTGAAGCTCCGGGTGGGCCCGCGCCACGGGCCCGTCGGCGAACACGCCCAGTACGAGGTGACCGTCGTCAGGCCCGCCGCGCCGGCGGCCATCGTGAACAGGACGTACGTCCCGTCGTCGCGCACCACGCTGAACGCGCTGCCCACCCCCGTACTTCGCCCGTCCCCGAGGACCGGCTTCGGAGCCGCCCGCACCGCCCAGCGCGAGCCGTCCCAGTACTCCCAGGCCCCCGGCTCGGCAAGACCGCCGCGCGGCACGCGGGCGACGTACGCCTGCGAGGCGGGCCGCGAGGCGGCCTGTCCGTCGTCGCCGCCGAAGACGTACGTCCAGTCGCCCGCGTCGACCGCCGTGGTGCCGAACAGCACGCGCCGGGAGGGATCCGCGACGGCACGCTGGTCCAGGATCGTCGTGATCCCTTCGAGCCGCAGGTCGGGGAGGGAGAGCGTGGCGACCTCGGTGGCCGTGGGCACGCCGTAGATCCACGGGCTCTGGCCCGCCGTACGGGTCCACAGCAGGACACGGACGACCTGCTCGGAGGAGCCGGGGGTTCGCGGCTCGACCCGGGCCGCGACCGGCCAGCGCCACTGCTGCGGCGCCGGGTCGGGGAACACGGGGGTGGGCAGCGTCCGCTCCAGGCGGCCGGACTCCGACATCACCACGGCCGAGTTGCGCACCAGCGGCGCCGCGGCGTCCCGCCAGGTGTAGGACTCGCCGACCGGGTTCGGAGGCCCGTGCACCTGGCCGAGATACGTGTCCGAGAACAGCCACAGCAGCCGCCCGTCCGGCAGCCGCACCGAATGGGTGCCGTCGCCGCCGGTCCAGTCGTCGGTGCGGGTGGCGTCGTCCCCGTACCGGGCGAACTCGTCCGTGAGCCGCTCCTCGGCGGCCCAGGACGTGAGCGTGCGAGCCGTGCACGCGCCGCCGCCCTCCCGGTCGTCGTCCGGGAGGGCGGTGAGCAGTACGGCCGCGCAGACGAGGGCGAGCAGGATGCCGAGCCCGGTCCCGTTCTGCCGTCGTGCTCGGGCGTCGTCTGGCACGCACGGGACGTTAGCGGCCGCCGCTCACCTGGTCCATGGGCAGCCACAGGACGGTGTCCTGAGTCACAGGGAGGATGCTCCCCGTGCTCAGACCGGTCAGCTCCGCGTCGCTCAACGCATGGGCGTACACCCGCACATCGTCGATCGCTCCCGTGAAGTGCGCCCGGCCGTCCATCCGTTGGCCGATGTGCACCCCGAACGGCGAGTTCCGGCTGACCGATCCGGGGACGTCCGGCGTGCTGATCGCCGCACCGTCGATGAACAGCGTGAGCTGACCCGCACTGCGCCGCAGCGCCAGATGGTGCCACTGCCCGTCGTTGTACGCGCTCGTGGTGCGCACGGACGTCGTGGCCGGCGGCGCCGCGCCGTCCCGGGTGGTGATCAGCCCGGTGATCCGGCCGGACTCGGGCTCGCCACGCAGCCACACCTGCGGCTGCGAGTTCCCGGACCCGCCCATCCACAGCATCGGCTGCTCACCGGTGGTCGCCGTGTAGCGGAACCACAGGGAGGCGGTGAAGTTCTTTGTACCGAGGGGGAGTTGCTCCCGGTACGGCAGTCGTACGGCGTCGTCGGTGCCGTCGAACTGGAGCGCGTCGCCCGACACGCCCGCCGTCTCCCGGGCGCCGCCGAGGACCGCGGCGGGCTCGCCGTCCGGCGCGAAGTCGGACGTCGTCGGGTCCGCGCCGCGGCTGGGTGTCAGCCAGTCCTCGGTGAAGCGGGCGAAACGGATCTCGTCGCGCGCGTCGACCGTGCCGCCCTCGTACAGCAGGCCCACGGTGTCGGTGCCGATCTCCACCATGTCCGAGTATCCGGACCAGTCCGGCGTGACGACCGTGCCGCGGTCCGTGCTCTCCCAGGTGAGCCCGTCGTCGTAGGAGGAGCGGATCATCATCGTCCGGCGGCGGTCCGGGTCGCCGGGGCAGGCCAGCAGCAGCCGGTCGCCGAGGCGCAGCAGGGAACCCTGGACCTGGGGCGCGTAGAGGTCCGGGATGTCCTCGAAGGGTGCTGCGAAGCTGTCGCCGCCGTCGCGGCTGACGGCCTGGGTGCGGTGCCCGAGGTCGGCCCCGTCCTGCTCGCGCCCGCTGACCAGGACGGACCCGTCCGCGCGTTCCGTGAGCGCGATCTCGGACGGCTTCTGGCGGAAGGTGCCGTCCTCCGCGATGGGCCAGGTGTCCGTCGCGCCGATGTCCCAGTGGTTCCCGCCGTCGTCGCTGGTGATCAACGCGGCATGGTTGGCGGTGGGCCGGTTGCCCTCCCAGGTCTCGGTGTTGACGCCGAAGACCAGGCGTCCCGGGTGCCCGCCACCGGTCAGCTGGAGGCCGTGCACGGGACCGGTGGCGTACCAGGAGTTCCAGTTGGCCGGGAGGAGTTCGTCGCTCAGATCGCGTGGCCGCGACCAGGTGAGGCCGTCGTCGTCGCTGTGCTGCATGTACGGGGCGCGGTCGCAGGGGACGGCGCAGCTCGCGCTGTCGGTGCGGCCCGTGTTGTACGTCTCGGCCAGGAGGATGCGGCCGGTCTCGCGGTCCACGACGGGCGCCGGGTTGCCGTGGGTGTCGCCGTCGCCTTCGTTGACGACCTGGAGGGGACTCCACGTACGCCCGTCGTCGGTGGACCGCTTGACCACGATGTCGACGTCGGCCGCGTCCCCGCAGTTGAGGACCCGTCCCTCGGCGAACGCCAGCAGCGTGCCCTTGGCCGTCCGCACCACGGCCGGGATGCGGAAGCAGGCGTAGCCCGGATCCTGGGAAGCCTTGAAGAGCACCTGCTGCTCGAACTCGCCGGTGGCCGCGGCCGGTTCGGCCCCGGCCGGGACCGCCAACGCGAGCATCGACGCGCTGGTCAGCACAGCGGTGAGGGTCAATCTGAGACGAGCACGGAGACTCGACGGCATGTGCGGCCCTGCCCTTCGTACGTCTGGACATGTGGTGACGAGGTGTCAGGGCAGGGGTATCGCTGTGCCGGGGTTGCTCCGCGGTGCGGTCACGCAGCGTTCTCCTGAGGTGGTGATTCGTTGGGAGTCCCAACGATATCCAGAGAATCATTGGGATGTCCAATGATTATTGGATAGGATGGTTGTGTGTCTGCGTCTCTGTCCGCCATCCGTGTCCTCCCCAGCTGGCTCCTCGACCGGGCCGCCGCCCACGGCCGCGCGCTCGTCGCCGAGGCGCTGGCCGCCGAGGGCATGAAGATGTGGCACCACGTGGCGCTGTCCGCGGTCTCCGACCTCGGCCCCCTCGCCCAGGCGGAGCTGGGGCGCCGTATCCGGCTCGACCCCAAGGACCTGGTCGGCGTCCTCAACGACCTGCAGTCCGCCGGCCTGGTCGTCCGCGAACCGGACCCCGGGGACCGCCGCAAGAACGCGGTGTCGATCACCGCGGAAGGGCACCGCCTGCTGAAGCGCTGCGAGAAGGCGGCGCACAAGGCGAACGACGAGCTCCTCGCCTCGTTCTCGGCAGCCGAACGGGAGCAGTTCATGGGCTTGTTGATCCGGATTTCCGGTACGGACGGCTGACCCGGGCTAACGTTCCGTCATGAACGCACCCGAAGCCGAGCCCCGACTGGCCCTCGACCCCGCACGCACCGCCCTGGTGCTCGTCGATCTGATGGACCGCATCGTCGGGCTGCCCCTGGAACCCCGTAAGGGAACCGAAGTCCTCGCCGTGGCCGAGGAGTTGGCGGCCGAGTTCCGCAAGGCGGGGGCGCTCGTCGTGCTCGTCCGGGTGGAGCGGCCCGGGATTCCCAGTCAGCCGCCGGGCAGTGAACTCGCCGCCGGGCTCGCGGCAGAGGGTGACGTGGAGATCGTGAAGCGGACGATCGGCGCGTTCCAGGGCACCGGACTCGACGAGCGCCTGCGTGAACGCGCCGTCACCACCCTGGTGTTCGGTGGCGTCGCCACCAATCTGGGCGTCGAGTCCACCGCCCGCGCCGCAGGCGACCTCGGCTACGACCTCGTCTTCGTCGAGAACGCCATGGCCGCCCTCACCGCACCCGAGCACGAGGCCGCGGTGGGCCTGAACTTCCCGCGCCTGGGCACGGTCGTGACCTCGTCCGAGGTGCGCTTCACCGCTGTGTGACGACAGGCCTCAGGCCTGAGGCGGGGCCTCTCCGGCGCAGGGGGCGCTCCCCGCCGTTCGAGGCCCCGCCGCCGTGTGCCGCGGGGGAACCGGTCAGCCCTGGGTGGCCGCGGCCCGCAGGGCGATTCGGTGCTCGCCCGCGTACACGTTCATGGAGGCGCCGCGCAGGAACCCGACCAGCGTCAGGCCCGTCTCGGCGGCCAGGTCGACGGCGAGGGACGACGGAGCCGACACCGCCGCGAGCACCGGAATGCCCGCCATCACCGCCTTCTGCGCCAGCTCGAAGGAGGCCCGCCCCGAGACCAGCAGAACCGTCCGGGACAGCGGCAGCGAGCCGTTCTGCAGGGCGCGGCCGACCAGCTTGTCGACCGCGTTGTGCCGGCCCACGTCCTCCCGAATGTCGACCAGCTCGCCCTCCTCGGTGAAGAGCGCCGCCGCGTGCAGACCCCCGGTCCGGTCGAAGACCTGCTGCGCCGCCCGCAGCCGGTCGGGGAGGCGGGCGAGGAGTTCGGGCTCCAGCCGTACCGGGGGAGTGTCGTTGATCGTCCAGCGGGCCGTCGTGCGGACCGCGTCCAGGCTCGCCTTGCCGCACAGACCGCAGGAGGACGTCGTGTACACATTGCGTTCGAGCGTGATGTCGGGCATCACCAGGCCCGGCGCCGTCCGCACGTCGACGATGTTGTACGTGTTGGAGCCGTCCACCGTGGCGCCCGCGCAGTACACGATGTTCTGCAGCTCGTCCGCCTTGCCGAGCACCCCCTCGCTGACGAGGAAGCCCGCCGCCAGCGCGAAGTCGTCGCCCGGGGTGCGCATCGTGATGGCCAGGGGTTTGCCGTTGAGCCGGATCTCCAGGGGTTCCTCGGCGACGAGCGTGTCCGGCCGGGTGGAGATGGCCCCGTCCCGTATTCGGAGCACCTTGCGT
Organism: Streptomyces sp. NBC_00554; assembly: GCF_041431135.1. NCBI lineage: Bacteria > Bacillati > Actinomycetota > Actinomycetes > Kitasatosporales > Streptomycetaceae > Streptomyces > Streptomyces sp. NBC_00554. The sequence goes on along the minus strand of NZ_CP107799.1, from coordinate 1,791,859 downwards.
CGTTCCGTGACTCGTCCCATGTTGATCAGCCCCGGTTCTGTACGTACTGGTGGCCTGAGCGGCCCTTGATGCGGAGGTATGCGTGGATCACCGGACCGACGGGCGGTGAGATGACCTTCACGGTCCCATTGTCCTGCACGCGCAGGATCAGCCGGCGGCCCACTCCACCCCCTCGCCCGCGGGCCGCCGGGTCCCGGCCGGCAGCCTCTCGATCCGGATCGCCGAAGCCGTGAACTCCGCCGTGCCGGCGATGGGGCAGTTCGCCCCGACCGCCAGCAGGCCGGTGTCCACCTCGTCGGGAACGTGCGCGGCCGCCATGAACGCGAGTCCGGGCCGCAGCTCGGTGTCGACCCACACCGGCACCACCACCGAGCCCCGCCGCGAGGAGAGCCGTACCTCCTCGCCGACGGCCACGCCGTAGCGCTCCGCGTCCTCCGGGCACAGCTCGACGCACCCGCTCCGCCGCCGCGGCGACGGAGCGGAACCGCCGCGCACCGCGGTGTCGAGGCGGCGTCCCGTGGTGAGCCGGATCGGGTACCGCTCGTCCGTCAGGTCGACGGGCGGGTCGTGCCGGACGAGTGCGAAGGGCGCGCGAGCACCGCCGGCCACGCCCAAGTGCCCGGTCAGCAGCGACAGGTTGGCGAGTGCGCGTACATGGTCCATGCCGGCGCCGTCGGGCGGCTCGGCCGTGCCGGGTGCCCGCGCGTATGCCTGCGCCAACTCCCGTACGGCGGACGCCGGTACGCCCGTCACCTTCGCGGCAAGGGACGGGGTCCACGGCTCCACCAGCTGTCTGTACTCCTCGAAACCGCTCGTCTCCCGCTCGATGAACGCCTGGTCGGCGAGGTCGGCGTGGATGATCTCGCGGCCGACCGCGTGGGCCAGCGCGATGTCGGCGCCGACGTCCAGGACCGGCGGGTGGGCGGGCCTGGCGTGGACCTGCGGATCGGGTCTCCTCATGCCGCGGTCCTGAGCGCGAGGAGATCCGAGATGGCGTGGACGGTACGGAGCGTCGGCACCGGGACCTCGGTGATCTCCGCCAGCTCCACGACGGCCGCGAGCAGCACGTCGAGTTCGAGTGGTTTGCCGCGCTCCAGGTCCTGGAGTGTGGAGGTGCGGTGGTCGCCGACGCGTTCCGCTCCGGCGAGCCGCCGCTCGATGGAGATGCCCACCTTGCAGCCGAGGGCCTCCGCGACCGCCAGCGTCTCGGCCATCATGATCTCGATGACCTTGCGCGTGCCGCCGTGCAGGCACATCTGCCGCATCGTCGCGCGGGACAGCGCGCTGATGGGGTTGAAGGAGATGTTGCCGAGCAGCTTGAGCCAGATGTCGTTGCGCAGGTCCTGCTCGACCGGGCACTTGAGCCCGCCCTCCTGCATGGCCTCGCTGAACTCCTGACAGCGCTTCGAGAGCGACCGGTCGGGCTCGCCGATGGAGAACCGGGTGCCTTCGAGATGGCGTACGACTCCCGGTCCTTCCAGCTCCGTCGCGGCATAGACCACGCATCCGATGGCCCGTTCGGGCGCGAGCACCGCACTGACCGCGCCGTCGGGGTCCACACTCTCGATGCGTTGGCCGTCGTGCGGCCCGCCGTGCTGGTGGAAGTACCACCAGGGGATGCCGTTCTGGGCGGCGATCACCGCCGTGTTGTCGTGCAGCAGTGGCTCGATCAGCGGCCCGCACGCCGCGTACGAGTTGGCCTTCAGGCCCAGGAAGACGTAGTCGACCGGACCGATCTCGGCCGGGTCTTCGGTGGCGTGGGCACGCGCGGTGAAGTCACCGCGGGGGCTGAGCACGCGGACTCCGTGCTGCCTCATGGCCGCGAGATGCGGTCCACGGGCGACGAGGTGCACATCGGCGCCTGCGCGGTGCAGCGCGGCGCCGACGTAGGCGCCGATCGCACCGGCGCCCAGAACTGCGACTTTCACTGTGTGGCGCTCCGTTCGGTCGAGGGTACCGAGGAACTGCCGAACTCTGTCGACGAAATATTGTCTACAGGATGGAATGATGGGCGGCAAGGGTTGGGACAGCACGTGGGTGGCGGCCTGCGCTGCTTTTGCGCGGTTTTTGCGAGGCGGTCGGCCGGCTGCCGTGAGGTGTTCGGTCGGCGCTCGGTACCCGTTCCGTCGGCTTCCGCGACCTGTCCGGTCGGCTCTCGCGCTCGGTTTCGTTGGCTTCCGTGCGACCTCCGGGGGACCGTTCACCCCGCCCCGGTCGCCGCTCGTCGCGTCAGGCATACCGCTCATCGCATACCGTCGACGAGTTTTTGCCGGGCGGCTTCCCCAACGCGCAACCGCTTCCTATCGTTCCGGATCATGAGCCCCCCTGTCGCACCCCCCGGCTGGAGCCGCTGGCTCGTCCCGCCCGCGGCCCTGTCCGTCCACCTTTCCATCGGCCAGGCCTACGCCTGGAGCGTCTTCAAGCCGCCGCTCGAATCCGCGCTCGACCTCAGCGGTACCCAGAGCGCGCTGCCCTTCCAGCTCGGCATCGTCATGCTCGGCCTGTCCGCCGCGTTCGGCGGCACGCTCGTGGAGCGCAACGGGCCGCGCTGGGCGATGACCGTCGCCCTCGTCTGCTTCTCCTCCGGCTTCCTGATCGCCGCGCTCGGCGCCGCCACCGAGCAGTACTGGCTGATCGTGTTCGGCTACGGATTCGTCGGCGGCATCGGCCTCGGCATCGGCTACATATCGCCGGTCTCGACCCTGATCAAGTGGTTCCCGGACAGGCCGGGCATGGCCACCGGCATCGCGATCATGGGCTTCGGCGGCGGCGCGCTGATCGCCTCGCCGTGGTCCGCGCAGATGCTGGAGTCCTTCGGCTCCGACTCCTCCGGGATCGCGCTCGCCTTCCTGGTGCACGGGCTGACGTACGCCGTCTTCATGTCGCTCGGTGTGCTGCTGGTCCGCGTGCCGCGCGGCGAGAAGCCCGTCGCCGCAGGACCGAGCGCCCTCGAAGGTGTGCAGGTCTCCGCCCGGAACGCCGTACGCACCCCGCAGTTCTGGTGCCTGTGGGTGATCCTCTGCATGAACGTGACCGCGGGCATCGGCATCCTGGAGAAGGCCGCCCCGATGATCACGGACTTCTTCGCGGACTCCTCCACACCGGTGTCGGTCTCGGCCGCGGCCGGATTCGTCGCCCTGCTCTCCGCGGCCAATATGGCGGGCCGTATCGGCTGGTCCTCGACGTCCGACCTGATCGGACGCAAGAACATCTACCGCGTCTACCTCGGTGTCGGCGCGCTGATGTACGCGTCCATCGCCTGGTTCGGCGACTCGTCCAAGCCCCTCTTTATCCTCTGCGCGCTGGTGATCCTCTCCTTCTACGGCGGCGGCTTCGCGACCATCCCCGCCTATCTGAAGGACCTCTTCGGCACCTACCAGGTCGGCGCGATCCACGGCCGGCTGCTCACCGCCTGGTCCCTGGCGGGTGTGCTCGGTCCGCTGATCGTGAACTGGATCGCCGACCGGCAGGAGGAGGCGGGCAAGTCCGGCTCCTCGCTCTACGGCCTGTCGTTCCTGATCATGATCGGCCTGCTCGCCGTCGGCTTCGTGGCCAATGAGCTCGTACGACCCGTCCACGTCCGGCACCACATCCCCGCCCCCAGGGAGGCCACCGATGTCCAGCAGCAGCAGTCCGCCTGACACGCCTGACCGGCGGCCCCTCATCGCCTTCGCCTGGCTCTGGGTGGGGGCACCGCTCGCCTACGGGGTGTACGAGCTCGTACAGAAGGCGACTCAGCTGTTCACGGGATGACCGTTCGGGCGCCCGACGGGCTGACAGAAGCCGACAAGCCTGGCGCCCCAATCCTGTGGCATTACCTGCCGTCGTACCCATGGGTCACTGATCAGACTGGAGGATCCCGCTACCCACAATGAGGGGGACCCATCCATGAATGGCTCACGGATCGCCGCCGTCGGTCACTACCAGCCCGCCAAGGTGCTCACCAATGAGGATCTGGCGGGCCTGGTGGACACCAGCGACGAGTGGATCAGAAGCCGGGTGGGCATCCGCACGCGGCACATCGCCGGTCCGGACGAGCCCGTCGACGAGCTGGCCGCACACGCCGCCGCCAAGGCGCTCGCCGCGGCCGGCCTGACCCCCAGCGACATCGACCTGGTCCTGGTCGCCACGTCCACGGCGGTCGACCGCTCCCCGAACATGGCCGCCCGGGTCGCCAACCGGCTCGGCATCCCCTCGCCCGCCGCGATGGACATCAACGTCGTCTGCGCGGGCTTCACCCATGCGCTGGCCACCGCGGACCACACCGTGCGCGCCGGCGCCGCGACCCGCGCCCTCGTCATCGGCGCCGACAAGATGTCCGACGTGGCGGACTGGAGCGACCGGACGACCTGTGTGCTCGTCGGCGACGGGGCGGGGGCCGCCGTGGTCGAGGCGACCGACGAGCCGGGGATCGGCCCGGTGCTGTGGGGCTCGGTGCCCGAGATGGGGAACGCGGTGCGGATCGAGGGGACGCCCTCGCGGTTCGCGCAGGAGGGGCAGAGCGTCTACCGCTGGGCGACGACCCAGCTCCCGGCCATCGCCCGCAAGGCCTGCGAGCGCGCGGGACTCGCCCCCGAGGACCTCGCCGGGGTCGTCCTGCACCAGGCGAACCTGCGCATCATCGAGCCCCTCGCCGAGAAGATCGGCGCGGTCAACGCCGTCGTCGCGCGTGACGTCGTCGAATCCGGGAACACCTCCGCGGCGAGCATTCCGCTCGCCTTCTCCAAGCTCGTGGAGCGCGGGGAACTCTCCACGGGCGACCCCGTCCTGCTGTTCGGCTTCGGTGGGAACCTGTCGTACGCCGGACAGGTCGTCCGTTGCCCGTGAACAGCTCTCTCATCATGGTGTGAAGAGCCCAACTCCTGTGCCTGCTGGCCTTTGTGCGCCGTAGACTGTAGGCGAAAGACAATTCATAATTGGCTTTCGCAATGCAGCGACAACGCTGCCCAGGAGGGGACCGTGATGTTGTCGACAGGACTGCCGCAGGGTGCGGTACCCAAGCTCGAACGGCCCGGCCCGCTGCGCGACCGCGTCTACGAGGCGCTGCTCGAACTCATCACCACCCGCGCCCTGGCGCCGGGCCAGCATCTCGTCGAGAGCGAACTCGCCGGGCACCTCGGGGTGTCCCGGCAGCCGGTGCGCGAGGCCCTGCAGCGACTCAGCACCGAGGGATGGGTGGATCTGCGACCCGCCCAGGGTGCCTTCGTGCACGAGCCGACCGAGGAGGAGGCGGACCAGCTCCTCACGGTCCGTACGCTCCTGGAGGCCGAGGCCGCCCGGCTCGCCGCCGCGAACGCGGGCGCCGAGGCCATCGCCGCCCTCGAAGAGCTGTGCGCGGAGGGTGAGCGTGCGGTCGCGGCCGATGACGTGGACGGCGCGGTCGCGACGAACGCCCGGCTGCACGCGAAGGTCATGGAACTCGCGGGCAACACCGTCCTCGCCGAGCTGGCCGCACAGGTCGACCGGCGGGTCCGCTGGTACTACACGCCGGTCGCCAGGCAGCGCGGCCGGCAGTCCTGGATCGAGCACCGCGAGCTGATCGCGGCGATCGCGGAGCGTGACGAACAGCGCGCCACGGCGGTCATGCGCACGCACACGGAACACACGCGGAAGATGTACCACGAGCGGGAGAAGTAGGCCGACCGCGTCACGGACACCAGGGGAGCGGGTCACAGTCTCGGTTGTGGCCCGTTTTTCATGCCCGGGGGCCCGCCTTTGTCCTGTCAGTGGAGAAAGTTGGCGGCAATCTGTGCGCGACTTCTTCCCACCCCAGGCAGCCGCTGCTACGTTCCACTCGAAAGCAGGCCCGGCGAAGTGGCCGGAACTGGTGGACGCAAGCCAATTGAGGCGGGGAGGGGCTCGTGAGACGTATGACGGCACGACCCGCCAACGCGCACCAGGCCCGGCTGCTGCGGCTGTTGCGTGACGGCGGCCCCAACTCCCGGGCCCAGCTGGGCGATCAGGTCGACCTCTCGCGGTCGAAGCTGGCCGTCGAGGTGGAACGGCTCCTGGAGACCGGGCTCGTGGTGGCCGACGGACTCGCCGCGTCCCGCGGTGGCCGTCGCTCCCACAACATCCGGCTCGCACCGGCGCTGCGCTTCCTGGGCGTCGACATCGGCGCGACCTCGATCGACGTGGCCGTCACCAACGCCGAGCTGGAAGTCCTCGGACACATCAACCAGCCCATGGACGTACGCGAGGGCCCGGTCGCGGTCTTCGAGCAAGTCCTCGCCATGGCCGCCAAGTTGAGGGCCTCGGGGCTCGCGGAGGGGTTCGACGGCGCCGGGATCGGCGTACCGGGACCCGTCCGCTTCCCCGAGGGCATCCCCGTCGCCCCGCCGATCATGCCCGGCTGGGACGGCTTCCCCGTCCGGGAGGCACTCAGCCAGGATCTCGGCTGCCCCGTCATGGTCGACAACGACGTGAACCTGATGGCCATGGGGGAGCAGCACGCGGGCGTCGCACGCTCCGTGGGCGACTTCCTCTGCGTCAAGATCGGTACGGGAATCGGCTGCGGCATCGTCGTCGGCGGAGAGGTCTACCGCGGTACGACGGGAAGCGCCGGCGACATCGGGCACATCCAGGCCGTGCCCGACGGCCGGCCCTGCGCCTGCGGCAACCGGGGCTGCCTGGAGGCCCACTTCAGCGGCGCCGCGCTCGCCCGCGACGCCACGGAGGCCGCCCAGCAAGGGCATTCGACGGATCTCGCGACCCGGCTGGAGGCGAACGGCAGCCTGAGCGCCGTCGATGTCGCCGCCGCGGCCGCCGCGGGAGACGCCACCGCGCTCGACCTGATCCGCGAGGGCGGAAACCGAACAGGTCAGGTCATCGCCGGCCTCGTCAGCTTCTTCAATCCGGGCCTGGTGGTGATCGGCGGTGGGGTGACGGGTCTCGGCCACACCCTGCTCGCCGCGATCCGCACCCAGGTCTACCGCCAGTCGCTGCCCCTGGCGACCGGCAACCTGCCCATCGTTCTCGGGGAGTTGGGCCCGACCGCCGGAGTCATCGGCGGGGCCCGGCTCATCAGCGACCACCTGTTCTCACCCGCGTAAGGCTCGCGGCCCGTTCGGCCTCGAGTCACCTCACCCGTACAGCGCCCTGCTCCGCCCTGCCCTGAAACCGGCCCGCACGCCTGCCAAAGGGAACAGCCATGGCATCAGAACCACCGCTGCTCACCATGTCCGGAATCACCAAATCGTTCCCCGGAGTCCGGGCCCTCGACGGCGTCGACCTCGACGTCCAGGCCGGCGAAGTGCACTGCCTGCTCGGCCAGAACGGCGCCGGGAAGTCCACCCTCATCAAGGTGCTGGCCGGCGCCCACCAGCCCGACGACGGCACCATCACCTGGCGCGGCGACCACGTGACCCTCCGGTCGCCGATCGCCGCCATGCGCCTCGGCATCGCCACCATCTACCAGGAACTCGACCTGGTGGAGGGCCTGTCGGTGGCCGAGAACGTCCACCTCGGACATGAACCCACGGCCGCCGGTTTCGTCGTACGGGGAAAGGCGGCGAAGGAGTCGACCGCCGCGCTGCTCAAGCGACTCGGTCATTCGGAGATCGATCCCGCGCGGCTCGTCGGTGAACTGTCCGCCGCCCAGCAGCAGATCGTCTCCATGGCGCGGGCGCTCTCCCACGACGTACGCCTCATCGTCATGGACGAGCCGTCCGCGGCCCTCGACCCCGACGAGGTCGACAACCTCTTCCGCATCGTCGGCGACCTCACCGCGGACGGTGTCGCCGTCGTCTACATCTCGCACCGCCTGGAGGAGATCCGCCGCATCGGCGACCGCGTGACCGTGCTGAAGGACGGGCGCGCGGTGGCGGGCGGGCTGCCTGCGAAGTCCACGCCGACACGTGAGGTGGTGGCGCTGATGACGGGCCGCAATGTCGAGTACGTGTTCCCGGACCGGCCCGTGACGCGGCCTCCCGGCGAACCTGTTCTCCAGGTCCAAGGCCTGGCCCGGGCAGGGGAGTTCGAGGCGCTCGACCTCGACCTGCGGCCCGGCGAGATCGTCGGACTTGCCGGGCTCGTCGGCTCAGGACGCTCCGAGATCCTGGAGACGATCTACGGGGCGCGCAAGGCGACACACGGCCAAGTCCTCGTCGAGGGACGGCCGTTGCGACCCGGCAGCGTACGCGCGGCGGTGCGTGCAGGTCTCGGACTCGCACCCGAGGAGCGCAAGGCGCAGGCCCTGCTGATGCTGGAGTCCGTCACCCGCAATGTGTCGGTGTCGTCCATGTCCCGCTTCTCACGCGGGGGTTGGATCGACCGGGGTGCCGAGCGGGGAGCCGCGCAGGCCGCGACGCGGGAGCTGTCGCTGCGTCCCGACAACCCCTCCGCCTTAATCCGGACGCTGTCCGGCGGCAACCAGCAGAAGGCCGTGCTCGCACGCTGGCTGCTGCGCGGCTGCCGGGTGCTGCTGCTCGACGAGCCGACCCGCGGCGTCGACGTCGGTGCCCGCGCAGAGCTCTACGCCGTCATCCGGCGGCTGGCCGACGAAGGCCTCGCCGTCCTGCTGGTCTCCAGCGAAGTGCCCGAAGTGCTCGGCCTCGCCGACCGGGTGCTCGTCCTGCGCGAGGGGCGGGTCGTCCACACGGCCCCGGCCCGGGAACTCGACGAACACCGCGTCCTCGACCTCGTCATGGAAGGAACGTCAACGTCATGACGCAGCCAGCGTCACCTCCCAGGCCCGGTGACACCCGCAAGGTCTCGCCGGTGGACCGGACAAGCCCGTGGCGGACCCTCGGGGCCCGCGCCGACGTCCGTACGCTCTCCCTCCTCGGCGTGCTCGCCGCCCTGATCCTCATCGGCGGCATCACCAAGCCCGACGAGTTCCTCGACACCCGCAACCTCCAACTCGTCCTCACCCAGGCCTCGGTGATCGGCGTCGTCACCGTCGGCATGACCTTCGTCATCACCTCCGGCGGCATCGACCTGTCGGTCGGTGCGATCGTCGCCCTCGCCTCGGTGTGGGCGACGACGGTCGCCACTCAGGACTTCGGCTTCGCGGGCGTCCTCTTCACCGCCGTGCTCGTCGGCGTCGGCTGCGGCCTGGTCAACGGAATGCTCATCGCCTACGGCGCGATGGTCCCGTTCATAGCGACGCTGGCCATGCTCGCCTCGGCCCGCGGACTGGCCCTCCAGATCACCGACGGCAAGACGCAGATCGTCAACATCGACGGCATCCTCAAGCTCGGCGAGCGCGACTCGTACGTGCTCGGTATTCCGCCGCTGGTCATGGTCTTCGCCGTCGTCACGATCATCGGCTGGCTGCTCCTCAACCGCACCACCTTCGGCCGCCGCACGGTCGCGGTCGGCGGCAACGCGGAGGCGGCACGGCTCGCGGGCATCGACGTACGACGGCAGCGGCTCTATCTGTATCTGCTCTCCGGACTGTGCTGCGGTATCGCCGCGTTCCTGCTGATCATCCTGTCCGGCTCGGGCCAGAACACCAACGGCAACCTGTACGAACTCGACGCCATCGCGGCCGCGATCATCGGCGGCACGCTGCTCAGCGGGGGCCGCGGCACCATCGTCGGCTCGGTGCTCGGCGTCCTGATCTTCACCACGATCACCAACATCTTCGCGCTCAACAACCTGCAGAGCGACGTCCAGCAGATCGCCAAGGGCGCGATCATCGTGGCCGCCGTGCTCGTCCAGCGCCGTACCGCAAGCACGACTTGAGGGAAGGGTCCACCGCCATGCCAGAGCTCACGAGCCGCAGGGGACTGCTCTTCGGGACCGCCGCCGTCGGGGCCGGTGTCCTGCTCGCCGGCTGCACCAGCAACGAGTCCGACGACGACAACGCGGCGAACGACCAGCCGGCCGCCGCCTCCGACACACCCGGCAAGGAAGTCACCATCGGCTTCGCCGGGCCACAGGCCGACCACGGCTGGCTCAACGCGATCAACGACAACGCCAAGAGCCGCGCCAAGAAGTACTCGGACGTGACGCTGGAGATCACCGAGGGCTCCAACGACACCGCCGCGCAGATCGGCCAGATCGAGACCCTGATCAACAAGAAGGTCGACGTCCTGGTCGTACTGCCTGCCGACGGCAAGGCGCTCACCCAGGTGGGCCTGCAGGCCATGCGGGCCGGGATCCCGGTCATCAACCTCGACCGGATCTTCAACTCGCCCCAGGCATACCGCTGTTGGATAGGCGGCGACAACTACGGCATGGGCCTCAACGCCGGCCACTACATCGGCGAGAAGCTCAAGGACAAGCAGAACGCCAAGGTCATCGAACTCGCCGGGCTCGACAACCTGGAGCTGACCCAGCAGCGCACCCAGGGCTTCGACGCCGCCCTGAAGAACTACCCGAACATCAAGAAGGTCGCCCGCCAGGCCGCCGAGTTCACCGTCGAGTCGGGGCAGGCCAAGATGTCCCAGCTCCTGCAGGCCCAGTCGAACTTCGACGCCCTGTGGAACCACGACGACGACCAGGGAGTCGGCGCCCTGCGCGCCATCGAGCAGGCCGGGCGTGACGACTTCCTGATGGTCGGCGGCGCGGGCGCGCTCTCCGCCATGCAGGCCATCGAGGCGGACGACGGCGTCCTCAAGGCCACCGTCCTCTACCCGCCGACCATGGCCGCCTCCGCCATCGACCTCGCCCGCGCGCTCGGCCAGGCCAAGGGCATCGGCGGCCTCGCCGAGTTCGAGATCCCGGCCTCCATCACGCTCTACTCGGCCGTCGTCGACAAGGAGAACGTCGGCCAGTACATGTCCACCGGCTTCAAGTGAGGCGCCCAGTACCAGGGGCCTGGCCTGCGGATCAGGCCCCCACCCCCCACTGCGCCACGACGACGAGGAGGACATCCGCATGGGACAGCCGCACCAGGGCGACGAGGTCGAGGCAGCCGCCGGGGCGCCGGCCGAGGCCGCGAAGCCGCCATTGGGCGTGGGCATGGTCGGTTACGCCTTCATGGGCGCCGCCCACTCCCAGGGCTGGCGCACCGTGGGCCACGTCTTCGACCTGCCGCGCCGACCGGTCCTCGCCGCGGTCTGCGGGCGTGACGGCGAAGCCGTGCGGGCGATGGCGGACCGGCACGGCTGGGCGGCGGCCGAGACCGACTGGCGCGCCCTGATCGCCCGGGACGACGTCGACCTCGTCGACATCTGCACCCCCGGCGACAGCCACGCCGAGATCGCCGTCGCCGCCCTGGCAGCGGGCAAGCACGTGCTGTGCGAGAAGCCCCTCGCGAACACGGTCGCGGAGGCGGAGGCGATGACGGAGGCCGCCGAAGCTGCCGAGAAGCGCGGTCAGTTGGCCATGGTCGGCTTCAACTACCGTCGGCTGCCCGCCACTTCACTGGCCCGGTCGATGGTCGCCGAAGGGCGCCTGGGAGCTCTGCGGCATGTCCGGGTGACGTACCTTCAGGACTGGCTGGTGGACCCAGAGTTCCCGCTCACCTGGCGGCTGCGCAAGGAGGCCGCGGGCTCGGGCGCGCTCGGGGACCTCGGGGCGCACATCATCGACCTCGCGCAGTATCTGGCGGGGGAGCCGGTCGTCGGGGTCTCCGCGCTCACCGAGACGTTCGTACGGGAGCGGCCGCTGCCCGGCGGGACGACGAGCGGCCTGTCGGCGGCATCGGGAGCCGGCGGTGGCGTCGGCACGGTCACCGTCGACGACGCCGCCCTCTTCACCGGCCGCTTCGCCTCCGGCGCCCTCGCCTCCTTCGAGGCCTCCCGGTTCGCGACCGGCCGCAAGAACTCCCTGCGCATCGAACTCAACGGCGAGCGCGGCTCGTTGGCCTTTGACCTGGAACGCCTCAACGAACTCTCCTACCACGACCACACCGAACCCGGCGCCCACGCGGGCTTCCGCCGCATCCTGGTCACCGAGCCCGACCACCCCTACCTGGACGCCTGGTGGCCGCCGGGTCACGGCCTCGGCTACGAGCACACCTTCGTGCACCAGGCCCGCGACCTGGTGCAGGCCATCGCCGCAGGACACCGTCCGGTGCCGTCCTTCGCCGACGGGCTGCAAGTGCAGCGTGTGCTGGCCGCCGTGGAGGAGAGCGCCGAGAAGAACTCCGTCTACACCCCCATAGCGGTCCATACGCCCATAGCGGTTCGAGGAGGCCTTTAAGCCATGCCGCGCACCTTCACACTCTTCACCGGCCAGTGGGCCGACCTGCCGCTCGAGGAAGTCTGCCGCCTCGCCCGCGACTTCGGCTACGACGGACTCGAACTCGCCTGCTGGGGCGACCACTTCGAGGTCGACAAGGCGCTCGCGGACCCGGGCTACATCGACTCCCGGCACGCACTGCTCGACAAGTACGGCCTCAAGTGCTGGGCGATCTCCAACCACCTGGTCGGCCAGGCCGTCTGCGACGCCATCATCGACGAACGCCACAAGGCCATCCTGCCCGCCCGCATCTGGGGCGACGGTGACGGTGAGGGCGTACGGCAGCGGGCCGCCGCCGAGATCGCCGACACCGCACGAGCGGCGGCCGCCTTCGGCGTCGACACCGTCATCGGCTTCACCGGCTCCGCCATCTGGCACCTGGTCGCGATGTTCCCGCCCGCGCCCGAGTCGATGATCGAGCGCGGCTACGAGGACTTCGCCGAGCGCTGGAACCCGATCCTGGACGTCTTCGACGCGCAGGGCGTGCGGTTCGCGCACGAGGTCCACCCCAGCGAGATCGCGTACGACTACTGGACAACTCACAAGGCACTGGAGGCAGTCGGCCACCGCCCCGCCTTCGGCCTGAACTTCGACCCCTCGCACTTCGTGTGGCAGGACCTCGACCCCGTCGGGTTCCTCTACGACTTCCGCGACCGGATCTACCACGTCGACTGCAAGGAAGCCCGCAAGCGGCTCGACGGCCGCAACGGCCGCCTCGGCTCGCACCTGCCCTGGGGCGACCCGCGCCGCGGCTGGGACTTCGTCTCCGCAGGCCACGGCGATGTCCCCTGGGAGGACGTCTTCCGCATGCTGCGGTCCATCGACTACACGGGCCCCATCTCCGTGGAGTGGGAGGACGCCGGCATGGACCGGCTCCAGGGCGCACCCGAGGCCCTGACCCGCCTCAAGGCGTACGACTTCGAGCCACCGTCGGCATCGTTCGACGCGGCGTTCGGCGGCAACGACTAGGCCGCATCGCACAGTTCACGGCTTGGATCGCGCAGTTCACATCGCGCGGCTCACATGGCGCGGTTTTCATCGCGCAGTTCACAGAGTTCCGCTCTCCGGGGTGACGGCGCACCCCGGCGTATCGCCGCACCGCGGCACCCGCCCGTACGACCAGCCCCTTCATGGAGGCATTTCGTGCACCCGTACGCCAGTAACAGGAAGAACAGAAGCCACACTAGACGCCCGAGACTACGCGGGGCACTCGCCCTGCTGAGCGGCGCGATCCTCGCGGCCGCCTCTCTCACCCTCACCGCACCCGCGGCCGGCGCAGCCGTCGCCGACCCCGCCGAAGTCACCGCCGCTGCCGAGGACTTCCAGCAGGTCACCCTCGCCAAGGGCGAGCCCGAGGTCGGCGAGCCCATGTCGCTGGCCGTGCTCCCGGACCGCTCGGTCCTGACCACCTCACGCGACGGCGAACTCCGTCTCACCGACAGCGCGGGCAACACCAAGCTCGCGGGCAAGATCGACGTGTACTCGCACGACGAGGAGGGCCTCCAGGGCATCGGCCTCGACCCCGGCTTCGCCCAGAACCGCTTCATCTACCTCTACTACGCGCCCCCGCTGAACACCCCCGCGGGCGACGCCCCCGAGACCGGCACGGCCGCCGACTTCGCACCCTTCGACGGCGTCAACCGCCTCTCGCGGTTCGTCCTGAACGCCGACGGCACCCTGAACAACGCGAGCGAGACGAAGGTCCTCGACGTCCAGGCCTCCCGCGGCATCTGCTGCCACGTCGGCGGCGACATCGACTTCGACGCGGCCGGAAACCTCTACCTGTCGACCGGCGACGACTCCAACCCCTTCCAGTCGCAGGGCTTCACGCCCATCGACGAGCGCGCCGACCGCAACCCGGCCTTCGACGCCCAGCGTTCCGCCGGCAACACCAACGACCTGCGCGGCAAGATCCTGCGCATCAAGGTGAACGCCGACGGCTCGTACGCCATCCCGGACGGCAACCTCTTCGCGCCCGGCACGGACAAGACGCGCCCCGAGATCTACGCGATGGGCTTCCGCAACCCGTTCCGCTTCAGCGTCGACAAGGCGACGGGCATCCTGTACGTCGGTGAATACGGCCCCGACGCCGGCGCCGCCGACCCGACACGCGGCCCCGCCGGACAGGTCGAGTTCGCTCGCGTCACCGCCCCCGGCAACTTCGGGTGGCCGTACTGCACCGGCGCCAACGACGCCTACGTGGACTACGACTTCGCCACCGGCACCTCGGGCGCGGCCTTCGACTGCGCCGCCCCCAAGAACACCTCGCCCAACAACACCGGTCTCACCGACCTGCCGCCGGCCCAGGCCGCCTGGATCCCCTACGACGGTGCGTCCGTCCCGGAGTTCGGCAGCGGCTCGGAGTCCCCGATGGGTGGCCCGGTCTACCACTACGACGCCTCGCTCGACTCGCCGGTGAAGTTCCCGGAGGCCTACGACGGCGACTTCTTCGCGGGCGAGTTCGGCCGCCGCTGGATCAAGCGGATCGAGTCGGACGCCAACGGCACCGTGCAGTCCATCAACGACATCCCCTGGACGGGCACCCAGATCATGGACATGGCGTTCGGACCGGACGGAGCGCTGTACGTCCTCGACTACGGCACCGCCTGGTTCGGCGGCGACGAGCACTCGGGTCTGTACCGGATCGAGAACGCCACCGACGGGCACTCCCCGGTCGCGCAGGCCGCGGCCGACCGCACCTCGGGACAGGCCGCGCTGAAGGTGAAGTTCTCGTCCGCCGGTTCGACCGACGCCGACGGTGACGCCCTCACGTACAGCTGGGACTTCGGCGACGGCGGAACCTCGACCGCGGCGAACCCGACGTACAAGTACAAGAAGAACGGCACGTACACGGCGACGGTGACCGCCAAGGACGCCACCGGGCGTACCGGCAGCGCGAGCGTGCAGATCGTGGTCGGCAACACCGCGCCCACAGTGACGCTTCAACTGCCGCAGGACGGGCAGCTGTTCAACTTCGGTGACGCCGTTCCGTTCAAGGTGAAGGTCACCGACCCGGAGGACGGCAAGGCGATCGACTGCGCCAAGGTGAAGGTCAACTTCATCCTCGGACACGACAGTCACGGCCATGTGCTGACCTCGGCCAACGGCTGCACCGGCACCATCCAGACCGGCGCGGGCGACGGACACGACGACGACGCGAACATCTTCGGAGTCTTCGACGCCGAGTACACGGACGGCGGAGGCGGTGGCCAGGCTCCGCTGACCAGCCACGACCAGGCCGTCGTGCAGCCCAAGCACCGTCAGGCCGAGCACTTCGGCACGTCCTCGGGGATCACGGTCATCTCGAAGGCGACCGCGCACGGCGGCGAGACGGTCGGCGACATCGACAACGGCGACTGGATCTCCTTCACGCCGTACGTGCTGAGCAACGCCCAGAAGATCACGGCGCGGGTCGCGTCGGCCGGCGCGGGCGGCACCCTCGAAGTCCGCGCGGGCTCTCCGACCGGCCGGGTGTTGGGCAAGGCGACTGTGCCGGTGACCGGCGGCTGGGAGACCTTCCAGGACGTGAGCGCCGACCTGTCCCGCGCCCCGCGCGGCACGACCTCGCTCTACCTCGTCTTCAAGGGGAGCAGCGGGAACGGCGCGCTGTACGACGTGGACGACTTCACCTTCACGACTAGCGGCTGAGGAGGTGTTGCCGTGATGCGCGCACCAGCGCGAGTCATGACGTCCGCAGCGGCGGCGGCCGTGCTCATCGGCTGTGTATCGGGACCGGCCGCGTCGAAGGGAGCCGATGAGACGCGGGTCCTGGTCTTCTCCAAGACCGCCGGCTTCCGGCACGACTCGATTCCCGAAGGGATCGCGGCCGTACGGGAGTTGGGCGCGGACGGCGGCTTCACCGTCGACGCGACCGAGGACGCCGGAGCCTTCACCACCGGCAACCTCGCCCGCTACGACGCCGTCGTCTTCCTCTCCACCACGGGCGATGTCCTCGACGCCGCCCAACAGGGCGCCTTCGAGCGGTACATCAAGCGGGGCGGCGGCTATGTGGGCATCCACGCGGCCGCCGACACCGAGTACGACTGGGCCTTCTACGGCGGTCTCGCGGGCGCGTACTTCCAGTCGCACCCCGCGATCCAGCCCGCGACGGTCGACGTCGAGGACCGGGCACACCCGGCGACCTCGGGCCTTGCCAGCACGTGGAACCGGACCGACGAGTGGTACAACTACCGCTCCAATCCCCGGGAACACGCCCACGTCCTGGCCTCGCTCGACGAGTCCTCGTACACCGGCGGCACGATGAGCGGCGACCATCCGATCGCCTGGTGCCAGGAGTACCGGGGCGGCCGCGCCTTCTACACCGGGGGCGGCCACACCAAGGAGTCCTACGCCGACCCCGCTTTCCGTCAGCACCTGTTGGGCGGAATCGAGTACGCCGTCGGCGACGCACAGGCCGACTGCCGTCCGGAGAACGGCTACCGGCCGCTCTTCGACGGCACCGCCGAGTCGCTGTCGGCGTGGCGGCAGGCGGGCCCGGGTTCGTTCTCGCTGAGCGGGGACGGAACGCTGACGTCGAGCGGCGGGCTGGGGATGCTCTGGTACGCCGGTTCCGGCTCCGGCTCCGATCCTGGTCCCGGCTTCGGTTCGTACTCGCTGAAGCTGGACTGGCAGGTGGCCGGGGACGACAACTCCGGTGTCTTCGTGGGCTTCCCGGCCTCCGACGACCCGTGGTCGGCCGTGAACAACGGCTACGAGATCCAGATCGACGCGACCGACGCCCCCGACCGCACCACCGGGGCCGTGTACAGCTTCCAGTCCGCCGACATCAAGAAGCGCGACCGTGCGCTGAACCCGCCGGGGGAGTGGAACACGTACGAGATCCGCGTGGAGGGCGAACGGCTCCGCGTCTGGCTCAACGGCGTGAAGATCAACGATTTCACCAACACCGATCCGGTGCGGAGCCTGCGCGACGGGCACATCGGCCTCCAGAACCACGGGGCCGACGACCAGGTGTCCTTCCGTGACGTCCGGATCAAGGAACTGCCCGTGAAGGGCGATTGAGCGGCGGCGGGCGGGAGACGCCGTACTCCCGCCCGCCGTCTCGGCCTTCTCTTCACTCCTGCTTGCTGCTGATTGCTGATTCCTCACTCCTGTTCTCCGTGGTTGACGTACGACAAGGAGGCTGCCCATGTCCGCGTCCCTTTCCGAATCCCGGGTGGGGGTGTGGCTGATCGGAGCACGTGGCTCCGTCGCCACCACCGTCGTCGCGGGCTGCGCGGCCGTCACCGCGGGTCTGCACGCCCCGACGGGCATGGTCACCGAGACCGCCCTCTTCTCCGACTGCGGCCTGCCATCGTTGTCCTCCCTCGTCTTCGGCGGCCACGACACGGTCGACTGCCCGCTGCCCAAGCGTGCGGAGACGCTGGCCGCCGAGCGCGTCCTGCCCTACGGCCTCCCGTCCGCCGTGGAAGCCGAACTGGCCGCCGCCGACCGGGAGATCCGCCCGGGCGGCCCCGCCCCCGGCGACACCCGGGACCCGGCCGAGCTCGTCGAAGCCTTCGCCGCGGACATACGGGATTTCGTACGGCGATCCGGGCTGGCCCGCGCGGTCGTGGTGAACGTGGCCTCCACGGAGCCCGCGGCCACCGGGTCCGCACTTCCGCCGAGTTCGCTGTACGCCGCCGCGGCCCTGCGCGCCGGCTGCCCGTACGTGAACTTCACCCCCTCCACCGGCCTGCACCACCCGGCGCTGGCGTCCCTGGCCCGATCCAGCGGCCTGCCCTACGCGGGCCGCGACGGCAAGACCGGCCAGACACTCCTTCGCTCCGTACTGGGCCCGATGTTCGCCCAGCGCGCCCTGACGGTCCGGGCCTGGTCCGGCACGAACCTCCTCGGCGGTGGCGACGGCGCGTCCCTCGCAGACCCTGCCGCCGCGGCGGCCAAGAACGCCGGCAAGGAACGGGTGCTGGCGGACACCCTGGGCGCCGCACCGGAGGGCGAGGTCCACATCGACGACGTCCCCGCCCTCGGCGACTGGAAGACCGCCTGGGACCACATCGCCTTCGACGGCTTCCTCGGCACCCGCATGATCCTCCAGACCACCTGGCAGGGCTGCGACTCCGCCCTCGCCGCCCCACTGATCCTCGACCTCGCCCGCATCGTCACCCGCGCCCACGACGCCGGCCTCTCCGGCCCGCTGAGCGACCTGGCCTTCTACTTCAAGGATCCCGTGGGGGAGGCACCCGCGGGGCTAGGGGAGCAGTACGCGGCTCTGGCGACTCTGGCGGGGCGGCTTGCCGAGTCCTCGGGGGAGGCGCTGTGAGGGGGCGGCGGTCGGCTCGGTTTGCGAGGTTGTGGGGGGCGGTGGGCTCGGTGGGGATGGGTGACTGGCTGGGGTCGGGCGGGTCGTCGAGGGCGGGCGAGTCGTTGGGGGCGCGCGGACAGCTGAGCTCGGGCGGGTCAAGTGATCGGCTCAGGGCGGACGGGACGGGCGAGGGGGCCGGGGGATCGGGCGGGGCGCTCGGCTCCGAGGCGGCGGGTCCCTCGAGCGTGTCGAGTCCCTCCGATGCGTCGGGGCCCTCGGACGTGTTTGGTGCGCCGCGAACTGGCCAGTGGGGGAGGGCTGGTGCCAGGACGGGGGTGCAAGCCAGGTCTGAGGCTGGGTCCGAGGTTGGTGGTGAGGCTGGCGTCGAGGCTGGGTCCGAGACCGGTGCTGAGTCCGGTGTCGACGCCAGGTCCAAGGCCGGTGGTGAAGTCGCTGTCGAGGCTGGGTCCGAGACCTGGGCCAAGGCCGGTGCCGAGACTGAGGCCAGGGCCAGGGCAAGGGGCAAGGGCAAGGCCAAGGGCAAGGCGTGGGCCGAACTGCTGCGCCTGCCCGCCCTGTTCACCGTCCCCGGAGACGCCCTCGCGGGCGCCGCCGCGGTCGGTGCCCGCCCCAACTCCCGCACCCTGCTCGCCATCGGCTCCTCTCTCTGCCTGTACGAGGCCGGCATGGCCCTCAACGACTGGGCCGACCGCGCAGAGGACGCCGTGGACCGCCCGCACCGCCCGCTGCCCTCCGGCCGCATCCACCCGGCCGCGGCGCTCGCGGCGGCCGGAGCCCTGACGGCGGCGGGCCTCGCCCTGGCAGCCCGCGCGGGCGGCCCCTCCCTCGCGGTCGCCGCACCCCTCGCGGCCACCGTCTGGGCGTACGACCTCGCGCTCAAACGAACCCCCGCGGGCCCGGCGGCCATGGCCACCGCCCGAGGCCTGGACGTCCTCCTCGGCGCGACGACCACCGGCCGCGCTCCCCGAGGCGCGCCCCCGCTCTCCGACCCGAACGCCCTACGTCGTACCGCCGCCCGAGGCCTGGACGTCCTCCTCGATGCGACGACCACCGGCCGCGCTCCCCGGGGTGCGCCTCCGCTCCCTGGCCCCCTAAGCCGTACCGCCGCCCGATGCCTGGACCTCCTCCTCGGCGCGACGACCACCGGCCGCACCCCCGGAGGCGCGCCCCCGCTCCCCGCCCCGAGCGCCCCCCGCCGCACCTCCGTCCGTCACGCCCTCCCCACCGCCCTCACCATGGCCGGCCACACCCTCGCGGTGACCGCCGTGTCCCGGAGAGAGACGCAAGGCGGTTCGTCGGCCGCACCGCTGGCCGCCCTGGCCACGACCGCCGCGCTGGCCTGGAGGCTGATGAGTGCCCCGACGGTCGCAGGGCAGCCGGGGGCCAGCCCCGTGGCCGTATCACCACAGCCTGCTGACCTCACCTCAACACCCCCTCACCCAGGACCTGTTGAAGCAGCGAGGCCGACATCGGGCCGAGGGCGAGTCGAGGCATCGAGCGCCCGGCGCGGCCGAGTTCCCGTGGCTGTACCCCGGGCGTGGCTCCACCGAGCCCCCTGCCTCGGCGCATCCCGGAACTCCACCGAAGCCGCCCTACGCGGAGCCCTCGCCCTCGCCTACGCCATGACGTTCGCCCGCCCCCTCTTCCACGCCGTTCTGAACCCCTCACCACCCCTCACCCAGCGAGCCGTCGGCGGCGGAATCCGCGCCATGATCCCCCTCCAGGCCGCCCTCGCCGCCCGCGCGGGAGCCCCCGTGACCGCCCTCCTGACCGCCGCACTCGCCCCAGCGGCCCGCAAGTTCGCGAGGAAGGTGAGCGTCACATGACCCCGAGCCCCCACCGGACCGTGCGGACGGGAGCCGACCCGACCTCGCCTCCTACGGCCCCTCTCCGCTTCGGCTACGGCACCAACGGCCTCGCCGACCTCCGTCTCGACGACGCCCTCACCCTCCTCGCCGACCTCGGCTATGACGGCGTCGGCCTGACCCTCGACCACATGCACCTCGATCCACTGGCACCGGACCTCGCCGCCCGCACCGGCAAGGTGGCCCGCAGACTGCAGGCGTTGGGCCTCGGTGCCACCGTGGAGACCGGCGCCCGCTATGTGCTCGACCCACGGCGCAAACACGGTCCGTCGCTCCTCGACCCGGATCCGGAGGACCGTGCCCGCCGTGTCGACCTGCTCATCCGCGCCGTGCGGGTGGCCGCGGACCTCGGTGCGCACGCCGTGCACTGCTTCAGCGGAGTCACCCCGGCCGGCACGGACGAGGACACCGCCTGGAAGCGCTTGGCCGAGTCGCTTGCCCCCGTGCTGGACGCCGCCACCCGTGCCGGCGTGCCCCTCGCCGTCGAACCCGAACCCGGCCATCTGCTCTCCTCCCTCGCCGATTTCCACCACCTCCGCCGAGCACTCGGCGACCCGGCCGCCCTCGGTCTCACCCTCGACATCGGTCACTGCCAGTGCCTCGAACCCCTCTCACCCGCCGACTGCGTACGCGCCGCCGCTCCCTGGCTGCGCCACGTCCAGATCGAGGACATGCGCCGCGGCGTCCACGAACACCTCCCGTTCGGGGACGGGGAGATCGACTTCCCGCCCGTACTCGAAGCCCTGGCCGCCACCGGCTACCAGGCCCTCACCGTCGTCGAACTGCCCCGCCACTCCCACGCGGGCCCCCACTTCGCCGAACAGTCCCTCCAGTTCCTCCACCGCGCGGCCCGGGCGACCCCCAACGGCCACGAAGGGAGAATCTCGTGAACCACCCGCACCCCACCCACCACGTACCGGTGAGCGAGACCACCCGTCCCGCACTCGCCGAACTGCACGCCCGCCTGAACACCCAACTCGGCGGAGCCGCCCGCGCCTGGCTCGACCAGGCCCTCGACGAGGCCAGGGCCCACCCCGGCATCCACGGCCCCATCTCCGTCTGGGAACTGCGGATCGCCGAGGCGGGCCGCCGGTGCGGACCCGAACACGCCGATGCCGCCCGTGTCCTCCTCCTGCACGCCGCCCGCGCCGACCCGGACGCCCTCGCCCGCGTCTACCGCCAGGGCACCGCCGCCGAACGCCGAGCCGTCCTGCACGCGCTGCCCCACCTGGTGGCAGGGCCCGACGCCCTGCCCCTGATCGAGGACGCCCTGCGCACCAACGACACCCGGCTCGTCGCCGCCGCCGTCGGCCCGTACGCGGCCCGCCATCTCGACCCCCACAACTGGCGCCACGCCGTACTGAAGTGCCTGTTCACCGGTGTGCCCGTCGACGAGGTGGCCGAGCTTCCCCGGCGTGCCCACGCCGACGCCGAACTCGCCCGCATGCTCGCCGACTACGCCGACGAACGCACCGCCGCGGGCCGTCCCGTACCCGAGGACCTCCACCGCGTCCTGACCCTGACCGAGCCCACCGCCACCCCCACTGGCACGTCCGGCAGCCCTGGCCGACCCGGGACCTCCGGTACGTCCGGCAAGGAGTCCTGATGCGCATCTTCGACCCCCACATCCACATGACGTCACGGACCACCGACGACTACGAGGCCATGTACGCGGCGGGCGTCCGCGCCGTCGTCGAACCCTCCTTCTGGCTCGGCCAGCCCCGCACCTCACCCACCTCCTTCCTCGACTACTTCGACTCGCTCCTCGGCTGGGAGCCCTTCCGCGCCGCCCAGTACGGCATCGCCCACCACTGCACACTCGCCCTCAACCCCAAGGAGGCGAACGACCCCCGCTGCGTCCCCGTCCTCGACGAACTGCCCCGCTATCTGGTCAAGGACCAGGTCGTGGCCGTCGGCGAGATCGGCTACGACTCGATGACCCCCGCCGAGGACACCGCCCTGGCCGCCCAGCTCCAGCTCGCCGCCGACCACGAGCTGCCCGCGCTCGTCCACACCCCGCACCGGGACAAACTGGCCGGCCTGCGCCGCACCCTCGACGTGGTCCGGGAGTCCGCACTGCCCCCGGACCACGTCCTGGTCGACCACCTCAACGAGACCACCGTCAAAGAGGCCAAGGACAGCGGCTGCTGGCTGGGCTTCTCCGTCTATCCGGACACCAAGATGGACGAGGAACGGATGGTCGCGATCCTGCGGGCGTACGGACCGGAGAAGGTGCTGGTCAACTCGGCCGCGGACTGGGGGAGAAGCGATCCCCTCAAGACCCGCCTGGTCGGCGACGCCCTGCTGGCTGCCGGGTTCACCGACGACGAGGTCGACCGGGTGCTGTGGCGCAACCCCGTGGCCTTCTACGGACTCAGCGGCCGGTTGAACCTCGACATCACGTCCCCGGACGCCACCCACGAAGGCAACTCCATCCTCCGCGGCGGGGAGTGAAGGATGCGCTTCCGCCACCCCGACGGCTCCACCGTCCACCTCGCCTACTGCACCAACGTCCACCCGGCCGAAACCCTCGACGGTGTCCTCGCCCAACTCCGCGACCACTGCGAACCCGTCCGCCGACGCCTCGGCCGCGACCGCCTCGGCATCGGCCTGTGGCTCGCCAAGGACGCCGCACACGCCCTGGTCACCGACCCGTCCGCACTGCGCGGCCTGCGCACCGAACTCGACCGCCGCGGCCTCGAAGTAGTCACCCTCAACGGCTTCCCCTACGAGGGCTTCGGCACCGAAGAGGTCAAGTACCGCGTCTACCAGCCCGACTGGGCCGACCCGGAACGCCTCGCCCACACCACCGACCTGGCCCGCGTCCTCGCCCAACTCCTCCCCGACGACGTCACCGAAGGCACCATCTCCACGCTGCCGCTGGCCTGGCGCACCGCGTACGACGACAAGCGGGCGGCGACGGCCCACACCGCACTGACCACACTCGCCGAACGCCTCGACGCCCTCGACGAACTCACCGGCCGCTCCATCCGCATCGGCCTGGAACCGGAACCCGGCTGCACCGTCGAGACGACGCACGACGCGATCGCCCCGCTCACCGCCATCGGCCACCCCCGCATCGGCATCTGCGTCGACACCTGCCACCTCGCCACCTCCTTCGAAGACCCGCACACCGCCCTGGACGCGCTCACCCAGGCCCGCGTCCCCGTCGTCAAGTCCCAGCTCTCAGCCGCCCTGCACGCCGAACACCCCCATCTCCCCGAAGTCCGCAGGGCCCTCGCCGCCTTCGACGAACCCCGCTTCCTGCACCAGACCCGCACCCGGACGTCCATGGGCCTGCGCGGCACCGACGACCTGGGCGAGGCCCTCGCCGGCGAAGCCCTGCCCGACGCCTCCCCCTGGCGCGCCCACTTCCACGTCCCGCTGCACGCGGCCCCTGCCGCGCCCCTCACCTCCACACTCCCCGTACTCCGAACCGCCCTGACCCACCTCGTCGGCGGCCCGCACCCGCTCACCCGCCACCTGGAGGTCGAGACCTACACCTGGCAGGCACTCCCACCCGAACTGCGCCCCCGTGCCCGCGCCCAGCTCGCCGACGGCATCGCCGCCGAACTCACCCTCGCCCGCGACCTGTTGACCGACCTCGGCCTCAAGGAGCTGCCGTGAGCACAACACCCGCGAGCCCATCACCGGAGCACACCGGCCGCCCCACCCCTCTCCTCGTCCTGGACGTCGTAGGCCTCACCCCTCGTCTCCTCGACCACATGCCCCACCTCAAGGCCCTCGGCCAGTCCGGCTCCCGTGCCCACCTCGGCACCGTCCTGCCCGCCGTCACCTGCGCCGCCCAGTCCACCTTCCTGACCGGCACCCACCCCGCCGAGCACGGAATCGTCGGCAACGGCTGGTACTTCCGCGAGCTCGGCGACGTACTCCTGTGGCGTCAGCACAACGGCCTGGTGTCCGGCGACAAGCTCTGGGACGCCGCCCGCCGCGCGTACCCCGGCTACACGGTCGCCAATATCTGCTGGTGGTACGCCATGGGCGCCGACACCGACATCACTGTCACTCCCCGTCCCGTCTACTACGCCGACGGCCGCAAGGAACCCGACTGCTACACCCGGCCCCCGGCCCTGCACGACGAACTCACCGAGAAATTCGGCGTGTTCCCGCTGTTCCACTTCTGGGGTCCCGGCGCCGACCTCGTCTCCAGCCGCTGGATCATCGACGCGACCCGCCACATCAACCGCACCCGCCACCCCGACCTGACCCTCTGCTACCTCCCTCACCTCGACTACGACCTCCAGCGCTTCGGCCCCGACGACCCGCGCTCCTTCAAGGCAGCCGCCGACCTCGACGCGGCCATGGCCCCCCTCCTCGACGACGCGAAGGCCGAAGGCCGCACCGTCGTCGCGCTCTCCGAGTACGGCATCACCCGCGTGAACCGCCCCGTCGACATCAACCGCGCCCTGCGCCGCGCCGGACTCCTCGAAGTGCACACGCAGGACGGCATGGAGTACCTCGACCCGATGGCCTCCCGCGCCTTCGCGGTCGCCGACCACCAGATCGCCCATGTCTACGTGCGCCGCCCCGAGGACCTGGAGGCCACCAAAGAGGCGCTCGCCGATCTGCCCGGCATCGAGCAACTCCTCGACGACGAGGGCAAGAAGGCCCATCACCTCGACCATCCGCGCTCCGGCGAACTCGTCGCCGTCGCAGAGCCGGACGCCTGGTTCACGTACTACTACTGGCTCGACGACGCACACGCCCCCGACTTCGCGCAGCTCGTCGAGATCCACCGCAAACCCGGCTACGACCCGGTCGAACTCTTCATGGACCCGCTCGACCCCTACGTGAAGGTCAAGGCCGCGGGCGCGCTGGCCCGCAAGAAGCTCGGCATGCGCTACCGCATGGCGGTCGTGCCCCTGGATCCCTCACCTATTCGAGGCAGCCACGGCCGCCTCCCTCTGAGCGACGACGACGGTCCGCTCATCATCTGCTCCACCCCCCGCACAGTCACCGGCCGCGTCGCGGCCACCGAAGTGAAATCCCTGCTCCTCACGCTGGCCGACCTCCCTGACGAGATGTGACAAGCCGTGACGAGCAACTACGGAAAGTGAAGCACGCGCCACTGACAACGCGTGCCGCGAACGATCAGCACGCGTCTGACCTGCAATGACACGAAGAGAGGCACCCGTGACCGACCTTCAGCAGACCCCCAGAACCGACGGAGTCGACGGCACCGACGAGGCCCTGCGCCGCACTCTGGGCGTCAACCGCCGCCGTTTCCTGAGCACCTGCACCGCCGCCGCGACCGCGGCGATCGCCGCACCCGTCCTCGGCGCCTCGCCCGCCCTGGCCCAGGACGGGGGAAGAGGCGGCGACCACGGCGGCGAGGTACTCGTACCCGCCAACAGGCGCGGCATCATCCTCTACACCGTCCGTGACGCCACAGGCCGTGACCCGCTCACCACCGATCTGCCCTCCGGTTTCCGCGAGGTCTTCAAGCAGCTCTCGCGATACGGCTACCGGCAGGTGGAGTTCGCGGGATACGGCCAGCACGCCAACGCCCCGGGCGGTGCGAATCTGGAGTCCGTGACGGGCGCCAAGCTGCTGCGCTCCTGGCTCGACGACTACGGTCTGCGGGCGCAGGGCAACCACGGCTTCATACCGCCTTCTTGGCCGCTCACGACACCCGACCTCGACAACTTCAAGCGCAACCTGGAGATCGCCAACATCCTGGGCCTCGCGCACATGGGCACCGGCGGCGACCCCACCGGCAGCAACTACCGGGCCGACTGGGACGTGGCGGCCGACAAGTGGAACGCGCTGGGCGCGATCGCCCGCCGCGAGGGCGTCAAGCTGTACACCCACAACCACGACGCGGCGTACGGATTCCTGCTCGACGGAGGCCCGCTCGACGCCCAGGGACGCCCCACCCGCAGCTCCGGCATCCGCAAGCTCGAGTACTTCCTGAAGATCACGGACCCGAAACTCGTCTGGCTCGAGATGGACATCTTCTGGGCGCACGTGGCCCAGTACAAGTTCCACACCTACACCGCGCACGACGGCTCCACTCGGGAGAAGGTCTTCGACCCCGCCGGTCTCGTCGTCCGCAACAACAAGCGCTACCCGCTGTTCCACGCGAAGGACGGCACGGTCAACACGACCAACGGCATGGGGTACGACATGGTGCCGTTCGGTACAGGCGTCATCGACTACACCACGTTCTTCTCGCGCGTCGGCGAAAGAAACTACCACAACCCGATGGTCGAGCAGGACAACGCCCCGAGCTCAACCGACCTCGCGCAGTCGCTCACCTACGCGAAGATCGGCTACGACAACCTCGCGGCCCTGCGCAAGAAGCGCAAGTAGCCCGCACCCGCACAGACGGGCGGCCCTCCCCGCGATTGGAACCGTGGGGAGGGCCGCCCGTTGTCCGGACTTCTGGCTCAGCCGGTCGGCATCGCTCATCGCTTGCTCAGCCGACCGGAACTTCCTTGCTCAGCCCACTGGTTGCGGCTGTGGGACAGAGGTGTTCACCTTGCTGTTCTGCCCGGGCTGCCGCAGGAACAGCGCTATTGCCGCAGCCACCATGGAGATGCCGCCGGCCAGCGCGTAGGCGCCGTTGTAACCCCAGGCTGCGACCACCATCGAGCCGAGGCCACCACCGAACAGGCCGCTGATCAGCTTGCCGCTGTACACCAGCCCGTAGTTGGAGGCGTTGTAGTTCTCGCCGAAGTAGTCCGGAGTCAGAGCCGCGAACATCGGATAGAAGGCTCCACCTCCGAACCCGGAGAGGAAGGCGAAGAACAGGAACAGCGCCTCGCTGTGGATGTCGCCGGCCCAGATGATGCCGAACTGGGCGAGACCCAGCACGACGATGACGAACACCAGGGTCTGTTTGCGGCCCAGTATGTCCGACAGCCAGCCCACCACTCCCCGGCCGATGCCGTTGATTACGGCCATGACGCCCATGGACGACGCCGCCACGAGGGGGCCGAAGCCCACCTCCTTGGCGAAGTCGACCTGGAACGAGATACCGAAGATCGACACGCCTGCGGTCATGACGAGTGCGATCCACATCAGAGGGAGCATTCCGGTCCTGATGGCCTCCTTGGGTGTGTACTGCTTCACCGCGGGAGGGTTCTTGGCGAGGCTGGCCGCGCCCTTTTCCGTACCGCCGTAGGTCAGCGGGTCGATGTCCGCCGGCCACCAGTTCTTCGGCGGGTCCTTGAAGAAGAACGCGGTGGCAAGCACCACGACCACGATGTAGAGGCCGATGAGGTCCAGTACGCGGTGGTAGTTGGCCGTGTCGAACGCGTAGTTGAAGATGAAGATGAACGGCAGGGAGCCGTACGCGAATCCGCCGTTGACGAATCCGGTCTTCGCACCACGTCGTTCGGGGAACCACTTGCCGACCATGTTGATGCAGGTCGCGTACACCAGCCCGGACCCGATGCCTCCGATGACACCGAAGCCGAGGATCGCCAGCACCACGTTGCCCATGTGCGAGAGGGCGAGGAAGCCCAGGAGACACATGACCGACCCTATGTACATGGCGTTTCGGGCGGTCAGTATCCCCTTCTCCCGCATCCAGCCCGCGGGGAAGGCGATACCGGCCTGGAAGAAGACCCAGACGCTGAGAATCCAGAAGGTGTTGCTCTGTGTCCAGCCGTGCGCGTGGGACAAGGTGTCCTCGGCCGACCCGAACGCGTACTCGAAGACACTGATGGCCATCATGGCTATCCATGGCAAATACACCATGAACTTGCGTGAGTGGCCCAGGATGTCCCGGTCCGTTTCGCCGACCCGGTAGACACGGCCCCGGGAATCGGTGACTTCACGGTATGCGCGGTTCGAGGCGTCGGGGTTGTCCGACGAGTCTTTCGCGGCGATAGGTTCCGCCGTCATTACGCCATCTCCTCGCCAAGCGGTTGCGGGTTGGGACTGATGAGCCGGGAGGCCTGCGGCCTACCGGGGGCCTTGAGGAACACAGCGAGAACAGCCGATCCCAACCCGATGCAGCCCGCGATCACGAAGGCTCCCTCGTAGTCCCAGGCATTGACGACGACGGAGCCGATACCGGCGCCCACGAGGCCTGAGATCAGTTTCGAGCTGTAGACCATTCCGTAGTTGGAGGCGTTGTTGTTCTCGCCGAAGTAGTCCGCCGTCATGGCCGCGAACAGCGGGAAGATCGCCCCGCCGCCGAATCCGGAAACCATGGAGCAGAACAGGAAGAACGGCATGCTGCCCATCTGGCCGGAGACCAGCACGCCGAACTGTGCGGTGCCCAGCACCAGACACACGATGATCAGTGTGTTGCGGCGCCCGAACTTGTCGGATATCCAGCCGATGACGCCGCGTCCGGTGCCGTTGACGATGGCCTTGAGGGACATCGCCGTGGCCACGATTCCGCCGGCGAAGCCCATGTCCTTGCCGAACGGCACCTGGAAGGAAATACCGAAGATGTTGATCCCGGCCGTGCAGAGCAGACAGAACCACATCATCCAGAGAACGGGTGTGCGTGCTGCTTCCTTGGGGGTGTACTGCTTCACCGCCGGCGGGTTCTTCTCCAGCGCCCGCCGGACCCTGGGGTCGTCCGACACCTTCAGCGGGTCCGCGTGCGCGGGCCACCAGCCCTTGGGCGGGTCCTTGAAGAACCACCCGGCGAAGGCGACGACGGCGCAGCAGATCAGACCGACCATCACGAGGACGGTCTTGTAGTTGCTGATGTCCATGTACGAGGTGAAGAGGAAGACGAAGGGCACCGAGCCGTAGGCGAAACCGCCGTTGACCATGCCGGTCTTGCCGCCCTTGCGCTCCGGATACCACTTACCGACCATGTTCACGCAGGTCGCGTAGACGAGGCCGGCTCCGATGCCGCTGAACATGCCGAACCCGATGTACGCGACGATCACGTGCGGCGCGTACGCCAGCGAGAGATAGCCGAGAATCGTGCCGAGCGCGCCGAGGAACATGGCGTACCGCGCGGGCAGTTTTCCGCTCTCGCGCAGCTGTCCGGCGGGGAAGGCCACTGCTGCCTGGAAGAACACCCAGACGCCCAGCAGCCAGAAGATGTGGCCGCTGGTCCAGAGGTGGGCCTCGTGCAGAGTGTCCTCGGCCGAGGTGAACGCGTACTCCGAGGAGCTGATGCCCAGCATGCCCATCCATGGGAAGAGCACCATCGTCCATCGTGGTCGGCCCATGATGTCGCGATCGGTCTCGCCGATGCGGTACTTGCGGCCGTTGGCATCCGTCACCTCCCGATAGGGAACGGACGTTGTGAAGTCGGTGGTTGTCATCTTTGTCAAACACCCCTTGCGTCGAAAGATCTGGACAGCGCCCCCTGCCAAATGCCTTTCGTGCGCTCTCGGGTCCCGGGGGCGGCCAACGCGCACCGTTGGGAGCCCCCGTGCGGACTTAGGTCATGAACCCGCCTCCCAACAGCCGGGCGGCCCGCACTCGACGGCACTGTGCGCCGGGTGCGTCCACGGGCCTCTCGGCCGTGTACGGGGAGGCCGCGGCCTCCTGCTGGTGGTCCGGGACGGTCACCTCGTGGGTGACCGCGATCCCGTACGCGTCGGTGATCACGTCAGATCACCCCGCTCGACTTGAGGAGGCGCAGCTCCTCGTCCCCGAGACCGAGTTCGCCGACGTAGACCTCTTCGTTGTGTTCGCCGAGCAGCGGCGGACTGGTCACGTCGACGGGGGAGTCGGAGAGCTTCAGGGGGCTGCCCACGGTCACGAACTCGCCCCGTTCGGGGTGCGGCACCCGTACGACCATCTCGTTGGCGACCAGCGACTCGTCCTCGATGATCTCCTTGGTGGAGAGGATCGGGCCGCAGGGGATGTGGTGGGCGTTGAGCCTCTCCAGCACCTCCATCTTGGGGAGGGTGCTGGTCCATTCCTCGATGAGCTGGAACATCTTCCCGAGCTTGGGCAGCCGGGCTTCGGGGGTGGCCCACTCGGGGTCGTCCGCGAGCTCGGGCCGGCCCAGGAGCGCGGTGATCGGTTTCCAGCCGACGGGCTGGACGATCACGTACACGTAGTCGTTGGGGCCGCCGGGGGCGCACTTGACCGCCCAGCCCGGCTGCCCGCCGCCGGAGGCGTTCCCGGACCTGGGAACCTCGTCGCCGAAGTCCTCGTTGGGATATTCGGCGAGTGGACCATGGGCCAGGCGCTGCTGATCGCGCAGCTTCACCCGGCAGAGGTTGAGCACAGCATGCTGCATGGCCACATTGACCCGCTGGCCGCGGCCGGTGTTCTCCCGCTGGAACAGCGCCGCGAGGATCCCCGCCACGGCGTGGATTCCGGTGCCCGAGTCTCCTATCTGGGCGCCGGTCGCCAGGGGCGGTCCGTCCTCGAAGCCGGTGGTCGCCATGGCTCCGCCCATGGCCTGGGCGACGACCTCGTACGCCTTGTAGTTGGTGTACGGGCCTTCGCCGAAGCCCTTGATGGAGGCGTAGACGATGCGGGGGTTGATCTCGCGGATGCGGTCCCAGGTGAAGCCCATGCGGTCGATGGCGCCGGGTCCGAAGTTCTCGACCATCACGTCGGAGCTGCGGATCAGTTCGGTGAGGAGCTGCTTGCCGCGTTCGGTCTTGGTGTTGAGGGTGATGCTGCGCTTGTTGCTGTTGAGCATCGTGAAGTAGAGGGAGTCGACGTCCGGGATGTCGCGCAGTTGCTTGCGCGTGATGTCACCGGTCGGCGCCTCCAGCTTGAGGACGTCCGCGCCCAGCCAGGCCAGCAGCTGGGTCGCTGAGGGACCGGACTGCACATGTGTCATGTCGAGGACTCGGATGCCTTCGAGAGCCTTCGTCGTCACAGGTCACCTCACTTGTCCGTTGCTTCCAGCGCCCGGGCGTCACAGGGCGTGGAGCCTGCTCGGCACATTGCATACAGTCGACGGATACTGTATGAAGATTGTTATCCCGCATCCGGTGGGTGATGTCCAGGGGGCGTGCAGCACTTTTAAGACAGGAGCCTCATGATGGACCTGTATGAGCACCAGGCACGGGCACTCTTCGAGGAGCACGGCATCGTGGTGCCGCGGGCCGAAGTCGCGGATTCACCCAAGGCGGCGCGCGAGATCGCCCGCCGGCTCGGTGGCCGCGTCGTCGTAAAGGCCCAGGTGAAGACCGGGGGGCGCGGCAAGGCGGGCGGAGTGAAGTTTGCCGCCGACCCGGCCGCCGCTGAACTGACGGCACGTCAGATCCTCGGCATGGACATCAAGGGCCACACGGTCCGCACGGTGATGCTGGCCCAACCCGTTGACATCGAGAGCGAGTTCTACGTCTCGTACGTCCTCGACCGCGCCGCCGGACGCTTCCTCGCGATCGCCTCCGCGGAAGGGGGCATGGACATCGAGGAGGTGGCGGCGAGCAGGCCGGAGGCCGTGGCACGCATCCCCATAGACCCCGCGGTGGGCGTCACCTCGGCCAAGGCCACCGAGATCGCCGAGGCCGCGGGCCTGCCGCCGCAGACGGTCGACGTGCTCGTACGGCTCTGGGGGGTGCTGACCCGTGAGGACGCAGTCCTCGTCGAGGTGAACCCCCTCGTCCGTACGGTCCAGGGGCAGATCCTGGCGCTGGACGGCAAGGTCACCCTCGACGACAACGCCCGCTTCCGGCAGGCGCGCTGGGGAGAGCAGGATGCCGCTCACGACGAGCCGCTGGAGGCGGCGGCCGCAGCCAAGGGCCTCAACTACGTCAAGCTGGACGGTGAGGTCGGCGTCATCGGCAACGGCGCGGGCCTGGTCATGTCCACACTCGACGTGGTCGCGGGCTGCGGCGCCCGCCCGGCCAACTTCCTCGACATCGGCGGCGGAGCCTCCGCCCAGATCATGGCCGACGGGCTGTCCGTCATCCTTTCCGACCCGGACGTGAAGTCCGTCTTCGTCAACGTCTTCGGCGGGATCACCGCCTGCGACGCGGTCGCCGACGGAATCGTGCAGGCCCTGGACACCGTCCGGCTGACCAAGCCGCTCGTGGTCCGCCTCGACGGCAACAACGCCGTGCGTGGCCGCGCCATCCTCGACGACCACGCGCACCCCCTGGTGCAGCAGGCCACCACCATGGACGGCGCCGCGCTCCGTGCCGCCCAACTCGCGAACACCGGCTGAAGGAAGAGGACATGGCCATCTTTCTCACCAAGGAGTCCAAGGTCCTCGTCCAGGGCATGACGGGCGGCGAGGGCATGAAACACACGCGGCGGATGCTCGCGGCCGGCACGGACGTCGTCGGCGGCGTCAACCCGCGCAAGGCGGGCCAGAGCGTCGACTTCGACGACCGTGCCGTGCCCGTGTTCGGATCGGTGCGCGAGGGCATCGAGGCGACCGGAGCGGACGTGAGCGTCGTCTTCGTCCCGCCGGCCTTCGCCAAAGCGGCCGTATGGGAGGCCGCCGACGCCGGAATCGGGCTCGCCGTCGTCATCACCGAGGGCATCCCGGTCCACGACTCCGTGGCCTTCCACGCGTACGCCGCCACCAAGGGCACGCGCGTCATCGGCCCCAACTGCCCCGGCCTGATCAGCCCCGGCGAGTCGAACGCGGGCATCATCCCCGCCGACATCACGAAACCCGGCCGCATCGGCCTGGTCTCCAAGTCCGGCACCCTCACCTACCAGCTCATGTACGAGCTGAGGGACATCGGCTTCTCGACCTGTGTCGGCATCGGCGGCGACCCCGTCGTCGGCACCACCCACATCGACTGCCTGGCGGCCTTCCAGGACGACCCCGACACCGAACTGATCGTTCTCATCGGGGAGATAGGCGGCGACGCCGAAGAACGGGCGGCCGCGTTCATCCGCGACCACATCTCCAAGCCCGTCGTCGGCTACATCGCCGGATTCACCGCCCCCGAAGGAAAGACCATGGGGCACGCGGGCGCCATCGTCTCCGGCTCGTCGGGCACCGCCCAGGCGAAGAAGAAGGCCCTGGAGGCGGTCGGAGTGCGCGTGGGCGGCACCCCGACCGAGACGGCGCGGCTGGTACTGGCCCAGCTGGAAACGGAACGTGACGTCACTCATAGTTGACGTGAGGTGACTGCCGGAGACATCGCAGCCTCACTACGTTCGTCCGTACGGACAAAGCAGCCTCACAAGGTTCCTCTGCACGGACGCAACGGCCTCACAAGGCCCCTCCGTACGGACAGAGCAGTCCCCAAACGTTCCTCCGTACGGACTCAGCAGTCCACACGTTCCTCCGTACATACGCGACTACTGCTCGCGACGTACGCGACTACTGCTCGCGCGGGCCCGTGCTTCCTGCGGTTCGGCAGAAGCCGGGCCCCCCGCCCCCGACTGTGCACCGAGAGCGGAGACACCGAATGACAACCACCCTCAACACCACCAACCTGGTCGTGAAGTCCGGTACGACCTGGGCCGATGCCTGGCAGCGCTGCCTCCAGGTCGCGCCCGAGGCGTTCCGCGACGACCGCGTCCTCAACCTCTGGGGCTCCGCCTGGCAGGCGGACGGCCGGGCACTGCCCGCCACCAGCCCCGTCGACGGCAGCCCCATCGCGGGCCCGCCGCGCCTGGACGGCGCGACCGCCCAGCAGGCCGTACGCGCCTCACTCGACCAGCACCGCGCCTGGCGCCATGTGCCACTCGCGGAGCGCCGGGCCCGCGTCGCGGCGACCCTCGACGCGCTGACCGAGCACCGCGAACTGCTCGCACTCCTGCTGGTCTGGGAGATCGGCAAGCCCTGGCGGCTCGCCCAGGCCGATGTGGACCGGGCGATCGACGGCGTGCGCTGGTACGTCGACGGCATCGAGCCCATGGTGGAGGGCCGGACCCCGCTCGATGGGCCCGTGTCCAACATCGCGAGCTGGAACTACCCCATGAGCGTGCTCGTTCACGCAATGCTGGTACAGGCACTGGCAGGCAACGCGGTCATCGCCAAGACCCCGACCGACGGCGGCGTCGCCTGCCTCACCCTGGCCAGCGCGCTCGCCGCACGCGAAGGGATCCCCGTCACCCTCGTCAGCGGCAGCGGACGCGAGCTGTCGGAAGCACTCGTCCGCGCGCCCGAGATCGGTTGCGTCTCCTTCGTCGGCGGCCGCGACACGGGCGCCGCGGTGGCCACCGCCGTCGCCGACCTCGGCAAGCGACACGTACTGGAACAGGAGGGCCTGAACACCTGGGGCATCTGGAACTGCACCGACTGGGACGCGCTGACCGCGGTCATCCCCAAGCTCTTCGACTACGGCAAGCAGCGCTGCACCGCCTACCCGCGCTTCGTCGTCCAGCGCGCACTGTTCGACGAGTTCCTGGCGGCCTACCTCCCGGCGGTCCGCACCCTGCGCATCGGTCACCCGCTCGCGGTCGAGCACCCCGACGACCCGTACCCGGCCCTCGACTTCGGCCCGGTGATCAACGCGGCCAAGGCCAAGGACCTCCACGACCAGGTCGCCGAGGCCATCGACCGGGGCGCCGTCCCACTGCACCGCGGCAACCTGGCGGACGCGCGCTTCCTGCCCGGCCAGGACACATCGGCGTACGTCCACCCCGTCACGATCCTCAACCCGCCCCCGTCCTCACCGTTGCACCACGCGGAGCCCTTCGGCCCGGTCGACACCATCGTCCTGGTCGACACCGAGGCCGAACTGCTCGCCGCCATGAACGCCTCCAACGGCGCGCTCGTCGCCACGCTGTCCACGGACGACAAGTCGACGTACGACCGGCTGTCACCGCAGATCCGTGCCTTCAAGGTCGGCCACGGCAAGCCCCGCTCCCGAGGCGACCGCGACGAACTCTTCGGCGGCTTCGGCGCGTCGTGGCGCGGCGCGTTCGTGGGCGGGGAACTGCTGGTGCGCGCGGTGACGCAGGGGCCGGCGGGGGAGAGGCTGCCGGGCAACTTCCCCGACTACCACCTCATGCCGTGAGGTGAGGGCGAGGCGGGCGGCGTCGGTGATCTTCGGACGCCGCCCGCCTCGGCGTCGACCGCCGAGTGCCTGCACCGCGCGGAGGGGGCACGCCACGAAATGGAGCGCCGCTTCCTGGCCCCGCTCGGAGAGGAAGGAGCGAGCTCTCTCCTGAGATCACTGCGGGTGCTCGTGGCCGATCCACCTGTCACCGCGTGATCGCGGAGCCCTTACCGCCGGTGAACCGGATCGTGTCTCCTGGGTAGCCCCTGCGTCACCCATGGTGAGACTCCACGGGCACCCCCACCCGGACCCTCGCATCCGCCCCGACAGCCCGGATATGCAGGTGAAAGGCACTCCGAAACATTGGTATTGTTGTCCATGTCGCCGCGGGGAACACCCCCGTCCAGGCGGCAGACACCTAGTCCGGGTGGCGGAATGGCAGACGCGCTAGCTTGAGGTGCTAGTGCCCTTTAACGGGCGTGGGGGTTCAAGTCCCCCCTCGGACACATCTTTGCCCCACAGGCCCCGTTCCGCGGGCAGGGGAAACTGGCACTCGCCTCCGGCTCCCGGCCGGGCGCGGGTGCTTTGTCGTTCCGGCGGTCTTCTGGCCTCTCCTCCCTTCCTTGAGTCGGTGAGCTGGGGACGTGGTCAGCCGATCGTGATCCTTTCTCCGTGCGGAGTGTCCGCGGTCAGGGTCCGGGTTCTCGGGTCGAAGGTCAGCGAGATGACCTCGGTCCGGAGGTGCTCTATGGCGTCTGTCGGCGAGGGTGCCGCGGGTGTCAGAAGCGTTCCGCCCTGGCCGTTCTGGTGGTGAGTGAGGCGCATGATGTCGCGGTGGCCAAGGCCTTTTGTGCCTTGTTGTCTCGCCTTGCCGGAACTTGCCTCCCGCTCCCGACGCGTCGAGTGGTCAGGCCGACGCCTCGGTGAGCCGGTCCAGATCCGCGTCCGCCAGACGCAGCGATTCCACCGCTAGGAGCGCGGGAAGCTGTCCCGCCGCGTAGCAACGGCCGGCGAGAGCGCATCCGGTCTTTCCAATAGTTGCGGCGGAGCCACCGACGTCATTCAAACCGTCATTCCCGTGGTCGCCGGGCGACAGCATGTGGAAGCGGGCTTTGCCCGCACAGCGATCCGCAGGCTTGGCCCGGTACGGCTGTGACCGTATCCCTCACCCGCCGTACGGCAGACGTTGTACGGGCCAGTGACGGTGCCCGGGGGATGTGCGGGTGAGCCGCGGACGACACCTTTGGCACGACGAACTCGACGCCATGTCTTGACTCTTCGTCTCTCGCCCTGCCACACCCCATTGCGCGCGGACCGGCCGGAGCATTTCGGCGCGGTCCGCGGGAGGACAGATCATGCAACGCCTATTCGCCGGCATCGCCGCCGCTTCACTTCTGCTCGTGGCCACGGCCTGTGGATCGTCCGGAGATTCCGGCGACTCCGCGTCGGAGAGCGGGGGTACCACCAAGGTCGAGGTCGGGGTCATTCCGATCGTCGACGTGGCCCCCATCTATCTCGGCCAGAAGCAGGGAATCTACAAGAAGTACGGTCTCGATGTCTCGATGACCACGGCGCAGGGTGGCTCGGCCATCGTGCCGGGCGTGG
The DNA here is from genome assembly GCF_041431135.1 of Streptomyces sp. NBC_00554. Classification (NCBI taxonomy): domain Bacteria; kingdom Bacillati; phylum Actinomycetota; class Actinomycetes; order Kitasatosporales; family Streptomycetaceae; genus Streptomyces; species Streptomyces sp. NBC_00554. The sequence goes on along the minus strand of NZ_CP107799.1, from coordinate 1,755,146 downwards.
TCAGCGGCCAGTTCCAGTTCGGTTTCAGCAACACGACGTCGCTGATGGTCGCTCAGAGCAACGGCATACAGGTGAAGGCGGTCTCCAACGGTGCGGCGACCACCGGCGTGGACGGCGACGACTATGGCGCGCTCGTCGTCAAGAAGGGCAGCTCTCTCAAGTCCGCGAAGGACTTGGAGGGCAAGACGGTTGCAGTCAACACGCTGAAGAACATCCTCGACACCTCGGTCCGCGAGTCCGTGCGCAAGGCCGGGGGTGACCCGTCGAAGGTGAAGTTCGTGGAGCTGGCCTTCGACCAGATGCCCGCCGCTCTGGAGAAGGGCCAAGTGGACGCCGCGATGGCGGTCGAGCCCGCACTGACCACCATCCTGAACCAGGGGGGTGTGGAGATCGCGTCACCCTACGTGGACGTGGCCAAAGATCTCACCGTCGCCATGTACTTCACCTCGCAGTCGTATGCGGCGAAGAACCCCGATGTGGTGAACAAGTTCCAGCAGGCCACCGCGGAGGCGCTGAACTACGCGAACAGCCACCCGGACGAGGTCCGCGACATCGTCGCCACGTACACGGAGATCCCAGCCTCCGTCCTGTCGAAAGTGACGCTGCCGAAGTGGCCGGAGGACATCAGCCGGTCCTCGGTGGAGACCCTGGAGAAGCTCGGCGAGCAGGACGGCCTGTTCAAGACCGCCCCGGATCTGGATGAGCTGCTGCCGTGAGGATTCCGAACATCGCACTCGGAGCGGCAGGGCTCGCGACCTTCCTCGCCCTCGGCGAGGCTGTGCCGCGGCTCGGCCCGGTCGATGCCGAGTACTTCTCGCCCCCGAGCAGGATCGCCGGCGCGCTGCGCGAGGAACTCGGCGATGCCGCCTTCTGGTCGGCACTCGGGGACACGCTGACAGGCTGGGTCATCGGCCTGGGGATCGCGTCGGGCGCGGCCGTCCTCTGTGGCCTGCTCATCACCGTTGTGCCATTTCTGCGCCAAGTGACAGCGTCGACGATCGAGTTCCTGCGTCCCATTCCGTCCGTGGCACTGATCCCGCTGGCCGTACTGCTGTACGGCTCCGAACTGCGCTCGGTGCTTCTGCTGGTGGTGTACGCGTCGTTCTGGCAGGTGCTCATTCAGGTGCTGTACGGCGTCCAGGACGTGGACCCCGTCGCCGACGAGACGGCACGGTCGTACGGGCTCGGGACCTGGGCACGCATCAGGCATGTGACGTGGCCGACGGCCCTGCCGTACGTCATGACCGGAATCCGGCTCGCCGCGGCGGTTGCCCTGGTGCTCGCCATCACTGCGGAACTGGTCATCGGAGCACCCGGACTGGGGTCGCTGATCGCGGTCGCCCAGGCGTCGCAGGCCGTGCCCGACATGTACGCACTGATCACGGTGACCGGAGCCCTGGGACTCCTGATCAACCTGGGGGCCCGAGCGGTGGAGCGGCGAGCCCTGGCATGGCACCAGTCCGTACGGGGGGAGACCGTACTGTGAGGGCGCTGACACGACAGGTGCTGTTCGCGGTCGGCCTGCCTGCGGTGCTGCTGGGACTGTGGTGGGCCGCGTCGGACGGGAGCACCGACCCGTTCTGGCCGCCGCTGCGCACGATCCTTCAGATCTTCCCCTCGGTGTGGACCGGCGAACGCCTGCGCGCAGACCTGCTGCCCAGTGTGCTGCGCCTGGCCGGCGGTTACACGCTCGCGGGCGTCGTGGGCATCGGCCTGGGCACCGTCATCGGTTCCTACCGTGGGATGCGCGCCTTCTGCGAGCCCGTACTGGAGTTTCTGCGGGCAGTGCCGCCCCCGGTGCTGGTGCCGGTGATCATGCTGTTCGCGGGCATCGGCGACACGATGAAGATCGTGGTGATCGCCAGCGGGTGTGTCTGGCCGGTCCTGCTGAACACGGTGGAGGGCGTGCGCGCGGTCGACTCGGTCATGCTGGAGACGGCGCGTTCCTATCACGTCCGCGGTGTAGGGCGGCTGCGCAACTTGGTGCTGCCCTCGGCGAGTCCGCAGATCGTCGCCGGTCTGCGCCAGGCCCTCTCGATCGGCATCATCCTCATGGTCATCAGCGAGATGTTCGCGGCGAACAACGGCATCGGCTTCACCGTGGTCCAGTTTCAGCGCAGTTTCGCCATCCCCGACATGTGGACCGGAATCCTGCTCCTGAGCCTGCTCGGATTCCTGCTCTCCCTTGCCTTCTCTTTCGCTGAGCGCCGGGTGCTCGGCTGGTACCACGGCCTGCGCGCGTCCACCCGGCGGTCGTGAGTGAACATTCCGAAAGGGCGAACCATGCTCGACGTACGTGGCCTCCGGAAGACCTACCAAGGGTCCGGCCGGCAGGTGGAGGCGGTCCGCGACCTCACCTTCACCGTGAAGGCCGGTGAACTCGTCTGTCTGGTGGGACCGTCGGGCTGCGGCAAGACGACCCTGCTGAAGTGCATGGGCGGCCTGCTCAGCCCGACCTCGGGAGAGGTGCTCCTCGACGGCGTACCGGTGACCGGCCCGCCGCCCGGAATGGCGATCGTCTTCCAGGAGTACGGGCGCAGCCTCTTCCCCTGGATGAAGGTCGCCGGCAACGTCGAACTCCCCCTGAAGGAGAAGGGGATACCGAAGGCGAAACGCCGGGAGCTGGTCACCGACGCACTGCGGTCGGTGGGACTCCCGGACGCCGCCGACGCCTACCCCTGGCAGTTGTCCGGGGGGATGCAGCAGCGCGTGGCGATCGCCCGCGCGCTGGCCTACGAGCCCCAAGTCCTCCTGATGGATGAGCCGTTCGCGGCGGTCGACGCGCAGACCCGCGCCGACTTGGAGGACCTGGTACGGGTCCTGTGGCACGAGCGCGGGATCACCATCCTCTTCGTCACCCACGACATCGACGAGGCGGTCTACCTCGGCGAGCGGGTAATCGTCCTCTCCGCCTCGCCGACCATCGTGCAGGACGAGCTCCACATCGACCTGCCCGACGAACGGGATCAACTGCACACCCGGGTCGCCCCTCGCTTCACCGAACTGCGAACGCACGTCTACGAGCAGATCCAGGCGGCGAAGCGAGCCGTTCGGATTGACGACACGTCCACGACGTCGGCTGCGTCCGCAACTGGCGGGCATCCGACCGGCTGAGCACCGGCCGGCCTCCCGATCGCCGCTGCCGTCACCGTCCCGGCCCTTGGCCTTCACGGGGGGAGTGACGGGCGGCGGCGATCTCCATCGCCGTAGCCGGAGACGAACTCTCCGCTCTGTCGTAGGGTGACGGCATGAAGGACGCCATGATCCGGGTGGTCATTGCCGACGATCAAGCTCTGCTGCGGGGTGGATTCCGCATTCTGATCGACTCGGCCGACGACCTGGAGGTGGTGGGAGAGGCTGAGACTGGCCACGAGGCCATCGAAGTCGTCCGCCGCACCACACCGGACATCGTGCTGATGGACATCCGTATGCCGGAGTTGGACGGTCTGGCGGCCACGCGGGAGATCACCGCGGATCCGGATCTGGACAGCGTCCGCATCGTGATCCTCACCACCTACGAGGTGGACGAGTACGTCCTGCAGGCACTGCGGGCCGGGGCGTGCGGCTTTCTGGGGAAGGGCATGCGCCCCGCGGAACTGCCGGAGGCCATCCGAGTTGCGGCGCGCGGCGAGGCCCTGCTGTCGCCCAAGGCTACCCAGACCTTGATCACGAAGTACCTTTCGCTGCCCGACGGACCGCCGGCCGCTCTCTCCGGAGAACTGGCCGAACTCACCGACCGCGAGCGGGAGATCGTGGCGCTGGTGGCCGAGGGACTGTCCAACCAGGCGATCGCCGAGTACCTGATCATCTCCCGTCAGACCGTCCGCACCCATGTGCACCGGGCCATGGCCAAGATCGGGGCTCGCGACCGGGCACAGCTCGTGGTGAGCGCCTACCAGGCAGGGCTCGTCCGCCCCGCGGCCGCGGGACGCTAGCCCGGTACCGAGGCCGAAGGGCGCCGGCCGGAGCCGGGGTTCAGGGCTTCGTGGGGAGCGCGGGAAGGAACGCGTCCACGCTGAACTCCTCGCGGCCCTCCGCGATGTCGAGGCGACCGCCGACGGAGGCGGCTCGCTCGCGCAGACCCAGCAGGCCACGGCCGGTGCCCCAGGAGGAATGCCGCCCGTCCTCGGTGCGGGTCACCGGGTTGACCACCGTGATCCGAAGCCGGTGGGCGGCGAAGGACAGACGGATCGTCGCGGACCGGGGCGTGGCGTACTTGAGCGCGTTGGTCAGTGACTCCTGGATGATGCGGTAGCCGGCCATGCTGACGGCCGGGCTCAGGGTGAAAGTCCCTCCGCCGCGCTGTATGTCGATCACCAGGCCGGCGGCCCGGAAGCCGTCGAGCAGATCGTCGAGGCGGTCGAGAGCGGGTATGGGCTCCGACAGGGGTGGCTCGCCGCCGGGTTGGCGCAGAACGGTCAGCATGGTGCCGAGCTCGGCGAGGGTGGTGCCACTCGCCGTGATGACGTGCTCGATGGCCGCCTCGGCCGCGTCGGGCTCCCGTCGCAGCAGGTGGGCGGCCGCCCCGGCCTGGAAGTTGATCACAGTGATGCTGTGGGCCACGATGTCGTGCAGGTCGCGGGCGAGCCGTAGGCGCTCCTCGGCGACCCGCTGGGACGCCTCCACCTCCCGGGTCCGTTCGGCGCGCAGGGCGCGGTCCTTGATGGCCTGGATGTAGGCGCGGCGGTTCCTGGTGGCGTCACCGATGGCGGTTGCCGCGCCGAGCCACGCGATCAGCATGAGGTTGGCCGGGGCGAAGATGTGAACCCCTGTCACGATCGATGTGAAGAGCTGGATCATGGTCCCGGCGATCGCGCCGGTGATCAGAGCGCGGGTACGCGGGGCCGCCACGGCCTCGGAATACAGGGCCACCAGACAGGACACGATTCCCGGGCCCGGCTCCCTCATCCAGAGCAGGGCGAGAAGGTAGCCGACGGTCGTCCCCGCGAGCGCGGCCGCCGGCATACTCCGTCGCACTGTCAGCGGCCCTGCCGAAAACAGGGAGAACAGCATCGCGGGCCACACCGAGACGCCCGCCCGAAAGAATCCCGGGAGAATGAGGGCGACCCCGACAATGGCGAGCAACCCATCGACCAGGAACGGATTGCCGAGCGTCCGGCGGCGGATTCCTTCCAGCGCACTCACCCTCTCCGGAGTCCGGCCGGTCTTTTCTCGCGACAGGGCGCGTCCACACAGTTGACGCCGTTCACGGTACGCGCCACAACCGGCCGGGACACCCCACCCGTCGTACCGCACCGTCGTACGGCACCGCGGTCACCCCATCCGCGGCGACTCTTCGCGCACACGGATCCACCTGCGCCTTCGCGGTGTTCAAGGGATCCGGTCGACGGTTCGCCCTACGCCGACCCACGTACACCGCGGGGCACGATACGGCAGGCACCGTATGCGCGAGAGACGGCATTCAGGGGACGCGGGAACCGGTTTTCAGAAGGCAGTTTGAATCCATGGCTTCCCCCCACGCGACGAGACCATTGCGTCTCCTTCGGCCTCACCCAACCGTGCCGGGGAAACTGCGACGGAATTGCCCGATATCGACCCGGCGTGACGCTCTTTCTCAGGAAAAGCACAGCATCAGCTGCTTGTTCGTGTCAAGGAGTGTCGCCCGTTGTCCATGACGTCACACAAACCCGCACTCCGTGAAGGATGTTGATGTGAAGCGCCGAATTTTCCTTTCCGGCATGGCAGCCACCGCTGCAGTAACGACCGCCGCCATGTACTACGGCGGAACGCAGGGCGCGGAGGCTGCGACCGTAGGCACGCTGACGTTCCCCAAGGACTCCTACACAACGAAGGTCAAGACCGTCACGACGGCCGACGGTGCCACTAAGAGCATCACGTACCGGTTCTGGGAGAACATCGTCTACGTCGCCAATCCCGTGGACCCGACCTACCAGTGCCTCAACGTCGAGCAGCCGGTCGAGATCGACGGGCAGGCCGTCGACGCCTCCCACGCTCCGATCTTCTTCTCCATCCCGCTCGGCGGCTTCCTCTCCGGCACGCCCGCCGGCCGCACGAACCCCGGCGGCGGCTCCAGCCCGTCCCCGAGCGACAGTTCCTCGGCCGACCCCAGCGCCACCCCGACCGCGACGCCCACGACCAGGCCGCCGCTTCCCCCCGGGGCGGGCGACCAGGGTGACAATTCGGCGCTGGCCCTCGCGGCCGGCTACGTCGTGGTCACCTCGGGCGCGCGTGGACGGGAGAACGTCAAGGACGGCAAGTACTACGGCAAGGCTCCCGCCGCCCTCGTAGACCTGAAAGCCGCACTGCGGTACGTCCACAAGAACAGGGGCGTGCTGCCCGGCAACCCCAGCAAGATCATCACCAACGGCGGCAGCGCCGGCGGCAACTTCTCCTCGATGATGGGCGCTTCGGTAGGGAGCCCGCTGTTCGACTCCTACCTCCGGGAGATCGGCGCGGCCGAGGCGAGCGACGCGGTGTTCGCCTCCGCCGTCTTCTGCCCCATCATCGACCTCGGCAACGCCGACAAGGCCTACGAGTGGATGTTCAGCGCGGCCAAGCTGAACGGCGAGCTGGTTGACCAGACCGCCTCGAAGCAGCTCACCGCACAGTTCGCGGAGTACCAGGCGTCCCTCGGCCTCCATGGCGTGGGCCGGTTCGGCCGGGTGACGGCCGCCAACTACGACCGGTACCTGCTGGAGAACTACGTACAGCCGGCCGCGACCAGCCATCTGCGGGCCCTCTCCGAGGCCGACAGGACGACCTACCTGACCGCCAACCCCTTCATCAAGTGGGCGGGCGACAAGGCGTCTTTCTCCTGGGACGGATACATCGCGCACATCGCCCGGTCCCGTTCCGTGCCCGCCTTCGACGACAAGGCCTTGGCGCAGCCGGAGCCTGGCTATTTCGGCGACGAGACCCACAACTCCCGGCACTTCACCAACTTCGGTCTCCAGTACGCGACCGGCGACAAAACCGCCACGATTGATCGCGACATCCCTCACAAGGTCAAGCTGACCAACCCGATGACCTACCTGGAGGAGCGCAACCCGCGGCGGGCGAGGCATTGGTGGCTGCGGATCGGCACCAGCGACACCACGCACTCGCTGACCGCGATCACCAACCTCGCCCTCAAGACGCAGAACCTCGGCGACGACGTCAGCCTCAAGATGTACTGGGACGGCGGCCACGGCGCCAACGAGGACGCGGGCGACCTGATCAAGTGGATGGGCGAGATCACCGGCTACGACATCGGGTAGCACTACGGCGCAACCCGGTTGAACACATACGAAGGACACCCTTCCACCCCGGCCGGGCCGTGACAGAAAGCAGGCAGCACACGCCTGGGCGGGGCGCCGAACGGTGCCCCGCCCACTGGTCGTGAGGGAGCACAGACGATCAATTTCGTTCTCTGCCGATCCCAGAGACCTGCGGCTTGGAGGTCGTCTTCATCTTGAACACCCTGTCATTTCTTGAGGTGCGGTTCAGTCGCGAACCCGGTTGGGCGTGTGACGTCTCGGCTCTGGATGCTGCTGATGGCCTGTAGGAGGCCGGGGCCGACCTCCGCCCAGCCGATCAGGAGCAGTGGTCCCACGGCGTCGAATGCGGCTTGACCTGAATCTCCAGGTCAGCGCACAGGATGACCGATTGGGTTTTCGGTTCAAACTCCGACCTCGGACACATCTTTGCCCCACAGGCCCCGTTCTACGGGCAGGGGAAACCGGCACTCGCCTCCGGCACTCGGCCGGGCGCGGGTGCTTTGTCGTTCCGGCGGGTTCCTGGTCTCGCCTCTCCTTTCTGGGGTCGGTGGGCTGGGGATGTGGGCAGCCGATCCATCCCGTACTGGGCGGTGTCTACGAGGCTGACCGCTCGTTCAGAATCTTTCAGCGTCTGTTCAGTCGGCCTGGCGCACCGTGAATCCCTTGGCTCGGCCGCACACAGCGGTCGAGGGTTGCGGTGACCGGATGAGACGTAAAGGCGAAGGGGATCGGCGGGGGCCGTGCTCTCGGCCGCCCTCATCGGGAGTGGTACTGGCATTGCTGTAGCCATGAACAGTGGGGACGAGGGCGTCAGCCACGCCCAGCCGATCGCCGTGCCGGTCGGGGGCGGGGTGGGAGGCCGTGATGCTCCGCCGGATGTGAGAGGTCCGTTCACCTCTGTTTCTGGGATGGAGCGAGGAATGTGAAGCTGGAACTGTGTGACGTCAAGGGGCGCGCCGAACCCGAGCGGCGTACACCGTCCGGAGCTCGCGGCTCCGCCCGTACGACCGCTTCCGCTTGTCACCGCCACCCGCTTCCGTAGGGTGAGCCGTATGCGCGTGCTGGTCATCGAGGACGAGGAGCGGTTCGCAGCCGGGCTCAGGGATGGGCTGGAGGCCGAGGGCTTCGCCGTGGACGTCGCGCTCGACGGGGTCGACGGACTGTGGATGGCGCGCGAGAACGCGTACGACGCGATCGTCCTCGACATCATGCTGCCGCGCCTCAACGGCTACCGGGTCTGCCGGGCGCTGCGCGGTGAGGGCGACTGGACGCCGATCCTCATGCTCACCGCCAAGGAGGGCGAGTGGGACGAGGTCGAGGGCCTCGACACCGGCGCCGACGACTACCTCACCAAGCCCGTCTCGTACGCCGTGCTGCTCGCCCGGCTGCGGGCGCTGCTGCGGCGCGAGGCGCGCGAGCGGCCCGCCGTGCTCACGGTGGGCGACCTGCGGCTGGACCCGGCCGCACGCACGGTGACCCGGGCCGGGCGTCAGATCGAGGTCACGGCACGGGAGTTGGCCGTGTTGGAGTTCCTGATGCGGCGGGCGGGCGAGGCCATGAGCAAGCGGACGATCCTCGATCACGTGTGGGGCGACGACTTCGAGGGCGATCCGAACATCGTCGAGGTGTACGTGCGGCGGCTGCGCAACAAGATCGACCGTCCTTTCGGGCGGGACTCGCTGCGGACCCTGCGGGGGCACGGGTACCGGCTGGTGCCGGATGGCGGCTAAGCGACGGCGCCTGCGGGCCGTGCGTGTCCGGGCCACGGTGATCACCGTCCTGGCAGTGGCACTCGCACTGGTCGCAGGGGGCACCGTCCTGGTGCTGGGGCTGCGGGCCGAGCTGACCAACGACGTACGGGACGCCGCGCGCACCCGCGCCGGCGAGGTGGCCCAGGTCATCGAGGCGGGGCGCGGGGTGCCCGAAGTGACAGTGGCTGATCCCGACGAGGAGTTCCTGCAGGTGGTCGACCAGCGGGGGACGGTCGTCGCGGCGAGCTCGAACGTCGAGGGACTTCCGGCGCTGGCCCGGCTGCGTCCCGGCGGCAGCACCGAGGTCGACACCCCGATCGACGAGGACCCGTTCCTGGTAGTGGCGGTCGGGGCGCGGGACGGCGACCGGAGACTCACGGTCCTGGACGGCCGTACACCCGCCGGGGTCGCCGAGGCCACCTCCACGGTCACCCGGATGCTGCTCATCGGTCTGCCCGTGCTGCTGCTCCTGGCGGCCGCTGCGACCTGGGTGGCCGTGGGCCGGACATTGCGACGGGTCGCACAGGCCGAGGCGGCGCAACGGCGCTTCGTATCGGACGCCTCCCACGAACTGCGCTCACCCGTCGCCACGGTACGGCAGCACGCCGAGGTGGCCCTCGCCCACCCGGGGCGTGCGGACGCCGGGCGGCTGGCCGGGACGGTCCTGGACGAGGCCGTACGCATGCAGCGCCTCGTGGACGACCTCCTGTTCCTCGCCCGCGCCGACGAGGAGGCGATCCGGCTGCGGCGACGCCCCGTCGACCTGGACGACCTGGTCCTCGAGGAGGCCCGGCGGCTGCGGGAACGGCAGGACGGTCCGCGCGTCGACAGCGGCGGGGTCTCGGCCGGGCGGGTCCTGGGCGACGAGGACGCACTGCGCCGCGTGGTCCGAAACCTCGCCGAGAACGCCGCCCGTCACGCGCGCTCCCGGGTCGCCCTGACACTCGGCACCACCGTGGGCGTCGTACGGCTGGATGTGGACGACGACGGGCCCGGGGTGGCGGAGGGGGAGCGGGCCCGGATCTTCCAACGCTTCGTACGCCTGGACGAGGCCCGTGCGCGGGGGCAGGGTGGAGCCGGCCTGGGCCTGGCGATCGTTGCCGAGCTGGTGGCGGCGCACGGGGGGACGGTGAGGGTGGGGACGGCGCCGGGGCTGGGCGGGGCGAGGTTCACGGTGACATTGGCCAGCAATCCGTAGGCGGAGCGGGGCTGTGACACCGTGCGGCTCCGCCGCGTGGGCGCGACGGGTTGCATGGAACCCGCAGTTGCCGGCCGCCAAACGGAGCCCCACCCCGGATCGCTGAGAATGCGTTCAGGTGTGTTCAGCGTCCATTCAGCGCGTGCGCGGGACCCTCGGGGCAGGCCACACGCCCAAAGGAGCACGCCCAAGGAGGCGCCATGAACACCCATCGCCGCACACTGCTGACCGGAGCCTCCGTCACCGCCGCCGCGCTGCTGGCAGGCGCGTGTTCCGGGGGCGGTACGGCCGGCAAGACCGAGCCGAGCGCCTGCGTTCGCGTCGTCGACGAGACCACGGGCAGGGCCGGCTCGTCCTGCCTGCCCACGGCGCCCGAGAAGGACCGGGTCGACCTCACCGAGCCGCGCTTCACCCACTCGACCCGGATCACCAACCCGCTCCACCCCACCAGCGAGGTCACGCAGACCATCATGGGCGGACAGGTGGACGGCAAACCCTTCCGCACCGAGGTCAGCCTGCTGCCCGGCACGAAGACCATCGAGGTGAACGGCAAGCCGGTCCAGGCCAGGATCAGCCAGTACGCAGCCTTCTCCGACGGCCGGATCAATGAGGTCGCCCTCGACTGGTACGCACAGGCCGACGACGGTTCCGTCTGGTACCTCGGCGAGAACGTCTTCAACTACGAAAACGGCGTCGTCGCCGACACCGACGGCACATGGCAGGCGGGCCACGACAACGCACCGGCCGCGATGATCATGCCGGCGGTCCCGAAGAAGGGCGACGTCTACCGTCCGGAGAACCTGCCGGAGATCGTCTTCGAGGAGGTCACCGTCCAGGTCGTGGGCCAGATCGTCGACGGACCTTACGGCAGGGCCAAGGGCGCGATGACCGTCCGTGAGCTGCACATGGACGGCTCGACCGAGGAGAAGGTGTTCGCGCCGGGGTACGGGGAGTTCTCGACCGGTAAGAAGGGCGGCGACTTGGAGGCGGTGTCGCTCGCCGTGCCCACTGACGCGAAGCCGGGCCCGCTGCCTGCCCAGCTGGCCGCCCTGGATCGCACGGTCGTTGAGGCCCACGAGTCGCCAGGGGCCGCCACCGTCCGCGAGGTCCGCGCCGCGTGGGACGCATACCGTGTCTCCGACGCCGTACCGGACCTGTTGGAGCGGCAGATGGAGCGTGACCTCACCGCCCTGGAGAAGGCCGGGGACGGTGAGCAGGCGGCGGGCCCTGCCCTGCGCGTCGCCCAGAACGTGACGGACCTGCGGCTCCGCTACGAGCCTGTGCCGATGGTCGACCTGGACCGACTCGCCCTCTGGTCACGCCAGTTGAGGATCGACGCGAAGGCCGGGAACGAGGGCGCCGCGGCGGGCGACGTCACAGGCCTGGAGCTCGTGTGGGAGCGGGTGCGGCACGAGGCTCAGGATCCCGCGTCGGTGGACACGGACCTGAGGAAGCTCCGCGTGGCGGCCGATGGCAAGGACACGGCGGAGATGCAGAGCCTTGCACCCGAACTCGCTCAGCGCATCGAGGAGTTGAAGGGTTCGTAGCCGCTTGCAGGAGGAGCGTTCGGCTGCGACGGGATCCGGGTGCTGACGAGGGTGCAGCCGGGGTGCCTGGTACGGCTGGTTGTGCGGCCGCTGCTGCGAGTGGGGCCACCGGCCGGAAGCCCGCTCCGGCCGGTGGCCCCAAGGTGGATCAGCCGGACTGTTCCGGACGTCGGAACAGTGACCGGATGATGGAGCCTCTACGGCGCCGTTTGTGCCATTCGCTGCGGATGTCGAAGATCTCCTTCTCCAGTGCCGCGTCCTGCGATTCGTCGGCCCAGTCAACCGCCATCTCCTCGACAAGACGAGGTGTGTCCCCCTCTGTTGCCCAGAAGTCGTCGGCTGCGAGCTCGTCGACCTTTCCGGCTCTCGGGTCTTCACTGATGTAGAAGGCCCATAAGTCATTGATCTCCGCGGCGAGGAGCAGATAGGACCCTGCGTACTCGCCTGCGGTGATACGGCCGATCCTGCCGTCCTGCGGCCAGGACGAGCGGTCAATCAGTATCGGCTCCACCGCGAGATCCTTACGTGGTTGATGTGGAAGTCGAAGTAGTTGCGGTGGTCCTTCGCGGGCACCCCTCCGACGGCACCACGGCCGGTCCACATTCGGCCCGTGGGACGGCGCAGTGCTGTGCGAACACTATGAACATAATGATCAAGAACGTGGTTCCTCGGCCGCAGCCTCCTTAGCATCACGACTCGCGGCGCAACGGTGCGCCCGCGAGGACAGGGAGCCGCACCTTGGACAGGTCCAGAACGCTCGCACGTATCCCCAACTGGTTCCGGTCCGGTAAGCAGCGCCGGGTGGGGCTGGCAGCCTGCCTTGCGGGGGTGGTCATCGGCGCACTCACGAGCACACCTTCGGCTCACGCGGATGCGGGCGGGCCGGTATCCACCGCATGCCCGTCAAGCCTGGCGGAAAAGGCAACGTGCTACACCGGCCAGGACGCCAACGGGGCCTACTACGCGATCGCCATCCCCAAGACATGGAACGGTTCGCTCGTCGTGCACGCCCACGGCGGTCCCGACCTCGGTGAAGGCTCTGATCCCGGCCGCAGCGTCGACGATCTGGACCGCTGGTCGGTCATGGTGGACGAGGGCTACGCCTGGGCCGGCTCGTCCTATCGTCGCGGTGGCTACGGCACCCGGATGGCGGCCGCCGACACCGAGAACCTGCGCCGCCTGTTCGTCGAGGAGTTCGGCAAGCCGAAGCGGACCTACGTGCACGGCCAGTCCTGGGGCGGGAACGTCGCCGCCAAGGTCGTGGAGACCTACGGGAAGAAGAACGGCCCGTACGACGGAGCCCTGCTCACCAACGGCGTCCTCGGCGGCGGCTCACGCGGCTACGACTACCGGGTCGACCTGCGCGTGGTCTACCAGTACTACTGCCAGAACCACCCGCGTCCCAGCGAGCCTCAGTACCCGCTGTGGCAAGGGCTGCGCGCCGACTCGACCATGACGGCCGCCGGGCTCCGCGCCCGCCTGCAGGAATGCACGGGATTTGCTTCCGCCCCACAGGAGCGGACCGTGCTGCAGCAGCGGAACCTCGACGACATCCTCGCCGTCACAAAGATCCCCGAGCGCACCCTGGAGTCGCACCTGCGGTTCGCGACCTTCACCTTCCGCGACATCGTGCACAACCGGCTGGGCGACCGCAATCCGTTCAGCAACCAGGGTGTGCGGTACTCCGGTTCACATGACGACAAGGCGCTCAACGCCGGCGTAGAGCGGTTCTCCGCCGACCCGACCGCCGTACGGGACCTGTCCTACGACAGCGACCTCACCGGCAAGGTCTCCATCCCGGTCCTCACCCTCCACGCCATCGACGACCCAACGGCATTCGTCGAACACGAGGCGGCCTACCGAGCCGCCCTCCAAGGCGCGCACCGGGAAAGGCACTTGGTGCAGACGTTCACCGGAGAGAGCGAGCACAGCGGGCTGAGCAACTCCGAGTACGCCAACTCCATCTCCGCCCTGAACACGTGGGTGCGCACCGGAAAGAAGCCGACGCCCCGGTCGATCGCGGCATCCTGCGCGGCGTTCGACCGCACATACGGCACCGGCTGCTTCTACGATCCGGGCTTCCACCCGGGCTCGTACGCCTCACGGGTCAACGCACGGCCGGGCGGGCTCGTCTGGCCGGCCATGACCGCGGCCCAGGAGAAAAACTGGAGCCGCATCGACGGCGTCGGAATTGCTCCCTGAGGGTCTCTGCCCCACTACGAGAGGCGGCGAATGGCGCCGCGCCAACTGGGGAGAAGACGGCGGCCCCCAGGCGGCGGCGCCCCGCAGGGGGCCGGACAGCGTCTGGGCGGGATGCTCGGACCGTGCGGGGGCCGCGCCTGTGGGGAAGGCTGTAAGGCGAGGGGGGGCTGGCGAGCGTCGCCTCGGCCTCCGCCTCCCCGTTCAGCTCGACGATCCGCACCCGCGCAGCTGCCTCCAGAGCCTTCGGCAAGCCCATGACCGGCGCCACCGACCACCTCCGTGTTTCCCGGACCCAGGCGACGGTCCAACTCCTCCTCGACGCCGCGGAGTTCATGCCTGACCGGGGGAAGTGGAGAGACAGCAGGTACTCAGAGCGGCGACGCTGTCGGGCACGGTCCAGCAGGTCCTTGTGGTCTCCGCCCATGCAACACACCCTTTAGCAGCGCTATCGGGTGGCCGCCGCCGACGTGGTGAGGAGGGCTGGTCGACCGTCAACAGCGCCGATAGCGTATCCGTATGGATCAGGACGAACGGCTCCTCGACGCTTCGTCGTTCGGCGCAGCGGCAGTCGAATACGCCGAGCATCGTCCGGACTACGCGCAGGCTGCGGTGCGTTGGGCGCTGGAGCCCGCGCCCGGCCCGCGCGTGCTCGACCTCGGCGCTGGAACCGGCAAGCTAACCGCCACACTGGTCGCGCTGGGTTCCGAAGTCATCGCGGTCGAGCCCGACCCGGCGATGCTGGCCGAACTGTGCCGCTCGCTGCCGGCTGTGCGTGCCCTGCCGGGTAGCGCCGAGGAGATACCGCTGCCGGACTCGTCCGTTGATGCCGTGCTGGCCGGCAACGCCATGCATTGGTTCGACATGGCCGTCGCGGGACCCGAGATCGCCAGGGTCCTCGCCCCCGGGGGGATCCTGGCCGGACTGTGGAACGTCATGGACGACGGGGTTGAGTGGGTTGCCGGGCTCGCGCGGGTCAGCGGGAGCGCGGCCATCGGCCCGCGTGACACGCCCACCAGTTGGCGCGCCGAGACGGCGGACATGCACCTTCCAAAGACTGGCGTGGCTGCCCGGTTCGGCTCGCCGGAGCAGGCCGAGTTCGCGCACGGGCAGCGCCGCACCGCCGACTCCCTCGTCGCGACCATCGCAACGCGCGCGGGGGTACTGGTCATGCCAGAACAGGAACAAGAAGCCACACTGGGCCGGATCCGCGCTTTCCTCGCGAGCAGACCTGAGACCGCCGGCGGCGCGTTCACTCTCCCGATGCTGACCGGCGTACTGCGCGTCCGACTGCTGTGAAGCATCACGTCGGCAACAGCTAGACCCGGTCGGTACGACCCCGCCAACCGCTCCGGCAACTGCACGATGTGCATCGGCGCAGGCATCGGAGCCGTCCTCAGCGGCGGCGTCCACGCCCTCACCCACCAGGAGGACTTCGACTGGGGCGACTTCGCCGCCGCCACGCGACCACCCGGACGCGCCCGGCTTGGACGAGGACGACAACCGCAGTGAGGATCCCTGGACTTCACCGATCCTCACCCCTGCCGCTCAGGGCCGGACGCGGATTCCCTCGTAAAGGAGGTCGAGCACCCGGCTCACCTGATCGTGGTCCTCGAGCACAGGCGCGACCATGGCGATACCGCTGAGGGCCACCACCACATCGTCCGCTTCGATCTCGGGACGCGTGGCCCCCGCCGCCGCGGTTGCCGCCAGCAGCGTGCCGACGGCTTCGTCGACCAGCCCGCGGCTCTGTGCGAACGGGTCCCTGCCCGCGGCCACGACGGCTTCGAGCGCCTCCGTCAGGCCGATCTTGGTGGCCCAGTAGTCGACGAACCGGTCCATCCAGATCCGCAGGGCGTCTTGGGGTGGCACCTGCTCCAGCAGTTCTACGGCCCCGGCGCAGACGGCATCCAGTTCCGAGCGGTAGGCCGCCTCGATGAGGTCTTCGCGGGCCGGGAAGTGGCGGTAGACGGTGCCGACACCGACGCCGGCCTGTTTGGCGATCTCGGTGAAGGGGACGTCGGGACCCCGCTCGACGAACAGGCGCAGTGCCGCCTCGAGGATGCGGGCGCGATTGCGCTGCCCGTCCGCGCGCGGTCTGCGCTGAGTCGTCTCGGTTCCGGTCACAGTCACCCCTAGGAAGCGGAATCTATTCCATTTGCATGCTAACTCCCAGGCGGACGGGCGTGGGCCAGGGCCGCAGGTCGGGCGGCCGGGAGTCGGCTCCCGCGGTGCGGGGTGTGCCCTGCCCGCGCCCGGACTTCCATTCGCGGCCCTGTCGAGTCCCGCTTGCATCCGGAACGCATTCCGGTTAACTTGGTCTTACCGGAACGTATTCCGGATAACGATATGGCCCCGCGACAGCCTCCCGGGCACCCCGTGGCTGTTCGCCGTGGTGCGCCGACTGTCCACCGGCGCGGAGTCGGACCTCGAAAACAACCTTCTGGCGCCCGACGGGCAAAGGCTGAACCAGCAGCCCTTCGGCGCGGGCACCACTCCACTGTGAAGGACTGAGCGCAATGAACACAGAAGACCTCTCATTCCCCGAAGACGAGAAGGTGCTGGTCACCGGCGGCAGCGGTTTCGTCGGCTCCCACACGGTCGTCCGCCTGTTGCGCGAGGGTCATCGCATCCGGGCGGCGGTCCGGGGGCCCGCGCAGGAGGCTCAAGTGCTGGAGGCGCTCCGGCAGGCCGGAGTCGATCGGTCGGACCTGCTGGAGTTCGCGGTCGCGGACCTCAGCGCCGACGATGGCTGGGCGCAGGCCATGGACGGGATCGCGCACGTCCTGCACCACGCGTCGCCCTTCCCGCCCACTCCTCCCGAGACGGAGGACGAGGTCATCCTCCCCGCCCGCGACGGCGCACTGCGGGTGATCGCCGCCGCCCGCGACGCCGGGATCCCTCGGGTCGTGATGACGTCCTCCTTCGCCGCGGTCGGGTACACCCTGACGCCCGACAACCACTACACGGAGGAGAACTGGACCGACCCGGACACCCCCGGGCTGCCCGCCTACCACAAGTCGAAGGTGCTGGCCGAGACTGCGGCGTGGGACTACGTCAAGACCAACGGGGGCATTGAGCTGGCGGTCGTCAATCCCACGGGCATCTTCGGCCCCCAGCTCGTGGACCGGCCCTCGGGCTCCATCGGACTGGTCAAGGCCCTCATGGCCGGCGCGCTGTCCGTGGTGCCGGTCTGGAACTTCGGCGTCGTCGACGTGCGTGACGTCGTGGACCTGCATCTGCGCGCGATGCTGCACCCGAAGGCGGCGGGCGAGCGATTCCTCGCCAACAGTGGATCATCGAGCCTGTTCAAGATCGCGAACATCCTTCGCGAGCAATTCCCCGCCGCGGCCGACCGGCTGCCCGCGACGGAACTGACCATCGAGCAGGTACGCGAGGGTGCGAAGACCGAGCCCGCGCTGAAGGACGCCGCCGTTCTGGAGGGCCGGATCCCCAACATCAGCCACGAGAAGGCCAGTTCCGTCCTTGGCTGGGAGCCCCTGGACGTCAGGGACACCATCGTGGCAACCGCGGAGGCCCTGATCGAGCTGGGCGCGGTCACCTTGCCGGAGTAGGGCAGCGAATGCTCGTAGCCACAGGATGAACCTGTGGGTCTGTACTGGCTTGCGGTGTTGTCCGGCAACGGTGTGCCGGCAGTCAGGCTCGGTCGCGTGATGCGCGGCCCGGCCCGTAGCGGTCGGCGGGTGATGCGCGGCCCGTAGCGCCGGGCGTCACCCGCCGGGGAACAGCTCAGGGCTTGTTGACCGCCGAGGCCCAGTCGAAGTTCACGCCCATGTCGGAGTACATCTTCGAGTACCCGACGAAGCAGTTGAACTTCTCGACCTTGCCGTTGCGCAGGTACCAGAAGTCGGCGGTCGGTACGTCGACCTTCGCGCCGGTCGGCTTGACGGTGCCTGCGGGTGACTGGAGCGGTCCCTCGAACGTGCCCTGGATCGACAGCTCGATGCTGACCACGTCGCCGTTCACGGTGATGCGCTTGAGTTCACGGTGAACATCGGGGAAGAGGTTGGCCATGTAGGTCGGAACGCCCCCGAGCGCCTCGCCCTGATAGGACTGGCCGGCGACCACGTCGTTGAAGACGCCGTCCTTGGTGAAGCTGTTGACGAAGGCGTTGACGTCCAGGCTGTCGCCCTCGGCCACGTGGTACGCGCGCAGGACGACCGCGAGATTGGCCCTCTCGTGCTTGGTCAGGTGGCGGTCCGTGAGCGGCAGCTTCGACAGCGCGCCAGGACTCAGGTCCGCGCGGTCCGCCGCGCTGCCGGCGACGGGGCCTGCGGACTGTGTCGGGGCAGCGGCGATGGAAAGACCACCCAGGATCGCTATCGCGGCCGTGGCGGTGATCGTCTTCCGGCTGAGCAACTTCATGGCGTGTTCCTCCAGATTGATTCTCGGGATCCGAGATCCGTCGCCGGTCTCCCCCCCGTTCTTGACAAATCAAACGCTCGCTTTAATTTATGGACGGCGATGGCGACCTGTCAAGCAGATGTTTGAGTTGTTTGGTCGCGCGGCCCGCGTCGCCGCGAGGGTGACCGCGTGGACGCGGAGCGGCTGGGTGCTGGTCCGGTTCCGCTCGAGTTTCGCCTCGATCCGCGAGGCGACTGTTTGACAATGAACTCAAGCATCTGCTTGAGTTCATGCTGTGACCCGGGAGGAAAAGACGGACCTGCGCCGAGAGGCCGGTCAGCGCACGCGGGACGGCCTGCAGACGGCCGCCCTGGAGCTGCTCGCGCAACGAGGCCAGGAGGGCGTGACACTCCGCGAGATCACAGCTCGCGCCGGAGCCAACGTCGCCGCGGTGAGTTACCACTTCGGGTCGCTGAAAGCGCTGTGCGACTCGGCGATCGAGCACGCGTTGGAACGGTATCTGGACGCGCAGATCCTGGCACTCGGTTCGCTTGGCTCCACTTCCACACTCCACGAGGTGGCAGCAGCCTTCGCCAGGCCGATGGTGCGCGCACTGGCGGCCGGTGGACAGGACCTGGCCGTGATGCGGACTGTGGCGCGCGTCAGCATCGATCCGCCCCAAGGGTGGGAGCGGCTGACCGGCAAGTTCGACCAGAGTCGCCGGGAGGCCCTCCGGGTGCTGACGACGAACCTTCCCGGAGTCGACGAGCAGGAACTGATCTTCCGTACGCGATGCGCAGCCGGCCTGCTGAACTGGCTCGCGCTGGCCCCCATCGGCGCCGAGCTGGCCGCCCTGTCCGCCGAGCAGATCGAGCGGCAGCTGGTCTCCGTGGTGGCTGGGGCGTTCCGCGGGGACGCCGCCGTCGGCCGCTGACCAAGCCAGAAGCCGCCCGATCCGAACAACTCGACCGGGGGACTCGGCGCAGCAGCAGGGTCCCCGGCTGTGCCGAGAGGGTTCGGTCGAGTACGCGGCAGGTGGCGCCGACCGCTGCGACCTGCCTTCACGAAGAGGGAGGAGGCGACCATCCGCCCGATCACGGCGAGGAACGGCTCAGCCATCGGCGGCCACAGCGGGCCGCCGAACACGATGGTGCCGGCGTCGAACAGGATGGCCGCCACGCATGTCGAAGGACGCCCGATCCCGTGCTGTGCCGGGGTCGGGCGCCCTTCTCCGAACGCCTCTGTCGGAGGCGTTCCGTCTCAGTCGCGCAGCGTCGTCCGGAAGAGGCCGACCCAGTACGCGGTGCGGTCCAGGTAGGCCGTCTGTGCCGCCTCACCGGTCAGGCCGTAGGCGCCTTCGTACGTCAGATAGCCGTGGCCCGCGGGCGGGGTGGAGTCGGCCGGTTCGATCGAACTCCCTTCGTGCCATTCGTTGAAGGACGTGACCGACACCCAGGTGGGCGAGCCGCCGATCGCGGGGTCGAGGGCGTTGTTCCACTGCCTGTCGTAGGCCGCGCCGCCGGCCCGGTCGACGGTGGGTGTCGTGTTGCCCGGCACCGCACGGTCGTCGAGGTAGCCGGGGGCGACGGACGGGGCCCAGATCAGGTTGTTGGCGCGGGCGTAGTCGCCCGCCTGCTTCCAGCCGGGAGCGGTGGCGCCCGCGATTCCGTCGTAGGTGTACAGGCCGGAGAAGTGCGCGATCTTGGTGGTGTCGGTGGTCTGCGCGAGCACGATGCTGGTGCCGGTCACCTGGTCGAGGGCCGCCCAGTCGGTGATCTTCAGGCTCTCGAAGACGTAGAACGCGCCCTTTTCGGCGTGTTCGGCGTCCCGGTAGAAGGCCGGATGGCCCCCGTAGGTGCTGTTGATGTACTGGATGTCGGCGACGGTCGAGGCGGCGGTGCGGCCGGTGTACGGCTCCAGGTGCCAGGCGACCTTGACGCCTTCCTTCTGCGCCGCGTCGAGCACACCCCGGGCGAGCTGGTCCTCGTAACCGCCCTGGCCCCACCAGCTGTAGACGATGACTCCGGCGCCGGACCGGGCGACCCACTTCATGTGCTGGGCGACGGCGCCCGCGTAGTCGGCGGAGTCGTAGGCGCCCAGCGCCGGGTAGAGGTCGGCGCCGATGTCATCGGGCGGTGTGCGGCCGCCTTGCTGCCAGTGCCGCCAACTGCCGTTGACCGCCGGGCTGCCGTACCAGGGGTAGTAGAAGAGGTGCACGTTCGGGGACAGGTCGCTGGAGGCGGGAGGCTCGGTGCCGAGGGTGAAGGTGTCGATGTCGAACAGGGATCCGCTCCCGCCGGTGAATCTCAGGAACAGCGGGCCGGAGGCGGTGGCGGTCAGTGTTGTCGAGACCGTCGTGAAGGTCTCCCAGCCGCCGGTCACCGGTACCGTCACCGAGCCGAGCAGGGTGCCGGTGGCCGAGCCGGAGCGGATCTCGATGGTGCCGCCCGCGCCCGCCGAGGAGACCTTGGCGGCGAAGGACGTGGCGCCCGCGGTGGAGACGGAGGCGTATCCGGCCCAGTCGCCGTTGTCGATGTAGCCGAGGGTCTGGCCACCGCTGGCCGGGGTGTGGCCCGCGGCCTGTACGCCGGAGCCCGACGTGAAGGACTCGCCCTCGACCGGTCCGGTACTGGCCGCCGGAGAGCAGTCGGCCGAGACCTGACCGGCCGCGTAGCGCACGGCGCCGAGCAGCAGGGAACGGAAGGCCGGGTCGCTGTAGGACTCGATCGTGTGGCCGAGGCCGGTGTAGAAGGAGCGGCCCGTGCCCTGGCCGTGGCACCAGGTGATGGGGTGGTCGGCGCCCATCTCGCCGCCGGTGTAGGTCGTTTCGTCCAGGGTCTGCAGGACGCGGACGCCTGCGCGTGGATTCGTGCGGTAGTTGTACAACTCGTCGGTGCGTGTCCAGGTGGCGCCCAGGTGCGCGGTCGCCGGATGGGTGCGGTCCTCGTTCTTGACCGTGGCCTGTTGGATCGCGGGGTGGCTCTGGAAGTAGGCGCCGACGAGCTGGCCGTAGTAGGGCCAGTCGTACTCGGTGTCGGCGGCCGCGTGCACCCCGAAGTAGCCGCCGCCGGAGTCGACGTACGTCTGGAAGGCGGTCTGCTGGGAGGCGTTGAGGACGTCGCCGGTGGTGTTGAGGAAGACCACCGCCTCGTAGCCGGACAGGTTGGCGGTGGTGAAGGCGGCGGCGTCCTCGGTGGCGGTGACGGTGAAGTCGTTCTGCTGGCCCAGGGTTTGCAGGGCGGTGATGCCGGCCGGGATCGCGTCGTGCCGGAAGCCGGCGGTCTTGGAGAACACGAGGACGTCGAAGGCTGCTGCCTGCCGGTCGGGGGCTGCCTCGGCCTGGCCGAAGGGGGTCAGCAGTGCGCAGGTCAGTGCCATGGCGAGGATGGCCGGGCCGCGGCGCAGTCGCCGCATCAGGGTGGTCATGGTCAGCGCCCCTTCAGCGCCGAGGCGCCGAGTGTGAAGGTGTCGATGTCGAAGAGGTATCCGCCGCCTCCGGTGAAGGTGAGGAACAGCGGACCCGACCCGGTGCCGTTGAGCGTGGTGGTCACGGAGCTGAAGGTCTCCCAGCCGCCGGTCACGGGTACCGTCACCGAGCCCAGCAGGGCGCCGGTGGCAGAGCCGGAGCGGACCTGGATGGTGCCGCCCGCGCCCGCCGAGGAGACCTTGGCGGCGAAGGACGTGGCGCCCGCGGTGGGCACGGACGCGTATCCGGCCCAGTCGCCGTTCTCGATGTAGCCGAGCGTCTGTCCGCCACTGGCCGGCGCGTGTGCGGCGGACTGCACGCCGGACGCGGAGCTGTATGACTCGCCCTCCCACGTCGTGTTGGTGGGAGTACTGCCGCTGAAGGTGAACGCGTCGACGTCGAAGAGGTTGCCCTGGCCGGTGGGACCGTGGAAGACGAGGAACAACTCGGTGCTGCCGGACGGGACCGCGGACAGCGAGGTCGAGACGTCCGTGTACGTGTCCCAGCCGCCGGTCACCGGCACGGTCACGCTGCCGAGCAGTGTCCCGGTCGTGGACCCGGCGCGGATCTCCACGGTGCCGCCGGTCCCGCCGGAGGCGACGCGGGCGGAGAAGCGGTTGGCCCCGGTGAGTGCGTACGGCTCGAAGGAGATCCAGTCGCCGTCGTCGGTGAAGCCGACCGTGTTGCCGCCCTCGGCCGCGCCGTGCCCGGCGATCTGGATGCCCGACTGGGCGGAGAAGTGCTCCGCCTGGCGATGGCGGGGTTGCAGGGTGTGCGCGGAGTGGGTGGTCAGACCGCCGGAGTCGGTGTACTCCGCGTCGAAGACGCCGTACAGGTTGGCGGCGCTGTCGTGTTCGCCGTCGGCGGGGACGGTGAGGGTGCCGCCGCAGCCGGTGGTGGAGGTGATGGCGTGGGTGTGGCTGTCGTGGCCGAGGAGATAGGTGAGCTTCACCTTGGAGCAGTCGATCGTGCCGTCCTCGGGGTCGGCGGCCTGGATGGTGAAGGGGACGCTGTCACCGAAGGAGAACAGCTGCCCGTCCAGGGGCTGTTGCAGCGTGACGCTCGGGGCGGTGTTGCCGGCGGTCACCACCAGGCTGGCGGTGCCGGTGAGACCCTCGGGATCCTTGACGGTGAGGGTGGGGTGGTAGGTGCCCGCGGCGGTGTACGTGTGACCGGGGTTGGCCTGGGTGGACGTCGAGCCGTCGCCGAAGTCCCAGGAGTAGGTGAGCTGTTGGCCCTCGGGGTCGGAGCTGCCCTGCGAGGAGAACTGCACGGTCAGCGGCAGCCCGCCGGAGGTCTTGTCGGCGGACGCCTGGGCGACCGGGTTGCGGTTGCTGCCCGCGATGTACTCGATGCGGTACAGGCCTTGGTTGTCGCTCCCGCTCCCGTAGTCCAGGACGTACAGCGCGCCGTCGGGTCCGAAGTCGGTGTCGATGACCTGGGTGCCGTCCCAGGGAACGTCCTCGATCGTGCCGTACGAACCGTCGCTCTTGACCTCGATCGCCTTGATCCACTGGCGTCCGAACTCGGCGGCGAAGTACCGGCCGTCGAGGGACTGCGGGAACTTGACCGATGAGTTGAGATTCGGGTCGTAGCGGTAGACCTCGCCGCCCATCGGGGACTCGGAGCCGCCGCCGAACTCCGGAGGCGAGCCGTCGAGACCGTACTTGATCCAACTCGGCTTCGCCGGGAGCAGCGTGGACTGCCCGGTGTTGCGGAAGGAGTTGTTGGCCGGACCGCCCGCGCAGTCGTACTTGGCGCCGGAGGGGCCGCTGGGGAAGGTGTACTCGTTGTACGTCTCGCCGGTGGTGTTGGTGCCGGTGCAGTACGGCCAGCCGAAGTTGCCGGGTGCGGTGACGCGGTCGAACTCGACCTGGCCGCCGGGGCCGCGGTTCGCGTCGGTGGCGCCCGCGTCGGGGCCGTAGTCGCCGAGGTAGACGACTCCGGTGGCGCGGTCGACGGACATCCGGAACGGGTTGCGGAAGCCCATCGCGTAGATCTCGGGGCGGGTGTTCGCGGTGCCCGGTGCGAAGAGGTTGCCGGCCGGGACGGTGTAGCCTCCGGCGGCGGTCGGCTTGATACGGAGCAGCTTGCCGCGCAGGTCGTTGGTGTTGCCGGAGCTGCGCTGCGCGTCGAACTGCGGGTTGCGGTCGGTGCGTTCGTCGAGCGGCGCGTAGCCGGAGGAGTCGAACGGGTTGGTGTCGTCGCCCGTGGTCAGATAGAGGTTCCCGGCCGCGTCGAAGTCGATGTCGCCACCGACGTGGCAGCACTGGCCGCGATCGTTGGCGACTTCCAGAACGACCTTCTCGCTGGCCGTGTCGAGGGTGCCGTCGGTCTTCAGCGTGAACCGCGACAGGTTCAGGTGCCCCTTCCAGGGCTCGAAGTCGGCGGCGGTTCCGGTGGCCGGGGCGTCGCCCGCCGGGGTGTTGAGCGCGGGCGAGTAGTACACGTAGACGTACCGGTTGGAGGCGAATCCGGGGTCGGCCGCGATGCCCTGCAGACCCTCCTCGTCATGCGTGTAGACGTTCAGCTTGGCGGCCTGCTTGGTGTTGCCCGCGGCGTCGGTGTAGCGGATCGTGCCGTCGCGCGCGGTGTGCAGGACCGACCGGTCGGGCAGCACGGTCAGTGACATCGGCTCGCCCATCTCGGCTGCTCCCGAGGCGAGTTGGACCTGCTGGTAGTCGGCCGGCGGCAGATCCGCCGGTAACGCGGTGGCCGCGGGCGCCGCCGTGGCGGCTCCGGCCAGGATGAGCGCGAGCGCAGTGAGCATTCTCAGCCCTGCGCGAGGGCGCCGAGACATGGGGGGCTTCCTTCCTGACGGTGCGGGTTGTCAGGCAAAGGCGCGCGCCGGCCGCGCTTGCCGCGTGCATCAGCGGTACTCGGATGCGAAGTGGAGGTCGCGAGCAGTAATTGCATGCTGCACATCAGTATTTGCAGCCATCTGCAGATGTTTTGCATGCTCGCGAAGCGCGCGGAATTTGTCAAGGGCCTGTCAAAATCGATGCCCGTCGAATCCCCGTCCGGAATGTCCGCCTTTCGGACTTACGGGGCTGGAGTGCCGGGCTGCGGAGCGGCGCAGCCTCGACGTCCCCCCGACGGGGACTCAGGGCCTGACCAGCAACTGGAAGTCGAAGGCGTATCGGGACGCACGGTAGATGTGCGTCCCGTACTCGACCGCGCGGCCCGTGTCGTCGTACGCCGTGCGCTGCATGGTGAGCAGCGCCGTCCCCTCGTTCTCGTCGAGGCGGGCGGCCTCCTCGGCGGTGGCCGAGCGGGCGCCGATGGTCTGGCGGGCACTGTGCAGGGTGATGCCGGCGGTGCGCATCATCCGGTACAGGCCGGTCGACTCCAGCTGGGTGGTGTCGAGTTCGAGCAGATTCGCGGGCAGGTAGTTGCAGAGGAAGGCCACCGGCTGGCCGTGCGTGCAGCGCAGCCGCTCCAGGAGCGTGACCTCGCTGCCCTCCGCGACGCCGAGGGCGGCCGCGACATCGGGGGTCGCGGGCACGCCCTCGTTGCGCACCACCTGCGTGGTGGGGCCCTGCCCGGCCGACTCCAGGTCGTCGTAGAGACTGCTGAGCTCCAGCGGCCGCTTGACCTGACTGTGCACCACTTGCGTACCGACCCCGCGCCGGCGCACCAACAGGCCCTTCTCGACGAGCGACTGGATCGCCTGACGGACCGTGGGCCGGGACAGGCCGAGCCGCACGGACAGGTCGACCTCGTTGCCCAGGAGGTTCCCCGGGGCGAGCGACCCGTGCTCTATCGCCGCCTCCAGTTGCTGCGCGAGCTGGTAGTACAACGGCACCGGACTGCTGCGGTTCAGCGCGAAGTTCAGGGCGTCGAGCGCGGAGACGGACACGGCGCGAGAGCGGTCACGGGTCGAGGCCACGGGGGCACCTCCTCTCGGATCGTCGACAGGGGTCAGGAGTGGCTGGGGAAGCCGAGGTTGATACCGGCGTCCGACGGGTCCGGCCAGCGCGTGGTGATCACCTTGCCCTGGGTGTAGAAGGCGACGCCGTCGTTGCCGTACACATGCAGGTCGCCGAAGAGGGAGTCCTTCCAGCCACCGAAGGAGTGGTAGCCGACGGGGACCGGGATCGGCACGTTCACGCCGACCATGCCCGCCTTGACCTCCATCTGGAAGCGACGGGCCGCGCCGCCGTCCCGGGTGAAGATCGCCGTTCCGTTGCCCCAACGGGAGTCGTTGATCAGCTTGATGGCCTCGTCGTACGACTCCGCGCGGACGACGACAAGGACCGGGCCGAAGATCTCGTCGCGGTAGGCGTCCGCGGTCAGCGGCACCTTGTCGAGCAGGGAGACGCCGAGGAAGAAGCCGTCCTCGTGGCCGTCGACCGAGAAGCCGGTGCCGTCGACCACGACCTGCGCGCCCTGCTCGGCAGCCGAAGCGACGTACGAGGCGACCTTGTCGCGGTGCTCGCGCGTGATCAGCGGGCCCATCTCGGAGGCCGGGTCGTTGCCGGGGCCGATGCGCAGCTTCCCGGCGCGCTCGGCGATCTTGGCGACCAGCTCGTCGCCGGTGTCACCGACCGCGACCACGACGGAGACGGCCATGCAGCGCTCGCCCGCCGAGCCGTACGCCGCGTTGATCGCCTGGTCGGCGGCGAAGTCCAGGTCCGCGTCCGGCAGCACGAGCATGTGGTTCTTGGCGCCGCCCAGGGCCTGTACGCGCTTGCCGTGCTCAACTGCCTTGAGCTGGATGTACTTGGCGATCGGCGTCGAGCCGACGAAGGAGACGGCCTCGATGTCCGGGTGCTCCAGGAGGCGGTCGACGGCCACCTTGTCGCCCTGTACGACATTCAGCACACCGTTGGGCAGACCCGCCTCGGTGGCCAGTTCGGCGAGGCGGAAGGACGCCGACGGGTCCTTCTCGCTGGGCTTGAGGATGAAGGTGTTGCCGCACGCGACGGCGAGCGGGAACATCCACATCGGCACCATGGCCGGGAAGTTGAACGGCGTGATGCCCGCGACAACGCCGAGCGGCTGGCGGATCGAGGCCACATCGACACGGGTCGACACCTGCGTGGACAGCTCGCCCTTCAGCTGGACGCTGATCCCGCAGGCCAGCTCGACGATCTCCATGCCGCGCGCGACCTCGCCGAGCGCGTCCGAGTGCACCTTGCCGTGCTCGGCGGTGATCAGCTCGGCGATCTCGTCGCGGTGCGCGTCCAGCAGCTCGCGGTACTTGAAGAGGATCGCCGTGCGCTTGGCGAGGGAGGCCGTGCCCCAGCTCTCGAACGCGGCCTTGGCGGAGGCCACGGCGGCGTCCACGTCCTCGACGGTGGCGAAGGCGGCCTGCTTCTCCTGCGCGCCGGTGGCCGGGTTGTATACGGGTCCGAAGCGGCCGGACGTGCCTTCGACGGGCTTGCCGTCGATCCAGTGCGTGATGGTCTTCATGGTGCGGGCCTTCCTGGAGGGGGAGTTCAGAGGTGCCGGCGGCGGTCGGCCACTTGGCGGTCGTAGGTCTCGCGGGCGGTCGTCGCGGCCTCGCGGGACGCCACCTCGGCCACCGGGACGTCCCACCAGGCCTCGGCCGGGGGAGCGGTCGGGGTGACGGTGTCGGTCTCGACGTAGACACAGGTCGGCCGGTCGGAGGCGCGGGCCGTGGCAAGCGCCTCGCGCAGTTCGCGCACGGTCTTGGCGCGCAGGACGTCCATGCCCAGGCTGGCCGCGTTGGCGGCGAGGTCGACCGGCAGGGGGGCACCGGAGAAGGTGCCGTCGGCGGCCCGGTAGCGGTAGGCGGTGCCGAAGCGCTCGCCGCCGACCGACTCGGAGAGGCCGCCGATGGAGGCGTAGCCGTGGTTCTGGATCAGCACCAGGTTGACGGGCAGGCCCTCCTGGACGGCGGTGACGATCTCGGTCGGCATCATCAGGTAGGTGCCGTCGCCGACCAGCGACCAGACAGGTGTGTTCGGGGCGGCCTGCTGGACGCCGATGCCGGCCGGGATCTCGTAGCCCATGCAGGAGTAGCCGTACTC
The DNA here is from genome assembly GCF_041431135.1 of Streptomyces sp. NBC_00554. Taxonomy (NCBI): domain Bacteria; kingdom Bacillati; phylum Actinomycetota; class Actinomycetes; order Kitasatosporales; family Streptomycetaceae; genus Streptomyces; species Streptomyces sp. NBC_00554. The sequence goes on along the minus strand of NZ_CP107799.1, from coordinate 1,727,386 downwards.
CAGGTGGTACTGGCGACGGCTGCGCGCCCGCCACAGCTTGTGCAGGTCGCCCGGGAGCGAACCGGCCGCGTTGATCACCACGTCCTCGTCGCCCACGACCGCGTCGAGGGCGCCGAGCAGCTGGGTCTGGGTCGGTACGGCGTTCTCGTCGTCGGCGGTGAAAGCGGCGTCGACAACCTGCTCCCAACGCTCCTTGCCGGTGCGGTACTCGGCCTCGTAAACCGAGTTCACACGGTGGCCGGTCAGCGCCTCCGTCAACGCTGTGAGCCCCGCCCTCGCGTCGCAGACGAGCGGACGCGCCGACAGCTTGTGGGCGTCGAACGCGGCGATGTTGAGGTTGACGAACCGGGCGTCCGGGTTCTGGAAGAGGGTGTTGGACGCGGTGGTGAAGTCCGTGTAGCGGGTGCCGACGCCGATGACCAGGTCCGCGGTGCGCGCGATGTCGTCGCTGACGGCCGTACCGGTGTGGCCGATACCGCCCAGATCCGCCGGATCGTCGTACCGCAGTGAGCCCTTGCCCGCCTGGGTCGACGCGACGGGGATGCCGGTGGCGTCCACCAGGGCCTTCAGCGCCTCCTCGGCACGGCTGTGGTGGATCCCGCCGCCCGCGACGATCAGCGGGCGCTCGGCGGCCCGGATCGCCGCCACCGCCTCCGCCAGCTCGAACGGGTCGGCCGCGGGACGCCGTACGTGCCACACGCGGTCGGCGAAGAACTCCTCCGGCCAGTCGTACGCCTCGGCCTGAACGTCCTGCGGCAGCGCGAGAGTCACGGCTCCGGTCTCGACCGGGTCGGCGAGCACGCGCATGGCGTTCAGGGCGGACGGGATCAGGGCCTCGGGGCGCGTGATCCGGTCGTAGTAGCGGGACACCGGGCGCAGCGTGTCGTTGACCGACAGGTCCGCCTCGACCGGGTGCTCCAGCTGCTGGAGGAGCGGGTCGGCGGCGCGCGTGGCGAAGTAGTCGCCGGGCAGCAGGAGCACCGGCAGCCGGTTGACCGTGGCAAGCGCGGCCCCCGTGACGAGGTTGGTGGCGCCCGGTCCGATGGACGTGGTGACCGCCTGCGCGGACAGCCGGTCGAGCTGGCGGGCGTAGCCGACCGCCGCGTGCACCATGGCCTGCTCGTTGCGGCCCTGGTGGAACGGCATCGCCTCCTCGCCTGCTTCCAGGAGCGCCTGGCCGATGCCCGCCACATTGCCGTGGCCGAAGATGCCCCAGGTACCGGCGATCAGCCGGTGCCGCACGCCGTCGCGCTCGCTGTACTGCGCCGACAGGAAGCGCACCAGGGCCTGGGCGACGGTCAGACGGCGGGTGGGGGTGCTCATCAGGACTTCTCCGGTGCCGTGTAGAGGGGGAGGCGGGGGTCGACGGGCTGCTCGGGCCAGGTGTCGCGGACCCAGGCGTGATCGGGGTGGTCGCAGATCAGCCAGGAGCGTTCGTCCTCGGGACCCGCCATGACGTTGAGGTAGTACATGTGGTGGCCCGGCACGGCCATCGAGGGCCCGTGCCAGCCGTCGGGGATCAACACGACGTCGCCGCCGCGCACTTCGGCCAGGACATCGGTGTTACGGCCCTGCCCGGACGGGGAGACGCGCTGGTAGCCGAGGCCGGGTGTGCCCTCGTGGTCGGCGAACTCGAAGTAGTAGATCTCCTCGAGGACGGACTCCTCGCCGGGCCGGTGCTCGTCGTGCTTGTGCGGCGGGAAGGACGACCAGTTGCCGCCCGGGGTGATCACCTCGACGGCGATGAGCTTGTCGCACTCGAAGACCCCTGCCGCGCCGAAGTTGTTGACCTGGCGGGAGCTGTTGCCGGTGCCGCGCAGCTCCACCGGCACCGACGAGGCCGGGCCGTAGCGGGCGGGCAGCCGGCGGGTGCAGCGCGCGCCGGTGAGGGCGAAGCGTCCGCCGCCGGTCGACGAGATCGTCGTACGGGAATCCCGTGGGACGTACGCGAAGTCGCTGACGCCGGTGAACACGCTGTCGCGGCCCTGTAGTTGGAAGGTCTCGTGACCGAGGTCGTCGTCGGCGGCGACGGTGCAGGCGCCGCTCAGCGGCAGCACGATCCACTCGCTGTCGGCCGTGTCGAAGGTGTGCCCGCCGCCGGGCGGCAGCTCCAGGATCCGCAGGCTGGAGTAGCCCCAGACGGCGGACTCGGGGGTGACGTCCACGACGTAGGGGCCGCCCAGGGCCTTGCCGGCGGGAAGGTGATACGCACTGGTCATCGTGTGCCTCCGGTTCACAACAGACCCACGGCCGTGTCCACCGCCGTCGCCACGCTGCCCTCGGCGGGGTACAGCAGGGAGCGGCCGACGACCAGGCCCTGGACGGTGGGCAGGCGCAGCGCCTTGCGCCACTTCTCGTACGCGCCCTCCTGGTCGTCCCCGACCTCGCCGCCGAGGAGGACGGTGGGCAGAGTCGACGTCTCCAGTACCTCGGCCATGTCGTCCGGGTCGTGGGTGACGGGGAGTTTCAGCCAGGTGTAGGCGGAGGTGCCGCCCAGTCCCGAGGAGATGGCGATGGAGCGGATCACGGCCTCGGCGGACAGGTCGTTGCGGACCGCGCCGTCGACCCGGCGGGAGATGAACGGTTCGACGAACAGCGGGAGTTGGCGTGCCGCCATGTCGTCGATGGCCCGGGCGGTGGACTCCAGGGTGGTCAGCGAGCCCGGGTCGTCGTAGTCGATACGGAGCAGCAGCTTGCCCGCGTCGAAGCGGAGCCGGGCGATGTCCTCGGCGCGGTGGCCGGTGAACCGGTCGTCCATCTCGAAGGACGCGCCGGCCAGGCCGCCACGGTTCATCGAGCCCATCACGACCTTGCCGTCGAGGACCCCGAGCAGGAGAAGATCCTCCAGGATGTCGGCGGTCGCCAGCACCCCGTCGACGCCCGGCCGGGACAGCGCGATGCACAGGCGCTCCAGCAGGTCGGCCCGGTTCGCCATGGCGGTGCGGCGGTCGCCGACGCCGAGGGCGCCGCGCGCCGGATGGTCGGCGGCCACGATCATCAGCCGGCCGCTGTCACCGAGCAGCGGGCGGCGCACCCGGCGGGCGGCCGCCTCGGCGACGGCCTCCGGATGCCGGGCTCTGACCGTGACCAGGTCGGGGATGCTGATGCTCAAGAGAAACTCCGTTCAGGGATGGCTCGTTCGGCCGCGTACTCCACGGCGTGCTCAGCCGGCCGCTCGGGCGCCCACCGCGGCGCCTGCTAGCAGGTCCTCGACCTCGGACTCGGTCGGCATCGCGGAGGAGCAGGCGAGCCTGGAGGCGACGAGGGCGCCGGCCGCGTTGGCGTACCGCATGGTTTTCTCCAACTCCCAGCCGGACAGCAGTCCGTGGCACAGCGAGCCGCCGAACGCGTCGCCCGCACCGAGGCCGTTGAGCACCTCGACCGGGACCGGCGGCACCTCGGCGGTCCTGCCGTCGCGGTGCATGGCCAGGACGCCCTTGGGGCCCTGTTTGACGACGGCGAGTTCCACGCCCGCGTCAAGGAGCGCCTCGGCGCAGGCGCGGGGCTCGCGGACGCCGGTGGCGATCTCGCACTCGTCGAGGTTGCCCACCGCGACCGTCGCGTGACGCAGCGCTTCGGCGTAGTAGGGGCGGGCCTCCTCCGGGTCCTTCCAGAACATCGGACGCCAGTCGAGGTCGAAGACCGTAGTGCCCGCCTTGTCGCGCGCCTTGAGGGCGGCGAGCGTCGCCGAGCGGCTCGGCTCCTCGCTCAGACCGGTGCCGGTGATCCAGAAGACCCGGGCCGTGCGGATCGCGAAGTAGTCCAGCTCCTCGGTGCGAATCTCCAGGTCGGGCGCCTTGGGCTGCCGGTAGAAGTACAGCGGGAAGTCGTCCGGCGGGAAGATCTCGCAGAACGTGACCGGGGTCGGGTACTCGGCGACCGGCGTGACCCAGCGGTCGTCCACGCCGAACTCCCTGAGCGCCTGGTGCAGATAGACGCCGAAGGGGTCGTCGCCGGTGCGGGTGATCACCGCGGTGCTGCGGCCGAGCCGGGCGGCCGCGACCGCCACGTTGGTGGCCGAACCTCCGAGGAATTTACCGAAGGTCTCCACCCGCTCCAGGGGCACGCCGGCCTGGAGGGGGTAGAGATCGACCCCGATGCGGCCCATAGTGATCAGATCGAAGGACTGGGCTGACTCGGCCATGCGCGACGCTCCTCGGGCTGCTGGGGGTGTGCGGGTCCCAGGGGGCTTGCCGCCTCTCAGGTGTAGGTCTCGGAGGGCGACGATGTCAATAGTTTGTACTTACATTCGGACCTGCTTGTGAAATGATGTCTTAACAAAGTATTGACAGCGGGCGCGCCCAGGGATTGGATTCCGTCCCAGCGCAACAGCTTCTTTTTCGCCGCACACGACCCGAATCTCCGCAGATCCCGGGCCCCCGGATCCTCGTGATCCGTGCTCCATTTCCCCCGTAGCACAGTGAGGTGCAGGAAAGATGGACCGCTCTTCTCAGACCCGCTCCCGCAGAATGGCCCCCTTCGTAGCCGTGGCCGCGGCAGCGGCCCTGACCCTCGCTGGCTGCTCCAGCAGCTCGGGCGGCAAGAAGTCCGAGGAAAGCGCCGACGGCGCCTCCGCGGGCAAGGCCACCACCCCGCGTATGACGGTCGCCCTGGTCACGCACCAGGCGCCCGGCGACACGTTCTGGGACATCGTCCGCAAGGGCGCCGAGGCCGCAGCGGCCAAGGACAACATCAAGCTCATCTACTCCGCCGACCCGAACGCGGGCAACCAGGCCAACCTGGTGCAGAACGCGATCGACCAGAAGGTCGACGGCATCGCGATCACCCTCGCCAAGCCGGACGCCCTGAAGGACGTCGTGAGCAAGGCGAAGGCCGCGAACATACCCGTGGTCGGCCTCAACTCCGGTCTCAGTGACTGGAAGAGCCTCGGCCTGCTGGAGTTCTTCGGCCAGGACGAGACCGTCGCCGGCGAGGCGCTCGGCAACCGGCTGAACACGCTCGGCTCCAAGAAGGCCGTCTGTGTCATCCAGGAGCAGGGCAACATCGGCCTGACCCAGCGTTGCGACGGCGTGAAGAAGACGTTCAACGGCACCGTCGAGACGCTGAACGTCAACGGCACCGACATGCCGTCCGTGAAGTCGACGATCACCGCCAAGCTCACGCAGGACAAGGCCATCGACTACGTGGTCACCCTGGGCGCCCCGTTCGCACTGACCGCCGTGCAGTCGGTGTCCGACGCGGGCAGCAGCGCGAAGATCGCCACCTTCGACCTCAACAAGGACCTGACGGGAGCCATCAGCAAGGGCACCATCGACTTCGCCGTGGACCAGCAGCCCTACCTCCAGGGCTACTTGGCGGTCGACTCGCTGTGGCTCTACAAGAACAACGGCAACTACAGCGGCGGCGGTGAGCAGCCCGTGCTGACCGGACCGGCCTTCGTCGACAAGACCAACGTCGAAAGCGTCGCCAAGTTCGCGGCCAACGGAACCCGGTGATGAGCATGACCCAGCATGCCGAGCCGGCGGTGACCACACCGCCGGCCTCCGGCCCGAAGCAGACCGATGGCCGGACCGCGCAACGTCCTCTGGCGATCAGGTTGTTGGCCCGGCCGGAGGTGGGTGTCTTCCTCGGCGCCGCCGCGGTCTATGTGTTCTTCCTGATCTCGGCGCCGCCGGTGCGCGAGGCCAGCTCGATGGCGAACGTCCTGTACGGGTCGTCGACCATCGGCATCATGGCCCTGCCCGTCGCGCTGCTCATGATCGGCGGGGAGTTCGACCTGTCCGCCGGTGTCGCGGTGATCACCTCGGCGCTCACCGCGAGCATGCTTGCCTACCAGCTGAGCATGAACGTGTGGGTCGGTGTGATCGCCGCCCTGGTGGTGTCGCTGGGGATCGGGTTCCTCAATGGCTGGCTGGTGGTCAAGACCGGCCTGCCGTCCTTCCTGGTCACCCTGGGCAGTTTCCTGATCCTGCAGGGCGTCAACCTGGCCGTGACCAAGCTGGTCACCGGCAATGTGGCGACCGACGACATCAGCAGCATGGACGGTTTCGACCAGGCCAAGAAGGTCTTCGCCTCCTCCTTCGACGTCGGCGGCGTCCAGGTGAAGATCACCATCATCTGGTGGCTGGTCTTCGCCGCGATCGCGACCTGGGTGCTGCTGCGCACCAAGTACGGCAACTGGGTCTTCGCGGTCGGCGGCAACAAGGACTCGGCCCGTGCGGTGGGTGTCCCGGTCGCCTTCACCAAGATCTCGCTGTTCATGCTGGTCGGCTTCGGTGCCTGGTTCATCGGCATGCACCAGCTGTTCTCCTTCAACACCGTGCAGTCCGGCGAGGGCGTGGGCCAGGAACTGATCTACATCTCCGCGGCCGTGATCGGCGGCTGCCTGCTCACCGGCGGCGCCGGCTCCGCGATCGGTCCGGTCTTCGGCGCCTTCATGTTCGGCATGGTGCAGCAGGGCATCGTCTACGCCGGCTGGAACCCCGACTGGTTCAAGGCCTTCCTCGGCGTGATGCTGCTGGGCGCCGTCCTCATCAACTTGTGGGTCCAGCGCACCGCGACCCGGAGGTAACCGCAATGACGAACTCCAACGGATCCGGCACCCACGGCGCCATCCTCCAGGACACCGCGCCCCAGGACCAGGACGGGGATGCCCCCCTCGTCCAGCTGCGCAACGCCGGCAAGTCCTACGGCAACGTCCGCGCCCTGCACGGCGTGGACCTCGCCGTCCGCCCCAGCCAGGTCACCTGCGTGCTCGGCGACAACGGCGCCGGCAAGTCCACCCTGATCAAAATCATCTCCGGGCTGCACCAGCACACCGAGGGCGAGTTCCTCGTCGACGGCCAACCGGTGCACTTCACCACCCCCCGCCAGGCCCTCGACAAGGGCATCGCCACCGTCTACCAGGACCTCGCGACCGTCCCGCTGATGCCGGTATGGCGGAACTTCTTCCTCGGCTCCGAGATGACCAAGGGCCCCTGGCCCGTCCGCCGTCTCGACATCGAGAAGATGAAGAAGACCGCGGACCAGGAGCTCCGCAACATGGGCATCATCCTGGACAACCTGGAACAGCCCATCGGCACCCTCTCCGGCGGCCAGCGCCAGTGCGTCGCCATCGCCCGCGCCGTCTACTTCGGCGCCCGGGTGTTGATCCTGGACGAGCCGACCGCGGCGCTGGGTGTGAAGCAGTCCGGCGTGGTGCTGAAGTACGTCGCCGCCGCCCGCGACCGCGGCCTCGGCGTCATCTTCATCACCCACAACCCGCACCACGCGTACATGGTCGGCGACCACTTCAGCGTCCTGCGCCTGGGCACCCTCGAACTCTCCGCCGAACGCAGCGAAATCACCCTCGAAGAACTCACCAACCACATGGCCGGCGGCACCGAACTCGCCGCACTCAAGCACGAGTTGGCCCAAGTCCGCGGCGTCGATGTCGAGGAGCTGCCCGAGGTGAAGGACCTCAAGGCTCCGGCGACCGCTTCCCCCGAAGGGACCTCCTGACATGTCCGACCGTCCCTCTCTGGACCGCATCCGGGTCGGCTCCGCCCCGGACTCCTGGGGTGTCTGGTTCCCCGACGATCCCCAACAGGTGCCGTGGCAGCGCTTCTTGGACGAGGTTGCCGAGGCCGGCTACCCCTGGATCGAGCTGGGTCCGTACGGCTATCTGCCGACCGACCCGGCCCGGCTCACCGAGGAGATCGGCAAGCGCGATCTGAAGGTCTCCGCGGGCACGGTCTTCACCGGCCTGCACCGGGGCCACTCCGTCTGGGACTCCACCTGGGAGCACGTCAGCCAGGTCGCCGCGCTCACCCAGGCGATGGGCGCGAAGCACCTGGTCGTCATCCCGTCCTTCTGGCGGGACGACAAGACCGCAGAGATCCTGGAGCCGCCGGAGCTGACCGGCGAGCAGTGGGCCCACCTCACCAAGGGCATGGAACGCCTCGGACACGAGGTCAAGGAGACGTACGGTCTCGACATCGTCGTCCACCCGCACGCGGACACCCACATCGACACGGAGGACCACGTCGAGCGCTTCCTCGACTCGACCGACTCCGAACTCGTCAACCTCTGCCTGGACACGGGGCACTACGCCTACTGCGGCGGCGACAGCGTCAAGCTGATCGAGACGTACGGCGAACGCATCGGCTATCTGCACCTCAAGCAGGTCGACCCGGAGATCCTCGCCGACGTCGTCAAGAACGAGGTTCCCTTCGGTCCGGCCGTACAGCGCGGAGTGATGTGCGAACCGCCTTCCGGCGTACCGGAGTTGGAGCCGGTGCTGGTCGCGGCGCAGCGGCTGGGCGTCGAGCTGTTCGCGATCGTCGAGCAGGACATGTACCCGTGCGAGCCGGACAAGCCGCTGCCGATCGCGGTGCGCACCCGCAAGTTCCTCCGGTCCTGCGGCGCCTGACGGCACGACAGGACGGGGCGGCCCTCTCCTTACCGCCTTCGGTCCTTACGACCTTCGGTGCGACCTCCCGGTCCTGCGGAAGGCTGCTCACCGCGGACGCGGCCTCGGCGCCACCGTGGAGGAAGAGGTCGGCGACGGCTTTGGGCCGATCGAGCGGGACCCGTACAAGGGTCCCGCTCGCGGCGCGTCTGTCCCGAGGCCCGCGGCGGCCTTCTCTCCGACGTTCTGGACGACCTGGCCCGAGTCCAGCGGGGGCGGGGCAGGACCGACGCAAGGCTGTGGTGCCACGGAGCGCGCTGACGGTCCTGCGGTGCTTCGCCGCCCGGCGGTCCCGCGCCCTGTGAACCACAACTCACCCTGTTGTAGATCAAGGTGACCCTCGGTCAGAAGAACGCCGATGGCTCGCATCGGCTACGGGTGGCCTCCAACCGGCGCCTCGCCGAGTCCGAACCGGAATGCCTCCGGCCCCGCACGGGGTGGATGCAGGCGGCAGGGGAGCCGTACCCGCCGTTCGTCTACCGCGCCCCAGAGACACGCGGCCTGGGCTCGAAGCCCGCGGCGCGGTAGCACTCGTCGATCAGTGTCATCGTCGCCAGCGCGTCACCCGCGTCCAGCGGCAGCGGGGCGCCCCCGCGCACCCGGGCGGCGAAAGCATCCAACTGGTAGGTGTACGAGGAGCGGGTGCCCAGGCGCTCGGTGCGTTCGCCGTCGCCGGTGCGGACGACGACCCGGTCGTCCCGGTGCGGCAGTACGAAGTTCGGCGCGGTCGCCTCCCCCCGCGAGCCGACGATCCGGCAGCTCATCTCCAGCTCGTCGTACGCCATGTGACAGCGGGCGGAGCCAGTGGCGCCGCCGGGGAAGGCCAGGTCGGCGTCCAGCCACTCGTCGACACCCGGCGCGCCGGCGCGTTCGCCGCCCCGGGCGGAGACGAGCCGTGGCGCGCCGCCCGCCCAGGGGGCCAGCATCCGCACCGCGTGAAGGCTGTAGCAGCCCAGGTCCATCACGGCGCCGCCGGCCAGTTCCAGCGACCAGCGCGGGTCGGTGTCCGGCGGGGCGGGGATCGCGACCACGGTCTCGACGCGCCGCAGTTCGCCGAGTTCGCCACTCTCGAGGATTTCGTGCAGGCGCCGGGTGACCGGGTGGAAGAGGTAGTGGAAGGCCTCCATGAAGACCGTGCCGGCCTTGGCTGCCGCTTCCCGTACCTCGGCGGCCTCCTCGGCGTTGCTCGCCGAGGGCTTCTCCGACAGGACGTGCTTGCCCGCCGCCAGGGCGGCGAGGTTCCACGGTCCGTGCAGGCCGTTCGCAAGGGGGTTGTAGACGACCTCCACCTCCGGGTCGGCGAGCAGGTCGGCGTAGGAGTCCGCCACCCGCTCGACGCCGTGTGCGGCGGCGTACGCCTGCGCGCGAGAGCGGTCGCGCGCGGCCACCGCGACGACGCGGTGGCCGGTCGACCGGGCCGGGCCGATCAGGGAGTTCTCGGTGATCCGTGCTGCTCCCAGCACTCCGATGCGCAGTGGTTCCCGGCCCTGTTCGCTCATGCTTCCCGTACCTCCTGGATCGTGACGGGGCGGTGCTCGTGCAGGGACAGTGTGCAGGCATCGGCGATCCAGCCGGCCTCCAGGGCGTCGGCGACCGTGCACGGGGAGGGCCGGGTGCCGGCCACGACCTCGGTGAACGCGGTGAGTTCGGCCTGGTAGGCGGCCGTGAAGCGGTCCATGAAGAAGTCGTGCGGGGTACCCGCGGGGAAGGTCACGCCGGGCTCGACGGAACGCAGCGGCAGCTTGTCCTCCAGGCCCACCGCGATGGAGTCCGTGAAGCCGTGGATCTCCATGCGGACGTCGTAACCCCGGGCGTTGTGGCGGGAGTTGGAGACCACCGCGATGGTGCCGTCGTCGAGGGTGAGGATCGCGCCGGTGGTGTCGGCGTCGCCCGCCTCCTTGATGTAGTCGGCGCCCCGGTTGCCGCCGACCGCGTACACCTCGGTCACCTCGTGGCCGGTCACCCAGCGGATGATGTCGAAGTCGTGCACGGAGCAGTCCCGGAAGATGCCTCCGGAGGCGGCGATGTACGCGGCGGGCGGCGGCGCCGGGTCCAGCGTGGTCGACCGTACGGTGTGCAGCTTGCCCAGCTCACCGGCGTGCACGGCGGCGCGCGCGGCGACGAAGCCGGCGTCGAAGCGGCGGTTGTAGCCGATCTGGATCGGCACGTCGCTGCCCTGGACGGCCTTGAGGACCTGGACGCCCTCGCGCATGGTCTTGGCGACGGGCTTCTCGCAGAAGACGGGGATGCCGGCCTCGACCCCGGCCAGGATCAGCCCGGGGTGGGCGTCCGTGGCGGCGGCGATCACGATGCCGTCCACGCCGGCGGCCAGCAGGGCCTCGGGCGAGTCCACGACCTCGCCGCCGAACCGCTCCGCGGCGGTCTTGGCGGCGTCCGCGAAGGGGTCGGTGAGGACGAGCGACTCGACGACGTCGAGTCCGGAGAGGGTCTCGGCGTGAAAGGCGCCGATGCGGCCGAGGCCGAGGATTCCGATACGCATGAGGGTGTTGCTCCTTGGGAGGTGCGGGTGTCTTGCGAGGGGGAGTCAGTCGAGGGCGCCGAGGACGTTCTGGTCCCAGTCGATCACCGAACCGGTGACCACCCCGGACCGGTCGGACAGCAGGAACACGACGAAGTCGGCGATCTCGTCCGGCTGGCCGAGCTTGCCCATCGGCAGCTTCGCGGCGGCTTCCTCCCGCCAGTCGTCCCCGGCGCCGTGGAAGGCCTTCTGGGTCGCGTCCTCGCCCTCGGTCGCGGTCCAGCCGATGTTCAGGTCGTTGATCCGGACCCGGTCGAAGCGGTGGGCGTGCGCGGCGTTGCGCGTCAGGCCCGCCAGACCGGCCTTGGCCGCGGAGTACGCCGCCAGGTGGGGCGGCCCGCCGTGTGCGCAGTTGGAGCCGATGTTGACGATGGTGCCCGGCGCCTTGCGCGCCACCATGTCGGCCACCGCAGCCTGCATCGCGAAGAACGGCGCCTTCAGGTTGATCGCGATGTGCTGGTCGAACAGTTCGGGCGTGGTGGCGAGCAGGGTGCCGCGGGTGGTGAGCCCGGCGGAGTTCACCAGGCAGTCGACGCGGCCGTGCGCGGCGATCACCTCGGCCACGGCCGCCTTCGCCTGCTCGGCGTCCGACAGGTCGGCGCGTACGAACATCGCCTTGCCGCCCGCCCCGGTCAGCTCGGCCACCAGGGCCTCACCGGGCTCGGGTCGGCGGCCGCTGACGGCCACCACCGCGCCCTCGCGCACCGCGGCGCGAGCGATGGCGGCACCCACGCCCTGGCTGCCGCCATTGACGAGGACGACCTTGTCGTCGAGAAGTCCCATGGTTTTCCTCAGCTCTCGCGTCGCTCTGCACCGGCCAGCAGCTCCTCGCGGAGCGCCTCTGGGGTCCATTCCTCACGCACCGCGCGGCGGACCACGTCGGCCTGCGAGGGCGGGGCCAGTCCGTCGACCGGCGGGTCGTTGTCGAGGTTGGTGGGGAAGGGGTAGCCCTCGGCGCAGGCGGCGACGACCGTGTCCAGCCACTCCTCGCCCGCGCCCTCGGACTTGCGCTTGAGCAGCACGGGGAAGACCGCGTTGCTCACCGCCTCGCGGTCGACCGTCTCCATCGCCCGCCCGAACGCGGAGGACACCTGGAGCAGGTTGGCCATGCGCCGGACGTCCGCCGTGCGGTTGGTCCCGGCCGCGTGGAAGAGCGCGGGGTTGAAGAACGCGGCATCGCCCTTGGCGAGCGGGAGCTGGATGTGGTGCGCCTCGAAGTAGGCCTGGAACGCGGGCAGTCGCCAGGCCAGATAGCCCGGCTCGTACTTCTGCGAGTGCGGCAGATACATCGTTGGCCCCGACTCGACCGGCATGTCGCAGTGCGCGACCGCGCCCTGCAGCGTGAGTACGGGGGAGAGGCGGTGCACATGGGCGGGATAGCCGGCGGCGGCCTCGTTGCTGAGGAAGCCGAGGTGGTAGTCGCGGTGCACGGTCTGCGCCGCGCCGCCCGGGTGGACCACGTTGACCTGCGAGGTGACCTGGTAGCCGGGGCCGAGCCAGGCGGCCGACACCAGCGCCAGGATGTCGTTCGCGTAGTAGTCGGCGAACGCCTCCGGGTCGTAGAGCGCGGCCTTCTCCAGGGCGTTCCACACCCGGTCGTTGGCCCCCGGCTTGGCGAAGTGGTCCCCGGCGCCCGCGCCCGAGGCACGCTGCTCGGCGATCAGGGCGTCGAACACCGCGGTCGTACGGTCGACGACCGACGTGTCCGGGAAGGCGCCCTGGAGGACCACGATGCCGGGCCCCTCGGCGAACGCCCGGACCAGCTCGGCCTGGACCTCACGGCGCTCTCCGGCGGCCACGGCCTTGCGGAGCCGGTCACTGTCGTAGACGAGGACGTTCCGCTCCACGGAGGAGCCGTACGGGAACTCGGAGAGGTCGGTCGGCCGCTCGACCAGCGCACGGAAGGCGCTGAGGTCGCAGTCCTGCTCGGAGAGCCAGGCGCGGCGTTCTGCGGAATTGAAGGACATCGTCGTCCCCTCGGATCACGGTGTGGTGCGGCTCTGTCATTCTTGTCATGACAAACCCTTCGAACAACCAGCAGCAACCCATCAAAAACCCCTCAGGGAGCCGCCGCATGGGTCACCCTTTCCCGATCCGGGAAATAGCACGTCAGGCGGGTCTCAGCGAGGCCACCGTGGACCGGGTCCTGAACGGCCGGGGCGGGGTGCGTGACAGCACCGTGCGTGAGGTCCGCCTGGCCATCGCCGATCTGGACCGGCAGCGCACCCAGGTCCGGCTGGTCGGCCGTACGTTCATGATCGACATCGTGATGCAGGCACCGGAGAGGTTCACCACCGCCGTGCGGGCCGCGCTGGAGGCCGAGCTGCCCGACCTGCACCCGGCCGTCGTGCGCTCACGCTTCCACTTCCGTGAGACCGGGCAGGGGGAGGAGCTGGTCGGGATACTGGACCGGATAGCCCGGCGCGGCTCGCAGGGCGTGATCCTCAAGGCCCCGGACGTGCCAGAGGTGACCGCCGCCGTCGGCAGGCTCGTCGCCGCCGGCATACCCGTCGTCACCCTGGTGACCGACCTGCCCGCCAGCGCCCGGCTCGCCTACGTCGGCATAGACAACCGGGCGGCGGGCGCGACGGCCGCCTACCTCATGGGCCAGTGGCTCGGCGACCGGCCCGGCAATGTGCTGACCAGCCTCAGCAGCGGCTTCTTCCGCAACGAGGAGGAGCGCGAGATGGGCTTCCGGGGTGCGATGCGCGCCCGGCACCCGGAACGGACCCTCGTCGAGATCGCCGAGGGACAGGGCCTGGACGCCACCGAGTACGACCTCGTCCGGGCCGCTCTCAAGCGCGACCCGGACATCAGGGCGGTCTACTCGATCGGCGGCGGCAACATCGCGACCCTGCGCGCCTTCGCGGACCTGGGCCGCGAGTGCGCCGTGTTCATCGCCCACGACCTCGATCACGACAACACCCGGCTGCTGCGCGAACAGCGCCTGTCGGCCGTGCTCCACCACGACCTGCGACAGGACATGCGTGAGGCCTGCCGCCTTGTCATGCGGGCCCACGACGCCCTGCCGCCCGCCGGTCCTGCACTGCCGTCCGCGATCCAGATCGTCACGCCCTACAACATGCCTACGACACCGCCGCGTTGAACAACACGCCTACGACACCGCCAAGTTGACCCACGTGCCGCTCTCCGCCGACCGCGCCATGGCATCGAGTACGGCCGCACTGTGCACGGCGTCCTGGAGGGTGGCCCCGTGCGGTTTCCCCTCGGCGACGGAACGCAGGAAGCGGTACGCCTCGATCACCTTCAGATCGTCGTAGCCCATGGCGTTGGCGGCGCCCGGCTGGAAGGCGCCGAACTCCCCGTCGCCCGGGCCGACATACACCGTGCTGACGGGCTGGTCCTGGTACGCGGTGCCGCGGCTGACGCCCAGCTCGTTCATCCGGCGGAAGTCCCAGAACACCGCGCCCTTGGTGCCGTGCACCTCGAAGCCGTAGTTGTTCTGCTCGCCGACCGAGACCCGGCAGGCCTCCAGGACACCGCGGGCGCCGGAGGCGAAGCGCAGCAGGCAGTTGACGTAGTCCTCGTTCTCGACCGGGCCCAGTTCGCCGCCGGAGGCCCGGGTGTGGCCGGCGGTCGCGCCGGTCGGGCGGGCCCGCTCGGGTACGAAGATCGCGGTGTCGGCGGTGAGCGACTCGATGTCGCCGAGCAGATAGCGGGCCAGGTCCGCGCCGTGCGAGGCCAGGTCGCCCAGCACTCCGCTGCCGCCGCGCTCCCGCTCGTACCGCCAGGTCAGCGCGCCCTCGGGATGCGCCGCGTAGTCGCTGAACAGGCGGACGCGGACATGCGTGACCGTGCCCAGTTCACCGGAGGCGATCAGCTCGCGGGCCGCCTCCACGGCGGGTGCGTTGCGGTAGTTGAAACCGACCGTCCCCTGGACGCCGGCCTTGGCGACCGCGTCGGCCACCGCGCCCGCGTCCGCCGCGGTCAGGCCCACCGGCTTCTCGATCCAGATGTGCTTGCCGGCCTCGGCCATCGCGACGCCGATCTCGCGGTGCAGGAAGTTCGGGGCGGTGATGCTCACCGCCCCGATGCGCGGGTCGGCGGCCACCTCGCGCCAGTCGCGGACCGCGGTGGCGAACCCGAACTGCGCGGCGGCCTCCTCGGCCCTGCCCGGGACCTCCTCGGCGACCGTCACCAGCTCCGGGCGCAGGGCCAACTGCGGATAGTGGTGCCGGACACGGGAGTAGGCCTGGGTGTGCACCCGGCCCATCCAGCCGAATCCGACGACGGCGACACCGAGCGCATCCACCATGACAGCCCTTCTTTGGACCGGTCCATAATCTGTCCAGGCCACCCTGAGCGGGGTTCTACCTGGTGTCAACCCTTTGACAAGCGCGAGTGACGCATGGAACGGTCCAGAGATGCGACCGCCGACGAGTCCGGACACCAGACCGCCGACGATCCGCGACGTGGCCGACCAGGCCGGTGTCTCCAAGTCGCTGGTCTCCCTGGTGCTGCGCGGCTCCGACCAGGTGCGCCCCGAGAAGCGCGAGGCCGTGCTGCGGGCCGTACGGGAACTCGGCTACCGGCCGAACGCCGCCGCGCGCAGCCTCAGCGAACAGCGCACCCGCACGGTCGGCGTCCTCCTGAACGACCTGCGCAACCCGTGGTTCGTGGACCTCCTGGACGGCCTGAACCCGCTGCTGCACGACAACGGCCTGCACATGCTCCTGGCCGACGCCCGCCTCAACCGCCGCACCGGCCAGGACCCGGCCGGACCCCTGCTCGACCTCCGGGTGGACGGCCTGGTCGTGGTCGGCACCCTGCCCGACCCGGCCGCGCTCGGCACGGTCGCCGAGCGCATCCCGGTCGTCGTCGCGGGCGCCCGCGAGCCGGTACCGCCCGGCGTCGACGTCGTGGCGGGTGACGACGAGCGGGGCGCGCGGCTGATCACCGAGCACCTCATCGGCCTCGGCCACCGCCGGATCGCGCACATCGCGGGCTACGGCGCCGTCGGCGAACTGCGCCGGGCCAGCTTCGAGGCGACGATGCGGGCGCACGGGCTCGCGGACGGTGCGATCGTCGAGCCCAGCGACATGACCGAGGAGGGCGGCTACCGCAGCACGGTGCGGCTGCTCAGCGGCCCGCGGCGGCCCACCGCCATCCTCGCCGTCAACGACATCGCCTCGGTCGGCGCGCTGTCGGCCGCCGAGGAACTCGGCCTGAGCGTCCCCCGCGACCTCTCCGTCACCGGCTACGACAACACGAGCATCTCCCGGCTGCGCCACGTCTGGCTCACCACCGTCGACAACGCGGGCCACGAGGTCGGCCGCCGCGCGGCCCGCTGTCTCCTCGACCGCTTCGACACACCCGGCACTCCTGGCCGCGTCCACCTCGCCCCGCCCGCAGTGGAGATCCGGGGGACCACGGCCGCCGTCGGAGGCTGATCGCTCAGGTACTTGTGCGGCGAGTCGATGCCGGCAACGCGGTACACCCGCCCCGCCGTTGAGGACGACGAGCTCACCGACCGCCTCGGCGGACGCGACAGCGCGTGGGAACTCGTCCGGTAGGCGCCGCCATACGCCGCGGACGGGTTCGAGGCGCTGCTCCGCGCCTCGAACCCGTCCACGGTGTCCGCAGGGGCCTCGGTCAGCCGCCGACGTAGGCCGCGAGGTGCTCGCCGGTCAGGGTGGAGCGGGCGGCGACCAGGTCGGCGGGGGTGCCCTCGAAGACGAGGCGGCCGCCGTCGTGGCCGGCGCCGGGGCCGAGGTCGATGATCCAGTCGGCGTGTGCCATGACCGCCTGGTGGTGCTCGATGACGATGACCGACTTGCCGGAGTCGACGAGCCGGTCGAGCAGGCCGAGCAGCTGCTCGACGTCGGCGAGGTGGAGGCCTGTCGTCGGCTCGTCCAGGACGTAGACGCCGCCCTTGTCTCCCATGTGGGTGGCCAGCTTGAGCCGCTGACGCTCGCCGCCGGACAGGGTGGTGAGCGGCTGGCCGATGGTGAGATAGCCGAGCCCGACATCGGCGAGCCGCTCGAGGATCTTGTGCGCGGCCGGTGTGTGCGCCTCGCCGGCGCCGAAGAACTCCTCGGCCTCGGTCACCGGCATCGCGAGCACCTCGCTGATGTCGCGCCCGCCGAGGCGGTACTCGAGCACCGAGGCGTCGAAACGCTTACCGCCGCAGTCCTCGCAGGTGGTGGCGGTGCCGGCCATCATTCCCAGGTCGCTGTAGATGACGCCGGCGCCGTTGCAGGTGGGGCAGGCGCCCTCGGAGTTGGCGCTGAACAGCGCGGGCTTCACGTCGTTGGCCTTCGCGAACGCCTTGCGGATCGGGTCGAGCAGGCCGGTGTACGTCGCCGGGTTGCTGCGTCGCGAGCCGCGGATCGGGCTCTGGTCGATCGACACCACACCCTCGTCGGTGGGGATCGACCCGTGTACGAGCGAGCTCTTGCCGGAGCCGGCGACGCCCGTGATGACGCTGAGCACCCCGAGCGGGATGTCGACGTCGACGCCCTGCAGGTTGTTCGCCGTCGCGCCGCGGATCTCCAGCGCGCGGGTGGACTTGCGCACCTCCTCCTTGAGGGAGGCCCGGTCGTCGAGGTGGCGGCCGGTGATGGTGTCGCTGGCCTGCAGCCCTTCGACGGTGCCCTCGAAGCAGACGGTGCCGCCCGCCGTACCGGCGCCGGGGCCGAGGTCGACGACGTGGTCGGCGATCGCGATCACCTCCGGCTTGTGCTCCACGACGAGCACGGTGTTGCCCTTGTCCCGCAGCTGAAGCAGCAGGTTGTTCATCCGCTGGATGTCATGCGGGTGCAGGCCCGCGGTGGGCTCGTCGAAGACGTAGGTGACGTCGGTGAGCGAGGAGCCGAGGTGGCGGATCATCTTGACGCGCTGCGCCTCGCCGCCGGACAGCGTGCCCGACGCCCGGTCGAGCGAGAGGTAGCCGAGACCGATCTGCACGAAGGAGTCGAGGGTCTGCTGGAGCGCGGTGAGCAGCGGCGCCACCGACGGTTCCTTGACGCCGCGGACCCACTCGGCCAGGTCTCTGATCTCCATCGCGCAGGCGTCGGCGATGCTCTTCCGGTTGATCTTCGACGAGCGGGCCCCTTCGGTCAGCCGGGTGCCCTCGCACTCGGGGCAGACGGTGAAGGTGACCGCCCGCTCCACGAACGCCCGGATGTGCGGCTGCAGTGACTCCTTGTCCTTGGACAGGAACGACTTCTGGATCTTGGGGATCAGCCCCTCGTAGGTGAGGTTGACGCCGTTGACCTTGACCTTGACCGGCTCCCCGTAGAGGAAGGCCTGAAGCTCCTTCTTGGTGTACTGGCGGATCGGCTTGTCCGGGTCGACGAAGCCGGACTGGGCGTAGACCTGCACGGTCCACTGGCTGTCCGACTTCCAGCCGGGGATGGTGAACGCGCCCTCGGCGAGCGACTTGGAGTCGTCGTAGAGCTGGGTGAGGTCGATGTCGGAGACCGAGCCCCGGCCCTCGCAGCGCGTACACATGCCGCCGGTGCGGTTGAAGGTCGCCTTCACGGTCTTGGTCTTCGCGGCACCGCGTTCGACCGTGATCCCACCGCTGGCGTGGACCGAGGCGGTGTTGAAGGAGTACGCGCTGGGCGGGCCGATGTGCGGCTTGCCGAGCCGGCTGAAGAGGATGCGCAGCATCGCGTTGGCGTCGGTGGCGGTGCCGACCGTGGAGCGGGGGTCGCCGCCCATCCGCCGCTGGTCGACGCTGATCGCGGTGGTGAGGCCGTCGAGGACGTCGACCTCGGGGCGCGCCAGCGTCGGCATGAACCCCTGCACGAAGGCGCTGTAGGTCTCGTTGATCAGCCGCTGCGACTCCGCGGCGATCGTGTCGAACACCAGTGAGCTCTTGCCCGAGCCGGAGACGCCGGTGAACACCGTCAGGCGGCGCTTCGGGATCTCGATGCTGATGTCCTTGAGGTTGTTCACGCGCGCGCCGTGCACGCGGATCAGATCGTGACTGTCGGCGGCGTGCAGCTCAGGCGAGGGGGTGCCCGTCCTCTTGGCCGTGCTCATCGTGTCTCCATCTGTCGGGCGGCTCGTTCACCTGGCGCCAAGCCTGGATGCGGCGTGGGGATGTGCGCAACCAGCTTTGCGGGGTGACCGGCGCACGCTCCGTCGAGGATCGTCACGAGGGAGGAAGCTCGCGCGCGGGGAGATGTCCATGGCACTCACGCTAGGCGCGGTTCGAAGGTCGGCGCTTCTCGAATCCTGACCGGTCTGCTCGGACGTACTGGCTGGAGAGTTCCACGAAGGGGCCCTGCCCCGTTCCGCCAGTGCGTGTGAGCGCCCCGTCAGCGGCCCGCCCGTCCCTGCGGTTGACGAGTCGTCAGCCACGCGCTCGCGCCCGGCAGCGAGCGGACCTCACGCGGCCGGCGGAACCCGAGAGGCCGCAGCTGGTCACCGTGGCGGGCGGAGGTTGTGACCGCGACGGCGGTGGCGGCCTGGCTGTCGACGGCACGCAGCCCCGGGGCCAGCAGTTCGGCGGCGACGGTGTGGTCCCAGGCGCTCGTGTCGTCCAGCGCGCCGACGACGACCACCTTCCAGTGCGGCCCGTCGGGCCACGCCTCCTTCAGCCCCGTCGCCAGGACCGGGCGTTCCTGCGGGCGGGTGGCGAGCTCCCGGGAGAAAAGGCTGCTGAAGCGGGTGTCGGGGGGCTCGGACCCGGCGCCCGGCGGCAGCCAGACGGCGGCCGCGAGAAGTGTGCCGTCCTCACGCTCGGCCACCCATACCTGGCCCTCTTCGAGGGCATGGTGGGCCAGTACCAGCCGCATGGCGCTCTGTGTCTGCTCCCAGTCCAGCGCGCAGTCCTCCAGAACCGGGTCAGGGGCCGGAAGCGAGGCAGGGGGCGACGGGGCGATCAGGCGCACCACGGCGGGTACGTCCACCAGCCCCGCCGCACGCACGGTCGTCAGAGGACGCAGTTGAAGAGTCGTCATGTTCGTGTTCTCCATTTCAGGTGGCCCGGCTCGTGCCGGTGAAAAGCCGTGTGGGCCGCAGCCCTGGCACGGTTTCCGCCTTTGTCGGGCGTGGTACGCGCGGCCGGCCGTAGCCGCCGTCGGGATGGTCGTGGTGGGACTGGGACCGGCTGAGCAGGACCACACCGCGGGCGGCCGCCGCGGCGCCGGCGAGGGCGAGCAGGGTGCCGGTCGCGCCGTACTGGAAGCCTTCGCCGAGCAGGGTGATGCCGATGACGGACGCGGTGACCGGGTTGACGAGGGTGAGCAGGGCGAGCGGGCCACCGAGGCCGCTGCGGTACGCCTTCTGCGAGAGCACCAGCCCCGCCGCGGCGAACGAGACGGTGAGGACCGCCACCACCGCCGCGCTCCAGGACACCGTCGGCCCGACGGCGAGCTTCTGGGCCAGCGTGGAGCCGACTCCGGAGGCGATGCCGGAGGCCGCCGCGAAGCCGAGGCCGCTCGGGGCGATGCGGACGAGCGCCATGATGACGGTGGCGGCGGCGAGTGCGATCAGCAGCACCTCGGTGGTGCGCAGGGTGCTGTCCGGCGCGTTGCCCGAGGCGGTGGCGGTCAGCAGCGCGGTCAGCCCGACGAGGGTCAGGGCCATGCCGCGCCACTGCGTGCCCGAGGTCCGGCGGCGGGCGGCCAGCGAACCCAGGGGCACCGCCACCACGAGGGTCAGCGCGCCGAGCGGCTGCACCAGGGTCAGCGGCCCGTACCGCAGGGCGACCACGTGCAGCAGTGCACCGGTGGCGTTGAGGAGGACGGCCCACCACCACGAGACACGGGTGAGCGCGTCCCGCAGGTCCGGCGTTCCGGCAGCTGTCCGTTCCTGGACCACAGCGGCTGTGGCGTAACAGACCGCGGAGACCAGGGAGAGGGCGACGGCCAGGAACACCGGAGAGGCCGTCATCGCGAAGCCCGCGCTACGACGGTCAGGACCAGCCCCTCGGACCCCGCCCCACGCGGCACCTCGGGCTTGCTACTGCTGCGACTGGGCACGCCCCGGGCTCCCATCAATACGAAACGGTTTCGTACACATAAGCTACGGTGGCCGCGAGCGAAACGCAAGCGTTTCTTTAATGAGCCCGTCGTCATCTGGTACTACCGCTGCATGGAGACAGAGCGGTTCATCGGCATTGACCTCGCCTGGGCGCACGGCGGAACTCGCGCCAGGCCCAACGAGACCGGGGTAGCTGCTGTCGACCGTAGCGGCGTGGTGCTCGAGTGCGGCTGGACCCGTGGTCTCGAGGAGACGATGTCGTGGCTCGCCAGGACAGCCGCCGACGGATCGACCCTGGCTTTCGTGGACGCACCGCTGATCGTCGACAACCCGGCCGGGCAGCGGCCGTGCGAGCGGGAGGTCGGCCAGCGGTACGGACGCTGGAAGGTGAGCGCGAACAGCACCAACCAGAGCTCTCCGCGCCTCGCCGGTGTTCTCCTGCGGGAGGGGCTGGAGGAGTCCGGCTGGGTCTACGACGACGGCAGGGGCGGGCCGCCGACGGGCGGGACGGTCATGTCCGAGTGCTATCCGTACACGACCCTGGTCGGGGCCCACGAGCTGGGCTACGACCAGGAACGCCCCACCTACAAGCGCCGGCCGGCGCGCGTGCCGACGGCACAATGGCGAGCGGTGAGGGCAGCGGAGTGCGACAGGCTGATCGCGCGCATGGCGGGCCTCGCCACCGCCGATCCGCCCCTGCTGCTCGCCTCCCACCCGGTCTCCCGCCGGCTGCTCGACGAGCCCTCACCCCAACGGGCCGCCGACTACAAGCACCGGGAGGACCTCATCGACGCACTGCTCTGCGCGTGGACGGCCGCACTGTGGTCCCGGCACGGTCCGGCGCGCTGCCAAGTACTCGGAGCGGACAGCCCCGCACCACCCGGCCGCGCCGCCACCATCATCGCGCCTGCCCGCCCGGAACAGCGGCGTGGGGGAGAGTGACGGCGAGAGGCGGAAAAATCCGGTGTCCTGCCCCCGGCCCGGTTCCCTACACTCGCCCCACAACGCGTGCCGCGCATCACCGCGGCGCGCCCCGTGACGAATGAGGGGAGCCCGGCCATGCGTTACCGCACCGCTGTTGTTGTTCCCCCGTCGCGGTACGAGGTGATCCTCGTGTCTTCGGGTGTCCGGTGCCGGCTGCGCGGCCGGGACCGGATGGCCCTGACGAACGCCTGATCTCCGCACGCCCCGCATGCGCGTCCTTCTGTGGTTGCGCCCGTGCCGGAGTGCCCGTAGGTCATGGCCCGTTCGTCCGGGAATTGCGCCGACCCCTTCTGGATCATCCTGAAAGGCCATGGGCCGTGCGTACCGAACTGCACCGCGATCTCGTCAACCCGCTCACCGCCGTCCGTAATCTGGGCATCCTCGCCCACGTCGACGCCGGCAAGACCACCGTCACCGAGCGGATCCTGTATGTCACCGGGACCACGCACAAGAGGGGTGAGGTCCATGACGGCACGACCGTCACCGACTTCGACTCCCAGGAGCGTGACCGTGGCATCACCATCTTCGCCGCGGCGGTGAGTTGTGCCTGGGACGGGCATCGGATCAATCTCATCGACACCCCGGGACACGTCGACTTCTCCGATGAGGTCGCGCGGTCGCTGCGGGTGCTCGACGGGGCGATCGCGGTGTTCGACGCCGTCGCGGGGGTCGAGCCGCAGAGCGAGTCGGTGTGGCGGCAGGCCGACCGCTACGGGGTGCCCCGCATCGCGTTCGTCAACAAGCTGGACCGTGCCGGCGCCGACCTCGACGCGGCGGTCGAGTCGATCAGGGAGCGGCTGCATCCGGCCCCGCTGGTCGTGCAGTTGCCGATCGGCGCGGAGGACGGGTTCAGCGGGGTCGTCGATCTGCTGCGTATGCGGGCGTTGGTCTGGGCCGAAGGCCGCGACTCGGTCGAGGAGGGGCCCGTACCCGATGGCCTGCTCGAAGAGGCCCGGCGGCGGCGCCGGGTGCTGGAGGAAGCGGTCGCCGAACTCCATCCCGGCGCATTCGAGGAGTTCTGCGCGGAGTCCGGCCTCTCCGCGCGGACCCTCGAAGGGGCACTGCGCGACCTGACCCGTACCGGTGACGGTGTGGTCGTGCTGTGCGGCTCGGCCTACCGGAACCGGGGGATCGAACCGCTGCTGGACGCCGTGGTGGCGTACCTGCCCTCGCCGTTGGACGTGCCCGCCGTGCGCGGTGTCCGGGGCCGGGACGGCGGGGAGGAGGAGCGGGCCGCCGATCCGGCGGCGCCGTTCGCGGCGCTGGCGTTCAAGGTGAACGCCACGGCCACCGGGCGGCTGACCTACCTGCGTGTGTACTCGGGAACGATTCGGAAGGGAGAGGCTGTGGCTGTCTGGGACGCGGGCGCATTGCGCACCGAGCGGATCGGGCGGATCCTGCGCGTCCAGGCCGACCGGCACGACCGGTTGGACCGGGCGGTGGCCGGGGACATCGTCGCGGTGGTCGGGCTGAAGGCCGTCCGTGCCGGTGCGACCGTGTGCGCGCCCGGGGCTCCGCTGGTCCTCGAACCGCCGAGCACGGCCGAACCGGTCGTCTCCGTCGCGGTCGAGGCCGGTGCCCGAACCGATACGGACCGACTGGTGTCGGCGCTGGCACGGCTGGTCGAGGAGGATCCCTCGCTGGTCGTACGGACCGACCCCGAAACCGGTCAGACCGTGCTGTCCGGCATGGGCGAACTGCATCTGGAGGTGGCGGTGGAGAAGATCCGGCGCGCCCACGGGCTGGACGTCCGGGTCGGCAGGCCGAAGGTGACGTACCGGGAAACGGTCGCACGTGGGGTCACCGGACACGTCCACCGGCACGTCAAACAGGACGGTGGCGCCGGGCAGTTCGCGCATGTCGTCCTCGACGTGGAACCGCTGCCGGTCCCCTCGGGCACGGCCGGTGACAGTGCGACGGGCTTCGAGTTCCGGTCGGTCGTCGTCGGTGGACGCGTACCGCAGGAGTACGTCCGGGCCGTGGAGGCCGGTTGCCGGGACGCGCTGGGCGAAGGGCCGCTCGGCGGTCATCCGGTGACGGGGCTGCGCGTCGTCCTGACCGACGGCGCGACCCATCCGAAGGACTCCTCGGAGATGGCGTTCCGGACGGCCGGGCGGCTCGCGCTCCGGGAGGCACTGCGCGCCTGCGCGGTGGTCCTCCTGGAACCGGTGGTCGAGGTCACGGTCACCGCGCCCGACGACGCCGTCGGCGGGGTGCTCGGCGACCTGGCCGCCCGGCGCGGCCGGGTCTCCGGCTCGACGGCACGAGGCGGGGCGGGCACGGGCACGGTGGTGATCACCGCCACCGTGCCGCTGGCCGAGCTGTTCGGTTACGCGACCCGGCTGCGCAGCCGGACGCAGGGCCGGGGAGTGTTCACCACCCGGCCCGTCGGCTACGCCCCGGCGTCGGCATCGGGCCTGGCGTCCGACGGAGCACCGGCCGCCCGGTAGCCGTGGCGACGGTCCCGCCCGAAATCGGGCGGGACCGTTCCCGCGTCCCCTCAGCGCAACGCGTCACGCAGCAACCTGGCGTTCTTCACCGTCTGGCTCGACGTGCTGCGCCCGGCCACCGCCGTGACCTCGGCGATCTCTCCCTTGGCCGCGCAGCGCGAAGCGCACTCGACGGCGAGTGCCAGCAGGGCCGCCGTGCCCCGGACCGGGGTGTCGCGCAGCAGGCCGGGCAGGGCGGCTTCGAGTACGGACCACACGGTGGCGTAGGCGCCCGTCTCGGCGGCGGCCCGCAGCGAGCCGCCTGCCTTGTCCGCGTGGGGCAACCCGTGGTTCAGCAGCGCCTCGAGCTGTCGTCCGAGCAGTCCTGCGTCCAGCTGCCGCCGTGCGGCGAGTACCAGCATGGCGTCCACCGCCGAGTCGCTTTCCGGTTCCCAGAGCAGTCCGAACGCCAGGGCGAGGTGCACCGAGTAGCCCGCCGGGCCGCCGGACTCCACGACGAACGGCAGGTTGCGGGGCCACCCTCGCTGGGACACGCGCGGCTCGAAGTAGTCGCGGGCCATCAACTCATCGCGGTGGTGCGGGAGTTGCGCCACCCAGAAGGGTGCCATCGGGTCGGCCAGCCCCCGGTTGCCGACGTACGGCCCGATCAGGGCCGCGGCGACCGGCGGGAGCGGGGGATCGATGACCACTCCGGGCCGCACGGGCGTCCACCACCCCTGCGACGCGGGCTTCGGCGGCTTGCAGTGGGGCCACCCCTTCGGTTCCGAATCCTGGTGCGCCGGGCCGCCCTCGCGCAGCCAGCGTGCCAGCCGCTGTCCGGCGTCGGAACCGAGAGCCTCGGCTGCACTCAGCACCTGCTCGTCCGATGTCGGGGTGGCGCGCAACAGAGCCTGTGCCAGGTCGACCGGCGCGGGGGTGACACCGAGTTCGTCGAGCGCCGAGATCCGCTCCACCAGTACGGCGGCGTCCAGCGCGCCGGTGGCGAGGGTCGGCACGGCAAGGAGGAACGGCTGTGCACCGGACTCGATGACGTCCATCGCCTCGGTCAGGCGTGCCGCGAGCATCGAGCCCGCCAGGGAGTAGGTGGGGCTCGGGCCGGTCTGCGTGACGTGGACGGCCCGCCGCATCATCACGGCCCGTCTCCTCGGCTCGTCGCCCCGCACCGCGCTCGCCACGTCGTAGAGGTCGGACTGCACCCAGTCGACATGGCTTTTCGGTTCCCTGCGCATGACCGGCTTCAGCGCCTGGGCCAGTGCGGTCCGGTCGAGGTGGGCGTGCCGGACCAGTCCGTCCAGGGCGCGTTCGAACGCCACCACGTCCCTGTCGTTCGCGACGACCGCCGCGAGCTCCTGCGCGACCTCGGCGGCCGTCGAGATGGGACCCGGCACCGGGCGGGGTTCGGGAACGGAGGGCAGTACGTCGGCGTACGGCTCGGTGACGGTGCCCTGGGCCGTGCCGAGCAGTTCGGCGGCCCGCGCCGACAGCCCCGGGCTGAGCTGTTCGGCGGCCGTCCGAAGCTCCGGCAGCACCGAGTCGTCGGCGGCCTTGAGATGTTTCGCGACCAGCTTGAGCGCCTGCTCCTGCAGTGTCATCTCGCGGTGGCCGAACGTCGTCGCCGCGTCGACCAGTACCCGGCCCGCCCGCGCCGGATCCCGCCGCGCCACCCGGCCGAGCCAGCCGAGCTGTGCGCGCACCAGTTTCTTCTCCGGGCGGAGCAGGACCCGTTCGCACGTCTCGGTGAACAACCCGGGCTCCAGCAGCCCGGCCTCGTCAAGGCCGGTCAGGACCTCCTGGGCGTAGGTGGCCACCGGCAACGACCGGTCGAGCAGCGCCAGGTAGTCCCTCACCACGAGCGCCTTCTCGGCCGGTGTGGAGGCCAGGGCCCGCAGGAACACCAGGAAGGGCGCGATCTCCATGCGCGTACCGTCTTCGAGGAGACGCCCGAGAAGATGGTCGACCAGCGCGGCGCGTTCGCGGGCCACCCCGGCGTGTTCCGCAGGGCTGAGCGCGAGTGCTTCCAGCGTGACCACCGCCTGCGTCCCGTGCGGCGGATCGCCGACCATGTCCGCGAAGAGGTTGTGGATCAGCTCGTCACGGTCCACGACGCCTTCGGCAGCGAGGCCGATGAGCGCTTCCAGCGGCCGTTGAGACGTGTGCCAGCCGAAGAGGAGGCGCCCCGGTCGGGCCACGGCCAGTGGGAGGAGCTTCGGGGTGAAGTCGTCCGCGCGCAGCCGCTCCAGGAAGTCGGCACCCGGTGCTCCGCCCAGCACCCGCGGGCGCCGCTCCCGGCCGTCGGCGCGGTCGTACAGCCAGGTCAGGACGAACTCGTGCGAGGCCGGCAGCGGACAGCCGGTGTCGCGGACGAGGTGCTCGGTGACCGCGAACACCGCGCCGGCAGTCGTCGCCTGTTCGCCGAGGTGCGCGACCAACTCGGTCCGCCATGCGACGGGGTACAGGTCCAAGAGGTCCACCGTCCAGGTGTCCATCGTGAAGTACGGGTACGTCCGGATCCAGACCGCCGTGGCCTCGGGGGTGACCTGACACCCCAGCCGGGCGGCGAACAGGGCGATCCTCTCCGCCTCCGTGTTCTCACGCCGGACGATGACCTCGAACAGGGCTGTCAACTCGGCGGCGCACGCCCCTCGCTGATCCGGCGTCAGCTCACCCAGTTCCCGGACCACTCCGGCGACATCGCCGACCGTCACACGTTCCATCAGCTTCATCGTGCGGCCTCCGTCGCCGTGTCCCGGACCATGCGCACGGCGAGCGCGTGCGTGCACGGCCCGCGTCCGCCCCGGTACTTCGCCCACCACAGACACGTACAGCTCAGTCGTCCCGTGTCGTCGGCGCGTACGAGATGGCCCTGGTCGCCCCTGCCGACCGACGCCAGTGCGCCGTCCAGCCGTACGGCCCCGTCCGCGACCAGTGCCCGAGCACGCCGCAGCCTGGGGTTGCGCGCCTCAGCGTCGCCCGCCGCGTACGGCAGGTGCCGGTGGAAGTACGCCTCCTCCGCGAGGTCGTAGCCGACCTGGCCGGACGCCCCGAGCACCGTCAGCGCGGCGCGCACCCGGTCGGCGGGCAGGCCGGCCTGCCCGGACAGCTCGGCCACGTCGATCCTCGGCTCCCAGGCCAGCAGCGTTGAGACCAGGTCCGCGTCGTCCGCCGCCGTGCCGGTGGCGAGGTCGTGGAGTACGCCGCCCTCGCCGGAGAACCCCCGCGAGGCGTTCTGGGAGAGCATCAACGTCAGCCGCATGCCGGGTAGTTGGACCACCCAGGCGACGGCCGCCGCGTCGGACTCCGCGAGGTCCGGGGCGTACACCCGCACGGTCGTCGCGTGCCGCAGCACCTGCTGGAGCGCCAGCAGTCGTTCGGGGCCCGGCAGGCACACGGCGTCCGGCGCCGGCCTGCTCGTGGGGCGCAGCGTGCGGCCGTCCACGGGCACCACCCAGCGCGTCGTGCGGGCACTGGACCGGAGAGTGGGCCGTGGAAGGGTCCGCAGGAAGGCGGCCGCCTCCGCGGCCGGTACCTCGGCGCGCAGGGTGAAACCCGTCGCGAGCACCTGTGCCTCGGCGAAGCCGCGTAACCAGCGCTCCGGCAGCGGGACCTGCTTCTCCACGAACCGGCCGTCGAAGGTGGTGACCGCCAACTCGTCGGGTCCGACCGTCAGATGCAGTGGATCAAGCCCGCCGAGCCTGGCGAGCGCCCGCCTGAGGGGGGAGTTGATGTCGACGTTGGTCGTGCCGTGGCCGACGTCGTCGCCGTCGAGGCCCGGCGCGAGCACGTCGAGGCGGGCGTAGGCGCCGCAGCAGCCGGAGAAGGACTCCATCCGCAGCCGGTCACCGTCGGCCGTCACCACCGGGTCCAGCGAGGCCGGCGCGGCCGGCTGGTAGAAGCGGGTGGCCGCGATGTCGGCGACGGTGAGCAATGCCGCCGCCGCGGCGGCCGGCGCTGTCAGGAAGCCGCTGAACAGCTGCGGATTGGCCGCCTCGCCGGCCGGTGTGGCGCCACCGGAGGTCTCAAGCGCGAGGGTGCGCCGCCCGGCCGTGGACTCGTGCACGGCCGACGGGTGTAAGTAGGCGTAGGACTGTATGTGTGAGGTCACGCGGCCACGTTACGGCTGGGCAGTGACAGGGCCAGGAGAACCGTTGACAGACACCGCGGGCGCCCGCGACGTGTTCGTCGACGGCGACTGATGGCTATCGTGCTGGCATGACAGCGGATCTTCAGCCGGTCACGGTCGCCGCCGGCGGTGGCGACACCCGCCTCGGCCAGCTGATCATCACGGTCTTCGGCCTGTATGCGCGAGGTGAGCACAACTGGCTCTCGGTCGCGTCCGTGGTGCGGCTCATGGCGGACCTCGGGGTGGAGGGGCAGGCCGTACGGTCCGCGATCTCCCGGCTGAAGCGTCGCGGGGTGCTCCGTAGCGAACGCCACGAGAACGCGGCGGGCTACTCCCTCGCGGACCCGACCCTGGAGGTGCTCGCCGAGGGCGACGTGCGGATCTTCGAGCGGGCCCGGGCCGTCGCGGACGACGGCTGGCTCGTGGTCGTGTTCTCCGTGCCCGAGTCCGAGCGCGAGAAGCGGCACGCGCTGCGCACGAGCCTGACCCGCCTGGGCTTCGGCACCGCGGCCCCCGGGGTGTGGGTGGCGCCGGGGAACCTGGCGGGGGAGACGCGGCGGACCCTGGAGCGCCGCGGGCTGTCCGCGTACGTGGACATCTTCAGCGGCGACCACTTCGCCTTCGGAGACCTGCGGTCGAAGGTCCGTACGTGGTGGGACCTGGACGAACTCACCGCGCTGTACGCCGACTTCCTGCGGCGCTACCGCCCCGTCCTCGACCGGACGTCGGCGGACGGGACGACGCCCCTGGAGGCGTTCCGGACGTACATCCCTATGCTCACCCAGTGGCGGCGGCTGCCCTACCGCGATCCGGGACTCCCGCTGTCGCTGCTGCCCCCGGGGTGGAACGGGGTGACGGCGGGAGCGATGTTCGACGAGCTGAACGAGGCGCTGGGCGGGCCGGCGCGTGAGCACGCGATGGTGGTCGTCCACGGGGCGGGATAGCCGTACCGGCGGGTCCCTGAAGAACCGCGGGTGCGCACCGCCTATCCGCGCGGCGCCCGGAGCCGGTCCTCGGGGATCACCGCCACCCCGAGGATCTCGATCATCGCCTCGGGCTGCCACAGGGCCGTGCAGCCGATACCGGCCATGGCCGGGTACACGGGGCCGGCGAGTTCGCGCCAGACCTCGCCGATCTCCTTGCCGTGGGCCTGGTAGTCGGGGATGTCGGTGAGGTAGATGGTCACGCTGACCAGGTCCCCGGGCTCGCCCCCCACCTCGCGCAGCGTGGTCAGCAGATTGCCGAAGGCCTGGCGGAACTGCTCGACGATGCCGCCCGGCACGATCTTCATGTCGGCGTCGAGGGCGGTCTGTCCGCCCAGGTGGAGCGTGTTTCCCGCGAGGGTTCCGTGTGAGTAGCCGCGCGGGGTCGGAAGGGCGTCCGGGTTCACGGCGACGGGGGATGTCATGCGGCGGGCCTCCAGGGGAGTTCGGACCGGGTTCCGATCCGTCCGGCGATGCGTATTGACAATAAATGACGACGGTGAAAAATACGAGACATGACGCGCTCGGTCCCGCTCACCCGGCAGCACCGGAACCGGCGCCTCAACGGCCCGTCCCACCACGACCGAAACGGAGCCGACCCGTGGAGCCCGACCTCAGCAAGTACCGCCTCGAAGGCGACAACTCGATGTACCGACTGCCCAGCGGTCTTGTCGCCCCCGTCGTGACCCGCGGCGGCTCCGAGGACGGGGGCACCGCGGACTCGGGCGGGGC
The DNA here is from genome assembly GCF_041431135.1 of Streptomyces sp. NBC_00554. NCBI lineage: Bacteria > Bacillati > Actinomycetota > Actinomycetes > Kitasatosporales > Streptomycetaceae > Streptomyces > Streptomyces sp. NBC_00554. Next base: position 1,697,211 of record NZ_CP107799.1, on the reverse strand, counting down.
CGTCCGGATCTCGGGCGTGAGCATTCAGCACACCCCGGCCACCAGACTCTGGTTCGGCAAGGTCAGCAACGATCCCGGCTACCGCTCGGTCACCCACCACCACGGCGAGGCCGAGACCGGCGGCTACGTCCTGTCGGGCCGGGCGCGCATCTACTTCGGCGAGAAGTTCGAGGACTACGTCGACATGGAGGAGGGCGACTGGGTCTTCGTGCCGCCCTTCATGCCGCACGTCGAGTGCAACCTCTCCCGCACGAAACCGCTGACGTGGATGACCACCCGGACACCGGAGAACATCGTCGTGAACCTCCCCGACGTCGCCGACGCCGACCTGCGTGACTGGCTCGACCGATGACCGCAGCCGACTTCACCTCGGAGACGTTCACCACGGCCATCGCGCTGACGGCCGCCGAGCCCGAGCACTTCGACCTCGCCTTCACCGCCGTCACCCAGCCGTGCCCCTGGCCCAAGGCGTACGGCGGCGACCTGGTCGCGCAGGCCGCTGCCGCGGCGATGCGGTCGGTGACCGACGGCAAGACGCTGCACTCGATGCACAGTTACTTCCTGCGCCCGGCCGACATCGGGGCGAGCGTGCGGTACGAGGTGGAAGTGCTGCGCGACGGCCGGGGTTACAGCACCCGCCAGGTACGCGGCTACCAGAACGGCAAGCCCCTCTACGTCTGTCTGGCCAACTTTGCGGCGGGGGAGCCCGGCGGGACCTTCGGGACGCAACTCGCCGAGGTCGTACCGGGTCCCGAGGAGCTGCCCGACTCGGCCGCCTACCTCGCGGAGCGCTCCGGCGGCACCATGACCGAGGAGTCGAAGGCCTACTGGTCCGGCGGCCGCAGCTTCGACATGCGGCATGTGCCCGGCCCGGTCTACCTCACCGTCGAGGGGAAGCAGCTGCCGCACCAGGCGGTGTGGCTGAAGCCGTTCGACCCGCTGCGCTCCGTCGAGGGACTGACCGACGCCCAGCGGGACCTGGCCGCGCTCGCGTACGTCTGCGACTACACGATCCTCGAACCCGTCCTGCGGGTGCTCGACCTGCCGTGGGCCAAGCCCGGGCTCATCACCGCCAGCCTCGACCACGCCATGTGGTTCCACCGCCCCGGACCGATGGACGACTGGCTCCTCTACGTCCAGGAAGCGGTGGCCGCGGACGCCGGCCGCGGACTGGGCACGGGCCGCTTCTTCACGCGCGACCACCGTCACCTGGCCACAGTTGTCCAGGAGGGCATGATCCGCACCGCCTGACCCGCCGCCCCCGTCGGCGGGCGCCCGGAAGGACTCCTCCGTTGATCCCTCCGTCACCTCTCCCGAATCCCCATCCGGAATCCCATCCGAGCCTCTCGGCCTCGGCACACCTGGACACCTTCGCCCGCGACCATCTGCCGCCCGCGCACCTGTGGCCGACGATCGAGTTCACGACGCCCGAACTCCACTACCCGGACCGGCTCAACGCCGCCACCGAGCTCATCGACATCCCCGTATCGACGTACGGGGCGGACCGCCCGGCGCTGCGTACGCCGGCCGGGGAGACCTGGACGTACGGCCAACTCCTCAAGCGGGCCAACCAAGTTGCCCAGGTGCTGACCGAGGACCTCGGGCTGGTCCCCGGGCAGCGCGTCATGCTGCGGTCGCCCAACAACCCCTGGGCGGTGGCCTGTTGGCTCGGCGCGCTCAAGGCCGGTGGTGTCGTCGTGACCACCATGGCCGCACTGCGGGCCCGCGAGATCGCCCCGGTCGTCGAGCGGACCCGGCCCTCCATAACTCTGGTGGACCACCGGTTCGCCGAGGACGCCCACGCCGTCCGCGACACCACGCTGCCGTCGCTCACGGTCGTGGAGTTCGGCGGCACAGGGCCGGAGGATCTCGTCGGCCGAGCCGCGGCCAAGTCGGGCGAGTTCACCAACGTGGAGACCGCGGCGGACGACGTCGCGCTCCTCGGGCCGACGTCCGGCAGCACCGGTGTCCCGAAGATCACCATGCACTTCCACCGCGACATCCTCTCCATCGACAACACCTTCGGCCGCCACACGCTGAACCTCGTCCCGGATGATCTGGTCGCCTGTACCGCCCCCTTCGCCTTCACCTTCGGCCTCGGCATGCTCGTCGTCTTCCCGCTGCGGGCCGGCGCCTGCGCCCTGCTCACCGAGGCCGCCACCCCGCCGCAACTCGCGGAGATCGTCGAGCGGGAGGGCGTCACCGTGCTCGCGACGGCGCCCACGGCCTACCGGTCGATCGTGCGAGCGGGCCAGGAACAGCGGCTCGCCGGACTGCGCGCAGGGGTGTCGGCCGGCGAGCACATCGCCCAGGACACCTGGGAGCGGCTGCGCGACACACTCGGACTGAGGGTCATCGACGGCATCGGCGCCACCGAGCTGCTGCACATCTTCATCTCGGCCGCCGGTGACGACATCCGGCCCGGCGCCACCGGGAAGCCGGTACCCGGGTACCGCGCGGCCGTCCTCGGCCCGGACGGCGCGGAACTCGGCCCCGGAGAACCGGGGTTGCTGGGCGTCATTGGTCCGGTCGGCTGCCGCTACCTCGACGACGAACGCCAGAAGGACTACGTCGTGAACGGCTGGAACGTCACCGGTGACGTCTTCCACCGGGACGAGGACGGCTACTTCTTCTACCGGGCCCGCAGCGACAACATGATCGTCTCCTCGGGCTACAACATCGGCGGACCCGAGGTCGAGGCCGCCGTCGACACCCACCCCGATGTGCTGGAGTCCGCCGTCGTCGGCCGTCCCGACGCCGAGCGCGGCTCGGTCGTGTGCGCCTTCGTCGTACTCCGCGAGGGTGTGCCGGGCGACGCCGCCAAGGCCAGGGAGATCCAGGACCACGTCAAGCAGGTCCTGGCTCCGTACAAATACCCGCGTGACGTGCGGTTCCGCGACTCCCTGCCGCGCAACACGAGCGGCAAGCTCCAGCGCTTCGCACTCCGAAAGATCGTAGAAGCCGAGCAGGCACAGGAAGCCCAGCAGGCCGCCGCGCCTGCCGTGCCCGACGGCGAGCAGTGAGAGGAACAACCCCCTTGAAGATCGCGATCGTTGGCGGTGGCCCCGGCGGCCTCTACTTCGCTGCTCTCATGAAACAGCTCGACCCGGCCCACGACATCACCGTCTGGGAGCGCAACGCCCCCGACGACACCTTCGGCTTCGGCGTGGTCTTCTCCGACGAGACACTCGGCGGCATCGAGAACGCCGACACCGAGTTCGCCGAGGCCATGGCACGGCGGTTCGCCCGCTGGACCGACATCGACATCCACTTCCGCGGCGAGAGCCACACCGTCGGCGGCCAGGGCTTCGCCGCCATGAGCCGTAAGGAACTGCTCCGCCTGCTCCAGGAGCGCTGCCACGCCCTCGGGGTCGACGTGCGCTTCCGGACGCCCGCCCCCGACGGCCTGCCTGTCTCGTACGACCTGGTGGTCGCCGCAGACGGCGCCAACTCCCGTATTCGGGAGGCCCATTCGGAGGTCTTCCGCCCCACCCTGGACCGGCGCCACAACAAGTACATGTGGCTCGGCACCGACCGGGTCTTCGAGGCCTTCCAGTTCTTCGTCAAGCAGACCGAGTGGGGGACCATGCAGGTCCACGGCTACCCCTACTCCGACGGCGGCTCCACCTTCATCGTCGAGATGCACGAGGACGTCTGGCGCCGCGCCGGCTTCGACGCCACCGAGGGCGTCGAGTTCGCGCCGGGCGTCTCCGACGAGCAGGCCGTCGAGCGCATCCGCGGACTCTTCGCCGGGGAACTCGCGGGCCACCAGGTCTTCGCCAACAACTCGAAGTGGCTCAACTTCACCACCGTACGCAACGAACGCTGGCACCACGGCAACCTCGTCCTCGTCGGCGACGCCGCGCACACCGCGCACTTCTCGATCGGTTCCGGCACCAAGCTGGCGATGGAGGACTCGCTCGCCCTCGCCGCCTGCCTGCACGAACACCCGGACGTGGAGGCCGCGTTGACGGCCTACGAGACCGAGCGGAGGCCTGTGGTCGAGTCCACCCAGCGGGCCGCGCAGGCCTCGCTGGAGTGGTTCGAGAACATCGGCATGTACGTCCACCAGGAGCCGACCCAGTTCTGCTTCAACCTGCTCACCCGGTCGCGCCGCATCACGTACGACAACCTCCGCGCCCGCGACGAGGAGTTCGCCGGCCGCGTGGACACCGCCTTCGCCGCCGCCCAGGGGCGGGGACAGGACCAGGCGCTCGACGGCGGTACCCCGGCGATGTTCCAGCCTTTCCGGCTGGGGGAGTTGGAGCTGAAGAACCGGGTGATCGTCTCTCCGATGGACATGTACTCCGCGGTCGACGGCGTGCCCGGCGACTTCCATCTCGTCCACCTCGGCTCCAAGGCCATGGGCGGCGCCGGACTGGTGATGACGGAGATGGTCTGCACTTCGCCCGAGGGCCGCATCACCCCCGGCTGCGCGGGGCTGTGGACCGACGAACAGCGCGACTCCTGGGCGAGGATCGTGTCCTTCGTCCACGACCGGAGCACCGCGCGCATCGGCCTCCAGCTCGGCCACGCGGGCCGGAAGGGTTCCACCCGGCTCATGTGGGAGGGCATGGACGACCCGCTGCCGTACGGCAATTGGGAGACCGTCGGCCCCTCGCCACTGCCGTACGGCTCCGGATCGGCCGTTCCGCGTGAGGTGACCCGCGCCGACATGGACCGGATCGTCCAGGACTTCGTCGGCGCCGCGCGGCGAGGTGCCGAGGCGGGCTTCGACCTGCTCGAACTCCACTGCGCGCACGGCTACTTGCTGTCCTCCTTCCTCTCGCCGGTCGCCAACCACCGCATTGACGAGTACGGGGGCGCGCTCGAGAACCGGCTCCGGTTCCCGCTGGAGGTCTTCGACGCCGTGCGCGCCGCCTGGCCGGCCGGGCGGCCGATGATCGTGCGCCTCTCCGCGACCGACTGGATGCCCGACGGCAACACCGAGCACGACGCCGTCGAGATCGCCCGCGCGTTCATCGCCCACGGCGCGGACGCGATCGACGTCTCCTCCGGCCAGGTCACCGCGGACGAGCGGCCCGCGTACGGCCGTTCCTACCAGACACCGTTCGCCGACCGGATCCGGCACGAGGTCGCCGCCGCCACCGGGACGGCGGTCATCGCGGTCGGCGCCATCGCCTCGTACGACGACGTGAACTCGATCCTCCTTGCGGGGCGCGCCGACCTGTGCGCCCTGGGCCGCACCCACCTCTACGACCCGCACTGGACGCTGCACGCGGCGGCCGAGCAGGAGTACCGGGGTGACGCCGCCGAGTGGCCGGTGCAGTTCGCGGCCGGTCGCCGCAAGCCGCCGACCTCGCGCACCGACGCCGTACGGCCCCGGCTCTCGCTGCTGCGGGCCGACGAGTCCGACCGGAACGTGCATCTGCGCTGGACGCCGTCGCGTGAACCGGCGAATGTGTGACGCGTCGTCGTCCCAGGAGGTCCACATGCCCCAGCCGTCCGTCCTCCCCGCCCTGGTGGCCGCGTTGCGGGAGGGGTCGATCGAGGTCGTCGACCTCACCTCGCCGCTGTCCGCGTCCACGCCGGTGATCCAGCTGCCCCCGGAGTTCGGCCAGACCGCGGTGTTCGAACTGGAGGAGATCAGCAGGTACGACGACCGGGGTCCGGCCTGGTACTGGAACAACTTCCGCAGCGGTGAGCACACCGGCACCCACTTCGACGCACCGAACCACTGGGTCACCGGGAAGGACCTCGGCGACGTGGCGTCGGTCCCGGCGCGAAAGCTGATCGCACCGGCCGCCGTCCTCGACTTCTCCGCCGAGGCCGCGCAGAACCCCGACTTCCTCGTCGAGGTGGACCATGTGAAGGCATGGGAGGCCGAGCATGGACCGCTGCCCGACGGCGGCTGGCTGCTGCTGCGCACCGGCTGGGACGCCCGGTCGCACGCACAGGAGCCGTTCCTCAACGCCGACGAGAACGGCCCGCACACCCCGGGCCTGTCCCCGGAATGCGCCCGCTGGGTGGCGGAGGAGGCGCCGGTCATCGGCCTCGGCGTCGAGACGGTCGGCACCGACGCCGGAGCCGCGCACTCCTTCGACCCGGCCTTCCCCTGTCACTCGTACCTCATGGGCAGCGGCAAGTACGGCCTGACACAGCTGCGGAACCTGGCGGCGCTGCCCCCGACCGGTGCCGTCGTCGTCGCGGGACCGCTGCCCATCGTCTCCGGGTCCGGTGCTCCGGCACGCGTACTCGCACTGGTGGAGCACTGATGCAGGTCGCGGAAGCCGTCGGACGGGCGTTGGCAGCGGCAGGGGTCGACCGGGTCTTCGGTGTCGTCGGGTCGGGCAACTTCCATCTCACCAACGGCATGGTCGCGGCGGGCTCGCGGTTCGTCGCCGCGCGCCACGAGGGCGGCGCGGCGACGATGGCCGATGCGTACGCGCGGATGAGCGGCACGGTGGCGGCGCTGACCGTGCATCAGGGCCCCGGCCTGACCAACGCCCTCACCGGAATCACCGAGGCCGCCAAGAGCCGTACGCCGCTTGTGGTGTTGGCGGCCGAGGCGACCGAGCCGCGATCCAATTTCTACGTCGACCAGGAGGCACTGGCCCACGCGGTGGGCGCGGTCACGGCACGGGTGACCTCGGCGGAGCACGCGGTCGAGCAGGCGTGCGCCGCCGTACGACGTGCGCTGCACGAACGGCGGACCGTGCTGCTCAACCTCCCCCTGGAGGTGCAGGCCCTGGATGTCCCCGATGGTGCGGCGGCCCTGGCCGCACCGCCGCCCGCACGGGCCGCGGTCGAGCCGGCTGCCGCCGACACGGCGGCGCTGGCGGAGCTACTGGAACGGGCTCGACGGCCGGTCTTCGTGGCCGGCCGGGGAGCGCGCACGCCCGGCGGGCGGGACGCCCTCGCCGAACTCGCCGAGCGCTACGGCGCGTTGCTCGCGACCTCGGCCGTCGCCCGCGGGCTCTTCCACGGCAACCCGTGGTCCCTCGACGTGTCCGGCGGCTTCTCGTCGCCGCTGGCAGCCGAGTTGATCCAGGAGGCCGACCTGATCGTCGGCTGGGGCTGCGCGCTCAACATGTGGACCATGCGGCACGGTCGGCTGATCGGCCCGGACACCACCGTCGTACAGGTCGACGACGACACCTCGGCGCTCGGGGCACACCGGGAGGTGCGCCTCGGCGTCACCGGCGACGTGGAACTCACGGCGCGGCGCGTGCTCGACGCGGCGGGCGGGCAGCGGCAGGGGTACAGGACGGCCGACATCGCGGCGGCCATCGCCGCACGAGTGCGCTGGCGGGACGTGCCGTACGAGGACACCAGTACCCGTGAGCGGATCGACCCCCGGACGCTGAGCATCGCCCTCGACGACCTCCTCCCCGCCGAGCGGGTGATCGGCGTGGACTCCGGCAACTTCATGGGCTACCCGAGCATGTATCTGTCGGTCCCCGACCACAACGGCCTCTGCTTCACCCAGGCGTTCCAGTCGATCGGCCTCGGGCTCTCGACCGCGATCGGCGCGGCGCTCGCCCATCCGGACCGTCTGCCGGTGGCCGCCCTCGGTGACGGCGGCGCGCTGATGAGCGCCGTCGAACTCGACACCGTACGGCGGCTCGGGCTGCCGATGGTGGTCGTCGTGTACAACGACGACGCCTATGGAGCGGAGGTCCACCACTTCGGGCCCGACGGACACCCGCTCGACACGGTCCAGTTCCCGCCGACGGACATCGCGGCCGTGGGCCGGGGCTACGGCTTCGAGACGGTGACCGTGCGCACCTCCGCCGACCTGAAGGCCGTAGAGGACTGGGTGGTCGGGCCACGGTCGGCGCCGTTGCTGATCGACGCCAAGGTGGTCAGCGACCGCGGTGCCTGGTGGCTCGAGGAGGCGTTCTGCGGTCACTGACCAGTCGCGCGCGGAAGTCGGTTACTCCGTGCGCAGAGCCGTCGCCGTGCGGGTCTTGGCCGCCCAGCTCGCCGGAAGCAGGGCGCCGAGCAGGGCGATCGTGATGCCGGCGAGGCCCAGCAGCATCAGCTGCCACGGTTCGTACACGTCCAGGATCGACGGGGGCAGGTTGGTGCCCGCGGCGTGCCCCATCACCGGCAGTACGTAGCCGTGCAGGGCGAATCCGAGCGGTACGCCGACCAGGCCGCCGAGTACGCCGATCCCGGTCACCGAGGCGAGGACGAGGCTCACGGTCTGCCGTGGTGACATGCCGAGTGCCTTGCAGACGCCGAGGTCGTGGACGCGCTCCCGGGTGTCCAGGACGGCGGAGTTGAGCACGCCGAGGCCGGCGACGGAGACCAGCATGAGGGTGAGGAGCACCGCCATCGCCTCCAGGATGAGGATCATGTTCTCGCCCTCCGACGGGGAGTTGGCCATGACGTCGCCGCCCAGCGCCTGCACCACCGCTTTGAGCTGTGTGGCGTACTGGGTGGGGGAGACGCCCGGCTTCACGTCGACGAGGAAGGAATCGGGCTCGGCCTCGGGGAAGTTGGCGAGATCCGCGTGGAGATGCAGACCGTCATCCGAGGTGTCGAAGGCCTCGCCGACGATCCGCAGGGTCTCGGTGTCCTTCTCGAGGGTCACCCGCACCGTGTCACCGATCTCGGTGCCGGTCCTCTCCAGGAAACCCGTGGGCACCACGGCCTGCCCCGCACCGGTGATCCAGTGCCCGGAGATCATCTCGTAGGCGGCAGCGTCCAGATCACCCTGGTAGAAGCTGGCCTCGATCGAGCCGGAGAGCCCGGCCACGGTGACCTCGGTCCGGGTCATGCCGTAGTACGAAGCGGTGCCCGCCTGGGCCTCGATGGCAGCGCTCACCTTCGCCGGATCGACGGCAGAGGCCTCGGACTTGTCCTCCGCGGGGCCGGGTCCGCCCGGGCCCATGTGCCGGCCGCCGCTGATCACGGTGACCGCGGCGCTCTCCTCGGGATCCGACGAGTCGGCCACCGCGTTCAGCGACGCGGTCAGCCCCACCGCGAACGTCGCGGTGACCGTGCCGAAGGCCACCGCCAGCAGCATCGCGACCGTGCGGACCGGGTGGGCGAAGGGACTCGCGAGCCCGTAGGTCACCGCCCGCGGCAGCGGCAGCCGCCCCGCCGCGCGATGCGCCCACTGACCGCGCCCCGTGCGCGGCGCCCGGCCGACCGCGATGGCCTCGACCGTACGCAGCCGTCCGGCCCGCAGCGCGGGGACCAGCGCGGAAATCCCGACGATGACCAGCGCCACGGCCGGCACCACGACGTCCACCCACCAGGCCACCGTCAGTGAGGCGCTGCCGTACGCCTGCTCGGTGTCCTCCAGGAGCGGCACGGCCAGCAGGTTTCCGAGCACGACCCCGAGCGCGATGCCCGCGCAGGCCGGGATCAGCGCCTGGGCCACATAGGCGCGCACCACTTCGCGCGGTGTGAAGCCGATGGCCTTGAGGATGCCGATCCTGCGCAGGCTGGTGCCGACCGCACCGCTGACCACACTGCCGACGATGATCACGGACATGATGATGCCGAGCACGCCGAAGGCGATCAGGAACGGGATGGTCGGCGCCGCGCCCTGGTCGGCGGCACGCTTGGTGTCCAGATAGGACGTGGTGCCGAGCAGCGCCCCGGACGGTACGGCGGCGGTGAGCGTCTTCAAGCCGGCGGCGATCTGCCCCTTCGTGCCCGCTGAGTCGAAGCGGTACAGCATCTGACTCGTGACCGGACTGTCCTTCGACGCCAGCGCCTCGACCTGCGCGGGGGTCGCCCACGCGTCGGCGGTCCTGCTGGCCGACACGGCGAGGCCGACGACCGTCAGTTCCTGAGCGTCCGCGGCGTCCGAGGTCTCGAGGGTGGAGCCGAGCTTGAAGGCGGGTCCGGCGAACGTCGCCGACAGCACGACCTCGCCCGGCTTCGTCGCCCACCGGCCGGACCTGAGGTCCACGTCGTCCACGTCGGCCCCGGGCCCGGAACGGCCGACGAGAGTCAGCGTCGGCGAGTTCACCCCGCCGATCGCCGTGGTGGGGTACGGCCCCGCGGTCGCGGTGACGCCCTCCAGCTCTCCGGTGGCCTCCAGTTGCGCCGTACTCACCTTGGCCGGATCGAACGCCGCGGTGAGGTGGGCGCCGTGTTGTGCGGCGAAGGCGTGGTCGAAGGGCGCGTTCGCGGCGACCATGAGCGATCCGGCGACCACGGCGGAGGCCACGGCCATCATCGTGGCAATGGCGATCACCAAGGTCTGCACCCGGCGCCTGCCCACCCCGGAACGTACGACCCGGCCGAGCGCGCCGGTGCCGAAACCCGAGCCGAAGCGGCTCATCGGACGGCCTCCGCATGCGTGTCGAGGGCGAGGTGGCCGTCGACCAGATGAATCGTGCGGCTCGCGCAGGCCTCCGCGAGGGCCAGGTCGTGCGTGACAAGTACGATGGTCTGCCCGCCGCGGTGCAGGTCCACCAGCAACTCCCGTACGTCCTGGCCCGAGGCGGTGTCGAGGGCGCCGGTCGGCTCGTCGGCGAGCAGCAGCGCGGGCCGGTTGACCAGCGCCCTGGCCACCGCGACCCGCTGGCGTTCGCCGCCGGAGAGCCGGCCCGGGTAGGCGCGGGCGTGCTTCTGGATGCCCAGCGCCTCCATCAGCTCACCGGCCCTGGCCGCCGTCTTCCGCCGTGCCGCTCCGGCCAGTTGGGCGGGGAGCTGGATGTTGTCGGTGACGGTGAGGTCGTCGAGCAGATTGAAGAACTGGAAGACCATGCCGATCTGCTCGCGGCGGAACCGGGCCAGCGCGTGCTCGCTCAGGTCGCCGAGCCGGCGGTCGGCCACCGTCACGGAGCCCTCGGTCGCCTTGTCCAGACCCGCGACGAGGTTCAGCAGCGTGGACTTGCCGCTGCCGGAGGGGCCCGTCACGGCGAGCGCCTCGCCCTTGGCGACGGAGAGCGTGAGCGGTCCGAGCGCGGGTGTGCCGGAGCTGTCGTAGCGCTTGGCCACGTTCTCCAGTTGGATCACCTGAGTCATGGGAGTCGTCCGTCCTTGGGTCCGAGAGGCCTCGTGCCTTTCCCGGCGCCAGTGAACGTAGGGGCGGGGGCTGTTTCGCCGCGTCGGCCGCGGCACCGACATCGGGCCCTCCGCGCGGAGGACCCGGTCACGGGGTCATCCCTGCGACGTACGACTGTGGGACAGCGCCCTGGTCGCGCAGGCGGACGCGGACGGGGCGGGCGGGCCACACAATGTGCTGATGGGGATGGAGACGGAGGACCGGCGCGGCTGGCGCCGGCAACTGCGCGACGCGCTGCGGCCGGAGGCGAAGCCCGCCCCGCTGTCGCGGCGGGCGGTACGCGTCGATCTGGCGCTGGCGGTCCTGCTGACCGTCGTCGCGCTGATCGTGGCTTCGCGCTATCCCGGTGACGGGCCGGTCAGGATCATCTCGAAGGACGAGTACGGGTTCCCCGTCCCGCCGCGGCCGCCCGCACCCGGTGAGATGGTCGAGATCGGCGAAACTCCCTCCGTCCCCTGGCCACTTGTGGTCCTGTCGGCGCTCCCGCTGGCGGCCATGCGCAGGTATCCGCTGGCCGCGTTCACGGTGGTGCTCGTCGCGGTGCTGGCCATCGGCGACGACGCCTCCTGGATCAACGTGCTGACCTGTGTCATCGGCGCCTACAGCGCCGTCATGTACAGCCGTTACCGGGCGGGGGCGCTGGCCGCCATGGTCGTCGCCGCTGTGCTGGCCGGTGCCGCGTTCCGGGAGGCGGAACCCATGCTCCCGGCGTGGTCGAGCCCCGCGGTCGTACTGCTGGTCGCCGGGGTCACGGCCGGCCTGGTCCGATTCTCGCGGCGCCGGCTGGCGGCCAGCCGGGACCGGTTCACGGAGTTGCAGAAGGCGCAGGAGGAGACCATGCGCCGGGCCGTCGAGGAGGAGCGCGCCCGGATAGCCGCCGAACTGCACGACGTGGTGACCCACAATGTGAGCGTGATGGTGATCCAGGCGGGTGCGGCACGCAAGGTGATGGACGCGGCGCCGGAGCGGTCCAAGGAGGCACTGCTGGCGGTCGAGGCCGGGGGTCGCGCCGCCATGGCCGAACTCCGCCATGTGATGGGCCTGTTGGCCGCCCCCGACACCGGCCTCTCCGACAGCCCCGCCGACGGCCTCGAACCGCAGCCCGGCCTCGGCCAGCTCGACGCCCTGACCGAGCGGGTACGCGCTGCCGGGACGCCGGTGAACGTCGCGATGTCGCTGCCGCCGGACCCGTTGCCGCCCGGGGTGGAACTCGCGGCGTACCGCGTCGTGCAGGAGGCGCTGACCAACACGATCAAGCACGCGCCGGGCGCCGACGCGTCCGTCATGATCGGCTACGCCGGCGACTGTCTGGAGATCGAGGTCATGGACACCGGCGCCGCCTACGACCCCCCGTCCGCGGACACCGACGCCTCGCCGGCCGACGGCACCGGCCGCGGGCTGATCGGGCTGCGCGAGCGGCTCGCGGTGTACGGCGGCGAACTCACGGCCGGGCCGACCCTCGCCGGCGGATACCGGATCAAGGCCCGAGTCCCGTGGCGGACAGCGTGAAGAGGCCGCCTCTGCGTGCCGTCATCGCGGACGACCAGGCCCTGGTGCGTACGGGCTTCGGGATGATCCTCACCGCCGACGGCATCGAGGTGACGGCCGAGGCGGCCGACGGGGCCGAGGCGGTCGCGGCCGTCCGGCGCACCCGGCCCGACGTCGTCCTCATGGACATCCGGATGCCGCGGATGGACGGCATCGAGGCGACCCGGCGGATCCTCGACGGCGACGGCTCCGACGGGACGCGGGTCATCATCCTCACCACCTACGACCTCGACCACTACGTCTACGCCGCGCTCACCGCCGGCGCCAGCGGCTTCCTGCTCAAGGACGTCACCCCCGAGCATCTGGTGGGCGCCGTACGCCTGGTGCAGTCCGGCGACGCCCTGCTCGCGCCCGCGATCACCCGCCGGCTCATCGAACGCTTCGCCCACCGCGAGGAGGACCGGTCGGTCACCCTGCACCGCGACCTGTCCGGTCTCACCCCCCGCGAGCTCGAAGTCCTCCGCCTGCTCGCGACAGGCCTCAGCAACGCCGAGCTCGCGGACCGTCTGTTCCTCAGCCCGACCACGGTGAAGACGCACATCGGCCGCATCCTGTCGAAGCTGGACCTCCGCGACCGCGTCCAGGCCGTCGTCCTCGCCTACGAGACCGGACTGATCTCGCCGGGGGGCTCGACGGGGACCGGCTGACGCGGGCCTGCGCAGCATCGGCCCGTGGCGGACGGACAACGGATACACCCCTTGCCCGGCGACGACACGTCGCCGGGCGACCTCTGAAAATGGTCGGCGCGCCTCGTGTACCCGGTATGCGTCATTCCGGCCGTCCCGCGGCAGCGGTCGAGGCCCGGACGACCAGGCGGCAGGTGAGCCGGATGTGCAGGGGCTCGGGCAGGCCGTCGAGGATGCGGAGGATCAGGCGGGCGGCCTCCGCGCCGATCTCGTGCTGCGGGGTGCGGATGGTGGTCAGGGGAGTGGCCATGCGGTCGAGCATCGGCATGTCGTTGAAGCCGATGACGGACAGATCGCGCGGGCAGTGCAGGCCGGTCTCGGTGAGGGCGTCGAGGACGCCGAGGGCCATCAGGTCGTTCCCGGCGAGGACAGCGGTGGGGCGGGGGCGCAGGGCCAGGGCCGCACGGGCGGCGGACAGGCCGGCCTCGGTGGAGTAGGCGGTGCCCGGGAGGACCGGGCAGTCGCGGCGGTCCAGGCCGAGCTGGTCCACGGCATCGAGGAAGGCGCGGTGACGCAGATGCCCGGTGGACAGTTCCTGCGGGCCCGCGAGATGGGCGATGCGCCGGTGGCCGAGCTCGGCCAGGTGACGGACGGCGTCCAGCACTCCGGCGGCGTCGTCACAGGTCACGCTGGAGCGGCGGGGGCGGTCGGTGATGCGGTTGAGGAGCACGAGCGGGGTGTTCACGTCGGCGAGGCGGTCGAGGAGGGGGTGCTCGCGGCGGGCGGTGGCGACGATGAAGCCGTCGCTGCGCCTCCCCTGGAGCATGGCGACCAGCCGCTCCTCACGGTCCGGGTCGTTGTCGGTGTCGGTGAGCAGGGCCAGATGGTCGGCGGCGCCGAGCACCTGCTCGATGCCGCGCACGATGGGCGGGAAGAGCGGGTTGGCCAGGTCGGGGATGAGCACCCCGATGGTGCGCGAGCGCTGCGTGCGCAGGCCGCGGGCAAGGGAGTTGGGCTCGTAGCCGAGAGATTCCGCGGCCCGCACGATACGGCGGACGGTGTCCGCGGCCACCCGGTGGCGGGTTGCCGGGTTGAGCGCCTTGGAGGCGGTGCCCGGGTGGACGCGCGCCTTACGGGCCACATCGGCGAGTGTGACGGTCACCGTGCGCCGCCCCTTGACGGGCAGTCAGAGCATTCATACTGTCCTGAAGACAAACGATTGCCGTCCATGAACCCTGAGCTTAGATCCAGATCATGGAGCGCTCAACACCCCGCGATAGACCCATCGTTTGCCCTGCGTACGACAGCGGAGGAACCCCGCGATGACGACGCCGACGGATCGTACGAAACCGCGTATCGGCTGGCTCGGAACCGGCCGGATGGGAAGCGCGATGGTCCAGCGGCTGCTCGCCGCCGGATATGAGGTCGCGGTCCACAACCGCACCCGCGCGAAGGCCGAGTCGTTGCGGGAGTACGGGGCGACCGTCGCCGGATCGGTGGCCGAACTCGCCCACCGGGACGTGGTGTTCACCATGGTCGCCGCGGACGCCGCGCTCACCGAGGTCACCGTCGCCGAGGGCGGGCTGCTGCGACAGACGGCTGCCCCGGGCATCCTGGTGGACTGCTCGACGGTCTCGCAGAAGGTCGCCCTCCAGATCCGCGCGGAGGCGGCCAAGGCCGGGGCACCGATGCTCGCGGCGCCGGTCAGCGGCAATCCCTCGGCGGTCAGGGCGGGCACGGCGGCCTTCGTCGTCTCGGGGCCCCCACACGCGTACGAGATCGTGAATCCGCTACTGACGGCGATCGCCGGTGCGGCGGCGTACGTCGGCGAGGGCGAGGAAGCCCGGCTCGTGAAGATCGCCCACAATCTGTTCCTGGGCGCGGTCATCCAGTCCCTCGCGGAAATCACCGTGCTCGCCGAGAAGGGCGGGGTGCGGCGCTCGGACTTCCTGGCCTTCATCAACGCGTCGGTACTCGGGTCCGTGTTCACCCGCTACAAGACCCCAGCCCTCACCCACCTGGACTTCACCCCGACCTTCACCCCCCAACTGCTGCGCAAGGACTTCGAACTGGGCCTGTCCGCCGCCCGCGAGAGCGGGGTGAGCATGCCTGTCGCCGCCCTTGTCCACCAGCTGGTGCAAGCCTCCGTACAGGCCCAAGGGCAGGACGGGCCGGTCGACTTCGCGGTACTGCTCGCCGAAGTCGCCCGCGCATCAGGGCTGTTGCTGGAGGCGGAGAAGCAGGACGCAGGAGAGGCGGACGCAGAGGAGACCGGGGAATGACCACTCACGCGCCCGGCCACTCCGCCGTCGACTTCGAGTCCCGCGTCGACTTCGACCGGCTGCGCGCCTACCGCCTGGAGCGGGTGCGCGCGGCGCTCGACGCCAGCGGGCTCGGCGCGCTGCTCCTCTTCGACGTCAACAACATCCGCTATCTCACCGGCACCATGATCGGCGAGTGGTCGCGCGACAAGATGACCCGTTACGCACTGCTCACCCGCGAAGGCGACCCGGTCCTCTGGGACTTCGGCTCGGCGGCCCGCCACCACCAGTTGTACGCGCCCTGGCTGAAGCCGGAGAACTGCCGGGCCGGAATGCTGGGCCTGCGCGGTGCCGTACGGCCCGAGGCGGGCCTCTTCGACCGGGCCGTCGCCGAGATACGCGGCCTGCTGAACGAGGCCGGGGTCGCCGACGCGCCCATCGGCCTGGACATCGTCGAGCCGCCGTTCCAATTCGCCCTCCAGCAGGCCGGGTTGCGCGCCGCCGACGGCCAGCAGGTGATGCTGGACGGCCGGCAGCTGAAGAACCCGGACGAGATCCTGCTGCTCACCCAGTCCGCCGCCATGGTCGACGGCTGCTACCAGGCCATCTCCGAGGCCCTCAAACCCGGAGTACGCGAGAACGACATCGTCGCCCTCGCCAACAAGTACCTCTACGAGCAGGGCTCCGACGACGTCGAAGCGATCAACGCGGTTTCCGGGGAGCGCTGCAATCCGCATCCGCACAACTTCACCGACCGGCTGATCCGCCCGGGCGACACCTGCTTCTTCGACATCATCCAGTCCTACAACGGCTACCGCACCTGCTACTACCGCACCTTGAACGTCGGTTCATCGACGGCCCCGCAGCGCGCCGCCTACCAGCGCGCCCGCGAGTGGATCGACGCGGCGATCGCACTCGTCAAGCCGGGCGTGACCACCGACGCCATCGCCCGCGCCTGGCCCCGGGCCCAGGACTTCGGCTTCGCCACCGAAATGGACTGCTTCGGGCTGCAGTTCGGCCACGGCCTCGGGCTCGGACTCCACGAACGCCCGATCATCAGCCGACTGAACTCCCTGGAGCACCCGGAGGAGATCCACGAAGGCATGGTCTTCGCCCTGGAGACCTACTGCCCGGCCACCGACGGCTATTCGGCGGCCCGAATCGAGGAAGAGGTCCTGGTCACCGCCGACGGCGCCCGGGTGCTCACCCTCTTCCCCGCCCAGGAACTCTTCGTCGCCAACCGCTACTGAGTGAGGGCAACTCATGGACGTACGGCTCGAGCTGTACCGGCAGATGGTGCGGATGCGCGCCATGGAGAAGCGGGCGTACGACCTCTTCCTGCGCGGTCTTGTGAAGGGCACCAGCCACCTGTCGACCGGCCAGGAGGCCGTAGCCGCCGGATTCGCCGCCGCGATGCGCCCCGACGACTACACCTTCGCCACCTACCGCGGTCACGCCCACACTCTGGCGCGCGGCGCCCCCATGGCGGGGATCCTCGCCGAGCTGATGGGCCGCGGCAACGGCCTGATGTCCGGCAAGGGCGGCAGCATGCATCTGACCAGCACCGAGCACGGGATGATGGGCAGCTACGCGATCGTGGGCGCCCACCTGCCGATCGCGGGCGGCGCCGCCTGGTCGGCGCAACTGCGTGGCTCCGAGCAGGTCGCGGTCTGCTTCTTCGGCGACGGCACCACCAACATCGGGGCGTTCCATGAGGCGTTGAACCTGGCCGCCGTATGGCAGCTCCCGGTGCTGTACGTCTGCGAGAACAACCAGTACATGGAGTACACGCCGATCCGGGCGGTGACAGCGGTGGAGCGGCCCGCCGCCGACCGTGCGGCGGCGTACGGACTGGAGCGCGTCGTCGTCGACGGCAATGACGTCGACGCGGTCTACGAGACCGCGCTCGGCGCCCTGGGGAAGGCTCGCGAGGGCGGTGGGCCGAGCCTGATCGAGGCCGACACCTACCGGCACGGCGGGCACTCGCGGGCCGACCCGGGGACGTACCGCCCACAGCGGGAGGTCGAGGACTGGCTCGCCCGCGATCCCGTGCCGGCGTACCGCACCAAGCTGCTCGCTGCCGGGATCGCCGAGTCGAAACTCGCCGGGATCGAGGACGCGGCCGCCCGGGAGACCGATGAGGCCACGAAGGCGGCCGAGGACGGGCCGCTGCCCGAACCGGCCCTGGTGGAGCGGGACCTGTGGGCCGACGGAGGTGCGGCATGGCGCAACTGACCTACCGGGACGCGGTCGCGCGCGGCCTCGCGCAGGAGATGCGGCGCGACGAGCGGGTGGTCCTGCTCGGTGAGGACGTCGCGGAGGCGGGCGGGGTGTTCAAGACGACGCCCGGGCTGCTGGAGGAGTTCGGTCCGCGGCGGGTACGGGACACGCCGATCTCCGAACAGGCCATCCTGGGCGCGGCGATGGGCGCCGCGATGACCGGGCTGCGGCCCATCGCCGAGATCATGTTCAGCGACTTCTTCGGCGTCGGCTGGGATCTGCTCGCCAACCAGATCGCCAAGACCCGCTATATGGCGGGCGGCCAGCTGTCCCTGCCGCTGGTGGTGCGGGCCGCCAACGGCGGGGGGCTGCGCTTCGGGGCGCAGCACTCGCAGGACGTGGCGAACTGGGTGATGGCGGTGCCGGGCCTCAAGGTCGTCGTGCCGTCCACCCCGCGTGATGTGGTGGGCCTGCTGGCGGCCGCCGTACGCGACCCGGACCCGGTCGTCTTCCTTGAGGCCAAAGGGCTTTACCCGGTCCGGGGCGAGGTCCCGGACGGCGAGATCACCGACACGCTGGGGTCGGCCGTCCTGCGGCGCGAGGGTGGGGACTGCGTGATCGTCACCCTGGGGCTCATGGCGCCGCGCGCGCTGGCAGCCGCCGAGCGGCTGGAGCGCGAGCACGGCATCGCGGCCGCGGTGCTCGACCTGCGCAGCCTGGTCCCGCTGGACGTGCGCGCCGTACTGGAGCAACTGGAGCGGACCGGGCGGCTGTTCACCGTGGAGGAGAACCCCCGGCTGTGCGGCTGGGGAGCCGAGGTGGTGTCGATCTGCGCCGAGGAGGGTTTCACCAGCCTGGACGGGCCCTTGGTGCGGATCACCACCCCGCATGTCCCGCTGCCCGCCGCCGACTCGCTGGAGGACGCGGCGCTGCCGAGCGTGGACCGGATCACCGAGACCGTCGCCAAGAGCATGGACTAGCTGGAGTCGTCATGGGCGTCATGGGTGGAACGAACGGGCTTTCCCGGCGGGAGTTCACAACCATCGGACTGGGGCTGGGACTTGTCCTGGTCGGCTGCTCGGGCGAGGGCTCGACCGGGGGCAGCGGCAAGGAGCTAGTCATCGGTGCCTCGTTGCCGCTGACCGGGCAGTTCTCGCAGCCGGGCCAGGAGGCCGAGCGCGGCTACCGGATCTGGCGCGAGATGGTCAACGCCGACGGCGGAATCCTCGGCCGCCAGGTCCAGTTGAAGATCACCGACGACGCAAGCAGCCAGGACACGGTGGTCGCCGACTACACCCGGCTGATCACCCAGGACCGGGTGGACTTCCTGCTCGGCACCTTCTCCTCGCTGCTCAACTACCCGGCCTCCGCGGTCGCCGAGCGCCAGGGCATGGTCTTCGTCGAGCCCGCCGGCGGCGCGGAGAACATCTTCACGCGCGGCTTCGACAGGCTCTTCTTCGCCCAGCCCGCACTCTCCGCCGACCAGGCGAACACCTTCGTGGACTGGGTGAAGTCCCTGCCGGAGGCCGAACGTCCGGCCTCGGCCGCGTACACCACCCAGGACGACCCGTTCACCCGGCCGGTCATCGAGCGGCTGCAGGACCTTCTGGAGGACCTGGGTATCAAGACCGTGTACACCAGCGTCTATCCGGCCGAGACCACCAACATGCAGCCCATCGCCGCCGCCATAGCGGGCAGGAAGCCGGAACTCCTCGCGCACGGCGCGGTGTTCCAGGACGGCGTCGGACTCGTACGAGCCCTCAAGCAGCAGAACTTCTCGCCCAAGGCGCTCTTCCAGATGTCCGCGCCCAGCAACGCCGGGCAGTACAGCAAGGGCGTCGGCGAGGCCAACACCGAGGGAGTCTTCTACTCGGTCAGCTGGCACGAGAGCGCCCCGACCCCGCTCAACAAGGAGTTCGTGGCGGCGTACGCGAAGGAGTACGACAACGCCGTCCCGGCGGAGGACGCCGCCGATGCCTTCGCCGCCGCCCAGGTGCTACGGGCCGGTATCGAGGGGGCGGACGGCACCGACCAGGACAAGGTCGCGCAGTGGCTGCACGGCAACGAGGTCGAGACCATCCTCGGCCCGCTGAAGTGGGACAAGCGCGGCGCGCCGCTCGGCAGCTTCCTGCTCGCCCAGTGGCAGAGCGGCAAGGTGCAGATCGTCTCGCCCGAGGAGGCCGCCACCGCCGAGAAGGCCATCTACCCCAAGCCGGGCTGGAGTTGATGTGGCGGAGTTCGTCCAGACGCTGGCCCTGGGGCTGCTGATCGGCGGGGTGTACGCGCTGATGGCCTCGGGCCTCACCCTGGTCTTCGGCGTCATGCGCGTCATCAACGTCGCCCAGGGGGCCTTCCTCGTCCTGTCGGCCTTCGTGACCTGGTGGGTGTGGCGGGCGACCGGCATCGACCCGATCGCGCTGGCCGTCCTGACGACTCCGCTGATGTTCGGCTTCGGCTGGGTCTTCTACCGTCTGGTGGGGGCCCGGCTGCGGTCCGCGCCGCCGTCCATGTCGGTGCTGCTGATGTTCGGCGTGGCCCTTCTCATCGAGGGCCTGCTCAACGTGACCGCCGGCAACCGCTACCGGTCGGCCACCCCCGGGTACTTCGACGAGTCGTACACGCTGGGTCCCATCTCCCTGCCCAAGGCCCCGCTGTACGGATTCCTGGCCGCGCTCGCGGTTCTGGCCGCCTTCTACGCCGTCCTCAACCGGACCTGGACAGGGCGGGCGATCCGCGCCTGGGCGCAGAACCCGTCCGGCGCGGCCCTGGTGGGCGTGAGCGCCGTGCCCACCGCCACGCTCGCCTTCGCCCTGGGCACGGCCAGTACGGGCATGGGCGGCTCGGTGCTCTCCGTTCTGGTGCCGTTCTTCCCCGCCTCGCACTACGAGTGGATAGCCCGCATCCTCGGCATAATTGTCCTGGGCGGGCTCGGCAGCCTGCCGGGGGCGCTGACCGGCGCACTGATCCTCGGCCTCGCCGAGGCGCTGACCTCGGTGTACGTGTCCCCGCAGTGGTCGATCCTGGTGTTCTACGGCGTCATCATGGCGGTGCTGATCGTCCGTCCGCAGGGCCTGTTCGGCGCCCGGGTACGGGAGGACGTGGCTGCATGAAGACCGTGCTACCGCTTGGCGGCGTGAAGGCCGTGCTCACGTGGGCCGGGGCGAAGACAGCGCTCCCGGTCGTGGCGGTTGCGGCGGCCCTGGCTGTCTATCCGGTGCTGGGGATCGGCACCGAGTACCACCTGACGGTCGCCGTGCTCTGTCTGCTGCTCGCGGTCCAGGCGGTGAGCTGGAACATCCTTTCCGGGTACGCCGGTTACATCTCGCTCGGCCACAGTGCCTTCCTCGGCGCGGGCGCCTACATGGGCGGCATCGCCGCCGAGCGCCTCGGCATCAACCCGCTGTTGTCCGCACCGCTCGGCGGGGTACTCGCGGCAGGCGTCGCGGTGGCGCTCGGCGCGGTCGTGCTGCGCTCGCGCGGCGCCGCCTTCGTCATCGTCACCATCGCGCTGCTGCTCACCCTCCAGGTCCTCGCGACCAACCTCACCCGACTGACGCACGGCAACCAGGGTTTGGCGATGCCGCTGCCGCCCTGGTCCCGCGAGACCGGCAACCTGCCCTTCTACTACCTCTTCCTGGGCCTGCTGATCCTCACCGTCGCCTTCAGTGCCTGGGTGCGGACCCGGAAACTCGGCGCCGGCCTGCTCGCCATCCGGGAGGACGAGGGCAAGGCCGCCGCCATCGGCATCCCCACCACCCGCTACAAGGTGACGGCCTTCGCGTCGGGCGCCTTCTTCACCGGAGTCGCGGGCGGAATCTACGGTTACTTCCTCTCCTACATCAGCCCCACCACCATGTTCGCCGTTCTGGCGAGCGTCATGGTGGTCCTCGCGGCCCTGATCGGCGGGCGCGGCAGCCTGTACGGGCCGGTGGTCGGCGCGTTCGTCGTCGCCATCGGCAGCGAGGCGGCCACCGTGTACGGCGGCGGGTCGAGCAGCAGGCTGCTGCTGTTCGGGGGGCTGCTCACGGGTGTGGTGCTGTTCCTGCCGCAGGGGCTGCTGCCGGGGGCGGCCGCCTGGTGGCGGGCACGGCATCCGCGAACGGTGGAGTACACCGACCAGGAAGGCGCGCTGGGGCGGCTGCCGCCCGTGGTGGCCTCGCGTGTGGAGCGGCCGGCGACCGGTGAACTCTTGCGGATCAGCGGGGTGTCGAAGAACTTCGGGGGACTGGTCGCGGTGGACGGCGCCGATCTCGTCGTACGGCGCGGCACCATCACCGGTCTGATCGGGCCCAACGGCTCGGGGAAGACCACCCTGTTCAACCTGGTCACCGGCACCCTGCGGGCCGACGTGGGGGAGATCACCTTCGAGGGGCGCCGGATCGACCGGATGCCTCCCTGGGAGCGCTGCCACCTCGGCCTGGGCCGTACCTTTCAGACCACCCGGCTGTTCGGTGGGATGAGCGTCCTGGAGAACGTCGTCGCACCGCTCCCCGACGGCCGCTGGCGTACGGCGGTACGAGGCGGAGTCACCGGCGCCGAGGCCGCGCGCGCCCGTGAACTCCTCGACTTCATGGGGCTTGGACGGTTCGCGGAGGAACCCGCGGGCTCACTGTCGTACGGGCAGCAGAAGCTGGTCGAACTCGCCCAGATCCTGATGCTCGACACCCGGCTGATCCTTCTCGACGAGCCCGCCGGGGGCATCAACCCGGCCCTGGTCGATCACTTGAAGGGCATCATCCGTCAACTCGCCGACCAGGGCGTCGGTTTCCTGCTCGTCGAGCACAACATCCCGCTCGTCCTGGACCTGTGCGACCCGGTGGTCGTCTTCTCGCAGGGCAGGCCGATCGCCGAGGGGCCGCCGGGGCTGATCCGCGACGATCCGGCGGTCCTGGAGGCGTACTTGGGGGAGCGGAAGGAGCCGCAGGACAAGTCACCGGAGCCGGAGAAGGAGGCGGATCAGCCGTGCTGACCCTCGACGGGGTGGTGGCGGGGTACGGGGGCGGCGACGTCCTGCACGGGGTGTTTCTGGAGTGCGCGCCGTCCACCGTGACCTGTGTCATCGGGCCCAACGGCGCCGGCAAGTCCACCGTCCTGCGGGTGATCTCGGGACTGCTGAACCCCCGTACCGGAGAGGTCCGGCTGGATGGCAGCCCCCTGTCGGGGCTCTCCCCGCGCGACATCCTGCGTCACGGCGTCGTACAAGTCCCGCAGTCCCAGGCGCTCTTCCCCAAGATGACCATTGCCGAGAACGTCCTGATGGGCGGCTACCTCATCCGCAAGGACCGTGCCCTGCTGCGCGCCCGGCTCGCCGCCGTGGAGGAACTCGTGCCCCTCGTACGCGAGCGGGCCGGGGAACCCGCCGGGAACCTCTCGGGCGGCCAGCGCCGCATGGTCGAGATCGGCCGGGGTCTGATGCTGGAGCCGAAGGTCGTGATGTTGGACGAGCCGTCCCTCGGCCTGGATCCCCAGAGCCTCGCGGCGGTCGCCGCACTGATCGAGCGCATCCACCTCGCGGGCGCCACCGTCCTGCTGGTCGAGCAGAACGTACGGATCGGGCTCGGCCTCGCCACCCACGGTGTCGTCATGGAAGGCGGCCGGGTCCGGCTCACCGGCAGGGCCGCCGAGATCGCCGCCCACCCCGACATCGGGCAGCTCTACCTGGGCGCCCCGACAACAGGAGGAGCAGGACCGTGACCAAGGACGCGCGCATCACCTCCGCCCTCGCCAACTGGGCCCCGCGCTTCACCACCAACGGCGTGATCGTCTCCGACTTCCAGGCGGTCACCGGCCCACTGGAGCACTGGGGGCAGTGGTGCGCCGCCTGGTCCGGAGCGGCGGCCGGGCACGAACGGCTCGGCCGCGACGCCCTCGCGCAGGGCCGTACCCGCTCAACCGGCGAACACCTCGCCAGGGCCGCCCTCTACTACCACTTCGGGAAGTTCCTGTACTTCGAGGACCCGGACGAGGCCCGCGATGCCCACCGCGCGGCGGTCCGGTGTCTGAACGACGCCCTGCCGCACCTCGACCCACCGGGACGCCGTATCGAGATCCCCTACCAGGGCGCCACGCTGGTGGGCGTACTCCGCATGCCCGCCGGTCCGGGCCCGCACCCCGCCGTACTGATGATCCCCGGACTCGACTCCGCCAAGGAGGAGTTCCGTACCACCGAACGCACCTTCCTCGACCGGGGGTTGGCCACCTTCTCCGTGGACGGCCCCGGCCAGGGCGAGGCCGAGTACGACCTGCCCATCACCGCGGCCTGGGAGGATCCCGGCCGCGCACTCATCGACGCCCTCGCCGCCCAGCCGGGCGTCGACGCCGGGCGGATCGCCGTCTGGGGGGTCAGCCTCGGCGGCTACTACGCCCCACGGGTGGCCGCAGGCGACGACCGGGTGCGCGCCTGCGTGGCGCTCGCCGGCCCCTACGACTTCGGAGCCGCCTGGGATCTCCTGCCACCCCTCACCCGCGCCGCCTTCCGTCACCGCTCCCACGCGCCGGACGAGTCCGCCGCGGCTCGGGCCGCTCGCGCCCTCACCCTGTCCGGCCGTACGAAGTCGATCACCTGCCCCCTCCTCGTCGTCACCGGCAAACGCGACCGCCTCTTCCCCTGGCAGGACGCCCGCCGCCTCGTCGAGGAGTCCTCAGGCCCCGCCGAACTCCTCGCGCTGGACGAGGGCAACCACGGCTGCGCGAACCTGCCCGCCCACCACCGCCCGTACACGGCGGACTGGCTCGCCCGGAGCGCGCTTCTCCGGTAGCCGGCGAAGCGAAAACCATCAGCGCCCTCTGGACATCCCTCGTTCGTGCCGCAACCATGAAGCAACTCCATACGGTATGCAATCTACAGTATGGGGTCCCTGGGATGGCGACACACAGAGTGAGGCGGCGATCATGACGAAGGCTCTCGAGGGCGTGCGCGTCCTGGATATGACGCACGTTCAGTCCGGCCCGTCCGCAACGCAGATCCTCGCGTGGCTCGGTGCGGATGTGGTCAAGGTCGAGGCGCCGACCGGTGACATCACGCGCAAGCAGCTGCGCGACATCCCGGACGTGGACAGCCTCTACTTCACGATGCTCAACAGCAACAAGCGCAGCATCACCCTCAACACCAAGACCGAGCGCGGCAAAGAGATCCTCACGGAGCTGATCCGGGGCTCCGACGTCATGGTCGAGAACTTCGGACCCGGCGCCATCGACCGCATGGGCTTCACCTGGGACCGCATCCGCGAGATCAACCCCCGCATCGTGTACGCCTCCATCAAGGGCTTCGGCGAAGGCCCGTACACCAACTACAAGGCGTACGAGGTCGTCGCCCAGGCCATGGGCGGGTCGATGGCGACCACCGGCTTCGAGGACGGCCCGCCGCTCGCGACGGGCGCGCAGATCGGCGACTCCGGCACCGGTATGCACGCCGTGGCGGGGATCCTCGCCGCTCTCTTCCAGCGCACCCACACCGGTCGCGGCCAGCGGGTCAACGTCGCGATGCAGCACGCCGTGCTCAACCTCTGCCGGGTGAAACTGCGCGATCAGCAGCGGCTCGCGCACGGCCCGCTCGCGGAGTTCCCGAACGAGGACTTCGGCGACGAGGTGCCGCGCTCGGGCAACGCGAGCGGCGGCGGGCAGCCGGGCTGGGCGGTCAGGTGCGCGCCGGGCGGCCCGAACGACTACGTGTACGTGATCGTCCAGCCCGTCGGCTGGAAGCCGATCAGCGAACTCATCGGCCGGCCCGAGCTGGCCGAGGACCCCGAGTGGGCCACCCCCGAGATCAGGCTGCCCAAGCTCGGGAAGATGTTCCAGCTCATCGAGGAATGGACCAGCACCCTCTCCAAGATGGAGGTGCTCGAGGCGCTCAACGCCCACCACATCCCCTGCGGCCCGGTCCTGTCCACCAAGGAGATCATCGAGGACGCCTCGCTCGCCGCCAACGAGATCGTCGTCGAGGTCGAGCACCCCGAGCGCGGAACGTACGTCACGGTCGGCAACCCCCTGAAACTCTCCGACTCCCCGGTCAAGGTGGAGCGGTCCCCGCTGCTCGGCGAGCACAACGAGGAGATCTACCTCCGCGAGCTCGGCCTCTCCCGCGACGAGCTGCCGCTGCTCAAGGCCCAGGGTGTGATCTGACCGACTGCCGTCCACCCGGCGACCCTCGTCAGGGCAGGTCAGAAGGGGTGCCGACCGTTTGATAGACGGCTTCTATCGCGTGGAAGTTGTTCTCTCTTTGACTACTTCTCAAGGCCTGGCCGAAGCTGATCACGAGCGGGATTTCGGTTCCCGCCGCGGCGCTGGATTTGTCGTGCGCGCGGGAGCGGCAGAAAGGCACAGGCCAGATCATGAGCACCATCGAGGACCCGGAAGACCGACTGGAAGTCACCCCGCCCAAGACCTGGGCGACCGGACTCCCCGCCGTCACACACGCGATCCAGTACTCGCTGGGCCAGACCTCGGTCCGGCGCACGGCGCTGACCCTGCTGAACATCAACCAGACCAAGGGCTTCGACTGCCCCGGCTGCGCCTGGCCGGAACCCGCGCCGGGCCACCGGGCCAAGAACGAGTACTGCGAGAACGGCGCCAAGCACATCAACGACGAGGCGACCTCACGCCGCGTCACCGCCGAGTTCTTCCGGGAACACCCGGTGTCCGAGCTGGGCCAGAAGTCCGACTACTGGCTCAACCAGCAGGGCAGGCTGACCGAACCCATGGTCAAGCGGCCCGGCTCGGACCACTACGAGCCGATCGGCTGGGACGACGCCCTCGGTCTGCTCGCCGAGGAACTGCGCCTGCTCGACTCGCCCGACGAAGCCCTCTTCTACACCTCGGGCCGGCTCAACAACGAGGCCGCCTTCCTCCTCCAGCTCTTCGCCCGGGCCTTCGGCACGAACAACCTGCCCGACTGCAGCAACATGTGCCACGAGTCCAGCGGCTCCGCACTCGGGGAGACGCTGGGCATCGGCAAGGGCAGCGTGAGCCTGGACGACATCCACCACTCCGACCTCGTCTTCGTGGTGGGCCAGAACCCGGGCACCAACCACCCGCGGATGCTCTCCGCGCTGGAGGAGACCAAGCTGAACGGCGGCCACATCGTCGCTGTGAACCCGCTGCCCGAGGCCGGCCTCATGCGGTTCAAGCACCCGCAGAAGGCCCGCGGAATCGTCGGCCGCGGCACCGCGATCGCCGACCAGTTCCTGCAGATCCGGCCCGGCGGCGACCTCGCCCTCTTCCAGGCGCTGAACCTGCTGCTCCTGGAGGCCGAGGAAGCCGCGCCGGGAACGGTCCTCGACCACGGATTCATCGACGTGTCCACGATCGGCTTCGAAGCGTTCGCCGCGCAGGCCCGCAAGGCCAACTGGGACGACATCCTCGACGCCACCGGTCTCACCCGCGAGGAGATCGAGACGGTGGGCGAGCGGGTCCTCGCCGCGGAGAACATCATCGTCTGCTGGGCGATGGGGCTCACCCAGCAGAAGCACGCCGTCCCCACCATCCGTGAGGTCGTCAACTTCCTCATGCTGCGCGGCAACATCGGCAAACCCGGAGCGGGCGTCTGCCCGGTGCGCGGCCACAGCAATGTGCAGGGCGACCGGACCATGGGCATCTGGGAGCGGATGCCGCAGAGCTTCCTGGACGCCCTGGAGCGCGAGTTCGCCTTCACCCCGCCCACCAAGCACGGCCTGGACTCGGTGAACGCCATCCGGGCCATGCGCGACGGCGAGGCCAAGGTCTTCGTCGGGGTCGCCGGAAACTTCATCAGGGCCACGCCCGACAGCGACGTCACCGAGCGGGCGATGCGACGGTGCCGTCTCACCGCGCACATCTCCACCAAGCTCAACCGCTCCCACACCGTCTGCGGCGACACCGCGCTGATCCTGCCCACCCTGGGCCGCAGCGACCGGGACGTCCAGGCGAGCGGCGAGCAGTTCATCACCGTCGAGGACTCCATGAGCGAGGTGCACGCCTCCCGGGGCCGCCTACACCCGGCCTCACCGCATCTGCTCAGCGAGGTGGCGATCATCTCGCGGCTGGCCCGGCGGACCCTGGGCGAGCAACCGTCCATCCCCTGGGAGAAGTTCGAGGCGGACTACGGCACGATCCGCGACCGGATCTCCCGGGTCGTCCCGGGCTTCGACGACTTCAGCGTCCGGGTCGACCGGCCGGGCGGCTTCCGGCTGCCCAACCCGGTGAACTCAGGGGTGTTCCCGACCCCGAGCGGCAAGGCCGTCTTCACCTGCAACGACTTCGAGATGCTGAGCGCACCCGCGGGGCATCTGCTGCTCCAGACGCTGCGCTCGCACGACCAGTGGAACACCATCCCCTACGCCATGAACGACCGCTACCGGGGCATCCACAACGGCCGCCGCGTGGTCCTGGTGAACCCTGTCGACCTGGAGGCGCTCGGGCTCGCCGACCGCAGCGAGGTGGACCTGGTGAGTGTGTGGCGCGACGGCGTGGAACGCCGTGCGGAGAAGTTCCGGGTGGTCTCCTATCCGACCACTCCCGGTTCCGCCGCGGCGTACTACCCGGAGACCAACGTCCTGGTGCCGCTGGACAGCGTGGCCGACATCAGCAACACCCCGACCTCGAAGGGCGTCGTCGTCCGACTGGAGCCCGCGGCGGTCGCCTGAGACCTCGCCCCAAGTCCTCAGTCCGTGCAAGGGACAAGGGAACCCTTGCACGCACTCTGGACAAGGGGCCGCACGGTTACGAATACTGGCTACTTCATACCGTATACAGATCACCGTATGTAGATCCTCTTTCTCAGGCGTTCGACCGGAGTGAGGTAGCCCAGCATGTTGACACCAACACCCCGTCTCAGCGGGACGGTCACCGACCGGCTCCTTGAAGCCAATCGCGCGTACGCCGCCGGATTCGCCGATCCCGGCATGGGCGCCCGCCCCGTCCTGCGCGTCGCCGTCGTGGCCTGCATGGACGCCCGGATCGACCTGCATGCCGCGCTCGGCCTGGAGCTGGGCGACTGCCACACCGTCCGCAACGCGGGCGGAGTGGTCACCGACGACACGATCCGCTCCCTGACGATCAGTCAGCGCGCCCTCGGCACCCGCAGTGTCATCCTCATCCACCACACCGGCTGCGGTCTGCAGAGCCTGACCGAGGACTTCCGGATCGAGCTGGAGATGGAGGTCGGGCAGCGGCCGGCCTGGGCCGTCGAAGCCTTCACGGATGTCGATCAGGACGTACGCCAGTCGATGCAGCGGGTGCGCACCTCGCCGTTCCTGCCGCACACCGACGATGTGCGGGGATTCGTCTTCGACGTGTCGACGGGGCTGCTGCGGGAGATAGACCCGGGGCAGTGAACCGCTCGCGCCCCGGTCACCGGGTGCGGCGGGCGGTCACCGCGGCGATCTGCTCGCAGTAGAAGTCGGCGGTGTTCCGGGTGTGCCGGCGCATGAGCTGTTCGGCACGCTCGGGATCTCCGTCGGCGATCGCCTGGATGATCTGGGCGTGTTCGCTCCAGGCGTCCGTGCCGCGCGGCTTGGCGATGGGCATGTAGTACCAGCGCACGCGCCGGTCGACCTGGGGGATGAGTTCCGCCAGGACCGCGTTGCGGGACAGGTGCGTGATGTGGCCGTGCAGGGCGGCGTTGGCCTCGACGATGGCGCGGGCGTCGCCGGCTGCGAGGGCGGTGAGCCCCACCTGCTGCAGTTCCCACAGGCGGTCGACGTCGTGGGGTGTGGCGTGTTCCGCGGCGCCGCGTGCGGAGTGGGTCTCCAGGACGCCCCGGACGCTGAGGAGCTGGGCGCACTCCTCCGGAGTGGGGGAGTGGACGAACGCGCCCTGGGCGGGCCGCAGATCGACCCAGCCGGTGGTGTGCAGCCGTTGCAGCGCTTCGCGGATGGGCTGGCGACTGACGCCGAGATGGTCGGCGAGCTCGGCCTCGACGAGGTGCTGGCCCGGCTTGAGGGTGCCGTTGATGATCAGGTCGGTCAGGGCGTCGTAGACGGCCTGACGCAGCGGAGCGGGCCGGGCGATCGGGCCGCGGGCTGCCACGGTGGGCGTGTCGGGCATGGAACCCTCCCCCTCGTTGGACTGCTGTCCCGAAGCCTCTGGCTTCGGGATACTGACTGTAGTATGCAATAGCCACTCTGAGTGCCGTCCGTGACGCGAATTCGCGGAAATCGCCTCCCCCTCGCCAATTGCCCCCTCCTCACCTCTGGCGCATCCAACCGGATGCAGAATACTGTATGCAATCATGTGCGCCGCACAGCAGAGCTGCGCTCCCGAGGAGGGGGTCACCCCGTGTCGTACCGCACCGCTCTCTCTGAAGTCCTCAGGACCGTCATCGTGCCGACCGCCGAAGCGACCGGCACGCGGGCGAAGTTCCCCCGTGCCTCCGTGACGGCCCTCGGCCGCGCCGGGCTGCTGGGGCTCACCGTCTCCACGGAATTCGGCGGCCTCGGAATGGGCCTGCCGGAAGCCGCCGAGGTGGTCGCGCGGATCGCCCGTATCTGCCCGGCGACCGCGGCCGTGCTCCAGTCCCACTACGCGGCGGTCGCCGTCATCGAGTCGTACGGAAGTGCCTGGGTCCGCGGTGAGATCGCCGCCGGACGCCATCTCGGCAGCCTGGCGCTCGCCGAGGACGACCCCGCCGAACAGGGTGTGCAGGGCGAGTTCTGGGCGTCACGCTCCACCGCCGCGCGCTCCGGTGACGTGGTCGCGCTGCGTGCCCGTAAACACCAGGTGGTCGCGGCGGGGGAGGCCGACAGCTATGTCTGGTCCTCCAGGCCGCTCACCGGGCCGGACGGCCTGACCCTCTGGGTGGTTCCGGCGCACGCCCCGGACCTGTTCGTGCCGGCCAGACCGGACGGGGGAGGGCCGCACGGCAGCGCGACGTCCACCGTGTTCGCCGATCCGGTGCTGGTTCCCGCCGACGCGATGCTCGGAGCGGACGGCGGAGGGCTCGACATCGTGCTGCGTACGGTCCTGCCGTGGCTGCTCGAACTGCAGGCGGCCGTCGGCGCGGAGGCGGCCCATCCGGCGGTGGCCGATGTCTCGCTCCGGTCCGCCCGCCGTGCCACCGACTCTCTCGCGGCGTCCTGAACCCGGCCGTGGGGCGGTTCGGGCGGTCAGGACCTGTCCGGCCGATCACGGTGGAGGGAAGCCGCGGTGTCTTGGTGGTGCCGGTGAGCGGGGTGTGGTGCGTGCAGCTGCAAGGCGGAGGAGGGAGTCGGTGACCGACGACAACGCGGCAGATGTGCGCCCGCCGCGGAGCGGCTTATGTCACGGCCACCCCGCGTCTCCGCCGGGATCGGCCGGACAGGTCCTAGTTCTGGGTGGCCCCGGCGGCGATCTGCTTGCGGTAGAAGTCGGTGGTGCGTTCGGTGTGCTTGCGCATGATCTCGCTCGCGCGGTCCGGGTCTCCCTTGGCGATGGCCTTGATGAGCTGCGAGTGCTCGTTCCAGGCTTCCTTGCCGCGGGGCTGGGCGATCGGCGTGTAGTACCAGCGCACCTTCTGGCCCACCAGCGAGATCAACTCGGACAGTACGGCGTTGTCGGCGACGGAGGTGACGAAGGCATGCAGCGCGGTGTTGGCGGCGACCAGGCGTTCGACATCGCCCGCGGCGAGCGCTTCGACGCCCTCCTCCTGCAGCTCCCAGAGCCGTACGACGTCCTCGGGCTTCGCGTTCTCGGCGGCGAGCTGGGCCGAGTAGGTCTCCAGGACCGCGCGGACGCTGAGCAGCTGGGCGGCCTCCACCTCGGTGGGGGAGTGCACGAAGGCGCCCTGGGCGGGACGGAGGTCCACCCAGCCGTTGGTCTGGAGGCGCTGCAGGGCTTCGCGGACCGGCTGGCGGCTGACACCGAGGTGTTCGGCGAGCTCGGCCTCGACGAGGTGCTGGCCGGGCTTGAGCGAGCCGCTGACGATCAGTTCGGTCAGCGCGTCGTAGACGGCCTGGCGCAGCGGTGCCGGGCGGGTGACGCGCCGGGACGCAGCGGCCGTGAGTGCCTCGCGCATGGGAGCCCCGTTCTGCCACCGGGCCTGTGGGGCCGACGGCTTTGCCAAGTGGTGGCCGCCGAGAGGGTTGCCGACGGCGGGCCTCAGCATACAGGTTTTGGTATGCAAGATGGCGTCCGCAGTTCCGTGGCGGAGCGCGACTGGATGTGGCTGAGTGCGGCCGGGTGTGGCTGAGTGCGGTTGAGTTCTGTATACAGAAGCCTGTATGGGGTATTGTCTCAGTCCCCTGCAAGCATCGCTATCGGCTCTTGGAGAGCGATCATGACGACCAGCGGGAGTGACGTGACGGTCGAGCACGTGGTGCGGAGGGTGGCCGCCCGCCACCGGGGAGAGCGGGGTGCGCTGCTGCCCGTACTGCACGCCGTCCAGGCCGAGTTGGGCCATGTGCCGCAGGAGGCAATACCGGTACTCGCCGACGAGTTCAACCTCTCCCGTGCGGACGTCCACGGAGTGGTGACCTTCTACCACGACTTCCGCCGCGAGCCCGCCGGACGCACCACGGTACGGATCTGCCGTGCCGAGGCCTGCCAGGCCCTGGGAGCCAACAGCCTGGTGGGTTACGCCCGCGAGGCCGGACTGTCCCTGGGGGAGACCACGGCGGACGGCGCGGTGACCGTGGAGCAGGTCTTCTGCCTCGGCAACTGCGCTCTGGGGCCGGCGGTGGAGGTGAACGGCCGACTGCATGGACGAGTGAGCACGGCCGGTCTGGGCGCGATCCTCAACGGGACGGTGTCATCGTGAACAACACTTCGCAGGCCACGGCGAAGGTCTACGTCCCCCGCGACTCGGCGGCCAGGTCCGTCGGCGCGGACGAGGTCGCGGACGCTCTTCAACTGGCCGCCGTCGGCGGTGACTTCGACGTCGAGGTCGTACGCAACGGATCACGCGGCATGCTCTGGCTGGAGCCGCTCGTCGAGGTGGTGACCCCGCAGGGCCGCGTCGGCTACGGACCGGTGGCCCCCTCGGACGTGGAGGAACTCCTCGCCGCCGGCATGCTCGACGGCGCCGACCACCCGCTGCGGCTGGGCATCGTCGACGAACTGCCCTGGCTGGCACGCCAGAACCGTGTCACCTTCGCCAGAATCGGCGTCACCGACCCCTTGTCGACCGAGGACTATGTGGAGCACGGCGGACTCGCGGGGCTGAAAGCGGCCCTGGCCCGCGCTCCCGAGGACGTGGTCACGGAGGTCACCGATTCCGGGCTGCGCGGCCGCGGCGGCGCGGGATTCCCGGCCGGTATCAAGTGGAAGACCGTGCTCGGCTGCACGGACGAGCTCAAGTTCGTCTGCTGCAACGCGGACGAGGGCGACAGCGGGACCTTCGCCGACCGGATGGTCATGGAGGGCGACCCGTTCATGCTCATCGAGGGCATGACGATCGCCGCACACGCGGTGGGCGCGAGCGAGGGATACCTCTACATCCGCTCGGAGTACCCCGACGCGGTGGCCACGATGCGCGCGGCGATCGGCATCGCCCGCGAACACGGCTGGCTCGGCAAGGGCATCCTCGGCTCCGCGCTCGACTTCGACCTGCATGTCCGCGTCGGCGCCGGGGCGTACATCTGCGGCGAGGAGACCTCCATGCTGGAAAGCCTGGAGGGTAAGCGCGGCACGGTCCGCGCGAAGCCGCCGATCCCCGCGATCGAGGGCCTGTTCGGCAAACCGACGGTGGTGAACAACGTCCTCACGCTGGCCACCGTCCCCGTCGTACTCGCGGACGGCGCGAAGGCCTACCAGGAACTCGGCGTCGAACGCTCCCGCGGCACCCAGGTGTTCCAGCTCGGCGGCAACATCGCGCACGGCGGCATCGTGGAGACCGCGTTCGGCGTCACCCTGCGCGAACTCGTCGAGGACTACGGCGGCGGTACGTTCTCCGGGCGCCCGGTGCGCACGGTGCAGGTCGGCGGCCCGCTCGGCGCCTATCTGCCGACGTCGATGTTCGATCTGCCGATGGACTACGAGGCGTTCGCGGCGGCCGGCGCGATGGTCGGACACGGCGGTCTCGTGGTGTTCGACGACAGCGTCGACATGGCTGCCCAGGCGCGCTTCGCGATGGAGTTCTGCGCGGAGGAGTCCTGCGGCAAGTGCACACCCTGCCGGGTCGGTTCGGTACGCGGTGTCGAGGTGATCGACAGAATCGTGGCCGGTGAACACCGGGACGAGAACCTGGCGTTGCTCGAGGACCTCTGCGACCTGATGACCGACGGCTCGCTCTGCGCGATGGGCGGGCTGACGCCGATGCCCGTACGCAGCGCCATCACGCACTTCCCCGACGACTTCCTCGGCGGCCGTCGAACGCTGGAGATCCAACCCGTAACCGCGACCGGCACGAGGACGGAGGGCACGGCATGACACTGCTCAAGGAACCCGACTTCGGCACCCCGGAGAGGCCCGGCGAGGCGACTGTCTCGGTGGAGGTCGACGGGATGCCGGTGACCGTGCCGGAAGGCACCTCGGTGATGCGCGCAGCCGCGCAGGCCGGGATCGAGATACCCAAACTGTGCGCCACCGACAGCCTCGAGCCCTTCGGCTCCTGCCGGCTGTGCGTGGTGGAGATCGACGGCCGGCGCGGCACCCCGGCGTCCTGCACCACGCCGTGCGCCGACGGGATGCAGGTGAGGACGCAGACGCCGAAGGTGGAGAAGCTCCGCCAGGGCGTCATGGAGCTCTACATCTCCGACCATCCGCTGGACTGTCTGACCTGCCCGGCCAACGGTGACTGCGAGTTGCAGGACATGGCGGGCGTGGTCGGGCTGCGGCAGGTGCGGTACGGCTACGAGGGCGAGAACCACCTCGACGCCGAGAAGGACACCTCCAACCCGTACTTCGACTTCGACCCGTCCAAGTGCATCGCCTGTTCCCGCTGCGTGCGGGCCTGCGGCGAGGTGCAGGGGACGTTCGCGCTGACCATCGAGGGGCGCGGCTTCGAGTCCAAGGTGTCGGCGGGCGCCGGCGAGACCTTCATGGACTCCGAGTGCGTCTCCTGCGGGGCCTGCGTGCAGGCCTGCCCGACCTCGACGCTCCAGGAGAAGTCGGTCGTCGAACTCGGCATGCCCACCCGGTCGGTGATCACCACCTGCGCCTACTGCGGTGTCGGCTGCTCCTTCAAGGCCGAGCTGCGCGGCGACGAACTGGTCCGGATGGTGCCCCACAAGGACGGCGGCGCCAACGAGGGCCACTCCTGCGTGAAGGGCCGCTTCGCCTTCGGATACGCCTCGCACCCCGACCGCATGCTCAAGCCCATGGTCCGCGACAGGATCACCGACCCCTGGCGCGAGGTCGAGTGGGAAGAGGCCATCGGCACGGTCGCCACCAAGATGCGCGAACTCCAGGGCCGGTACGGGCCGAGTTCGATCGGCGCCATCTCCTCCTCGCGCTGCACCAACGAAGAGGTCTACGTCGTACAGAAGATGGTGCGCGCGGCCTTCGGCAACAACAACATCGACACCTGCGCCCGGGTCTGCCACTCCCCGACGGGATACGGGCTCAAGCAGACCTTCGGCGAGTCGGCGGGCACCCAGGACTTCCGCTCGGTCGCCGAGGCCGACGTCATCATGGTGATCGGCGCCAACCCCACCGACGGGCACCCGGTGTTCGCCTCCCGGATGAAGCGCCGGCTGCGTGAGGGCGCCGAGTTGATCGTGGTCGACCCGCGCCGCATCGACCTGGTGCGCTCGCCGCACATCGAGGCCGCGCACCACCTCCAGCTCAAGCCGAGCACGAACGTCGCGGTCGTCAACGCCATGGCGCATGTCGTGGTCACCGAGGGCTTGGCCGATCTGGCCTTCGTGGCGCAGCGTTGCGAAGGGTTCGCCGAGTGGGCCGAGTTCGTCGCCCGTCCGGAGAACAGCCCGGAAGCCACCGAGGAGGTCAGCGGCGTACCGTCCGGGGAACTGCGGGCCGCCGCCC
Source organism: Streptomyces sp. NBC_00554 (assembly GCF_041431135.1). Lineage (NCBI taxonomy): Bacteria > Bacillati > Actinomycetota > Actinomycetes > Kitasatosporales > Streptomycetaceae > Streptomyces > Streptomyces sp. NBC_00554. The sequence goes on along the minus strand of NZ_CP107799.1, from coordinate 1,661,686 downwards.
GGCTGTACGCGGCGGCGCCCAACGGGGCCATCTACTACGGCCTCGGCGTCACCGAGCACAGCCAGGGCTCGACGATGGTCATGGGAATGGCCAACCTCGCGATGGCGTGCGGCAACGTCGGCCGTGACGGTGTCGGCATCAACCCGCTGCGCGGTCAGAACAACGTGCAGGGCTCGTGCGACATGGGCTCCTTCCCGCACGAACTGCCCGGCTACCGGCACGTTTCCGACGACGCCGTGCGCGAGGTCTTCGAGAGGCTCTGGGGCGGCACGCTGCTGTCCGAGCCGGGACTCCGCATCCCCAACATGTTCGACGCCGCGATCGACGGCACCTTCCGGGGCCTGTTCGTGCACGGCGAGGACATCGCCCAGTCCGACCCGAACCTCAAGCACGTCACCGCCGCCCTCGAAGCGATGGAACTGGTCGTCGTACAGGACCTGTTCCTCAACGAGACGGCCAAGTTCGCGCACGTCTTCCTGCCCGGCGCGTCGTTCCTGGAGAAGGACGGCACCTTCACCAACGCCGAGCGCCGCATCAACCGGGTGCGTGCGGTGATGAAGCCGAAGACGGGCAAGCACGAGTGGCAGATCATCAGCGAGATCGCCACCGCGATGGGCTACGCCATGTCCTACGACCACCCGAGCCAGATCATGGACGAGATCGCCTCGGTCACGCCGACCTTCACCGGCGTCTCCTTCGAGGTCCTCGACAAGCTCGGCAGCGTCCAGTGGCCCTGCAACGAGTCGGCTCCGGAGGGCACCCCGGTCATGCACGTCGACGAATTCGTGCGCGGCAAGGGCAAGTTCGTGGTCGCCAACTACGTGCCGACCGACGAACGCAGCACCCGGCGCTTCCCGCTGGTCCTGACCACGGGCCGCATCCTCAGCCAGTACAACGTGGGCGCGCAGACCCGCCGTACCGGCAATGTCGCCTGGCACCCCGAGGACATCCTGGAACTGCACCCGCACGACGCCGAGACCCGCGGCATCAAGGACGGCGACCTGGTGACGCTGGCCAGCCGGGTCGGGCAGACGACCCTGCACGCGGAGATCTCCGACCGGATGCCGGCCGGCGTCGTCTACACCACGTTCCACCACCCGGTGACCGGCGCCAACGTGGTCACCACCGAGAACTCCGACTGGGCGACCAACTGCCCGGAGTACAAGGTGACCGCCGTACAGGTCGGCCTTGCGCACCCGCTCGGGCAGAGCGGCACGGAGGTCGTCGAGGACGACCACCAACTCGTCACGGTGGTGGACTGAGATGGCGGGCGGGATGGCACCGGAGTCCAGGATGGCGAACCAGATCGCGGCGAACCATGTGCACCTGCCGGGCGATGCGGCCGCCGAGGCGATCGCCGGACACATCGGCAAGTTCTGGGACCCGCGCATGCGCAACCGGCTGTACGAGTTCGTCGACGCCGGAGCGGACGGGCTCGACCCGGTGGTGGTCGCCGCGGTCCGGCTGCTGCGTTGACCGGCGGGCCGCACCGGCGCTCGGGGCCGGTGCGGCTCACCGGCCCCAAGTCGGTGGTCAGCCGCCGATCGCGGACATCGGGCGCCCGGGCTGGAGGAACGACGGGTCGTCGAGGCCCGAGCCCGGCTTCTTGCCCCACATCGCGGTGCGCCAGCGGTCGGCGATCTGCCGATCGGAAGCGCCGGAACGCAGAACAGCACGCAGGTCGGACTCCTCGCGGGCGAACAGACAGTCGCGGACCTGCCCGTCGGCGGTGAGCCGGGTGCGGTCGCAGGCGCGGCAGAAGGGCCTGGTGACGGAGGCGATCACGCCGACCCGGCCGGGTCCGCCGTCGACCAGCCAGCGTTCGGCGGGCGCGGAGCCGCGTACCGCGGAGGGCTCGGGGGTGAGGGCGAAACGGGCCGAGAGCCGCTCGATGATCTCGGCGGCGGTGACCATGTCCTCGCGCTGCCAGCCGTGCTGGGCGTCCAGCGGCATCTGCTCGATGAACCGCAGCTCGTAGCCGTGGCGGAGGGCCCAGTCGAGCAGGTCGGGGGCCTCGCCGTCGTTGACGCCCCGCATCAGGACCGTGTTGACCTTGACCGGGGTGAGGCCCGCGTCGTGGGCGGCGGTGAGGCCCGCGAGGACGTCGTGGTGCCGGTCGCGGCGGGTGAGGGTGCGGAAGACCTCCGGGTTCAGGGTGTCGAGCGAGACGTTGACCCGGTCGAGCCCGGCGGTGCGCAGCGCCTCGGCGGTGCGGGCAAGACCGATGCCGTTGGTGGTGAGGGAGATCCTGGGGCGCGGCTCCAAGGCGGCGCAGCGCTCGACGATCCCCACCAAGCCAGGGCGGAGCAGCGGCTCGCCGCCGGTGAAGCGCACCTCGGTGACTCCCAGCTCGGTCACCGCGATCGAGACCATCCGCACGATCTCGTCGTCCGTGAGCAACTCCGGCTTGGGCAGCCACCGCAGGCCCTCTTCCGGCATGCAGTACGTGCACCGCAGATTGCACCGGTCGGTCAGTGAGACCCGTAGATCGGTGGCGATCCGGCCATGCGTGTCGATCAGCACGAGCTGCCCCCTTGGCTCCGTATCACGTGGCTCTGTGCCACGAGACTGTACATCCAGCGAGGATACTGCATACAGTATTCATCACGACCCCTTCGAAGAGGAGCCGCCATGAAAATCGCCGTTCTCGGAGCCGGTGCGATCGGCGCCTATGTCGGAGCGGCACTGCACCGCGGTGGGGCAGAGGTCCACCTGATCGCGCGCGGTGAGCATCTGAAGGCGATTCAGGCCCACGGGGTCCAGGTGAAGAGCCCGCGCGGCGACTTTGTCGCACATCCCCACGCCACGGACGACCCGGCCGAGGTCGGCGCGGTGGACTACGTGTTCCTGGGGCTGAAGGCGCACTCCTACCCCTCCAGCGGATCGCTGGTGGCCCCGCTGCTCGGCGACCGGACCGCGGTGGTGGCCGGTCAGAACGGCGTTCCGTGGTGGTACTTCCACAAACTGGCCGGCCCCTACGAAGGACGGCGGATCGAGGCGGTCGACCCGGACGGCGCCACCAGCCGGGTGCTGCCACCGGAGCGGGCCATCGGCTGTGTGGTCTACCCCGCCACGGTCATCGAGGCCCCCGGCGTGATCCGGCACCTGGAGGGCACCAGGTTCTCCATCGGTGAGCCGGCGGGCGGGGTCTCCGACCGGTGCACGGCCCTGAGCGAGGCCATGGTCGCGGGCGGGCTGAAGAGCCCGGTGGAGCCCAATCTGCGCGACGACATCTGGATCAAGCTGATGGGCAACGTCGCCTTCAATCCGATCAGCGCGCTGACCCGGGCGACGATGGCGGACATCTGCCGGCACCCGCCCACCCGGCGGCTGGTCACCCTGCTCATGGAGGAGACCCTCGACATCGCGTCCAGGGTCGGCAGCACACCCGACATCTCCATCGAGAAGCGGCTGCGCGGTGCCGAAGGGGTGGGGCACCACAAGACGTCGATGCTCCAGGACCTGGAGGCCGGCAAGCAGCTGGAGCTCGACGCCATCGTGACCGCGGTGGTGGAGATGGCCGACATCTCCGGCGCCGAGGCACCCAACCTGCGCGCGGTCCACGCCGCGACCGACCTGCTGGCGCGGAGCGGACAGCAGAGCTGACAGCAGCACGGGCAACGGGGCGGGCAACGGAGCTGACAACGGGGCGGACAACGGGCGTGACCAGCCAGGCTGGGTAGGCTTGGCCGATCACATGGCACCAGCGAGGAGTCGTTCATGCTGTTCCGTCAGCTGGAGTACTTCGTAGCGGTGGCCAGGGAGAGGCACTTCGCCCGGGCGGCGGAATCCTGCTACGTCTCGCAGCCCGCGCTCTCGGCGGCGATCGCCAAGCTGGAGCGCGAGCTGAACGTCACGCTGATCAACCGCGGGCACAACTACCAGGGCCTCACCCCGGAGGGCGAACGGCTCGTCGTATGGGCCAAGCGGATCCTCGCCGAGCAGGACGCCTTCAAGGCCGAGGTGGCCGCCGTACAGTCCGGCATCACCGGAACCCTGCGGCTGGGCACGGACCCCACGGCGTCGACGACCCTGGCGCTGCCCGTGGCCGCGTTCTGCGCGGCCCACCCGCTGGCCAAGGTGCAGGTCCGCTCCCGGCTGTCGACGAAGGAACTCCACCGCCAGCTGCGCGACTTCGAGCTGGACGTGGCGATCGCGCACTTCGACCCCGGTGACCAGGAGGGCCTGCAGGTCGTCCCGCTGTACCAGGAGCGGTACATGCTCCTGATCTCCGCCGACCAGCTGACCTCCCAGACCACCTCCACCATGACCTGGGCGGACGCGGCTCAGCTGCCGCTCGCGCTGCTGACCCCCGACATGAGGATCCGCCAGATCATCGACAGCGTCTTCGCGGACAAGGGGTTCGTGGTGACCCCGCAGGTGGAGACGGACTCGATCGCCTCCCTCTACGCGCACGTCGGCGGCGGTGAGTGGGCGAGCATCGTGCCGCACGCGTGGCTGCGCGCGATGCCGGTGATCGGCCGCACGAGAGCGCTGCCCCTGGTCGATCCGGAGGCCGGGGCGCAGGTGTCGGTGGCGATCCACGCGGCGACCCCCGGCTCGGTCGCGGCCCGGGCGTTCGTCAACGCGGCGACGGGACTGGCACTCGACGACTTCTTCAACCAGCCGCTGGCCGCGGAGCACCGCGTGCGCTGAGCCGTGGCCGGCTCAGGGCGCGTACGTGGCCTCCACCGCAAGCCGGTCGAGCGCTCCCTTGGCGGTGTGCGGCAGCGCGGCGACGAGCTCGATCCGGTCGGGAACCTCGAAGGGCGCCAGCCGGTCACGGGCGTACCGCAGGATCTGCTCGGACCCGATGCTCTCGCCCTCGCGCAGGACCACGGCGGCACCGACCCGCTGCCCGTAGACCGCGTCGGGGACGGCGAACACGGCCGCCTCGGCGACTCCGGGACACCCGGCGATGATGTCCTCGACATGCTCGGGCGAGATCTTCTCGCCGCCGCGGTTGATGAGGTTCTTGATGCGCCCGGTGAGGGACAGGTACCCGTCCTTGTCCAGGCGGCCCAGGTCACCGGTGCGCAGCCAGCCGTCGGCGAAACCGCGGGCCGTCTCGCCGGGGTCGCCGAGGTAGCCGCGGGCGACGGTCGGACCGTGCACCCACACCTCGCCCTCGGTGCCGACCGGACACGTCCGTCCGCTCGGGTCGACGACACGGAGCTCCACTCCGGTGGGCCGGCCGACCGACCCCTGCTTCAGGGGGCCTGGCGGCAGCGGCTCGCTGGTGGCCTGGTGTGCGGACTCGGTCATTCCGTATGCGGAAAGGAGCGGTGCTCCGAACGTGCGCTCAAGCGCCCGCTGGGTGGCCGTGTTGAGGGGCGCGCTGCAGCTGCGGACGAACTTCAGCGGCGGTGTCTGCGGGCCCGGGTACTCGGTCTCCGCCCGGTCCAGGAGGATTTCGTGGATGGTCGGGACCGCGGTGAACCAGGTGGCGCCCGCGGCGTGCATGTCGTCCCAGAACGTGCGCGCCGAGAACCGTCCCCGCTCGGGCAGCAGTACGCATCCGCCACTGGCCAGGGACGCCAGGAGCGCCGCGAACAGCCCGTGGCCGTGGAAGAACGGCATCACCGCGACCGTCGCGTCGGCCGGCCCCATCTCGTAGGTGGCGCAGATGCCCCGCACGGACGCGGCCACGTTGGCGTGCGTCAGCGGGACCATCTTGGCGCGGGCAGTGGTGCCCGCCGTGAACAGGACGAGGGCGTCCTGCTCCGAGAGTTCAGGGGCCGCGCCCCGCACCCGGCGCACCGCACGCGCGCCGGTGTCCAGGTCGACCGCCGCCGTCCCGGCACGGGAGGCGACCACGCGCAGCGGCCAGGTGGGGAGAGCGACCTCGGCGGCCGGCGGAGCGTCGGCCACCGAAGGACCGAGCAGGAGCGCCTGTGCGCCCAGCGCTTCGAGCCGGGCGGACAGCTGAGACCCGGGCAGCGTCGGGTCCAGCGGGGCGACCACCAGACCGGCCCGCGCCGCACCCAGGAGCGCGACGACGAACTCCACGTTGTTGGCGCAGATCAGCCCGATCGCGTCACCGCGACGCAGCCCCGTGCCACCGAGCCGGGCCGCCACGCCGTCGGCGAGGGCCGCGAGGGCGCGGTAGGACAGGTGCACCCGGTCCCCGGTGACGACGAGGGCCCGGGCGTGCGGACGCTCGCGTACGTGCCGGTCGAGGAGATCGGCGAGGCCCGTGACCGTGGGTGGCCGGTACCGGTCCGCGTCGCGCACAGATGCCGCCGCCGGAACGGCCATGACTCCACCTCCCGTGCCACGTCTGATGAACCAGTCCTCTGCGAGCCTGCGGTGGTGTGCGGTGCGCGTCCAATACGCACTGGCGACCGGCCGATAGCAGGTGTCTATCAAGGGGGTCGCGCCGCAGGTCACGGGCTCGCCACCGGCCATCGATAGATGCTGTTTATCAGCTGGTCGTCGATGGGTCTTGGACGCGGGGAGCGCGGCTCACGAAGGTGAGGTGAGTAGCCGCACTGGCAGGACCTGCCCAAGGAGGACCTCGGATCATGACCGCCCCCTCGACACTGGAGACAGCGGCGACCGCCGACGTTCCGACGGAGCTCACCGACGGGTATCACCTGGTCGTCGACGCGCTCAAGTTGAACGACGTGGACACCATCTACGGGGTGGTCGGCATCCCGATCACCGACTTGGCCCGCCTCGCGCAGGCGCAGGGCATCCGTTACATCGGCTTCCGCCACGAGAGCAACGCGGGACACGCGGCTGCGGCGGCCGGATACCTCACGAAGAAGCCCGGAGTGGCGCTGACGGTGTCCGCACCGGGCTTCCTCAACGGGCTTGTCGCGCTGGCGAACGCCACCACGAACTGTTTCCCGATGGTCCAGATCTCCGGCTCCAGCGAGCGCCACCTCGTCGACCTCAAACAGGGCGACTACGAGGAGATGGACCAACTCGCCGCGGCGCAGCCGTTCGTGAAGGCCGCGTACCGCGTGAGCCGGGTCGAGGACATCGGCCGCGGTATCGCCCGAGCGCTGCGCACCGCGATATCCGGACGTCCCGGCGGCGTCTACCTCGACATCCCGGCCGCGGTACTCGGCTCCATCATGGACGCGGAGGCGGGCGCCAAGACGCTGAGCCGGCTCGTCGACCCGGCGCCGCGCCAGCTGCCCGCGCCGGAGGCGGTGGACCGCGCGATCGAGCTGCTTGCGGGGGCGCAGCGGCCGCTGGTCATGCTCGGCAAGGGAGCCGCCTACGCGCAGGCGGACGACAAGATCCGCGAGTTCATCGAGTCCACCGGCATTCCCTACGTACCGATGTCGATGGCCAAGGGCCTGCTGCCCGACAACCACCCGCAGTCGGCCGCCACCGCCCGTTCGCTGGCCCTGAAGAAGGCCGACGTCGTGGTGCTCGTCGGCGCCCGCCTCAACTGGCTGCTCAACCACGGCGAAGCACCGAGCTGGAACCCGGACGCGAAGTTCATCCAGATCGACATCGAGCCCAAGGAGATGGACAGCAACCAGCCCATCGCGGCCCCGCTGGTCGGTGACATCGAGTCCGTGCTCGACGCGATCGCCGAGCGGACCAAGCCCGGCCAGATCGCCGCCCCCACCGCGTGGCGGGAGGAACTGGCCTCGCGCTCGGCGCAGAACGTCGCCAAGATGGCGGAGCGCCTCAAGGCCGACCCGAGCCCGATGCAGTTCATGGGCGCGCTGAAGGCGGTACGCGACGTCGTGGTCGAGCGCCCCGAGACGTACATCGTCAACGAGGGCGCCAACGCGCTGGACATCGCGCGCAACGTGATCGACATGCACGTACCCCGCCACCGCCTCGACAGCGGCACCTGGGGCGTCATGGGCATCGGCATGGGGTACGCGATCGCCGCCGCCGTCGAGAGCGGCGACCCGGTCGTGGCCGTCGAGGGCGACAGCGCCTTCGGGTTCAGCGGCATGGAGCTGGAGACGATCTGCCGCTACAAGCTGCCCGTGGTCACCGTGATCATGAACAACGGCGGCGTCTACCGCGGCGACGACGTCAACCCCCTCGACGACGCCCCGTCGCCGACCACCCTGATGCTCTCGGCACGCCACGACCTGATGATCGAGGCGTTCGGCGGCAAGGGCTATCGCGCGACCACGCCCGCAGAGGTCACCGCGGCTCTCATCGACGCGCTGGCCACGGGCGGCCCGGCGCTCATCGACTGTGTGATCGACCCCTCGGCCGGCACCGAGAGCGGCCACATCGCGCACCTCAACCCCAAGGGCATCACCGTCGGCAACATCACGCCCAAGAAGAAGTGAGCGCCTCGGCCCCGAGCGCTCCACCCCGCGACAACCGCCCCCGCACAGCCGACTCTCGCAACTGAGAGCATTCAGGAGAAGGAATACACCATGAGTGAAAAGCCGCTCGCCGGAATCAAGGTGATCGACTTCACCGGGGTCCAGGCCGGTCCCGCGTGTACACAGATGCTCGCCTGGTTCGGCGCCGACGTCATCAAGGTCGAGCGCATCAACGGCGGCGATGTGACGCGCCGTCAGCTCCGTGACATCCCGGACCTCGACGCCCTCTACTTCACCATGCTGAACAGCAACAAGCGCTCGCTGGCCATCAACACCAAGACCGCCGAGGGCAAGGCGATCATGGAGAAGCTGATCCGCGAGTCGGACATGCTGGTCGAGAACTTCGCGCCGGGCGCCATGGACCGCATGGGTCTCAGCTGGGACTACATCCACGAGCTGAACCCGCGTCTGATCCTCGGTTCGGTCAAGGGCTTCAACGACGACTCCAAGTGGAGCGACCTCAAGGTCTACGAGAACGTCGCCCAGGCCGCCGGCGGGGCCGCGTCCACCACCGGGTTCTGGGACGGTCCGCCCACCATCAGCGGCTCGGCCCTCGGCGACAGCAACAGCGGTATGCACCTGATGATCGGTCTGCTGACCGCGATCATCCAGCGCAACGCGACGGGCCTCGGCCAGAAGGTATCGGTGTCCATGCAGGACGCCGTGCTCAACCTGACCCGGGTCAAGCTCCGTGACCAGCAGCGCCTGGAGAAGATCGGCTACCTGGAGGAGTACCCGCAGTACCCGCACGGTGAGTTCGGCGACGCGGTGCCCCGTGGCGGCAACGCCGGCGGCGGCGGCCAGCCGGGCTGGATCCTGAAGTGCAAGGGCTGGGAGACCGACCCCAACGCCTACATCTACTTCACGATCCAGGAGCAGAACTGGGTGCGCACCTGCGAGGTCATCGGGCATCCCGAGTGGGCCGAGGACCCGGAGTACACCACCGCTCTGGCCCGCCAGCCGCGCATCATGGACATCTTCGGCGAGATCGAGAAGTGGCTGGCCGACAAGACCAAGTACGAGGCCGTCGACATCCTGCGCACCTTCGAGGTGCCCTGCGCGCCCGTGCTCAGCATGAAGGAGCTCGCCGCCGACCCCGACATGCGCAAGAGCGGCACGATCGTCGAGGTCGAGCAGAAGGAGCGCGGCACCTACCTGACCGTGGGCAGCCCGATCAAGTTCTCCGGCTTCAAGCCCGAGATCGAGGGTGCGCCGCTGCTCGGCGAGCACACCGACGAGGTGCTCGCGGACCTCGGCTACGACGCGGACGACATCCGCAAGCTGCACGAGGGCAAGGTCGTCGCCTGACCAGAACCCCGCACAACGAAGCAGGGCCACCGTAGTGACGGTGGCCCTGCTTCGGTGAGGCGTTTCTCAGGCTGTTGTGGCGGCCTCGTTGCGCCGCATCCGCTCCTTCTCCCGGGCCCGGCGCGCGGTGACATCCCGGATGACCGCGCCGCAGTGGGCCGCTCCGCCGTCGGGATCGGCGAGCAGCACGACGCTGAACTCGATGGAGAGCTTGCGGCCGTCCGCCCCGAGTGCGGGAACCGAGAGGAGGTCTGCTTTCCCGTACCTGCTGGTCCCTTGCTCCATGGCCGTCACGAAGCCGTCCCAGTGACGCTGCCGGTGCTTCTCGGGGATGATGATGTCCAGACTGCGACCGGCGACCTCGCCCGCCGAGAACCCGAAGATGCGCTCCGCACCCCGGTTCCAGTAGCGGATCAGTCCTTCGCGGTCGATGATCACTATGCCGTCGGGTGCCTGGGCAGCCATTCCCAGCACCACCTCGGGATCCAGATCTTCCATGTCTCCTCCGAGCCGGGGCCGTCAGAGCCGTCAGGATACTGCATACGATTCATATTGCATACAGTTTCGCGAAGGCGTCGGGCTCATCGGTCTCATCGGGCCCGCCGAGCTCGGCGAATCCGGCGAATTCGGCGAGGAGGCCCGTGGCCGCCGCCACGTCGTCCGTGAGCGGCCGGTCCGCCATGGCGGGGTCCAGGACCGCCGCCGCCCGCGCGTAGGCCCGGCCCGCCGGGGCCGCCGGGTCCGGCGAGGCACCCCGCTGACGCAACGCCCGTACCGCGGCCACGAGTTCACAGCCCAGCACCAGCCGGTACGCCTCGGTCAGCCGCAGCGCCTTGCGGGCCGCCTGGGTGGCGAAGCTGGCCGCCTCCTCCAGCCCGTGCGCCAGCACCACGTGCCCGAGGGCGGCCGGGGTGGCACACGCCTGGACCTCCGCGAGCGCGGCCGACGCGCTGTACTCCAGGATCATCACGCCCGAACCCGCTGATGCCCCGTCGGCCAGGAAGGAGCGCAGCCCGGTCAGTTCGGGGCGGCACAGTCCGGACAGCCGGGCGGCGGAGAGCCGCGTCGTGCCAAGCGTGGCCAGGCACAGCTGGTCGAGGGCCAGGGTGAGCGGCGCCGCGAAGAAACCGCCGTGATGGTGGGCGACAGCGGCGCCCCTGACCTCGTCCCAGCCGATCAGAGGGTTCTCGGTGGCGGAGTTGAGGTCGATGGACAGCACACGCTCCAGTCCCGCCCATGCCTCCGTCGCCGGACCGTGCACCTGGGGAAAGCACCGGAAGCCGAAGGGGTCCTGCACCCGCGCGGACGGCGGCAGGGGCTGCTCGGGCACCCCGGCCGGCCGGCGCTCAGGAACGCCGAGCAGCCGTCTTACGTATGCCGCGGAGCGCCCGATGGCCGGATGCGGGTGGGCCCGGTGAACCTCCGGCGCGTACGGCTCCAGGGAGCCGTCTATCGCGTACAGCGACAGCGCGGCCACCACATGCGCGGCGCGCAACAGCCCGCCCAGGTCGTGGCTGACGAGCGCGGACTGGCCCAGGGTGAGGGCGCTGCTGCTCAACAGGGCAAGGGCGTCACCGCGTTCGATCCGCAGAGCCTCCGGAACCGGCTTCCCGGCGTCCGCCGTGGAGCTTTCCCACCCGCCATGCCCGAACAGGGCCAGCCCCAACTGGGCCAGCGCCGTCAGATCCCCGGTGCCCACCGCCCCGTATTCGGTGACCGCAGGATGTACCCCCGCTCGCAGCGCGGCCGCGATGGTCTCGGCGATCTCCGGGCGCAGGCCCGAGCCGCCGGCCAGCAGTTGGTTGATCCGGACCGCCATCATGGCGCGGACCTGGCGTGCGGGCAGCGGCTCGCCCACGCCGCCCGCGTGGCTGCGCAGCAGCCGCAGATCGTGGCCGTCGCCGTCGCGCTCCTCGACGACGGTGCCCCGGTGCGCCCCGACGCCGGTGCTGCGCCCGTACACCCGGGCGCCCTCCGCCGCCAGCTTCCGCGCGGCGCACCGGGTGTGCTCCATCGCCTCCAGGGCCGCCGGGTGCACGGCGGGAGTCATCGTGCCCTCGGCGATCCGGCTGACGGCGTCCGCGTCGAGGTCACGGCCGTTGAGCATGCTGGACGTACTCCTCAGCCGTGTGTTCCAGGGCAACCGCGCGCCCAGAGGCGGGCGCCGGCCGGAGCGGCTGTCCGCCCCGGCCGTCATGCAGGGGTCAGGACAGTCCGGCGGAGGACAGCCACGTCTTGGCCACGTCCAGCGGGTCCTTGTTGTCGGCCTGCACCTCGCTGTTGAGCCCGATCAGGGTTTCGGTGTCGAGCTTCGCCGATATCTCATTGAGTACGGAAACGCCCTCGGCCGGAAGATCGCTCTTGTACGCCAGCGGAGTCACGTTCTGGAAACTGAAGAGATTCTTCGGGTCCTTGAGTACGACGAACTTGTTGGCGGCGATGGTGGGGTCCGTGGTGAAAAGGTCCGCGGCCTGAATGTTGTTGCCCTTGAGGGCCGCGACCGTCAGCGGACCGCCCGCGTCCAGCGCCTTGAAGGACTTGAATTCAAGGCCGTACTCGGACTTGAGGCCCAACAGCCCCTGCTGGCGCGTCTGGAACTCGGGAGAACCGCCGATGACCAGCTCAGAGGCCACGTCGGCGAGGTCGGCGATCGTCGACTCGCTGGTGAGGCTGTACTTCTTGGCCGTCGCCTCGTTGATGGCGACCGCGTCCTTGTCCTCGGCCTTGGACGGCTCCAACAGGGTGAGCTTGGAATCGAGTTCGGCGGTGATGGACTTGTTGGTGTCCTCGACCGAGGTCGGTACCGCGTCGGCATTCAGATAGGACAGCAGAGCGCCGTTGTATTCGGGCATGACCGTGATCGTGCCGTTCTTGATCAGTCCGTACGTGGTCTCACGGCTGCCGATGTTCAGCTTGTAACTGACCTTGATGCCCTTGGACTTGAGGGCCTCGCCGTAGATGTCGGCGAGCAGGATGCTCTCGGGGAAGTTGTTGGAGCCGACCACCACCGTCCCGCCGGCGGCGGCGTCGTCCTGCAAGGGGTCGTCGCTGCCGGAGTCGGAGGAGCCGCAGCCCGTCAGGGCGGCAGCGGCCGCAACCAGCAGGGAAACAGCGTACGTTGCGGACGTTCTGGTGCTTCTGGCGAAGGTCACTTTGGTCATCCAGACTTGGCATGGGGCGGAGCGGCGGCCCGACGGGCGCGGCGTTGCGGATGGTCCCGACGATCCAATCGAGCCCGCTTACGGACCGTCAAGACACGAATAGATCACCGACGGAGACCACTTCATCACCACAGGATCACCACTGGATCACCTTTGGAGACCGCGCGGCTTCATTCCGTGGGCGCAACGTGGCCAAAATGCGCGCGAACGGGACGTATCCGCATGTCGGAGTTTGGTTGATCATGGCCGAACACTTCCGGCAGCCGCTAATGTTGGCGGAGTCGAGGGCCTTGTTCCACTTGCCGGCCTGAGCGCGCTGTCGCGATCGTGACCCCACCAAGCCCGGGCAGCGGGCTTCCATGGAGTGAAGTCAAGGAGGTTTGGTGCCCGCGCACAGGAAAGCCGTCCTGGGAGAGCCGTCCGCGGCAACCCGAATAGGCCGGACTCCGACCCTCCTTGACCGTTGGCCCTTCCGCCGGAAGCTCAACGTCCTGGTGATCGTGCCGCTCACGGTCGTCTCGGTGATGCTCTCCTACTTCGTCTACCTCCAGGTCGACCGGGCCGTCTCCGCCGCCGACACCGCCCAACTGGTGCGGGACAGCGCGGAGGTCACCAAGCTCATCGACGGCGTGCAGACCGAGCACCGGCAGGCGCTCCTCGTCTCGCTGCGCTACGAGGCCGCCGCCTCCGACGAGGGCCCGCCCGAGACCGCTGCCTATCTTGACGCCCAGCAGCAGGTCAACACCCAGGCGGATGCCGTCCGTTCGGCCTTCGGGGACCGGCTGCCCGACGCCGAGGCGCAGGCGCTCAAGGAACTGGAGGGCCTGGACAGCCTCCGGCAGACCGTCGAGTCGGGGCCCATTCCGGCCGACAACATCGACCCGGCGTACGGATCGGTCATCGAGGGACTGATCAACGGCCTCGGACTCGGCCAGTCGCCCAGCGAGTCCACGTCGTCCGCGGGCAATCTGCTCGACGCGCTGCTGCGCGCCGACACCGCCCACGCCTCCTTCGAGACCAGCGTCTTCGCGGCCCGGACCAAGAACTCCAACGCGCTGATCGAGTACACCGGCGCCGTCGGTGACTACGACCAGTACACCTACCAGGCCGAGCGGTTCACCCGGTTCGCCAGCCAGGAACAGGGCAGCGACCTCGCCGGGATCGAACACAGCCCGTACCAGAGCGTCATCGCCCAGCACTACGCCGAGCTCCAGGTCGACCCCGGCGCGCTGGTCGCCGAGAACGCGCAACAGCTGGGCAGCGTCCTCGACGAAGCGTTGAGCGCCGACCCCACCTACGAGCGCCAGGCGCAGAACCGGCTGAAGATCACCGAGTCGCTCATCGGCGAGATCGCCGCCGAGACCCAGGACGCGTCGAACACAGCCTGGTGGCTGGTGGTCTGGCTGGTCGTCGGAAACCTGCTCGCCTTCGTGGCCTGGTTCCTGTTCTCGGTGCTGATGCGCCGCTCCGTGGTGCGGACCGTGCAGAGCCTCACCTCGGCGGCCCAGCATGTGGCCGCGGCGGCGGAGCACGAGCTGGCCCGCGTCGCGGACGACGACGCCGAGGACGCCAGCCCGCCGCGCCTGGAAGCCGTACCCGTGCCGGTCCGCGACGAGATCGGTGAACTCGCCGAGGCCTTCAACCAGGTTCAGGTCACCGCGACCGCCCTGCTGGAGCGCCAGGTCGTCAGCCGCCGGAACATCGCCGAGATGTTCGGCAACGTCGGCCGTCGCGTCAGCAACCTGACGGCACGTCAACTCGCGCTGATCGACTCGGTGGAGCGCGGCGAGACCGACCCCGAGGTACTGGACCGGCTCTACCGCATCGACCACATCGCCGTACGTCTCCAGCGCAACGCCGACAGTCTGATGCTGCTCGCCGGAATCCGTGAGGGCGGCCTCAGCACCGGCCCGATGCGGCTGAGCAACATCGTCCGCGCCGCGCTCGGCCAGATCGAGGGCTACCAGCGCGTCACCCCGCACGCCGAAGGCGATGTCACCGTAGCCCCTGACATCGTTGGCGATCTGACGCTGATGCTCGCCGAACTGCTGGAGAACGCGGTGATGTTCTCCCCGGCGTCCAGCAGCGTCGAAGTGGTCCTGCGGCCCCGGCACGGCTCCATCGGCGGCGCCCTGGTCGAGATCATCGACCACGGGCTCGGGATGAACACCGAGCGGCTGGCCGAGGAGAACGCCCGCCTGATCCGCCGCGAGCGGCTCGACCTGGCGCCCACCGAGGTCCTCGGCCTCTTCGTGGTCGGCGGTCTGTCCCGGCGCTGGGGCATCGAAGTCGTCCTGTCCCGCACCCCGGGCGGCGGCGTCACCGCCACGGTCGCGGTCCCCTCCTCGCATCTGCTGCTCGCCGACCCGACGGGAGCCGCGGCGCGGGCCCCGCACATCATGCCGGCCGCCCGCCGCTCCGGCCCGCCCGAGCCGCGCCCTTCGACGGTCGAGCCTGCGCCCGGCGCCTCGGCCCTGCCCCGCAGGGTTCCGTCACGGTCCCGGGTCGAGGAAGCCCCCGGCCACGGGCGCAGGCAGGAATCCGCGACGGTGTCCGGCGGCGAGGAAGCCCTGGCCCATCCGAGGGACGGGCTCATTCAGCGGCGCGGCAAGGCCAACTCCGGCGCCGCCCCGTCGGGTTCAGACGACGCCACCGGTTCGCTGCGGCGCCGGGTGCGCGGTGCGACCCTGTCGTCGAGCACCGCGTCGACCCGCCTGCCCAAGCAGCCCATGCCGACTCCGCGGCCGCCCGCCTGGCAGCCTGTCGATCCGGAGGCCACCCGGTCCGAGCTCGACGAGTTCGAGGCCGCTGTCCTGCGGGCCCAGAGCGAGTGCGAGGCTGAGGACATGAGCCCCGGAGCACCGACCGAGCAGACCACCCAGAACAACAGATCCTCATTCCCGGAAGGCACGAGCAAGTGACCAATTTGACAGGCAAGCCGGAATCCGGAGCCGCGGAACCGGTGACGGACGTCAAGGCCGCCGCTGCCGACTTCAATTGGCTGCTCAATCGATTCGCCACCGAGACCGCCGGGGTCGTCGACGTCATCGGTGTCTCCTCCGACGGCCTGCTCCTCGCGGTGTCCCAACTGCGCGGCCAGGCGGACTCGGAGAGGCTCGCCGCGATCGTCTCCGGCATCACCAGCCTCGCCATGGGCGCGTCTGGGAACTACGGGCTCGGTGGCCTGAACAAGGTCATCATCGACCTGGAGGAGGGACACGTCCTGGTGTCTGCGCTCGGCGCGGGCGCGGTGCTCGGCGTGGTCGCCTCCAAGGAGGCGAAGCTCGGCAACATCGCGTACGAGATGACGCTGTTCGCCAACCGCGCGGGTGCCGTCCTGAGCCCCCAGCTGGTCATGGAACTCAAGAACACCGTGGGCATCGCACCGACCGGCTGACGGTCGACGAGGACGTCGCCGGTCCATGACGACCCGCGAGGCGAAGGGATCAGGACGTGACGACGGCCGGCGAGCCATCAGGCGACGACGACAGCGCGTGGGGCACGGAGCCCCCCGCGTCGGTCGTCCGGCCCTTCCTGCTCACCGCGGGCCGGATCGCCGGCGGCGACAGTCTCGTACCGCCGATCCCGATCGAGACCCAGGTGGTGGCAACGGACTTGGGTCTTGCCGCACTTGACGCCTTCGTCTTCGACCAGCACCGCGACATCATCGCGGTCTGCCGCCAGCCGCAGTCGCTGGCGGAGATCGCGGCGAAACTGCGGATGCACTTGAATGTGATCAGGGTGCTCGCCGACGATCTGCGCGCCGACGGTCAACTGGCCTTGTACGCACCGCAGGCCGACTCCGCCCGCGACGCCACCGTATTGCGAAGGGTTATCGATGGTCTCCGAGCTATCCCCGACTCCCGGGGCGCGATCCGTGAGCGCTGACACCGAGGGTCCCCGGCCGCCGATGCCGGTGAAGATGGTCATCGCGGGCGGCTTCGGCGTGGGCAAGACCACGACGGTGGGCGCCATTTCCGAAATCGAGCCGCTGACCACCGAGGCGTCCATCACCTCGGTCGCCGCGGGCGTCGACGACCTCTCCCACACCCCGCAGAAGGTGACGACCACCGTCGCCATGGACTTCGGCTGCGTCACCCTCGACCCGACGCTGAAGCTCTATCTGTTCGGCACCCCCGGCCAGGAGCGCTTCGGGTTCATGTGGGACGACCTGATGGAGGGCGCGCTCGGCGGCCTCGTCATCGTCGACACCCGGCGACTCGACGACTGCTACGCGGCCGTCGACTACTTCGAGCACCGCGAGATCCCCTTCGCGGTGGCCATCAACGCCTTCGACGGCAAGGTCGAGCACGACCTGAACGACGTACGGTGGGCCCTCGACGTCGGCGAGCACGTGCCGCTCACCGTGTTCGACGCCCGCGAACGCGGATCGGTACGCGACGCACTCCTCGTCGTCCTCGAACACGCCCTGGCCACCGCGCAGAAGTAGGACACAAGGGAGGGGGCGACGGACCATGTCCGTCGCCCCCTCCCTATTTCCGTCAGGCCGTACGGCGCCTGCGCACCCCCGGGGACACCGCCACCCGGGCCACCGCCCAGAACACCACGAGGACGAGCAGCGCCAGGATGGCGATGAGGGCGGCCCCGCCGGCCGTCTTCTCGAAGTTGCGCTGGTACAGGCCGTCCAGGATGTACCGGCCGACCCCGCCCAGCGCCACATAGGCGGCGATCGTGGCCGTCGACACGATCTGGATCGTCGCCGAGCGCAGACCGCTGAGGATCAGCGGCAGCGCCGCCGGCACCTCGACCTGGAAAAGGATCTTCCCCTCCGACATGCCCATGCCGCGGGCGGCGTCGACGGGGGAGGGGTCCAGGGTGCGGATCGCCTCGTACGTGGTGATGAGGATCGGGGGGATCGCCAGCACCACGAGCGGGATCATCACGGGCACGATGCCGAGGCCCAGCCAGACGAACATCAGCACCAGGAGCCCGAACGTCGGCAGCGCCCGGGCCCCCGAGGCCACGAACGCCAGCGCGTTGCCGCCGCGGCCGGTGTGGCCGGTGACGAGGCCGACGGGCAGGCCGATGGCCGCGGCGATCGCGAGCGCCGCGGCGGTGTACTGGACGTGCTCCCAGACGCGCTGCGGGATCCCGTCGTACCCGTGCCAGTGGGATCCGTCGGTGAAGAAGTTCTGCATGAAGTTGAGTACGTTCACGAGACGCTCTCCGGGGTGCGGGCGGCGCCCGCGGTCTTGGGCGGCGTACGGCGTGCGGCCTTGCTGCCGGAGGGCGGCTGCCAGGGGGTGAGTACGCGCCGCAGCAGGACGAGCACGGCGTCGACCAGCACCGCGAGGACGGCGGTGGTGACCACCGAGTTCACGGCGAGGATCGGGCGGTGGTAGAGCATCGCGGTGGTCAGCAGATTGCCGAGCGCCCCCTCGTTGCCGATCAGCGCCCCGACGCTGACCAGGCTGATGCTCGACGCGGTCGCCACCCGCAGTCCCGCCATGATCGCGGGTACGGCGATGGGGAGTTGGACCTGGAAGTAACGGCGCGCGGGACCGATGCCCATCGCCGTGGCGGCGGCGATCGTCTCCTCGGGCACCGAGCGGACGCCGTCGACGACCGCCGGGACCAGGATCACCAGGCTGTAGAGGCACAGCGGGATCATCACGGTCGTCTTGCTCAGTCCCGTGTAGTCGATGAGCACCACGAAGAAGGCGATCGACGGGATGGCGTACAGCACCGTGGTGAACCAGAGGACCGGCGGATAGATCCAGTTGAAGCGGAGGCACAGCAGGCCGATCGGGAGCGCCAGCAGAAGGCCGACGAGCACCGGGATCAGCGCCTCCTGCATATGCGTGGAGATCAGGCCGAGATAGCTGCTCTGGAGGTCGCTCGGGATGTCGAAGAAGCCGTTCATCGCGCGGCCTTCACCTGCGGGGGAAGCTCCGGTGAGTCCGCCGCCCGCTGCTGCCTGGCCGCGCGGATCGCCGCGGCGATCTTCTCCTGCCCGGCGAGGCCCAGCACCTTCCCCGCGCCGTCCACGGCGACCGCCTGGCCGGTGGGCGACAGCACCGCCCGGTCCAGGGCCACGCGCAGCGAGTCCCGGCCGATCTCGAAGGTCTGCCCGTACGGTTCAAGGGTCTTGACGTCATCGGCCCACGTCGCGAGGTCGGCCCAGCCCAGCGGCCTGCCGTCGGCGTCGGTGACCAGGACGGGTGCCTCCGCGCCGATGCGCCCGGCGGTCTCCTGCCAGTCGGTGCCGACCGGGAGGACCCGGGAGCGGTCCAGGGGGAGGTCGCGCGTGGACAGGAACGACAGACCGCGGATGCCCCGGTCGGCGCCCAGGAACTCCTCGACGAAGGAGTCGGCCGGCGACGACAACAGCTCGTCCGGAGTGGCGAATTGGGCGAGCTTGCCGCCGGTGCGCAGCACCGCGACGCGGTCACCGATCCTGATGGCCTCGTCCATGTCGTGGGTGACGAACACGATCGCCTTGCCGAGTTCGCCCTGAATGCGCAGCAACTCCTCCTGAAGGCCCCGGCGTACGACCGGGTCGACCGCGGAGAACGGCTCGTCCATCAGCAGCACCGGCGGGTCCGCGGCCAGCGCGCGGGCGACACCGACACGCTGCTGCTGGCCCCCGGAGAGCTGGTAGGGGTAGCGGCGGGCCATGTCCTTGTCGAGGCCGACCCGTTCCATGAGTTCGGCGGCACGGGCCCGGGCGCGCTGCTTGGTCCAGCCGAGCAGCCGCGGCACCGTGGCGATGTTGTCGAGGATCGTGCGGTGCTGGAAGAGCCCCGCGTTCTGGATGACGTAACCCATGGACTGGCGAAGGGCGTTGACCGGCTGGCGCTGGATGTCCTCGCCGTTGACCCGGATCGTGCCGCCGCTCGGCTCGACCATGCGGTTGATCATGCGCAGCGTGGTGGTCTTGCCGCACCCCGAAGGCCCGACGAGCACGGTGATGGAGTGGTTCGGTATCTGGAGTGACAGGCGATCGACGGCCACAGTGCCGTCGGCGTATCGCTTGCTGACATCTTCGATGGCTATCAAGCGTCGAAACCCTTCGGGAGCGCATGCACTCGCACGTGGTGCGATCACGTGTACGAGGGTGCGCAGTCTAGCCAGTTGGGGTTCGCGCCCGGTGCGGCGCCCGTCGGGAAGTTCCCTCGTCAGCGTGCGGTGCGGACGCCGTCGAGGGCGACGGCAAGGACGCGGTCGCGCTGGGCGTCGTCGAGGAAGGTCGTCGAGGTGATCCCGGCGACCATCCGCAGGAGGTCGTCGAAGGCCATGTCGGCTCGCGCCTCGCCGGCCTTCTGCGCCCGCTCGAACAGCGGACCGCCCGCCGCGTACATCGAGTCCCGGCAGGCCAGGAAGATCTCCGACTCGTTGTTGAGCGCCTCGCGGATGGCCCGCTTGGTCACCGTGTAGTCCACGAACCGGCGCAGCCACGAGGCCAGCGCCTCCCACGGCTCCAGTACGGCGACGTCCTGGGCGACCTGGCAGAGGTCGTCCACCTCGTCCGCGTAGACGCTCTCGAAGAGGTGGCGGCGGGTCGGGAAGTTCCGGTAGAGGGTGCCGATCCCGACGCCCGCGCGGCGGGCGATGTCCTCGAGCGAGGTCTCGGCGCCGTTCTCCGCGAACGCCTCGCGCGCGGCGGCGATCAGGGCGTCGTAGTTGCGCGCGGCGTCCTTCCGGTGCGGGCGGCGGGCCGCGACGATCTCGCTGACGGGGAACGGCTGAGCCGTCACTGCTGCCTCCCGGGGCCGGTACGAGGTTGAAGCGGAGGTTGGCCTCCGCTACAGTGGAGGCGTACCTCCACTTTACCAGTCGGGGTGTTCTCCGCGTGGATGCGTGCGGCCGCACGCATCGCCGACGCGCCGGCTCCCGCTTCGACCCCGTACCGGGCCCTGCGCACGCCGCACCGCCCGTACCCACCATCCCTTCCCTTCAGCGACCGCCCCGCGCCGTCGCCGGAGTGCTCGGCGCTGCCTCGCGGCGACTCTGCTCCGCTCTGCCCTGCTCGGAGAGGCCCTTTTCATGCCCCGGAAGTCCACCCGCCTCACCTTCGCGGTCCTCGCGACCGGTGCGGGCGTGTTCTCCATGCTCCAGTCGCTGATCGCGCCGGCCCTGCCGACCGTTCAGCACGCACTGCACACCTCGCAGTCCACCGCGACCTGGGTGATGACGGCGTACCTGCTGTCCGCATCGGTCTTCACCCCGATACTCGGCCGCGTCGGCGACCTGATCGGCAAGAAACGCACCCTCGTCGCCGTCCTGGTGACCGTGACCATCGGCTGTCTGCTCGCCGCGCTCGCCCCGACCATCGGGGTTCTGATCGTCGCCCGGGTCGTCCAGGGCATCGGCGGCGCGCTGTTCCCGCTGTCCTTCGGCATCATCCGGGACGAGTTCACCCCCGCCGAGGTCAGCCCCAGCATCAGCAACCTGTCCGCGGTGATCGCCGCGGGCGGCGGCGTGGGCATGGTGGCCGCCGGTCCCATCGTGACCGCGCTCGACTACCGCTGGCTGTTCTGGCTCCCCGTCGGCATCGTCGCCGTCACCACGCTCATCGCCCTGCGCTACGTTCCCGAGTCGCCCAGCCGGGCCGAGGGACGCGTCAACTGGCTCGGCGCCGTACTACTCTCCGGCTGGCTGGTGGCCCTGCTGCTCCCGCTCAGCCAGGCGAGCCGGTGGGGCTGGGGATCGGCCCGGGTGGTCGGTCTTTTCGCCGCCGCCGTGCTGCTCTTCGCGCTGTGGCTGCTGGCCGAGGCGCGCTCCCGCTCTCCGCTGATCGACCTGCGCATCATGCGGCTGCCCGCCGTGTGGACCACCAACGCCGCCGCCCTGCTGTTCGGCGCGGGCATGTATTCGATCTGGTCCTTCCTCCCCGGCTTCGTACAGACCCCGAGCTCCGCGGGTTACGGCTTCGGCTCGAGCGTCACCGCGGCCGGACTGCTCATGCTGCCGATGCTGATCGCGATGTTCTGCTCGGGCGTGCTGAGCGGTCGCCTGGAACCCGTACTGGGCGCCAAGAAACTGCTCACGACCGGCGCCGCGCTCGGCGCCGTGGCCTGCGGCTTCCTCGCCCTCTGGCACGACCAGCAGTGGCAGGTGGCCGTCGCCGCGGGCATCTTCGGCCTCGGCATCGGACTGGCCTTCGCCTCGATGGCCAACCTGATCGTCGGCAGCGTCCCGGCCGAACAGACCGGCGCCGCGACCGGCATGAACGCCAACATCCGCACCATCGGCGGCTCCATCGGCGCGGCCGTGACCAGCGTCCTGGTCACCGGGCACCTCCAGCCCTCGGGCCTGCCGTACGCCTCCGGATACACCCACGGCTTCACCCTGCTCGCCCTGCTCTGCCTCGCCGCGGCCCTGGCGGCGCTCCTCGTGCCCGTCCAGCGCCCCGGGCGGATCTCCGGTAAGCCCCGTGCGTCCTTCGAGGGATCACCTGCGGAGTCGGAGACCGGTGCCATGATGCCCAGGTGAGTCGCGACGACGTGGGTGCACGGATGCGGGCGCGGGTGGGTGCCGTCCTCGAACGGCTCGTGGAGTCGGGGCAGGAGAACGGTCTCCAGGTAGCGGTGTATCTCGACGGCGAGCTGATCGTCGACGCGTGCGCGGGCGACGCCTCCCCGGGCAGAGCCCTCGCACCCGACACGCTGATCCACAGCTTCTCGCTCGGCAAGGGCTTCACCGCGACCCTCGTTCACATCCTCGCCGACCGCGGGCTGATCGACTACGACACCCCGATCGCCCACTACTGGCCCGAGTTCGGAGCCCACGGCAAGGACCGCGCCACCGTACGGCACGCCCTGACCCACGCCACGGGCGTACCGCAGCTGCCCGCCGCCATCACCCCGGCCGAGCTGTGCGACTGGGACACGATGTGCGCGATCGTCGCGGCGCAGGAACCCCTGTGGGAGCCCGGCACCGCCAGCGGCTACCACGGCTGGACGTTCGGCTGGATCCTCGGCGAGACCGTGCGCCGGATCACCGGCCTGACTCCGGCCGAGGCGCTGCGCACGTACGTCGCGGAGCCCCTCGGCGTCGCCGACGAGCTCTTCTACGGACTGCCGGAGAGCGAACTGCCGCGCACGGCACCGCTGGTGGAGGGCGACTGGGCGGCGTACCTGGAAAGCCTGCCGCCGTCCGTGCCCTTCGTCCGGCTCGTCGCACCGAACCGCAGCGTGTGGACCACCGCCGAACTGGCCAACCGCCGCGACTACCTGCTCGCGGACCTGCCCGCCGGCGGTACGACCACCGCACGGGCGGCGGCGCGCATGTACGCCGCGCTCCTCGGCGAGGTCGACGGCGTACGGCTGCTCACCCCGGAGCGGACACGGCTCGCCTCCGCCGTAGCGGTCGACGGCAAGGACAGGACGTTCCTCGGCAGGTCCACCAAGGGGCTCGGCTACTTCCTCGGCCTGCCCGAAATGGCGAGGGAGACGACATCCTTCGGCCACCACGGAAGCGGCGGCAGCATCGCCTTCGCCGACCGCGAGCGGGGCCTCTCCTTCGCCCTCACCCGCACCCGACTGGTCTCTCCCGAGGTGGACACGGGCCGGGTACTGGCGAACGAGGTCCGTTCGCTCGTGTCCCAGCCGGACTCCCACGCCTTCTGACGCAGTCGCCTGATGTCGCGCCGGTCGGCCCGTATGACAGAGTCGATCAACGCCGCGTACAGTGCGCGGCTTGTCACCGCTCCGTACGTGAAGATCTGCCGGATCGTTCAGGGGACCCTCATGGAACTCACAGCCCGAGCCTTCTGGATCGGCTCGCCGGGACACGGCGAGATACGGGAAACAGCCTTGTCGGAACCCGCCGAGGACGAGGTGCTCGTACGCACGCTCTATTCCGGGGTGAGCCGGGGTACCGAGACCCTCGTCTTCCGTGGCGGTGTACCGGAGAACCAGTACACCGCGATGCGCGCACCGTTCCAGGACGGCGATTTCCCGGCACCCGTGAAGTACGGCTATCTCAACGTCGGCCTGGTGGAGGAGGGGCCCGCGGCGCTGCTCGGCCGGACCGTCTTCTGCCTGTATCCGCACCAGACGCGGTACGTCGTCCCCGCGAGCGCCGTGACCGTCGTACCGGATTCCGTGCCGGCCTCGCGCGCCGTGCTCGCCGGGACCGTGGAGACCGCGGTGAACGCCCTGTGGGACGCCGCGCCGCTGATCGGCGACCGGATCGCGGTGGTGGGCGGCGGCATGGTCGGCTGCTCCGTCGCCGCGCTCCTTGCCCGGTTCCCGGGGGTAAGGGTCCAGCTCGTCGACGCCGATCCGGCACGCGGTGACATCGCGCGGGCACTCGGTGTCGACTTCGCGCTTCCCGAGGACGCGGCCGGCGATCTCGACCTCGTCGTGCACGCCAGCGCCACCGAGTCCGGGCTCTCGCGGGCGCTGGAACTCCTCGCCCCTGAAGGCACCGTGATCGAACTCAGCTGGTACGGCGACCGGCGGATCAGCCTGCCGCTGGGGGAGGCCTTCCACTCGCGGCGCCTGACGGTCCGCAGCAGCCAGGTGGGTTCCCTTTCCCCCGCGCGGCGAGCGGGCCGTACGTACGCCGACCGGTTCGCGCTCGCCCTCGAACTGCTCGCCGACCCCGCCTTCGACGCGCTTGTCACGGGCGAGTGCCGATTCGAGGAACTGCCCGACGCGATGGGCAAATTGGCTTCCGGTTCGATACCCGCCTTGTGTCACCGCGTGGTCTACGACGGGGTTTGAGTCCGGAACAAGCTGCCTGACCTCCGAAGAAAGGGGAACAGGCAGCTGAACAAGGAGTACGGACCAGCCGTACTACACGGCACGGTCCCGGCAGGGGATCAGACGCACCGCACCTGGAGGGTCGTCCGTTGTTCAGCATCACCGTCCGCGATCACCTGATGATCGCCCACAGCTTCCGTGGCGAGGTCTTCGGCCCCGCGCAGCGCCTGCACGGGGCGACGTTCCTGGTGGACGCCACCTTTCGCCGCGCCGAGCTGGACGACGACAACATCGTCGTCGACATCGGGCTGGCCACCCAGGAGCTCGGCGCTGTCGTAAGCGACCTGAACTACCGCAACCTCGACAACGAACCGGTCTTCAAGGGCACCAACACCTCGACGGAGTTCCTGGCCAAGGTCATCGCCGACCGCCTCGCCGACCGCGTGCACGCCGGGGCGCTGGGCGAGGGCGCCCAAGGGCTCGCGGGCATCACCGTCACCCTGCACGAGTCGCACATCGCCTGGGCGAGTTACGAGCGTGCGCTGTGACCGACACGACCATCGACCAGGCATCCGTGAACGGGAACCAGGCTTCCCTGAACTACGTGCCGGTGCAGAACGCGGCTCTCCAGAAGGCCGAGATCATCCCCATGTCCCTGAACTCCGTGCACTTCGTCATGCCGGGCGGCGTCGACGACCCGGCCGCGCCGAGCGGCGGCAACGCGTATGACCGCCGGCTCTGCCTGGACCTGCCCGGCTTCGGCTGGCAGGTCCACCGGCACGCCGTCGCGGGCGAGTGGCCGCGCCCCGGAGCCGCCGCCCGCACCGAACTCGCCCGCACGCTGCGGGAACTGCCGGACGGCACAACCGTCCTGCTCGACGGACTCGTCGCCTGCGGCGTCCCCGAGATCATCGTCCCCGAGGCCGAACGGCTCGCCCTCACCGTCCTCGTGCACCTGCCGCTCGGCGACGAGACGGGGCTCGCACCTGCCGTGGCGGCCGAACTGGACGCCAAGGAACGTACGACGCTGCGGGCCGTGTCGGCCGTCGTGGCCACCAGCGAATGGGCGGTGCGCCGGCTCGTGGCCCACCACGGGCTCGCCCCCGACCGGGTCCATGTCGCCGAACCCGGCGCCGACATCGCGCCGATCGCCTCCGGCACCGACGGGGTCTCGCGGCTGCTGTGCGTCGCGGCGGTCACCCCGCGCAAGGGGCAGCACCGGCTGGTCGAGGCCCTCGCGACCGTCACCGACCTGCCCTGGAGCTGCGTCTGCGTCGGCGCACTCGGCCAGGATCCGGCGTACGTCACCGAGCTCCGCGCCCTGATCGAGAAGCACGGCCTCGGCGACCGGCTGCACCTGGCCGGACCGCAGGTGGGCGCCGAACTCGACGCGAGCTACGCTGCGGCGGACCTGATGGTCCTCACCTCTTACGCCGAGACGTACGGCATGGCCGTCACCGAGGCGCTCGCGCGCGGCATCCCGGTCCTTGCGACCGACGTCGGCGGCCTGCCCGAGGCCGTCGGGCGCGCACCCGACGGCGGAGTGCCCGGCATCCTCGTACCACCGGAGGACCCGGCGGCTCTCGCCGTGGAACTGCGCGGCTGGTTCGGCGAGGCCGACGTACGCCGTCGTCTGAAGGCGGCCGCCCGCGGCCGGCGTGCCGCGCTGAACGGCTGGGCCACCACGGCCCGGAGCCTGGCCGGCGTCCTGGGACGGCTGCCGCGGGAACCCAGGAGGGCGGCATGAGTACGGCCACCACTCCCTCAGGTCTGCCCGGCGTGCCCGAGCCGGAGATTCGGGCGGGAGTGCCGGGGGAGCGCGTCGACGCGGTCGGCGCCGATGACGTGCCTCGTTACGCGCCCCAGTGGCTGCAGCTGCGCGAAGGCGCCGATGCCGCCGCACGGGCGTCCGACTTGCTGGACCCGCTGCGTATCCGTCTCGCGAACCGGCCGGTACGCGGCGACGACCTGGTGATTCACGACCTCGGCTGTGGCACGGGGTCCATGGGCCGCTGGCTCGCGCCCAGGCTCGACGGCGGTCAGCACTGGATCCTGCACGACCGGGACCCCTATCTGCTCCACTTCGCGACGGTGGGCGCACCGCGCGCTGCCGCCGACGGCAGCCGGGTCACGGTCACCACGCAGCGCGGTGACATCGGCCGGCTGACCGCGGACGCCTTGGCCGGGGCCTCGCTGGTGACGGCCTCCGCGCTGCTCGACGTGCTCACCGGTGACGAGATCGACCGCCTCGCGGCGGCCTGTGCGGGCGCCGGAGTGCCGGCCCTGCTGACGCTCTCCGTCGTCGGCCGGGTCGAATTCACCCCGGCCGAACCGCTCGACGCCGAGTTCGCCGAGGCGTTCAACGCCCACCAGCGCCGCGGTGACCTGCTCGGTCCCGAAGCCATCACGGCCACCTGCGAGGCCTTCGCCCGCTACGGCGCGACGGTCCGCACCCACCCGAGCCCCTGGCGGCTCGGCCCCGACACCGCCGCGCTCACCGAGGAGTGGCTGCGCGGCTGGGTCGGCGCGGCCTGCGAGGAGCGACCCGAACTCGCCGCCCACGCAGAGACGTATCTGCGGTCCCGGGTGGCGGCGGCCGCCGCGGGTGAACTGCGCGTGGTGGTCCACCACAGCGATGTGCTGGCGCTTCCCCGGCCGACGGGTGGGGCGCTGTGAGCGCGGGGGCGGACGTGACCACGAGTCCGAAGCGCACCCGCGTCAACTCCCGCCGGATCCGCACCCACATCGGCACCGTCGCCGGTGCCGTGATTCTCGCGGTGCTGCTCTGGCGGCTCGGTACGGGTGTCTTCCTGGACGGGCTGCGGAGGGTCGACGGGATGGCGCTGCTTGCGGCCGTCGCGATCGGGCTGGTCACCACGGTGTTCAGCGCCTGGCGTTGGTGCCTGGTGGCGCGCGGGCTGCGGATCCGGCTGCCGCTGGTGCAGGCCGTCGCGGACTACTACCGGGCGCTGTTCCTCAACGCGGCGCTGCCCGGCGGGGTCCTCGGCGATGTGCACCGCGCCGTACGGCACGGCCAGAGCGCCGGGGACGTCGGGCGCGGCGTACGGGCGGTGGTCCTGGAACGGACCGCGGGCCAGGCGGTGTTGGCCGTGGTCGGAGTGGTGGTGCTGCTCACCCAGCCGTCCCCGGTGCTCACGGAGACCCGCCACTTCGCCCTGGTCCTGGCGATCGTCTCGGTGTGCGGAGTCGTGACCGTCGGCGCGGTGCGCCGGGTGCGGACGCCCAGCCGCTCCCAGCGGTACGGTGCCTTCCGCGCCGCGCTCGTCGAAGCACGCGGCACTCTGCTCGCCCGGGGGAGCTGGCCGGGCCTGGCGCTTTCCTCGGTCGTGGTGCTGGCCGGTCACCTGGCCACGTTCCTGCTCGCCGCCCGCGTCGCCGGATCCACCGCGTCCCCCGCCGAGTTGCTGCCGTTGGCGCTGCTGGCCCTGATCGCCATGGGGCTGCCCCTGAACGTCGGCGGCTGGGGCCCGCGTGAGGGCGTCGCCGCCTGGGCGTTCGGTGCCGCGGGGCTCGGCGCGAGCATGGGCCTTACTGTCGCCGTGGTCTACGGCGTGCTCAGCTTCGCCGCGAGCCTGCCCGGCGTCGCCGTCCTGGTCGTCCGGTGGGCGGCGGCGCTCCGGCGCCCCCGCGAGGAGAGCGCAGGAGGGCACGAAGAATGCCGACGATCAGCGACCGCCGAGGTGCAGATCTCCGAGGTGCAGACCCCCGAGGTTCAGATCTCCGCAGTCCCGGTCCTGCGACTCCCGGTCTCGCCGCTCCCGGTCTCCGAACTCCCGGTTTCCAAGGGCAGTGTCTTGGCCGTCACCAGGGAGAAATACGCCGCGAACGCCTCGGTCAGCCCGGCCAGGAGTTCCTTCCCCTTCTCGGCGCTGGCCATCGAGGGACGGCCGATGACACCGGACTCGGTATAGGCGGACATACCGAGGGTGAGCAGATGCCGCCGGTCGTCCGCGAGGAAATCGGAAGTCTCGTAACCGGCCTTGACCAATTCCGGATGGGCGTGCAGAAGAATGGAGGTCTCTATTTCCCCCGCGTGCATATCGCTGAGCAGCGAGGTCTGTACTCCGGCCCGTTCCCTCGCGGCGTCCCAGTCCTCCATGGCCGGGAAAAGCGCCATCCGCGTACCGCTGCCCGCGGATTCCTGAACCACATTGCCCAGTACGTAGTTTCCGCCGTGTCCGTTGACCAGCACCAGCGTGTCGACGCCGGACCGGCGGAGCGAATCGGCGATGTCCCTGACCACCGCGTGGAGCGTGACGGAAGAGATGCTGACGGTCCCCGGCCACGCGGCGTGCTCGTGCGAGCAGGAGATCGTCACCGGAGGAAGGAGATGGACCGGATACGCGGCGGCGACCTCCCGCGCGATGGCACACGCGACGAGCGTGTCCGTCGCGAGCGGCAGGAACGCACCGTGTTGTTCGAAGCTTCCGACCGGAAGCACGGCGACCTGCCGTGACACATCCGCCCCGCGCGCCCGTACGTCTTCGGTGGTGTCAACCGGCAACAGACCGGATACCGTCGAGCGCGTTCCCGAACCACTCATGTTTTCACGGCCTTTCGACTCTGCTTAGGAATCAGATCATGACAGATAACTTTGGAGTACTCGGCGGGAATGCCCACCTCACAGGTGTCGAACGCGTCGTGATTGCCCCATTGCCCACCGTGTACGGCGCTTTCCACGCGGTCGGTTACCTCGACCACGACCGTGAAGAGGAACAAGTGGCCCTGGTGTACGGGGACTTGGCCGATATCGGGGAAGGGGACACGCTCACCCGTCTTCATTCGGAGTGCCTGACCGGGGACGCCTTCGGATCCATGCACTGCGAATGCGGTGACCAGCTCGCCGCCGCGCTGCGCGCCATCGTGGCGGAGGGCCGCGGCATCCTCGTCTACCTCCGGGGCCACGAGGGCCGGGGCATAGGCCTGCTCGCCAAGCTCCGTGCGATGCAGCTCCAGTCGGAGGGCATGGACACCGTCGAGGCGAACCTCGCCCAGGGCCTGCCGGTGGACGCCCGCGACTACCGGGTGGCGGCGGAGATCCTGCACGACCTCGGCGTGCGGTCCGTGCGGCTGATGTCGAACAACCCGCGCAAGCGCGAGGCACTGCTGCGCCACGGCATCAAGGTCGCCGAACAGGTCCCCCTGCTGATCCCGCCGTGCGAGGAGAACCTCAGCTATCTGCTGACCAAGCGGGAGCGAATGGACCACCACCTCCCCCACTTGGACGGAGCCCACCTGGGCGGATCCCACCTCAACGGATCCCACTTGGTCGACCGCGATCTTTTGCGGATCGGCAAAGACGGCTATCACTGAGGAATGAGAGAAGACGACGACGCCGACGGCGGTCCGCTGTATTTGTCGCGCGAGCAGGTGCGGGAGCTGCTCGACCCCGATACAGCGATCGCCTCGCAGCGCGCGGCCTTCACCGCGCTCGGCGACGGCACCGCCGAGCTCCCGGGGAAGATCATGCACCCCAGCCGCTTCGACGACAGCGTCGTCTTCGCCTACCTCGCGCGGCTGTCCGCGGCCACCGGGGCCGTCGCCAAGATCGGCAGCGTCAACCCGGGCAACGCGGCGGCCGGGCTGCCGACCGTCCACGCGGTGATCAACGCGCTCGACCCGGTCACCGGACAGCTCGCCGCCGTCATGGACGGTACGGCGGTGACGGCCCTGCGCACAGCAGCGGCGAGCGCCGTCGCCTTCGACGCGCTGGCCAACGCCGACAGCGCGGAACTCGGCGTCCTCGGTTCCGGCACCCAGGCCCTGGCCCATGTGCGGGCCGTCGCACGGGTACGGGAGCTGGCGTCCGTACGGCTGTGGAGTCCGGACCCGGGTCGCCGGGCGCACGCGGCGCAGCGCCTCGCGGCCGAACTCGGAGTCGCCGTCAAGGCGGTCGAAACGGCCGAGGAAGCCGTCGCCGGACTGCCGATGGTCGCGGCCTGCACCCTCAGCAGCGCGCCTGTCGTACGGGGCGAGTGGCTGGCGCCGGGGTGCACGGTCGTCAGCGTCGGTTCCTTCGAGCCCAGCAGGAGCGAGGTCGACGCGGAGGTCGTACGGCGGGCCGCGGCGGTGGTCGTCGACGACCCGGAGACGGCGGCGGAGCACGCCGGTCCGGTCGTCGACGCGCTGCGGGACGGGCGGCTCGCCCAGGAGGACCTGATTCCGCTCGGCGGCGTACTCACCGGCACGCACCGGGGCCGGGGGCACCCCGACGACATCGTCTTCTACAACAGCGTCGGGCTCGGCATCCAGGACGCCGCCGCGGCCTGGGCCGTCATCGACGCGGCCCGCGCCGAGGAGTCCCGCCGGTGAACGGGAGGGCGCGGGTCCTCGTCATCGGCGGCGGGGTGATGGGCGCGAGCATCGCCTATCACCTGGCGCGTGCGGGCGTACCCGACGTCGTGCTCGTCGAGCGCGACGAACTGGCCTCCGGATCGACCTCGCGGGCCGCCGGCGGGGTCCGGGCGCAGTTCTCCGACGAGCTCAACATCCAGCTGGGCGCCCGGAGTCTGGAGGCGTTCGGCCGCTTCGGCGAGGAGCCGGGCCAGGACATCGGGCTGCACCGGGTCGGCTATCTCTTCCTGCTCTCCACACCCGAGGAGGTCGCCTCCTTCGAGGCGGGCGTGCGGCTGCAGAACTCCCTCGGCGTGCCCAGCCGCATGATCGACCCGGCCGAGGCACACCGGCTCTCACCCCTGATCAGCACCGACGGGCTGCTCGCGGCGGCCTTCTCACCGGACGACGGGCACTGCACGCCCGAATCCGTCGTCCAGGGCTACGCCGCCGGCGCCCGCCGGCACGGCGCGACCGTGCTGCGGCACTGCGAGGTCACCGGCATCGAACTGCGTGGTGACGAGATCACGGCGGTGGTCACCAGCCGGGGCCGGATCGAGACCGACACGGTCGTCTGCGCGGCCGGTGCCTGGTCGCGGGCCATCGGCGCGATGGTGGGCGTGGACCTTCCGGTGGAGCCCCTGCGCCGCCAGATCGCGGTCACCGAGCCCGTACCCGGGCTGCCGCCGGACGTCCCCATGACGATCGACTTCACCAGCAGCCTCTACTTCCACACCGAGGGCCCCGGTCTCCTCCTAGGCATGTCCGACCCCGACGAGACCCCCGGCTTCGCCACCGAAACGCACGACCGCTGGATCCCGCGCCTGTACGAGGCCATGGAGCGGCGCGCCCCCGCCCTGCTCGACCTGCGCAGGACGGGCGGCTGGGCCGGCCTGTACGAGATGACACCGGACCATAACGCGCTGATCGGCGAGGCCGGTTCGTGTACGCGGTTCCTTTACGCGACAGGGTTTTCCGGCCACGGATTCCTGCAGGGACCGGCGGTCGGCGAGGTGGTCCGCGATCTGTATCTGGGCCGCGTACCCTTCGTCGACATCAGCCCCCTCAGCGCCGAGCGCTTCGCCGCCGACGCCCTGCGCCCGGAGATCAACTGCGTATGAACGCCCTCCACTTGTGGCTCCGACACGAGACCCGTACGACCGAGCGGCGCACGCCCGTCGTGCCCGCGGACGCCCGACGGCTCGTCGAGAGCGGCGTGACCCTCACCGTCGAGGAGTCACCGCAGCGGGTCTTCCCGATCGAGGCGTACGAGGAAGCCGGCTGCCGTGTCGCCGTGACCGGAACCTGGGTCTCGGCCCCGTCGGACGCGGTCGTCCTCGGCCTCAAGGAACTCCCCGACGAACCGGCCGCACTGACACACCGCCACATCTTCTTCGGGCACGCCTACAAGCAGCAGCCCGGCGCCGAGACCCTGCTACGCAGATTCCTCGCGGGCGGCGGGACCCTGCTCGACCTCGAATACCTGGTGGACGACGACGGGCGCAGGCTCGCCGCCTTCGGCTACTGGGCCGGATACCTGGGCGCCGCCCTCGCGGTGCTGCATCACCGGGGCAGGCTCCGGACCCCGCTCCGGCCGACGTCCAAGGAAGAGCTGGACGTGGAACTGGCCGGAGACGGCGGTGAGTTGAAGGCTCTGGTGGTCGGCGCCCTGGGCCGCAGCGGCCGGGGCGCCCGGGTCGCGCTGGAGGTGGCCGGTGTCGAGCCCACCTGCTGGGACCTCGCCGAGACCCGCGATCTGGACCGGCACGCCTTGCTGGAACACGAGTTGATGGTCAACACCGTCCTGACCACAAGCCCGGTCCCGCCCTTCCTCACCGACAAGGACCTCGACGAGCCCGGCCGCCGACTCCGCACCCTGTGCGACGTCACCTGCGATGTCGGATCGCCGATGAACGTACTGCCGGTCTACGACACCACCACGGACTGGACGGAGCCCGTCCGCCGGCTGCGCGAGCGGCCCGCCCTCGATCTGATCGCCATCGACAACCTGCCCTCCCTGCTGCCGCTGGAGGCGAGCGTCGACTTCTCGGCGGCCCTGCTGCCGATGCTCCTGGAGTTCGAGACCGGCGGGGCGTGGGGCCGCGGTCTCGACCGGTTCCGTCAAGCCTGCCGTGAAATCGGCGCAAGAGAAGGGGAGTTCCGCGATGCCTGAGGCGACGGCCGCGAGCGGCACCGTGCACTGGATCGGTGCGGGCCTGTCCACCGGAAGCGGTCTCGCCGCGACGTGCGACGCCGCCGACCGCGTACGACTGTGGCATCGCACCGAGGAGCGCGCCGCACACAGTCTGGCCGCCTTGGGTCTGACCGGGCGTGCCGAGCCCCGCGCGTACACCCTCCCCGCGCTCACCGCCGAACTCGCCCCCGGAGACGTCGTCGTCTCCATGCTGCCCGCGCCCGAACACGCCCCGCTGCTCGCCGCCTGCGTCGAACGCGGCGCCCACTTCGCCTGCTCCAGCTATGTGTCCGACGCGGTTCTGGAACAGGTGCCCGGGGCCGCGGCGGCGGGTGTCGTGGTGCTGACCGAGTGCGGGCTCGACCCGGGCATCGACCATCTCTTCGCGCACAGTCTGATCGCCCGCGCCCAGGAGGCGATCGGCGCCGAGTCGGCCGCCTCGTACAGCCTCACCTCGTACTGCGGCGGCATCCCTGCCGTGCCCAACGACTTCAAGTACCGCTTCAGCTGGGCACCGGCAGGCGTCCTGGGCGCCCTGCGCTCGCCCGCCCGTTACGTCGAGGACGGCGCGGTGACGACCGCCGCCCGCCCCTGGGAGGCGACCCGCACTCATGTGATCGACGGTGAGAGCTTCGAGGTCTACCCCAACCGTGACAGCGTCCCCTTCCTCGACCAGTACGGGCTTCCGGAGGCCTGGAAACCGGGGACGTTCGTCCGCGGCACCCTCCGTCTCGACGGCTGGCTGCAGGCCTGGGACGCGGTGTTCGAGGAGCTGAAGGCGGGCGACGACCAGCGCATCGTGGCCCTCGCGCGGGAGTTGGCGACGGCCTACCCGACCACCGAGGCCGACCGTGACCGGGTCGTACTCGCCGTCTCGCTGGATGTGCGCGGCGGCTCGGGCTCGGGGGAGGACTGGTCCGGGCGCTATCTCCTCGACCTGGAAGGCACCGCCGAGGAGAGCGCCATGGCCCGCTGCGTCTCCCGCACGCTCGCCCTCGGTGTCCGTCACATCCTGGACGGCTCGCTCCCGCCGGGCCTGAGCCGCGCCGCGGAGACAGCCGGCCGGTCGCAGGAGTGGCTCGCCGAACTGGCCCGGGACGGAGTGGACTTCACCCTGCGGACCGGGTGACCGGGGTCAGTCCAGCACCGCCTCGTGCACCAGTCGCTTCAGCTCGCGGAAGACCGAGTGGGAGGAGGTGGGGCGGACCTGGGTCAGGAACTGCACGGTCAGGTCGTTGGCCGGGTCGACCCAGAACGTCGTACCGGCCACTCCGCTCCAGCCGTACGCGCCCTGCCCCGTCGGGGACTGGGTGATCTCCGGGTCCACCACGACGGAGACGCCGAGGCCGAAGCCGAGGCCCGCGTTGCCGGGCTCCTGGTGGACCGGGCTGCCGAAGGTGCGGCGGTCGGCGTTGCCGGGGAGGTGGTTGGACGCCATCAGGTCCACGGTCCCGGGCTTCAGCAGGCGGGTGCCGTCGAGTGTTCCGCGCAGGCGGAGCAGTTCCATGAAGCGGTGGTAGTCGTGGGCGGTGGCCACCATGCCGCCGCTCCCGGACACGCAGCGGGGGCGGCCGTGCAGGGGCAGCCCGGCGATCGGGGTGATCCCGCCCTCGTCGTCCTCGCCGTACAACTCGGCCAGCCGGCCCTCCTGCTCGCCCGTGACACAGAATCCGGCGTCCTTCATACCGAGCGGTGCGAAGATCCGCTCGGCCAGGAACTCGTCGAGGTCCTGGCCGGAGACCACCTCGATGACGCGGCTGAGGACATTGGTGGCGACCGAGTAGTTCCACTGCGTGCCCGGCTCGAACTGGAGCGGCAGTCCGGCGTACACCTCGCACGTCTCGGCCAGATCCGCGCCCGGCGGCACGGACGACTCAAGACCGGCGCCCCGGTACAGCGCGTCGACGGGATGCGAGTGGTAGAAGCCGAAGGTCAGGCCCGCTGTCTGCGTCAACAGGTGCCGGATCAGGATGGGTTGTGCGGCAGGGCGGGTCCTGGTGTCCGCGCCGGATCCGTCGACGTACACCTGGGGGTCGGCGAAGGCCGGGAGGAAGTCGGCGACGGGGTCGTCGAGCCGGATGCGTCCCTCCTCGAGGAGCATCAGCGCGGCGACCGAGGTGACCGGCTTGGTCATCGAGTACATCCGCCACAGGGTGTCGGTCTCGACGGGGAGCCCGGCCGCCCGGTCACGGCAGCCGTAGGCGGTGAGGTGGGCGACGCGGCCGTGCCGGGACACGGACACGAGGTACCCGGGGAGTCTTCCGTCCCCGACGAGGTGGGCAAAATGCTGATCGAGGCGGGCCAGCGCCTTCGGATCGAGGCCGGCCTCGCGCGGCTCGGCCTCCTGTCGCAGGTGTCCCATGGTTCTCCTCCGGGCTGCGGCTCTTGGACCAACTCGCTTCATGGTCCCCTACGGATTCATGAACCGTCGCCTGCCCCGTACTTGTTGATGGACTCCTGGCGAATGCGTCCCGGGGATCCCGGTGGCCCCGGTAGCCTCACCGCGAGCATGACGCCGAGCGCGGACACGGCCGCGAGTGCCGTCAGCGGCGGGCCCATGTCGACACCGGTCCCGAGTGCCATCAGCAGGGTCGCGGTCGCGACGCCCAGCGTCGGGCCCACATTCATCGCCGTCTGCTGCAGCCCGCCCGCCACTCCGGCCGACTCCGCCGAGGCCTGCCGTACGAGAACAGCCGTCGCGGTGACCATCACCGTCCCGAAACCGGCGCCGAGCAGCAGGAACCCACCGCCGATCGACACGGCCGTCGAGGCCCGGTCGAGCCGGGAGAGCAGCAGGACACCCGAAGTCAGGGCGATCATCCCGGCCAGCGTCGTCCGGCGCGCACCCTGCCGGCGCAGCAGCACAGCCGCAACCGGCGCGCCCAGCACCATCATCACGGCCCCGGGCAGCGCCCGCAGGCTGGTCTGCAGCGGGTCCAGCTCCAGGACCTCCTGCAGGTAGTAGCTGCCGACGAACAATGAGCCCAGCATCGCCGCCGACCCGGCCACCAGAATGCCGAGCGCCGCACCGACGGTCGCGGAGCCGAGGACGTCGTAGGGCACCAACGGGCTCGCGGTGCGGCGCTCGTGACGTACGAAGGCGGCGCCCGCGGCCATGACCACCACAAGGCCGAGCGTGGACGCCGTCGTCCAGCCGGCCTCCGGTATCCCGACCAGCGTGTGCACCAGACTCACCAGCGCGACCGCGAGCAGACAGGCCCCCGGCACGTCGAGTCCGCCCGAGGCGGCCCTGCTCCGGGCCGGGCCCCGGACGGCGAGCGCCAGGACGCCCATGACCAGCGCGGGCACGACGTTGAGGAAGAAGACCGCGCGCCAGCCCAGAGCGGTCACCAGCGCCCCGCCGAGCACCGGACCGGCGGCGGCCGCGAGACCGATGGCACTGGTGCGCAGTGCGATGGGCATCCCGAGCCGGTCGGCGGGATAGGCGGCGCGCAGCATCCCCAGCGTGGCGGGTTGCAGCAGCGCGCCGAACACGCCCTGCGCGACCCGCAGTCCGATCACCGATTCGATGCCGGGCGCGAAACCGATCGCGGCCGACGTCGCGCCGAATCCCAGGATCCCCACGGCGAAGACCTGTTGGTGTCCGTAGCGGTCCCCGAGCCGGCCCGCGAACACCAACAGGCTCGCGACCGCGATGAGATAGCCGGTGCTCGTCCACTGGACCTGCGCGAACGTGGCGTGCAGATCGCGTTGCAGGGTGGGCTGCGCGACGGTGAGCACGGTTCCGTCGAGGGCGACCGCCACGGCGCCGGTGACACTGCTCGCGAGCGTGAGCCGACGGTGGAAGCGGGAGTTCATCGGGGCTCGGGCCCCAGGTGCGCGTCCAGTGCCGCATGCAGCAGGGGTACGAAGTCATCGGCGCCCGTGGTGAGTTGGAGGCTGCCGAAGCTCCACAGCTGGGCGATCCCGTGCAGGTTCGCCCACAACGCGCCCGCGACGACCCGTGCGTCGGCCTCGGGCAGTACCTGGCCGACCAGTTCCGCCAGGGCGCCGAACAGCGGCAGGCTCGTCTCGCGGAGTCCCAACTGATTGCTCTCCAGCAGATCGTGACGGAACATCAGCTCGTACATTCCGCGGTTGGTGAGCGCGAAGTCCAGGTAGACCCGCCCCAGCGTCGTGAGCTGGGCGCGGGGAGACGACGCCTCGCTCGCGACCGCCTCCGCCGCCCGGGCTCCGAGGTCGGTGAAACCCCGGCGGGCGATGGCGGACAGCAACTCCAGGTGTGTGGGGAAGTAGCGGCGCGGGGCTCCGTGGGAGACCCCGGCCCGCCGGGCGATCTCACGCAGGGACAGCGCCTGGGCGCCTTCGGCGGCCACCAGGTCGACCCCGGTCTCGATCAGGCGGGCCCGCAGTCCCGCCTCTTGCTCGCTGTTCATAGACACTGTCTACCAGGGTGAGTAGACAGTGTCTACCAGGAATGCCCGGCGCTGCCCGCAGCGTTGACCAAGCCATGACTCAGGACGCGACGCAGGACGCACTGCTCAAGCTGCTCTCCGAGTACAAGGGCGGGGTGCTCGTCACCCTCAAGAAGGACGGCCGGCCCCAGCTGTCGAATGTCAGCCACGCCTACTACCCCGACGAACGCATCATCCGGATCTCACTCACGGACGACCGCGCCAAGACCCGCAATCTGCGCCGGGACGCACGGGCCTCGTACCACGTGACCAGCGAGAGCCGGAGGGCCTACACGGTCGCCGAAGGCACGGCGGATCTGACGCCCGTCGCCTCGGACCCGCACGACGAGACCGTCGAGGAACTCATCCGCTACTACCGGGACGTGGTGGGCGAGCACCCCGACTGGGACGACTACCGCGCCGCCATGGTCCGCGACCGCCGACTGGTGCTACGGCTCCACGTCGAGCGCGCCTACGGCATTCCCGGCTGACACCGGACCTTCTCTGCTCGCGCCTTCGGTGCGGGCCTCGATCGCGTGGAGCACGGCGGCCATGTCGGACCCGCCGTGTCCCAGCGCCACGGTCTCCTCGAAGAGGGCGTGGCAGACGTCCAGCAACGGCGAGGCCAGGCCGGACTTCCTGGCCGCCTCGGCGATCAGCTCGTTGTTCACCAGGACGTTGCGGACCGCGGCCTGCACGGCGAAGTCACGCTCCAGCAGCTTCGGGGCCTTCATGCGGGATACGGCACTGGACATCGGCCCGGCGCCCAGCACTTCCAGGAACAGCTTCCGGTCGAGGCCCTGCCGGTCGGCGAAGTGGAACGCCTCGCTGAGGCCGGTCACCAGGGTGATCAGGAACAGATTCACCGAGAGCTTCATCAGCAGGGCGTTCGGCACCGGCCCGCAGTCGAACGTCTCGTGACACATCGGCTCGAGCAGCGGGCGCACTTCCTCGGCGGCCGCGGGGTCCCCGGCGAGCATCGCCACGAGTTGCCCGGCCTCGGCAGGGACCCGTGATCCGGAGACGGGGGCCTCGGCGTACCGGCCGCCCGCCTCGCGGATGTCGGCCTCCAGTCCGCGCGAGTACTCCGGCGACGTCGTCCCCATGTGGACCACGGTGTGCCCGGCGACGTGCCTGGCGAAGTCGGGGGTGCCCCGTCCCAGGGCCTCGTCGATCGCGGTTCCGTCCGCCAGCATCAGGAACACGACGCGGGCACGCTCGAAGACCTCGGCGGGACGGGACGCCACCTCGGCGCCGGCCGCGCGCAGCGGCTCCGCTCTGGCGGCCGTGCGGTTCCAGACGAGGAGGGCGGTTCCGGCCCGGGCCAGATTGAGGGCCATGGGCTGCCCCATGGTTCCGAGGCCGATGAAACCCACGTACACGACGCACCGCCGTCTCTGGCCGGCGAGAAAGCCGGGCCACCCCGTTGCTGCCCATGACGGCTGTCATAGTAGCGAGCTTCATGACGGCTGTCATAATGAGATCCGATGCGTACGGCAGTCAGGGCGGGAGGCCGATGATGACGGGTTCCGAGCGGGGACCGCGCGAGCGGATGGTGTTCAGCGCGGCGCAGCTCATCCGGCGCGACGGGGTCACCGCGACGGGCATGCGCGAGGTCGCCGTACATGCCGGGGCGCCGCGCGGCTCGCTCCAGCACTACTTCCCGGGCGGCAAGGAGCAGTTGGTCAACGAGGCAGTCGACTGGGCAGGGCGCTACGCGGGCAAGCGCGTCGCCCGCTTCCTCGCCGAGCTGCCGGAGCCGACGCCGAGTGGTCTGTTCGCGGCGATGGTGCGGCAGTGGACCGAGGAGCTCCGGACAGCGGGATACACCTCGGGCTGCCCCGTGGCGGCGGCGACCGTGGACTGCGCGGAGTCCACCGAGTCCACGAGGACCGCTGCCGCCGCCGCGTTCGCCCGCTGGAACCGCCCGGTGGCCGAGGCGCTGACGGATCTGGGCGTACCGCGCGACAGGGCCGAGCCGCTCGCCACCCTCATGATCAGCGCGTTGGAGGGAGCGCTCCTCATCGCCAGAACCGAGCGGGACGTACGCGCCCTGACGACTGTGTCCCGGGAACTCGGCCCTCTCCTGGACGGGGCGCGAACGACGAACCAGGCGCCGCCGGAGCGGTAGGGAGCTCTCGCGCCGCTCAGCGGGCTTCCGGCGGGCGGCGGCCGACCGGGCCGCGAGCCTTTCCGACACGCTCGGTTCGGTGGCCGCGGATGCGGTGGTGCGCCACCAACTGGGCTACTGAAACGGCCGGTTGTGTCGTCGCCTCGCTTCACGTGCCGCGTATGGTCGAACCCGACATCGGTGTGAGGTGCGAGACGCCCTGCTGGGCGCGGGTGCGGGAAGCGGGGAGTGCGGGGGCATGCTGGATCCCATCTCGTTGGCGGCCATCTCGGCGGTGCTCGGAACCGTCGGCTCGGGAATGGCCAACGAAGCGGGCAGATGGGCCTGGGAGTCGACCGGGGGACTGGTGCGCCGGATCGCGGGCCGGGAGGTCGCGGCACCGACGAACGCCGAACAGCTGACGCAGGTCGCGCAGTTGGTGCACGAGCGCGTGCAGGGCGATCAACAACTCGCCCGCGCCTGGACCCTGTTCGCGCAGGGAGTGCGGCTGCCGGGTGCCGGATCCCGGCCCGAGCATCCCCGTCTGCCCCCGTCCACCAGATACTTCACGGACCGTCAGAAGGCCTTGAAACTCCTGGACAAAGAGGTCTCGCGGGCGTTCGACGGCAGCCCCCGGGTGGCACTCCTGCACGGCCGCGAGGGCATGGGCACCAGCACGCTGGCCGTGCACTGGGGCTGGCGCCAGGCGGACCGTTTCCCGGACGGCCAGCTCTACGCCGACCTGCGCGGCCCCGGCGCGACCGACGCGGGGGCGCTCCTGAGCTCACTGCTGCGCCAACTCGGCCTGCCCGACGAGGAGATACCGCCCTCCACCGAGGACCGCGTCGACCGCTTCGGGCGTCACCTGGCCGACCGACGCCTGCTGCTGGTGCTCGACCATGCCCAGTCCGCCGCGCAGATCCGCCCTCTGCTCACCCCCGCGCCCGGCGTGTTCACGGTCGTCGTCACCCGTCGCCCGTTCCCCGGCATCGACGCCCTGCCGGTCCAGGTCGACCCCCTGGCCCGGCGCGACGCGTTACGACTGCTCACCGACCTGGCCGGCAAGCCCGCGATCACCGCGGCAAAGGCCACGCTGCCCGCCGTACTGGAGCGCTGCGGCGGCTCGCCGTACGCCCTGCGCGCTGCCGCGCCCCGCCTCTCCGCACCCCCGGTGGAAGAGCCACCGCAGCCCGGCAGCGATCCGGTGCGCGCCGCGGCCGAGGACTCCTACCGCCTGCTGCGCCCCGAAGCGGCCCGGCTCTACCGGCTGACCGGCCTCCGCGACTGGCCCGCCTTCGACGCCGCGGCCGCCGCACGAGCCGCGGAC
Source organism: Streptomyces sp. NBC_00554 (assembly GCF_041431135.1). Classification (NCBI taxonomy): domain Bacteria; kingdom Bacillati; phylum Actinomycetota; class Actinomycetes; order Kitasatosporales; family Streptomycetaceae; genus Streptomyces; species Streptomyces sp. NBC_00554. Next base: position 1,620,830 of record NZ_CP107799.1, on the reverse strand, counting down.
ATCGAGGAGACCGAGGCGGCCCCGCTCCTGGAGGAACTCGCCGACACGCTGCTCCTTGAGCGCACCGGCGCCGGCCGCTACCACTACCGTCCCGTCGTCCGCGCCCACGCGGAAGCCGCCGCGGCCGCCACCGACGGCATCGCCGTCTGCTCCGCCGCCGTGTCCCGGACCGTCGAGGGATATCTGCACCTGGCGGTCGGCGCCGCACAGGCGGCACTCCCGGAGAGCTGGCGGGTCCCCTCCGGCACCTCCCCACTCCGGTACGCGGACCGGGGCGAGGCCCTGGCCGCACTCGCCACCGAATCACGCAATCTGGTCCAAGCGGTGTACGCCGCCGAGGAGTTCCGAGACTGGGACACCGTCGCGAGGCTCTGCCAGGCCCTGTGGCCGCTCCAGCTCAAGGCAGGCCACCACGACGTCCTCCTGCCCGCCCTCCGAATTGGCGCGCGCACGGCCGACGCCCACTTCCCCGGCACCCGGACGGCCGGATCGCTGCACGCCCAACTCGCCCACACCCTCACCGAGTTGCGCCGCTGGAACGAGGCCGAGCCCGAGGCACGCGCCGCGGCGCGGGACGAGCACGCGGCCGGTCACGCACGCGGACACGCCTCCGCCGTCGAGTTCCTCGGGCTGCTGCGACTGCGCCAATGGCGCTGGCAGGAGGCGTACGACTCCTTCGAGGAGGCGTCCGTCGTCCTCGACGGAATCGGCCCCGAGGGCGAAGGCGCAGGTGATCTGCCGCGCGCCCGCGCCCTGTTGGAGCGCCACAGGGGGCGCGCCCTGCGCGGCCTCGGACGCCGCGATGAGGCGCGGGAGCGGCTGGAGCGCGCGCTGCGGTTCTTCCGGGAGAGCGGCGAGGCGTACAACACGGCACGGGCCCTCACCGATCTCGCCGAAACCCGCCTGGACGGCGGCGAGTTCGCGCAGGCGCTGCCACTGATCGACGAGGCCGTCGCGGCCCTCGCGAAGGAGAACGCGGCCTATCACCTCGCGCACCTTCGGTCGTTGCGCGAGCGGTGCGTCAGCGCTGCCGGTCCTCGGGAGTGATCCGTACGCGATGAACCGCCGGGCCGGTGCGCACGGTCAGGCCCTGGGCGGCCAGTTCGTCCAGCGACTTGCCCGCCGCCAGCCAGGCGTGCAGGGCGGAGGCGTACGCGGCCGGATCGGCGTCGGCCGCCGACGGCTCGCCGGTCAGCCGGAGCAGGTCCCCGGCGCGAGTGCGGACGGTGCAGTCGCCCGGCCCCGTGACGTAGGCGGCGAGCGCGCAGTCCGGGAGACAGACGAGCACCTCGCGGGTCCACTCCGCAGGGGAGCCGAACCGCGGATCGGTCGCTGACCCGTGCCTGAACACGACATCAGCGAGGGCGAGTTGGCCGGGGTCGCGAGTGTCCTCGTGCACGGCCGTGTGCGCCTCGCCGACACCCTCCGGCTCAGTGCCGGGGTCGGCATGGCGTACGACCGAGACCTCGCCCGAACCGAGGAGCCGCGTCAGGACGCGCAGCGGCGCGGTGTGCGACGGGGGCTCGTACGGCGGGAGGGGGAGCGGTTCGAGGAGCGCAGGCCGGTCCGGTTCCGGGATGCCGATGATCTCGTAGAAGAGGCGGCGCAGCCGGGCCGCCGACTCGCCCGGCACGGAACTGGCGAACCCGGCGGGATCCGGCAGCGGGCGGTGGGCGGCGAGCAGCGACTCCACCTGGGGGCGTAGCGCGGCTCGCGCGTCGAGACGTGGAGCCTCCCGTACGAAGTCGTACATCGGAGCGTCCGGATCGAGACCGTCCAGGGGTGCGGCGCCGAGGAGCACGGGTGTGCCGAGTGCGGCGGCGTAGTAGGTGACCGAGCCGTGGTCGCCGATCACGGCGTCCGCCGCGAGCAGAGCCTGGCGCCAGCCCTCCAGCGGATCGACGAGCGCCAGCCCCGCGCGCCGGGCCCGGTCGAGCCAGGCACGGATCTGGCCGGGGCCGTGACCGTGCCAGATGTTGGGGTGCAGCACGGCCGCGAGACGGTACTCGTCGGCCGGCAACTCCGAGGTCAGCCGGGGGAGCAGCGAGGGGAGTACGTCATCTCCGCCGCCGTCCCCGAAGAGCGACTCCGGGTTCCAGGTGGAGTTGAGCAGGATCAGCCGCTGGCCGGTGCGTACACCGAGGGCGCGGCGGAAGCGTTCGCGGTAGGGCCGGGCCGCCAGCATGCGGTCGAAGCAGGGGTCCCCGGCGAGCACGGCCGTGGGCGCCGCCTCGGGACAGGCGACGCGCAGTCGCTCGTACTGCTCCGGATGCGACAGCACGAGCGCGTCGGCGATCGGTTCCCCGTCCTCGCCCAGGAGCCATTCGCGGGACATCCCGAACACGGGCAAGGGCGAGGGCTCTTGGTATCCGGTATCCGGTATCCGGTATCCGGTATCCGGTATCGCCAGCCTCTTAGTGTAGCCAACGCCATGGGACAAGACGGTCAACTTGCCGGAAAATGCCTGGAGTTGGCCGCCGAAGCTCGCCGAGATGACCAGGGATACGCGGGTCTCCACCGCCTGCTCCCAGGGCAGTACCGGCACGGCGGTGTCGGCGAGCAGCTCGGCGACCCCCGACCGGAACGCGGACGACCCCGTGCACGTGACCAGCAACTGCACCCGGAAGTCGTCGTGGAACAGGGGGAGGACGTCGAGGAGCCGTGTGGCGGACGTGACGTTGTGCACGACGAGCAGCACACGGTGGCTGTGCCCGCGCGTGGCCCACCGGGCCGGCTCGTCCCCGACCGGCACCCGTATCCATCCGTCCCGCCCCACGCTCGTACACCGCCCCTCGCGTCCGTCGGCCCAGCTCAGGGCAGGGCGCCACTCGTGTGATCGGGCAACGGTAGTCGACGGAAGCTCCACCATGGCCGGAGGGACTCCGGGGGAACACCCGAGTCCCCGAACGCCTGCCGGGCGCCGGGGACTTGGGGAGCGAGAGAGAGCGCGGGCTCAGGCCGCGACCGTCTCCCGTCCCGCGGGCTCGTGAACCGGACGCTCGCCGAGCTGCTCGGTCGGCACCTTGTGGGTCTCTCGCGCGGTGAGCGCGGCGACGACCGGCAGGACGCACAGGGCCGCGGTGAACAGGGCGACGGACGACCAGTCGTCGCCGTCCGGGCCCGCGATCTGCGCGGCGAAGGTGACGGCGAACCCGGCCACCGCGAAGCCGATCTGGGTACCGATCGCCATGCCGGAGAGCCGGACGCGGGTGGAGAACATCTCGCCGTAGAAGGACGGCCAGACACCGTTGGCCGCGCTGTAGACGATGCCGAAGGTGACGATGCCGAGCACCAGGATCAGCGGGTAGGAGCCCGTGGAGATGGCCCACAGGTAGACGAACATCATGATCGCGCTGCCTACGGCGCCTACCAGGAAGACCGGGCGGCGGCCGATGCGGTCGGAGAGCTTGGCCCACAGCGGGATCGCGCCGAGCGCGGCCAGGTTGGCGAGCGCGCCCACCCACAGCATCTGCGAGCGGGACAGACCCACCGAGTCGCTCGTCCCGTAGGCCAGCGCCCACACCGTGAAGATCGTGCTGACCGAGGCGATGAGTGCGGCGCCGACGACCCGCAGGACGTCCGCCCAGTGCTCGCGGAACAGGATGGCGAGGGGCAGCCTGGCGACGCCCTCGGTCGCGGCCTGCTGAGTGAAGGCCGGGGTCTCCTGGAGCGTGCGGCGGATGACGAAGCCGACGACGGCGACCGCGACGCTGGCCCAGAACGGGATGCGCCAGCCCCACGAGAGCAGCTGGTCCTCGGGCAGCGCGGCGACCGGGAGGAAGACCAGGGTCGCGAGGAGCTGGCCGCCCTGGGTGCCGCTGAGGGTGAAGCTGGTGAAGAAGCCGCGCCGGTTGGGTGGCGCGTGTTCCAGCGTCATCGAGTTGGCGCTGGCCTGCTCGCCGGCGGCGGAGATGCCCTGGAGGACGCGGCAGAGGACGAGCAGGACCGGGGCGAGGCCGCCGACCTGGTCGCGGGTCGGCAGGCAGCCGATGAGGAAGGTCGACAGACCCATCAGGATCAGCGTGAAGACCATGATCTTCTTGCGGCCCACCCGGTCACCGAAGTGGCCGAGGAACAGCGCGCCGATCGGGCGGGCCGCGTACGCGACACCGAACGTGCCCAGCGAGAGGAGGGTCGCGGTGGCCGGGTCCGACTCGTCGAAGAAGACCTTGGGGAAGATCAGGGCGGCGGCGCTGCCGTAGATGAAGAAGTCGTAGTACTCCAGGGCGCTGCCGATCCAGGCGGCCATGGCGGCCTTCCTGGGCTGGCCGGGTGGCGCGTCGAGCGGGGCGGCGGGGACGGACACGGCGGGCTCCTTCTGGGGAACTCCGGGGACGGGAGTGGCGGAGGGGGAGAGGTGCCGGGGCCCTGGGATGGCGGGTCGGCCGTTCCGGGTGCGCGTCTGCTGGGCGCCCCGGCTAATTAACCCACTGGATAGTTAGTAGCGGATGGCTACGGATGTTGCGCGCACGTTTCCCGGGTGTCAAGAGGTCGCGTCGAGGGATCTTCCCCGAATTGGTCCGGGGGCCGGTCCGGCTCAGGGGGCTCTCAGTCCGCCGAGCGGTCCGCCGTGAGGTAGGCGATGACCATGTCGCCGAGCATCGTCCGGTAGTGCTGCCGCTGGTCGGGGGCGACCAGGTCACGGCCGAAGAGGGCGCCGAAGGTGTGCCGGTTGGCGACCCGGAAGAAGCAGAACGCACTGATCATCGCGTGCAGGTCCACGGCGTCGACGTCGGCCGTGAACACTCCGGACTTGCGGCCGGTCTCCAGGATGCGGCGGATCACGTCGAGCGCGGGCGAGCCGATCCTGCCGAGCTCCTCGGAGGCCGCGATGTGCTCGGCCTCGTGGATGTTCTCGATGCTCACCAGGCGGATGAAGTCGGGATGCGCCTCATGGTGGTCGAAGGTGAGCTCGGCGAGCCGGCGGATGGCCGCGATCGGGTCCAGGTGCTCGACGTCCAGCTCCTGTTCGGCCTGCCGGATCACCGAGTACGCGCGCTCCAGGACGGCCGTGAACAGCTGCTCCTTGCCGCCGAAGTAGTAGTAGATCATCCGCTTCGTGGTGCGGGTGCGGGCGGCGATCTCGTCGACCCGGGCGCCTGCGTAACCGGCCCGAGCGAACTCCACGGTCGCCACGTCGAGAATCTCGGCCTTGGTGCGGGCGGCGTCACGGGTGCGCCCGTTCGGTCGTGCCGGTTCTTCGACGCTGGTCATCGGGTTCCTTCGGGCGATGGGTCAGTGCCCGCGATTCTAGAAGCAGGGTCCGACGGCGGGCGCCTCGATGCCTGCCCCTTCCCATCCGGCGGGCGGCTTGATATGACTAACGAACCAGTTCGTACATTAGCCAGCCGCTCCCGGAGGCCCGCCGTGCCCCAGAACTCCTATCTCGTCGGCCTCATCGGATCCGGAATCGGCCCCTCGCTCAGCCCGGCGCTGCATGAGCGTGAGGCCGACCGGCAGGGCCTGCGCTATCTGTACCGGCTGATCGACATCGACCGGCTCGGCGTCGGTCCGGAGGCGGTGGGCGACCTCGTGCGCGCCGCCCGCGACCTCGGCTTCGACGGCCTGAACATCACCCACCCCTGCAAGCAGCTGGTCATCCCCCACCTCGACGAGCTGGCCCCGGGGGCCGAGGCGCTCGGCGCGGTCAACACCGTCGTCTTCGAGGGCGGCCGCGCGATCGGGCACAACACGGACGTCACCGGGTTTGCGGCGTCCTTCGCGCGCGGGCTGCCCGACGTGCCGTTGGAGCGGGTGGTGCAGCTGGGCGCGGGCGGGGCGGGGGTTGCCGTCGCGCACGCCGTCCTCACTCTGGGGGCGGGGCATGTCACCGTCGTCGACCCGGTGCCCGACCGGGCCTCGGGTCTTGCCGACTCGCTGAACCGGCATTTCGGTGAGGGGCGGGCCGCCGCTGCTTCGCCGGACTCGCTCGGGGGGCTGCTTGCCGGCGCCGATGGCGTTGTGCATGCCACGCCCACGGGGATGGCTGGGCATCCCGGGCTGCCGTTCGGGGCTTCGCTGTTGCATCCCGGGTTGTGGGTTGCCGAGGTTGTGTACCGGCCGTTGGAGACCGAGTTGTTGCGTGTAGCTCGGGCGGTTGGCTGCGCCGTTCTTGACGGTGGGGGGATGGCTGTCTTCCAAGCTGTGGACGCCTTCCGGTTGTTCACCGGGAGGGAACCCGACAGTGGGCGGATGTTGGCGGACATTGCCGAGTTGGTGGGGGCCGCGGGTGCGCGGAGCTGAGGGGGCGCCTTATGGGTGGGGTGGCTGTGGTGAGGGTGGCGGGTGCGGGTCGGTGGGGGTTTCTCGCGCAGTTCCCCGCGCCCCTGAAGGGGCGCTCCTGCGGCGGTGCCCCTTCAGGGCCGTGCCGGTGAAGCGACAACGAAGGAGTGACAACGTGCGTACGTCCATTGCCACCGTCTCGCTCAGTGGGTCTCTGACCGAGAAGCTCACGGCTGCTGCCAGGGCCGGCTTCGACGGAGTCGAGATCTTTGAGAACGATCTGCTTGCCAGCCCGCTCCTCCCCGAGGAGATCCGGGCGCGGACGGCCGACCTCGGACTGAGCATCGACCTGTATCAGCCGATGCGGGACATCGAGGCTGTGCCACAGGAGGAGTTCGCTCGGAATCTGCGGCGGGCGCGGCACAAGTTCGAGCTCATGGGACGGCTGGGCGCGGACACCGTGCTGGTGTGCTCCAGCGTCTCGCCGCTCGCCGTGGACGACGACGCGCTCGCCGCCGGCCAGCTGCGCCAACTGGCCGACCTGGCACAGGACTTCGGTATCCGAGTGGCGTACGAGGCGCTCGCCTGGGGCCGCCACGTGAGCACGTACGACCACGCCTGGCGCATCGTCGAGGCCGCGGACCACCCCTCCCTCGGCACCTGCCTGGACAGTTTCCACATCCTCGCCCGCGGTTCCGATCCAAAAGGCATCGAGGACATCCCCGGCGAGAAGATCTTCTTCCTACAACTGGCCGACGCGCCGCTGATGGCGATGGACGTCCTCCAGTGGAGCCGCCACTACCGCTGCTTCCCGGGCCAGGGCGGCTTCGACATCGCCGGGCTGCTCGGGCATGTGGTGCGCGCCGGATACCAGGGGCCGCTCTCCCTCGAGGTCTTCAACGACGTCTTCCGCCAGGCGGAGGCCGGGCCGACCGCCGTCGACGCCCGGCGCTCCCTCCTCGTACTCCAGGAGGAGACCGGTCTCGCCACCCCGCCCGCGCCCGTGGTCCCCACCGGCGTGGCCTTCGCCGAACTCGTCACACCCGACGTCGTACCGGTCTCCGCGGTCCTCGGTGCCCTCGGTTTCACCCGCACGGCCAGGCACCGCAGCAAACCGGTGGACCTCTGGCAGCAGGGCGAGGCCCGTGTCCTGGTCAACACCGGTCCGGCCGCCCGGCGCGACGGCACCGCGCTCGCCGCCATCGGCCTGGAGTCCCCGGACCCTGCCGCCGCGGCCCGGCGCGCCGAATCCCTCCTCGCACCCGTCCTGCCACGCCGCCGCGCCCTCGAGGACGCGCCCCTCGACGCGGTGGCCGCCCCCGACGGCACCGAACTCTTCTTCTGCGCGTCCCCCGGGCTCGCTGCTCCCGGCCGACCCGAACACCCCACCTGGACAAGCGACTTCGAGCCGGTGGAGCACGGCCCGGACCCGCGGCGGGTGGCCCGCATCGACCACCTGGCCCTCACCCAGCCCTGGCACCAGTTCGACGAGGCAGCCCTCTTCCACCACAGCGTGCTCGGGCTGAGCGCGCAGGAGAGCGTCGACGTCGCCGACCCCTACGGCCTGCACCGCAGCCGCGCCGTCACCAACTCCGACGGCACCGTCCGCATCGCCCTCTCCGTCGGCCCGGCCCCCAGCGACGACGGCGCCCGCGCCCAGCACATCGCGTTCGCCACGGACGACGTGGTCACCGCCGCCCGCTGCTTCCGCGACGCCGGCGGCCGAATCCTCCGGATGCCCGCCAACTACTACGACGACCTCGCCGCCCGCTTCGAGTTCACCGACGCCGAGCTGGCGACGTACCGCGAACTCGGCATCCTCTACGACCGCGACACCGACGGCGAATTCCGCCACTGCTACACGGAGACCGTCGGCCGCGTCTTCTTCGAACTCGTCCAGCGCGATGGCGGCTACCGCGGCTACGGCGCGCAGAACGCCCCGGTACGGCTTGCCGCGCAGCACGCGGTGCGACCGGGGCGTTGAAGCGCTCCTAGGGCGGAAATCCTCAATTCCCTCTGGCGTTCCACTGAGCGATCACCGGACGCCCGTGCTCCGTGGACAGCCGGCTGACCGTCCCCGTCGCGAGCTGGAACAGGCGGCCGTCCGCGGCGGGGAGGCCGAGGCGGCGGGCGGCGAGCACCCGTAGGAAGTGGGCGTGTGCCACGAGGACGACGTCGCCTTCGGCGAGTGCCGTGTCGATGTGGGAGAGCACGCGGTCGGCGCGCTGTCCCACCTCTGTCGGGGACTCGCCGGGGTGGCCCGAGGGGCCGGGCGGTACCCCGTCGTTCCAGAGGTACCAGTCGGGCCGGGTGCGGTGTATCTCGACGGTCGTGATGCCTTCGTACGCGCCGTAGTCCCATTCGTGCAGGTCGGGTTCGGGTACGGCCCCGTACAGGCCCGCGAGTTCCGCGGTGCGTATCGCGCGGCCCAGTGGGCTGGTGAGCGCGAGGGCGAAGGTCCGGTCGGCGAGCAGCGGGGCGAGGGACTTGGCCTGTTCCTCGCCGCGCTGGGTGAGGGGCAGGTCGGTCCAGCTGGTGTGCTGGCCCGACACGCTCCACTCGGTTTCGCCGTGGCGGACCAGCAGAAGGTCCCCCATGGCGGTTACTTCGCGGACTCGACGGCGTGGCCGCCGAACTGGTTGCGCAGGGCGGCGACCATCTTCATCTGCGGTGAGTCGTCCTGCCGTGAGGCGAACCGTGCGAACAGCGAGGCGGTGATCGCGGGGAGCGGGACGGAGTTGTCGATGGCCGCTTCGACGGTCCAGCGGCCTTCGCCGGAGTCCTCGGCGTAGCCGCGGAGCTTGTCGAGGTGCTCGTCCTCGTTGAGGGCGTTGACGGCGAGGTCGAGGAGCCAGGAGCGGATCACGGTGCCTTCCTGCCAGGAGCGGAAGACCTCGCGTACGTCGGTGACGGAGCCGACCTTCTCCAGGAGCTCCCAGCCCTCGGCGTAGGCCTGCATCATGGCGTACTCGATGCCGTTGTGGACCATCTTGGAGAAGTGGCCGGCGCCGACCTTGCCTGCGTGCACGAAGCCGAAGTCGCCCTCGGGCTTGAGCGCGTCGAAGACCGGCTGGACCTTGGCGATGTTCTCGGCGTCGCCGCCGACCATCAGGGCGTAGCCGTTCTCCAGGCCCCAGACGCCGCCGGAGACGCCGGCGTCGACGAAGCCGATGCCCTTGATGCCGAGTTCGACGGCGTGCTTCTCGTCGTCGGTCCAGCGGGAGTTCCCGCCGTCCACCACGACGTCGCCGGGCTCCAGGAGCACGGCCAGCTCATCGATGGTGGACTGGGTCGCGGCACCCGCCGGCACCATCACCCACACCACACGCGGGCCTTCGAGCCTGCTCACGAGTTCAGCGAGGCTGCTGACGTCGGCGAGGTCGGGGTTGCGGTCGTATCCGAGGACGGTGTGGCCTGCGCGGCGGATCCGCTCGCGCATGTTGCCGCCCATCTTGCCGAGGCCGATGAGTCCGAGCTGCATGTCAGTTCACTTCTTCCGGAGAGTGCGGTAAGCGGCCACGAGGGCGGCGGTGGAGGGATCGAGGCCGGGCACGTCGGCGCCTTCGGTGAGGGCGGGTTCCACACGCTTGGCGAGGACCTTGCCCAGCTCGACACCCCACTGGTCGAAGGAATCGATGTTCCAGATGGCGCCCTGCACGAAGACCTTGTGCTCATAGAGGGCGATGAGCTGGCCGAGGACCGAGGGGGTCAACTCGGCTGCCAGGATGGTCGTGGTGGGGTGGTTGCCGCGGAAGGTGCGGTGCGGCACCTGCTCCTCGGACACCCCTTCGGCACGTACCTCGTCGCTGGTCTTGCCGAAGGCGAGGGCCTGGCCCTGCGCGAACAGGTTGGCCATCAACAGGTCGTGCTGGGCCTTGAGTTCGTCGCTCAGCTCGCCGACCGGGTTGGCGAAGCCGATCAGATCGGCCGGGATCAACTTCGTGCCCTGGTGGATGAGTTGGTAGTACGCGTGCTGTCCGTTGGTGCCGGGAGTGCCCCAGACCACCGGACCGGTCTGCCACTCCACCAGGTGGCCGTCCCGGTCCACCGACTTGCCGTTGGACTCCATGTCCAGCTGCTGCAGGTATGCGGTGAACTTGGACAGGTAGTGCGAGTACGGCAGCACGGCGTGCGACTGGGCGTCGAAGAAGTTGCCGTACCAGACGCCCAACAGGCCAAGAAGCAAAGGTGCGTTGGCGTCGGCCGGGGCGCTCTTGAAATGCTCGTCGACGATACGGAACCCGTCGAGCAGCTCCCGGAACCGGTCGGGACCGATCGCGACCATCAGCGACAGGCCGATCGCCGAGTCGAACGAGTACCGCCCGCCGACCCAGTCCCAGAACCCGAACATGTTCGCCGTGTCGATGCCGAATTCGGCGACCTTCCCGGCGTTCGTCGACAGCGCCACGAAGTGCTTGGCCACCGCCTTTTCGTTGCCGTCGAGCCCGTCGAGCAGCCAGGACCGGGCGGAGGTCGCGTTGGTGATGGTCTCGATGGTGGTGAACGTCTTCGAGGCGATGATGAACAGCGTCTCGGCCGGGTCGAGGTCCCGCACGGCCTCATGGAGGTCGGCCCCGTCCACGTTCGAGACGAATCGGACCGTCAACTCCCGGTCCGTGAAGGCCCGCAGGGCCTCGTACGCCATGGCCGGGCCGAGGTCCGAGCCGCCGATGCCGATGTTGACGACATTGCGGATGCGCTTGCCGGTGTGTCCGGTCCACTCGCCGGAGCGGATCCTGAGAGCGAAGCCGGCCATCTCGTCGAGCACGGCGTGCACGGCCGGGACGACGTTCTCGCCGTCGACCTCGACGACCGCGTCGCGCGGGGCACGCAGCGCGGTGTGCAGCACCGCGCGGTCCTCGGTCGTGTTGATCTTCTCGCCGCGGAACATGGCGTCCCGCAGCCCGAACACATCGGTGGCGGTGGCCAGTTCCTGGAGCAGGGCGAGGGTCTCGTCCGTGATCAGGTGCTTGGAGTAGTCGATGCGCAGGTCGCCGACCCGTACGACGTAACGCTCCGCGCGCGCGGGGTCGGCGGCGAACAGCTCACGCAGCTGCGGGTGCAGGAGCGCACCGGCGCGGTGGTCCTCCAGGGCCACCCACTCGGGGCGCCGTGTGAGCTTGGGGGAGTCAGACATGACTGGGGTTCTCCTTGGTGCCCTCGCCCTGCAGGGCGACGGCGTACATCTCGTCCGCGTCGAGACGGCGCAGCTCCTCCGCGATCAGCTCGGAGGTTGAGCGCACCTTCAGCGCGAGGGTGCGGGAGGGCTGTCCGGGCAGGGACAGCGTGGCCAGCGGGCCCTCGGGGCGGTCGATCACGATCTCGCCGCTCTTCGTGCCGAGCCGTACGGCGGTCACCACCGGACCGGCGGTGACAACCCGCTCGACCGGGACCTTGAGGCGGGCCTCCAGCCAGCGGGCCAGCAGTTCGGCGCTCGGGTTCTCCGCCTCGCTCTCGACGGCCGCCGAGGTCACCTTCGTACGGGCCTGGTCGAGCGCGGCGGCCAGCATCGAACGCCACGGCGTCAGCCGGGTCCACGCCAGGTCGGTGTCACCGGGCGCGTACGCCGCGGCGCGGGCCGCCAGTGCCCGCAGCGGGTTCTCGACGGCGTACATGTCGGTGATCCGGCGCTGCGCGAGGGCACCCAGCGGGTCCTTGACCGGAATCTCGGGGGCGTCCACCGGCCACCACACGACGACCGGCGCGTCGGGCAGCAGCAGCGGCAGGACCACCGAGTCGGCGTGGTCGGACACGTCGCCGTAGGTCCGCAGGACGACCGTCTCACCGGTGCCCGCGTCCGAACCGACCCGCACCTCCGCGTCCAGGCGGGAGTTCGTGCGGTCGCGCGGGGTGCGCGCGACCCGCCTGATGACGACCAGGGTGCGTGAGGGGTGCTCGCGCGAGGCCTCCTCGGCCGCCTTGATGGAGTCGTAGGCGTTCTCCTCGTCGGTCACGATGACCATCGTGAGGACCATGCCCACGGCAGGTGTGCCGATTTCGCGGCGGCCCTTCACGAGCGCCTTGTTGATCTTGCTTGCCGTGGTGTCGGTGAGGTCGATCTTCATGGCCTGCGCCAGCTCCGTCCGTCTCGTGCGAGCATCTCGTCGGCTTCCTTCGGGCCCCAGCTGCCCGAGGGGTACTGCGCGGGCTTGCCGTGCTTCTCCCAGTAACCCTCGATCGGGTCGAGGATCTTCCAGGACTCTTCCACCTCCTGGTGACGGGGAAAGAGATTGGCGTCGCCGAGCAGGACATCCAGGATCAGCCGTTCGTACGCCTCCGGGCTGGACTCCGTGAACGACTCGCCGTAAGCGAAGTCCATCGTGACGTCCCGGATCTCCATCGACGTACCCGGCACCTTCGAACCGAAGCGCACGGTCATGCCCTCGTCGGGCTGGACGCGGATGACGATCGCGTTCGCGCCGAGCTCTTCCGTGGCGGTCGAGTCGAAGGGGGAGTGGGGGGCGCGCTGGAAGACCACCGCGATCTCCGTGACCCGCCGGCCGAGGCGCTTTCCGGTCCTGAGGTAGAAGGGGACACCCGCCCAGCGCCGGTTGTCGACCTCCAGCTTCACGGCCGCGAAGGTGTCGGTCGTCGACTTGGGGTCGATACCGTCCTCCTGGAGATAGCCGCGCACCCGCTCGCCGCCCTGCCAGCTCGCCGCGTACTGCCCGCGCACCGTGTGCTCGCCCAGCTCGTCCGGCAGCTTCACGGCCTTGAACACCTTGAGCTTCTCGGTGAGCAGCGACTCGGCGTCGAAGGCGGCCGGCTCCTCCATGGCGGTCAGCGCCATCAGCTGGAGGAGGTGGTTCTGGATCACGTCACGGGCGGAGCCGATGCCGTCGTAGTACCCCGCACGGCCGCCGATGCCGATGTCCTCGGCCATCGTGATCTGTACGTGGTCGACGTAGGACCGGTTCCAGATGGGCTCGTACATCTGGTTGGCGAAGCGCAGCGCCAGGATGTTCTGGACGGTCTCCTTGCCGAGGTAGTGGTCGATACGGAACACCTGCTCCGGGTCGAACACCTCGTGCACGATCTTGTTCAGCTCACGCGCGCTGGCAAGGTCGCGCCCGAACGGCTTCTCGATGACCGCTCGCCGCCAGGAACCCTCCGGTGCGTCGGCGAGCCCGTGCTTCTTGAGCTGCTTGACGACCTTCGGGAAGAACTTCGGCGGTACGGAGAGATAGAAGGCGTAGTTGCCGCTGGTGCCGCGCGAGGAGTCCAACTCGTCGACAGCGGAACGCAGTTGCTTGAACGCCGTGTCGTCGTCGAAGTCGCCGGGGATGAACCGCATGCCCTCGGCGAGCTGCTGCCAGACCTCCTCGCGGAACTCCGTACGGGCGTGCTCGCGCACCGAGTCGTGCACCACCTGCGCGAAGTCCTGGTCTTCCCACTCGCGGCGGGCGAAGCCGAGGAGCGAGAAGCCCGGCGGGAGCAGACCGCGGTTGGCGAGGTCGTAGACGGCCGGCATCAGCTTCTTGCGGGACAGGTCGCCGGTGACGCCGAAGATGACGAGGCCCGAGGGGCCCGCGATACGGGGGAGACGGCGGTCCCGGGGGTCGCGCAGGGGGTTGGACCAGTCGAGGTCGACCCCGAGCGCGGCACTCACATCGCCGCTCGCACCCGCTGTTACTGCGGCCGGTTCCAGGGCCGTGTCACCAGATCCCGCCGTCGCGGTGGCCGCAACCTGCGGGGTACTACCGGGAAGCGCCTCACGCCTGCTCATTCCCCCTCAGCTCCCTTGCCGCGCAGCGAAGTCGCCACCGCGTCGAGAAGATCTTCCCAGGCGGCCTCGAACTTCGAGACGCCCTCGTCCTCCAGCTGCTTGACGACCTCCTCGTACGAGACACCGAGCCGCTCGACGGCCGCCAGATCGGCGCGGGCCCGGTCGTAGCCGCCGGTCACCGCATCGCCGTGGATGTCGCCGTGGTCGGCGGTGGCGTTGAGGGTCCCTTCCGGCATGGTGTTGACGGTGCCGGGCGCGACCAGCTCGTCGACGTACAGGGTGTCCTTGTACGCGGGGTCCTTGACGCCCGTCGAGGCCCACAGGGGGCGCTGCTTGTGGGCGCCGGACGGGGCGAGCGCGGTCCAGCGGGCGGAGCCGAAGACCTCTTCGTACGCCTCGTAGGCGAGCCGGGCGTTGGCGAGCGCCGCCTTTCCCTTGAGGGCGAGAGCCTCGTCGGTGCCGGCCTTTGTGAGGCGCTTGTCGATCTCGCTGTCGACGCGGGAGACGAAGAAGGAGGCGACGGAGTGGATGGTCGCGAGGTCGATGCCCGCGGCCTGCGCCTTCTCCAGGCCCGCCAGGTAGGCGTCCATGACCTCGCGGTAGCGCTCGAGCGAGAAGATCAGCGTGACGTTGACGCTGATGCCCCTGCCGATGACCTCGGTGATCGCCGGGAGGCCGGCCTTCGTCGCCGGGATCTTGATCATCACGTTCGGGCGGTCGACCAGCCAGGCGAGCTGCTTGGCCTCGGCGATCGTCGCGGCGGTCCGGTGGGCCAGACGGGGGTCGACCTCGATGGAGACCCGGCCGTCGCGGCCGCCGGTCGCTTCGTACACCGGGCGCAGTATGTCGGCGGCGGCGCGGACGTCGGCGGTCGTCATCATGCGGACGGCCTCGTCGACTGTCACCCCGCGCGTGGCGAGGTCGGCCAGCTGCTCCTCGTAACCCTCTCCGGAGCCGATCGCGGCCTGGAAGATGGAGGGGTTGGTGGTGACGCCCACCACGTGCTTGGTCTCGATGAGTTCGGCGAGGTTGCCGGACGCGATCCGCTTGCGCGAGAGGTCGTCCAGCCAGATGGAGACGCCTTCGTCGGAGAGGCGCTTCAGGTTTGCCGCGGGTGCGGTTGCTTCGGTCACGGTGATCATCTTCCTTTGTGCGATCGGATTAACCGCGGAGGGCGGCGAGGGATTCCCGGGCCGTGTTGGCTACGTTCTCGGCGGTGAAGCCGAACTCGGCGAACAGGGTCTTGGCGTCGGCGGAGGCGCCGAAGTGCTCCAGCGAAACGATGCGTCCCGCGTCACCGACGTACCGGTACCAGGTCAGGCCGATGCCCGCCTCGACCGCCACGCGGGCCTTCACGGACGGCGGCAGCACGGACGCGCGGTACTCGGCGGACTGCTCCTCGAACCACTCCACGGACGGCATGGACACGACCCGCGTGCCGACCCCCTCGGCCTCCAGCCGCTCGCGCGCGGCGACGGCGAGCTGCACCTCGGAGCCGGTGGCGATGAGGATGAGGTCCGGCGTGCCGGTGGAGGAGTCCTGGAGGACGTAACCGCCGCGCGCCGCATCGGAGTTCACGGGGTACGTGGGCACGCCCTGCCGGGTCAGGGCCAGGCCGTGCGGAGCCGGGTTCGTGGCGTGCCGCTTGAGGATCTCGGCCCAGGCGATGGCCGTCTCATTGGCGTCGGCGGGGCGGACGATGTTCAGGCCGGGGATCGCGCGCAGCGAGGCCAGGTGCTCGACCGGCTGGTGGGTCGGACCGTCCTCGCCGAGGCCGATCGAGTCGTGCGTCCAGACGTACGTCACCGGAAGCTGCATCAGCGCGGAGAGGCGCACGGCGTTGCGCATGTAGTCCGAGAAGACCAGGAACGTTCCGCCGTAGATGCGGGTGTTGCCGTGCAGCGCGATGCCGTTCATCTCGGCGGCCATCGAGTGCTCGCGGATGCCGAAGTGGACGGTGCGGCCGTACGGGTCGGCCTCCGGCAGCGGGTTGCCCTTCGGGAGGAAGGAGCTGGTCTTGTCGATGGTGGTGTTGTTCGATCCGGCCAGGTCGGCGGAGCCGCCCCACAGCTCGGGGAGTACGCCGCCAAGCGCCTGGAGGACCTTGCCGGAGGCGGCGCGGGTGGCCACCGAGGTGCCTTCCTCGAAGACCGGCAGCGCGGACTCCCAGCCCTCGGGCAGCTGACCGGCCACGACACGGTCGAAGAGCTTGGCGCGCTCGGGCTGCGCGGTGCGCCACTCGGCGAGCTGCTTGTCCCAGGCGGCGTGTGCCTCGGCGCCGCGGTCGAGGGCCGCGCGGGCGTGGGCGAGCACCTCGTCCGAGACCTCGAAGGTCTTCTCCGGGTCGAAGCCGAGGACGCGCTTGGTGGCCGCGATCTCGTCGGCGCCGAGTGCCGAGCCGTGCGAGGCCTCGGTGTTCTGCGCGGTCGGCGCGGGCCAGGCGATGATCGTGCGCATCGCGATGATGGAGGGGCGCTCGGTCTCGGCCTGCGCCGCCCTGAGCGCCGAGTGCAGCGCGTGCACGTCGATGTCGCCGTCGGCCGAGGGCGCGATCCGCTGCACGTGCCAGCCGTACGCCTCGTACCGCTTCAGTACGTCCTCGGAGAACGCCGTCGCCGTGTCGCCCTCGATGGAGATGTGGTTGTCGTCGTAGACGAAGACGAGGTTGCCGAGCTTCTGGTGGCCGGCCAGGGAGGAGGCCTCGGCGGAGATGCCCTCCTCGAGGTCGCCGTCCGAGACGATCGCCCAGATGGTGTGGTCGAAGGGGGACTCGCCCTCCGGGGCCTCGGGGTCGAAGAGGCCGCGCTCGTAGCGGGCGGCCATCGCCATGCCCACGGCGTTGGCGGCACCCTGGCCGAGCGGCCCTGTCGTCGTCTCGACGCCCGCCGTGTGGCCGTACTCCGGGTGGCCCGGCGTCTTGGAACCATGCGTGCGGAACGCCTTCAGGTCATCGAGTTCGAGTTCATAACCTGAAAGGAAGAGCTGGGTGTAGAGGGTCAGCGAGGTGTGGCCGGGGGAGAGGACGAAGCGGTCGCGGCCGGTCCACTCCGGGTCCGCGGGGTCGTGCCGCATCACCTTCTGGAAGAGGGTGTACGCGGCCGGGGCCAGGGCCATCGCGGTGCCCGGGTGGCCGTTTCCGACCTTCTGCACGGCGTCGGCCGCCAGCAGACGGGCGGTGTCGACGGCACGCCGGTCCAGCTCGGTCCACTCGAATCCGTCGGAGAAGCGGGCAGGTGTCTGCGTGCTCTGCTGCGTGCTCATCTTCAAGAAGTCCTCGATAGGAGCGGGGTAACTGCTCTGATGCGTTCAAATCTAAAAGTCTGACTTTTGCCGGGGAAGGTGCCCGTGTGTCAGCCTTCGGTGAAAGTGGGACACGCGGCGTGGGACTGAACCGGCGAGAGACGGACATGGCAGACATAAGCACCCAAGGCGGCGCCGGGGGCGAACGGGGAACCGGCGAGGTGACCGACGGGATCAGGACCTTCCCGTTTCCGGTCGATCTGAGCCTCTCCGGCGTCGGTATGCAGGTCGGCGCCATGGGGACCGGCCGCACCTGGCACGCGGACGCACCGCTGGAGCGCGTGCACCGCATCGACTTCCACGTCGTGATGCTGTTCAACGCGGGACCCGTCCGGCACATGGTCGACTTCGCCGAGTACGAGGTCTCCTCGGGCGACATCCTGTGGATCCGCCCCGGCCAGGTGCACCGCTTCTCCAACACCGACGACTACCGCGGCACCGTCCTCACCATGCAGCCCGGCTTCCTGCCGCGGGCCACCGTCGAGGCGACCGGCCTCTACCGCTACGACCAGCCCCCGCTGCTGCGCCCCGACGCGGCCCGGCTGGCCGCCCTGGAGCACTCACTCGCCCAGCTGGAACGCGAGTACGTCGACACCACCACGCTGCCGCTCAGCCTGCACACCTCGGTACTGCGGCACTCCCTGACCGCGTTCCTGCTCCGCCTCGCCCACCTCGCGGCCAGCTCCGCCGAGGCGGCCCGCGAACAGACCGACACCACCTTCACCCGCTTCCGGGACGCGGTCGAGAAGGGCTTCGCCACCAACCACAGTGTCAGCGCGTACGCCGATGCCCTCGGCTACTCGCGCCGCACCCTCGTCCGGGCTGTCCGCGCGGCCACCGGCGAGACCCCGAAGGGCTTCATCGACAAGCGGGTGATCCTGGAGGCCAAACGCCTCCTCGCCCACACGGACATCCCCATCGGCCGCATCGGCGTCGCCGTGGGCTTTCCCGACTCGGCGAACTTCTCGAAGTTCTTTCACCAGCACACGGATACGACTCCGGCGGGGTTCCGGGCCGAACTGCGCTGAAAGGGGCGAGCCTTCCGGCCCGCCCCTTCGCCAAGCGTTCGGTCAGCGACCGAAGTTGAACCAGTTGACGTTCACGAAGTCGGCCGGCTGGCCGCTGGTGAAGGTCAGATAGACGGTGTGCGTGCCGGTGACCCCGCTGATGTTCGCCGGTACGGTCCGCCAGCTCTGCCAGCCTCCGGTGTTGCCCACCGCGAAGCTGCCGATGGGCGCGTTCGTACGGCTGTCGAGGCGTACCTCCACCAGGCCGCTCACGCCCGAGGACGCGCCGCTCGCGACCCGGGCGACGAACTGAGTGGCCGCCGTGGAGCCGAAGTTGACGCCGTTGTACTGGGCCCAGTCGCCGTTCGCGAGCGCGCTCAGGTTCTGGCCGCCGCCCGTGTCCGTGGTCGTCTCGGTGCCCACGCCGCCCTGGCCGTCGTAGGACTCGGCCTGGATGGCGCTGTAGGCGTCACGGTTGCCGGTCGGGGGCGGTGTGGTACCGCTCCCACCGGACTGGAGAACCTGGACGTAGTCCACGACCAGCGGGTGTCCTGGCACCGTGCCGGCGTCCGGGCCGCCGCCGAAGGCGTCCGGGAAGCCGCCGCCCATCGCGACGTTGAGGATGAGGAAGTAGCCGTGGTTCGTGGCGTTCGTCCACGTGGTCGCGTCGACCTGATTCGCCCTGACCGTATGGAAGTTGACGCCGTCGAGGTAGAAGCGCATCTCCTCGACGCTCGTGGACTTGTCCCACTCCACGGCGTAGGTGTGGAAGCTCGACTGGCAGGTCGTACAGGGGGTGTTGCCGCCGATGCCGCTCGTCTCGTTGCACGGGCCGCCGGGCGAGGTGCCGCAGTGCATGGTGGCCCACAGGGTGCCGAGGCCCTGGACGTTCTCCATGATGTCCAGTTCGCCGATGCCGGGCCAGTTCCAGTAGTTGCCGCGGAAGGGCGCGCCCAGCATCCAGAAGGCGGGCCAGTAGCCCTTGGCGGCGGCACCGGTCACGTTCGGCATCTGGAGGCGGGACTCGACGCGGAGTTTGCCGCCGGCCGGGGGCTGGAAGTCGGTGCGCACCGTCTCGATGCGGCCCGAGGTCCAGTTGCCTGAGCCGTCGCGCAGCGGGGTGATGCGGAGGTTGCCCGAGCCGTCGAGCGAGACGTTGTTGGTGCTGGAGGTCATCGTCTCGATCTCGCCGGTACCGAAGTTGGCGGGACCGCCGGGGTAGCTGGTGCCCGTCGTGTACTGCCAGTTGGCGGTGTTGACGCCGGTTCCCGCGGACCCGTTGAAGTCGTCGACGAAGACCTGGGACCAGCCGGTGGGCGGCGGGGGAGCGGAGGCGTTCGCGGGGAGGGTGGCGGCCGTGGCGGCGGTGGCCGCCAGGGCGAGCGTGCCGAGCACGGCGATGAGCGCGCGGCGTAAGGGGCGGGGTCTGGTGGGTGTGCCGGAGTTTTCACGCATGGGTGCCTCTTCGGGTACGGAGTGGGGTGCGCGGGTGTTGGGGAGAACCGCTTGAGAGCGCTCTCAAAGCGGCTGCGCCGCCAATGTGCTCTCTGTCACCCCGACCGTCAAGAGGCGCAGTCGGTAAAGTCCTTCGGGCGCACGGGAGCTCACGCCGTGAAGGAAGGGTGGCGCGGGGGTGCGGCCCGGGGAGCCGCACGTTGCGGAGAGCGACTAGAGCGCGCTGCCCGCCGTCCAGTCGGCCCACGACAGGTTCCACCCGTTGAGGCCGTTGGCCGGGTCCACGGTGTCCTCGCCCGAGTTCTTGACGATCACCACGTCACCCAGCATCGAGCTCTTGTAGAACTTGTAGCCGTCCACGGCGGTGTCGTCGGCGCCCTTGGTGTCGTGCAGGCCCACGCAGCCGTGGCTGGTGTTGCTGCTGCCGAAGATCGACGTCGACGCCCAGTAGTTGCCGTGGATGAAGGTGCCGGAGGTGGTCAGGCGCTGGGCGTGCGGCACGTCCGCGATGTCGTACTCGTCGCCGAGACCGACGGTGGAGGACTCCATCCGGGTCTCCTTGAACCGCTCGCTGATCACCATGATCCCCGACCAGGTGGTGTGGTCGGCGTCGCCGCCGCTCACCGGATAGGTGGCGAGGGCCGAGCCGTCCCGCTCGACCGTCATCGTCTTCGCCGCCAGGTCGACCGTGCTGATCTGCGAGCGGCCGATGTTGAGGACCACGTCCTTGGACTGCGTGCCGTAGACCCCGTCCGTGCCCTCGACGTCCTTCAGGCGCAGACTCAGGGTGATCTTCGTGCCCGCGGCCCAGTAGTCCTCGGGCCGGAAGTCGAGCCGGGTGTCGCTGAACCAGTGGCCGACCACCTCGACGGCGGGCTCCGCCGTCACCGTGATCGCCTTCTCGACGGCGGCCCGGTCTGACACGGCCTTCGTGAAATTGATCGACACGGGCATGCCGACGCCGGAGGTCGAATTCGCCTCGGGGGTGAAATATCCCACGAAGGTCTCGCCGGGAGACTTGGTGGTGAAAGTCGCCGTCTCCTCCTCGGCCCCCTGCGCCTGCGTCGTGACCGTGTATTTCGTGCCGGAGTACGGGTTCTCGCCCGACGTCCATTGCGTACGGGCGTCGTTGTAGGACCCGGCCAGGGTGGATCCGTCGTTGCCGGTGACCTTCACGGCCGACAGCGTGCCGTCGGACACGGCGACCTCGACCGGGCTGGTGAAACCGGCCTTCTTCGTGCCGTCGGCGGGCGTGACGGTGATCGTCGGCGCCTTGACCGTCGTCTCCGCCTTGGTGCTCGCGGACGTGCCCGCGGACGCGGCCGTCGCCTCCGAGGCGTCCGCCGATTCGGTGCAGCCCGTCAGAACGGCGGCCGGCACGGCACCGAGTACGGCGAGGATCCCGCGCCGGGACCACGCCGGACGTTCGGTCCGGTTCGATATCTCAGGGACGCCCACGGCACGCCTTTCTTGGATGACCACCACTGCCGCTGCATCCTGCGCCTCCTCCATTGGTGGTTTCTTTGAATCCGTGGGGTCTCAGCTGAGATTCCCGTGAAGACGGCCAGGTGGGATCCCGCATGTGTGAATCATCTCGGCGACGTGGCCCCGGTAACGACGACCCCGGGGGCGCCGAATGAGAAAGCCCCGGCTGGACGGGGGAGACCAGCCGGGGCGGTGCGTGGTGATCTGCGGAGGGCGGTCGCCTCGCGGCGGAAGGCTCCATGGGGCTTCAGCCGGACGATCGTCCCCATGGGCTGTAGGTGAGGCCCGGGGACACTGTCCCCTCCGCAGCCACATGTAGGTGGACGGTCAACTGCCGCTGCTTGTTCGGTCGCCGTCGCCACGGGGCGTGTGAACTGAGGCACGTCCGTCAGCCCTCCGGAGGCACCTTCCTCCGGTCCGCCCGGTGATCCCTTGGGGGACAGGCCCTACGATCTGGCGATTTCTTGCCGGAGCTGGTGCGTGAAGCGACGCAGGAGGTCCACCGTCTCTCGGAACTCGGCCCGGCGGTCGTCCCTGCCGTCGGTGGGCCGGGTGCTCCAGACCCGACGCGCGAGAGCATCGGCGAGATCGACGGTCTCGCCGGCACACAGCAGGTAGAGGGCTGAGCGTGCTTCCTGCATCCGGTTCGCCAACTCGTTGGGTCCGGGGCCGTCGTCACTGAGCTGGGTTTCCTTGAGGTGGTCCAGTAGCTGAACCACGGCCGTGTTGAAGCTGATCCCGGCTTTGAGCTTCTGTTCGCGGAGCCACATGCGGTCCTGTCGGCGCGCGGTGAACCACGAACCGAACACCGCCCCTATGAGGCCGATAGCGGCCCCGATGGCCACCGACAGGATGTTCTCCACGGTCAGCTCCCCCCGACGTACAGCGCCGACAGGCTACAAGTGAACAACCCGCCGGTCGGGTGACGGGACGCACGGGCAGTGCCGGAACCGGCCCGTCTCGTGCCGGGCCCTGTTCGATCACGTGTTGGACACGGGTCCCGCCGGCGAGGCGTGCGTGGGGAAGCCTGCGGACATGGCGAGACGCGGGGGATGCGTGCTGAACGGCTGTCTGACCGTGCTGGTGATCGCGCTGGTACTTGTCGGCGGCGTGGTGGTGTGGGTCATGACGGCACCCGGCCGCTACGAGGATCAGGCACAGGACAACTTGGAGAGTTCCGCGGCCGTGGCGAAGGACCGGCTCACCCAGGCGGCAGCGGACGGCACGCTGCTCGGCACGGAGATCGACCGGTCGGTGCGGTCCATGAACAAGAGGATGTCGTACGTCCGTCGGGAGGGGCAGCACGTGACCGTGACCGCCGAGCTCATGGGGCTCGGGCCCGGCATGTTCGCCGGGGGTACCCAGGCCACGGGCTGCTACCGCTTCGAGGTCGACGGGCGTTCCGTCTCCGCCGACGAGTTGTCCCGGGAGACGTGCCGCGATCTGCCGGTGTACCGGTTCCGCAAACCGGCGGAGGTCGCCGCGGATGTGGTCGTGGAACTGCGATCGGCGCTGGACCGCGGTGGGCTGACCGAGGTCCAGGGTGCCCAGGTCTGGGAGACCGTCGGCGTCGAGGTGGAGGACCAGGAGGTGGCGGCCGGCGGGCTGACCGCCCTGGTCTGGCTGTCCGCGGAGGACGGGAGCGACGAGGTCTGCTACGAGTTCCGTGCGACGGACAAGCCCCGCAACGTCACCGCAGACAGGCTGAAGACGGACGGCTGTTACCGCATCCAGCGCAAACAGGACGCGCGAGCGGAGGCGGCCCGTGCGGCCCAACTCGACGCGAGTGCCGAGGCGGTCGAGCGGCGCCTCGACCGCGCGGTCTCCGACGGGGCCCTGACGGACGCCGAGTTGAAGCGCGCCCTCGCCCTGCCGAGGACGGACTCGATGGGGCAGCCCGACGCCGACGACCCGGTCGCCGTACCGGTCGGCACGGAGCGCTCGCGCACCGAGGTGACCGTCATCGCCGAGGTGCGGCCCCTGGACCAGGCGTGGCTCGAGGGCTGCTACGAATTCCGCGCCGACCTGAGGAAGCAGTCCGTCACCCGGCGCGCGACGGGGACGGAATGCCTCTACCAGAATCAATGACTCGAAGGGTGTCCTCGCTGGAGAGTCCTCAGCGCGGCTCCGGCCGCCACCCAAGGGCCCGCGAGATCCCGCGAGCCGCGAGCCGCACCGCAGGGATCAACACCGGTACCTGTGCGTCGACTTGGGGCACCACGACCGACACGGCCGCGACCACCGAGCCGCCCGCGCCGCGCACCGGAGCGGCCACCGACAGCGCGTCGTCGGTGATCTGACGGCTGCTCACCGCC
Source organism: Streptomyces sp. NBC_00554 (assembly GCF_041431135.1). Lineage (NCBI taxonomy): Bacteria > Bacillati > Actinomycetota > Actinomycetes > Kitasatosporales > Streptomycetaceae > Streptomyces > Streptomyces sp. NBC_00554. The sequence goes on along the minus strand of NZ_CP107799.1, from coordinate 1,597,320 downwards.
ACGCCTGAGTGCCGTACTTCGGCCAGTTCCCGGCGCAGCCTCGCCGGATCGGTGACGGTGTACGGGGTGAAGGCGGCCAACGGGCGCTCGCAGTAGGCCTCCTGGAACGCGGGGTCGCCGTGCGCGAGCAGTGCGAGCCCCACGCCCGTGGCGTGCAGAGGCCAGCGGGCGCCGACCTGGATGCGTACGCCGACCGCGGAGCGCCCGGAAATCCACTCGATGTAGACGACCTCGGAGCCGTCGCGGACCGCCAACTGCACGTTCTCGTGCGTCGCTTCGTACAGGTCCTCCAGGTACGGCAGCGCGATCTGCCGCAGTGCGAGCCCGCGCGGAGCGAGCGCCGCGACCTCCCAGAGGCGCAGGCCCACGTGGTAGACGCCGTCCTCGTCCCGCTCCAGGGCGCCCCACTCGGTGAGCGCGCCCACCAGCCGGTGGGCCGTGGTGAGGGTGAGGCCGGCCCGGCGGCTGATGTCCGTCAGGGACAGCGCGGGGTGCCCGTGGTCGAAGGCGGCGAGCACGGCGAGGAGCCGTTCGGGCGCGGACAGCGCGGTCATGGCCGTGGTCATCAGTCGAGTTCGGCTTCGGCGACCCGTTGCAGGAGCGTGTGCAGGGCGTCACGCTCGGCGGGGTCCAGGGGCTGGAGCAGGTCGTTCGTCACGCGCAGCCCGGCCTCGTCGGTGTCGCGCAGAAAGGCCCGGCCGTCCTCGGTCAGCACGACGATCCGGCTGCGGCGGTCGTCGGGCGAGGGGCGCCGCTCGGCGAAACCGAGCTTCTCCAGGTCGTCGACGAGCCCGACGATCGCGCTCGGGTCGTAGCCGAGCCGCGAGCTGAGCTCCCTCTGCAGAGCGCCCTCGGAGGTGGCCAGGAAGCGGAGCAGCGCGTAGTGGCGCAGGCGCAGCCCGGACTCCTGGAGGAACGTGTTGAACAGTTGCCCCGAGCGCAGCCCGAGCCGGTACAGCAGATAACCGGTGTCCGCGTGCAGCCCGCGCATCCACGGCTCCTGCGCGTCGATGGAGGCAGGGCCCCCGGCGATTTCTGCGGTGCGCTGCTGACCTGCGATGACGGGCTCCCTGGGCCGGGCCCCCGGGTGGGGCGGTTCGTACGTACGGAACACAGCATGACGCAAAGCTGAGTCGGCAACAACTATTGACGTCAACAATTATTGCTCTTAGCTTCGATCTCGTAGCCGCCTCTGCATCTGCTTCTCGAAGGGACCCCGTCGTGCCCAGCATCGATCTCACCGGCAAGGTCGCCGTTGTCACCGGCTCCGGCCGTGGCCTCGGCCTGGCCTATGCGCACGCTCTCGCCGCCGCCGGCGCCTCCGTGGTCGTCAATGACGTGGACGAGGCCGTCGCCGAGCAGGCGGTCAAGGCGATCACCGAGGCGGGCGGCACCGCCGTGGCCGAGGTGGTTCCGGTCGGTACCAGCGAGGCCGCCGACCGTCTGGTCGGCCGCGCCGTCGAGGAGTTCGGACGACTCGACATCCTGGTCACCAACGCGGGCATCCTCCGCGACAAGGTCCTGTGGAAGATGACCGACGAGGACTTCGACGCGGTGATCACCACCCACCTCAAGGGCACCTTCACCTGCGCCCGCGCCGCCGCCGTGCGGATGCGGGAGCAGGGTGAGGGCGGCAGCCTGATCCTGGTCGGCTCGCCGGCCGGGCAGCGCGGCAACTTCGGCCAGACCAACTACGCCGCCGCGAAGGCGGGCATCGCCGCCATGGCCCGTACCTGGTCGATGGAGCTGGGCCGCGCGGGCATCACCGTCAACGCGATCGTCCCGGTCGCCGCGACCGCGATGACCGAGACCATCCCGGCCTTCGCCCCCTACATCGAGGCCATGCACCGCGGCGAGCCGCTGCCCGACTTCCTCCGCAAGGGCGAGGGCTTCGGCACCCCCGAGGACTGCGCGGCCCTCGTCCCCTTCCTCGCCTCCGAGGCCGCCCGCGGGGTCACCGGGCAGGCCATCGGCATCGGCGGCGACAAGGTGGCACTCTGGTCGCATCCGCAGGAGGTCAAGGCGGCGTACGCGGACGGCGGCTGGACCCCCGACACCCTCGCCGACGCCTGGCACACCTCGGTCGGCGCCGAACCGCAGACCGTCGGCATCCCCGCGCCGAAGCTTCCGGAGGCGTGATGGACCTGAACGAACTCGTCGCGATCGACGTCCACACCCACGCCGAGGTGTCGTCGAAGGGCCACTCCTCGCTCGACGAGGACCTGCACGACGCCTCCAGCGCCTACTTCAAGGTCGAGGGCAAGCGGAAGCCGACCCTTCAGGAGACGGCCGCCTACTACCGCGAGCGGAAGATGGCCGCCGTGATCTTCACGGTGGACGCCGAGTCCGCCACCGGCACCGAGCCCGTCCCGAACGAGGAGGTCGCCGAGGCGGCCGCCGCCAATTCGGACGTACTGATCCCCTTCGCCTCCATCGACCCCTTCCGCGGCAAGGCCGGGGTCAAGCAGGCCCGCCGTCTGGTCGAGGAGTACGGGGTGAAGGGCTTCAAGTTCCACCCCAGCATCCAGGGCTTCTTCCCCAACGACAGATCAGTGGCGTACGAGCTGTACGAGGTGATCGAGGAGACCGGCACCATCGCCCTCTTCCACACGGGGCAGACGGGGATCGGCGCCGGAGTGCCCGGCGGGGGAGGCATCCGGCTCAAGTACTCGAACCCGCTGCACGTGGACGACGTCGCCGCCGACTTCCCGCACCTGAAGATCATCCTGGCGCACCCGTCCTTCCCCTGGCAGGACGAGGCCCTCGCCGTCGCCACGCACAAACCGGGCGTGCACATCGACCTGTCCGGCTGGTCGCCGAAGTACTTCCCGCCGCAGCTCGTGCAGTACGCGAACACGCTGCTCAAGGACAAGGTGCTGTTCGGCTCCGACTTCCCCGTACTCACCCCGGATCGCTGGCTCGCCGACTTCGAGAAGCTGCCGATCAAGGACGAGGTCAGGCCGAAGATCCTCAAGGAGAATGCGGCCCGGCTGCTCGGGCTGACGAAACCGTAACCCCCCGACTCGTATCCGGAACTCGCAAAGGGGCGCAACGATGCGCAACGAGGGACTGGGGTCATGGCCCGCACGCCGGGCCCGCAAGACCCCCCAACGCACCGCCCTGATCCACGGGGACACCGCCGCCACCTACGCGCAGCTGTACGCGCGCACCACCCGCCTCGCCCAGGCCCTGCGCGCCCTCGGCCTCCGCCGCGGCGACCGCATCGCCTATCTCGGCCCCAACCACCCGTCCTACCTCGAAACCCTCTTCGCGGCGGGCACCCTCGGCGCGGTCTTCGTCCCGCTCAACCCCCGCCTCGCCGGACCCGAAATCGCCTACCAGCTGCGCGACTCGGGAGCCAAGGCCCTGGTGTACGCGCCGACGCTGGCCGGACTCGTCGCCGGTCTGCCCGGCAACGCGGACGTGCGGACGTACGTCGAAGTCGGCGCCCGGTACGAGGAGTTGATCGACGGAGCGTCCGAAGAGCCGGTCGACCAGCCCGTCACCGCCGACGACACCTGCATTATCATGTACACCTCGGGCACGACGGGCCGCCCCAAGGGCGCGATGCTCACGCACGGCAACCTGACGTGGAACGCGATCAACGTCCTCGTGGACACCGACCTGATCGCCGACGAACGCGCCCTGGTCTCCGCCCCGTTGTTCCACACGGCCGGGCTCAACATGCTCACCCTGCCGGTGCTGCTCAAGGGCGGCACCTGCGTCCTGGTCGAGAGCTTCGACCCGGCGGCCACCCTCGACCTGATCGAACGGCACCGCATCACCTTCATGTTCGGCGTACCGACGATGTTCGACCAGGTCGCCCGGCAGCCGCGCTGGGCCGACGCCGACCTGTCGTCGCTGCGGATTCTCACCTGCGGCGGGTCGCCGGTGCCGACGCCGCTGATCGCCGCCTACCAGGAGCGCGGGCTCACCTTCCTCCAGGGGTACGGCATGACCGAGGCCGCGCCCGGCACGCTCTTCCTGGACGCCGAACACGCGGTGAGCAAGGCGGGTTCGGCGGGGGTGCCGCACTTCTTCAGCGATGTGCGCGTCGTGCGGCCGGACTTCGCGCCGGCCGAGGTCGGCGAGACGGGCGAAGTGGTCGTGCGCGGGCCCCATGTGATGCCCGGGTACTGGGGGTTGCCGGACGAGACGGCCGCGGTCTTCGCCGACGGCTGGTTCCGCAGCGGGGACGCCGCCCGGATCGACGAGGACGGCTACGTCTTCATCGTGGACCGCATCAAGGACATGATCATCTCGGGTGGCGAGAACATCTACCCCGCCGAGATCGAGGATCTGCTCCTCGCCCATCCCGACATCGTCGAATGCGCGGTCATCGGCGTCGCCGACGACAAGTGGGGCGAGGTGCCGCGCGCGGTGGTCGTCGCCCGCGAGGGCGTCGAACTCGACCCGGACGACATCCTCGCGTCGCTCGCCGGACGCCTCGCCAAATACAAGATCCCGAAGTCGGTGGTCGTCGCGGACGAACTCCCGCGCACCGCCTCCGGGAAGCTCCTCAAGGCCCGTGTCCGCTCGCGGTACGGCACCAACTCCTAGACAGGGAACCGCACATGACCATCACCGTGAACGGCCTCGACGAACTCAAGAAGCTGGCCGGCAGCGACCTCGGCACCAGTGAGTGGATCGAGATCACCCAGGAGCGCATCGACACCTTCGCCGACGCGACCGGCGACCACCAGTGGATCCACGTCGACCCGGAGAAGGCGGCGGCAGGCCCCTTCGGCGCGCCAATCGCCCACGGCTATCTCACCCTCTCCCTCTTCATCCCGCTCTTCACCGAACTGCTGGACGTCGAGGGCGTGTCGACGAAGGTCAACTACGGGCTGAACAAGGTGCGGTTTCCCTCGCCGGTGAAGGTGGGCTCGCGGATCCGGCTGGTCGCGAAGCTTGCCTCGGTCGAGGATGTGCCGGGTGGGGTCCAGGTCGCCGTCGACGGCACGATAGAGATCGACGGCGGGGGGAAGCCCGCCGCCGTCCTCCAGAGCCTGTCCAGGTTCTACGCGTAGGCGCTCCGCTGCGAGGGCGTGGGGATCCGCGGGCCCGTCGTGGCTGGTCGCGCCCACGCGGCGGAGCCGCATGTTGAATGCAGCCCCGCGCCCCTGGCGGGGTGCAGCTCAAGCTCCCGCCACGTCCACGAAGATCGGGTTCGCGTAGAACCATGTGTCTGCCCACGGGTCGCCGTTCCCCGGTGCGTGGGTGATCGGGCCGTGCGGGTCGACGGTGGCGCCCAGATACCCCGTGCCATTGCGGTTGCCGTCGCTGCCGCGCAGGCGGACGTAGAAGGACTCGTCGCCTGCGACCAGCGGGATGCGCAGGGTGTACGTCCCCTTGCGGCCGCTGACGTCCACGGTGCGTACCACCTTGGTGTCGGGTGCCTTCCAGTCGTCGCGGGCGGCGGGTCCGCGTACGGCGCCGCGGATCACGTCGACATGGGCCAACTCGGGCAGGATTCCCTGGGGGTTGGGGCGGGATGCGCTCGTCACCGTGACCGACAGGGTCAGCTTGTCGCCCTTGCGGACGCGTAGGCGGCCGCCCATCGTCACGCCCCGGCCCTGGTCGCGGTCCCGCTTCAGCCGGACGTCGAGTCCGTCGATCAGGTGCCCGTGGTCGAGCCAGACCCGGCCGGCACGGAGGCCCGCCATCACCGAGCGGTAGCCGTAGCGGGTCACGCCCACATGGGTGCGGCTGAACTGGCCGGGCCAGAAGTCGCTGCCGGGCTGCGGGGTGTCGGTGTTCACCGGGTCCGGCAGCTTGCCGGTGTTGTCGAAGTTCTGCCCGGCCGCCCAGTCGCCGTTCTTCCAGGTGTCGAACACGATGCGGTGGGCGTCGGAGTTGGTGGTGACCGAGAACAGCTTGCCCTCGGCGAGCATGGCGTCCCAGAGGCCGCCCACCGTCGCGGTCGCCCAGTCGAAGCCGCCGTAGGTGAGGTAGGCGTCCGCCGGGTAGCCGGGCCAGGACTGCGCGGACGGCTTGTTCTCGTACTCGCCGCGGATCGAGGTCGTACCGCGCCAGCCGGGGATGGCCGCGCCCTGTGCGCCCGGAGCGCCCTCCATGCCGATCATGATCTCGGACGCCGCGTCCCGCCAGTCGCGCATCTCGTACGGGGAGTCGATGCCCAGGCGCATCGGGTGGTTGGCGAGGACCAGCACATCGTCGACGTAACCGGTACGGCGCTGCTCGGCCAGCCACTTGATGGCCTTGACCGCGTGTGCCTGGTTGCGTGCCGTGTTCGGGTTGTCGGCGGCGCCGTCGGTGTAGCCGAGCAGCTTGCCGTCGTAGGCCAGCTCGAACCGGGTGAGCAGGTCCACCTCGTGGCGGCCGGGCGCGGCGAAGACCGTGGCGTGCTCGGCGGCAGGGATGTACCACTCCAGGCCCTGGAAGATCAGCTGGCGCGGGTTCTCGGCGCGCGCCTCGAGGATCTCCTTGCGTTCCAGCGGAGCACCGTACTGGGCGTGCCCGAAGTTGGAGTGCTCGGTGAACACCATCCAGTCGAGGCCGTACTCGGCGCCCGCGGCGGCGAGTTGGGAGAACGTGTACTTCGCGTCGTGGCTGTAGACCGTGTGGATGTGGTGGTCGCCGACGAGATAGGCGAGGCGCGGGTCGTTGCCGCCGAGGCCCTGCCCGTGAGCGGCCGCGGGGGTCGCCAGTGAACCGGCGGCGAACGCGGCGCTGAACAGGCCTGCCCGGCGCAGGAGTTGGCGTCTGGAGACACCCTGTGCGTCGAGGCGGGACGGCGAGACGGACGGATCGGCCCAGACGGGCAGCTGCTGCTCGGTCATGACGGTGTGAGTCCCTCGGGTCAGTGGTTCATGAACGACGTGACGGGCAGGGCGCGTTCGACGATCCGGACGTCCCCGAGCCGGCCGTACAGGATCTGGTCGATCTTCCCCGCGTACTCGTAGCCGCCGAGCAGCCAGGGCAGTCCGAGGGAGGTGAGTCCGACGGCGACCGCGGTGGGATTGCGGGCGACGGGGCAGCCCTGGACGTACATCGTGGTGTGCGACCCGTCGTTGACGACGGCGACGTGCCACCACTGCTCCCGGGCCGTCTCGTCGCCCCAGTTGGTCGCGATGCCCTGCTGGTTGAGGGGCCGCGCCGCCCACTGCGGGCCGGGTCCGTCGGACAGCGAGAGTGTGGCGAGCGGCTCGTCCGGGTCCCCCTCGGTCTTGCCCGCGCCACCGCCCGTGCCGGTGCGGCTGACCAGCCCGGCCCAGGCGTTGCGCGAGGCGTCCCAGTCGGCGGGCACCTGGTAGAAGGCCTCGATGGTGTAACCACGCTTGAAGGTGGCCGAGTTGAGGGGAGCACCGTCGATCGTCCGCAGGTAGGCCCCCTTCAGCGGAGGCTTGCCGCCCTGGAAGCTGATGCTGCCGTGGCCCGGCTGGTCCGGGTGATGGGCCGACGAGAAGGTCAGGGAGCTGTCGCCGACCTTGACCAGCGTGAGGTCGTTGCCGTGCCCGGACAGGTCGCGCACGGTTCCCTCGACCGCGCTGCCGTCCTCGTGTCCGTCGAAGCGCCAGTAGGCGACCGTGCCCCGCACCAGCATCTTCGAGGCGGGCCGGGACGGGCGCGCGGGCTCCGGTGCGAAGCCTGAGAAGCGCTCCTCGAAGTCGATGTCGACCGAGAACCGGTCGGCGTCGCCGCTGAGTTCCATCTCCTGGCGCTCCAGCTCGTTGAGCCCCTTGGCCGCCCGGCCAAGGATCCACGGCGAGACCGTCTCGACGTCGATGGTGTCGCGGTCGAGGTCGAAGTGGTAGAGGCGGATCATCGCCGCGCCGCCGTAGTAACGGTTCTGATAGTTCGTCAGGTGCAGGTGTACGTCGTTCCCGGCCGCGTTTTTGCGGGTGGCGCGGGCGGCGGGCCAGTAGTGCCCGTTGAGGGTGAGGAAGATCTGGTCGTGGTCACGGATCAGCTGGTCCCAGAGCTGCTGCCCGTACGCGGAGAGGGCGTCGTCGCCGTAGACGAGCTCGTGCGTGGTGAGGATGACGGGCGTCTTCGGGTGCTGGGCGATGACGTCGTTGGCCCATGCGTACCCCTTCGCCGACAGCCGCCAGTCCAGGGCGAGGACCAGCCACTCCCGGCCGGCGGCCTTGAAGAGGTGGAAGGTGTTGTAGCCGTCCGGCGATGCGCCGCCGAAGGTGCGCTTGCCCGCGAAGCGCTGCGGGCCGAAGGCGTCCAGGTACGGGGTGGAGCCGCGCTGGTCGTCCGTGGACGACCTGATGTCGTGGTTGCCCGCGAGGACGCTGTAGCCCACGCCCCGCTTGTCGAGCAGCTCGAACGCCTTGCCCGCCGCGTCGAATTCGGCCTTCGCGCCGTTCTCCGTGATGTCGCCCAGGTGCGACAGGAAGACGATGTTGTCGTCCCTGCCGTGTTCCAGGAGGTAGCGGAGCGACGCCTCGATCGGAGCCGGGTTGATGCTCGCCCCGTCGAAGAGGTACTGCGTGTCGGGCATCACGGCGAGCGTGAAGCGGCGGCTCTCGGAGTCGGGCCGCCACGTCGATTCCGCGGAGGCGGGTGCGGCCTGCGCGGTGGTGACCGCGGGCAGTGAGACCGCCGAGGCCGCGCCGATCAGCGCCGTGGCCCGCAGGAAGTTGCGGCGGCCGGCGCCGGCCTGTTCGGCCTCCGTCTGGCCATGCGAAGTACACACGTCTGCTTGCTCCATCGAAGAGTTGGGGGATCACACGCGAGTTCAGAGCACGCGCAGCGTCCAGGACCAGCGGTGGGTACCGGCCGCGACGAGGTAGGAGGGCGAGGTGTCGGGCCCGCACGAGGCGGTGCCCAGGCCGCGGTGAGCGGCGTCGAGGTGCACGACGCAGCCGGGCCGCGGCACCAGCTCGTCGTGGTGTGTGGCGGCGGCCAGATCCTCGGCCAGGTAGCGGGTCACGGAGACCTGGGAGGGTTCCGCGAGGTCCACCGCCAGGCCCGTGGCGTCCGGCGCCGACAGGGTGAAGTGCCGTACGCCGTGCCGCCCGCCGCTCTCCTGCGGGCGCAGATAGGGGGTGAACAGCTCGTCCACGGGAACGGAGTGGTGCCCCACGGGCGCGCCCGTGCTCCGGTCCGGGTAGGACTCCCAGGGGCCCTGCCCGTACCACGCGAGGACGTCGAGCCCGGCGACGGTCTCGAAGACGGAGCCGACCCGAGCGACATCGTCGAGCCCGTCCGGCAGTTCGGCCGTCTCCTCGATGCGCACGCCGCCCCGGACGCGTGTGAACACCTGCTCGTGGCGCACGGGGCCGGCCTCGGTGACGTACTCGGCGAGCACGGTGATGCTCGCGCCCGCATGGCGTACGGCGACGACCTTGCGTACCAAGGCGTCCAGCCCCCACGCCTGCCAGCGCGCCGCCATGCCGCCGAGGACGTCGTTGTCGGTCGGTGCCCGCCACAGCGACAGCACGGGGGCGGCCGTGAGCAGCGGATGGACAAGGAGGCCGTCCTCGTCGACCTCGACGGGTGTGCCTCTCGGCGAGACCGGGGCCACTGGATCCGCCGCCCGCAGTCGCACCTGCGGCACACACACCTCCGTGCCGCGCGGCGCCCACGACTCGTCGTCGGCCGTCGTCACCCGCAGCGTGAGCCAGGCCTCGCCGCCGTCCTCCGGCAGCGCGAAGGGAAGCGGCACCGACGCGGTCCCGCCCGGCCGTACGGCGGGCAGCTCGGCCGGCGCCGTGAGCGTGCCGCCGTCCGCGAGGGCGAGCGACCACTCGGCGGCCAGCCATTCCAGACCGCGGAAGTGCTGGTGGTTGGTCACCCGGAGTCCGTCGCGGTCGTACGCCAGCCGAACGGGCGCCGCGATCTCCCGGTGCTCGTACATCACCGGCTTGGGCGTGCGGTCGGGAAAGACGACCCCGTCGGCGATGAACACGCCGTCATGGATCGTCTCGCCGAAGTCGCCGCCGTACGCCCAGCGGTGGCCCGGCGCGGCGACACCGTTGTCATACAGCCCGGCGCCACCGAGCCCGGCCGGTCTTCCGTCGTTCACACGCTGGAGAATGCCGTGGTCCCAGAACTCCCAGATGAAACCGCCCTGAAGCCCTGGGGTTGACTCGATGGCGGCCCAGTGGTCGGCGAGCGTGCCGTTGCTGTTTCCCATGGCGTGTGAGTACTCGCACTGGATGAGTGGCTTGGTCTGCTCGCCGGACAGGGCGTGCGCGACACAGTCCTCGATGGGCGCGTACATGGGGCAGGCGATGTCGGAGGCGAGCGCCGGGTCGGCCCAGTCGAGCTTGGCGGCGCCCTCGTACTGGAGCGGCCTGGTCGGGTCGTGGCGGCGGAGCCAGCCCGCCGCCGCGTCGTGGTTGGCGCCGTAGTCGGACTCGTTGCCGAGCGACCAGATGATGACGGAGGGATGGTTCTTGTCGCGGAGCGCCATCCGTGTGACCCGGTCCACGAAGGCGCTGGTGTAGCGCGGGTCGTCGGCGATCTCGTGGGCGTGGTCGTGCGCCTCGATGTTCGCCTCGTCGACCACATAGAAGCCGAGTTCGTCCGCGAGGTCGTACAGCGTCGGGTCGTTCGGGTAGTGCGCGGTGCGGATCGCGTTGAACCCGAACCGCTTCAGCAGCACGAGATCGGCGCGCATGTCGTCGTACGACACCGTCCGGCCGGTCAGCGGATGGAAGTCGTGCCGGTTGACGCCCCGGATGTAGACCCGCTCGCCGTTGAGGAGCAAATCCCTGCCGCGGATCTCGACCTCGCGGAAGCCGATGCGGTGGAGCGCGGTGTCGGCGACCGAGCCGTCGGCGCGGTGCAGCCGGACGGTCAGCCCGTACAGCTCGGGTGTCTCCGCGGACCACGGGCGGACCTCGCGGACGACCGTGCTCAGACGCACCTCGCCGAGGAAGTCGGAGACGCGGCCGTCCTCCTCGTTGAAGCGGTCGAACTCCGTGTCCTGGGCGATGAGTTGGGTCTCCAGCTGCCCGGTGACGTACCAGCCTGCGGGGAGCGCGCCCGAGGCATGCCGCACCTGGCAGTCCACCCGCAGCTCACCGTCGAGCCGGGTCCGCACGGTCACATCGGCCAGATACAGCGGATCGGTCGCGTACAGCAGTACGGGGCGGGTGATGCCGCCGTGCCACCACTGGTCCTGGTCCTCAAGGTGCGAGGCGTCCGACCACTTGACCACGGTGAGCCGCACGGTGTGCGACGCGCCGGGGTGTACGACGGCGGAGAGGTCGAACTCGGCCGCCAGATGCGAGTCCTTGGAGACGCCTACGGGCCGACCGTCGACGTGGACGAGCAGCACGCTCTCGGCGGCGCCCACCTGGAGCACGATCCGCCGGCCCGCCCACTCGGCCGGAACGTCGACCTCACGCTCGTACACGCCCGTCGGGTTGGCCGCCGGAGACGCGGGCGGGAACTCGCCCCACGGCATCTGGGAGTTGGTGTACCAGGGCAGGTCGTCGGTGTCCTGGAGGGTCCAGGCGCCGGGGACCTGGGACGAGGACCAGTCGTCGCCCACTGGAGCCGTGGGGGTCGGGAGGAGCTGGAAGCGCCAGTCGCCGTCGAGGGAGAGAGCCTGGGCGCGCCGGTCGACGGCGTTCATGGGCAAGCGCCCCCAGGAAGTCACCTCGGGTGACTCCCAGGGGCGCAGGGCCAGCAGCGGATCGTTGGTCATCCGCGGACGGCTCCCTTCGCGAGGTCGCCGATGATCTGCTTGGCGCCGATCGCGAACACGATCAGCAGCGGGATGAGGGCGAGCAGGGCGCCTGTCATCACGATGCCGTAGTCGGTGGTGCCGTGGGTGCCGTTGAGCTGGGACAGCGCGACCTGGAGGGTCACGTTGTCGGGGTTGGTGAGGGAGATCAGGGGCCAGGCGAAGTCGTTCCACTGGCCCATGAAGGTGAAGATGCCGAGGAAGGCGAGGCCGGGGCGGACCACCGGAAGCGCCACGTGCCAGTACTGGCGCAGGAAGTTCGCGCCGTCGAGCTTGGAGGCGTCGAGCAGCTCGTCGTGGATGGCCGTCTTCATGTACTGGCGCATCCAGAAGATGCCGAAGGCGTTGGCCGCGGCAGGCACGATCAGCGCGGTCATCGAGCCGATCCAGCCGATCTTCGCCATGAGGACGAACTGCGGGATGACCGACAACTGCGCCGGGACCATGAAGATGACCATGAGCAGCCCGAACAGCAGACCCTTGCCGGGGAACTCGAACTTGGCGAAGACGAACGCCGCGAGGGAGTCGAAGAGCAGGACCAGGAAGGTCACCGACGTCGCGACAAGGAGCGAGTTCCACATCGACCCGAAGAAGTCGATGGCGTCGAAGAGGTTGCGGACGTTCTCCAGGAAGTGCGTGCCCGGCAGCAGCTTCGGCGGGTAGGAGAAGATCTCCGTCGAGCTGTGCGTCGACATGATGACGGCCCAGTAGAACGGGAAGGCCGAGATCAGCGTGCCGATGACCAGCGGGAGGTGCAGCGCGATCCCTCTGCGGTGGGACCCCTTGATGGATGCCATGATGCGGGCCCTTCCTAGTCGCCCCGGCGCTGCACGAGGCGCCAGTTGATGATCGAGAAGATGACGACGACGAGGAAGATGCCCCACGCCACCGCGGCTCCGTACCCGAAGTCGTTGTTGTCGAAGGTCTGCTGGAAGAAGTAGAGGACCATCGTCTGGCCCGAGTGGCCCGGACCGCCCGCGAACGTCGAGTCGTTGGACGAGGTCTGGAGCAGCACCTGTGGTTCGGAGAAGCTCTGCAGGCCCGTGACCGTGGAGACGACGAGCACGAACAGCAGCGTGGGCCGCAGCAGCGGCAGCGTGATCCGGAAGAAGGTCTGGATCGGGTTGGCGCCGTCCACCCGCGCCGCCTCGTACAGCTCGCTCGGCACGGTCTGGAGCCCGGCGAGGAAGATGATGGCGTTGTAGCCGGTCCACTGCCAGGTCATCAGCGCCGCGATGGTGACCTTGATGCCCCACGGTGTGTTCAGCCAGGCCACTTGGTCGATCCCCACCGCCTCCAGGACGGCGTTCACCATGCCGAAGTTGGTGGAGAAGATCGAGCCGAAGACGATCGCGATGGCGACGACGGAAGTGACGTTCGGCAGGAAGTACGCGAACCGGTAGACGTTCTTGAAGCGGACCGCCGAGTTGAGCATCACGGCTGTGACCATCGCCAGGAAGATCATGGGGAAGGTGGCAAGGGCCCAGATGATGATCGTGTTGCCGATCGAGTTCCAGAAGTCGCTGTCGCTCAGCAGGTACTGGTACTGCGAGAGCCCGGCCCACTCCATCGAGCCGAGGCCGTCCCAGCGGTGGAAGGACAGATAGAGCGAGAAGCCGACCGGGAACAGGCCGAAGCCGAGGAAGATCAGGTAGAAGGGGGAGATGGCGGCGTAGAGGTGCCAGTACTTGCGCCAGCCCTTCTTCGGCCCGGCCGTGGAGGGCGGCGCCACAATGGGCGGGGTCTGCTCGATGACGGCCATCAGTAGCTCACCCCCAGGTGCTTCGCGATGCGACGGCACTTGCTCATGGCGTCACTCCAGGCTTTCTTGGGGTCCTTGCCGAGGACGCCGACGTTCTTGATCTCGTCCTTGATGGGCTGCCCGAGCGCGATGTCGTACGGGCTGTTGTAGGCGACCGCGATCTTCTGCGCGGCGGGCCCGAAGATGTCGGTCGTGACCTGGCCGCCGAAGAAGTCGTCCGGCTCCTGCATCTGCTTCAGGCCGTACGAGGCGGGCGTGGAGGGGAAGAGGCCCGCGTCGACGTAACCCTGCGCCTGGTTGGCCGCGTTGAGCATCCAGGTGATGATCTGGAAGGCCTGCTCGGGCTCGCGGCACGCCTTGGTGATCGACAGGAACGAGCCGCCGTTGTTGGCCGGCCGCACCGGCATGTCGGCGACCCGATACCTGCCCTTGGTCTTCGGCACACCGTTCTTGATGTCGAAGGCCGCCCAGGAGGCGCCCAGTTCGCTGGGCAGCTTGCCGTCCTGCTTGGCCGACAGCTGGTCCGGGGTGCCGTTCACGAGGTCGGAGACGATCCCGCGACGCTTGGCCTCCACGGCGAGCGCCCAGGCGTTGCGTACGTGCTCCTGGTCGCCGATGAAGTGGCGGTCCTTGTCGACGTACCGTTGGGAACCCTGCTGTACGACGTTCTCGAAGACGGAGTTGACGTCGGTGAGGAGCATGGTCCCCGGGATCCGCTTCTTGAGCTGCTCACCCGCGGCGAAGAAGTTCTCCCAGGTGTTCAACTCCCTGGACACGTCGGCCGGTTCGTACGGCAGCCCCGCCTTGCGGAACACCTCGAACTGGTAGAAGTGCGCGACAGGGCCGCAGTCGATCGGGAAGCCGACCATCGTGCCGTCGTCGGCGATGCCCTGGTCCCACTTCCACGACAGGTACTGGCTCTTGTACTTCTCCGCGCCCAGCGTCCGCAGATCGATGAACTGGTCCGCGTTCGGCAGGTAGGCGGCCATGTCCTCGCCCTTGAGCCCCGCGATGTCGGGGATGTGGGCCTGGCCGGTGATGGTGGTGATGAGCTTGGAGCGGTACTGGCCGCCGATCTGGATGGCATCGAGAGCGACCGAACTGTCGTAACGGGTCTTGGCGTTCTTCACGACCGTGTCGCTCAGACCCCCGCTCCAGTACCACAGGACCATGTTCCGACCGGTCGAGCCGGTCGGAACGGCACAGCCGGTCGCCAGGCCGCCGAGCGCGGTGGCGGCCGTACCGGCCAGGCCCGCGCGCAGCAGGCCTCTTCGTGAGAGCCGCACAGCTCCCACCGCCTTTCGGTTCTTCGAAGCGCCATGAAGCGCTTTCTGTACGAGAGGTGCCGATCAGAAGGTTCAGTGGGGGACGAGGTGGTGCGGACGGATTCAGTGGGGGGTGACGGGTGCGTACCGGACGGGCGGGCCGGGGTCGGCCGGGATCCGCTCGGCCAGGAAGCCGTACGCGCGCCGCAGTTCGGGATCCTGGAGGGAGTGCCACCAGCGGTGGACGCCGTACCAGCCGGGCGCCGCAAGCGCGCCGCCGTGCCGCTGCACGGAGAGCCCGGCGGCGAGCACCGCGAAGCGCAGCCGTTCCTCCAGCGGCCAGCCGCCGAGCGAGGCCGCGACGAAACTCGCGCCGAAGACGTCCCCGGCGCCCGTCGCGTCCAGGACATCGATGTCCAGGGCAGGTACTTCGGCGTACTCGCCCGTCGTCTGGTCCACCGCGACCGCGCCGTCGCCGCCCCGGGTGATCACGGCGACCGGCACGAGTTCGGTGAGCGTGCCGAGCGCCGCGACCGCGCTGTCGGTGCGGGTGTAGGCCATCGCCTCGGCCTCGTTGGGGAGGAAGGCGTGGCACAGGGAGAGCTGGTCGAGGAGGTCCGTGGACCACTGCTGGGTGGGGTCCCAGCCGACGTCCGCGTAGATCTGGGTGCCGTTCGCGGCCGCCTTGGCGAGCCAGGCGCGCGGTTCGGCCTCGATGTGCACGAGGGCCGTGCGCGCCTCGGGCGGGTCGCCCATCAGCTCGTCCTGCGAGTACGGCGGTTCCTGGCCGTGGGTGACCAGGGCGCGGTCGTTGCCGTGTGCGAGCGAGACGGTGACCGGGGTGTGCCAGCCGTCCGCGGTGCGGGAGAGCGAGAGGTCGACGCCCTCCTGGCCGGCGAGGACCGTGCGGCAGTACGAGCCGTAGTAGTCGTCGCCGAAAACGGTGGCCAGGGAGGTGCGCAGGCCGAAGCGGGAGGCCGCCACGGCCAGGTTGGCGATGCCGCCGGGGCTCACGCCCATGCCCTCGGTCCAGATCTCCTCGCCGGGGGTCGGCGGCTTGCCCAGCCCGGTGAGGACCAGGTCGTAGAAGAGCAGCCCGGTGAGCAGTACATCGGGCCGTTCGTCACCCACGAGCGCTTCCTCTCGTCAAAAGTCTGCAAGCGGTGCACAGGATCGTGCGCGCCTTCCAGCCATTTGGCAATAGTCGAGCAGAACTGAGCATAGAAATGATTGAGAATGACGAGTACTGTTCACGACGTGCTGGCAGAGCGACGACATCAACTCATCCTGCGGGCCCTGCGTTCAGGGGGCCCCGCGGCCGTGACCGATCTCTCCGAACAACTGGGTGTGAGCCCGGCCACGGTCCGCCGTGACCTGGTGAGACTGGAGGAGGAAGGGCTGCTGACGCGGGTGCACGGCGGCGCCGTCGTGGACGAGGGCGACCAGCCCTTCGCCGAGGTCGCCGAGGTCCGCGTGGCCGAGAAGGACGCCATAGCGGCCAAGGCGGCGTCGATGGTCCAGGACGGCCAGTCCGTCCTGCTCGACATCGGCACCACCGCGTACCGGCTGGCCAGACAGCTGCACGGCCGCCGGATCACCGTGATCACCAGCAATCTGGTGGTCTTCGAGGAGCTGGTGGACGACGAGGGCATCGAGCTGGTGCTGCTCGGCGGCATGGTCCGCCGCGAGTACCGCTCCCTGGTCGGCTTTCTCACCGAGGACAATCTGCGCCAGCTGCACGCGGACTGGGTCTTCCTCGGCACCAGCGGCATACGGCCGGGCGGCCAGGTGATGGACACGACCGTCGTCGAGGTGCCGGTCAAGCGCGCCATGATCAAGGCGGGGGAGCGGGTGGTCCTGCTCGCCGACCGGGCGAAGTTCCCCGGGACCGGCATGGCGAAGGTCTGCGGTCCCGAGGACCTGGACGTGGTGGTGACGAACGCGCCGGTGGACGCGGCGACGCGGTCCTCCCTGGAGGAAGCGGGCGTGCAAGTGGTCGTGACAGGAAAGGCGGAAACAGCGTGAAGCTGACGATTCTGGGTGGCGGCGGATTCCGGGTGCCGCTCGTGTACGGAGCGCTCCTCGGGGACCGAGCCGAGGGCCGCGTCACCCAGGTCGTGCTGCACGACCTGGACGCGGGACGGCTCTCCGCCGTGACCCGCGTGCTCGCCGAGCAGGCCGCCGGGGACCCGGACGCTCCCGAGGTCACCGCCACCACCGACCTCGACGACGCCCTGCGCGGCGCCGACTTCGTGTTCTCGGCGATCCGCGTCGGCGGACTCGAAGGGCGCGCGGCCGACGAGCGGGTCGCCCTGGACGAGGGTGTCCTCGGGCAGGAGACGGTCGGCGCCGGCGGCATCGCGTACGGCCTGCGCACGGTGCCCGTCGCCGTAGACATCGCACGACGCGTGGCCCGCCTCGCCCCCGACGCCTGGGTCATCAACTTCACCAACCCGGCAGGCCTGGTCACCGAGGCCATGTCCCGCCACCTCGGCGACCGCGTGATCGGCATCTGCGACTCTCCGGTCGGCCTCGGCCGCCGTATCGCCCAGGTCCTCGGCGCCAACCCGCGCGAGGCCTGGATCGACTACGTCGGCCTCAACCACCTCGGCTGGGTACGCGGTCTGCGCGTCGCGGGCCGCGACGAACTCCCGCGGCTGCTCGCCGACCAGGAGCTGCTTGGCTCCTTCGAGGAGGGCAAGCTCTTCGGCCCGGAGTGGCTCCAATCCCTGGGCGCGATCCCGAACGAGTACCTGCACTACTACTACTTCAACCGCGAGGCCGTACGGGCCTACCAGCAGGTGGAGAAGACCCGTGGGGCGTTCCTGCGCGACCAGCAGGCCGCGTTCTACGACGAGATGAAGCGCCCGGACGCCGCCGCGCTGACCGCCTGGGACCGTACACGCGCCGAGCGCGAGGCCACCTACATGGCGGAGAACCGGGACGTGGCCGACGCGGGCGAACGCGACGCCGACGACCTCTCCGGCGGCTACGAGAAGGTCGCGCTCGCCCTGATGCGGGCCATCGCCCGCGACGAGCGCACCACCCTGATCCTCAACGTGCGCAACCGCGGCACCCTTTCCGTCCTCGACTCCGAGGCCGTCATCGAGGTGCCCTGCCATGTCGACGCCAACGGCGCGCACCCCGTCGCCGTCGACCCGCTGCCCGACCACGCCACCGGACTGGTCTGCGCGGTCAAGGCGGTGGAGCGGGAGGTCCTGGCCACGGCCGAGTCGGGCTCGCGCACGACCGCGGTGAAGGCCTTCGCCCTGCACCCGCTGGTGGACTCCGTGAACGTCGCGCGCAGACTGGTCGATGGCTACACCTCGGTCCACCCAGGCTTGGCGTACCTTAAGTAAGCGCTTTCCACTTTCCTGGAGACTTCCTATGCATGACGAACGCCGCCGTATCGAGGAGCGCGTCGCGCGCGTCCACGACCAGCGCATCAAGCCCGCGACCTATGCCGCGTCCGTGCCCTTCGAGGTCGAGGCCTGGCAGGCTCCCGGTGAGCCCGTCCCGTTCGAGGAGGCCGCCTCCGCCTCGTACAAGCCCTTCGCCATGGACACCCCCTGGGGCCCGCCGTGGGGCACCACCTGGTTCCGGATGCGTGGCACCGTGCCGCCCGAGTGGACCGGCAAGCGCGTCGAGGCCGTCATCGACCTCGGCTTCACCGGCGACTGGCCCGGCAACCAGGCCGAGGCGCTCGTCCACCTCACGGACGGCACCCCGCTGAAGGCGGTCAACCCGCTCAACCAGTACGTGGCGATCGCCAACCCGGCGACGGGCGGCGAGGAGATCGACTACCTGGTCGAGGCGGCGTCCAACCCGGACATCCTGGCCAACGACTTCGCCCGTCCGACCCCGCTCGGCGACGTCCTCACGGCAGGCGACAAGCCTCTCTACACCTTCCGCCGCGCCGACATCGCCGTCCTGGACGAAGAGGTCTGGCACCTCGACCTGGACATCCAGGTGCTGCGCGAACTGATGCTGGAGCTGAACGAGCAGGACCCGCGCCGCCACGAGATCATGCACGCGCTCGACCACGCCCTGGACCTCCTGGACCTGGACGACATCTCCGGCTCGGCGGCCGAGGTCCGCGCCGCCCTCGTGCCCGTACTGTCCAAGCCCGCGCACGCCAGCGCCCACACCCTCTCCGGCGTCGGCCACGCGCACATCGACTCCGCCTGGCTGTGGCCGATCCGCGAGACCAAGCGCAAGACGTCCCGCACCTTCTCGAACGTCACCTCGCTCGCCGACGAGTACGAGGAGTTCATCTTCGCCTGTTCGCAGGCCCAGCAGTACGAATGGGTGCGCGACAACTACCCGCAGGTCTGGGCCCGTATCCAGGAGTCGGTGAAGCGCGGACAGTGGGCGCCGGTCGGCGGCATGTGGGTCGAGGCCGACGGCAACCTGCCCGGCGGTGAGGCGCTCGCCCGCCAGCTCGTCCACGGCAAGCGGTTCTTCATCGAGCACTTCGGCGTCGAGACCAAGGGTGTCTGGCTGCCTGACTCCTTCGGCTACAACGCCGCCTACCCGCAGCTCGCCAAGCTCGCCGGCAACGAGTGGTTCCTGACCCAGAAGCTCTCCTGGAACCAGACCAACAAGCTGCCCCACCACACCTTCTGGTGGGAGGGCATCGACGGCACGCGCATCTTCACGCACTTCCCGCCGGTCGACACCTACAACGCCCGCTTCAGTGGCGAGGAGATGTCCCGCGCCGTCCGCAACTACGCCGACAAGGGCCGCGGCACGCGCTCGCTCGCCCCCTTCGGCTGGGGCGACGGCGGCGGCGGTCCCACCCGCGAGATCATGGAACGGGCGCGCAGGCTGGCCGACTTGGAGGGTTCGGCGAAGGTCGTCGTCGAGCACCCCGACGCGTTCTTCGCCGCCGCGCGCGAGGAGTACCCGGACGCCCCGGTCTGGGTCGGCGAGCTCTACCTGGAGCTGCACCGCGCGACCTACACCTCCCAGGCCCGCACCAAGCAGGGCAACCGCAGGAGTGAACACCGGCTCCGCGAGGCCGAGTTGTGGGCGACCACCGCCGCGCTGCACGCGCCGGGCTACTCCTACCCGTACGAGAAGCTCGACCGGCTCTGGAAGACGGTTCTGCTCCACCAGTTCCACGACATCCTGCCGGGGTCCTCGATCGCCTGGGTGCACCGCGAGGCGGAGGCCGAATACGCCCGCGTGGCCGAGGAGTTGGAGGTGCTGACGGCCGAGGCGCTGGCCGCGCTCGGCGCGGGGGAGACCCGGGTCTTCAACACGAGTCCGTACGACCGGGCCGAGGTGGTCCGTACGTCCACGGGCGTCCCGATGTACGCGGAGGTACCGGCGAGCGGCAGCGCCCCCCTCGCGGTCGCCGAGTCCCCGCACCCGGTGACGGTCATCGGCCGCGTCCTCGAAAACGGCCTGGTACGCGTCGAGTTGGCGGAGGACGGCACGCTCGCCTCGGTACGCGACCTCAAGGCGAACCGCGAAGTCCTCGCCGACAAGGGCAACTTGCTCCGCCTGCACAGCGACCTCCCCAACTACTGGGACGCCTGGGACGTCGACAAGCACTACAAGAACCGCTACACGGACCTCCTGGACGCCGCCTCGATCACGGTCGTCGACGAGGACCCGCTGCTCGGCGCGATCCGGGTGGAGCGCGCCTTCGGCAAGGGGTCGCGGATCGTCCAGACGATCACCGTCCGCGCGGGCAGCCCGCGCATCGACTTCGAGACGGAGATCGACTGGCACGAGGCCGAGAAGTTCCTCAAGGCCGGCTTCCCGGTGGACATCCGGGCCCCGCACTCCTCCGCCGAGATCCAGTTCGGCCACGTCCAGCGCCCCACCCACACGAACACCAGCTGGGAGGCGGCCCGCTTCGAGGTGTACGGCCACCGCTGGGTGCACATCGGCGAACCCGGCTACGGCGTTGCGGTCATCAACGACTCGACGTACGGCCACGACGTCTCCCGCACGGTCCGCGAGGACGGCGGTACGACGACGACCGTCCGGCTCTCCCTGGTGCGCGCCCCGCGTGTCCCCGACCCCGAAGCCGACCAGGGCAAGCACCGCTTCACGTACTCGCTCCTTCCCGGGGCGAGCATCGAGGACGCGGTCGCGGAGGGCTACTCGCTCAACCTGCCCCTGCGGGTGGCGGAGGCCGGGCCGACCGAACCCGTCGTGTCCGTCGAGGGTGAGGGCGTGACGATCGAGGCGGTCAAGCTCGCCGATGACGCCTCGGGCGATGTCGTCGTACGCCTCTACGAGTCCCGGGGCGGTCGCGGGGAGGGTGTTCTGCGCACCGGTTTCCCGCTCGCCGGGGCCGAGTTGACCGACCTCCTTGAGCGCCCCTTCGAGGGAGCCGAGGCCGCGGTGGACGGCGACACGGTGGCGGTCTCGCTGCGGCCGTTCGAGGTGCAGACGCTGCGGCTGGCGCGGCGCCCGTAGAACACACGAGGGTGCCCGGCCTCCATCGGCCGGGCACCCTCTTTTGTGCGTTTCAGCCGGTGAAGCCGGCCGTGATGGACGTGAACTGCCAGTTGTTCTGGCTGATGCCGGAGCAGTTGCTGACCACTCCGCCACCGGCGCAGGGCCGGTCGCGGTTGACCGACCAGAAGGCGAGCCGGGCGATGTGGTGCGAGTTCGCCCAGTCGCGGATCTGGGTCCAGGTCGTCGGTGAGGTGAGCTCCTGCTGGTCGCTGAGCCCGTTCATGCCGGAGATCCCGATGTGCGCGTACGCCGTGGTGTCGTCCCAGCCGAAGGTGGACTTCAGCTTGGTCTTCAGCCCCTCGGTGGCGTTCACCGTGTTGCCGTACATGTCGGCGCCGCCGCCGAAGTCGAACGGCATGATCGTGAAGACGTCGATGTTGGCGCCCAGCGCCGAGGCACGCTCGATGAGCCGGTTGCCCCAGTAGGTCGGGCCCGTCGTCGTCGTACCGAAGGTGATGATCGTGCGCAGCCCCGGGTTGTTCGCCTTGACGATCTTCAGGGCGTTGAGGATGCGGTCCTGGACGACCTCGTTCTCGAACTCGTCGGTGTTCTCGATGTCGATGTCGATCGCCTTGAGCCCGTAAGCGTTGATCACCTGCTGGTATGCGCCCGCCAGCGCCTCAGGCGTCGAGCAGTTCGGCCCGAGCTTGTTGCCGCTCCAGCCGCCGATCGAGGGCACGATGTCACCGCCCGCGGCGCGGATGGAGTTGATGACCGACTGGTCGTTGCCGCCGGTCAGCGCGCGACTCCCGTCCCAGGCCGGGCTGCAGCCGCCCGAGGAGAGGATGAACGCCATCGTGAACCACTTGATCCCGGTCGAGTTCATCACGGTACTCACGGCCGGCGGATCGCCCCAGCCGAGGTAGAGGTACGGCGCCGCCTGCTTGAAGGTGGTGCCGGGGGTGCCCGCGTTCGTCGTCACGGAAAGGGAGTTGGAGGCGGCGGAGACGTTCCCGGCCGCGTCCCGCGCCCGCACGGTGAAGGTGTACGCCGTGCTCGGCGACAGACCGCTCACGGTCGCGGTCGTGCCCGACACGGTGAGCACCTGGTTGGCGCCGCTGTAGACGTTGTAGCCGGTGACGCCGACGTTGTCGCTCGAGGCGCCCCACGACAGGGACACACTGGAGGAGGTCTTGGCGGGGGAGGTGAGGTTCGTCGGCGCGGTCGGCGCCTGGGTGTCCGAGCCACCGCCGCCGCCCGGTCCGTCAAGGCTGACGTCGTCGGCGTAGTAGGTGCCCTGGCCGTACCAGCCGTGCGTGTAGATCGTGGCGCTGGTCTGCGAGGCACCGGTCGTGAAGTTCACGGTGAGCTGGCTGTACGCCGCCGTGGACGTCGTCCAGGTCGCGGCGCCGCCCTCCACGCCCAGGTACACATAGCTGCCGCGCACCCAGCCCGTCAGGGCGTACGCCGTGTTCGGCTGGACGGCGACGGTCTGGCTGCACTTGGCGTTGTTGCTCGAACTCGCCGCCCCCGCAAGGGCCTTGGTGCCGCCGTGCACGGGGGTGGAGACGATCGAGCCCAGGTTCCCGGTGCAGGACCAGGGGGAGAGGACGCCCGACTCGAAGCCGGGGTTGGTGAGGATGTTGGCCGCGTGGGCCGTGGTGGGCAGGGCGACCGCCCCGGCCAGAGCCAGGGCGGCGGTGCCGAGCAGAGCGAAGAAGCGACGTCTGGAACGCCTGAAGAAGTCGATGCGCACGCGATCTCCCTGAAGGAATGGGGGTGATTCGGGAGTGCTGAAGGTGCGCAACCAAGTTGGTATGGACCAATCACGCTGTCAAGATGCTGTGCGTGAATTGGTCCAGACCGGTAGGTGGAGAAGCGGTACGGGTCTAGGCGGGTGCGGTGGCGGAAGCGGCTGCCGGTGTGATGACCGGTGTGATGGTCGGCGTGAGCGCGATCTCCGTCGCCGGTGCGGTCGTGGTCTCCGCGCCCGTTGCCATGGTGGCCTCCGAGGCGGGTGCGGGCACCGCCGGCAGCGTCTCGGCCCGCTGCTGCGGCAACGTCACCGGACGCACCGGGCGCGGTCCCGTGACCACGGCGTAGTCCTGCCCGAGCATCGACGGAACCACCTCGCCCGTCTCCTCGCCGAGCGCCAACTGCACTGCCGCCCAAGGGGCGTTGATCCCGCACAGTGCGAGCTGGTGCAGTCCGCCGGCCGGCCGGGTGTTGACGTCCATGAGGACCGGCTCGTCCCCGAACATACGGAACTGAATGTTCGTCAGATAGTGCAGCCCGAACGCCTCCGCGAGCCGGCGCGCGGGGTCGATCCAGGAGGGGTGGAGCGTGAACCCGCGACGGCGCCCGTTCTTGGTGCGGCCCACCGCCATCCGGACCCGGCCGTCCGGCCCGGTCAGGCAGTCGACGGACACCTCCGGCTCCGCCAGGAGCGGCATGACCAGCCAGTCGACGGGCTTCTCGGCTCCGCGCACGGCGTCCTGCACCAGGCTCAACGGCACGTACGGGCTGGGAAAACCATTGAGCTGGTTGAGTGAGAAGGGGGCGCGCGTGATGACGCGGAAGCCCACCCCGCCCGCTCCCGCCGCGGGCTTGAAGCAGGCCTTGTGACCCGCCGCCTCCAACGCCTCGACGGCGACGAGGAGTTCCTCCTCGTTGCGCACCCGCCACCACGGCGGCACCGGAATGCCCATCGCCTGCAGCGCCTGATACGCCGTCACCTTGTCGTGGAAGATGGCCACGGCCTCGGCGGGCGGCGCGAGCAGGGCCGTACCGAGCGCGGCGAACTCCGCGCGGTGCGCCACGATCGCCGACTGGTGCAGCACGGGCACGAACACATCGATCTCGTGCCGGGCGCACTGGTCTAGGGCGTACTCGACGTAGGCGGCCCGGGAAAGACCCTCGGGCTCCATGGCGGCGGTGTCGGCAGCGGCCAGGATGGGCGAGTCGGCGTCTCCGTGTGTCGCATGGATCTCGACCGGTCGGCGCTGCGGATTACTTCGCAGCTGATCCATGAAGAACACGTTCTCCGCGTACGTGCGGTTGAGCCAGACGCGTACGCGAGAACCCATGCAGGCCGCCTTTCGGGGTTTCCGGGCACAGCGGAGCAGGCCGTGCCCGGCCAGGGGAGGGGGAGGTGCACCAGGCCGTCGCACACCCGAGGGAGGTTCAGGGCGGTGGTGTTAGGGGCGATCATAAGGGGCGCGGGACGGGTGTGGCGCTACAGGCGTGTTACGGATTCCCGAATTGTGGACCCCGGGCACCGCGGGACGCTCTTGTCCGGGCTCGGCGGGATGTGTTCTCGTGAGGCCAGTCGTGTTCGTGGAAGGGGCGAGGGTGGAGTCGAAGGCCGGCCGTTCGGGACAACTGTTGGCCATCAGCGATCTGCACATCGGATACGCCGAGAACCGCGCCCTCGTCGAGAAGATGCGTCCCCAGTCGGACGACGACTGGCTCCTGGTGGCCGGCGACGTCAGCGAGAGCGTCGCCGACATCCACTGGGCCCTCGAAACGCTCAGCGGCCGTTTCCGCAAGGTGATCTGGGCGCCCGGCAACCACGAGCTGTGGACCCACCCGAAGGACCCGGTGCAGCTGCGCGGCGTCGCCCGGTACGAGCATCTCGTCGCCCTGTGCCGGGAGTTGGGCGTCACGACCCCCGAGGATCCGTACCCGGTCTGGGACGGTCCGGGCGGCCCCGCGGTCGTCGCACCGCTCTTCCTGCTCTACGACTACTCGTTCCTGCCGAAGGGCTGCACGACCAAGGACGAGGGCCTCGCCTACGCCGAGGGCACCGGGGTGATCTGCACCGACGAGCACTTCCTGCACCCCGACCCCTATCCGAGCCGCGAGGCCTGGTGCCGGGCCCGGGTCGCCGAGACCGAGCGCAGACTCGCCGAGCTGCCCGACGACCTGCCCGTGATCCCGGTCAACCACTACCCGCTGGACCGTCACCCGACGGACGTCCTGCGCTACCCCGAGTTCGCGATGTGGTGCGGCACCACACTGACCGCCGACTGGCACCGCAGATTCCGCATCGAGACCATGGTCTACGGTCATCTCCACATCCCACGGACCACCTGGCACGAGGGCGTCCGCTTCGAAGAGGTGTCCGTGGGCTACCCCCGCGAGTGGCGCACCCGCCCGGAACCGCCCGGTACGCTGCGCCGCATTCTGCCGATGGAGGTCGGAACCGGTGATCGAGGAGCTGCTCCCGGAGTCCGTCGTGGCTGTGGAGACCTACGGTGACGACGGGGCCGAGGGTACGACCCTGTACCCCGAGGAGCAGGCGCTCCTGACCCGGGCCGTGGAGAAGCGGCGCCGCGAGTTCACCGCCGTGCGCGGCTGCGCCCGGCGCGCCATGGAGAAGCTCGGCGTGGCCCCGGCGCCCATCCTGCCCGGCGAGCGCGGCGCCCCGCAGTGGCCCGCGGGCCTGATCGGCAGCATGACGCACTGCGAGGGCTACAGCGCCGCCGCGCTGGCCCGCGCCACCGACCTGGCCTCCCTCGGCATCGACGCCGAACCCCACCTGGCGCTCCCCGAGGGTGTCTTCGACGCCGTGGCCCTGCCCACCGAGGTCGACAGGCTGGCCGGCCTCGGCGCCCGGATGCCCGCCGTCCACTGGGACCGGCTGCTGTTCAGCGCCAAGGAGTCGGTCTACAAGGCGTGGTTCCCGCTCACCGGGAAGTGGCTGGACTTCTCCGAGGCGGACATCGACCTCCTCCTGGACCCCGGGTCCGGCGGCGGCCCCGTCCTGTCGGGGAGACTGCGCGCGGAACTCCTCGTACCGGGCCCGCTGGTCGGTGGCGACCGCGTCAGGTACTTCGACGGGCGCTGGACCGTCCAGCGGGGCCTGGCCGCGACGGTGGTGACTGTGCCGCACGGGTCGGGCGGCTCGCGGTGACCGAGCTGCATGGCTGAGGCGGTTCATGGTGACCGTGCCGCTCGGCTGAGGCGGCATGCCGTGACCGTGCCGCTCGGCTGAGGCTGCTCGCCGCCACCCGGCTGCGCTGGATGCACAGTCACCGTGTCGCACAGCTGACGCCGGCGCACGGCCACCGCGCCTCAGACCTGCGTCGGCTCCGGGCACCACGTGTGCAGCAGCCGGAAGAACGCCTCCTCGTTGCCCGCGAGCCCGGCCGCCGCCAGTGCCCGCTCCGCCTCGGCCAGGGCGGCGGGCGGCACCACGGGTGGTCGGCGCCCGTCAGGCGAACTGTCGAAGGCGGCTCGTACGGTCTGGAGGAGACGCAGGTACGCCTGCACGGCGGCGCGTTCGTGATCGGTCAGTACGGCGGTCGGCATCGGACGGCTCTCCCCGGGTCGGATTGTCGAAGCGGTACATGGCGGTACGTGACTCCAGCTTGCCGTCCGCCACTGACAATGCCGTTTTGGTACGCGGAGGTTCGCCCGCTTAGCGGAGGCGAAACCTCACGGAAATCCCTTGTGGGACGAGGGGCCTAGGCTGGACCGGAGAGCTGGGAACCGCTTTCTCGGCGGCTGGGAGCTGCCTCGACGGTGGCTTGGGGGCTGCCTGCACGGCGGCCTGGGAAGAGGAGGCGAGCCCATGGTCGACGTACCGCCCAGGCGACCGCGGCGCACCCTGCGCTCGGTGGGTGACGGGGAGCTGCGCCTGCACCACCGCGTCGTGCACGGCTACCGGCGCGCCTACCGGATGGCGGGCGAGGGTCCGGCCCTCGTCCTGATCCACGGCATCGGCGACTCCTCGGACACCTGGGGAGAGCTGATCCCCGACCTCGCCCGCACCCACACGGTGATCGCGCCCGATCTGCTCGGCCACGGAGCGTCCGACAAGCCGCGGGCCGACTACTCGGTGGCCGCGTACGCCAACGGGGTACGCGATCTGCTCACCACCCTCGACATCGAGTCCGCCACGCTGGTCGGGCACTCGCTGGGCGGCGGTGTCGCGATGCAGTTCGCCTACCAGTTCCCCGAGCGCACCGAGCGGCTGATCCTGGTCAGCGCGGGCGGCGTCGGGGGCGAGGTCAACCCCGTGCTGCGCGCGGTCTCCCTGCCGGGCGCCCACCTCATGCTCTCGACACTGAGACTGCCGGGCATGCGTCTCCAAGTGGGCCTGTTCCTGCGCCTGATGAGACTCCTCGACACCGATCTGGGCCAGGACGCGCCCGAGTTGCTGAACCTCGTGGACGCGCTGCCCGACGCGACGTCCCGCAGCGCCTTCATCCGGACCCTGCGCGCCGTGGTCGACTGGCGGGGGCAGGCGGTGACCATGCTCGACCGCTGCTATCTGACCGAGGGCATGCCCACGATGCTGCTCTGGGGGGACCGGGACAGCGTGGTGCCGGTGCGGCACGCGTACGGGGCGCACAAGGCGATGCCGGGCAGCCGACTGGAGATCTTCGAGGGCGCGGGCCACTTCCCCTTCCACAGCGACCCGGCACGCTTCCTCGCCCTGGTCGAGGAGTTCACGAGTACGACGAGCCCCGCCGACTGGAGCCGTGATCACTGGCGCGAGCTGCTGCGCGCGGGCCGCCCGGGCACGGCCGTCGGACAGCCGGACACGGCCCAGAACCGCGCGCTGGAACGGGACCTGCGAGAGGCGAGCGAACGCAGCGCGACGTGACGCCGCCGCCGGTGCTCATCCGATCCGCTCGCGGGACCCCGTCGCCGCCCCGGCCTCGATCCGTTCCCGCGCTGTCGCGACGACGGGGGACCGGCGCAGGGCGATGGACATCCCCACCAGGTCCCGGGGACCGCCCGCCGAGGCGGAGGCGGAGGACGGGGCGCTGACGACCTTGCCCTCCGGATCGTCCGCCCTGGCCCGCAGCGCCGCCGTCACCATCGTCGCGTCGGCCTCGGCCCGCGCCCGGTCCGGGCCGGAGCCCGCGGCCACGGCGGCGTCGTATGCACGCGCGCGCACCTCGGGGTCGAAGTAGGGGTACAGGGCGAGCATCCCGTCGTGGATGTCGGACTCCCGCTGGGTCACCTGGAGTTCGGCGGGCGCCCACCAGGCGATCCGCACGGCGCGGTGGCCGTGGTCCCCCGCCGGCCGCAACTCCCGCCAAAGCGGCCCGAGTCGACGGTACGTCGACCACGTGCTCCACACGTCCCCGATGCGCTGGCAGGCCATCGGGACGCAGAAGCCGATGGCGCAGACGAGCTCTCCGGCGGCGGACAGCGTGGGTGCGAAGTAGGTGCTCAGGTAGTCGAGGTTCCCGCCGTTCCAGCGGGCGTTGACGGCGATCAACTTGGCCGCCGCGAAACCGATGTTGGACAGGAAGCCGACACTCATGACCAGCAGCCCGACGCGCAGCCAGCCGCTCACCTTGAGGGCCCAGCGCCAGCACACCACGGTCATCGAGACGTTCGCGACGGCGAGTGCCGTGAGGTACAGCACGATCATCTCGCGCATGTACGGCGTGTTGGCGTAGTAGGTGTCGAAGTCCCGCCGGCGTTCCATGGGCGCGTGGCCCAGCGCGAAGAGCACCACCGTCGCCGCGATGACCACGGCGTACCCGGCGATCCAACGGCGCGAGACGAGCCGCGTGTTCGGTCCGCCGCGCCAGTTGATCAGCAGCACCAGGCAGGAGGCGCTGAAGGCGCTCAGCAGGGAGTACACGATCGCCACGGAGAAGTTCGAGACCCCGGTGGCGCGGTTGACCCAGCCGATCGTCGGCGGGGCCGCGAAGAAGAACACCAGGCCGGCGAGGAGGATCAGTGCGTAGGCCGACCGCAGCAGCGGGTCGCGTCGGCCGCGCAGCACCGAAGGGCCCTTGATGACGAGGGCGACCGCCATCGCGGCCGCCGGTACGTAGTAGCTGGAGTCGTGCACGCGGCCTCAGCCCTGCGGCCCGCGGTAGCCGAGCGATGCCTCGATCCGGCCCGCGAGTCCATCGCGCCGCACCGGCCTGCGCAGCGAGGAACCGGCAAGCCACGTACGGCACTTGCTGGCGAGCAGCAGACCGAAGCTCTCCGCCTCTGCCTCGTCCGCGAGGTGCGACCGGGTGCGCGCGGCGACCTTGAGGACGGTCTCCTGGAGGTCCGCGGAGTCGTTGAGTAAGCGGGCCGCGACGGCCGCGCCCTCGACGTGGTGACTGCAGTGCCCGGCCTGCATGTGCCACAGCTCGTGGCCCAGGATCACCAACTGGTGGTCGGGCGCGGTGCGTTCCTCGATGACGACGAGGTCCTGCTCGGCCATGTCGAGCCAGAGCCCGCTGGCGGTCCCGGGCGGGAACGCCGCCGTGCGGAACTGGACGGGGCGGCCGCGACGTCTGCTCATGGCGTCGCACAGCTCCGCGTAGAGGTCGGCGGGTTCCGCCGGTGCCGGGAGGGTCAGTTCTCCGACCAACTCCCCGCACAGGCGGCGCATTTCCCTTCGGATGCCCACAGTTCTCCCCGTGCTCACGACTCGGGCCGCTTGACGCTTTCCAAGAGCATGTCCAGCCACTCGGCGACCTTGTCCCGGTGCTGGTCGGTGGGCAACTGAGCGGCCCGCCAGGCGATTCCGCGGACACCGTGGTCGAGGAGCAGCCGCTCCAGCGGGTCGGCGGCCACCGAGGCGGCCGCGCGCTCACGGTCGGCGAGCCGTTGCAGCAGCTCCTGCTCCGAGCGCTGGAGGGCGCCCACGAGCGCCTCGGAGTCCTCGGCCGTGAGGAACCCGGCATGCACCCTGAAGAAGCGCTGAATGGCGTCGCAGTGCTCCATGGTGGGGCGCCGGTCGCCATTGATGAGGGCCCCGGCCTGCTGCCGCGACATGCCGGCGCCGTCCGCGATCTCCTGCTGCGTGTACCGGCGGCCGTTCGGCTTGAGCCGGGTGCGGCGCAGCAGGTCCAGCCGCTGCAGGAATCGGGCCTGCAGATCGGGTTCCCCGGCGCGGCGGCCGCTCAGCAGGGCTCGCACCACGGGGTCGGGAACGCCGGACTCGGCCGACAGGCGCCGGAGGTCGAAGACCTCGGCCTGCTGCACCCCGAGCCGGTCGGCGAGTGTGGTGACCCGGGCCACGACGGCCTGCAGCAGAACCGTCGCCGTGGCGCCCGGAACTTCGAAGCCATCCGTCACCGACAGATCTCCTACATCTCTTCTCAGTTCGCTCTCATGATGGTCAGGAACCATCGGGAGACTAGCCCCTAGCTCGAACTCACATCCAGGTCTCGCCACAACTGTGGCGAGATTCAGCCGTCAACAGGCGTCAAATGCCACGATAGTTGACACGACTGTATTCCGGGCAGCAGGATCAGGGCGCCGCGTGAAGGCCGCAGAGGCAAGAGGGGTGACCTCCCGATGGCGTACCAGGCAGGATGGCAGCGGTCCCAGCCGCGACCTGTCCCCGAGAGTCTCGAAGCTCAGGCGTATCTCCAGGACTACGCCGCTCTTCTCGGGGCCGTCCCGTTCCCCTCCGTCGTCTTCGACCACCGCTGGGACGTCGTCCTGTGCAACGACGCGTTCGAGACACTTTTCGCCGGGGTCGCACCGCACCCGACGGCCATGCCGGGCGACAACTTCCTCCGGTTCGTGCTGTTCCATCCGGACGCGAGCACCGTCCTGGGCGAGCATGAGTCGAGCTGGTGTCTGCCGATGCTGGCCCACTTCGCGGCCGCCGTGGAGCGGCACGACCAGGACCGCGCACTGCAGTCGATCCGCCGGGACATCGCCCAGGACCCGATCATGGACGTCGCCTACCGGCACGGTCTGCCGCACTGGATCCGCGCGGTCGGCCCGGACGGCGTCGAGCCCGACGGCGCCGTGCGCCCGCTGCTGCACCCCGACCCGCGCTGGGGTCGTACGGACTGCCGGATCGTCGGCGACACCCCCAAGTCCCTTCAGGACATGGGCTACACGCGGATGACACTGGTCCTGCGCGAGGCGCGGCAGGCGGCGACAGGCCCCCGCAAGGCGCGCAAGACCCGGAACGGCGTGGCGGAGCTGCGGGCGGTGTGAGCCCTTGGGGGGCCACGGGGTGGATGCGCCGTTCAGTGGTGCGGCGACACGTGCGGCACCACCAGCACGAGCGGAACCCCGTCGCAGGGAACCAGCCGCATCCCCTCGAAGCTCTCGGCCCGCGCCCGCGTCAGCACGGATCCGAAGTCCGGCCCCTTGGTGAGCGACCCGGCCAGATGTGCGGGATCTGCGGACGCGGCCACCCGCCCCCGCGCGTTCACCAAGTAGGCCGCCCCCGGCAGCCGTTGGAGCAGCGGGATCACCGCCGACTCGAAGTGCCGCAGATAGACGTCGGCCGCGGCGACCCCCACGAAGTCGCCCTCCACATGCACGGGCGCGGACAGCGTCAGGCTGTACTCGTCGGAGCAGAGGTAGTCCACATAGGGCCCGGCGACGGCGCGCTGCCCGGTGTCGCGGGGGAGGGCGAACCAGTCCCAGTGCGTGTAGTCGGAGTACGCCGAGTGCTGCGGGTCGAGGTCGAGCAGCAGCGGTCGTACGTCCCCGCCGGCGCCCTGCTGCCACCACTCCAGCCACGCCGGTACGTCGCTCAGCAGGCCCGGCGCGGCGACGAACCCGACGCCCGACACCAACTCCTGGCGGGCGAGCCGGAGGTGGAGCCCGGGGCGCAGCGCGGCCAGGTCCGCGCTCGCGGGACGACGGCCCTGCGCGGCGACCCTGGTGAGCAGGGCCGCCGTATCGGCCCGGGTGGCGGCGACGGCCTCGAAAACGGCTTCCACGGTGGAGCGGACCTGTGCGGCCACGGCCGCCTCCGGTGTCGCGTCAAGCGTCGCCGCGGCGCCGGCCGGGGCGGGGCTCCTGCTCATGGGTGCCCTCCAGCGGACGGGGACCGGACGCGGTGCGTGGCATCGCGAGGCGCAGGGTGATGAGCCGCGCCGTCGAGTCCTGCACGCACCGCTCGGCCAGCGCTCTGGCCGAATCGTGGTCCCCATCTTGCACCGCCGAGATTACGGAGCGGTGACGGTCCGAGACCTCTTCACGATATTCGTCGTTCCCGAGCACGAGACACAACAGAGCCCCCACCTCCGTCTGGAGGGCGACCTGTTCGCGGGTCAGCCTGGCGGACTGTGCCGCCGCTGCCAGCTCGACATGAAACCGGCCGTAGACGCGGCTGCGCGCGGCGGCCTCCTCGGCGGAGGCCAACTCGTCCAGCGTGCGCCGCAGTTGCTGTAGGTCACCCGGTTCCGTGCGCTGTGCCGCGAGCCGGGCCGCCGCACCCGACACGGCGGCCCAGTGGTCGCCCAGGTCGCGCAGCTCCTCGGTGCTCCAGGCGGCCAGCCGGGCCCTGAGCCGGTCCTCACCGGGGTCCTCGGGGAGCGACACGAAGCTGCCGCCGCCGCGCCCCCTGCGGGTGATGACAAGACCCTGCTGCCGCAGCGCCATCAGGGCCTCACGCAGGGTCACGGTGGAGACGCCGAGCTGTCCGGCCAGCTCGCTCTCGCCGGGCAGCTGCTCCCCGTCGGCGAGCAGGCCGAGCTCGATGGCGTCGCCGAGCCTGCTCACGACCGTGTCGACCCGGGCCCGGTTGTCCACCGGGGTGAAAACGGCTCGCCGGACGCCTTCGCCGTTGTGCTGCCTCACGGTCACCGCCTTGTCCGTTGACTCAACCTTTACTCTAAGGGGGTCTTGAGCTTTGAACTATGACTTCATATCTTTCACTCCAACGTTCGAGTGCACCAGAAAGGTTCCCGACCATGGAGGGAAGTGCGGTCCGGCTCCAGGGACTGCGGAAGGCGTTCGGTGACACGACCGCCGTGGCCGGAGTCGATCTGGAGATCGCCGACGGAGAGTTCTTCTCGATGCTCGGCCCGTCCGGCTCCGGCAAGACCACGGTCCTGCGGATGATCGCGGGCTTCGAGAGCCCGACCTCGGGCCGCATCGAACTGGCCGGACAGGAGGTCACGGGGCTCGCCCCGTTCGAGCGGGACGTGCACACCGTCTTCCAGGACTACGCGCTGTTCCCGCACATGACCGTGGAGCAGAACGTCGCGTACGGCCTCAAGGTCCGCAAGGTGCCGAAGGCCGAGCGGCTCCTGCGGGCCCGCAAGGCGCTCGCCGACGTACGCCTCGAAGGATTCGGCGGCCGGCGCCCCGGCCAGCTCTCCGGCGGCCAGCGGCAGCGCGTGGCCCTCGCCCGCGCCCTCGTCGGGCGCCCCCGTCTGCTGCTCCTCGACGAGCCGCTCGGCGCCCTCGACCTCAAGCTGCGCGAGCAGATGCAGGTCGAACTCAAGGCGATCCAGCGCGAGGTCGGCATCACCTTCGTCTTCGTCACCCACGACCAGGAGGAGGCCCTGACGATGAGCGACCGTATCGCCGTCTTCAACCAGGGCCGGATAGAGCAGGTCGGCACCCCGGCCGAGATCTACGAACGGCCCGCCACCCCCTTCGTCGCGGGCTTCGTCGGCACCTCCAACCTGCTCGAAGGAGCCTCCGCCCAGCAGGTCGTCGGCGACGCGGGCACCTACAGCATCAGGCCCGAGAAGATCCGGGTTCTGAAGGAGTCCGCCATCGCGGACGAGCCGGAGCACTCCACCGCCACCGGCACCGTCGTCGAGGTCGTCTACCTGGGCGACGCCACCCGTTTCCTCGTGGACCTCGACGCGGGAGGACGCCTGACCGCGCTCCAGCAGAACCTGGAGACCTCCTCCGAGGACGTCGCCGCCTACCGCGGCACCCGCGTCCGGCTCCAGTGGCACCGCCGCCACAGCTTCAAGGTGCCGGACGCCCGCTGATCCCCACCACGCCAGGCCCCTCACGTATGGAGACACTCGTGCGCCTCAACCGAACCACCAAAGCCGCGGTAGCCGTCGCGGCGCTCCTCGCGGCCACGGCCTGCGGCTCGTCCGACTCGGGCTCGTCCTCGTCCACCGGCCTCAACCCCCCTGACCTCAAGGCTCAGTCCGAGCTCGGCAAGACCGAGGGCGAGGTCAACCTCATCGCCTGGGCCGGCTATGTCGAGGACGGCTCCAACGACCCCGAGGTCGACTGGGTCAGCGACTTCGAGAAGCAGACCGGCTGTCAGGTCAACACGAAGACCGCGGCCAGCTCCGACGAGATGGTCAAGCTGATGAAGACCGGCCAGTACGACGCCGTCTCCGCCTCCGGCGACGCGTCCCTGCGCCTCATAGCCTCCGGCGACGCGGCCCCTGTCAACACCGACCTCGTGCCCAACTACAAGGACGTCTTCAGCGGCCTGAAGCAGCAGGCGTGGAACTCCGTCGACGGTACGGCGTACGGCATTCCGCACGGGCGCGGCGCCAACCTTCTGATGTACAACACCGAGAAGGTCTCGCCCGCCCCGACCTCCTGGTCCGCGGTATTCGACGACGCGTCCCAGTACAAGGGCCACGTGGCGGCGTACGACTCGCCGATCTACATCGCCGATGCCGCCCTGTATCTCAAGGCGACCAAGCCGGAGTTGAAGATCGAGGACCCCTACGCGCTGGACCAGGACCAGTTCGACGCGGCCGTCGACCTGCTGAAGAAGCAGAACGCGAACGTCGGCGAGTACTGGAGCGACTACCTCAAGGAGATCTCCGCCTTCAAGAGCGGTGACTCCGTGGTCGGCACCACCTGGCAGGTCATCGCCAACCTCGCCGAGGGCGAGGGCGCCAAGGTGAAGGCGATCGTGCCGAAGGAGGGCTCCACCGGCTGGTCCGACACCTGGATGCTGTCCGCCAAGGCCGAGCACCCCAACTGCGCCTACAAGTGGATGGACTGGATCATCTCGCCGAAGGTGAACGCCCAGGTCGCCGAGTACTTCGGTGAGGCCCCGGCCAACTCCAAGGCGTGCGACGAGACCAGTGACGCGTCGTTCTGCGACACCTTCCACGCCACCGACGAGAGCTACTTCAAGAACATCGCGTTCTGGAACACGCCCATCGAGCAGTGCCTCGACGGACGCACCGACGTGAAGTGCGTGCCCTACGCCAAGTGGGTCCAGGCCTGGACCGAGATCAAGGGCTGAGCGACAAGATGACCTCCACCGCGCAGGCCGCCGGACGGTCCCCCGTCCGGCGGCTCGCCGGGACCCTGCACCGCCGCCCCCGGCTCAGGCTGTCCCTGCTGCTGACCGCCCCGCTGCTCTGGCTGGCGGTGCTCTACCTCGGCTCACTGGCCGTGCTGTTCATCTCGGCGTTCTGGACGACGGACTCCTTCACCTCCGAGGTCGTGAAGGTCTGGTCCACCGACAACTTCGAAGCGCTCTTCACCACACCCGTCTTCCGCCAGGTGATCCTGCGCAGCGTCGGC
Organism: Streptomyces sp. NBC_00554; assembly: GCF_041431135.1. Classification (NCBI taxonomy): domain Bacteria; kingdom Bacillati; phylum Actinomycetota; class Actinomycetes; order Kitasatosporales; family Streptomycetaceae; genus Streptomyces; species Streptomyces sp. NBC_00554. The sequence goes on along the minus strand of NZ_CP107799.1, from coordinate 1,562,009 downwards.
GTCGCGCTCGCGGTCACCGCCCTGTGCGCGGTGATCGCCTTCCCGGTCGCCTTCTTCACGGCCCGGATCGCCAAGCCGAAGTGGCGCCCGCTGCTCGTGGTCGCCATCCTCACGCCGCTGTGGGCGAGTTACCTCGTCAAGGTGTACGCCTGGCGGCTGATCCTCTCTCAGGGAGGCCTCGCCGACTGGATGTTGAAGCCGCTCGGGCTGAGCGGACCCGGGTACGGGCTGACCGCGACGGTCATCGCGCTGACCTACCTCTGGCTGCCGTACATGATCCTGCCGATCCACACGGCACTGGAGCAGCTGCCCGCCAACCTGCTCGACGCGTCGGCGGACTTGGGTGCGCGCGCCGGACGCACCTTCCGCTCCGTGGTCCTGCCGATGGTCCTGCCGTCCGTGGCGGCCGGCTCGGTCTTCACCTTCTCGCTCAGCCTCGGCGACTACATCACCGTGCAGATCGTCGGCGGCAAGAGCCAGCTCATCGGCAACCTCGTCTACTCCAACATCGAACTCAACCTGCCGATGGCCGCCGCGCTCGGCACCGTGCCCGTCGTGGTCATCGTGCTCTACCTGCTCGCGATGCGCCGCACCGGCGCCCTGAGCAGTCTCTGAGGAGCCCGCTGTGCAACTGTCCCGTTCCGCGCGCATCGCGCTGCGCGTCGCCGCAGGGCTCGGCTTCGCGGTCATCTACGTTCCGCTCGCGCTCGTCCTGGTCAACTCCTTCAACCCGGACCGCAGCGCGAGCTGGCCGCCGCCAGGGCTCACCTTCCACTGGTGGTCGGTCGCCTGGGAGAACACGGGCGCCCGCGAGGCGCTCTGGGTCTCCGTCAAAGCGGGGCTCGGCGCCACCGCCATCGCCCTGGTGCTCGGCACACTGATTGCGTTCGCGGTGGCCCGGCACGGCTTCTTCGGCCGCGACGCCATCTCCTTCGTGGTCGTCCTGCCGATCGCGCTGCCCGGCATCGTCACCGGCATCGCGCTCAACTCGGCGTTCAGCACCGTACTCGAGCCGCTCGGCGTCGGCCTCGGCATGTTCACCGTGGTCGTCGGGCACGCCACCTTCTGTATCGTCGTCGTCTTCAACAACGTCGTCGCGAGACTGCGCCGTACCTCAGGCAGTTACGAGGAAGCGGCCATGGACCTGGGCGCCGACACCTTCCGGGCCTTCGTCGACATCACCTTCCCGCTGATCCGCTCGGCGCTCCTCGCGGGCGGACTGCTCGCCTTCGCGCTCTCCTTCGACGAGATCGTGGTGACGACGTTCACGGCCGGACCCGGCGTCGAGACCCTGCCGATCTGGATCTTCAACAACATGACACGGCCCCAGCAGGCACCGGTCGTGAACGTCGTGGCGGCGGTCCTCGTCCTGCTCTCGGTGATTCCGATCTACGTGGCCCAGCGGCTGTCGGCCGACACGGCGACGGAGAGCAGGATCTGACACGGTGACCGAGAGCAGGATCTGAACCGGCTGCGCGCTATCCGGCGAACTCCCGCATCCACGCCTCCACTTCGGCGGCCGAGCGCGGGAGCCCCGCCGACAGGTTCTCGTACCCGTCCGCCGTCACCAGCAGGTCGTCCTCGATCCGGACGCCGATGCCACGCCACTCCTCGGGCACCGTCAGGTCGTCGGGCTGGAAGTAGAGGCCGGGCTCGACGGTGAGCACCATGCCCGGTTCCAGTACTCCGTCGACGTACTCCTCGTTTCGGGACTTCGCGCAGTCGTGGACGTCGAGTCCCAGCATGTGGCCGGTGCCCGCCATGGTGAAGCGCCGCTGCAGACCGAGTTCGTACGCCCGCTCGGCCGGGCCCTCGATGAAGCCCCACGCCACGAGGCGCTCGGCCATCGACCGCTGAGCCGCCTCGTGGAAGTCCCGGTAGTCCGCGCCAGGCTTCACAGCGGCCATGCCGGCCTCCTGGGCCTCGTACACCGCGTCGTAGATCTCGCGCTGGAGCGGGGTGAACGTGCCGTCGATGGGGAGTGTGCGCGTGACGTCGGCGGTGTAGAGGGTGCGGGTCTCCACGCCCGCGTCGAGCAGGAGGAGTTCGCCCGGCCGGACCGGGCCGTCGTTGTCCGTCCAGTGCATGATCGTGGCGTGCTCGCCGGCGGCACAGATGGAGCCGTAGCCGACGTCGTTGCCCTCGACGCGGGCGCGGCGGAAGAAGGTGCCCTCGATCCACCGCTCGGAGGTGGCGACCGCCTGCGACAACTCCCGTACGACATCGGTGAATCCACGGACCGTCGCGTCCACGGCCCGGCGCATCTCGCCGATCTCCCACTCGTCCTTGACCAACCGCAGCCCGGACACCGCCTCTTCGAACTCGGCGTCCCGCTCGTCGTCCGTGGCGAGCGCCGCGTCGAGCACGGCGTCGTGGCCGCGTACGAGACGGGTCGGTACGCCGGTGTCCTTCAAGTCCTCGGCGATCGTACGGATGTCACGGCACGGCAGGCCGAGCACCCGCTCCGACTCGGCGAGGGAGCGGCGGCGGCCCATCCACAGTTCGGCCGTCTTGCCCGTCCAGAACTCGTCGCTGTCCCGGGTGTCGCGGGGGAGCTGGTAGCAGTGCGCGTCGTGACCGCCGTCCGCGCGCGGCTCCAACACCAGGGCCCCGTCTCGGGCCTGATCCCCCGTCAGATGGACATAGCCGGAATACGGGCGGAACGGGTAGGGGGTGTCGTTCGAGCGGGTCTTGAGGCTTCCGGAGGGGACGACGAGGCGCTCGCCCGGGAAGCGGGCGGAGAGCGCGGCGCGGCGGCGGGCCGCGTAGGGCGTCTGTTCGTTCGGCTGGAGGTCACGCTTTTCGGTGTCGGCCCAGCCCGTCCTCATCAGGGCGGAGAGCTCCGCGGAGACACCTTGGTAGAGGCCGTTCTTTCGACCCTTGGCCACGGTCAGGCACCTTCTTCTGCAGTCTTTTTCGGGTTTCGGGTGAGGCGTGACCGAGCCTAGATGCCCTTGGCCGAAAAGGAAACATGTGACATAGTACTGACGTGACCAAGCGACTGACCTGCGACGTCGTGGTCGTCGGAGCCGGAATGGTGGGCGCGGCAAGCGCCCTCTACGCGGCTCGGGCGGGCCTGGACGTCGTCCTCGTGGACCGCGGCCCGGTGGCCGGCGGTACCACCGGCTCGGGCGAGGGCAATCTGCTCGTCTCCGACAAGGAGCCGGGCCCCGAGCTGGAACTCGCCCTGCTCTCGGGGAGGTTGTGGACCGACCTCGCCCAGGAGGTGGGGGAGGCCATCGAGTACGAGGCCAAGGGCGGCCTCGTCGTGGCAGCCACGCCCGAGGGGCTGGCCGCGCTGGAGACTTTCGCGGTCGGGCAGCGCGCCGCCGGGGTTGAGGCCGCAACGGTCGCCGCCGGGCAACTCCACGACCTGGAGCCCCACTTGGCGCCCGGCCTCGCGGGCGCCGTCCACTACCCGCAGGACGCCCAGGTGATGCCGACGCTGGCCGCCGCCCATCTCGTACGCGCCTCGGGTGCCCGCCTGCTCACCGGCCGGACGGTCACGGAGGTGCTGCACACGGCGGACGGAGCGGTGCGCGGTGTCCGTACGGACAAGGGGGAGATCCACGCCCCGGTCGTCGTGAACGCGGCCGGTACCTGGGGCGGAGAGCTGGCCGCGCTCGCCGGAGTCTCCCTTCCCGTGCTTCCCCGGAGAGGCTTCGTCCTCGTCACCGAACCTCTGCCCCGCATGATCCGCCACAAGGTGTACGCCGCCGACTATGTGGCCGACGTCGCGAGCGACTCGGCCGCACTGCAGACCTCGCCGGTCGTGGAGGGGACGGCCGCGGGGCCCGTGCTGATCGGCGCGAGCCGTGAACGGGTCGGCTTCGACCGGACGTTCTCGCTGCCGGTCGCCCGGGCCCTCGCCGGGGGCGCCACGCGCCTCTTCCCCTTCCTGGAAAAGGTGAAGGCGATGCGCGGGTACCTGGGCTTCCGCCCCTACATGCCCGACCATCTGCCCGCGATCGGTCCCGACGCGCGGGTGCCGGGCCTCTTCCACGCCTGCGGGCACGAGGGTGCGGGCATCGGGCTCGCGACCGGTACCGGGTACTTGATCGCCCAGGTGCTGAGTGGCAAGTCCCCGGATCTCGACCTCGGACCGTTCCGGCCCGACCGCTTCCCCTCTCCCGCGCCCGAGGAGGCCCAGTGAGTTCCCGTACCCCGCTGGAACTGGCCGACGCCCGGCCCGGACCGGCCTTCACGGTCACGCTCGACGGACGCGAGATCGAAGCCCTGCCCGGACAGACCGTCGCCGCCGCACTCTGGGCCGCGGGCGTCACCTCCTGGCGCACCACCCGGGGCGAAGGACGTCCGCGCGGCGTCTTCTGCGGCATCGGCGTCTGCTTCGACTGCCTGGTGACGGTCAACGGCCGCCCCAATCAACGGGCTTGCCTGCTGCCGCTGAACCCGGGGGACGCCATCCGCACACAGGAAGGAACCGGTCACGATGGCTGAGGGAACCCGCCTGGCCGTGATCGGCGCCGGCCCCGCGGGGCTCGCCGCCGCGCTCGCCGCCGCCGCGCGAGGTGTCCACGTGACGGTGATCGACTCCGGTGCGGAGGCCGGCGGCCAGTTCTACCGGCAGCCCGCCGAAGGCCTCGGCGCCCGTCGCCCCCAGGCCCTGCACCACCAGTGGCGCACCTGGGAGCGGCTGCGCGACGGACTCGGCGCGCACATCGCCAGTGGACGCGTGGTCCACCTGACGGAACATCATGTGTGGTTCGTGGAAACGGACTTGAACGGATTCACCGTCCACGCCCTGCTCGGACCCGAGCAGGAGGAGCCCGCCGAGGTCCACGCCGACGCCGTACTGCTCGCCACCGGTGGATACGAGAAGGTGCTGCCCTTCCCCGGCTGGACCCTGCCCGGTGTGGTGACCGCGGGTGGCGCGCAGGCCATGCTCAAGGGCGGGCTGGTCCTGCCGGGCCGTACCGCCGTGGTGGCGGGCACCGGGCCGCTGCTGCTGCCGGTCGCCACCGGGCTCGCCGCGGCGGGTGCCGAGGTCGCCGCGCTCGTGGAGTCCGCGGACCCGAAGGCGTTCGTGCGGCAGGGCGGGACGTTCGCGGCGTATCCGGCCAAGATCGCGGAGGGCGCCCAGTACGCGGCCGAGCTGCTGCGGCACCGGGTGAAGACCCTCGTGCACCACACCGTGGTCGAGGCGCACGGCGGGGACCGGCTGAGCGCCGTGACCATCGCCGCCCTCGACGCCGACGGCCGGGTACGGCCCGGCACCGAACGGCGCATCCCCTGCGACACGCTCGCCGTCGGCCACGGCATGCTGCCGCACACCGACCTCGCGGAGGCACTCGGCTGCCGTATCGACGGGCTCGGCGTGCACGTCGACGACGAGCAGCGCACCGATGTCCCCGGAGTCTGGGCGGCCGGCGAGACCACCGGCATCGGCGGGGCGGCCCTCTCGCTCGCCGAGGGCCACATCGCGGGACGCTCGATCGCCGCCCGGCTCTCCGGCGCCGAACCGGACCCGCGCGGCTGGGCGGCCGCAGCGAGGACCCGTACGAAACTGCGGAAGTTCTTCGCGGCCGTCGACGGCGCCTACGCACCGCCCGCGCACTGGACCGAGCTGATCACCGACGACACGGTCGTCTGCCGCTGCGAGGAGGTCACCGGCGGTGCGATCCGCGAGGCCGTCGGCGAACTCGGCGCGGGCGATGTCCGCACGGTGAAGCTGTTGACCCGGGCCGGTATGGGCTGGTGCCAGGGCCGGGTGTGCGGTCCCGCTGTCGCGGGGCTCGCCGGATGCGAACTCACGCCGTCACGGCGGCCGTTCGCCCGGCCCGTACCGCTCGGGGTGCTGGCCCGCGCGGGGGAGTCCGAGGAGCCCTGAGCCCCGCACCGCGCAGGGCGCCTCGGCCCGTGATTACCAGCAACCTATGGCTGATTACCAGCAACCTATGACTGCCAGTAAAATGTCACACCCTATTGAGATGGGACCGCTCATGACCACCACCGAGAACCGCCCCTGGCGCGGAGTCCTCGTCGCCACGGCCCTTCCGTTGAACGACGACCTCTCCGTCAACTACGAGAAGTTCGCCGAGCACTGTGCCTGGCTCGTCGAGAACGGCTGTGACGGCGTCGTGCCGAACGGTTCCCTCGGCGAGTACCAGGTGCTCACGCCCGAGGAGCGCGCCAAGGTCGTGGAGACGGCCGTGGCCGCCATCGGCGGCTCCCGTGTGATGCCCGGCGTCGCCGCCTACGGCTCCGCCGAGGCACGCCGCTGGGCCGAGCAGGCCCGCGACGCCGGCTGTGCCTCCGTGATGCTGCTGCCGCCGAACGCCTACCGTGCCGATGAGCGCTCCGTCCTCGCCCACTACGAGGAGGTCGCCAAGGCGGGCGTGCCGATCGTGGCGTACAACAACCCCATCGACACCAAGGTCGACCTGGTCCCCGAACTGCTGGCGAAGCTGCACGCCGCGGGCCACATCCACGGCGTCAAGGAGTTCTCCGGCGACGTACGCCGCATCTACCAGATCCAGGAGCTGGCCCCCGAACTCGACGTCCTGATCGGCGCCGACGACGTCCTCCTGGAGCTGGCGATCGCCGGTGCGAAGGGCTGGGTCTCCGGCTACCCGAACGCGCTGCCCAAGGCCACCGTGGAGCTCTACCACGCGGCGATCGAGGGCGATCTGAAGACCGCGCTGCCGCTCTACCGGAAGCTGCACGCGCTGCACCGCTGGGACTCCAAGGTCGAGTTCGTGCAGGCCATCAAGCTGTCCATGGACATCGTCGGCCGGCACGGCGGCCCGGTCCGGCCGCCGCGGGTCCCGCTGCTGCCGGAGCAGGAGGCCGCGGTGCGCGCCGCGACCGAGAAGGCCGTCGCCGACGGTCTCGCCTGACCGTCGCCGGTGGTACGGGACCGGGTGCGGCCGGTCCTACACCGACCGACGGGCGCGGTGGGCGGCCCTCACCGACCGCCGCGCCCGTCACCCCTTCACCTCTTCATCCGTGTCCCACGTTCAAGGGAGCAGCTCGGACATGCGCAGCAAACTCGTCCTGCACGCCGTCGACTCGCACACCGAGGGAATGCCGACCCGGGTGATCACCGGCGGCATCGGCACCATCCCCGGCGCGACGATGAACGAGCGCCGGCTCTACTTCCGTGAGCACCGTGACCACATCAAGCAGCTCCTGATGAACGAGCCGCGCGGGCACTCGGCGATGAGCGGCGCGATCCTCCAGCCGCCCACCCGCCCCGACTGCGACTACGGGGTCATCTACATCGAGGTCTCCGGCTATCTCCCGATGTGCGGCCACGGGACCATCGGTGTCGCCACCGTCCTCGTCGAGACGGGGATGGTCGAGGTCGTCGAGCCCGTCACCACCATCCGCCTGGACACCCCGGCGGGCCTCGTCGTCGCCGAGGTCGCGGTGGAGGACGGCGCCGCGAAGGCGGTGACGCTGAAGAACGTCCCCTCCTTCTCCGCCGGCCTCGACCGCAAGATCACGCTTTCCGACGGCCGGACGGTGACGTACGACCTGGCCTACGGCGGCAACTTCTACGCGATCCTGCCGCTGGAGCAGTTCGGACTGCCCTTCGACCGGACCCGCAAGGACGACATCCTCGCCGCCGGTCTGTCGCTGATGGAGGCGATCAACGCGGAGGAGGAACCCGTCCACCCCGAGGACCCGTCCATCCGCGGCTGCCACCACGTCCACCTCATCGCCCCCGGCGCCACGGCACGGCACTCCCGCCATGCGATGGCCATCCACCCCGGCTGGTTCGACCGTTCGCCCTGCGGTACCGGCACGAGCGCGCGCATGGCGCAGCTTCACGCCCGCGGTGAACTCCCCCTGAACACCGAGTTCGTGAACGAGTCGTTCATCGGGACGCAGTTCACGGGACGGCTGCTCGGCACCACCGAGGTCGCCGGGATCCCGGCCGTACTGCCCAGCTTCACCGGCCGCGCCTGGGTGACCGGCACCGCCCAGTACCTGCTGGACCCCTCCGACCCGTTCCCCGCCGGATTCGTCCTCTAGACCCCTCCGACCCGTTCTCGGCCGGACTCATCCTCTAGATCCCTCCGACCCGTTCCCGGCCGGACTCATCCTCTAGACCCCACGGGTCCCAGGAGCGCACCACATGACCCTCGTCGTCAGCCACAACCCCGCCCGCCCCGCCGACATCCTGACCGAAACGCCCGCCACCGGACGCCAGGGTGTCCTCGCCGCGGTCGAACGCGCCCGTGCCGCCTCCCGCCTCTGGGCCCAGGGCGGCGCCGCGCGCCGCGCCGCCGCCCTGCACGCGGCTGCCGAGCGCGTCGAGCAGGCGGGCGACGAACTTGCCGCGCTCGTCGTCCGCGAGGTCGGCAAGCCCATCACCGAAGCACGCGGCGAGATCGCCCGCGCCGTCGCGATCCTGCGTTACTACGCACAGCAGCCGTACGACCCGGTCGGCTCCGTCCACGAACCGGCGGCCGGGGCAGGACTGCTGTTCACCCGCCGCGCCCCGCACGGCGTAGCCGGGCTGATCACGCCCTGGAACTTCCCACTCGCCATCCCCCTCTGGAAGGCCGCGCCCGCGCTCGCCACCGGCAACGCGGTCGTGCTCAAGCCCGCACCACCCGCCACCGCGTGCGCGCTGCGGCTCGCCGAACTCCTCGACGGAGTGCTTCCGGAGAGCGTGTTCACGGTCGTGCCCGGCGGGGCCGAGGAGGGCATGGCGCTGGTCGACGGCGCCGACGTCGTCTCCTTCACAGGCTCCACCGCCGTCGGCCGGGCCGTCGTACAGGCCGCGACCGCGAGCGGCACTCCGGTACAGGCGGAGATGGGCGGCCAGAACGCCGCCCTCGTGCTGCCCGACGCCGACGTGGAGACGACCGCGGCGCAACTCGCCGCCGCCGTCGCCGGATTCGCGGGCCAGAAGTGCACGGCCACCAAGCGGATCATCGCGGTCGGCGACCCGGGGCCGCTCCGGGACGCCCTGATCGGCGCGCTGAACGCCCTGCGCACCGGAGACCCCGCCGACCCGGACACCGTGTGCGGCCCGCTCATCTCCGCCGCGGCCCGCGACGCCGTCCTCGCCGCGGCATCCGGGGGGCGCTTGCTGACCGGGGGAGTGCGCCCGGCCGGACTCGACGGCTGGTACGCCGCACCGACCCTCGTGGACCGGCTCCCCGAGGGCCACCTGCTGGCCACCGAAGAGGTCTTCGGGCCGATCGCCGCGCTCAGCTCGGCGCCCGACCTGGACACCGCGATCGCCTGCGCGGGCTCCGTGGCCCACGGCCTGGTCTCGTCCGTGCACACCGCCGACCTGGACGCCGCCCTGCGCTGCGCCGACCGGCTCGCCACCGGCATGGTCAAGGTCAACGCCCCCACCACCGGCGTCGACTTCCATCTGCCCTTCGGCGGTGAGAAGGCCTCCAGCCACGGCCCGCGCGAGCAGGGCAAGGCGGCCCTCGACTTCTACACCAGGACCCGCACGGTCACGATGCTCTCCGCCGCATAGATACTGGTAGCACGTGACATTGCATATGCCCGTACCAGGAGGACGACGACCCATGGCCGCCCAGCGCACCAGCGCCCCGCCCGCCGCTCCCGACCTGCCCTCGCTGGGCGGCAAGAAGAGCAGCTACCGCGAGCGTGTCGCGGACGCGCTGCGCGCCGCGCTGATCGCCGGTGAACTGCGCGCCGGCGAGATTTACTCCGCGCCCACCCTCGCCGCCCGCTTCGGCGTCTCCGCGACCCCGGTGCGCGAGGCCATGCTCGACCTCGCCAAGGAAGGCCTCGTCGACACGGTCCCGAACAAGGGCTTCCGGGTCACCGCGGTCTCCGAGAAGCAGCTCGACGAATACACCCACATCCGCTCGCTGATCGAGATCCCCACCACCGTCGAGCTCGCCACGGCGGCCGATCCGGTGGCACTGGAGGCTCTGCGCCCTGTGGCCCAGGAGATCGTGACGGCCGCGGCGGCCGGTGACCTCATCGCGTACGTCGAGGCCGACATCCGCTTCCACCTCGGACTGCTCGCCCTCGCGGGCAACGCGCACCTGGTCGAGGTCGTCGGCGACCTGCGCAAGCGCTCCCGCCTCTACGGCCTGAACGCCCTCGTCGAAGCGGGCCGCCTGGAGGACTCCGCCGAGGAGCACCTGGAACTCCTCGACGCGCTGCTCGCCCGCGACAAGGAGGCCGTACGCGCCGTCATGACGCGGCACCTCGGGCATGTACGGGGCCTGTGGGCCGCCGAGTCCGAGTAACTGCCTGTGAAGTGACCTGAGTTAAGGAACAGTGTGCCCGCCCTGACCCGAACCGAGGCCGAGGCGAGGGCCCGGCTGCTGACCGTCCACCGCTACACCGTCCACCTCGATCTCACCGGCGGGGACGAGGAGTTCGGCTCCCGTACGGAGATCGGCTTCACCGCCCGCGAGGGCGCCGACACCTTCGTCGAGCTGAAGCCCTCGACCCTCCACAGGGCCGTCCTCGACGGGCGGCCACTCGATCCGGCCACACTCACCGACGGGCGTCTCCCGCTCACCCTCACCTCGGGCGAGCACACCCTGCTGATCGAGGCGGACATGCGCTACTCCCGCACGGGGGAGGGTCTGCACCGCTTCACCGACCCGGCCGACGGCGAGACATACGTCCACAGCCAGGCGTTCCTCGACCAGGCCCAGCGGATCTTCGCCTGCTTCGACCAGCCGGACCTCAAGGCGGTCTTCGACGTCCAGGCCGCCGTGCCGGCCGGATGGACGGCACTCGGCAACAGCGTCGGCGCCGAACCATGCAAGGACATCTGGGAGTTCGAGCCCACGCCACCCCTCTCCACTTACCTCTTCGCCCTGGCCGCGGGCCCCTGGCACTCCGTCCGCACCGAGCACGCGAACCTGCCCTTCGGCCTGCACTGCCGCCGCTCGCTCGCCGCGCACCTCGATGCGGCCGAACTTTTCGAGATCACCCGACGCTGCTTCGACCGGTACGCCCAACTCTTCGCCGAGCCCTACCCGTTCGACTCCTACGACCAGATCTTCGTGCCGGAGTTCAACGGCGGAGCGATGGAGAACCCGGGCCTGGTCGCGTACAAGGAAGCCTTCCTCTTCCGCTCCGAACCCACTCCGTACGAACGCGGCTACCGCGCCAAGACCCTCGCGCACGAGATGGCCCACATGTGGTTCGGCGACATGGTCACCATGCGCTGGTGGGACGACCTGTGGCTGAACGAGTCGTTCGCCGACCTCATGGCTTATGAAGTGACCGGCGCCTGGCCCGAGTTCACGGTCCACCGCAAGACCTGGGGCTACGACGCCGACCAGCGCTCCTCGACCCACCCGGTGGCCCCCGCCGCCGTACCCGACACAGCTGCCGCCCTCCTCAACTTCGACGGCATCTCCTACGCCAAGGGTGCCTCGGCCCTCCGCCAACTCTCCGTCTGGCTGGGCGAGTCCACCTTCCGCGCCGGAGTCGACGCCCACCTCACCCGCCACCGCTTCGGCAACGCCTCACTCGCCGACCTCGTCGACACCCTGACCGAGGTGTCCGGCCGCGATGTGCGGACCTGGGCGGAGGCGTGGCTGCGGACCACTGGCGTGGACACGATCCGTGCGGAGTGGGCCCCGGAGGGGCCGAGCGGGACCTGGCCCGGCCGCGAGCCGGACGGCGTCACCGCGACCGGCACACGGGTGTCCGAGGGCGCCGCCTCCGTCGCGGAACCTACGTCGGAACGTGCCGGTGGGGCCCGCCGGGGTGGGCCGGGAGGCGTCGCCCCGGGGTGTGCGCTCTGGGGCGACGGTTCCGCCCCGGAGCCTGCACCGGAACGTGCCGGTGGTGCCCGTGAGGGGGAGCTGGGCGGCGTCGCCGCGGGCGGCGGGCGGGTGGGCGAGGGTGTCACCTCTGTCCCGGAGCCGACGCCGGTCCGTGCCGGTGGGGCCCGCCGGGGTGGGCCGGGAGGCGTCGCCCCGGGGTGTGCACTCTGGGGCGACGGTTCCTCCTCGGAGCCTGCGCCGGAGTGTGCCCGTGGGGCCTGCGAGGGCGAGCCGGACGGCGTCGTCCCCGGGTGCCCGCGTGGGCGTATCGGCTCCGTCGGCACCGGTGGGCTGGACCGCGTCACGTCGGTCGGCGGGAGAGTGGCCGATGGTGCCGCCTTCGTCCCGGAACGCACGCCGGGTGCGGGCGCTGCGGCCGGTGAGGGGGAGCCGGACGGCGTCGCCTCCGGGTGCCCGCGCGGGCACATCGGCTCCGCCCGCACCGACGGAACGGACGCCGATGCAACCCTCGCCGTGCGCAGCACCGGCGCCCGACCGCACCGCCTCGCCCTCGGCCTCTACGACTACGACGACCGGAGCCGCCTCGTCCTGCGCGAGCGGATCCTTGCCGAGCCCGGTGGGACGTACGACCTCGTGCGGCGCCCTGTCCTGCTGCTGCCCAACGACGGTGATCTCACCTACGCCAAGGTGCGTCTCGACGCCGGCTCATGGGCCGCCGTCACGGCGTCGTTGTCGTCGATCGAGGACCCGGGGACCCGCGCGGTGCTGTGGACCGTCGCCCGCGACCTCGTTCGCGACGGTGAACTCCCGCCCACCGCCTACCTGGAGCTCGTCGCCCGGCACCTGCCGTACGAGAGCGACCCGGTTCTCACCGAGAGCGTTCTCGGCTTCGCCCGCACCACGGTCGCCGACCAATACGTGAACCCGGGACAGCGCCCTGCCGCGCTGGCCGCCCTGGCGGACGTAAGCCGCGCCCTCCTTGGCACGGACCGGCACGCGGCCGCCCTGCGTACCCTCATCGACTCGACCTCCGCCGACGAGCTGCCGGACGTACCCGAGGGCGACCTCGAACTCCGCTGGCGGGCCCTGCTGCGCCGCTGTGTGCTCGGGGCGGCGGACGAGAAGGAGATCGACGCGCTGGAGGCGGACGACCGCACGGCCGCCGGCCGCGAGGGTGCCGGCCGCTGCCGGGCCGCGCTGCCCGGCAGGGCGGCCAAGGAGGCGGCTTGGCGCGCGCTGTTCGGCGACGAGCTGCCCGTACCGCTCCTTGCAGCCACCGGCCAGGGCTTCTGGCAGCCCGAACAGGCGGATGTGACCGAGGAGTTCGCACCGCGCTGGTTCGACGCAGCGACCGCGCTCGCCGAACGCCGGGGCCCCGCCGTGGCCGCCGCGCTGGCCCGGCACACGTTCCCCGCCCACACGGCGTCCGCAGCAGTCCTCGGGGCCGGTGAGCGGTGGCTGGAGCGCGGAAACCCCGCACCGGCCCTGCGGCGCGGGGTCACCGACCGGCTCGACGACCTGCGCCGTGCCGTGTCCGTACGAGGACCGGGCGGCGGTGCCGCCCCCTGACCGAGCAGTGCGTGGTGCTTGGCGAGCGCAAACGGATCTTCCTCGCCGCTCACAGGATTTCGACGGGTATCACCCAGCTCGCCGACAGCTTCCGGTCCATCATGCAGACACCCGTGGCCACACCCTGACACCGTCCCTACCCTGGGCCGATGCAGCTGGAACTGCGTCACCTGCGGACCCTGCGGACCGTCCGCGACCATGGCAGCCTCAACCGCGCCGCCGCCGCACTCGGCGTGTCCCAGCCCGCGCTGACCAACCAGCTCAAGCGGATAGAGGAGTCGCTGGGCGGCGCGGTGTTCCGGCGCGGCACGAGGGGCGTCGAGCCCACCCCGTACGGCGAGTTCATCCTCGCGAAGGCACGCACGGCGCTGTCCGCCTTCGACGACATCCTCGCCGCCCACCCGGACGAGACGCCGGTCCGCGCCGTCCGGCTCGGCACGGTCGCGAGCCCCATGGCCCTCGACCTCGCCGACCGGCTCGGCTTCCTGCTGTCCGGCGCGCCCGTCACCGTACGGACCGAGGGTGCGGTGCGGACGCTGCTGGAGATGGTGGCAGGGCAGCAGCTCGAATGTGCCGTCGTCGGCGACTACCCGGGCTACGACGCGCGTCCCGAACCGCCCGTCGAGTACCGCCTGATCGCCGTCGAGCCGGTCTTCATCGCCGTCGGCGCGCAGCATCCGCTGGCGGCGCGTGACGAGGTCGACCTCGACGAGCTGGCCGAGGAGACCTGGGTGCTGCCGCCGTCCGACGGCATGGGCTGGCCCGAGCACCTGGTCGACACCTGCGAGGCGCGCGGCTTCACACCCCGCGTCCGCTACCGCCTCGTCGACAACTCGCTGCGCCGCGAACTCATCGCCACCGGACGGGCGGTGAGCCCGGTTCAGCCCACCTTCCGCACCGACGCCGGCATCACCGTGCGCCCCATCAAGGGCGACCCGATGTGGATGCGCTACCACCTGGTGTGGCACGGCAAGGGGCCCCTCGCACCCTACGGCGACGAGCTGGTGCGGCTGGCGCAGCAGTCGTACACCGCCACCATGGAGAACGCCTCCGGATACCTGGCGTGGGCCGCGCGGCGCGGCGGTATGGCGGGTAACGGTACGGAGTAGGGGATATCACGGCAGCGCAACAACCAGGGGTATAACTCCTGGGAGTTATAGCGAGCTGGCATTACCCGGCCCCCTGGAGCGCGTGCCAAAGTCCGGCCATGCGCCTCACCCTCAACCGTTCGGCGGACGTTTCCGCTGATGACACCTCCGCGATCACTCCCGCCCCCCCGGCCACGGGACGCACGGGACGCTCGCCGAAGGCTCTGGCCTGGGCCCGGCTGCGGCGCGACCGCGTGGGGATGGTCTCGGGCGCGGTGGTCCTGTTCTTCTTCGTCGTCGCTCTCGCGGCTCCGCTGATCTCGGCGGTGTACGGCAAGGACCCGTACACGCTGTACGGCACCGACATCCTGGGCCTGCTCAACGAGTTCAACTACCCGGTCAAGCCCAACGGCGGCATCGACGGCGAGTTCTGGCTCGGCATCGAGCCGCAGCTCGGCCGCGACGTACTCACCCAGCTCCTGTACGGCATCCGCACCTCGCTGCTGATCGCCGCCGCGGTCGTCGTGATCGTCACGGTCGTCGGCAGCCTCGTCGGCATCGCGGCCGGCTACCTCGGCGGCAGGGCCGACTTCGTGATCAGCCGGATCATCGAGGTCACCATCGCGTTTCCTTCGACCCTGCTGTTCATCGCGGTCACCCCGATCGTGCTCTCGTACTTCGTCGCCTCCGACGAGAACACCCCGACCTGGATGCGGGTCGCCACCCTGGTCATCGCACTGTCGCTGTTCGGCTGGACGCGGATCGCCCGGCTGCTGCGCGGCCAGGTCCTCTCCCTCCGCGAGAGCGAGTACATCAAGGCGGCCAAGGTGTACGGCGCGAGCCCCTGGCGGATCGTCACCAGGGAGCTGCTGCCCAACCTCTGGACGCCGATCCTGGTGTTCGTCACCCTCGACCTCCCCGCGATCGTGACCTCCGAGGCCGCCCTGTCCTTCCTCGGCGTAGGCATCCAGGAGCCCACCCCCGACTGGGGCCGCATGATCAAGCAGGGCGCCTCCTACTACCTGGACGACTTCACGTTCATGGCCGTCCCCGGCGTCGCGATGATCGTCTTCGTCGTCGCCTTCAACCTCTTCGGCGACTCGGTCCGCGACGCGCTGGACCCCAAGTCCCACCGCTGACCCACCCGTTGAAGCCTCCCTGCCCTGCCACCACCCTGCCGTTTTCTCCCGTACCCGAGAATGGAACACCCGACATGAACCGCCGACTGTTCCTCCAGTCCGCCGCCGCGATGGTCGCCGGCACCGCGCTCACCACCGCCTGTAGTTCGGGCGGTGGCGGCGGCACCAGCAGCAAGAAGGGTGCGGCCAAGGCCGTCTCCGCCCTGAAGGTGAAGATCGGCACCGCGGCCGACTCCCAGGGTCCGGTCACCGTCAAGGGCGCCACCAAGGGCGGCACGGTCAACGTCATCGAGGCCCTCGACATGGCGCACGCCGACCCCGGCCGGGTCTACGACTCGCAGTCCGGCACCCTCGCGCAGCTGGTGCACCGCCGGCTCACCTCGTACAAGCGCGTCGGCGACGAGCTGATCCTGGTCGGCGACCTCGCCACCGACACGGGCACCGCCTCGGACGGCAACAAGACCTGGACGTACACGCTGAAGGACGGCGTCAAGTTCTCCGACGGCACGGCGCTGACGTCGAAGCACATCAAGTACGCCGTCGAGCGGCTCTGCGACAAGGACATCACCGACGGCCCGACCTATCTGCCGATCTGGCTCTACGGCGAGAAGTTCTCCGGTGCCACCCCGGACGACGACGCCATCGAGACCCCGGACGACAGGACCGTCGTCTTCCATCTCAAGGCGCCGCAGACCGACTTCCCGTTCGCCTGCGCCTTCGCGGTGACCGCCCCCGTCCTGGAGGAGGCGGCGAAGGACAAGGACGCCTTCGACAAGATGTCGATCGGCACCGGGCCGTACAAGTTCGTCAGCCGCACCGACACCGAGATCGTCCTGGAGCGCAACACCCACTGGGACGCCGGAACCGATCCGGTCCGCGCCCAGTACCCCGACCGTTTCGAGTACACGATCGGCACCGCCTCGCCGCAGCTCTCCCAGGAGCTGGCGAACGCCACCGGCGACGGCAGCGCCAAGATGACCAACATCACGGTCGTCGACTCGACCTATCTGCAGCGGGTCAGCACCGACCCCGAGCTGAAGGCCCGCACCCTCAGCGAGCGTGGCATCACCCTGCGGTACGCGGCCGTCAACTGCAGGCGGATCACAGACGTCCAGGTCCGCAAGGCCCTGATGACCGCCTTCCCGAAGTCCGGTGTCCGGGGCATCTTCGGCGGCGCAGCCTGGGGCGACATCGCCACCGACATCCTCACGCCGGTGACCCTCGGCTTCACGAAGAACGACGTGTACGGGCTTCCGGACGCCGGTGACCCGGCCGCCGCCAAGGCGATCCTCAAGAAGGCCGGCAAGAGCGGCCAGAAGATCGTCTTCGCCTACTCGCAGACCGACCAGTGGGACAAGGCGAGCCTCATCGTCAAGAAGGCCCTGGAGAAGGCCGGCTTCACGGTCGTCGTCAAGCCCCTGGACGCCGCCACCTACTGGACCCAGATCGGCGCGACCGACAACGAGTTCGACATGTACGTGGCCGGCTGGACCCCGGACTGGCCGACGGGCGCGGGCACCATACCCACAGCCTTCGACGGCCGGCTGATCTTCGACGGTTCCTCGAACTACTTCATGTACGACAACGACGAGGTCAACGCCGAGATCGACCGCATCAAGAACGAGGTCACGGACGCCGACGAGGCGGGCAGGGCCTGGTCCGCGCTCGACAAGAAGATCATGGAGGACGCCCCGCTCGTCCCGTGGGGCCTGGAGGCCAAGACGTATCTCCACGGCGAGCAGCTGGGCGGCGGATACATCGCCATGTCGCCCACCGGTTTCCAGGGCACGCACGTCTACGTGAAGAAGTAAGGCGCGCCCCGCAATGCTCCGTTATCTCCTGCGCCGGCTCCTGGGCGCGTTCGCGATTCTGCTGGTGGTCGTCGGTGTGACGTACTTCCTGTTCTTCGCGGCGCCCCGGGACCCTGCCCGGCTCGCCTGCGGCACGGTCTGCCCCGAGACCACGCTGAACCAGATCCGCCACGGCATGGGGCTCGACCTGCCCGTGTACGAGCAGTTCTGGATCTACCTCTCGGGCCTCTTCGCCGGCCGGACGATCGGCGGCAAGGCCTGCGAGGCGCCGTGCCTCGGCTACAGCTACTTCAAGCATGAACCGGTGCTCGACATCCTGGCCCAGAAGTTCCCCGCCACGGTCTCGCTCGTGGTCGGGGCGGCGGTCTTCTTCCTGCTCCTGGGGGTGGGTGCGGGGCTGCTCGCGGCCGCCCGGCGCGGCACGAGGACCGACCGGCTGGTGTCCGGCTTCGCGCTGATCGGCGCGGCCGTGCAGATCTACTTCATCGGCCTGGTCGCCCAGTACTTCCTCGTGGACAAGTACAAGATCCTCGACCGGCCCGGCTACACCTCGCTGTTCGAGGACCCGGGAGCCTGGGCGGGCGGACTGCTGCTCGCCTGGCTGGTCCTCGCGATCGTCTACACGGCCTCCTACGCCCGCTACTCCCGCGCCTCGATGATCGAGGCGCTGAACGAGGACGCGGTCCGCACCGCCCGTGCCAAGGGCCTGGCCGGACGGGTGGTCTTCTTCAAGTACGCGGGCCGCGCCGCCGTCACCCCGATCGTCACCCTCTTCGGGCTCGACCTGGGCCACCTCCTCGGCGGCGCGATGATCACGGAGACCACCTTCAACATCCCCGGCATAGGCAAGGCCGCCGTCGACGCGGTCACCCAGAACGACCTGCCGATCATGATGGGCGTCACGCTGATCGCCGCCACGCTGATGGTGCTCTTCACCCTGATCGTCGATCTCCTGTACGCCGTCATCGACCCCCGGGTGCGCATCGCATGAGCCTCATCCATGTAGAGGACCTGAGGGTCCGGTTCGCCACCGAGGACGGCATCGTGAAGGCCGTCGACGGGCTGAGCTTCGACGTCGAACGCGGCCGCACGCTCGGCATCGTCGGCGAGTCCGGCTCCGGCAAGTCCGTCACCAACCTGGCGATCCTGGGTCTGCACAACCGTGCCAAGACCACCGTAGAGGGGTCCATCACCCTCGACGGACAGGAACTCACCACCGCCTCCGAGAAGGAACTGGAGAAGCTGCGCGGCCGCAAAATGGCCATGATCTTCCAGGATCCGCTGACCGCCCTGTCGCCCTACTACACGATCGGCGAACAACTCGCGGACGCCTACCGCAAGCACACCGGCGCCTCCCGGAAGGCAGCCGCGGCCAGGGCGGTCGAGATGCTGGACCGCGTCGGCATCCCACAGCCGGACCTGCGCGCGGAGTCGTATCCGCACCAGTACTCGGGCGGTATGCGCCAGCGCGCGATGATCGCCATGGCCCTGATGTGCGACCCGGAGCTTCTGATCGCCGACGAGCCGACCACCGCACTCGACGTGACCGTGCAGGCACAGATCCTCGACCTGCTCACCGACCTCCAGAAGGAGTTCGGCACGGCGATCATCCTCATCACCCACGACCTGGGCGTGGTCGCGCAGACCGCGCACGACGTGATGGTGATGTACGGCGGGCGCTGCGTGGAGAAGGGCACGGTCACCGAAGTACTGACCGCGCCCCGACACCCGTACACCTGGGGCCTGCTGGGCTCCATGCCGACGCTCGACGGCGACCCGGACGCGGACCTCACACCGATCGAGGGCACCCCGCCCTCGCTGCTCGATCCACCGACGGGGTGCGCCTTCCACCCGCGGTGCGCCTTCGTCGACCGGATCGGCGAGAAGTGCCTCGCCGAACGGCCCGCACCGACCGGGGGCGCGCACTCCGCAGCCTGCCACATCGAGCCGGGGCGGCGCCGCGAGATCTTCCTCCAGGACGTCCTGCCACGACTGCAGGGGAGCACCACATGAACGACACCCCCCTCCTCGAAGTCGAGGACCTGAAACAGCACTTCCCCCTCAAAGGCGGCGGACTCTTCGGCGGTACCTCGGGCCACGTCCGGGCCGTCGACGGCGTCGGATTCACCGTGCGCGAGGGCGAATCCCTGGGCCTGGTGGGCGAGTCGGGCTGCGGCAAGTCCACCACGGGACAGATGATCGCCCGGCTGCTCGAACCCACCGGCGGCACCGTCCGCTACCGGGGCCGGGACATCACCCACGCCTCGCGCAAGCAGCTCGCGCCCATCCGGTCGGAGATCCAGATGGTCTTCCAGGATCCCTACTCGTCCCTCAATCCGCGCCAGACCGTCGGCTCGATCGTCTCGGCGCCGATGGAGGTCAACGGGGTCGAGCCGCCCGGCGGCCGGCAGGCGCGCGTCCAGGAACTCCTGGAGACGGTCGGCCTCAACCCGGAGCACTACAACCGCTTCCCGCACGAGTTCTCCGGGGGCCAGCGCCAGCGCATCGGCATCGCCCGCGCTCTCGCGCTCAGCCCGAAGCTGATCGTGGCGGACGAGCCGGTGTCGGCCCTGGACGTGTCCATCCAGGCCCAGGTGGTCAACCTGCTGCGCAGACTCCAGCGCGAGCAGGGGATCGCCTTCCTCTTCATCGCCCACGACCTGGCGATCGTGCGCAACTTCTCGCACCGGGTCGCGGTCATGTACCTCGGCAGGATCGTCGAGATCGCCGACCGGGACGAGCTGTACGGGAATCCGCATCACCCTTACACCCACGCCCTGTTGAGTGCCGTACCCGAGCACGACCCGCGCAGGCTCGGGCAGCGCGAGCGCATCCGGCTCACCGGCGATGTGCCGAGCCCGGCGAACCCGCCCTCCGGCTGCCGCTTCCGCACCCGCTGCTGGAAGGCGCAGGACGTCTGCGCGAGCGAGGAGCCTCCGCTGGCGCCCATAGCCGACGGCCATTTGACGGCATGTCACTTCCCGGAGGCCCGGGGCGACGACGGCCGGCTGCCGTCCGTGGTGTCCATTGCCTCCGCGTCCCCGGCCGGTTCGGCCGGGGGCTCCTGATTCCCGCTCCTTTCCCTGTTCCCAATTCCCTGAAGGAGGAAGTCCGTTGAGCAAACACAAGCGTGCCCGCAGACCCCTGGCCGCGGTCGCCGCCGTACTGGCCGTCGCCGCCTCGACCGTCACGGTTTCGGTGTACGCCTACGGTGACGAGCAGACGTCGGCCGCCGCGATCGGTGGGCACGACGACGAAGAGCACGACCTGCTCAGCGACAAGGAGCTGACGCTCCGCGAGAACCGGGTCGCGGCGGTCGACAAGGTGTTGCAGGGCGAGGCGACCGCGGAGACCAAGGGCGCCTCGAAGCGGATCGAGTACGCAGAAGGCAAGTACTCGGAGACCAGTCGCACCACGGACCGGGTCTTCGTGCTGCCGGTGGAGTTCGGCGACACCGTCGACACCACGTATGGCGGCCTCGCCGGCCCCTCGCACAACGAGATCGCCGAACCCGACCGGAGCGTGGACACCTCCACGGTGTGGACCGAGGACTACAGCCCCGCCTACTACCAACGGCAGCTGTTCGGCACGGCGAGCGCCAAGACCGGCGACACGCTCAAGTCGTACTACCTGCGGCAGTCGAGCGGCGCCTACGAGCTCACCGGCACCGTCCAGGAGTGGACCAGGGTCGACTACTCGATCTCGCACTACGGCACCGATGCCTGCAAGAAGAACGGCGCCTCGATCTCCACGTACTACTGCAACGAGCAGCTCACCACGGACGGCCTCAACGCCTGGTACGAGGGCCGGCTCGCGGCGGGGCAGACCAAGTCGGAGATCGACAAGTACCTTGCCTCCTACGACAAGTGGGACCGCGACGACTTCGACGCCGACGGGATCTTCAACGAACCCGACGGCTACCTCGACCGCGTGATGATCACGTTCGCGGGGGAGTCCCAGACCAACGGCGGCGGTGTGAACGGCACCAACGCCATCGGCGCGCACCGGGGTACCGTCAGCTACCTCCAGGACGACGCCGACACGCTCGGCCCGGACAACGGCAACCTGGCCGGCGGCAGCGAGGTCGGCGACTCCGGCATCTGGGCCAACGACTACACGATGACCAACGAGAACCGGGGACTTGGCACCATCGCCCACGAGTACGGCCACGACCTGGGCCTGCCCGACCTGTACGACACCTCCGGCGGAGAGAACTCCACGGGCTTCTGGACGGTGATGTCCAACGGCTCGCTGCTCACGGACGATGAGCAACTGTCCGCCCACCCGGGCGACTTGGGCGCCTGGAGCAAGCTGCAGCTCGGCTGGCTGGACTACGAGACCGCCCAGGCCGCCACCGCGTCCACCCACACCCTGAACGCGCTGTCCGTCGACAGTTCGGTCAAGGGCGCCGAAGCCCTCGTGGTCAGTCTGCCCGACGACGCCAACGGCAAGGCCCGCTACTACATCGTCGAGAACCGCCAGTACGTCGGCGACGACCGCTACCTCAAGAACGGTCCCTACAACCTGGGTTGGGCCTCCACCTACCCGAAGAAGAAGGAGCGTCTGTCGTACGAGGAGGGGGTGATGATCTGGTACTGGAACACCGCCTACGCCAACAACAGGACGAAGACGAACGCCGGTTACGGCCGGATCCTCCCCCTGGACTCCCACGCGGAGCCCGCCCTCGACACGACCGGAGCGGTCGTCCGCAACCGCCTCCAGTCCTACGACGCGCCCTTCGGCCTCAAGGACACGACCGCCCTCACCTTCCATCTGGGCGGAGTCGAGGCGACGATCCCCTCGCACGAGGGCGTCGCGGTCTTCGACGACATCAACGGCACCTACCACTACGACACCGCGCCCTACGGCTCCAGCTACGACGCCGACTCCGGCACCACCGTCACGGTGAAGCAGGAGTACGGCGACGGCCGAGTGAAGATCGCGGTGGGTGCCTCGGAATAGCTCCTGGACGACCAGTCGGCCAGGCCCCCGGCCCCGGACACACCGGCGCGCCGGGGGCTGCCGCAGGCTCGCCGCGCCCACTCCGCGGCATCCTCCACGACAGGGAAGCAGCACCGATGACCAGTGACAACATCACCCGCCTCAACTTCGCCCCACAGGTCCGGCTGACCGGTGAGGGACTCGTCCTGCGGGAGTGGGCCGACGCCGATCTGCCCGTCATGGCCGAGCTGTTCGACGACCGGGACATCGCGTACTGGACCCCGCTGGTCTCACCCTTCGACGCGGCCGCGGCCCGCGCCTATCTGGCCAGAGCCCGGCAGGCCCGCGCCGACGGCACAGGCCTGCGACTGGCCATCACCGCCGACGGCGCCCTGCCGTTGGGCGAGGTCCTCATCTTCCGCAAGAGCGCCGACGACCCCGCCGTAAGCCTTGGTTACACGGTCGGGTCCGCCCACCGCGGTCAGCGCCTGGGCTCCCGGGCCCTGAAGCTCCTGACGCACTACGCGCACCACGAACTCGGCCTGCCCCGGGTGACGCTGGGCATCGCGACGGAGAACGCCGCCAGCATCGCGGTCGCCCGCTCCGCCGGCTACCGCCCCACGGACGAGCCGCCGCTCGACGTCGTGACGAAGGGACGCCCCCAGGCCATTCGGACCTGGGCACACGACTGCCGGGACTGAATGGAAGACTGTGTTCCGACGCGGGCGACGGGCCGAGGTCGGCGTAAAGCGCGGCTGAGAAGTCGCACTTTACGCAAGCCGTTTGCATATCTTGCGCTATTCTTGCGCGCATGACGCGACGACTTGCTCAGGTGGCGAAGAAGGTCGGGGTCAGCGAGGCCACGGTCAGCCGGGTGCTCAACGGCAAGCCCGGAGTCTCCGATTCCACTCGGCAGGCGGTTCTCTCCGCGCTGGACGTGCTCGGCTACGAGAGGCCCACGCAGCTGCGCGGTGAACGCGCCCGCCTCGTCGGCCTCGTGCTGCCCGAGCTGCAGAACCCGATCTTCCCGGCGTTCGCCGAAGTGATCGGCGGCGCGCTCGCCCAGCTCGGACTCACCCCGGTGCTGTGCACACAGACCAAGGGCGGCGTCTCCGAGGCGGACTACGTGGAGCTGCTGCTCCAACAGCAGGTCTCCGGCGTGGTGTTCGCGGGCGGTCTGTACGCGCAGGCGGACGCGCCGCACGACCACTACCGGCAGCTCGCCGACCGCAACATCCCGGTGGTGCTGGTGAACGCGGCCATCGAGCACCTCGGGTTCCCCTGTGTCTCCTGCGACGACGCCGTTGCCGTCGAACAGGCCTGGCGCCACCTGGACTCGCTCGGCCACGAGCGCATCGGTCTCGTCCTCGGCCCCGGCGACCACATGCCCTCGGGGCGCAAGCTCGCGGCGGCCCGCGTGCTCGCCCCCGACCTGCCCGACGAGCACGTCGCCCGGGCCATGTTCTCCCTGGAGGGCGGCCAGGCCGCGGCCACCCGGCTGCTCGACCGGGGCGTCACCGGCATCATCTGCGCCAGCGACCCCCTTGCCCTCGGCGCCGTACGGGCCGCCCGCCGCAAGGGACTCACCGTCCCCGGCGAGGTCTCCGTGGTCGGCTACGACGACTCGGCGTTCATGAACTGCACCGAGCCGCCGCTGACCACCGTGCGCCAGCCCATCGAGGCCATGGGGCGCGCGGCCGTCGAGCTGCTCAATGCTCAGATCGGCGGCAGCAGTGTCACCGCCGAAGAACTGCTGTTCGAGCCGGAGTTGGTGGTGCGTGGTTCGACAGCGCAAGCGCCGCGCCACTGAGCAACAGGTGACTGTCAAATAATTCCATATTCTGCGCGACATCTTGCGGACCGATGTCGTCGGTGCTTGAGTGTGCGGCGCCCACCGCTCCAGGCCACGGGTTGCCAAAAGGGTTCCACCCGCTCCTGCCCAAAGGGGTCCACCGATGAGAAGCACCGGGTTCCGCCGTACCTTCATCACGCTCATGGCGTGTTCTTTCGCGCTCACCGCCACCGCTTGCGGTTCGGGCGACGACGACGCGGCCGACGGCAAGACCAGCATCACCGTCAACTGCATGCCGCCCAAGAGCGCCAAGGTCGACCGCTCGTTCTTCGAGGCGGACATCAAGGCCTTCGAGAAGGCCAACCCGACCATCGACGTCGTCGCGCATGACGCGTTCCCGTGTCAGGACCCCAAGACGTTCGACGCCAAGCTGGCCGGCGGCCAGATGGAGGACGTCTTCTACACCTACTTCACCGATGCCAAGCATGTCGTGGACATCAACCAGGCCGCGGACATCACGAGTTACGTCAAGGACCTCAAGAGCTACGACACCATCCAGCAGCAGTTGCGCGACATCTACACCGTCGACGGCAAGATCTACGGCGTCCCGCGCACCGGTTACTCGATGGGCCTGATCTACAACAAGAAGCTGTTCAAGGACGCGGGCCTCGACCCCGAGAAGCCCCCGGCCACCTGGGAGGAGCTGCGCACGGCCGCCAAGGCGATAGCCGGGCTCGGCAACGGCACCGTCGGATACGCCGACTACAGCGCCCAGAACCAGGGCGGCTGGCACTTCACCGCCGAGCTCTACTCGCAGGGCGGCGACGTCGTCAGCGAGGACGGCAAGAAGGCCAACGTCGACACCCCCGAGGGCAAGGCCGTCCTGCAGAACCTCAAGGACATGCGCTGGACCGACAACTCCATGGGCACCAAGCAGCTCCTCATCCTCAATGACGTCCAGCAGATGATGGGCTCTGGGAAGCTCGGCATGTACCTCTCCGCGCCGGACAACATCCCGATCCTGGTCAAGGAGAAGGGCGGCAACTACAACGACCTCGCCCTCGCGCCCATGCCCGGCGGCAACGGCACGCTCGTCGGCGGCGACGGCTACATGTTCAACAAGAAGGCGACGCCGGAGCAGATCAAGGCGGGCCTGAAGTGGCTCGACTCGATGTTCCTCACCCCCGGCGACGGCTTCCTCGGTGACTACGCCCGCGCCAAGCAGAACGACGCGCCCGTCGGCCTGCCCGAGCCCCGCCTGTTCACCGGCGCGGCCGACGAGAAGGACCAGCAGGTCAAGGAAGCCAACGCCAACGTCCCGGTGGAGAACTACCAGGCCTTCCTCGACGGCAACCAGAGCCTGGACATGAAGATCGAGCCCCCGCAGGCCCAGCAGATCTACTCCGTCCTGGACGGCGCCGTCTCCGCGGTGCTCACCAAGAAGGACGCCGACATCGACAAGCTCCTGAGCGACGCGTCCGGCAAGATCGACTCCATTCTGGCCCGGGGCTGACACCGTTCATGAAGACCGCATCGAAGCCCGCGGTGCCTCCACCGACGACTGTACGGCCGGTGGAGGCACCCAGGCCCGGACCTCAACGGCCGCCGCTGCGGCGGCGCCTGGCCGACCAGTCCCGCGCGTACGCCTTCCTCGTCGGCGGCCTGCTCTGCTTCGCGCTGTTCTCGTGGTACCCGGCGATCCGCGCGGTCGTGATCGCCTTCCAGAAGTACACGCCGGGGGCGGAGGCGGAGTGGGTCGGCACCGAGAACTTCACCCGCGTCTTCCACGACCCGGAGTTCACGGCAGCCTGGCGCAACACCCTGACCTTCACGCTCCTCGCCCTGCTCATCGGCTTCGCCGTCCCCTTCGTGATGGCGCTGGTGCTGAACGAACTCCGGCACGCGAAGGCCTTCTTCAGAGTCGTGGTCTATCTGCCGGTGATGATCCCGCCGGTGGTCAGCGCCCTGCTCTGGAAGTGGTTCTACGATCCCGGAGCGGGCCTGGCGAACGAGGCGCTGCGCTTCCTGCACCTGCCCACCTCGAACTGGTCCAACGGCGCCGACACCGCCCTCGTATCGCTGGTCATCGTCGCCACCTGGGCCAACCTCGGCGGCACCGTCCTCATCTACCTGGCCGCGCTGCAGAGCATCCCCGGTGAGCTGTACGAGGCTGCCGAGCTGGACGGCGCGAACATCTGGCAGCGCGTCCGCCATGTGACGATCCCGCAGACCCGCTTCATCATCCTGATGCTGATGCTGCTGCAGATCATCGCCACCATGCAGATCTTCACGGAACCGTTCGTCATCACGGGCGGCGGCCCGGAGAACTCGACCGTGACGGTCCTGTACCTGATCTACAAGTACGCCTTCCTCTACAACGACTTCGGCGGAGCCTGCGCCCTGAGCGTCATGCTCCTCGTCCTGCTCAGCGCCTTCTCGGCGCTCTATCTGAAGCTGACCAGCTCCGGAGGTGAGGACTCATGAGCACCCGCACGCTCGTCTCACCGCTCACCCTGGCCCGCCGCCGAGGCAAGACCCTCTACTGGACGGTCTTCTCGGGCATCGTCCTGCTCTTCGCGCTCGCCTTCCTCTTCCCCGTCTACTGGATGGTCACCGGCGCCATGAAGTCGCCGGATGAGGTCACCCGCACACCCCCGACGCTCGTCCCCGACAAGTGGAGCCTCACCGGCTACACCGACGCCTGGGACCTGATGGACCTGCCCACCCACCTCTGGAACACGGTGGTGCAGGCCACCGGCGCCTGGATCCTTCAACTCGTGTTCTGCACGGCCGCCGCGTATGCCCTGTCCAGGCTGAAGCCCGCCTTCGGAAAGATCATCCTCGGCGGCATCCTCGCCACCCTGATGGTCCCGGCGCAGGCACTGGTCGTCCCGAAGTACCTGACCGTCGCCGACCTCCCGCTGATCCACACCAGCCTGCTCAACGACCCGCTCGGCATCTGGCTGCCCGCCGTGGCCAACGCCTTCAACCTCTACCTCCTCAAGCGCTTCTTCGACCAGATCCCGCGCGATGTCCTGGAGGCCGCCGAGATCGACGGCGCCGGACGGCTGCGCACCCTCTGGTCGATCGTGCTGCCCATGTCCAGGCCGGTCCTGGGAGTCGTGTCGATCTTCGCCCTTGTCGCCGTCTGGCAGGACTTCCTCTGGCCGCTGATGGTCTTCTCCGACACCGACAAACAGCCCATCAGCGTGGCCCTCGTCCAGCTGTCCCAGAACATCCCGCTGACCGTGCTGCTCGCCTCGATGGTGATCGCGAGCATCCCCATGGTGGCGATGTTCCTGGTGTTCCAGCGGCACATCATCGCCGGGATCAGCGCGGGCAGCACGAAGGGCTGACCCCCACCCCTTCCAGAGCTTCACAGAAAGGTAGGCACCGTGGGACAGCATTCCCCTGCCCGCACTCAGGGCGAATGGTGGCGCTCCGCCGTCATCTACCAGGTGTACGTCCGCAGCTTCGCGGACGGCGACGGCGACGGCACCGGCGACCTCGCGGGCGTCCGCGCCAAACTCCCCTACCTCGCCGAACTCGGCGTGGACGCCCTGTGGTTCAACCCCTGGTACCTGTCACCCATGGCCGACGGCGGATACGACGTCGCCGACTACCGCGCCATCGACCCGGCCTTCGGAACCCTCGCCGAGGCGGAGAAACTCATCGCCGAAGCGCGGGAGCTGGGCATCCGCACCCTCGTCGACATCGTGCCCAACCACGTCTCCGACCAGCACGCATGGTTCCGCGCCGCCCTCGCGGCCGGCCCTGGCAGCCCGGAGCGCGAGCTGTTCCACTTCCGCCCAGGACGCGGCGAACACGGCGAACTCCCGCCCAACGACTGGCCGTCCCAGTTCGCGGGCTCCACCGAACCCGTCTGGACCCGGCTGCCCGACGGCGACTGGTACCTCCACCTGTTCACGCCCGAGCAGCCCGACCTCAACTGGGCGCACCCGGCCGTCCGGCAGGAGCACGAGGACGTCCTGCGCTTCTGGTTCGAGCGGGGCGTGGCCGGCGTCCGCATCGACTCGGCCGCGCTGCCCGCGAAGGACCCGGACCTCCCCGACTTCGTCGAGGGCCGCGACCCGCACCCCTTCGTCGACCGCGACGAACTCCACGACATCTACCGCTCCTGGCGTGCGGTCGCCGACGCCTACGACGGCATCTTCGTGGGCGAGGTCTGGCTCCCGGACACCGAGCGCTTCGCCCGCTACCTCCGCCCGGACGAACTGCACACCGCCTTCAACTTCTCCTTCCTGTCCTGCCCTTGGGACGCCGGACGGCTGCGTACGTCGATCGACGAGACCCTCGCCGAGCACGCCCCGGTCGGCGCGCCCGCCACCTGGGTCCTGTGCAACCACGACGTGACACGCACGGTCACCCGCTACGGCCGCACCGACACCGGCTTCGACTTCGCCACCAAGGCCTTCGGCACCCCCAGCGACCTCGCCCTGGGCACCCGGCGCGCCCGCGCCGCCGCCCTGCTCTCACTCGCCCTGCCCGGCGCCGTCTACGTCTACCAGGGCGAGGAACTCGGCCTGCCCGAGGCGGAGATACCGCGCGAGAGCATCCAGGACCCGATGCACTTCCGCTCCGGCGGCACCGACCCGGGCCGGGACGGGTGCAGGGTTCCACTGCCGTGGACCGCCGACGCGCCCCACGCCGGCTTCGGCGGTGAGCCCTGGCTTCCGCAACCCGCGGACTGGCCGGCGTACGCGGCCGACCACCAGGCAGCCGACCCCGCCTCGATGCTGGCCCTCTACCGCGCGGCGCTCCGCATCCGTCGCACGGAGCCCGGCTTCGGCGACGGCCCGCTGACCTGGCTGCCCACCCCCGAAGGTGTTCTCGCCTTCGCCCGCACGGACGGCACGCTCTGCGTGGTCAACCTCTCCGACACCCCCACCGAACTCCCCGGCCACACCCAACTCCTCCTCACGAGCGGCCCCTTGGACGCCGAAGGCCACCTCCCCCAGGACACGGCGGCCTGGCTGCGCGCCTGACGCCGCAGCCCGGCCGCCGTTCCACCCCGCTATCCCGCAACCCCACGATGAAAGGGATCAGCACATGCCAAGAGCTGACAGGAGCATGCCAAAAACAGCAATCGCAGCGGTGACCGTCGCCCTCGCCGCCGGCATGCTCAGCGCCACCACGGCCCACTCCGCGGTCGCCGCCGCGGGCGCCACCCTCCCCTTCACCTCCGTCGAGGCCGAGACCGCCACCTCCACGGGCACGAGGATCGGCCCCGACTACACCCAGGCCACGCTTGCCTCGGAGGCCTCCGGACGGCAGGCCGTACGGCTGACCGCGGGCCAGCGTGTCGAGTTCACCGTCCCCCGAGCGGCCAACGCGGTGAACGTCTCCTACAGCGTCCCGGACGGCCAGTCCGGCACCCTCGACGTCTACGTGAACGGCGTCAAGCTCGCCAAGACCCTCGCCGTCACCTCCAAGTACTCCTACGTCGACACCTCCTGGATCGCCGGCGCCAGGACCCACCACTTCTACGACAACGCCCGGCTGCTCCTCGGCCAGAACGTGCAGGCCGGCGACAAGGTCGCCTTCCAGGCCACCGCCGCCCAAGTCACCGTGGACGTGGCCGACTTCGAGCAGGTCGCCGCTGCCGCCGCCAGACCCGCGGGTTCGGTGTCCGTCACGGACAGGGGCGCGGACCCCACAGGCCAGGGCGATTCGACGCAGGCCTTCCGGGACGCGATCTCCGCCGCACAAGGGGGAGTCGTATGGATCCCGCCGGGCGACTACCGCATCACCTCCTCGCTCAGCGGCGTCCAGAACGTCACCCTCCAGGGCGCGGGCAGCTGGTACTCCGTCGTACACACCTCGCGCTTCATCGACCAGAGCAGCTCCTCCGGAAGCGTCCGGCTCAGGGACTTCGCGGTCATCGGCGAGGTCACCGAGCGCGTCGACTCCAACCCGGACAACTTCGTCAACGGCTCCCTGGGCCCGAACTCCACGGTCTCCGGAATGTGGATCCAGCACCTCAAGGTCGGCCTCTGGCTGACGGGAAACAATGACAACCTTGTCGTCGAGAACAACCGCATCCTCGACACCACCGCCGACGGCCTCAACCTCAACGGCAACGCGCACGGCGTCCGCGTCCGCAACAACTTCCTGCGCAACCAGGGCGACGACTCGCTCGCCATGTGGTCGCTCAACTCGCCCGACACCAACAGCAGCTTCGAGAACAACACCATCTCGCAGCCGAACCTGGCCAACGGCATCGCGATCTACGGCGGCACCGACATCGCGGTGCGGAACAACCTGGTCTCCGACACCAACGCGCTCGGCAGCGGCATCGCGATCTCCAACCAGAAGTTCCTCGACCCCTTCCACCCGCTGGCCGGCACCATCACGGTCGACGGCAACACGCTCGTGCGCTCCGGTGCGATGAACCCCAACTGGGGCCACCCGATGGGGGCGTTGCGGGTCGACTCGTACGACAGCGCGATCAATGCCACGGTCAACATCACCAACACCACGATCACCGACAGCCCGTACAGCGCCTTCGAGTTCGTGTCGGGCGGCGGGCGCGGCTACCCGACGAGCAACGTGAACGTGACCGGCGCGACGGTCAGCAGGGTCGGCACCGTCGTCGTCCAGGCCGAGACGCAGGGCGCGGCGAGGTTCAGCAACGTCCAAGCCACCGGTGTGGGCGCGGCGGGCGTCTACAACTGCCCCTACCCGAGCGGTACTTTCACCCTCACCAACGGCGGCGGCAACTCCGGCTGGGACACCACCTGGTCCAACTGCTCCGCCTGGCCCCAGCCCGGCTCCGGAAACCCGAACCCCGACCCGACCACCAACCTCACCAAGGGCCGCCCCGCCACGGCCACCGGCTCGGTGGACGTCTACACACCCGGCAAAGCCGTCGACGGCGACGCCAACACCTACTGGGAGTCCACCAACAACGCCTTCCCGCAGGCCCTGACGGTCGACCTCGGATCGACCCAGGCCGCGCGCCGGGTCGTTCTGAAACTCCCGCCCGCCGCGGCCTGGGGCGCGCGCACGCAGACCATGTCCGTGCAGGGCAGCACGGACGGCTCCTCGTACTCGACCGTCGTCGCCTCGGCGGGCTACCGCTTCGACCCGGCCACCGGGAACACGGTCACCGTGTCCCTGCCCGGCGGAACGAACCTGCGCTACCTGAGGGTGAGCGTCACCGGCAACACGGGCTGGCCGGCTGCCCAGTTCAGTGAGGTGGAGGCGTATCTTTCGTGAGATCCAGGGGTGTCCCGCGCTTGGCCGCCTGGATCTGCTCGTACACATGGGTCCGCAGTTCGGCGAAGCGCGGGGCGACCCGGGTGTGCAACTGGTCCCGCTCGTCGGGGAGATCGACCTTCAGCTGCTCCTGTACGACGGTGGGGGAGGCGGAGAGGATCAGCACCCGCTCGCCCAGGTAGACGGCCTCGTCGATGTCGTGGGTGACGAACAGGATGGTGATCCCGCGCTCCCGCCACAGCCTGCGCACCAGGTCTTCCAGATCGGCGCGCGTCTGTGCGTCCACCGCCGCGAACGGCTCGTCCATCAGCAGCACATCGGGTTCGTACGCGAGCGCGCGGGCGATGGCGACGCGCTGCTGCATACCGCCGGAGAGCTGCCAGGGGTACGCCCCCGCGGCGTCCGTGAGCCCGACCGACTCCAGTGCGTCGGCGACCAGCTCCCGGCGCCGCGTCTTGCTCAATGCCTTCTGTCTCAGCGGGAGTTCGACGTTCTCGCCGACCCGCATCCAGGGAAACAGGCTGCGCCCGTACTCCTGGAACACGAAAGCCATCCCGGGCGGCGGCCCGCTGACCCGTTGGCCGCCGAGGAGCACTTCACCGGCGGTAGGGGTGAGCAGTCCGCCCATGCATTTCAGGAGCGTGGTCTTGCCGCACCCCGACGGGCCCACCAGACAGACGAGTTCACCCGCCTCCACCGTGAAGGTGAGGTCCCGTACCGCCTCCACCCGGCGCCCGGATCCCTCGTAGACCTTGTTCAGGCCGCGTACGTCGAGCATGGACCGCCCTTTCGCGAGTTTCACGGGGACCGCCGGGAGGAAGCGCGCCGACCGTGGTACCAGCCGAGCACCCGGCGCTCGACCAGCTGGAAGACCACGGAGAGAAAGAATCCGAGCAGGCCCAGGACGAGGATTCCGGTCCACATGTCGGGGATCGCGAAGCCTCGTTGGAACTGGACGATGCTGAAGCCGAGGCCGTCGCTGGCTCCGAACATCTCGCTGATGACCATCAGGATGATGCCGATGGACAGCGCCTGCCGCAGACCCGCGAAGATCTGCGGGCTCGCCGCACGCAGGACCACGTACCGCAGCCGGGCGACCCCCGTGATGCCGTACGAACGTGCCGTCTCGGCCATCACGGAGTCGACCGCCCGCACGCCCTCGACGGTGTTGAGCAGGATCGGCCAGACGCAGCCGATCGCAATGACGATGATCTTCATGGTGTGGCCGATGCCCGCGAACAGCATGATGACCGGGATGAGTACGGGCGGCGGTACCGCGCGCAGGAATTCCAGGACCGGCTCGCAGAAGGCCCGGACCCGCCGGTAGGAGCCGATGACCGTGCCCACCGCCACGCCGACGACCGCCGCCGACGTGTAGCCGGCGAGGAGCCGCAGCACGCTGGGCAGGACGTCGGCGCGCAGCCGTTCGCCCGTCCAGACGTCGGGGAAGGTCTTGAGGATCGTGCGCAGGGGTGGCCAGAAGACGTCGGTGCTGCCGTCGGACGCGAGCCACCAGACCGTGACGAGCAGCGCGGGCAGTGCGACGACGTAGAGCGACCGCAGAAGTATGTGCCTCACACCGCCACCTCCCCGCGCACCGACTGGTGCCAGGCCAGCACCCGCCGCTCCACCGTGCGGGCACCCACATTGATCAGCAGGCCGAGGAGACCGGTGACGACCAGCAGGGCGTACATCTCCGGGACCGCCTGAGAGGCCTGGGCGATCCCGATGTTCTTACCCAACCCCGGTGCTCCGATGACCAGTTCGGCGGTCACGGTGAGGATGAGGGCGACCGCGGCGGCCAGCCGGACGCCTGTCATGACGTACGGGAGGGCCGTTGGCCAGAGCACATGCCGGGTCCGTGCCCAGGTGCCGAGACCGTACGAGCGTGCCGTCTCGTCCGCCACCGGGTCGACGTCCTGGACGCCGTACAGGACCTGGATGAGGATCTGCCAGAACGAGGCGTACACGACGAGGAGGAGGACGGAGCGGAGTTCGGTGCCGTAGAGGAGGACGGCGAGGGGGATCAGGGCGACGGAGGGGATCGGGCGGAGGAACTCGATGGTGGAGGCGGTGGCCTCGCGCAGATGGGGTACGACCGAGATCACGACGCCCGCCAGGATTCCGGCGGTCACCGCGATCGCCAGGCCCAGGGCCCAGCCGGTCAGGGTGTCCCCGAGCGCCGTCCAGAACACCTCGTCCTTCAGCTCCCGCCAGAGCGCTTCGGCGATGCGGCTGGTGGGCGGGAAGTAGTC
Organism: Streptomyces sp. NBC_00554; assembly: GCF_041431135.1. Classification (NCBI taxonomy): domain Bacteria; kingdom Bacillati; phylum Actinomycetota; class Actinomycetes; order Kitasatosporales; family Streptomycetaceae; genus Streptomyces; species Streptomyces sp. NBC_00554. Next base: position 1,528,458 of record NZ_CP107799.1, on the reverse strand, counting down.
CTCTTTGACAAGACCGAGCCGCGGCACCGCCTCGCCCAGAGCGAGGAAGGCCGCGAGCCCGGCCGCACCCAGTGCGGCGTTCAGTCCCTTCACGGAAGCAGCTTGTCCAGGTCGGGGGTCGTCTTGAACAGCCCGTCCTCCTCGCCCAGCTTCATCAGCGCCTCGATCGAGGCACGGTTCGGCTCGGCCGGCCACTTCGGCAGGACCACGTTCGCCAGCACCGCCGCGGGGATCTTCGTGTACGTGGTGACGATCTCCCGGGCCTCGTCCGGGTGGGAGTCGGCGTAGGCGAGGGACTCCGCGGTGGCCTCCTGGAACTTCTTCACCAGCTCGGGGTTCTGCTGCTCGTACTGGGTCGACGTGAAGTACATGGCGACCGTGAGGTCCTTCGCGACGTCGACCAGCGACGAGGCGATCTCGACGGCACCCTGGCTCTTCACGGTGGCGAGCGCCGGCTCGACGACCATGGCGGCGTCGATCTGGCCGCCGTCGAGGGCGGCGGGCATCTGGTCGAAGGCCAGCTCCACGAACTTCACCTTGGACGGATCGCCGCCCGCCTTGCGCACCGACTCGCGCACCGCGGTCTCGTTGATGTTCTTGAGGGTGTTGACGGCGACCTTCTTGCCCTCCAGGTCCTTCGCGGACTTGATGGGGCTGTCCTTCTTCACCGTGAGGGCGCCGAAGTCCTTGCCGTCCACGCCCGTTGAGGCGATTCCGTTGGCGACGGCCTTCACGGGCACGTTCTGGGACTGGGCGATCATCAGCGAGGTCATGTTGGAGAACCCGAACTGGAACTGGCCGCTGACCACGCCGGGCACGATCGCCGCGCCGCCCTGAGCGGTCGTCATTTCGAGCTTCAGGCCCCGCTTGCTGTAGAAGCCCTGCTTCTGGCCCAGGTAGATGGGCGCGACATCGACGATGGGGATGATCCCCACCTTGACCGTGGTGGTCCCGCCACCGGACGACGAACTCTTGTCCGACGACCCGGAGTCGGACGAACCGCAGGCCGATGCGGCCACCATCAAGGATCCGACCGCGAGACCGGCAAGCAGACGACGCATTACTCCTCCTGTGCAGACGAGAGTGTTCCGACAGGCTGTGCGCACACCGCACAATAGTGCTCAGCGGGAAACTAGGACCCCGTTTCGACGGGGTCAATCCTTTTCGCTGACAATATTGTTGACAGTTACCGAAATGCGTCCTGGAGTGCGCAGAAGGCGCACTCCGTGCGTCCATCTGGAGGCGACGATGCCTGCAGCAGCCCGCGCGCCCCATTTTGTCCGGTCCTTCGAACGGGGCCTCGCCGTCATCCGTGCATTCGACGCGGACCACCCGGAGTTGACGCTCAGTCAGGTGGCTCGGACCTGCGACATGACCCGCGCGGCGGCCCGCCGCTTCCTGCTGACGCTCCTCGACCTCGGATATGTGCACACCGACGGCCGGATGTTCCGGCTCACCCCGCGTGTGCTGGAGCTCGGCTACTCCTACCTCTCCGGCTTCACCCTGCCCGACCTCGCTGAACCCCATCTGGAGCAACTCGTCGCGCAGGTACGGGAGTCGTCCTCGCTCTGCGTCCTGGACGGCGACGACATCGTGTACGTGGCGCGTGTCCCCACCAGCCGCATCATGACCGCGACTATCACCGTCGGCACCCGCTTCCCGGCCCATGTGACCTCCGTGGGACGGGTGATGCTCGCCCATCTGCCGGACGAGGAGATCGACGCCCGGCTCGCCCGCGCCGAACTGCGGCCCCTGACGGCACGCACGATCGTCTCGGCCGAGTCGCTCAAGGCGGAGCTCCTGCGGGTACGGCGCCAGGGGTACGCCATCGTCGACCAGGAACTGGAGGAGGGGCTGCGCTCGGTCGCCGCCCCGGTGCGGGACCGGGACGGCGAGGTCGTGGCGGCCGTGAACATCCCGGTGCACGCCAGCCGCAACTCCATGGACTCCGTGCGCCGCGACCTGTTGCCCCACCTGCTCGCCACCGTGGCCCGTATCGAGGCGGACCTCAAGGTCACAGGTCCAGCACGAGCCGCCTCTCCAGACAGCGAGAGACGCAGATGAGCATCGTCTCGCCGGCCGCCCGCTCCTCGTCGCTGAGCACCGAGTCCCGGTGGTCCGGGGTCCCTTCGAGGACGTCCGTCTCGCAGGTCCCGCAGGTGCCCTCGGTGCAGGAGTAGAGCACCTCCACGCCCGCGGCCCGCACGGTGTCGAGGACGGAGACATCGGCGGGGACGGTCAGGGTGCGCCCGCTCCGCGACAGCACCACCTCGAACTCCCGGTCCGGGCCGCTCTCCTGGACCTTCGGCTGGAAGCGCTCGACATGCAGGAGCCCGGCGGGACACCGCTTCTCGACCGCGTCCAGGAGCGGGCCGGGTCCGCAGCAGTAGACCAGGGCGTCAGGAGCGTCCAGGGGAGCCAGATCCAGCAGCCCGGTCTCGTCCTGCGGGGCGATGGTCACCCTGTCCCCGTAGCGGCCCAACTCCTCGGTGAACGCCATGGATTCGCGCGTACGCCCGCCGTACAGCAGCGTCCACTCCGCGCCCGCCGCCTCGGCCGCGGCGAGCATCGGCAGGATGGGGGTGATGCCGATGCCGCCCGCGACGAACCGGTAACGCGGGGCGTCCTGGAGAGCGAAGTGATTGCGCGGGCCGCGCACCCGCACCTTGTCGCCCTCGCTCAACTCCTCGTGCACGTACGACGATCCACCGCGCCCGTCCGGCTCGCGCAGCACCGCGATCCGCCATGAACGCCGGTCGGCCGGATCACCGCACAGCGAGTACTGCCGCTCAAGCTCCGGCCCGAGCGCCACGTCGATATGGGCGCCCGGCTGCCAGCCGGGGAGTTCCTCGCCGAGCGGGTGGCGGAGGGTGAGGGCGAGTACGCCGTCGGCGGCGAACTCCCTCTGCTCGACGACGAGTTCGGCCTCGTACAAGGTCATTGTGCCTGTCCTCGTGGCTCGTGGCCTTCGGGGTGGCCGAGCATCCACTCCCACATCTCGATCGGGTCCTGGGCGGCGTGCTCGGCACCGCAGTGACAGGTGCCGTGCAGGATGTCCGTGCCCGGCACCCAGTCGATGCGGTAGATCTCGCCGGTCGGGCTCGTCACAGCACCTTCTCCATCGGCTTGTCGCCCTCCTCGACAAGGCGGGCGAGGATACGGCGGGCGGCCAGGCCGCCGGTGTCGATGTTGATGCTGAGCTCCTGGTAGCCGCCGCGCTCCGAACCCAGCGTCTTCTGCAGCAGGTTGAGCGCGTCCACGTCCTGCATGACGACGGTGTGGTTGTTGCTCCGCAGGAACTCGGTGACCTCGGTGTCGTCCGTGGCCCAGTCGCGCGAGACCGCCCAGAAGTCGTACACCTTGCCGTCCGAGGAGGGCGTGATGGCGTAGGTGATCTCGGTGTGGAAGCCGTTCGGGTCGCTGCCGTCCGCCTCGGGCAGCACACCGGCCGGTGCGATGCGGCTGTGCAGGAGGTAGAGACACGGGGCGTGGTACTCGATGTCCTGCCAGCGGGTGATCCGGCCCTCGATGCCGGTCGAACGGGCGTAGAACGGCGGGCACTCGGCGTCGGCCATGTGCCGGCTGACCCGCACGATCCCCGCGCCCTCGTCGACCTCGGTGGTGATCGGTGTCTCGGCGACCTCGGGGCTGCCGATGTAGCCGCCGTGCAGATACGTCTCGTGCGAGAGGTCGAGCAGGTTGTCCACGAGCAGCCCGTAGTCGGCGTCGATCGGCTCCATGCCGCGGACCGTGAGCCAGTCGGGGGAGTCGAGGTGGCGGGCGCGCGGGATGGCCTCCGGGTCGGCGAGCGCCGGGTCACCGATCCAGACCCAGATCAGGGAGTCCTGCTCGACCAGCGGGTAGGAGGCGACGCGGGCGGTGCGCGGTATGCGTTTCTGCCCCGGCACGTACACGCACGCGCCCGTCGTGTCGTACGTGAACCCGTGGTAGCCGCACACGATCCGGTCGCCGTCGAGCCGGCTCTCCGAGAGCGGGAACCGGCGGTGCACACAGCGGTCGGACAGGGCGACGGCCGTCCCGTCGTCCTCGGTCCGGTAGAACACGAGCGGTTCCCCGAGGATCGTCCGACCGAGCAGCTCGCGCCCCACCTCGTGCGAGTAGGCGGCGACGTACCACTGGTTCCTGGCGAAGGAGGTCATGTGAGGCATGGCGTTCCCGTCCCTGAGAGCGGGGCCTCGTCGCCCCGCTGGGCACCAGGTTCGTGACGGGCACCACAGGTCGGCAAGGCTGCTTCCGTCAGACGGAAGGCTTGGCCGGTGTGGATCGCGGCCCCAGGACCAGGTACCGGAGAACGGTGGGCGGCAGAACGGGAGTTGAGCGAAGTGCTGCCCCGCTACCTGCGCAAGCTCTACCGTGGAAGGAGCGCACAACACCGGATACCGGGATGTGCTGGGCAGCCGCCGGGGGGAACGTATGCCGCTCACCAGTGCCAGTCTCACGCCCTTGCCGAAATACCGTACGGACCTTGTCACACGCCGGCTGTGCGCCACGGTCCATCTCGACGAGGTCCTCGCGCGGGCGGTGTGGGAGGAGTACGTGGAGGACGGGCTGCAGGCGGTGGCGCTGCCGCAGGGGATCAATCTGGTCGCCCTGGTACGGCATACGCAGCAGGCCATCGCCCGGTGGCGGCACCGGGACCAGGCGCTGGCCGTCGCGGCGATCGTGCTGCCGGCGGCGACGGCACTGGCGCTGTGGCAGGTCGTCGCAGGTAACCAGGGCATGGCCGCGGTCTCGGCCGCAGTGGCCGTCGTAACGCTGGTGGCCGCCTGGTGGGTGGCCCACGGGGCCGAGTTGGGGGCACGGCGCGCGGCGCTGGTACTGGGGCGGGAGGGAGCCCCCGCGATGGACCTGGCGCCGCCGCTCGGCCCGGAGGTGGAGCAGCGGCTGGAGTCCATGAAGCGGGCGAACTTCGTCGCGTACAACGCCAAGGTGGAGCGGATCAATCCCTTCGTGGGGAGCGGCTGGCGGATCACCGAGTCGGTCTGGGACGCGGTCGACGTGAGCCGTCCGGCCAAGGACGACCAGGGCCGGGACAAGCAGATCATTCCGTTCGACGCCGCCGATCTGCACCACTACCTGGCCGTCGAGATGCCCAAGATCGTGGGCCTCGAGACACTCCACGCCCGCAATCGCCTGTACGTCCGCGGGCTGCACGTGTCGTACCTGGGGAAGGACGTGCTGCCGGACGCGACCCGCCCGCCGGTCGTCGTCGTGCCCAAGCAACTGGTGAAGAGCGGGACGGTGCAGACGGGCGCGGGCGCGGAGACGTATCTCTGTCTGCGCATGCTGGGACCGGGCGGACGTGTGGTGGTGACCATGCATCTGCGGGCCCATCTGCTGATGCCCCGTCTGACGTGGGAGGTCACCGCGTATGTGATCCCGCCGCTGTCCGAGCGTTTCGACGCGGTGGAGTACCTGCCGACCGGCCCCGTACGGCTGTGGTGGCACACCGTCCGCACGGTCAACCGTGGCTTCCGGCACACACTGTTCGGCGCTCTGGGGCGACTGAACGGGGAGGGTGCGCGGATGCGCCGCAAGGCGCGCCTGCTGAGCCAGATCCGCAAGGAGATCCGCAAGGGCCGGACGGACTGGGACTACGGCGCGGAGAACGGGCTGCGCGAGGCCGTCGCGGACTGGGACCGCATGGGGTACATCGAACGGCGGGACACCTCGCACTACTTCAAGCGGCTGGAGCAGGGTGTGCTCCTGGCGACCGGGGCCTTCCTCAGGGCACACAACGTCGACACCTCCGACTTCGAGGAGACCGAGAAGCGGATCGTCAACGCGCAGACCTACAACTTCGCGGGCCCGATCACCGGCCCCGCGCAGTTCGGCAACCACCTTCAGCAGGTCAACCACCAGCAGCACACACCCCCGCCCGGTCCCGCGCAGGGCGGCGGAGGCCAGCAAGGCCCGCCCGGCCGTCCGTGAGCAACTCCCCGAGGAGGCAGCACCCATGAGCAGCAACTTCAACTTCAACGGTCCCATCAGCGGCCCCGTCCAGGCGGGTGACCACACCGTCCAGCACAACACCGTCTACAACAGCGGGACTTCGACCGCCGAAGCGCTGCGGCTGGCCACCGACCTCGTCCGCGAACTCGGCCCGTCGGCACCGCCCGAGGCCGAAGCGGTACGCGCCGAACTCGCCCGCGCCGAGGCGAGCAACGAGCCGCCCGACCACGGCCGGATCCGGGCCTGGCTCAACACCGTGAGCCTGGGGGTCGGCACCGGCAGCAGCGCGCTGGTCCTTTCCGAGGGCATCATGCGCGCGCTCGGCGGCTGACCGGACCCGACACAAGCCGACGGGCCACCGGTTCAGGACGAGTGCACCACGGCCTCCGCCCCGCCGCCCAGATCCACCCCGAGCCCCGGCCGCAGCGAGACCGAGCGGCCGGGTTCGACCTCGTGCGCCGTGCCGTCCGTACGGCGGGCGTGCCAGGTCTCCTGGGAGCGGTTGGTCAGCCCGAACTGGCCGGGGCGCTTGGGGTTCTCCGACAGTTCCGCGATGACCGCGCCGGGGGAGTAGTCGTGGCGCTTGGGCTCCGCCTCCAGATGATGGCCGTAGAGCCGGGCGTCCCGGCCGAGCCGAACCGTGCGGACGGTGCGCGGATGCGCGGTGGTGACCACCAGCCAGGCGGGCATGACCAGGGTCTTTCCGCAGCTCCAACAGGAGGGGCCGGTCTGGGAGTCGGGCTCGGTCATGTTCTGCCGGCCGCAGTCGGAGCAGATCACGATGGTGTCGCGGATCTTGCTCAGCGTCTCCCGCCACTGCGACTCGCGCACTCGCCGGGACGGCTCCCTGAGCCCCTCCGTGAAACTGTGCACGAACAGATCCTGCAGGGCGGGAGGCGCGGCGCCCCAGGTGGCCAGCACGGTGGTCTGCTCGTGCGCGTCGGGGCGGTTGGACTGATCGGCGGGATCGAAGACGAACACCGGGTTCGTGCCGTACAGCTTCTTCTCGGCGGCCTCGTCAAGGCAGCGGATCCGCAACTCCGCGACGCCCTTCAGGGGGTGATGGTTCATCAGCAGCATGAAGAGGAGTACGGCCAGGGAGTGCAGGTCCGTCTGAGTGCTTGGTGTCGCGCCGTCGTCGCCGCGCACCAACTCCGGGGCCATGAACTCCATCGTCCCTGCGATGCCCGAGACGGCCCCCTCCACCACCGCGTTGTCGTTGTCGCAGACCAGTACGTCCCCGGTGGCCGGGTCGAAGAAGATGTTGCCCCAGGAGATGTCGCGGTAGGCGACTCCTCTGGAGTGCAGGGCCTTGTACGCCTCCACCATGTGGATCCCGGCGGTCACCAACTCCTGGTAATGGACGCTCACTTGGCGGCGGAAGAGCTCCGGCAGACCCCGGAAGCGGTCCGGGCGCAGGTCCATCAGATAGCCGAAGCCCCCGGCGTTGTCCGATACGACCTGCTGGGGCCAGAGGAACCGCTCGTCGGTGAACCCGCGGCCCACCAGATCCTCCACGATCTGCAGTTGCTGATCGGTGGCGCAGCCGGGGTAGTACCACTTCAGGGCACGCTCCCCGGCGGGGGTGCGCACCCGGTAGACCTCTCCCTGGCCCCCGGAACCCAGGAGACCGACGATCATGACACCCGCGCCGTCCTCGTCGGTGAGCGTGGTGCCAGTGGGGAGCATGCCGTTCGTCATTCTTCCTCCGTACCGGTCCAGGTGCTCGCCGCGGTGCCGCTGGGGCTCGCCGCAGTGGCGCTCGGGCTTGCCGCGGTGCCGCTCGGGCCCGCCGCGGCCCGCCAGGCCGCGGCCACCGTCGTGTCGTCGCCCGAGTACTTCGCCGCCTGGGCCAGCCACTTGGGCAGATCGTCCGCGACCGCCGAGGGGCCCTGCTCCCGCAGCCGTTCATAAGTGCCCCGGACGAAGTCCTGGTAGCCCTGGCGGTCCACGAAGCTCTTGGAGAGCCCGTCCGTCGACAGCAGCACCAGCGCGGGCGAACTGTCCGCGGCGGTGATCGGGGACCAGTGCACCCGCATCAGGTCCCAGGCCTGCCGGCTGCACAACGAGTCCGTCTCGTCGCCCAGTTCCGGCCGGCCCGAATCGAGCGGCAGCCGGATCTTCCCCCGCGGGTCGACCATCGCCAGCTCGCCGTCCCCGAGCTGCCAGCCCACCAGGAGCCCCGGGGTGATGACGGCACCGATGAGCGTCGTCCCGTACGGCACCAGATCCTGTTGCCGCACACCTTCCGGGGCGGGCGGCACAGGGCCCGGCCCGGTGGCGTTGCGGCGGGCGTGCTCCAGGACCTCGTCCTGCCAGCACCGGACCAGCTCGCGGGGCATCCGGTCCCGGGCGTCGGCCTTGAGCCGGGGCAGGGGCAGTGAGCCGAGGGCGCGTTCCGCGAACTCCTTGCCCAGCCGGCCGAAGATCTCCACCGCGTAGCGGGCGCCCACATCGCTGTGGGCATGGGCGGCCGAGCCGTGTCCGTCGGCGACCGCCAGCACCGCGGCGTCCTGGCCGGGGACCAGGTCGGCGTACACGCAGTCCTGGTAGTTCTTCTTGTGCGGGCCCATCACGTGTTCGCAGAGGATCCGCCAGTGGTCACCCGAGGACAGGCCGGTCGCTTCAGCCGCGCCGGGCACGGTCACCACACGTCGTCATCGTCGTCGGCCGTCGTCACGGTGGGCGGGGCGTAGGGCGCGTACCCGCCGCCCAGCGTCTTGTTGTCGGCCGCGGCCGCGACCGGGGTGGAGGCCGCCTTGACGGCCACCGTCGAGGCCCAGCGGATGGCGGCGGCCAGTTGCTTGGGGCTGTTGGCGTCGAACGGCTCCAGCTCCGGGTTGGCGAGGAACTCCTTGAGCATGGCCCGGTCGACGTCCTCGCCGATGCCGATCGAGACCCGCACCGCGCGCTTGCCCCAGGGCGTCGCGTCGACCGCTCTGAGACCGGAGCGCCAGTCGTCGGTGGGCTGCCCGTCCGAGACCAGCGCTAGGACCGGCTTCAGGGCCCGCTCCGGCATGGGCGGCATCTCCAGCTCACGGGCCACCAGCTTCAAGGCCTCGCCGAGATTGGTGATGCCGTCCGGCTGGACGTCCTGCCAGTGGAAGTCGTCCACCGGTGTGGAGGTCGGCTGCTGCCAGCGCGCGCTGGTGGAGAAGGTGAGGGCCCGCACCATCAGCGAGGCCGCCGGATTGTCCTTGGCCACCGCCCGCATCTCGGGCAGGGCCTCCTTGATGGCGAAGTTGAGCGCGCCGATCTTTCCGTTGACCCCCATGGAATACGAGGTGTCCAGTATCCAGAAGAAATGGACCGGACGGCTGGCCATCGCTCCGCCTGGGATATCGCTCACGGTTCGTCCCCCTCAGTCTGATCGGCTGTCCGCCTGATCGGCCATCCGCCCGATGCGCGCTGTCCGCCCGATCGGCTATCCGTTCGTGAGAGCGAGGACCAGGGCGCCCAGGGGGAGCAGCAGGACGGCAGCCACCGACACCGCGAACATCCCGAGAATCACGCGGCGCTGCCGGCACACGTGGGTGGGCACCTGCGTCATCTCCGGCTCCCCCTCCGCAGACTCGCCCATTTCCGGGCTGCCTCATCGAAGATACTCGTGGCTCTGAGCTGCCGTCAGGAGCTTTCGGCAACACCCGGATCCGTCGTCGGCCGTGGCGGAATCCGACCGGAGGCAACCGCCGGGCGCGCCTTCTTGATCCGCAGTCCGGTCCGGCGCAGAAGCCACAGGACCGGCTCCGCCGCATGCCGCCGTTCGGCCGGGTGGGGCTGTGTGCCGACGGCGTCCTGCGCACTCAGCGCGGTGAACCGGCAGGCCCCGAAGTCGTGTTCGAGGCCGCGCACCAGATTCTCCAGCCCCACCGCCCGCAGCCAGCCGTCGACGCCGTCGGTCAGTGTCGGCAGTGAGTCCAGTCGGTGGAGCACGTCCTTCTTGGTCACCACGACCGCCACCGGAGTCTGCCGGCGGCGTCCCGACATGGCGGCCAGTTCACCGGAAAGCCGTTCGTAGGTGTGCATCGGGCTCTCCGCCGAAGGGGAGGCCAGATCGGCCCGCGTCCGTTCGTCGGGAGGCAGCCCGTCGTAGACCGAAGGGTCGGCCAGCGCGTCCACGACCAGCACGAGGGCGTCGGCATGGGCGAGATACTCCTGCTCGCGCAGCCGCTCGTGGGATTCGAGGTTCTCGCCCCGTGGGTCGTACAGGTACAGCAGCCGCTTGCGGTAGCGCTTCCCGACGTACAGCATGACCGCGGTCGGCTGGACGGCCGTCGTCTTGCCGATGCCCCCGCCGGACGCCAGCTGGGCCGCGTCGCGTTCGTACTCGCGGCGGTCCGCGTCCCGGGCGAACCGGACCGAGAACTCCCCGCCGTTCATCCGCGCGAGCAGCCCGGCGACCATCGCCTGCAGCAGCATCGACTTGCCCGAGGACGTGCCGCCGATCAGCGGCACATGAACGAGCCGGGCCGAGCCGAGGCCGTCCGGGAGCGGGAGGGAGCACTCGGGGCACTCGGCGTCGAGCCGGTGCCGCCCGGTGAGGAAGCTGGTACGGAGCACCTGGCCGCATTCGCAGACGCGGCGCAGGACGCCGTAGCGGCCGGGCCGCAGCGAACGGTGCGGATGGCGGCAGCCGGGACACCGGTACACGGGGAGCGCCACCGAGTGATAGCACCCCGGGTGGGGGCACTTCATCCGGATCCGTCCCACGACCAGCCGGCCCGAGTCGATGCCGCGCAGGCACAGGGCGGCCAGGACCAGTGCGGTACAGCCGGCGCCGAGCAGCACCCCGAACACCAGCGTCGTGGCGGCGGCGGTCGCGGCGGCGGCGAGGCTGCCGAGGAGCGCGCCCAGGGCGACGCCGACGCTGAAGAACCGCAGGAAGAGCACCTCCCACGTCTCCCGCCTCCCGTACGGTTTCCGGTACAGGTTCCACATCGAGCGGACCCGGTCCTTCATCCATACGTCCACCACGCGCCGCCAGATGTCGGTCGCGCCCACCGCCGTGGCGCTGACGGCGTCCGTCCACGCCTGCTGTGCCCAATAGGCCCGGTAGGCGGGTTCGGTTCCGCCGGGCGGCCGCACCCGGGCGTCATAGGTTCCGGGCCGCCACGGACCCAGGCTCTTGCCGGTCTCCGCGACGAACCGCGCGTACGCGACGGGAGCGGAACGCAGCAGGTTCCAGACGATGACCGGCGACTGTATGAAGAGCAGGACGACGAGGGCCGACACCCACGGGGAGCCGGAGAAGAGATCGCTCGGCGACATCAGTGTTCCTCCGCTCCCGGTTGCGTCTCCACCGTGCCGGGGCCCGCGTCCCGCCAGCTCTTCGACGGGCGGCCGCCGCCGGCTCCGGATCCGCGCCGGCGCCCCCAGCGGCGGGCCAGGCCAGGCCGATACCAGTCCCGCCACCGGTCGGCCCAGGTGCCACTCACCTCGGCCAGCTCCGACTCGGCCGCCGACAGATGGGGTTCCGGCAGTCTGCGTACGGCCGGTTTCAGGAACTGGTCGAGCAGGCGGAGCCGGACGCGGTCCCAGGCCGGGTTGAAGTCGCCGAAGCTGTTCCACGCGATGAACAGGGCCGCCAGGTGACAGGGGTCGCGCTGCAGCCGGTCAAGGGTCACCGAACTCCGGGCCTCTGCCTCGTAGGTGTCCATCAGGCCCTCGTCGCCGTAGCGCACGAGTTGCTCCAGCTCGTCCTTGAGCAGCATCCCGGCCACGCCCGGGCGGACCCTGGCCTCGGGGGCGGCGCCGCTGAGGATGCGGGCCACGAGACCGCGGGCCAGCCTGCGTTCCAGGCTGTCGTCCAGCGGGCGGGCCCGGTCGCGCAGCGCGATGGCGTACGAGGTGAAGCCGCGCTCGGCCTGGCCGGTGCGGATGTCCTCGGCGTGCAGCAGCAGGTTCAGTCCGTCACGCACACGCGGTTCGGTCAGCCCGATGCCCGGTGGCAGGGCGGACAGCAGTTTCCGGGCCACTTCGGGGGCGTCCGGGTCGGAGGCGTCGGCGGCGAGCGCGGTGCGGGCCAGTTGGTGATCGAGACCACTGGCCGTCAGCAGATCCGGCGGGGTCTGGGCAAGGAGCATCAGCGCGTCGTCCATCGACGGCCGCCGCCCGGGCCAGGTCAGCAGGAAGGCGGTCCGCAGGACGGACGGATCGGCGGCTTCCTGCCACTTGGCCTCCCGGATCAGCCGGTTCATCATCCGCAGTCCGCTGTCGGGATCCCGCGTCCCGCGTCCGGCGGCCGCGACCGCGCGCAGATGGGGATAGTCGGCCAGCTCGGCCGGGTCCAGCGTGGCGTCCAGGCCGGCCAGTACGGGAACCACCGGGATCGGGTCGCCGGACAGGGCCACGTCGTTGAGGCGGTCGAGCAGGGCGCCGCGCACTCCCCGCGACCCGGGCCCGGACACCGCGGCCGCCACTTCGCGGGCGGACGGGCCGGAACCGGGGGAGCCGTCCGCGGCGCGCGCCAGCAGATGGTCGGCCAGCCGCACTCCCGGCGCGGCCGGCGGCGGGTGTCCGACGAGGTCGGTGGCCAGCGTTTCGCCCAGACTCAGCAGGGTGAGGAGCCGCTCGGTCGGCACGTCGGGATCGGCGAGCAGGACGGTGAGCCGGGGACCCAGCTCCCGGGCGAGCTCGACACAGGCATCCGGGGTCAGCGCCGAGCGGAGACTGCCGGGCACCGCGCCCCGGCCGTCGATCACGGCGCGCACCGTGCCGCGCGCCAGGGGTTCGGTGACCTCGGGCGGCCACCGGGCAGCGAGGGCGTCCAGCAGCCCGGGCAGCGCGTCGGATCCGGTGCCGTCGGCGTCCTCGGCGAGCAGGGTCTCCAGGAAACGCTGCCAGAAGACCTCGTCCCGCTGGTCCGCGTGGCTCAGCGCCCACGCGGTGCCGGCGGCCCGGCCGGCCGACTCCAGGGGGATGCCCTCGTACAGCGCGTGGGACGCCAGTACCTCCGTGTCGAAGGGCGCGTCGGCCGCCGCCCGCATCAGGAGGTCGGGCCGGCCTGCCAGCCAGACGCGGGCGGCCACCTCCGCCCAGGGCGCGGTGCGGGGCTCGCTCGAGGTGCCGCCGAGGCAGTGGTGGAAGCGGAACTGGTGGCCCAGGTCGGCAGCGGCGTACCCGAATTCGGCGTCCGCGAGCACCCCCACGATCTGCTGTTCGGCGAGGTAGGGGCGACGGGTGTACGTGGTGAAGGTCAGCGTCGGCGCGTAGGCGGGCGGCAGCGCCGCACAGGCCAGGGCGACCCACAGGGCGACTTCCTCCGCACCCTCCTCGACCATCACCAGGGTGGGCGCCCGCTCGTCCTCGAACAGCCGCCGCACGTCCGACAGGAACGGCGCGAGGCGTTCGGACCGGCGCCGGGCGAAGGCCGTGAGCTGCTGCCGTCCGATCCGGTCGCCCGGGCTCAGCGCCTCCAGCGGCGGCGCACCGTCCACCGGCGTGACGCTCCGCCAGTCCGGCGACTCCCAGGCAGCGATGGGCAGCATCCGGCCGGGCAGCCTGGCGCCCGGCGGGACCAGCAGGGCGTGCGCGTGGAAGTTGCCGTAGCGGCCGCTGTAGTCGGCGCCTGTGTAGCGCGTACGGCTGAGCACTCCGGTGCCGTCGGGCAGCAGGCTGAAGCCGAACGCGACGGGGAAGGCGGGCAGTTCGGCCTCGGTCGGCCTGGCCGGGGCGTCGCGCGGCGGCTCGTAGCCAAGGAGTGGTTCGGCCAGCCGCAGCTGAGCGGGGTCGGTGTCCGGGCTCGTGGCGGTGAAGCGGAAACCGGAGCCGTCGGGGCCGGGTGGGGCGGAGGTGTAGTGCAGTTGACGGAGCGTCATCGGGGCTCACGTCCCTTCCGGGCGGTACGGGCCGTGCGGACGGGAAGCAGGCCGCGCCGGCCGAGCAGCCACAGCAGTGGATCCTCGACGCGCAGCGGCCGGGGCCCCGACTTCGGGGCGTCCGAAGGTGATTCGGCGGGCGGTGGCGAACCGAGCGCGGAGAGGCAGAAGAGTGAGAACTCGGCGAAGTCCCGGTCGAGTTGGCGGTAGAGCACCCCGCCGTCCCACTCGTCGAGGAGGGCCCGCGCGTCCTGGTCCACGGCGACCCGGTCGCTGTCGTCCAGGGCTCCCGCGCGGACGGCCGGACGGCCGAGGGTCGATCCGTGTGGCAGCCAGGCACTCAGGACGTCGCTCTTGGTGATCGCCACCGCCAGCGGTGTGGTGACCTTGCCCTTGCCCTCGCCTCTGCGGCGGCCGCGCAACTGGGCGGCGAGGTCGGCGGCTATCTGCTCCGGGGCGGTCTCCACCGGCGGCAACTGCCCTGCCAGCTCCGGCAGTTGCTCCCGTACGGTCCGCAACTGCAGTGGGTCCACCAGCAGGATGACGCCGTCGGCCGCGGCCAGATAGGCGGTGTAGCGGTCCATGGCCTCGGCACTGGCCAGGTCCTCGCCCGCCGCGTCGAAGAACACCAGGGCGGTGTGCCTGCTGCCGTCGCGCAGACCGCCCACTCCGTGCCGAGGTGTGCTCAGCCGGAAGATCAGCGGGTCGTTGAAGCGCATGGCGGCCGGCTGGGTGGGCCCGGGCAGCAGCAGCCGGTGGTAGAGGTCGTCCTCCATGGCCCGGTACCGCTGCTGTGTCGCGCTGCCCATGCTGGCCAGGGCCGCGTTGAACTCCCGCCCCACCCTGTTGCGCAACTCGTGGGCGAGCACGGTGACGTAGGTGCTCTTTCCCGCACTCTTCGGGCCGATCAGGGCGATGATCCGGCTGCTCTGGTCGCAGTAGTCGCTGGGCAGGTCGTTGTGGCAGTTGCGGCAGACCCGCACCGGGGTGCCCACACCGCACGCGGGGCAGGGCGCGCGCCCGCGCCCGGTGCGCAGGCCGCGCGGCGCGTCGAAGCAGGGACCGCGCTGGGCGGCGGGCCCGCCGGCCGGAGCACCGGTGAACGCCGCCCACCTGCCGTCCGGTTCGGGCGCGCAGGGCGCCGCACCGCGCACACCGGTACGCGCCATCAGGCAGCGGTAGGCCAGCCGGGAGGCGCGGTCGGAGGTGAAGCAGTAGGGGCAGACGATGGTCGTCATGTCAGCGCACCACCAGAGTGTCGGACGGCGGATGGTCCAGTTGCGCGTCGGGAGCGCCGGCTCCGAGCAGGAAGCCGCGCAGCAGATAGGGCTTGGTCCGGCCGCGCAGGTCGATCTCGGTGCGCACCGGCTCCCCGGCGGCCAACCGGTCCCCGGTCAGGCGCAGTTCCTCGATGCCGTGCCGCGGATGCAGCGGGGCGATGCTCTCCCGGCCGACCAGCAGGAAGTCCGGGCAGTCGGTCGTGCCGGGTGAGGCGCCGGGGAGTTCGGCCCGCACCTCGACCATGCGCCGCGCGCCTGCCCGCCAGCCCGGTTTGACCAGCCGGTAGGAGAGCCGTATCCGGGACGGCACCCGTATGTGTCCCTCCCCGGAGATCACGAACTCCGCGTCGCCGGAGGGCAGCGGGGCCACGGCCACGTCGAGGGCCTCGCCGCCCGCCGTCAGGCTCAGCCCCTCCCGCAGATAGGCGCTGCGGGTCACCCGCCGCTCCCGGGCCACACCGCTCTGTCGCCATCCGACGAGTACCACGGGGGCCGGATCGGGCCACTCGAAACCGAGCCGCACCGTGTCGCCGGGGCCGCGCTCGGCGGTCATTCCACGGACCGGGGTCTGGGCCTCGACCAGCACACTGGGGCCCGCGACGGCGTGGCGGCCGAGCACCGTCACCGCGGTGATCCGCACCGAGGTGCCCGCCGCCGGCTCGAGCAGGGGAGAGGACAGGGGCGGCTTGGGCAGCTTCGTGGTGAAGCCGTCCGGCAGTTCGGCGCCGGGCTCGGGCGGCGGCCCGCTCCACGCCACCAGCAGGACCTCGCCCCGGGCCGGCGGAATCCAGCTGAGCCGTACCGGACCGGTCGCCGTGTGCTGCTCGCCGGTCAGCGACTCGACCGGCCGGGGCCACTCCTCGACCTCCACGCGGGCGGTCACGCCCAGGGAGCGGACGGTCCGCCGGTCGGGCCCCGCGTACTCGCAGTGGATCTCGTAGGAATACGTTCCGGGCTCCAACGGCCCGTCCTCGAAGCTGTCCTGACGGCATGTCACTTCGGTTTCGCCGCCGCCGTGTTCGCGCAGCGCGCGGATCGCCACCGCCGCGGCGGGTGCCCGCCAGGTGGCGCTGACGCCGTGCCGTCCGGTGGTCAGCGTGAGTTCACGCACCTCGGGGGCGACCAGCAGGGGGTCGCTGATCCGGGGCCGCCCGGCGATCCGTCCGTCCCGCAGCGGGAGGATCGCGTAGCGCACCCTGCTGCCGGGTACGGCGGCCGTGTCGGTCACCTGGGTCGCCGTGCCCGGCACGCCGACCTCGGTGTGCCGGTGCGGCTTGCCCGGTGGGTGGCGCAGGACCCGGTAGAGGATGGTCCCGGCTTGGTCGGTGGCGGCGTTCCAGGTGACCGTCACGCCGTCGTGCCCGGCCTCCGCGCGGACCGGAAGGAGACCCGGGGCCACGGGTGCCCCGGCCTCCGCGGCCCGCAACAGACCGGTGAGCGCCCTCGGTTCGTCGACGGCGTACCGGGCCGTGACCAGATAGCCGGTGGCCGCCTGCCGGTATTCGCCCTTCCGGTGCAGCGTGTCCGCCCGGGCCAGTGCCTCGTCGGTGCCGGCGCGCAGTTCGGCCACGGACGCCAGCAGCCCGCGCAGCTCCGGGTCGGCCATGACCCCGGCCAGCCGGGCCGCGTACCGTTCCGCCCGGCACAACTGCCGACCGGTCAGGGCCTCGTGGATACTCCCGGCCGCCTCCCCGTCGAGCCGCCCGGCCGGCTTCAGGCACGCGGACACGGAGGCGACCAGCTCCGCCGCCTCGTCCTTGTCCACGCCCAGCTCCACGGCGGCCGGGACACTGATTCCGTCGGGGTGGTCCTGGAGCAGCAGCACCAGTTCGTGGACGACGACACGGCGCAGGCCCATCGGGTCGGCGCCCAGGATTTCCGCCGCCCGGTCGAGGAGGGCCGGCGCCTTCGCCCGGTGCGGCCCGCCCTCGCGCCGCCAGTGCTCCCGCTGCGCTTCGACGTAGGCCTCGTCGACGCGCAGCCACGTCATGCCGCGCCCCCGGAACCAGAGTCCGTCGAGCACCTTGAACTCGGGGCGTACGCCCCAGGCGCCGAGCAGTTCGGCGGTGTGCCGGAAGCCGAGGGAGCGCAGCGCCGAGGACCAGGCCGCGTGACCGGTCATCCCAGGAGTCAACGGCAGTTCGAGAGGCGCCCACGCGCTCCCCGGCCGCTTCCCCCGCCCCCCGTGATACGGCACCCCGCGACCCCCCGCCGCATGTCGCCCACCCCTGACCGGTCTTGGGCATCGGCAGGTCCGGGACAGGCTGGAGAGACCATTGCAGCAGATTCGACAGGTGTCCGCCGTGCCTTTGACAGGTCGGACCCGGGCCGCGGAACGCGATGCCGCGGCACGTGCCGACACCGCTCGCAAAGCCGTGCCGCAGGGGCCTCTCGGGAAGCGGCAGTCGCCGAGCATCTCCCGTACCGCCGACTTTCACATCAGCGACACCCGACCCTTTCCTGACGTTTGGTGTGCCTGCAAAACTCCCTTCGCGCAGGTTCCATCATCATCGGGCGATACGCGCCCCGTCAGGACAGAGGTCACCCACCCATGCCTCAAGTGAATCGGCGCCGCTTCCTCCAGCTCGCCGGCGGCACCGCGGCGTTCACCGCGCTGTCCAACAGCATCGAGCGTGCGGCGGCGCTGCCCGCGCACCACGGTTCCGGCACGATCGACGATGTCGAGCACATCGTCGTCCTGATGCAGGAGAACCGTTCTTTCGACCACTACTTCGGCTCGCTCAGGGGCGTCCGCGGCTTCGGCGACCCGGTTCCGGCCACGACGTCGGGCGACAAGTCGGTCTGGTACCAGTCGGACGGCACCAAGGACGTGCTCCCGTTCCGGCCCGACGCCGACGACCTGGGCATGCAGTTCATCCAGGACCTCCCGCACGGCTGGAGCGACGGGCACGCCGCCTTCAACAAGGGCAAGTACGACAAGTGGGTGCCCAACAAGTCGTCGACGACGATGGCGTACCTGACGCGTGAGGACATCCCGTTCCACTACGCGCTCGCCGACACGTTCACCATCTGCGACGCCTACCACTGCTCGTTCATCGGCTCCACCGACCCGAACCGCTACTACATGTGGACGGGTTACACCGGCAACGACGGCACCGGCGGCGGCCCGGTCCTCGGCAACGACGAGGTCGGCTACGACTGGACGACGTACCCCGAGCGCCTCGAAGCGGCCGGCGTCTCCTGGAAGATCTACCAGGACGTCGGCGACGGCCTGGACGCGAACGGTTCCTGGGGCTGGATCCCCGACGCCTACCGGGGCAACTACGGCGACAACTCGCTGCTGTACTTCAACAAGTACCGCAATGCCGAGCCTGGCGACCCGCTCTACGACAAGGCCCGCACCGGCACGGACGCCCGCAAGGGCGAGGGCTTCTTCGACCAGCTGAAGGCCGACGTCAAGGGCAAGAAGCTGCCGAAGATCTCCTGGATCGTCGCACCCGAGGCGTTCACCGAGCACCCCAACTGGCCCGCGAACTACGGCGCTTGGTACATCGCCCAGGTGCTCGACGCGCTCACCTCCGACCCCGAGGTCTGGAGCAAGACGGCGCTGTTCATCACGTACGACGAGAACGACGGCTTCTTCGACCACCTCGTGCCGCCGTTCCCGCCGCAGTCGGCCGCGCAGGGCAAGTCCACGGTCGACGTCGGCCCGGACCTCTACGCGGGCGACGCGAGCCGCACGGCGGGCCCGTACGGGATGGGCCAGCGGGTGCCGATGCTCGTCGTCTCGCCCTGGAGCAAGGGCGGTTACGTCTGCTCCGAGACGCTCGACCACACCTCCATCATCCAGTTCATGGAGCGCCGCTTCGGCGTGCACGAGCCCAACATCTCGCCCTGGCGGCGCGTGGTCTCCGGTGACCTCAGCTCGGCCTTCGACTTCGCCCGCAAGGACACCAGGCCGGTCGCGCTGCCGGACACCGACGGCTACCAGCCGCCGGACGGCGACCGTCACCCCGACTACGTGCCGACCCCGCCCGCGAACCCCGCCCTGCCCAAGCAGGAGCGCGGCTCGCGCCCGGCCCGCCCGCTCAAGTACGCGCCCCTGGTGGACGGTTCGGCGGATGCGGCGGCCGGAAAGTTCACGCTCACCTTCGGCTCCGGCGCCAAGGCCGGCGCCGCCTTCCTCGTCACGTCCGGCAACCGCACCGACGGCCCCTGGACCTACACCACCGAGGCGGGCAGGAAGGTTTCGGACACCTGGAACTCGGCGTACTCGAACGGCGCGTACGACCTGACCGTGCACGGCCCGAACGGCTTCCTGCGCACGTTCAAGGGTTCCGGCAGGAAGGCCGGACCCGAGGTCACCGCGCGGCACACGGGCGGCAACGTCGAGCTGACCCTCACCAACAAGGGCTCCGGCACGGTCGACCTGAAGGTGAGCAGCGGCTACGGCGGCCCGTCGAAGTCGTTCAAGGTACGGGCGGGCGCGACCGTGGAGCACACCTTCGACCTGCGGGCGAGCAAGCGCTGGTACGACCTGACCGTCGTGTCGGCCACGGACGCGAGCTTCCTGCGCCGGTTCGCCGGACACGTGGAGAACGGCCGCCCGGGCGTGAGCGACCCGGCGATCGTGACCGCCTGACGGAGCACAGGATGCCTAACCAACTGCTGGTTGATTTCAAGACATCTCGCGGTAGTGTGCCCCGGTGACCACGCATTCGAACACACCTGCAGGCTGGTACCCGGATCCGAACGGGGCGCCCCAGACACAGCGCTACTGGGACGGCTCGCAATGGACCGAGCACACGAATGCGGACCAGCAGGCCCAGTCCGCGCAGCAGATTCCGCAGCAGCCCCAGCCGGCGTACGCCCCGACGCAGCCCGCCGCGGGTCCCGACCCGCGCGTGCAGCGTCAGGTGCACCAGCAGGCCGGGGTCGCGGCGAACGGCGCGGGCGGCGGCACCCTGTTCACCGAGCCGGTCCTGGTGGTCAACCAGAAGGCCAAGCTCATCGAGCTGACCAACGAGTACAAGGTCATGGACCAGCAGGGCAACCAGCTCGGTTCGGTCGTCCAGGTCGGACAGAGCGCGCTGAAGAAGATCCTCCGCTTCGTCGCCAGCATCGACCAGTTCATGACCCACAAGCTGGAGATCCGTGACGCGTACGGCCAGCCGCAACTGCTGCTGACGCGCCCCGCGAAGTTCATGAAGTCGCGGGTGCTCGTGGCGCGTCCGGACGGTTCACCCGTCGGCGAGATCGTCCAGCAGAACATGATCGGGAAGATCAACTTCGCGATCAACGCGAACGGTCAGCAGGTCGGCGCGATCAAGGCGGAGAACTGGCGCGCCTGGAACTTCGCGATCGTCGACCAGTCGGACAACGAGGTCGCCCGGATCACCAAGACCTGGGAAGGCCTGGCCAAGACGATGTTCACCACCGCGGACAACTACGTCCTGCAGATCCACTACCAGCTCCCCGAACCCCTGTTGAGCCTGGTCGTGGCAACGGCACTGACCGTCGACACGGCCCTCAAGCAGGACTCCCGCGGGCTGGGCTGACACGACACCACAAAGGAAAGGGCGGCCGCGAATATATCCGCGGCCGCCCTTTCCCGTGGCGGTTCTAGTGGGCCGTCAAATGCCCAGGGTTCGGTTGCTGCGGCAGCAACGAGGGTTCGTACGCCGCCGACTCGGGTTCCAGGGCCAGCACCGCGGCGACCGGGTGGTCGTCGACAGCCAGGACTCGGACCGGTAGATCGTCGGCCATGGACGCGAGGACGAGCTCGGGCGCCGACCGCGACAGCGTCACCACGCCCCACGCCGCGACCCCGGCTCCCATGAGAGCCAGCAGTACGCCCGCCGCGCCGCCCTGAAGGCGTTCGCCGAGCAGGGACAGGCCGATCACCGCGGCGGCCAGCGGATTGGCGAGTGTCACGACGGCCAGGGGCGCGCCGAGGCCGCCCCGGTACGCGGTCTGCGACAGGAGCAGTCCGCCCGCCGCGAAGGCCGCCACCAGCACGGCCACCACGATCACCTGGACACTGAGCAGCGACTCCGAGCGGTCCGTCGCGGCCACCGTCACCGTCTGGGTGAGCGCCGAGGCGACACCGGAGGCGAAGCCCGAGGCAGTCGCGTGCCGCAGCCCGGGCCGCGCGCCCCGTCGCGCGAGAGCGCCGATCAGTACGGCCGTCGTGCCGGCGACGGCCAGCGCCTGCGGCACGCTCAGCACGTCGTCGGGCGCGGGCCCGGACGCCGTGACGAGCAGCGCCGCAAGGCCGATCAGGGTGAGCGCGGTGCCGCGCCACTCGACCGGGCTGACCCGCCGCCCGGCGACCCGCGCACCCAACGGCACCGCGGCCACCAGGGTGAGCGCACCGAGCGGCTGCACCAGCGTCAGAGTGCCGTACTTGAGCGCGGCCACATGCAGCAGCGCCGCGGACGCGTTCAGCGCGACCGACCACCACCAGGCCCCGCTGCCCAGCAGGCGCAGCATGCCCGAGTCGGAACTGCGGGAGGCGAGCCGCTCCTGCGCCACGGCCGCGGCGGCGTACGCGACGGCCGAGAACAGCGACAGGACGATGGCGGCGCCGGTGGCGTTCATCGGCCGGCTCCCACAAGCTCCGGTATGTCCCGTACGGAGTCGTCGGCACGTTCCTGAACGCGCCCCGCCGTTGTCGTCGTCCGGTGCGGCAGGTGGATCACCGCGAGGGCGATCCCGAGCAGCGCGGCCGCCACGATCGCGTCGAGCCAGTAGTGGTTGGCCGTACCGACTATCACCGCCAGGGTGACCAGCGGATGCAGCAGCCACAGCCAGCGCCACCGGGACCGGGTCGCGGCGATCAGGCCGATCGCGACCATCAGGGCCCAGCCGAAGTGCAGCGACGGCATCGCCGCGAACTGGTTCGCCACCGCGTCGGTCGCGGGATGCGCCCCGTACACCGTGGGCCCGTACGCCTGCCCCGTATCCACGAGACCCGCGGCCTTCAGCAGGCGCGGCGGCGCGAGCGGGAAGAAGAGGTGCCCGACAAGGGCGGCGCCGGTGACCGCCGCGAGGACGCGGCGCGCCCACACGTAGTGGGCCGGGCGCTTCAGGTACAGCCAGACCAGGAAGGCCACCGTGGCCGGGAAGTGGACGGTCGCGTAGTAGGTGTTCGCGATGTGCACGAGGGTGTCGCTGTGCAGCAGCGCGTTCTGCACGGCGCCTTCGCCGGGCAGGTGGAGGGACCGCTCCCAGTCCCACACGCGGTCCGCGTTGCGGAAGGCCTCGGCGGTGTGGCCGGTGGCCAGCTGCCGGCCGACCTTGTAGACGAGGAAGAGTCCCACGACGAGCAGGAGCTCGCGCAGGAGCGGCGGGCGTGCGGCGGTGTCTTCCGGCGACGCCCGGCGGCGTACGGCCGTGTCGGGCTCCGGTTCTGTCTCGGACTCTGCAGGCTCGGTACGGGAATCCATCCCCCGGCCCCCTTGCTGACGGTCTTGCGCGGGGTGGTGCGTGGTGAGCCCAGGACAAGGTCCACTCCCCGCAGGTCCACTCGACACGGGAGTAGGTCCTGTCCAAGGCTCATCGATACGCCAGTGTACCGATACGCCGCCGTATCGGTACACTGGCGTATCGATTAGACTGTGTGAAGAGCACCACCGGAACGAACCCAGTCGCCCCGAACCGAGCGAGGAGAAGAGCATGACGTCGCAGGCCGCGGACGGACCGGAGACGGTCGTCGCCTCGCGCCGCTCCAAAATCACGCCCGAGCGTGAGCAGGAGTTCTACGACGCCGTGATCGACCAGCTGCGCGAGTGCGGCTACGACGCGTTCACCATGGAGGGCGTGGCGGCCAGCACCCGGTGCAGCAAGTCCACGCTCTACCGGCAGTGGAAGACGAAGCCCCAGTTCGTGGCCGCGGCGCTGCGCGCCAACCGCTGTCCGCGGTTCATGGGTATCGACACCGGCTCACTCGCGGGGGACCTGCGCGAAGCGGCGCGCGCCGCGGGCGAGTGGTCGGGCCAGGACACCCAGCTGCTCCAGGCCCTCGGCCATACCGTGATGGCGGACGAGGAGCTCCAGCGGGCGCTGCGCGAAGCGCTGGTCGAGCCCGAGGTCGCCTCGCTCAAGGAGATGATCGACCGGGCGGTCGACCGGGGTGAGATCGCCGCCGATCACCCGGCGCTCGGGTTCATTCCGGCGCAGATCATCGGCGTCATGCG
Organism: Streptomyces sp. NBC_00554; assembly: GCF_041431135.1. Lineage (NCBI taxonomy): Bacteria > Bacillati > Actinomycetota > Actinomycetes > Kitasatosporales > Streptomycetaceae > Streptomyces > Streptomyces sp. NBC_00554. The sequence continues at coordinate 1,505,229 of NZ_CP107799.1, read as the reverse complement.
GGTCCGCCCCGTCCTGGAGGGCGAGTACGCGGATGCGGCGTATCTCACACAATTCGTGGAGGCGGTCGTGATTCCGGCCCTCGGCCTCACCTGAGACCCAGGCCGCCGTCCGCGGGATGACCGGACGTCGGCCTGCTCGCGCCGCACCGTGGGGACGGGGGCGGCGCGCACCCCCCGGCCGGGTGGGGTTCCTCTTGAGCGGAGAGGCGCCTCACCCGGCCGAACTGTTTCCTGCTACACGCCCTGGCCGCTGCCGGACGCAACCTTGATGCCCTTCGTGATCGTGTCGATCACGTCCTGCTTCTCGCTGACGTCGACGCCGAAGCGGATCACGACGAGCTGCTCGGAGCTGAGGGGGGAGGGGAAGGCGAGCGACTCGACATAGCCGTCCTCGCCCTTGCTGGTGACCGCCTTCCAGCGGACCAGGTAGCCCTTCTGTCCGGCCACGGTGACCGCCTTGGAGGCGAGTACCTCGTGCGAGGTGATCTCGCCGTAGGACTTTCCGCCGTAGGACTCCTCCGCGTTCTTGGAGATGTCCTCCTTGGCCGCCGCCTCAGCGGTGGTCGCCTTCAGCTCCAGGGCCAGCGCGGGGGCCGAGTACAACCCGCCGGCGGTGCAGGTCGCCGTGGTGTCGCCGGGGCACTTGTAGGAGTCGTCCGAGGTCACCTGGGCGCCCACCGAGATGCTCGAGCCGGTCCAGCCGTCGGGCACGGGGATGCTGATGCCGTTGACCGCGTCGGTGGCGAAACCGTCCTCGGTCTGCGGCTGCCCGGACTGACCCGGCGCCGGGGTCTGGCCGCCGGAGCCGCCCGAGCCGCCGCCGGGACCACCGGGAGCGCCGCTGGGAGCACCCGAAGGACCGCCCGTACCGCCCTGGAGCCCGCCGGGACCCTGGGAGTTGGCGGTGGTGTCGCTGGAGCCGTCGTCCTTGGTCAGCGCGTACACACCACCTCCGATGCCCGCCAGGACCGCGATCGCCGCGGCGACCGCTATGCCCGTACGCAGCCCCCGCCGCGGTGGACCCGGCGGAAAGGCCGGATACGGTCCGGCGCCCGGTGGGTGCACCGGGGGACCCCATGCGGCGGCCGAACCGACGGGGCGGGTCTGGTCCGTCCATGTCTTGCCGTCCCACCAGCGCTCGGCGGCGGGACTGTCATCTGTCTGCCCGGGGTCGGGATACCAGCCGGGAGGAGTCACCTGCGTCATGGGGCCCACCGTATGAGGCGTGGGTGAAAGACGGATGAGAGGGGGCGGGCAAGGTTCATTTCAGGACCAGTCGAAGAGGTGCCCGATCCGCTCTCGGCAGTGGCGGCAGCCCGTCCCGCCCTGGCGTGACCGAGCCGAGCACGCTGGGATGCCGTGCCCCGGTGCTCGCCGGGTCGGTACCCGCGAGCCCGTGCACCGTCAGAAATCCCAGTACGGCGAAGGCGTACGCCTCCTTGGCGGCCGAGGGCAGGCCCAGCGCGTCGGAGCTGCGCAGGGCGACCCCGGGGAGTTCGGCGCCGAGCATCGCCATGAGTACGGGATTGCGGGTGCCGCCGCCGGACGCGATCACCTCGGTGGCCCGCACCGCCCGCACCGCGTCCGCGACCGTGCGGGCGGTGAGCGCGGTGAGCGTCGCGATGACGTCCTCGGCGGTCAGCGTCCCGAAGCCCGTCAACGCGTCGCGCAGATAGCCGAAATGGAACAGCTCCTTGCCCGTCGTCTTGGGCGCGGGCAGCGCGTAGTAGGGCTCCGCAAGCAGGCGTCGCAGGAGCGGTCCGTGCACGGTGCCGCGGGCGGCGAGGGCACCGTCCACGTCGTGGTCGAGGCGGCCTCCGCTCAGGCCCCGCACCGCGGCGTCGAGGAGCGCGCACCCGGGCCCCGTGTCGAAGGCGGTGCCGTCGGGTGCGGTGAGGTTCGCGATACCGCCGAGGTTGAGCGCCACAGGCGTCCCCGGTCTGCCGCGCAGCCACAGCAGGTCGAACAGGCTGACCAGGGGCGCGCCCTGGCCACCAGCGGCGATGTCGCGCGGGCGGAAGTCGGCGACCACGGGCAGCCCCGTCGCCTCGGCGATCCAGGCGGGCTGCCCGAGCTGGAGGGTCCCGTGCACCCGTCCGTCCGCCACCCAGTGGTAGACGGTCTGGCCGTGCGAGGCGATCAACTCGGCTCCTCCGTCGCACAGTTCGCGGTCGGCGCGGACGGCCGCCGCCGCGAAGGCCTGCCCGATCAGGGTGTCGAGGCGGCACACCTCGGCCAGGCCGGTCGTGGCCGGAGGCAGCGCCGCCGCCAGCGCGCCGCGCAGTTCGGGATCGTACGACTCGCTGACGAGCCCGAGCGGCCGCAGTACGAGGCTGTCCTCGTCGAGGGTCAGCTCGGCGGCCGCCGCGTCGATGGCGTCGTACGACGTGCCGGACATCAGGCCGATCACCCGCACGCTCTCAACTCCCTTGCCTCTGACGCCCCCTGGGGAGCGTAGCCAGTGCGAAGACGCTGACGGCGCAGGTCGCCGCCGCGTAGTACCCGGGAATGTCCACGCTCCCCGTCCGTTTGACCGTCTCCGTGATGATGAGCCCCGCACAGCCCGAGAACACCGCATTGGACAGGGCGTAGGCGAGTCCGAGGCCCGTGTAGCGGACGCTCGTGGGGAACATCTCGGAGAGCATCGCCGGTCCCGGCCCGGCCATCAGCCCCACCACCGCACCCGCCAGGAACACGGCCGCACCCTTCAGCGCATGCGAAGTCCCGCTGTCCTGAAGGAGGTTGAGCAGCGGTACCGCCAGCACGGTGACCAGTACGGCACCCGTGAGCATCACCGGACGGCGCCCGATCCGATCGCTGAGCAGGCCCGCAGGGATGATCGTGGCCGCGAAGCCGAGGTTGGCGACGACGGTGGCGAGCAGCGCCTGCTGGAAGGTGGCGTTCAAGCTGCTCTGGAGGTATGAGGGCAGCACGACCAGGAAGGTGTAGCCAGCCGCCGCCCAGCCCATCACACGCCCTGCGCCGAGCGCGATCGCCCTGACCAACTCCCGTACGGGTGGACGCTCTTGCAGCCGCTCCCGCTCGAAGGCCGGTGTCTCGTCCAGCTTCAACCGCAGCCACAGTGCGCCCAGACCGAGCGGCAGCGTCAGCAGGAAGGGGAGCCGCCAGCCCCAGTCGCCCAACTCCTCGGCGCCGAGCATCGTGGCAAGCAGCGCCGCGATCCCCGCGCCGGCCAGCAGCCCCAGCGCCACCGTGAACGACTGCCAGGACCCGTAGAGACCGCGCCGGCCCGGCGGCGCGAACTCCGTCATCACCGACACTGCGCCCCCGAACTCCCCTCCCGCGGACAGCCCTTGGAGCACCCGGAGAAAGGTGAGCAGCCACGGGGCGAGAGCGCCGACGGTGGCGTATGTGGGCAGCAAGCCGATCAGGGTCGTCGCGGCGGTCATCAGGACGATCACCAGGATCAGCACCGGACGGCGCCCGATCCGGTCGCCGAGCCGGCCGAACAGCGCGGCGCCCACGGGCCGGAAGAAGAACGCGAGTGCGAAGGACGCGTACGTCTTCACCAGGGCCTCGACCTCGCTGCCGCCCTCCGGCGTGAAGAACCGCGCCGCGATGATCGTCGCGAAATAGCCGTAGACCCCGAACTCGTACCACTCGATGAAGTTGCCCATGGAGCCCGCGAGCAGGGCCCTGCGGGAGTGTCCGGGCGGGGAGGCGCGCAGGTCGGAGTCGTGCGCGGGGGCGCTCATGCCGGTTCCTCCCGGGGCGTGCCGGGGCCGGGCGGTGCCGGCCGTTGGCGGAGACGGATGCAGGAAAGTTAGTTTCAATTTATGGGTTTTGACTGTCAATAACTTCCACGCAGGCTGGTCGGCGCTTCGGCGCGTCGCCTTCGCAACCCTGCCGTCACTCGTCTCGGCAACAGCTGCCCCGACCGGCCGACATGGCGACTCCGGGAGGGCTAGGCTCGTTGCCTGTACGTCGTTTGGGCGACCTGGGGAGGTAGCGGGATGACGGAGGCACGGCCAGGAGTGGTCGCCTCGGCTCCCCTGTGGGAGCGCGACGAGGAAGTCGCCACTCTAGAACAGGCGATCGGCGCCCTGTGTGCGGACTCCGACTCTTCGGGAAGCCTGCTGGTGTTCAGCGGCGACGCGGGTCTCGGCAAGACCTCGCTCCTCGCCGAGGCGCGCCGGATCGCGGAGAGCAGCGGCTGCGCGGTGTGGTCGGCACGCGGCGGCGAGACCGTCACGTCCGTCCCCTTCAATGTCGTACGGCAGCTCCTGCAGCCCGCCCTGGTGTCGCTGCTGTCCGAGGAGGCACGCGAGTACCTGGGCGACTGGTACGACATCGCGGGACCCGCGCTCGGCATAGCGGAACCGGGCGACCGCCAGCCCGACCCGCAGGGCGTCTGCGACGGCCTGGTCGCGGCCGTGCGACGGCTGGCCAAGCGCGAGTGGCCGCTCGTGCTCCTCATCGACGACGCGCACTGGGCCGACCAGGAGACCCTGCGCTGGCTTGCCGCGTTCGCCGAGCGCCTCGACGACCTGTCGGTGCTCGTCGTGGTGGCCCGCCGCCCCGGCGGTGTGAGCGGTGTGAGCGCCGGTCATCTCGACACCATCGCCGCCGCGGCCCGGCCGATCGCCAACCTGAGCGCGCTGACCCCCGCGGCGGCCGAAGGGCTGACCCGCGCCACGGTCGGAGAGCACGCCGACGCCCCGTTCTGCCGTGAGGTGTGGGCGGTCACCGGCGGCAACCCGTACGAGACCGTCGAGCTGCTCGCCAAGGTGCAGGACAGCGGACTCGATCCGGTCGAGGGATCGGCCGCCGAACTGCGCGCCCTGAACCGCTCGGCCCGCGGCCGCGGACTCGTCGCCCGCCTCGAAGGGCTCGGCATCGACGCCACGCGGTTCGCCTGGGCGGCCGCGATCCTCGGCACCGGAATCTCCCTCGACCTCGCCGCCCACCTCGCCGGAATGCCGGCCGAGGAGGCACTGCGCTGCGCCGAACGGCTCGGCGCCGCCCGCATCCTGACCAAATCCGAGCCGGTGAACGGCCGGGCGAGCGAGGGCGACCTGGAGTTCGTGCACCCGCTCATCGCCAGCGCGGTCTACCGCTCGATCCCGGACGCGCTGCGCACCGCGATGCACGGCCAGGCCGCGTGGGCGGTCACCGACTCCGGACGCGGCGCCGCCGCCGCGTCCCGCCACCTCCTCGAAGTGCACCCGGACGAGGACCCCGAACTCGTCGAGCAGATGCGCGAGGCCGCCCGCGAACACCTCGCCGTCGGCGCGCCCGACGCGGCCAGGCGCTGTCTGGAACGCGCACTGGCCGAGCCTCCGCCCTCCGAGGTCCACGCGCGCGTGCTCTTCGAACTGGGCTGCGCCACCCTCCTGACCGCGCCCGCCAAGACGATCGGCCATCTGCAGGCCGCGCTCGACCGGCCCGGCCTCGAAGGCGATCTCCGCGTGGACGCCGTCTTCCGCCTCTCCCAGGCGCTCCTCCACAACGACCAGCTGGAAGAGGCCGTCCGCACCGTCGACATGGAGGCCGCCCGGCTCGATCCGGGCCCGGCCCGGATGCGGCTCCAGGCCGTGCACTACATGTGGGAGGGCATCCACGCCGGCGAGGAGCGGACCTCCGGACGCTCCAACGGTCTCGCCGAACTCGCCAAGACCTGCACCGGACGCGACAACTCCGAGCGCGCGCTCCTCATACTGCGCGGCTTCGACGCCATGACGCGCGGCGAGAACGCCGAGGAGGTCGCGGAACTCTGCGACCGCGCCCTCGTCAACGGCCGCCTCGCACCCGGCCTCGGCTGGACCGACACCGAGTGGGGCATCGAACTCCTCCTGATGCTGGGCAGCGCGTACGCCTACAGCGACCGGCTGGACCGTGCCGAAAGCCTGTTCAGCGAGGCCCTGCACGCCTACATGAAGGCCGGCTGGAGCGGCGGCCACCTCTCCCTGGCCAACGCCTACCTCGGCCTCGCACACCGCAGACGGGGCCGCCTCGCCGACGCGGAGACCTACCAGCGCGAATCACTGCGCCTCGCCGAACGGGTCGGGCGCGGGCTGCCCCTGTACTGGTCCGCGACCTGCGGGCTCATCGACACCCTGCTCGCCCGCGGCCATGTCCTGGAGGCCGAGGAGATCGCCGAGGAGTACGGCTTCGCAGCGCCGTACCCGTCCACCATCGTCCTCCCGGACACCCGCTCCGTACGCGGCCGTTTGCTGCTCGCCGCCGGCCGCGCCAAGGAAGGCATCAACGAACTGGAGGCAGCCGAGAAGGCCGCCGCCGTACGAGGTCACCACAACACCGTGCTCGCTCCCTGGGCGGTCGACCTCGCCCGCGCCCTCGCCACGGAGGACCCGGCACGCGCCGCCGCCCTGGCGGCCGACGCCCGCCGCCAGGCCGAGCGCTTCGGCACGGACACGGCCATCGGCGAGGCCCTGCGCTGTGCGGCCGCCCTGGAGTCGGGCCAGCGCGCGGTACGGCTCGCCGGCCAGGCGGTCACCTATCTGGAGGCCTCTCCCTGCCAGTACGAACACGCGGCGGCCCGCGTCGAGTACGGCATTCTGGCCCGGTCGGTGTCCGAGCTCAACAAGGGCCTGACGCTGGCGCGTTCATGCGGGGCGGACGGGGTGGTGGCGCAGGCGCAGCGGGCACTGGACGGCTTCTAGCCGGTCGGGTACGGGCCTTCGAGCAGCCGCTCGGTGGTCGCACCCAGTCGCTTCCAGACCTCGCGGTCGTACGCTTCCTCGTGCGCCCGCGAGGGGCTCGTACCGTCGAAGTACTCGCCCGTGCCCAACTCCGTTGTGGCCAGAGCGAGTACACCCCTGGCGCCGTCGGCCACGGAGGACCAAGGGCTGACACCGGCCTCGCGGACCATCGCGGTGTCCATGTAGGTCGCGGGGTGCAGGACGTTCACCGAGACGCCGCTGCCCGCCAGCTCCTCGCCCAGTGCGAACGTGTGCGCCGCGAGCGCGAACTTGCTGCGGCAGTACGCCGATACGCTGCTGTAGCCGCGGGTGAGTTCGGGGTCGTCGAAGTCCAGCGGTTCCTGGCCGGCGGAGCCGACGTTGACGATGCGGGAGGGGGCGCCCGCACGCAGCGCGGGCAGCAGCGCCCGGGTCAGCGCGACCGGGGCGAGGTAGTTCACCGCGAGGCGGAGCTCGTGCCCGTCGACGCTCTCCTCACGGCCTGCGCCGCGGGAACCGCCGCCGACGCCCGCGTTGTTGACCAGCAGGTCGAGGCGCGGATAGGCGGCCGCGACCTCCGCACCCAGTGCACGCACCTGCGCCAGCGAGGCCAGATCGGCGACGAACCCGTGCGCCTCACCGCCCTCCGCCCGCAGCTCCGAGACAAGCTGCCGGGTACGCGCACGGTCGCGTCCGTGAGCGAGGACGACGTACCCGGAGCGGACCAGCTCGAAGGCGACGTAACGGCCGAGGCCGGAGGTGGCGCCGGTGATCAGGACAGTGGGCACGCGGGGCTCCGTTCGCAGAGGATCTCCGTCCAGCGTAGGCACAGGGCGAGCACCGGTGCCTGGTGCAGTCGTCACCACCCTTGGCAGGGTTGCCGTGCTGAATCGCCTCTGCGGATCAGGCTCCCGATCGCCTCTGCGGATCAGGCTCCCGCCTCGTCCTCCTCGGCCAGTACCCGCTGGGCCACCGCGAATGCCGAGTTGGCCGCGGGGACACCGCAGTACACGGCCGTCTGGAGCAGGACCGCGCCGATCTCCTCGGGCGTGAGCCCGTTGCGGCGGGCCGCGCGGACGTGCATCGCGAGTTCGTCGTAGTGGCCGTGGGCCACGAGCGCGGTCAGTGTGATCATGCTGCGCTCACGGCGGGCGAGCGTCGGATCCGTCCAGATCTCGCCCCAGGCGTAGCGGGAGATGAAGTCCTGGAAACGGGCGGTGAAGGGGGTCTGGCGTGCTTGCGCGCGGTCCACGTGGGTGTCGCCGAGTACCTGGCGGCGTACCTCCATGCCGCGTGGCGCGTACCCGTCGAAGTGCCCGCGCAGCGCGGCGAGCACGGCCTCCGGGCGCTCGGCCGGCGCCAGATGCGAGGCGCCCGGGATCTCGGTGAGCGTCGCGCCGGGCACCGCGTCCGCGATCTCCCGCAGATGCGCGGGCGGCGTCGCCGGATCCTCGCGGCCGGCGATCAGGAGGGTCGGCGCGCCGATCGACGTCAGCCGGTCGCGGAGGTCGAACGCCGCGAGCGCGTCACAGCAGGCGGCGTACGCCTCCGGGTCCGCGGTGCGGTGGTCCTCGACCAGCTCCGGCACGGTGAAACCGGGCGTGAACCAACGGGAGTTCGCGGTCTCCGCGAGCGCGGCAAGGCCCTCGCGGCGAACGGTGGCGGCCCTTTCCTCCCACCCCTTGGCGCCGTTGAAGTGGGCCGAGGAGCAGATGACCGCGAGGGACGACACCCGCTCCGGGCGGTACACGGCCAGGTGCAGACCGACCGCGCCGCCCAACGAGACGCCCGCGTAGGCGAATCGGCCGATGCCCAGCGAGTCGGCGAGGGCCAGCACCAGATCGGCCAGGTCGGCGATGGTCGCGCCGGGCCCGATCAGGTCGGCAGGCGAGCCGCCGTGGCCCGGCAGGTCCCAGCGGATCACCCGATGCGTCACGGACAGCTCGGGCGCGACCTTGTCCCACAGGGCGGTCGACGTGCCGAGCGAGGGCCCGAGCAGCAGCGGGGGAGCGGTGGCCGGCCCCTCGGCGCGGTAGTGCGGCAGCTTGCCGTTCGGGAAGGTCGGCGGTGTCAACGTCGCTCCAGGGCACGGTCGGTGAGGGCTCCCGCGGAGCCCGTGTAGCGGGTGGGGTCGGTGAGGTCCGCGAGATCGAGGTCCTTGAGCTCCGGCTCCTCGCCGAGCAGCTCCAGGAGGGGCCGGTTCTCGGCGACGGCCCGTTTCGCGGTCGCCGTCAGCAGCTCCTTGGCACGGGCCCGCCCGAGCACGGGAGCGAGCGAGGCGGCCAGCCGCTCGGAGACGATCAACCCGTGGGTGAGGCCGAGGTGTTCACGCATGACGTCCGCGTTCACCCGTAGCCCCTCGGCCAGTTCCACGGCATCGCGCGCCGCCCCGCCGACGAGCCGCAACAGGTCCCGCAGCGGCTCCCATTCGGCATGCCAGGCCCCGGCGGGCCGCTCGTCCTCGGCCGCCATCGCCCCGTACAGCGTGGCCGCGAGCTGCGGTGCGCGCCGGGCCCCGGCGGCGATGAGGGTGGCCCGCACGGGGTTGGCCTTGTGCGGCATGGCGGACGAACCGCCGCCGGTACCTTCGGCGAGCTCCGCGATCTCGGTACGGGCGAGCGTGAGCACGTCGACAGCGGTCTTGCCCAGCGCCCCCGCCGTGAAGGCCAGCGCTCCGGCCAGATCACCGATCGGCGTACGAAGGGTGTGCCAGGGCAATACGGGCTCGGCGAGACCGAGTTCACGGGCGTACGCGGCGGTGAGGGCTCGGGTGTCCTCGGCGCCGAACACACTGAAAGCTGCCAAGGTCCCGGCGGCACCGCCCAGTTGGGCGGGCAGCGAGCCCCGTACGGCCGAGACCCTGTCCCTGGCGTCAAGGATCAGCGACCGCCACCCGGCCGCCTTCAGCCCGAAGGCCGTCGGCACCGCGTGCTGGGTCAGCGTCCGACCCGGCATCACCGTGTCCCGATGCTCCGCCGCGAGCCGGGCCAGCGCCCGCTCCGTACGGTCCAGATCCCCCAGGACCAGATCCAGTGTGCGCGCGGCGACCAGCATGGTGGCCGAGTCCATGATGTCCTGGCTCGTCGCACCCCGGTGGACGTACGCCCCGTACTCCTCGCCGACCGCCGTCGTCAGATCCGCGACCAGCGGGATCACCGGATTGCCGCCGTCACGGGCCCGCAGTGCGATCGCGCGTACGTCGAAGCGCGAGGCGTCGGCGGCTGCGTCCACCGCGTCGGCCGCCTCCGCCGGAGCCAGTCCCAGGAACGCCTGGGCGCGGGTCAGCGCGGCCTCCGCGTCGAGCAACCCCTGCAGATACGCGGTGTCGCTGGTCGCCGCCGACGCCGGGGAGCCCGCCCACCCGGGGGCGAGCAGGGCTTCGGAATCACCGAATGTCACTGGAACTCCAGGAAGACCGTTTCGCCTTCGCCCTGAAGGCGGATGTCGAAACGGTACGTCCGGTTCGCGCCCTCGGCCGCGATCAGCGTGGCGCGCCGGTCGGCCGGGAGCGAGTCGAGCAGCGGGTCGGCGCCGTCGGCGAGGTACGCGCGGGTGAAGAGGTGGTTCGTCAGGCCGCGCGCGAACACGCACACGCTGATGTACGGCTGCCCGGTGTTGCCCGGCGGCAGCGTGGAGAGCGCGTAGTGCCCGTCGGCGTCGGTGGGGACCCGCCCGAAGCCGGTGAAGTCGGTGCCGTTGCGGCCCAGGAAGCCGCCCGTGGACGGGTCGCGGCGCATCGAGCCGGGGGCGCCCGTCAGGGAGCCGTCGGGTGCCGCCTGCCAGAAGTCCAGGAGGGCGTCGGGGATCGGCTTGCCCGCGCCGTCGAACACGTACCCGTGCAGGGTGATCGCCTCTGGGTGGCCCTGGGGTGCGACCTGCCCGCCTTCGGGAAAGGGGAGCGCGTAGCCGTAGAAGGGGCCGATGGTGTGGGACGGGGTGGGGAGCAACCGCTCGGTCATGCTCAACGGCCTTCCTCGATCCAGGTGGCGGAGGGACCGTCGAGGACGATGTCCCATTCGTAGCCGAGCGAGAACTCGGGCGCCGAGAGGTCGTGGTTGTAGGTGGCGATCAGGCGGTTGCGGGCCGCCGTGTCCGTCACGGAGTTCAGGATCGGGTCGTACGGGAACAGCGGGTCGCTCGGGAAGTACATCTGCGTCACGAGCCGCTGGGTGAACGCCGTGCCGAAGACCGAGAAGTGGATGTGGGCGGGCCGCCACGCGTTGGTGTGGTTGCCCCAGGGGTAGGGGCCCGGCTTGATCGTGGTGAACGAGTACCGGCCCTGATCGTCCGTCAGGGTCCGCCCCACACCGGTGAAGTTGGGGTCCAGAGGCGCCGGGTGCAGCTCGCGCAGATGGGCGTAACGGCCGGCGGCGTTGGCCTGCCAGACCTCGACCAGTTGGCCGCGCACCGGACGGCCGTCGCGGTCGAGCAGCCGGCCCGAGACGGTCATGCGCTCGCCGATCGGCTCGCCCCGGTGGTGGCGGGTGAGGTCGTTGTCGATCTCGGTGATGTCGGTGACGCCGAAGACCGGACCCGACAGCTCGACCGTCTCCGGGTCGCCACCGCTCACGGCGACCAGCGGCTGCTTGGGGTGGCGCAGCACCGAGCTGCGGTACGGGGCGTAGTCGCGCTGCGCGTGGTTCAGGACCACTCCGCCGCCGGCCACCGCCTTGTCGTACGCGTCCTGGCGGTCCTTGATCTCGACGTCGATGTCCGACTGAGTGAGAGCCATGGTCGACTTCCTATCGTTCCAGGACGAGGGCGAGGCCCTGGCCCACGCCGATGCAGAGGGTGGCGACACCAACTCCACTTCCCTTGCGGGCGAGTTGGTGGGCGACGGTTCCGGCGAGGCGGGCTCCGGAGGCGCCGAGGGGGTGCCCGAGGGCGATCGCGCCGCCCTGCGGGTTGAGGATCTGGGGGTCGAACTCGGGCCACTCGGCGACACAGCCGAGGACCTGCGCGGCGAACGCCTCGTTCAGTTCCAGGGTTGACAGGTCGTCAAATGTCTTGCCCGCCTTGAAGAGTGCGCGGTTGACGGCCTCGACCGGAGCGAGTCCGAAGTACTGCGGCTCGATCGCGGAGACGCCGGTCGCCGAGACGCGGGCCAGCGGCTCGCGGCCGGTGGCTTCGAGCCCCTCCTCGTCGACGAGGAGCAGGGCCGCGGCGCCGTCGTTCAGCGGGGAGGCGTTGCCCGCAGTCACGGTGCCGTTCTCGGTCCGGAACGACGGCTTGAGCTTGGCCATCGCCGTGAGGGAGGCGTCGTCGCGTACGCATTCGTCGGCGCCGAAGACGAGCGGCTCGCCCTTGCGCTGAGGGATGGAGACCGGGGCGAGCTCGCCGTCGAAGAGGCCGTCCGCCTGGGCCCGGGCGGCCTTGCGGTGGCTGGCGAGGGCGAACTCGTCCTGCTGCTCGCGCGTGATCTTGTGCTTGTCGGCGATGAGTTCGGCCGACTCGCCGAGCGGGATGGTCCACTGGGGGTCCATCTTCGGGTTGACCATGCGCCAGCCGAGCGTGGTGGAGTACAGCTCGGTGTGCCCGGCCGGGAAGGGCCTGTCGCTCTTGGGGAGGACGTAGGGGGCGCGGGTCATCGACTCGACACCGCCGGCCAGGGCGATGGAGGCGTCGCCGACCGCGATGGCCCGCGCGGCCTGGATGACGGCTTCGAGCCCGGAGGCGCACAGCCGGTTGACGGTTACGCCGGGCACGGAGGTGGGCAGGCCCGCGAGGAGCGCGGCCATACGTCCGACGTTGCGGTTCTCCTCGCCGGCGCCGTTGGCGTTGCCGAAGTAGACGTCCTCGATCCGGGAGGGGGCCAAGTCCGGTGTACGGGCGAGGAGTTCACGGATGGCGTGGGCGGCCAGGTCGTCCGGGCGGACGGTGGCCAGGGAACCGTTGTACCTGCCGAACGGGGTACGGACGGCATCGACGATGTAGACGTCGCGCAGGCCGGTCATCAGTTGACTCCCTCGGGGATGTGAACCTTCGCGGCGGTCTTCGCCACGATCTCTTCCACCGCCACGCCGGGCGCGGTCTCCACAAGCACCAGGCCCTCCGCGGTGACGTCGAGAACACCGAGATCGGTGATGACCCGGTTCACACACGCTTGCCCGGTGAGCGGCAGCGCGCACTCCTCCAGGATCTTCGGGGAGCCGTCCTTGGCGGTGTGCGTCATGACGACGATGACGGTGCGGGCGCCGTGCACGAGGTCCATCGCGCCGCCGATCCCGGTGATCATCTTGCCTGGGATGGCCCAGTTGGCGAGGTCGCCGCCCGCGGAGACCTGCATGGCCCCGAGTACGGCGACGTCGATGTGGCCGCCGCGGATCATCCCGAAGGACAGCGAGGAGTCGAAGTAGGAGGCGCCGGGCAGGACCGTGACGGTCTCCTTGCCGGCGTTGATCAGGTCGGGATCGACCTGATCCTCGGTGGGGTACGGGCCGGTGCCGAGGATGCCGTTCTCCGACTCCAGGATCACCTCGACGTCGTCCGGCAAGTAGTTCGGGATCAGCGTGGGCAAGCCGATGCCGAGGTTCACGTACTGGCCGTCCTCGAGCTCGCGCGCGGCGCGGGCGGCCATCTGTTCGCGGGTCCAGGCCATCAGCTGCTCACCGTTCCGTTGGCCGCGGGCGCCGAGACCGTCCGCTGCTCGATCATCTTGGCGTTCGCCTGCTCGGGCGTGAGGGCGACGACACGCTGCACGAAGATGCCGGGCAGGTGCACCGCGTCCGGGTCGATCTCCCCGGGCTCGACGAGTTCCTCCACCTCGGCGATCGTCAGCCGCCCGGCCATCGCGGCCAGGGGGTTGAAGTTCCGGGTGGACTTGTTGAAGACCAGGTTCCCGTGCCGGTCGCCCTTGGCGGCCCGTACGAGGGCGAAGTCGGTGCGGATGCCGTGCTCGAGCACGTACTCCGTGCCGTCGAACTCCCGCACCTCCTTGGGCGGCGAGGCGAGCGCGACGCCGCCCTCACCGTCGTAGCGCCAGGGCAGTCCGCCGTCCGCGACCTGGGTGCCGACACCGGCCGGGGTGTAGAACGCGGGAATCCCGGCGCCGCCGGCGCGCAGCCGCTCGGCGAGGGTGCCCTGCGGGATCATCTCGACCTCGAGTTCGCCGGCCAGGTACTGGCGGGCGAACTCCTTGTTCGCGCCGATGTACGAGCCGGTGACGCGGGCGATCCGCCCGGCCGCGAGCAGCACCGCGAGGCCGGACTCCATCGCGCCGCAGTTGTTGGAGACCACTCCGAGCCCGGTGACACCGCGCTCGTACAGGGCCTGGATCAGCACGTTCGGCACGCCGCTGAGGCCGAAACCGCCGACCGCGAGTGTCGCGCCGTCCGGCACATCGGCCACCGCCTCCGCGGCTGTGGCGACCACCTTGTCCATCCGAGAAGCCCCATCTCTCCCGAGCGTCCAGCGCCCCAATTAGTCAGGGCACTGATTATTTCTTCGAGGTTTCAAATACGCTGCCACCCGGACCCACTTCAGTCAAGACCTCCAGGGAATGTGCAGGTGAGAGTCTTGGAACGCGGCGAGACAGGTGGCGGTGTGGCCGGGTATCGTTCAGTACACCAACGAATTTGATCCGTACGAGTGGCGCCTACGCGGCGCCGCACGGGCCGAGCCGAGGAGCGCACATGGCCGCGGTGGACCTCTCCACCCACCCCGGGCACCTGGCCCGGCGACTGCAGCAGGCGCACTACCTGCTGTGGAACACGATGGTGTCCGAGGAGATCACCTCGCCGCAGTTCGCGGTGCTCAACGCGCTCGTCGCGGAGCCGGGCATGGACCAGCGCACGGTGGGGGAGCGGGTGGGCCTGGACCGGTCCACCATCGCCGAGGTCATCAGCAGGCTCGGGCGGCGCGGCCTGCTCGACAAGGTGCGCGACCCGCAGGACGGCCGCCGCTTCCTGCTGCGCCTCACGGACGAGGGGACGCGCACGCACCGCAAGCTGACCGTCCGCACGGCACGGATGAACCAGGTCTTCCTGGCCCCGCTCTCCACCGACGAGCAGGCCCTGTTCTTCGACCTCATCCGGCGCGTCTCGGACGCGGCCGAGGGGCTCCGCAATCCGGCGGAGCCGCTCGTCACCCAGCGCTAGCCACGTGCCCGGACGCTCGGCCTTCGGGGTCAGGCCTTCGCGAAGACCACCCACACCTGGCCCTTCGCGAAGTTCATCGGCGCTCCGTCCGCCGTCGTGAACTCCGTACCGTCCGTGGCGCTGGGGCGCGCCCAGTTCACGTTGAAGACGCGGCCATTGCGCAACACCTTCGCGGTCCCCGAGCCCACCGTCTCCGTGTACGGCGAGTTGCTGCCGAGGATGTCGTGGTACTTGGACTTGCGGACCTTCACGTACTGCACGACGACCGTCGCGGGAGCCACCGTGTTCCCGTCGGTCGTCACCGTCGGGGTTCCGTCCATGGCCACCAGCCAGCGCTGCCGGCTCTCGGACCAGGTGAAGGTGAAGCGGGCCGCGGGGAATTTCACGGTGCGTGAGGTCTCCGGGCTGCCGCCCGCGGGCGCCGTGCCGAAGTGGAACCCGGTGGTGAGGGCCCCGGAGCCCGGTGCGGATGCCGCCAGCCGCTGGGGGCGCAGATAGAGATTGTGCGGGGCGGACTTGCCCGTGCCCCGGTAGTAGGCGTCTTCGGATGCATTGCCGGGCGGGTGTGCGCGCAGCGGCGCCTTGTTGATCAGCGGCAGCAGCTTGCGCTGGGCGCCCGAGAAGGCGAGCGTCGGCTCGTCGAACTGGCGCAGCAGCTCAAGGTCCGACTCGCGCGCGCTGCGCACCGGGCCGACCACCTTCGGCAGCTTGCTCGCGTAGACCGCCATCAGCCGGCTCAGACCGCCCTCGACCTGCTCCGCGTACACGATGTCCGCCGCTTCCAGACCCGTCTGGGGGCGGGCCGCACGCACATTGTCGATCTTCACGGCGAGCACCGAACCGGCGCTCGCGGGAGGGGTGGGGCTCTCGGTCCCCTGGCTCGGGCCCGGGATCTGGTTGTTCCCGCGCCCGTCGTCGATCGCGTCGCCGCCCGCGGTGCAGCCCGTGATCAGGGAGCCCGTCATCGAGGCGGCCAGCAGCGCCGCCGTCATCGCGCCGCGCCGCATCCGCGCCATCTGTCGCATGCCCACCGTGGCCACCCTGTCCCGTGTCATCGATTGTGCGCTTATAGGTTCATCGGTGGCCATACCCGTTCGGTTGTGATTGCGCGCGTCAAGTGAGCTGTTCGGCTCAGCGGGATGCATCGGAGGAGGTTCGGGGCTTCGGGGGAGGGTGGGACGAGGGGCTGATCGGCGTGGTCAGTCCTGTGGGCTGAAGATCTCCGCGAGGTCGTAGCCCACCGGCTCCTCCAGCTGGCTGTACGTGCAGCTCTCGGCGGTGCGGTCGGGGCGCCAGCGGCGGAAGCGGGCCGTGTGGCGGAACCGCACACCGTTCTCCATGTGGTCGTACGCCACCTCGGCCACCCGCTCGGGCCGCAGCGGCACCCAGGAGAGGTCCTTCTTCGACGACCACCGGCTGGGCGCGCCCGGCAACCGTGCCGTCTCGTGCGCCGACTCGTCCGCCCAGGCGGCCCAGGGATGCTCCCCGACGTCCTCGAGACGCAGCGGCTCCAGCTCCTCCACCAGCTCCGCGCGCCGCTTCATCGGGAACGCGGCGCTCACCCCCACGTGCTGCAGGGTGCCCTTGTCGTCGTACAGACCCAGGAGCAGGGAACCGACGATCGGCCCGCTCTTGTGGAAGCGGTAACCGGCGACGACGACATCCGCCGTCCGCTCGTGTTTGATCTTGAACATGGCGCGCTCGTCCTGCCGGTAGAGCAGATGGATCGGCTTGGCGATCACACCGTCAAGACCCGCGCCCTCGTACTGCTCGAACCACTGGCGTGCCACGTCGATGTCCGTGGTCGCCGGGGCGACGTGGACCGGAGCGGTGACGCCGGACAGCGCCATCACCAGCAAGGCGCGCCGGTCGCCCAGCTCGACGTCGAGCAGCGAGCGGTCGGCCAGTGCCAGCAGGTCGAAGGCCACGAAGGAGGCGGGCGTCCGCTCGGCCAGCGTGCGCACCCGGGAGTCCGCCGGATGGATCCGTTCCGTGAGCGCGTCGAAGTCGAGCCGCCCGTCCCTGGCGATCACGATCTCGCCGTCCATCACACAGCGCGCCGGCAGCCGCTCCCGCAGCGCCTCCACCAGCTCGGGAAAGTACCTGGTCAGCGTCTTCCCGGTGCGACTGCCGATCTCGATCTCGTCGCCGTCCCGGAACACGATCGCCCGGAAGCCGTCCCACTTCGCCTCGTAGTGCATGTCCGGCGGAATCTTCGCCACGGACTTGGCGAGCATCGGCTTCACGGGGGGCATCACCGGCAGATCCATGCTTCGATTCTGCGCGGTTCCGGAGCCGTCCGCCCGGTGTGCGGGGCAACCATCGTGGGCCTACCGTGGCTCGCATGGGCGAAGCGGTGGAACTGGAAGCAGCCGGGAGGACGGTACGTCTGTCCAGCCCGGGCAAGGTCTTCTTCCCGGAGCGCGGCTTCACGAAGCTGGACCTCGCCCAGTACTACCTGGCCGTCGGCGACGGCATCCTCCGCGCGCTGCGCAACCGCCCCACCACCCTGGAGCGGTACCCGGACGGCGTCGCGGGCGAGTCCTTCTTCCAGAAGCGGGCGCCGAAGAACATGCCCGACTGGATCCCGACCGCCCACATCACCTTCCCCAGCGGCCGCAGCGCCGACGAGATGTGCCCCACCGAGCCCGCCGCGGTCCTGTGGGCGGCCCAGTTCGGCACGCTCACCTTCCATCCGTGGCCGGTGCGCCGCGACGACGTCGACCACCCCGACGAACTCCGCATCGACCTCGACCCGCAGCCCGGCACGGACTACGCCGACGCCGTACACGCCGCCCATGAACTGCGCGCCGTCCTCGACGAGTTCGGCGGGCTGCGCGGCTATCCGAAGACCTCCGGCGGCCGGGGCCTGCATGTCTTCGTGCCGATCGAGCCGCGCTGGACGTTCACGCAGGTGCGCCGGGCCGCCATCGCCGTCGGGCGCGAACTGGAACGCCGGATGCCCGACCGCGTGACCATCAAGTGGTGGAAGGAGGAGCGCGGGGAGCGGATCTTCGTCGACTACAACCAGACCGCCCGCGACCGCACCATCGCCTCCGCCTATTCCGTACGCCCCCGCCCGCACGCCCCCGTCTCCGCGCCCCTGCGCTGGGACGAGGTGGACGACGCCGTGCCCCGCGACTTCGACCTCGTGACCATGCCCGCGCGGTTCGCCGAACTCGGCGACGTGCACGCCGACATGGACGACCACGCCTTCTCCCTGGAAGCCCTGCTGGATCTCGCCAACCGCGACGAGCACGATCACGGCCTGGGCGACCTGCCGTACCCGCCCGAGTACCCCAAGATGCCGGGCGAGCCGAAGCGGGTGCAGCCGAGCAGGGCCAAGCACGAGGAGAGCTAGTAGCGAACGGGGAGACTCCGGGGCATCCCCGGAGCCTCCCCGCGCAGAGTGTCGGCTACAGCTCCTTGATCCGGATGTCCCGGTACGAGACCACATCCGTGGTGCCGTGCACCTGGAGCCCGACATAGCCGGAGGCGAACCGCCGTCCGTCCGTGCCCGGGTCGTCCGAGCGCGGCGGGGTGAAGTCCTGGCCGCCGATGTTGTCGAACTCGTTGATCAGCACACCGTTGCGGAACACCGAGTAGTGCTGGTCGACCACGCGGATCTCGTAGTCGTTCCAGGTGCCCTTCTGGGTGACGCCCGCACCGGCGAGGCCCACCCGGTCGAAGCCGTAGACCGAGCCCGTCTTGTACATGTCGCCGTCGGGCCGGTCGAGCACCTGCACCTCGTGCCCGTACTTGATGGCGACCCACTCGGGACGCGACTCCTCCGGGTGGTCGTGGACCCACGGGAACCGCACGAACACACCGGAGTTGGCGTTCCCGGTGCCCGGAGCGTCGTCACGCCACTGGAGCTTCAGCGAGAA
This sequence comes from Streptomyces sp. NBC_00554, assembly GCF_041431135.1. Classification (NCBI taxonomy): domain Bacteria; kingdom Bacillati; phylum Actinomycetota; class Actinomycetes; order Kitasatosporales; family Streptomycetaceae; genus Streptomyces; species Streptomyces sp. NBC_00554. The sequence continues at coordinate 1,486,584 of NZ_CP107799.1, read as the reverse complement.
GTCGCCGTACTTGCGCTGCGGGAACCACAGCATGCCGAGCCCGCCCACCGAGGTGCCGGAGGTGATCGACCCGTCCGCGTTCAGCCCGAACGAACCACCGCCCACCTGCGCCCACTTGGCGAACGACTCCTGTGAACCGTCGAAGATCTTGCTGTAGCCGTCGGTCTGGCCCGGCTTGCCGATGCCGGACTGCCTGGCCGCCTTGTAGACCGCGTTGTACTCCCGCTGGTCGATGACGCCTTCCTTGAGGAGCTTGTCGAGGACGGTCCTCGCGTGCTTGAGGAACAGCGCGTGGGAGGTCCACTCCTTCTCGTCCTCGATCAACTCGTTGATGCGGCAACGGTTGTTGGTCACCCGGTTCGGCACACCCGAGTCGACCGTGCCGACGATCACCGTCAACCGCTCGTCGAATTCAGGGCAGTTGGGCGCCGGAACCCCGCCGCCCGGTGCGACCGTGAAGCTCACGGTGCGTGGCCCGGACGTATTGCCCGCCTTGTCGCTCGCCCGGTACGCCACCGTGTGGGCGCCGACGCGGTCGACCAACACCGGTGCGGTGTACGCCAGATAGGGCCCGGCGTCGAGCGAGTACTCGATCGCGGCGACACCCGAACCGCCCTCGTCCGTCGCGCTCACGGTCACCTTGGCGCTGTTCACGTACGCGCCGTCGGAGTTCTTCGTCCCGTCGACGGTCACCCCGGTCACCGGCGGCGTCGTGTCGGAGACGGGCGGCTCGACCACCGTGAAGGCGACGCTCTTCTCGGGCGCTGTGTTGCCCGCCTTGTCGGTCGCGCGGTAACGCACCTGGTGTGCGCCGAGTGAGTGCACCATCACGGGAGCCGTGTACGGCTGCCAGGCACCGGAGTCGACCGAGTACTCGATGGTGTTGACGCCGGAACCGGTGTCCGAGGCGGAGACGGTGACGGTCGCCATCGACAGGTACTCGCCCTGATCGTTCTTCTCCCCGGTCACGGTCGCCGAGGTCTCGGGCGCGGTCGTGTCGTCCGTCGGCGGGGCGACCACGGTGAACTCCGCCGTCTTCTCCGCGGCTGTGTTGCCCGCTTTGTCGACCGCCCGATAGCGGACCTTGTGGGAGCCGACCTGGTCGATCACGACAGGCGTGGTGTACGGCTGCCAGGCCCCCGTGTCACCGATGGCGTACTCGATCCTGTCGACGCCCGATCCGGCATCGGAGGCGCTCAGCGTCACCGTCGCCGAACCGACGTACGCGCCCGCCGAGTTCTGCGTACCGCTCACGGCGGCCGAGGTCTCGGGCGCCGTGGTGTCCTCGCCGCTGCCCTCGGTGACCACGAGGATGCCCTGCATCGATCCATGGCCCGGAATCGTGCAGTGGTAGAAGTACCGGCCGGGCGTGAGGGTGACCTCGGCGGTGTGCCGGCCGCCCTGGTCGTCGAACGGGTTGGCCAGGATGTTGAGTTCGACGTCGTTGTTGAACTCGGGGTCGGAGGTCACGAACGTCAGGGTGTGCGGCATCCCGGTCGTGTTGCCGGTCGCCGCGCTGTTCTCGAAGACGATCGTGGTCGGTCCCGCCACGGCCGTCACCGGCGCGGACGTGTACTTGGTGATGTCGTCGCCCGCCGTCCAGGTGAGCGTCTGTGCGGCGGCGGCGCCCGAGGGAGCGTCCTCCGTACGCCCGAACGCCGACGTCGACGTCAGCCCGAGCACCATCAGCAAGGACGCCAGCAGGGCCGTCCACAGACGTCCTGTTCTTCGCCTTCGTACGCGCATCACTCCGCCTTCCTGGCGAGCTGGTCGGCGGCCGGAGTCGGCCCACCGCCCGTGTAAGTCACCCTCCACAGCGCCGACTTGGCGTCCGAGGTGAAGAAGCCGCGCCCGTAGTCGAGGACATAGAGCGCGCCGTCCGGTCCGAACTTCCAGTCCATGAGGTTCTTGATGCCGTCGTTGCCGATGGGCACGATCTTCTTCAGCGACTCCGAGTGGATCGGGAGGCCGCCGTCCCCGGCCGTCTTCGGGTCGGTGATGACGGCATTGCGCGGCTGGTCGGAGTCGTAGAAGTCGCCGACGAACCACTTGCCGTCCCAGTAGGCGGGCCATTTCGCGTCGCCCGTGATCGAGGAGTCGTACCGGTAGACCGGCCCGTTCATCGCCGCCTGACCGCCGCCCTTGAGCCACGGCAGCAGGTACGTGGCCTCCTCCTGCTTGTAGGAGGGGATGCCGTTCGCGTCGCGCGGATAGTCCGGGGCGCCGCCCTGGGGCGAGTACCAGATGTTGTTGCCGGTGACCGGCGGGAGGTTGACGAGACCGTCGTTGTTCGGGGACTCGTTCTTCGGGTGGGCGCAGTCGTACCAGCCCAGCGGCTTCGTCGGGTCTGGCAGATTGCGGTCGCGGTAGGGCTGCTTGTTGCCCATGCAGTACGGCCAACCCCGGTTGCCCGCCTTGGTGATGGCGGCGAAGGTGTCGTACTTGGCCGGGCCCCAGGTCGTCGACGGCGCGCTCGCGTCGGGGCCGACCCATCCGGCGTACAGGGTGTCGGTGTTCTTGTCGACGGAGATGCGGGCGGGGTTCCTGACCCCCATCACATAGATCTCGCCGCGCGTCTTGCCGCCGCCCTCGTCGGTCTCCTCGCCCGTGAAGAGGTTGCCTGCCGGCAGCGTGTACGTGCCGTCGGTCTCCGGGTGGATGCGCAGGATCTTGCCGTTGAGGTTGTTGGTGTTGCCCGCGGTACGGCGCGCGTCCGCGAACGAGACGCCCTTGTAGTTGGGTTCGGGGTTGTTGCCCGAGTAACCGCCGCTGAAGCCGCTGGAGTTGTTGTCACCCGTCGCGATGTACAGGTTGCCCTTGGAGTCCCAGGCCATCCCGCCGCCCGCGTGGCAGCAACTGTGGATCTGCACCGGCCACTTGAGGAGCACCTTCTCGCTGCTCAGGTCCAGCTTGTTGGTGGCGGGATCGAGCGTGAAGCGGGAGACCCGGCGCTCGGCCATCCGCGTATCGCGGTTGATCTGCGAGTGGGGTGTGTAGTGCAGATACACCCAGCCGTTCCGCTCGAAGTCCGGGTCGATCTCGATACCGAGCAGCCCCTCCTCGACCTTGACCAGCTCGTCGCCGCCGCCCTTGTTGCCGAACACGGTGAGCGCTCCGGCCAGGGTGACCTTCTTGGTCTTCGGGTCGTAGACGTGGATCTCGCCCCTGCCCTTGCCGATGTCCGGGTTGTTCCAGTCGGTGATCACGGGCTGGGAGGAGTCCGCTCCGCCGCGGCCGATGTAGAGCACCCGTCCGTCGGGCGCGGTGACCAGGCCGTGCGGTTCGCCGATCTGGTCGTTCTGGCCCGGCTGGTTGGGCTGGGTCAGGCGCTCCGCCTTGTAGTTGGCGTTGATCGTCGCCTTGCAGTCGGCCTGGGCGAGGCGGGTCGTCCAGAGCAGGGCGCCGCGCAGATGGGTACGGAAGTCGGTCTCGTCGTACGAGGAGACCGTGCCGCCCATGCCGGTGTAGAAGGAGCGGCCGCCGTCGTAGTCACGGCACCAGCTCACCGGGTGGTCCCAGCCGTTCTTGCTCGCGCCCGGCTGATACGTCGACTCGCGCACCCGCGCCACCGTGTGCACGTCGCCCGAGGGGTTCTTCACCCAGTTGAGCCACTGGTCGGGGCGCTTCCACTGGACCGGCAGATCCTTGCTCGCGGGGTGCTGCCGGTCGCCGACCTCAACGGTCGCTCGCTGCACCGTTGTCGGGCTGGTGCTTGCCGGGCGTGCGCCGACGAGCCCGGTGAACCAGTCCGAGTACGGCTCGGCGCGGGCCGCGTCGTGGATGCCTACGAAACCGCCGCCCGCCTCCATGTAGGCCTCGAGGCCGGCCTCCTGCTCCGGATCGAGGACATCCCCGCCACCCGTCAGGAAGACGATGGCGTTGAGCCGGCCCAGCTTCGTCTCGTTGGTGAAGACCGACGCGTCGTCCGTCGCCTCGACCTTGAACTGCTGTGCGGCCGGACCCGACAGACCGATCTTCTCGATCGCCTCGATCCCGGCGTTGACGACCGGCGACTCGTCCTCGGCGGCCGCCGAGCCGTAGAAGACCAGCACCCTTGCGTTGGCGCCGCCCGGTGGCGACGTGATGGACATCGTTGTCAGAGCCGGATCGGGGGCGGGGCGCGCACTCGCGGACGGCGCCGAGAGCGCCCCGGCGGTGACAGCTCCGGCGGCCAGGGCGGCTGCCCAGGCGCGGCGGTGCCTTCTGCGTCTTCTCGCGCTCAACTCTCGTAAAACTGACGGTGTTTGATGCGATGTGAGCCGCATGTGGTCATCCACTCCTCGTCGGTCACAGACAGCGCAAAGGAAGCTAGACCTCTTTTCGCGGCTCGCCAATAGGTATGACCGGGATGGAACAAACTTTGTCCTGAGTGTGGATAAACGAGGGCGGCGCGGCTACGGTCTCACAGGTTCATCTCCGTAAATTCCGTACCAGCGTGGGGAGTTCGGCATGGACAGACGCGGCTTCAATCGGCGGATGCTGCTGGGCGGGGCGGCGATCGCGACCGGTGCGACATCGTTGTCCTCGGCCACACAGGCCGTGAGCGCCGGTGGTCCGGTGCGGACCGCGCCGGCCGGCGGGGAGGTCCGGCACATCAAGCTGTACGCCGAGAAGCTCGCCGACGGGCAGATGGGCTACGGCCTCGAGAAGGGCATGGCGTCGATACCGGGCCCGTTGATCGAGCTCAACGAGGGCGACACGCTGCACATCGAGTTCGAGAACACGATGGACGTGGCGGCGAGCCTTCATGTCCACGGTCTCGACTACGAAATCTCCAGCGACGGAACGAAGTTGAACAGGAGCGACGTCGAGCCGGGCGGCACCCGCACCTACACCTGGCGCACCCATGCGCCGGGCCGCCGCGCCGATGGCACCTGGCGCGCGGGCAGCGCGGGGTACTGGCACTACCACGACCACGTCGTCGGCACCGAGCACGGCACGGGCGGCATCCGCAAGGGCCTCTACGGCCCGGTGATCGTCCGCCGCAAGGGCGACATCCTGCCCGATGCGACCTTCACGATCGTCTTCAACGACATGCTGATCAACAACAAGCCCGCCCACTCGGGCCCCAACTTCGAGGCCACGGTGGGCGATCGCGTGGAGATCGTGATGATCACGCACGGCGAGTACTACCACACCTTCCACATGCACGGTCACCGCTGGGCCGACAACCGCACGGGGTTGCTGACCGGCCCCGACGACCCGAGCCAGGTCATCGACAACAAGATCGTCGGACCCGCCGACTCGTTCGGTTTCCAGGTGATCGCGGGGGAGGGGGTCGGAGCGGGGGCGTGGATGTACCACTGCCACGTGCAGAGCCACTCCGACATGGGGATGGTGGGGCTGTTCCTGGTGAAGAAGACGGACGGGACGATTCCGGGGTACGAACCGCACGAGCACTAGGCGGTCGTCCCCAACGGGCCTTCGGTGATCCGAGAGCGCTCTCACACGTGGGCGGCGGCGCGGCTATCCTGATCGGCATCCGTCGAGGAGGTGCCCAGAGGTGACCGAGACAGCGTCGCGCCCCACGTTGGAGGCCGTGGCCGCGCGGGCCGGGGTCTCCCGGGCCACCGTGTCGCGCGTCGTGAACGGGGGCGACGGGGTGCGCGAGCCGCTCGTCGAGCGAGTCAGGCGGGCCGTCGAAGAACTGGGATACGTCCCCAACCAGGCCGCCCGCAGTCTCGTCACCCGGCGCCATGACGCGGTGGCCGTCGTGGTCGCCGAACCGGAGACCAGGGTCTTCGCGGACCCCTTCTTCGCACTCCAACTCCGCGGCATCAGCAAGGAGTTGACGGCACACGACTCGCAACTCGTGCTGCTGCTCACGGAGGGCCGCGACGACCACGCGCGCGTCGGCCGCTATCTCGCCGGCGGCCATGTCGACGGCGCACTCGTGTTCTCGCTGCACCTCGACGACCCGCTGCCCGGTCTGATCCATGGCGCGGGCGTGCCCACCGTCTTCGGCGGGCGGCCCGGCTGGGGCGACGGTCCCCGGAACGCCGTATCGGCCGTCTATGTCGACTCCGACAACCGGGGCGGCGCCCGCGAGGCCGTACGTCACCTCGTCGGGCTCGGGCGTACGCGCATCGCCCACATCACCGGCGCCCTCGACCAGACGTCGGCGGTGGACCGGCTCGACGGGTTCCGGGACGTCATGGTCGACGGCGACCCGGGTCTCATCGCCGAGGGCGACTTCACGCCCGCGGGTGGCGAGCGCGCGATGCGGGAGCTCCTGGAGCGCCGCCCCGACATCGACGCGGTGTTCGTCGCGAACGACCTGTCGGCCTCCGGCGCCCTGCGCGTCCTGCGCGACCAGGGGCGCCGGGTGCCCGAGGACGTCGCCGTGATCGGCTTCGACGACATGCTGCCGGTCGCCGAACAAACGGACCCGCCTCTTACGACGGTCCGTCAGGACATAGAGGAAATGGGCCGGTTGATGGCCAGGCTGCTGCTGCGCGGCCTTGACCGCCGGGGCGGCGAGGCGGGTCTGGGAGGCGCGCCGTCCAGCGTGGTGCTGCCGACGACGTTGGTGCGACGCGTTTCGGCGTAGGCATGTGGCGTCGTCCGTCCACCGGACACTCTTCTGCCGCAGAGTCGATCGGCCGGAGAGGACTCCTAAAGGCGGCCCAGTAACGCCCATCTGGACCTGCCCCGGGCGGGCGGCGACCACCGGCGGGTGCCGGCGGTGCTGAGATTCCCGGAAGGAAAAGGCTGACCTCGGGCGCTCGCCGAAGGCCCCGCCGACGCCGGGGCGGCGAAGAGGTTGGTGTGCGGGGCCGACGGAACCGGGTAACGTCCTTGTCATGTTCTTCCAGGCGCCGATTTACGAGTGAGAGCGTGATGGGCCCCTGCTGACGTCCTTCGACGTCGCCGCCCGTCCCCCACCGATGAATCCGTAGATCACTTCACATCACTACCGGGAGAACCCGTGACCGTGAGCAAGAACATCAACAACCCCGTGGGCATGGGCGGCGGCCAGCGCAAGAAGCAGTCCCGCGCCGAACGGCAGAACCACGGTCCGCACCGCAACCTCGACCGCCAGAGTGCAGCCGACAAGAAGGCGGAGCTGGTGCGCAAGATGCGTGAGAAGACAGGCGCAGCTGAGGGCGCCGCGCAGGCGGGCGACGACACCGCACAGAGCTGACGCGCCGCCGCCGCCGGGCGGCACCGCACGGGGCAGGGCCCGGACCGCGTGTCGCGGTCCGGGCCCTGCTTCCGTACCGGGCGCGGCCGGTCCCGCTACGCTCTCGGCCGACCGCCCGGGGCAGCCGCAGATTCGGCAGCCCCGTCACCGCCACCACCCCGCGTCTCCGGCATGATCCGCCGGACAGGCCCTAGGCGCGAAGGTTCGTCAAGGCGTCCTCCAACAGCTCTGTCCGGTCCTGCGCGTCGGGGTAGACGGGGTCGGTGTGCCGGTCGGCCCAGCCGGTCTTCTGCAGGTGGGCGACGCGTTTGATCAGAGCGGTGCGGATCGGGCGCGGCATCCGAGGGTCCGAAGTCCGCGTGGCGGCGAGGGCGACGACCGGCATGAACCGCCAGTGCGGGTCGGGGAGTTCGAGCTCGGTCAGCAGTCTGGGGAACGCGTCCGGCGCGCCTTGGCCGAGCCGGTCGGCCAGGCTCTGGGCGCGAATGGCGGGGACGGCCGAGTCGGCGTGGCGGGCCAGGGCTGAGGACGCGGCGCTCGCGTTGTCCTGGCTGCTGTACTCGCCCCGGTGCAGCGCGCCGGCGGCACACTGCCGCACCTCGTCATCCACGTCCTCGTCCAGCAGACGGACCAGGGCGTCCACCGCCGAGGCCTCCTTCGGGTGCCCCGGGGCGAGATGCGAGAGCCCGAGGGCCGCGGAGCTGCGGACCTGGGCGGCCGGGTGCCGGACCTTGTCCAGGAAGAGATTCAACGGCGGGTCGGGCAGCGGGAGCTCCGCGTGCATGAGGCTGTAGCAGTCCAGGATCTCGCCGAGCGTGAACGGCTCCTGGTCCCGCGAGGCGAGATCGTCCAGGGTTTCGCGCACGCGGTCCCGCCGGATCCCGTCGTGCAGCGTCACCAGACAGCCCAGCACCTCCATACCCAACGCCACCAGGTCCTCTTCGCCGCTCCCGCAGAGCGAGAGCGCCTCATCGACGCGAAGACCGGTCCGGGCGCGGTCCGACCACGAGTCCTCGTCGGGCAGCGCGGCCAGCGGCATGAGCTGATCGGCGCCTTCCGTGCTGCCCCGAGGGTGCGGCAGCGCCTTCTTGAACACGGCTCGTGCTTCCACGCGGGTGAGCTGCGCGTCTTCTTCGGAGAGTGGCGATCCGCGGCGTACGGCGGCATGGATGGCTGAGACGGCAATACCGAATTGCAGTTCGAATATAAATGTTCCCGGTTGGACCCCGGGCAGTCCCTCCGGCGTCCAGCCCTGCTTCCGCAAGGCCTCGAGGCGCAGGCGGGCGTCGTGCCGGAGGTCCGCGTCGATCACCTCCAGGGCCGGCGCTCCACCCAGCTCCGCGACCAGTGCCGTCCACTCACGCAGGACGCCCTCGGGATCGTCCAGGTTCCGCGCGAAGACCCGCACCGCGCGCCCCCGGAGTGCTTCATCCCGGCATAGCGCGTCGGAGAACGCTCCGGTCGCCGCCACGAAGGCGTCCAGTGACGGTTCGTGATCGAGCGCCTGGGCCAGTTCGCGCAGCGCCCACTCCAGGTCACGCGTCTCGGCGACCTCGGCGGAGGCCTTCTCGCGGACCGTGGAGTCGGGCGACCTGAGCCGCTCGGAGAGGGTGAGGAGGAGCTCCTGTCGCTTCTGTGCCCGGCGCCGAGAGAACATCCGGGAATTCTAGGTGGCGGCTCCGCCAGCGATTGTCAGTGGGCGGTGGAAGACTCGGCGGTGCAGGCAACGGGACCCCTCAAAGGAGGGCATTATGCTCACCACCCGTTTTGTCACCGGCGCTCCGAACTGGGTCGATCTCGGCACACCCGACATCGAAGGCGCCACCACCTTCTACGGAGGCCTCTTCGGCTGGCAGTTCCAGTCCGCGGGGTCCGAATCCGGCGGCTACGGCTTCTTCCAACTCGCCGGAAAGTCGGCGGCGGGCGGTATGCAGACCACGCCGGACCAGGGCCCGCCCTCCTGGACCGTCTATTTCCAGACCCCCAACGCGGAAGCCACGGCCAAGTCGACCGAGCAGGCCAAGGGCTCGGTGCTGATGCAGCCCATGGACGTGATGAGCGAGGGCCGCATGGCGATCCTCGCCGACCAGGCGGGGGTGCCCTTCGGTATCTGGCAGCCGGACCAGCTCAAGGGCATCGACGTGGCAGGGGACCCCGGCTCGCTGTGCTGGGTCGAGCTCTACACCCCGGACATCGCCTTGTCGGCCGTCTTCTACAACTCGGTGTTCGGCTGGGAGACCTCGGCCCAGCCGTTCCCCGGTGGCACGTACACCTGTATCAACCCCGCGGGTGCCGGGGAAGAGGACATGTTCGGCGGTGTGGTCCCGCTGGCCGACGACCCGATCGAGGTGGAGACAGGCTCGTACTGGCTGCCGTATTTCGAGGTCGAGGACACCGACGCCACGGTCGCCAAGACCCAGGAACTGGGCGGCAAGGTCCGTATGCCCGCCATCGACGTGGAGGGCGTGGGCCGCATCGCCAAGCTCGCCGACCCGTACGGGGCACGCTTCGCGGTGATCAAGAGCGCGCCGCAGCACGGCTGACGGCCGGCCCCAGGACTTGGGGGCGGGCGGGGCGGGCACGGCCGCCGGGAAAACTCGGCGACCGTGCCGCGCGCCGCCGTGCGGGCCCTGCCCCCGCCGGGCCATCATCACGGATGTCGTGGCGCCTGTAGGCGCCGGATTGACACGGCGTTGATGAGTCATTGATCGAACGTTTTTCGTCGGGCGGCACGATCCTCGCCATGCACACCGACACCATCACCCCGCCCGACATCGCCTGGCAGGACCAGGCGCTGTGCGCGCAGACCGGGGCCGAGTTCTTCTTTCCCGAGCCGGGCAGTTCGGTCCGGGAAGCGAAGCGCATCTGCGGTATGTGCGCGATGCGCTCCGCCTGCCTCGAGTACGCCTTGAACAACGACGAGCGCTTCGGAGTCTGGGGCGGCCTCTCCGAGAAGGAGCGGCTCAGCCTCCGGCGCGCGGAGCAGAACTGACCGGGTTCGTCAGCTGGTCCCTCAGTCGTACGACACCGTCAACTGCCATGTCCTGGCCGGGATGTATGTCTCCCACGCCCCGCGCGAGCACTGCTCACCCAGTACCCAGCGGATCCCGTCACCGGTGGCCTGCTTCAAGGCGTCGAAGGGCGCCCAGAGTTCGGGTACTTCGGTGCGTCGATCCGTTTCGCCGCCGTAAATCGATGCGGCGGCCCGAAGGGCGTGCGGTTAGGATCCGGGGGCGCGTCCGGGCGTAGCGCAGAGGCAGGCGCACCGCCTTGCTCAGGCGAACACGCCGGTTCGAATCCGGTCGCCCGGATCACGCGGGGGCCTGTAGAGCAGAGGCAGACTCACCGCCTTCTCAGGGCGGATACGCCGGTTCGAATCCGGCCGGGCCCACCGAGAACACCAGCAACACGCGGGGGGCGGGACGCATGGCCGACGGCGACGGGATCACCGAGGAGGAACTGGCGGCTTTCCACCGTACGGTCGGGAAGCTGCGGGCACTGCCCGTCGACGACCCCGTGCGACTGCGGGCCGAGCAGGTCGCCGCATCCTTCGCGCGCGACGGGCGGTTGCGCCGGCGGAAGACGCGCGGCGCCGAGGTGACCGTGGCCGATGCGGCCGCGATGGCCGCGACCGCGACGGGCGCGCTCGACCGGCGGGAGGACGCGCCCCTGGACACGCCCGGCGCGCAGGGCGTCTTCGCGAAGCCGCGGGCGTGCTACGTCTGCAAGACGCCCTATCGACAGGTCGACTCCTTCTATCACCGGTTGTGTCCGGACTGCGCCGCCGACAACACCGCCCGGCGTGCGCTCAGCACCGACCTGAGTGGTCGCCGCGCCCTGCTCACCGGCGGCAGGGTCAAGATCGGCTTCCAGCTGGCCCTGATGATGCTGCGCGACGGCGTCGAACTCCTGGTCACCAGCCGGTTTCCGCACGACACCGTGCGCCGGTTCCGTGCCGAGGCGGGCAGTGAGAAGTGGCTGGACCGGCTGACCGTGCTGGCCGTGGATCTGCGGGATCCGCGTCAAGTCCTCGGTCTGTGTGAGCAGTTGAGGCAGGAGGGTGAGCCGCTCGACATCCTGGTGAACAACGCGGCGCAGACGGTGCGGCGGCCTGCCGAGTCGTACGCCGTGCTGGCCGCGGGGGAGTACGCCGAACTGCCCGAAGGCGCCCGGCATGCACCCGGGTTCACGCCGATGCGGGCGTTGGAGGGCGGCGGTGCCTCCGCGCTGCCCGTGATGCTTCACGAGGCCGACGAGGCCGGGCTGCTGCCCGACCCCTCGCCGGAGAACTCGTGGTCCGCCCGGCTGGGTGAACTGGACCCTGCCGAGGTGCTGGAGACCCAGTTGGTCAACGCGCTCGCCCCGGCCCTGCTCTGCGACCGGTTGCTGCCGCTGCTGCTCGCCTCGCCGCACCCGCGCCGGTATGTCGTCAACGTGACGGCCGTCGAGGGGCGCTTCGCCGTCCGTAATAAGACGGCCGGGCATCCGCACACCAACATGGCCAAGGCCGCGCTGAACATGCTCACGCGTACCAGTGCCGGTGAACTCGCGGAGTTGGGGGTGCACATGTGTGCCGTGGACACCGGGTGGATCACTGATGAGAACCCCGCTCCTAAGAAGGAGCGGATGGCGGGGGCCGGGTTTCGTACGCCCTTGGACATCGTGGACGGGGCGGCTCGGGTGTACGACCCGATCGTGCGGGGGGAAGCGGGGGCGCCTGTGTCCGGGGTGTTCCTCAAGGACTACCGGGTGGCGGAGTGGTGAGTGGGGGGTGAGGCGGTGGGTTTTTCGCCCCCTCCGCCCCTACCCTTCCCGTCCCTGGGGACTGCCGCCCCCAGACCCCCGCATCGCGCTGACGCGCTCGTCCTCAAACGCCGGACGGGCTGAAAGATCAGCGCCGCATCCCCACGAATATCTCCGTCCAGAATCGCTGCTGCCCCTCTGTCGCCCCCACCAGGTACGTCGCCCGTAGCTTCGGCGGCAGTAGGGCCACCAGTCGGGCGACCACCTTCCGGTGCTTCTTCAGCTGGGACAGTTCGGCGTTGGCGAGGATCTGGTGGACCACGTCGCTGTCGTCGGCGCCCTCGTCGGAGTGCTCGGCCGCTCGGCGCAGCCGGGCCTCCCAGGTGTCCGCCTCGCGGGCGAGCTCGCGCAGGCCGGTCACGGGGCGTCCGCGCAGCCGGTCGATGAGGGCTGTCAGCGGCACGGGGGCGTACTCGCCGTCGCCGAGGTAGACCGTTCCCATCTCCAGCGGCAGCCCGCGCCGGTGCAGCTTGATGAGCCGCTCCAGGGTCCGCTTGGTGATCCAGGCGCGGCCGTCGTCGTCGATGTCGTGCTTCCACCACTCGAGGACGGTCTCGGCATCCGAGCCGTACCGTGCGAGCAGCCACTCGTTGGCCGGGATGTCCTCGGGATCGACCGTCAGCGAGGCCGTGAAGCGGGTCGCCTGGGCGATGTTGTTCCGGGAGACCAGGAGCTTGCGGCCAAGGTGGTAGGGCGGATTCTGGACGGCTATCTGCGCGCGCAGGTTCTCGATCCGCCGCCCCGCGAGGGACCACTCCTGGGTGATCTCCATCAGTTTGGCGAACGCCGCCTTGTCCTTGGGCCGGTTGTACTCGTCCCAGACGATCGCCTTCGGCTCGGGACCGGTGAAGTTCGCCGCGAGCAGGTTGTCCAGGGTGCCGTCCGCCGACGGGATCGGGGCGCACAGGTCCTCGACGTTGGTCACCGGCAGCGAGAAGTACAGCGGCGGCCGGCCAAGGGCGTCGCGCACCGTCTCCCGTACGAGCTCCGTCTTGCCGCAGCCCGGCGGGCCCTGGAGCAGCACCGTCCAGCGATTGCGCAGTGCGGCTCGCACCACCTGGCGTACGGGATCGGGAAGAGCCGCCGGATTGGACACGCCCAGGTACTCGGCGATCCGGTCCAGGATCTCGGCCGTACGGTTCTGCCCCGGCTTGCCGTCCGGGCGGGGCTCGACGAGGCGCAGCCGGTCGCCGCCCACCAGGGGCAGGCCCCAGCGCAGCGGGAAACCCTCGCGGGCGTTCGCCAGGACGTGGTCCAGGGTGCGCGGCGACAGCAGCTCGCGGAGCGTGGGGGAGAGGGACGCCCACAGGGAGAAGACCGGATTCAGGTCCCACTCCCGGTATTTGGCGGCCAGATTGCTCCGCCACGAGGTGTCGTTCGCCGAGATCCGTATCGTGACCATGCGGTCAAGGAGCGCGAGGTCGCTGCGCCGCGCCGAGGTCTCGGCCAGCGACTCGTTGTCGGTGAGGAAGACGCCGACGCAGCCCAGGGCGCGCAGATCGTGCTCGCCGAGCGTCCAGTCGCAGGCGATCTGCATCAGCTGCGACTGGATCGTCTCGCCCGCCTGGAGCGAGTCGTCGATGAGCAGCACGAAGGGGGTGCCGGGCTTGAGCTGGCTCATCACGAGCTGGCGCAGCACGAGTTCGCCGGTCCGAGGGTCCCGTACCGGAGCGTTGACCAGCAGGTCGTCCGGTGTGAGGTTGGCTGCCGGCACGTAGACCAGCGTGGCGTCGGGGCGGCTGCGTGCCACGTGCGAGAAGAACGTCGCCGTCTTTCCGATGCCGTGCTCGCCGAAGATCTGACCCGTCTGCCCCATGCCGATCATCGCGTCGATGAACGACTCGAGCCGGGAGGGCGCGGGCGGGGTGCCGCCGCTGGGGCTGGGCCGTGAGTTGGGCCTGGGGTTGGTGGCGGTCGTCATCCGTCCTGATCCTGTGCTGAGTTGATGGGTTACCGCGATCCCGTGGTGACGCGATGACAGTCCATGGCCGGTGTATGGGTCTCGGGCCATTCATGACCGCCCTCGGTGATCAGCCAGATCCACTTGTCGGGCTCGGCCGGCGTGATCGGTGGGGCGTATCCGTCGGTGAGCATGACCACGGCGTCCGGACTCGCCTCGCAGAGGCGGCCGTTCACCTCGGCGCGCCCCTCCACGTAGTCCGCGACGGCCTGGAAGCTCGTGCCGCCTCCGCCGTATACGCGTTCGCCCGCCGCGAAGGGCATCACCACGGTGTCGAAGGACAGCCAGTGCGCCTCGACCCCGTCGATCCGTCCGACGAGTTCGGTGAGCCACTCGATCACCCGGTGCGGCATGGAGCCCGAGGTGTCGTACGCGATGACGAGCACCTTGTCGCGCACCGGGCCGCGGCGCGACAGCATCGGGTCCTGGCCGAGCGCCGCGAGCAGCGCGCCCCGCTTCTTCGGGTACACCAGCCGCTCGCCGTCACGCAGCTTCGAACCGAGCACGTCCACCAGCCAGCGCTGCCACCAGTCGACCGTCCGCGTCCGCGTGGTCTCGCCGCGCAGCATCCCGGCGCCCAGCTGCCCCCAGATCTTCGCGGCACGTGCCGAGGCGCCCTCGGTACGGCCCATCAGGTCAAGCAGCTCCTGCTCGGCGCCGGCATGCCCACGGCGGGCCGCGAGCAGAGAGTTGAGCAGCGCGGAGGAGGTCACCTCGTCGACGGTCTCCTGGTCGGCGGGCACGTCGGACGTCAGATGCGCGCACGACGGCCGCACGGGCACGGGCGGCTGTCGCATCCTCCTCAGCTCGCCGTACACCGTCAGATCGGTCTCGGTGAACTCGCCGTACGTGACCGGCTCCAGCCCCTGCCCGAGCAGATCCTCTCTGTACGCCTCGTGGACCTTGCGTGGATCGATGCCCGTCGGACGGCCGTCAAGGAGCGGCATTTCCTCCCGGCCGAGCCGCACCAGCGCCACATGGTTGATGGACACCTCGGTGGCTACCTCGAAGACGGGGTCCGCACGCAGCTCGGGGTCGGCGAACAGATGCCGCTGCACCAGGTGCCGGGCCTCGTGGAACAGCACGAACTTCACGCCGTCCAGGCCGAGTCGTACGAAGAAGTCCGGGTTGTAGAGCAGCAGACAGGAGCCGTCGCCCGAGGCCACCACCGCCGCCGTGTCCACCGCCGTGGTCGCCAGCTGGTGGTGGCACTTCGCGTACAGCCAGGAGGCCACCGCCGACTCCGTCAGCCCGAAGTCCAGCAGCGCGGCCTCCTTGAGCCGCCGCGCCTGCTCCATGACCTCGGCGTTGGCCGGGCGGTACCGCTCCAGCGCCCTGCGGTCCGCCAGATCGACCACGGGGCGATGCCGTCCCCGCACTCCGTACGCCATGACCCGCCCCCCGTGTCGTGTCTCCCCCATTGCCTCCTTGGTACCAGGTGCGACTGACATCGGGCCAAGGCATTACGCTCGGCCCCAAGGGCGGGGCCGTAGCGCAGAGGCAGGCGCACCGGTCTCCAAAACCAGAACACGCTGGTTCGAATCCAGCCGCCCCGCCCCCCATCTGCCGTACGGGAGAAGGATCCCAGAGCGTTCGGACAACGCCCTCAGGCAATCGCCCCCGCCGTGATCACCAGTTCCGGGATCGTCCGGTGGTAGGTCCCGATCAGCTGGGCGAGTACGGCCCAGGCCTCCTCGCGGTCGCCCAAGTGGTCGCGCACGAGCGGCCGTAGCGCGTCCTCGGCCTCCCCGACGCGGGACGGGAACATCGTCCGGCCAAGGGACAGCACTTGCAGCACCTGGGCGGCGGGGTTCCAGGACAGCGCGTACTGCGCGGCGCTGTCGATGACGCCGGCCTGCCGCACCCGGTGAGTGAACTTCGCGTGCGAGCCGAACTGGGTGCGCAGAGCGGGCGGGCAGTCGGGGCGTACGGCCAGGACCCAGCGCGCATAGCCGGGCAGCGGATGCTCCTGATCTGCTTCCGTGACCGCCTGCCAGTCGGCGGCTCCCAGGACCATGGATCCCGCGCTCCTGGCCGGAGCCATGGACGTGGACGCCCGCAGCGCGCCGATGAGCCCGTACTTGGTGAAGTGCTCGGGAACCGGCGGCTCTTGGCTGCGGCTCAGGGGATGCGTCAACGGTACGGGGGTCGTGCGGTCGGCGCCGTACGGGATTCCCCTCGCGATGGCGCGGCGCATCGCGTCGTCCGCGTTCATGTGCCGCCACACGATGGCGTTCAGCTCCGGATCGTCCTCCTCCAGAACCCACAGCAGCACGGAGGACGGCACGGGTGTCTGCGTCCACCGGGAGTACAGCTTGCGGCGCGCGTCCAAGGAGTCCTCGGACTGCTCGTCCTTCTCGGACTTCCTGCCCAGGAACGACTGCAGGCCTGTCCGCTGCTTGCTCTGGAGCGGTCGCAGTCCCATCCGCTGCCGTGCCCGCTCGGCTGCTTCGGCCTCGATCAGACCGAGCAGGAACTCGACCGCCCGTTCTGTCGTGCTGTTGTCATGCATGGCCGAATGATGCCGCAGGTGCACCCGGGCCCGCACCGGGAAATCGGTCCGCCGCACCGCCCCGAGCAGGCACAATCCCCGGCATGACCCGCACCCCGCAGCAGCGCGCCGAGAGTTTGCTGAACGCCCTCGATCCGCTTGCTCATCCGCAGCGTATGCGTGAACTCGCCCTGCGGGTACGGGAGATGGACCAGTTGCGGCCCGTGCTGGAAGAACTCGAAGCCCGCGGCCCCTACGAGCGCGGGATCGCCGTCGTCGCGGCGTCCGTCGGCCGGGACGCCGGGTGGATCGCTGACCGCATCGCCGACCCGGACGCGTTCGTACGCGGTCATGCGCTGCGCGTCGCCGACAGTCTCCAAGTGCCGGACTCCGCCTACGAGTCGGCGCTCGACGACGCCCCGGAGGTGGTCCGCAGAGAGCTGCTGCGCGCCATCGTCGCGGGGCCGCGCACCGCGCTCGCCGACCGGCTGGTGGACGCGCTGCGGCGGGAATGGGGCGATGCGGAGGCGGCGCGGCTGCTGCCCGGCTGCGCGCCGGAGACGGTCGCCAGGCTGCTGCCCGAACTCTTCCACGCCGTCACCGGTTGGAAGGCACTCGCCGAACGGCACCCCGGCGCCCTTCTCGACGTCGCTGAACGGGAGTTGAGCACGCTGCCCGAGGGGCTGCGCGAAACCTGGTGGGACCGGTACGCGCGGGGCGTGGCCGCCACGGTCGCAGTGGAGCCGCTCCGGGTGTTCGACCTGCTGGAACGTTTCGGGCCACCCGCAACCCTGCCGCACCAACTCCGTGACCGCTTCGGCGAGTTCGCGTCGGCCGAACCGGGCCGACTGCTGAGGCTGCTGCTCACCCCGGCCGGACTCGCCGCGCTGCGCGGCAGGGCCCTGAGCCCCGCCGTACTACGCCGACTGGCCCGCTCCGACGCCCCCGAACTCGCCGCGTACGGACAGATCCTGGCCGGGTGGGGCGAACTCGCGCCGCTCGTGAAAGCGCTGCCGCCGGCCGAGCGGCACGCCTTCTACCGGGACGCACACGAGGGCCGGGGAGCGGGACCCGCCACCCTCGACGGAGCCGGACCCGTCACCGTCGACGCGGTCATGCTCGAAGTGCTGCCGCGCAGTTGTGTCGCCGAGGAGGCCCGGCGGATGGCCGCCGTCGCCCGTGAACGCGGCGCACTGTGGGACACCCTGCTGCTCGCCGATTCCTTCCTGCCCGTCACCGAGGTGCGCGAGCGGCTCGTCGAGGCCACCCGGCGCCCGGCCGCCGAAGACCGCGCCAAGGCCTGGCCGTTGCTCATCGCCAATGCCGCGCGCTCCGGCGATCCCGCCGCGATCACCTCCGTACTGGAGGAGATGGCGCGGCTGCGCAACGAACAGGACCCGGTGCGCTCGGCCGCGCTCCACGCGCTCTGCGGAGTCCGGCCCACGCTGTTCACCGAGGACGCCGAGCCGCACCTCGACCGCATCACCACGGACGCCGTCGAGGCCCGCGACTCCTCGCCCGGCACCCGGCAGAACCTCAGCCGGCTGGCCCTCGTCGTCCTGCGTGAGCATGCGGCGGGCGGGCAACGGGACCTGGTGAACTGGGCGTTGCGCACACTGGTCCGAATATCCGGCAACACCGGAGGCGCCGACCTCGGCAGGCTCGACGCGACGCTGCGCCGTGGCCAGGAGCACCAGGTGTACGAGGCGCTGAGCCCCTGGATCGAGGCAGGCGCCGAGAGGGTCGACTACAGCCTCGCCTTCGCGCTCGCCCGCGCCGTGGGACGGCGCGCCGCGGGCATGCCCGAGTTGCAGCAACTCCTGTGGCAGGCCGTCCGGTACGGCAACGACGCCACCGTACGCGCGGCGGTCGCCCTGTGGTTGGAGCCTCCCGCGACCCGGGACGAGCGGGTGGCGCGGATCCTGGCGCTGGAACCCTCCTCCGCCGCGCTGTGGCCCGTCCGCGAGGTCGTCACCCGGCGCCGCACCGATCTCCTCGACCCGCTGCTGGCCGACGCCCCGCCATACGGGCGCTTCCTCACCAAGGGCGCGACCTGGAGCGCACCCGTCGGGCGGGACGTACGGCGCTGGGTGCCGCGTCAACAGGCGGCGGCGGTCCGGCAGTTGGCGTCAGAGGCGGAGGATGCCGGATCGCCGCTGTACCAGCGGACGTCCGCGATCGCACGGTGCGCGTTGATCCCAGGCCGCGGAGCCGATCTCGTACGCCGCTGGACGGGTTCCCCGGAGGTGGTGCTCGCCGAGGCCGCCCTCGGCGCGCTCGCCCGCACCGACCGGCCCGCCGAGGCACTGCCCGAACTGCTGGCGTACGCGGGTGGTGACCGTGCCCGTGTCGCCGTGTACGCGGCCACGCAGGCGTCCCGGTACGCGGCGCCGTCGCGGCTGGCCGAGCAGCTGCGCGCCCTGCTGCTGGCGCCGGACGCCAAGGTGACCAGCCGGAAGGAGGCCGCCCGGCTCGCCGCCGTACGGCTCCCGCTGCCGCGCGCGGCAGAGCTGGTGACACAGGCGTACGCGGCACCCGGCGCTCACCTCGACGTCCGTGCCGCCTGCGTCGCCGTCGCGGGCGTGCTGCTCTCCGAGGAACCGGTCTGGGACCTGCTGCGCGACGCCGCCGGCGCCGAGTCCGTACTCCGCACCGCCGTCCTGCGGACATCGCCCCTGGACCTGCCTGAACCCGCTCGCGAGCGCTACGCCCGCCTGATCCGCGACGTCTGCTCCACCGACGACCCGCAGACAGCCACCCTCGCCTTCGACGCGCTCGCGAGCTGGGCGCCCTGGTCCCCGGACGCCCCCACGGTCCTCGCCGACGCCACCACCGACCTGACGGAACGCACGAGCTGGCGTGCCGCGGCCAACGGCCTGGTGACAGCGGCGGCGGGCTCGCCACGGGGTGGCGTGGGCCTCCAGCAGGCGCTGCGGACCCTCGCCGAGGCGGAGGCGCGCTACGCGGTTGCCGGCGGGGGAGTGCGGCGGTCGGATACGGAGCCCGCAGGCGGTGACGCACAGCGTGACGTTCGTCCAGCCTCGGACCGTGCCGGGACCATCCCCTCAGCAGATGTGATCGACTCCGCCGATGCCGTGGAGCGCGATGCTCCGCCCACCCAAGAGCACGCCGGGACCGTCACCAGCACAGAAACACTCGGTTACGCCGGAGCCGGACTCGATGCCGAAGCCGGCGAGCGCCGTGACCGCCCCGCTCGCCAACGCGTCGAGTACCTCGTCGCCCGCCTCGCCGAGCACGCGAGGACTGCCTCGGGGCCCATCCGGCCCGCGGCCCTCGCCGCGGGCGAGCTGCTCGCCGGGTACGACGCCTTCGTGCCCCAGGCCGCCGCGATCACGGTGTTCCACTTGGACCTGAACGCGGAACCGGGCGGCCTGGACCGCCTGGCCGCGCTCACCGAAGGCCGCCCGGCGCTCGGGGCCCGGACGGCCGCGGAACTCGCGACGCGGCTGCGGGGACGGGGACAGGCGCACGAAGGTGATCCTCAAGTGCTGCTCGACACGGCCCGGCGGCTGACCGCGCACGGCGGTCACGGCGAGGGACTGCTCGCAGCGGCCCTCACCGGGGCGATCGGCACCCGCACGGGCTGGGCCGCGCCCTGGCGGGAGCAGCTGAGAGCACTGCGCCGCCACCCGGTGGCCGACGTGCGGGACGCGGCGTTGGACCAGGTGACGGCGTACGAGTGAGGGCTCCGGAGGGTGTCCGGAGGGTGGGGTGTCAGCCGGCGGCGCGGGCTGCCATGCGGGCCTTGCGGGCCGCGAGCTTCTCGTCGAACTTCGAGGCTTCCGAGTCCAGGCCGTTCATGTAGAGGCCGAGCTCCTCCTGGGCGCGCAGGCCCTCGGGGCCGAAGCCCTCCATCTCCAGGACCCGCAGGTGGCGCAGTACCGGCCGCAGCACGTCGTCGTGGTGGATGCGCATGTTGTAGACCTCGCCGATGGCCATCTGCGCGGCGGCACGCTCGAAGCCGGGCATGCCGTGTCCGGGCATCCGGAAGTTGACGACGACGTCACGCACGGCCTGCATGGTGAGGTCGGGGGCCAGCTCGAACGAGGCCTTCAGGAGGTTGCGGTAGAAGACCATGTGCAGGTTCTCGTCGGTCGCGATGCGCGCCAGCATGCGGTCGCAGACCGGGTCGCCCGACTGGTGACCGGTGTTGCGGTGCGAGACACGGGTCGCCAGCTCCTGGAAGGCGACGTATGCGACGGAGTGCAGCATCGAGTGGCGGTTGTCCGACTCGAAGCCCTCACTCATGTGCATCATGCGGAACGCTTCGAGCTGGTCGGGGTCCACGGCGCGCGAGGCGAGCAGGTAGTCGCGCATCACGATGCCGTGGCGGCCCTCCTCCGCGGTCCAGCGGTGCACCCAGGTGCCCCAGGCGCCGTCACGGCCGAAGAGGGAGGCGATCTCGTGGTGATAGCTCGGCAGGTTGTCCTCGGTGAGGAGGTTGACGACCAGCGCGATCCGGCCGATCTCGGTGACCTTGGACTGCTCCTTGCCCCAGGCCTCGCCGTCCTCGAAGAAGCCGGGGAAGTTACGGGCGTCGCTCCACGGCACGTACTCGTGCGGCATCCAGTCCTTGGTCACCTTGAGGTGGCGGTTGAGCTCCGTCTCGACCACTTCCTCCAGCGCATACAGCAGCCGAGCGTCGGTCCAGTCGGAGGACGGGCTGCCGAGGTGGGGAGAAGTGATCGTCACGGGGGCTCCAGGGGGACGGGAGGGTTGAGCGGTGCTGAGCGGTTTTGAAACCTACGGCATCGTAGGCTACGTATCCGTAGGTTACGAAACCGTAGGTTAAGCACTGTGTAAAGACCCCCTGATCAGCAGGGGTCTCCGTTGGAGATCGAGTACCCTTCGGCACTCGTTCGAACCGGCTTCGGACCCGCAGTTCACGGGGCCGAACGGGCGACTCGATCACCCGTTCAGACGTACAGATCCCGAAGCCGGACCGAGAGGCATGTCACACAGCCTTCGAGCTTTTCGAACTCGCTGATGTCCACGAGAACGGGTTCATGGCCGAGGTCCGCGAACAGCTCCGCGGTCTTCGGGGCGCTCGACGCCATCAGCAGCTTTCCGCCGCCGAGCAGTACCACGTGCGCACCGGACTCCTCCGGCACCGGCAGGAAGCGCGGGAACAGCGAAGGCGTGTCCACCTCGGGGATGTGGCCGATCACCGTCCCGTCCGGCAGCGCCGTCACCGCGGACTTCAGATGCAGCACCTTGCTCACGGGTACGGCGACGACCCGGGCCCCGAGCGGTTCGAGCGCCGCCCGCAGCTGCTGGACCCCGGCCGCGTTGGTGCGACCGCCCCGGCCCACGTACACGGTGTCGCCGACCTTCAGGATGTCACCGCCGTCCAGGGTGCCCGGGGGCCAGATCCAGTTCACCGAGCAGCCCAGACGGGCCACGGCCTCCTCGACCCCGGCGGTCTCGCCGCGCCGGGACTCGGCGCCGGGGCGGGCGATCAGCGCGACGTTGCGGAAGACGACCACGGTGTCCTCGACGAACACGGAGTCCGGGCAGTCGTCGGCCGGATCCACCTCGACGGTCTCCCAGCCGTGCGTACGCAGGGCCTCCGCGTACGCCTCCCACTGCTCGACCGCCAGGTCGACGTCCACCTTCTCGCGCTCGATGTGCGTCACCAGCCCCTCGGCGAGGCGGGGGCTGGGCCGGCGTATGAGCGCTTTCTGGCTGGGCACGTGCGGTCTCCGAATCGGCAGGGGGCGTCGGCGCACATCATGCAGCGCCGATCCGCGCCGACAACAGCCCCCAGGACCACATGAGGCGGTCCTGGCCGGCGAGGCCGGGCGGCCCCTGCCTCCGAAGCTATGCGGTTCCCCGTGCCCGCCGCTAGGAGGGATACCCGACAGCTTCCCGCCCGATTTCTTTCAGTTCTCCTCCTTCCATGAGCAGCCGGCGCGTGATTCCTACCGATTCGAGGAACGGCATGTCGTGACTGGCGATGATCAGCGCCCCCTCGTACGACTCCAGGGCCGTGGTGAGCTGCCGGACGCTCGCCATGTCGAGGTTGTTCGTCGGCTCGTCGAGCATCAGGAGCTGCGGCGCGGGCTCGGCCAGCATCAGCGCAGCGAGCGCCGCGCGGAAGCGCTCGCCGCCGGAGAGCGTGGCAGCGCACTGGTCGGCCTTCGCCCCCTTGAACAGGAAGCGGGCCAGCCGCGCCCGGATCCGGTTGTTGGTGGCGGCGGGCGCGAAGCGGGCCACGTTCTCGACGACGCTCAGCTCGTCGTCGAGGACATCGAGCCGTTGCGGCAGGAACCGCAGCGGCACATGGGCCCGCGCCTCTCCGGACACGGCGTCCAGCTCCCCGGCGATCGTGCGCAGCAGCGTCGTCTTGCCCGCGCCGTTGCGCCCGATCAACGCGATCCGCTCGGGCCCGCGCAGGTCGAAACCACCGGCCACACGCGCGCCGTACCTCAACTCCAGGTCCTGGAGGGTGAGGACGTCACGGCCCGGCGGCACGGCCGTGTACGGCAGCTCGACGCGGATCTCGTCCTCGTCCCGTACGGCGTCCACCGCCTCGTCGAGGCGCTCCTTGGCCTCGGCGAGCTTCTCCTCGTGCAGGCCGCGGTACTTGCCGGCGGACACCTGCGCCGTGCGTTTGCGCACCCGCATGACAGCCCTCGGCTCGCGCTTCTGGTCGAACATCTTCTGCCCGTACCGTTTGCGCCGGGCCAAAGTGACCTGGGCGTCGACCAGTTCACGCTTCTGCTTCTTCATGTCGGACTCGGCGACGCGCACCATGCGCTCGGCCGCCTCCTGCTCGACGGCGAGCGCCTCCTCGTACGCGGAGAAGTTGCCGCCGTACCAGGTGACCTCACCGGAGTGCAGATCGGCGATCTGGTCGACCAGGTCGAGGAGTTCGCGGTCGTGGCTGACCACGACCATGACCCCGGACCAGGCCTCGACGGCCGCGTACAGCCGTCGACGCGCGTACAGGTCGAGGTTGTTGGTCGGTTCGTCCAGCAGGAGTACGTCGGGACGGCGCAGCAGGAGCGCGGCCAGCCGCAGCAGTACCGACTCGCCGCCCGACACCTCACCGATGGTGCGGTCCAAGTCGATGTGGCCGAGCCCGAGTTCGCCGAGTGTCGCGAGCGCACGCTCCTCGACGTCCCAGTCGTCTCCCACGGCGTCGAAGTGCTCCTCGGACGCGTCGCCCGCCTCGATGGCGTGCAGCGCGGCTCGGGTGGCCGCGATGCCGAGCGCCTCGTCGACACGCAGGCCCGTGTCGAGCGTGACGTTCTGCGGCAGATAACCGACCTCGCCCGCCACGCGCACCGTGCCGTCCGCAGGGGTGAGTTCCCCGGCGATCAGCTTCAACAGGGTTGATTTCCCCGATCCGTTGACACCGACGAGTCCGGTCCTGCCGGGGCCGAAGGCGATCTGGAGGTCGTCGAAGACGGCGGTGCCGTCCGGCCAGGCGAAGGTGAGGGAGGTACAGGTGATGGAGGTGGGGAAGGTAGACAAAGTGGCCTCGCGGTTTGCCGGGTGTGGTCAGGGGCACGTGTGGGGGACACCGCGAGGTGGGACGGCCAAGGTACGAGGCAGATCAAGTCCGAGGACGGATCCGGTTCCGAGGACGGATCCGTTCCGAGGGCAGCGAAAAGGCCCTGTACCGGAAGGACGGCTCGTACGCCGAGGTCGCACGCTGCGCACACCGAGGCCGACAGGAGCCGGCTGTGTGACGCGGTGTCTCAGACCTCAGACGAGCAACGTCCTTCTCCAATCGACGGCAACAGGACCGCTACACACGGTAGGAGCGGGCCCTCACCGCTGTCAAAGGAATTAGCGTGGCCGTCAGACGACGCGAAGGAGACCCTGTGCCCGACGACTCGCTCTCGCTGCCCGCCCGGCTCTACCTGCTGTCCTGGGACACCGAGAAGCTCAAGGTCACCGGCGCGACCGACCTCCACCACCTGGTGCGCGCCGGCGCCCTCACCGAACTCGCGCAGCGCGGACTCCTCGCGGACGTGGAGGGCATCGCCACCCCCGTCGATCCCGACGCCTCCACGGGGGATCTCGTCCTGGACGGCCTCCTGGAACTCGTCGAGGAGTCCCGGCCACGGAAATGGAAGGCGTGGGTGACCCTTCGGGCGCGCGTCACCCTGGACGCCGTACGCGCGCAGCTGGTGGCCGAGGGATACCTGCGGGCGGAGAAGAAGCGGGTGCTCGGGCTGTTCCCGTCCGTGGAGTACGAGCTGGCGCGGGCGTCCGCCGTTGACGGACTGCGCGCGGAGGCACGGCAGGTGCTGGTGGGGCCGGTGCCCGTCGCCGACGTCTCCGACCGCGACGCGGCCCTGGTGGCCCTCGCCGCCGCGGCCGGACTCCGTACCCTCCTGCCGGGCAAGGACCGCAAACTCTACAAAGACCGCATCGAGGAACTGACCGACCGCAGCGGCGCGGCGGCTCCGGCCCTGAAGAAGGTCATCCAGGAGGTGCGCACAGCGGTGATGGTCGCGGTGACCGCGGGGGTGGCGACGGGGGCCGCCGGCGGTTGAGGACGCCGGGCGCGTCGTGGTGTCTCGTGCCGCGCGGGAGCTGCGGGGCACGGGAACCTACGACTCGCCGGCGGCAGGGCTCGACCGCACCGAGCTCGACGCGCTGATGAGTGGCAGTTGCTGAGGAAGGTCGGGGAGCCGCTCAGCAGGGGCCGCGCATGAGCTCCGCGAGGTCGTGGTCCAGGTCCACCTGGAGGTGTTCGAGCCCCATGGGCACGAGGTCCGTGGAGCGGCTCAGGAAGCTCCGTACGTCACCCGAGCGCACATGCACCACCGCGGTGCCCTCGGGGGCGTGGAACTCCAGAACGGTGCGGTCGTAGCCGTACGGGCGTACGCGTACGTCGCCGAAGCCCACCGCGCCCTCCAGTCCGGACACGAGAAGCTCGCGCCCGAACGTCCAGCAGACCTCCACGCCTTCCAGGGTGGCCGGGGCGGGGAAGGTCATACGGACGGCGAAGGGATCGCTTCGGTCGTAGTGGAGGGTTGCGGGAATGCTCGGCATCCTCGGCGCGGCGGCGACGAGACGTGCCTCTACGGGCTGCTCGATGACGATGGACAACGCCTTGCTCCCTTTGTGACAGCTGAACGAACTCCGGGCGGATGAGGCCGGTCAATTGAAGAGACGAAAGAACGAGTCGATCCGTGCACATGAAACCTGAGTGACCTGTGTCACCGCTTTCATTTGCTGTGGTGATCCAGTTCCCGTCCTGTGGTGTCCGGACATCCAAGAGGACACCCAGTAGAGGTCTCCGGGTTCCCGGAGGACGCCATCTGGACGTCACCGGGGGAGTGGGCTAGCTTCGCCCGCCATGAGGGGCTTGGGAAAGACGCGACGCACGAGACGTACGAGTCGGATGGCCACCGTGGGACTGTGCGCGACCGCACTCGCCGCCGTGCTGACGGCGGCGCCCGCGCAGGCGCAAACGGTGGCGGAGGCGGCGGCGAAGATGCCCCACTGGGAGCTGAAGGACAGCGGCGCGGACGTACGCTTCCGCGGGCTGTCGGCCGTCAGCCGGAACACCGCCTGGGTGGCCGGTTCCGGCGGCACCGTGCTGCGTACCGTCGACGGCGGCGCGAACTGGCGGAACGTCTCGCCGCCCGGCGCCCAGGACCTGCAGTTCCGCGACATCGAGGCCTTCGACGCGCGGCGCGCCGTGGTCCTGGCCATCGGTGAGGGCGAGGCCTCCCGGGTGTTCAGGACCGATGACGGCGGCGCGACCTGGACCGAGTCGTTCCGCAACACCGACGCCAGAGCCTTCTACGACTGCGTCACCTTCTTCGACAGCCGCCACGGTCTGGCGATGAGCGACCCGGTGGACGGCAAGTTCCGCATCCTTTCCACGAGCGACGGCGGCCGCTCCTGGAAGGTTCTGCCCGACGACGGCATGCCCGCGGCCCAGGCAGGCGAGGCGGGCTTCGCGGCCGGCGGGCAGTGCCTGGTGAGCTCGGGGCCTCGTGACGTGTGGCTTGCCACCGGCGGGGGTGCACGCGCGCGCGTGCTGCACTCCGCCGACCGGGGCCTGACCTGGACGGCCGCCGACACGACCATTCCGGCCGGCGACCCGGCGCGCGGCGTCTTCGCCCTCGCCTTCCGCGACCGCACCCACGGCCTCGCGGTCGGCGGCGACTACCGCGCCGACCAGGCCTCCCCGCAGGCGGCGGCGCTCACCCCCGACGGCGGCCGCACCTGGACGCCCGCGGCACAGCCGCCGCCCGCCTACCGCTCCGGCGTCACCTGGCTCCCGCACAGCCGCACGTCCGCGCTCGCCGTCGGCCCCACCGGCACCGACCTGACGACCGACGGCGGCCGCACCTGGCGCACGCTGGACACCGGCTCGTACGACACCGTGGACTGCGCCCCCGACCTCGGCTGCTGGGCATCCGGCGAACAGGGCCGGGTGGCACGCCTGGAGCGCTGACCTGATCCACGGCCGCTCGGACATGGACAGGCCGCGACCGGCCCGCTTCGTGGTCGTACGCTCGTGCCCACCATGACGACCGTAAGGATCCCCGCGGGCTGGCCCGCCACCGAAGAGCAAGCGCGCGCAGTGCAGGACGAGTTGCGGGGGCGGGTGGTCCTCGGTGAACCGGGACCGCCGCCCGGCACCGGCCATGTGACCGGTGTCGACGTGGCGTACGACGACGAACGGGACGTCGTCGTGGCCGCGGCCGTCGTGCTCGACGCGGCGACGCTCGATGTCGTCGCGGAGGCGACCGCCGTCGGCCAGGTCTCCTTCCCATACGTTCCCGGACTCCTCGCCTTCCGTGAACTCCCGACCGTCCTGGCCGCACTCGACGCCCTGCCCTGCGCACCGGGTCTCGTCGTCTGCGACGGCTACGGCCTGGCCCACCCGCGGCGCTTCGGCCTCGCCAGCCACCTCGGCGTGCTCACCGGGCTGCCCACCATCGGGGTCGCCAAGAACCCCTTCACCTTCTCGTACGAGGAGCCGGGCGCCCGGCGCGGCAGCGCGTCCCCGCTCGTCGCAGGCGAGGACGCGGGCCAGGACGAGGTGGGACGCGCCCTGCGCACCCAGGACGGTGTGAAGCCGGTTTTCGTGTCGGTCGGCCACCGGGTGAGCCTCGACAACGCGTGTGCGCACACGCTCGCGCTCACCCCGAAGTACCGCCTCCCGGAGTCCACCCGACGAGCGGACTCCCTCTGCGGACGGGCCCTCCAGGAGGCAACTCCTGGAGGCCGCCCCGTTGACTGAGTACGTGATCTGAGTATCTGTACGGATGTCGGGGCACGGTCATGATCGGCAGGCTGTGTCCCATGACGACGCACCGCGCCCCGAAGCCCGAAGCCCACCCCACCCAGCCCGTCGAGCGCGCCGTGATGGGCGCGCTGTTCCTCGCGGTGATCGCCGGAGTCGCCTGGATAGGCGGGATGATCTACACGGTCACCGGGTGGGCCCAGTAGAGCCCAAGCCGTTCAAGTGGGCCCAACAGAGCCCGTTCAGAGGGTGGCCGCCACCCGGAACGTGATCCCCGCCCCGCGCAGCCGCTCCGTCAGCGCGTCCCCCATCGCCACCGCCGTCGTGACCTGCCCGGCCGTCTCCGGCAGTTCGTCGAAGGCCAGGGACAGCGCGGCCTCCGCGAGCATCTTGGCGGTCTCGTCGTAGCCGGGGTCGCCACCCGCGACCTCCGTGAAGACGCGGCGCCCGCCGCCCTCACCGACGAACCGCACCGAGAACGAGCTCTTCGCACGCAGCGCGGCGCTCGGTCCGTCCCCGGGCTTGAACCGGTCGGACAACCAGCGGCGTGCGGGCGGCAGTTGGGCGGCCGCGAAGACCGCACCCGCCGCGGCGACGCCGCCCACCGCGATGGGCAGCCGTTCGACGGCCGCGTAGTGGCGGTAACGGAAGTCGGGCCCGTACCGCTCCAGGGCCCGTGCGGACCGCTGCACCACCTGGGGGTCGATCGTGGGCAGCGGCAGCGCCCATGCCCCGACCTCCTTGGCGAACCGTGGTGCGCTCGCCGGCGTGGAAGCCCGGCGGCCCACCAGCCGCGGCTCGTGCCGCCTGCGGTCCCGCGCCGCGGCCAGAATGTGCCGCCCGCGCGAGAATTGGGTGAGCGCCGAGGCGAACGTGCCGCCGGAGAACATGGCGTGGGTGCGCACGTACCCGTCGACCCGCAGCGGAACGCCCTCGGGAAGCTGCCGCACGGTGAAGTAGGCGCCCAGGTCGTGCGGGACCGAGTCGAAACCGCAGGCGTGCACGAGCCGTGCCCCGGTCTCCCGCGCGCGTGCGTCGTGCCGGACGTACATCAGGTCGACGAACTCGGGCTCACCGGTGAGGTCGACGTAGTCGGTACCGGCGTCCGCGCAGGCGGCCACCAGTTCCTCGCCGTACGTGATGTACGGCCCGACCGTCGTGGCCACCACGCGCGCGTGGTGGGCGAGTTCGCGCAGCGACTCCGGATCGGACACGTCCGCGTGAAGGACACCGGGGACACTGGGCGCAGTCGCGGTGCCGGGGACACCGGGGGCTTCGGCCAGCCGCTCCCGCAGCCGCTCCAGCTTCTCCGGGCTGCGCCCGGCGATCGCCCACCGCAGCCCCTCGGGCGCGTGTGCGGCGAGGTACTCCGCGGTGAGCGCCCCGACGAACCCCGTGGCTCCGAAGAGCACGATGTCGTACGCGCGATCCGCGTGATCCGTCCCGTTCAGCCTGCTCATGACACTCCTGCTCGTGATCCGGCCAGCCGTGCGCGAAGCGCCGTTGTCGGTGGCTGAGGCTAGCGTGAGGTACGAGCAGCCGAACGACGAGGTCCGAAGAAGAGGCAGGACGAACAGGCCGGAGGTAGCCGTGGCGGTGCCGAAGAACGCGCTGAAGAAGTGGGAGAAGGTGCGCGAGTTCGCCCTCGGGCTGCCCGGCGCCACCGAGGAGTTCCCCTGGAGCGAATCAGTCGCCAAGGTGAACAAGAAGGTGTTCGTCTTCCTCGGCATGGACGACGGCAGCTATCCGCTGGGCGTCACGCTGAAGCTCAAGGACGAGGAGGCGCACGCACACGCCCTGACCTCGCCCGGCGCCGAGCTCGCCGGCTATGGCCTCGGCAAGTCCGGCTGGGTGCGCATACCCCTGGAGGAGCAAGGGGCTCCGGCAGCGGAGCTGCTGTGCGACTGGGTCGAGGAGAGCTATCGCGTGATCGCGCCGAAGAAGCTGGTCGCGGAGCTGGACGCCCGCTAGTACCGGGCGCCGAGGCGCCGTGCTCGGTTGCCTGCCGGGTGTTCGCGGGCGCGTTCGCGCGCTTGCCGCCGTCTCGATCGCACTGGAATTTAACTAAGCGCTTGCTCGTCAGGGGCTTGCCCGATGTGGAACACGTTCTTAACATCACTGATGTCACATCAGTAGTGTCACAGCGCTGGGGGCTTGATGGGAGTGACAGGTACGGCAGCGCACGGTCCGCTCGCCGGAGTGCGCGTGGTCGAGCTGGCGGGGATCGGGCCCGGCCCGTTCGCCGCGATGCTCCTTGCCGACCTCGGCGCCGACGTCGTGCGGGTGGACCGGCCCGGCGGCGCCGGACTCGCCGTCAATCCCGAGTACGACGTCACCAACCGCAACAAGCGCTCGGTGCTGGTCGACCTGAAGTCGCCCGACGGCGCCGCACGCGTCCTCGACCTGGTCGACCGCGCCGACATCCTGATCGAGGGCTACCGCCCGGGCGTCGCCGAGCGCCTCGGCGTGGGCCCCGAGACCTGCCACGCCCGCAACCCCCGGCTGGTCTACGGCCGGATGACCGGCTGGGGCCAGGACGGCCCCCTCGCCCAGCGCGCCGGGCACGACATCGCGTACATCGCGCTCACCGGCACCCTCGGCATGATCGGCACCCCGGGGGAGCCCCCGCCCGCCCCTGCCAACCTGCTCGGCGACTACGCGGGCGGCTCGCTCTACCTGGTCGTCGGCGTCCTCGCCGCCCTCCACCACGCGCGCGCCACCGGCACCGGCCAGGTCGTCGACGCAGCCATCGTCGACGGCACAGCCCACCTCGCCACGATGATCCACGGCATGCTCGCCGCAGGCGGCTGGCAGGACCGGCGCGCCGCCAACCTCCTCGACGGCGGCTGTCCGTACTACGGGACGTACGAGACCGCCGACGGGAAGTACATGGCGGTGGGCGCCCTGGAGCCGCAGTTCTACGACAGGTTCGTGGACCTTCTCGGCCTCGCGGAATTCGCGGACGCCCGCAAGGACTGGACCCGCTGGGCCGAACTGCGCCGGACGGTCGCGGCCCGCTTCAAGACCCGTACGAGGGACGAGTGGACAGCCGTCTTCGAGGGCTCCGACGCGTGTGTGGCGCCGGTCCTCTCGCTGCGCGAGGCCCCTGCCCACCCGCACCTCGCCGCCCGCGGCACCTTCACCGACCACGGCGGCATCACCCAGCCCGCCCCCGCACCCCGCTTCTCCGTCACCCACACCTCCGTCCGCAGCGGCCCCGCCCAGCCGGGCGCCGACGTCGCGGACGTGGCCCACGACTGGGACGTACCGGACCTCCTGAAGGGCAGTCCCGAATGAAGCGGCAGATCTTCGAGCCCGAGCACGACGCGTTCCGTGAGACGGTGCGCACCTTCCTCGCCAAGGAGGTGTTGCCGTCCTACGAACAGTGGGAGAAGGACGGGATCGTCTCGCGCGACGCCTGGCTGGCGGCCGGGAAGCAGGGGCTGCTCGGGTTCGCCGTGCCCGAGGAGTACGGGGGCGGCGGCAACGCCGACTTCCGCTACAGCGCCGTACTGGCCGAGGAGTTCGCGCGCGCGGGAGCCGCCGGGATCGCGGTCGGGCTGCACAACGACATCATCGGGCCGTATCTGACGGGCCTGGCCACCGCGGAGCAGAAGCGGCGCTGGCTGCCCGGGTTCTGCGACGGCTCACTGATCACGGCGATCGCGATGACCGAACCCGGCGCCGGATCCGACCTCCAGGGCATCACGACGCATGCGGAGGACCGGGGCGACCACTGGCTGCTCAACGGCTCCAAGACCTTCATCTCCAACGGGATCCTCGCCGACCTGGTGATCGTGGTGGCGAAGACGACTCCCGAGGGCGGTGCGAAGGGACTGTCCCTGCTCGTCGTCGAGCGCGGCATGGCGGGCTTCGAGCGGGGGCGCAATCTCGACAAGATCGGCCAGAAGGCGCAGGACACGGCCGAGTTGTTCTTCAACGACGTGACCGTGCCCAAGGAGAACCTGCTCGGCGAGCTGAACGGCGCCTTCGTCCATCTGATGACGAACCTCGCGCAGGAGCGGATGACCATCGCCGTCGGCGGGATCGCCGCCGCCGAACACCTGCTGGAGATCACCACGGAGTACGTCAAGGAGCGCGAGGCCTTCGGACGGCCGCTGTCCAAGCTCCAGCACATCCGCTTCGAGATAGCCGAGATGGCCACCGAGTGCGCCGTCACCCGGACCTTCCTCGACCGCTGCATCGTCGATCACTCGAACGGGGAACTCGACGCCGTGCACGCCTCGATGGCCAAGTGGTGGGC
Source organism: Streptomyces sp. NBC_00554 (assembly GCF_041431135.1). Lineage (NCBI taxonomy): Bacteria > Bacillati > Actinomycetota > Actinomycetes > Kitasatosporales > Streptomycetaceae > Streptomyces > Streptomyces sp. NBC_00554. Next base: position 1,454,677 of record NZ_CP107799.1, on the reverse strand, counting down.
CACCGAGCTGCAGAAGCGGGTCGCCGACCGCTGTCTCCAACTGCACGGCGGCTACGGCTACATGACCGAGTACCGCGTTGCCAAGGCCTTCACCGACGGCCGCATCCAGACCATCTACGGCGGGACCACCGAGATCATGAAGGAGATCATCGGCCGTTCCCTCCTCGGCTAACCCTCCTGAAAGGCTTGACCAGTGAGCACCGAAGCGTACGTGTACGACGCGATCCGCACCCCGCGCGGCCGCGGCAAGGCGAACGGCGCCCTGCACGGCACCAAGCCCATCGACCTGGTCGTCGGGCTCATCCACGAGGTCCAGCGCCGCCTCCCCGGTCTCGACCCCGCGGCGATCGACGACATCGTGCTCGGTGTGGTGGGCCCGGTCGGCGACCAGGGCTCCGACATCGCCCGGATCGCCGCGATCGCCGCCGGACTGCCCGACACGGTCGCCGGCGTCCAGGAGAACCGCTTCTGTGCCTCGGGCCTGGAGGCCGTCAACCTGGCCGCGATGAAGGTCCGTTCGGGCTGGGAGGACCTGGTGCTCGCGGGCGGCGTCGAGTCGATGTCGCGGGTGCCGATGGCCTCGGACGGCGGCGCCTGGTTCGCCGACCCGATGACCAACCTGGCCACGAACTTCGTACCGCAGGGCATCGGCGCCGACCTCATCGCCACCATCGAGGGCTTCACACGCCGCGATGTCGACGAGTACGCGGCGCTGTCCCAGGAGCGGGCGGCCGCCGCATGGAAGGACGGGCGCTTCGCGAAGTCCGTCGTCCCGGTGAAGGACCGCAGCGGGCTCGTCGTCCTCGACCACGACGAACACCTGCGCCCCGGCACCACCGCCGACTCGCTCGCCAGGCTGAAGCCGTCGTTCGCCGACATCGGCGACCTGGGCGGCTTCGACGCCGTGGCGCTGCAGAAGTACCACTGGGTGGAGGCGATCGACCACGTCCACCACGCGGGCAACTCCTCCGGCATCGTGGACGGCGCGTCCCTCGTCGCCATCGGCTCGAAGGAGGTCGGCGAGCGCCACGGCCTCACCCCGCGCGCGCGGATCGTCTCCGCGGCCGTCTCCGGCTCCGAGCCCACCATCATGCTCACCGGGCCCGCGCCCGCGACCCGCAAGGCGCTCGCCAAGGCCGGTCTGACCATCGACGACATCGACCTCGTCGAGATCAACGAGGCCTTCGCGGCGGTCGTCCTGCGCTTCGCGCGGGACATGGGCCTGTCCCTGGACAAGGTCAACGTCAACGGCGGCGCGATCGCGCTCGGCCACCCGCTCGGCGCCACCGGCGCGATGATCCTCGGCACGCTCGTCGACGAACTGGAGCGCCAGGACAAGCGCTACGGCCTCGCCACGCTCTGTGTCGGCGGCGGCATGGGCATCGCGACCATCGTCGAACGCGTCTGAACCCTCCCAACGGATCAACGGAGCAACCCCTGATGAGCACTGAGCCCACCACCATCCGCTGGGAACAGGACGAGACCGGCGTCGTCACCCTCGTCCTCGACGACCCCGACCAGTCCGCCAACACCATGAACCAGGCATTCAAGGCCTCGATCGCGGCGATCGCCGAACGCGCCGAGGCCGAGAAGGACTCCATCCGCGGGATCATCTACACCTCCGCCAAGAAGACCTTCTTCGCGGGCGGCGACCTCAAGGAGATGATCCAGGCCGGACCGGAGGACGCCCAGCAGGCCTTCGACGCCGGTACGGCCATCAAGTCCTCCCTGCGCCGCATCGAGACCCTCGGCAAGCCGGTCGTCGCCGCCATCAACGGCGCGGCCCTCGGCGGCGGTTACGAGATCGCCCTCGCCTCCCACCACCGCGTCGCCCTCGACGCCCCCGGCTCCAAGATCGGCCTCCCGGAGGTCACCCTCGGCCTGCTCCCCGCGGGCGGCGGCGTCACCCGCACCGTCCGCCTGATGGGCATCGCGGACGCGCTCCTGAAGGTGCTGCTCCAGGGCACCCAGTACTCCCCGCAGCGGGCCCTGGAGAACGGCCTCGTCCACGAAGTGGCGGCCACCACCGAGGAGTTGCTCGCCAAGGCGCGCGCCTTCATCGACGCCAACCCCGAGTCGAGCCAGCCCTGGGACAAGCCGGGCTACCGGATCCCGGGCGGTACGCCGGCGAACCCGAAGTTCGCCGCCAACCTGCCCGCGTTCCCGGCCAACCTCAGGAAGCAGCTGAACGGCGCCCCCTACCCGGCGCCGCGCAACATCCTCGCGGCCGCCGTGGAGGGCTCCCAGGTCGACTTCGAGACCGCGCTGGTCATCGAGGCCCGCTACTTCACCGAGCTGGTCACCGGGCAGACCGCGAAGAACATGATCCAGGCGTTCTTCTTCGACCTCCAGGCGGTCAACTCCGGCGCCAACCGCCCCAAGGACATCGAGCCGCGCAAGGTCCGCAGGGTCGCCGTCCTCGGTGCCGGGATGATGGGCGCGGGCATCGCGTACTCGTGCGCCCGCGCGGGCATCGACGTCGTCCTCAAGGACGTGTCGGCCGAGGCGGCGGCCAAGGGCAAGGCCTACTCCGAGAAGCTCTGCGCGAAGGCGGTCTCCCGGGGACGTACCAGCCAGGAGAAGGCCGATGCGCTCCTGGCCCGCATCACGCCCACCGCGGACCCGCACGGCCTGGCCGGCTGCGACGCCGTGATCGAGGCCGTCTTCGAGGACACCTCGCTCAAGCACAAGGTGTTCCAGGAGATCCAGCACATCGTCGAGCCCGACGCGCTGCTCTGCTCCAACACCTCGACCCTGCCGATCACCGTGCTCGCCGAGGGCGTGGAGCGGCAGACCGACTTCATCGGACTGCACTTCTTCTCGCCGGTCGACAAGATGCCGCTCGTCGAGATCATCAAGGGCGAGCGGAGCGGAGACGAGGCGCTGGCCCGCGCCTTCGACCTCGTACGGCAGATCAACAAGACGCCGATCGTCGTCAACGACTCGCGCGGCTTCTTCACCTCGCGCGTCATCGGGCACTTCATCAACGAGGGTGTCGCGATGGTCGGCGAGGGCATTGAGCCCGCGTCCGTCGAGCAGGCGGCCGCGCAGGCGGGCTACCCGGCCAAGGTCCTGTCCCTCATGGACGAGCTGACGCTCACCCTCCCACGCAAGATCCGCAAGGAGTCGAAGCAGGCCGTCGAGGAGGCGGGCGGCACCTGGACGACGCACCCGGCCGAGGGGGTCATCGACCGCATGGTCGACGAGTTCGGCCGCACGGGCCGCAGCGGCGGCGCGGGCTTCTACGAGTACGGCGCGGACGGCAAGCGCGGCAAGCTGTGGCCCGGCCTGCGCGAGCACTTCACGAAGCCGGGATCCGAGATCCCCTTCCGCGACATGCAGGAGCGCATGCTCTTCTCCGAGGCACTGGACACCGTCCGGCTCCTGGAGGAGGGCGTGCTGACCTCCGTCGCGGACGCCAACATCGGGTCCATCTTCGGAATCGGCTTCCCGGGCTGGACCGGCGGCGTCCTGCAGTACATCAACGGGTACGACGGCGGCGCCGGGGCAGGTACGGGCGGTGGGGCCGGTACCGGCCTGCCGGGATTCGTGGCACGCGCGCGTGAACTCGCCGAGCGCTACGGGGAGCGGTTCACGCCTCCGGCGCTGCTGGTGGAGAAGGCGGAGAAGGGGGAGCGGTTCACCGACGCCCGCTGACGACGGCGATGACGTGTCGCTGAGTGACATGCCGCCCTTGCTCCCGGTGGTTCGGGGACCCGACGCTGACCGCGAACCGGTCCCCGCCCCCTGCCGAGGAGTTCCCCATGGGTCGCCGCCCCGCCCTCGCCCTGCTGGAGATCCTGCGCGGCGAGGGCGTGGACCGCGTCTTCGGCAACCCCGGCACCACCGAACTGCCCTTCCTCGCCGCGCTGATGGACGCCGAGGACGCACCCGAGTACGTCCTCGGCATCCACGAGGGCGCCGTCGTCTCCATGGCCGACGGGTACGCCCGCGCCACCGGCCGGCCCGCGTTCGTCAGCCTGCACATCGCGGCGGGGCTCGCCAACGGTCTCATCGGACTGCTCAACGCCCGCCGCTCCCGCACCCCGTTGGTGGTGATGGCGGGACAGCAGGACAGGCGCCACCTCCAGCAGGACCCCATGCTGTCGGGCGATCTGACCGGCCTCGCCGCACCCGCCGTGAAGGCCACCTTCGATGTCCAGCACGCCCGTGACCTGCCACTCGCCGTGCGCCGCGCCTTCGCCCTCGCCGTACGGCCGCCCGCGGGGCCGGTGTTCCTCTCCGTACCCATGGACCTGCTCACCGAGGACACCGAGGTCGAGGTTCCGGCCCGCACCCCGACACCCCGCGCCGGAGCGGCCGTCGGCCTGGACCGTGCCGCGGTCCTGCTCGGCGGCGCGGCCCGCCCGGTGATCGTCGCCGGGGACGGCGTGGGCCGCGAGAACGCCCTCCCTGCGCTCGTACGCGCCGCCGAGGCCTGCGGCGCGCCCGTCCACCATCAGCCGATGGCCGACTATCTGGACTTCCCCACCACACACGCCTTGTACGCGGGCATGCTGCCGCCGCGCCACGAGGCGATCCGCGAGGCCCTCAAGCCGTACGACACCGTCCTCATCGCCGGTGCGCACGCGTTCACCCCGCACCACTACAGCCCGGGCCCTCCGCTGCCGCCCGGCATCACGGTCGTGCAGCTCGACTCCGACCCGGACGAGATCGGCCGCAACTTCCCCGCCGACACCGGGCTCGTCGGCGCCCTCGCGCCCTCGCTCGACCGGCTGGCCGAGCTGCTGGCCCAGCGAGTGCCCGCGCACACCGCGAAGGCCCGGGTGCTGCGGGCGGGTGAACGGCACACGGCCGAGCGCAACCGTACGGAAGCCGCAGCCCGCGCCGTGTACTCCCCGGCGCCGCTCGCGCCCTGGGCCGCCGCCCACGCCGTGGCGCGCGGCCTGCCACCCGACGCCGTGGTCGTCGAAGAGGCCATCACCGTGGGCCTGTTGCTGCGGCGGCTCGTGCGCCTCGACCGCCCCGGCAGCTATACGCATACTGTCGGCGGCGGTCTCGGCTGGGGGATCGGGGCGGCTGTCGGCCGTGCGCTCGCCGAGCCGGAGCGGCCGGTGGTCGCGGTACTCGGCGACGGCTGTGCGCTGTTCGGGCTGCAGGGGCTGTGGAGCGCGGCGCGCAGTGCGGCACCGGTGCTGTTCGTGGTGCTGAACAACGGCGCCTACCGCACCCTTCAGGACACGTACGAGGCCATGGGCGGCCAGGGCCCCTGCCCCGGCACCGAGTTGGGCGCACTCGACTTCACACAGGCGGCACGGTTCTTCGGGATCGACGCGGTGCGGGCGGTGAGCGCGGACCAGCTGCGCGAACTCGTCTCCGACGCAGGCGAGTTGACCCGCCCGATGCTGATCGACGTACCACTTCGGTGAGCGCGGCCGACCAACACTGACCCGCACCTTGTCAACTTCCCCTGGGCGCCCCACCATCGGTCCATGACGGACGGGACGGCGCCCAAGTCGGTGCTCGCTCGCGGAGCGGCGCTGCTACGTGCCTGCGGGGACTCCGAGGGTGCGCTGAGCCTCGCCGAGCTCGCGCTCCGCACAGGGCTGCCCAAGCCGACCGCGCACCGCCTGATCGGCGAGCTGGTCCGGCTCGAACTCGTCGAGCGCACCGACGACGGCCACTACCGGATCGGGCTCGACCTCTTCGTACTCGGCCAATCAGCGCCGTCCGCACGGGAGTTGAGGGACATCGCGCTGCCCTACCTCGGCGACCTCCATGAGGAGACGCACGAGAACGTGCATCTCGCCGTCCCCGACGGGACCGACACCCTCTTCCTGGAAAAGATCACCGGCCGCCGCGCCACCCCGATCGTCTCGCGCGCCGGCGGCCGCCTGCCGGCCCACTGCACCGCCACCGGCAAGGTCTTCCTCGCCCACGACCCCAGGCCCCCGCACCTCTCCCTGCCCCGCCTCACCCCGCGCACCCTCACCCTGCCGGGCCAGCTCGCCCGCGACCTCGCCGCGACCCGAGTCCGCGGCTACGGCGTCAACCTGGAGGAAGCGGAGATCGGCATCTCCGCGGTAGCCGCCCCGGTCTACGAACGCGCCCGCGGCCCCCGCCCCATAGCCTCCATCTCCGTCACCGCGGGCACGCGGCGTTTGGACGTGGACCGGATAAGCGCGCGGGTGTGCGCGGCGGCACGGGCGCTGACGCGCGCGTTGTCGGCTTGAGCTGGAAATCTTCTAGCCCGTCCGGGGGAGATCTTTCAGCCCGTCCGGCGTTTGAGGACGAGGCCGTTCAGGCCGAAGCGGGGGTCTGGGGGCGGCAGCCCCCAGGAGCAAGGGACGGGTAGAGGCGGAGGGGGCGAAAAACCTAGTCCCCAGCCGACCGCGCAACCCCCGACTGCACCGCCACAGCCAACGCATGCTCCGTGAGCCGCTCCCCGTACACCTCACCCACCACCCGCCCCCGCACGAACACCAACACCCGATCGCACACCTCGGTCAGCTCCGCCAAATCCGTCGACGCGAGCAGAACCGCCGCCCCACCCGCAGCCAACTCACCCACGATGCGATGCATTTCGGCCCGCACCCCGACATCCACACCCCGCGTCGGATCGTCCAGAACGACAACCCGCGGCTCGGTGGCAAGCCACTTGGCGAAGACGACCTTCTGCTGATTGCCCCCGGACAGCCGGCCGACGACGTCGTAGGGACCGCCACGCAGCCGCAACCGCTGCGTCAAGTCACCGGTACGCCTGACCAGTTCACCCTGCGAGGGGAGCACTCCACCACGCCCCAGAGCCAGCCAGCTCACCGAGGTCGCGTTCTCCCAGACCGTACGCTCGGCCATCAGCCCGTACCGCTTACGGTCACTGGGCACGAAAGCGACCCCCGCACGGACGGCGTCCCGCAGAGAGCGCGGCAGCCCCTTGCCCCCCACATCGACACGCCCCGCCGAGATCGACGCACGCCCGCACACCACCTCCAACGCGTCGAGATGGCCCGCCCCTTGGAGCCCGGCCACACCGACCACCTCCCCGGCGCGCACGGTGAAGGTGACGTCGGAGAGCCGCCCCGGCACACTCACCTCGGACAGCACCACCGGCGGCGGCCCGTCGGCGACGACCCGCGTGCGGCGTACGGGCGGAGGCGGCTGTCCGCCCAGCATCGCCGTCACCAGCTCCGGCACGTCGACCTCCTCGCGCCGGGCACCGGCCAGTGCGACGCGCCCGTCCCGCAGCACGGTCACGCGCTGCGCGAAGCGCATCACCTCCTCCAGGAAGTGGGTGACGTACAGGACCGCGATGCCCTGCCCGGTGAGGGTGCGCAGCACCTGTTCGAGGCGGTCGACGGCGGCGGCGGGCAGTGCGGAGGTCGGCTCGTCGAGGACCAGTACTTTGGGGCGCCGCAGCAGCGCCCGCGCGATCTCCGTCAACTGCTGGTCGGCCAGGGTGAGTTCGCCGAGACCCGCACCGGGGTCGACGTCGAGTCCGAGCTCGGCGAGGACCGGACCGGCGGCGCGGTCCATGGCACGCCGGTCGAGCAGGCCGAAGCGGCGGGGCGGCCGGTAGGGGTAGAGGTTCTCGCGGACGGTGAGGTCGGGGAAGAGGCTCAACTCCTGGGAGACGACGGCGATTCCACCCGCCCGCGCCTCCTCCGCGAGGTCAACGGTCCCGGCGTCCGCCGCCACCGTGCCCGACAGGATTCGCACCAGCGTCGACTTACCGGCGCCGTTCTCGCCGACGAGCGCGTGCACTTCGCCGCCGCGCAGCCTGATGCCCGCTCCGTCCAGCGCCTTGACCCCGCCGTAGGACTTGACGAGGTCCCGCGCCACGAGCATGTCGTCGCCCTCACTCATCTCAGCGCGCGTCCTTCAGGGGCTTGAGCTGGGCCTCCTGGTCGCCGAGCAGCTTGTCGATCGTCGGTTTGTACCAGTCGTACGCCGCCTCTGGGGTCTTCTGCCGCGCGATGATGTCGTCGATGTTGGTCTTGTCCACGACCCCGCCGGGGGACAGGAACCAGCCGTCGAGCAGCTTGCCGTCGTTCTCGCGCACCGCCTCGATCAGCATCGCGGTCGACAGATAGCCCTTGAGGAAGTGCTGCGGGTCGATGGTGACGAAGTTCGAGCCGTCCTTGACCGCGTCGAGCGTCTTCGGGTCGACGTCGAAGCCGGCCGTGAGCCAGGTGCCCTGCTCGGCCTTCTTGATCTTCGCGAGGTTGTAGCTGTCGGCGTCACCGACGCCCAGGAAGGCGAGCGCGTCGGGGTGCGCGTTCACCTGCGCCGACCAGGAGCTGTAGTTCTGCCCGGGGTCGCTGTACGTCTGGAAGGGGCCCAGGACCTTCACGTTCGGGGCCTCCTTCGCGAAGGTGTCGGAGATGCCCTTGGCCCGGTTGTCGAGCACTGGCGTCCCCGGGTTGGGCACGCCGATGACGATCTCCCCCTTCGGGTCGTCGCCGAGCCGCTTCAGAGCTTCCGTCGCCATGAGCTCGCCGAGTGCGTAATTGTCGTTGCCCACATAGAAGTTCACCTTGCTGCCGTCGGTCGGCGAGGTGTCCAAGGCGACGATCGGGATGCCCTGGTCTACGGCGCGCGCGGCGGGCCGGGTGAAGATCGGCGGGTCGAGGTTCTCCAGGACGATGCCGTCCTTGGCGCGCGCGGTGAGGTTCTGGAAGAGCTGCACCTCGGCGGGCCCGTCGGTGTTGGGCGGACCGACCGCCTTGAAGTCGATGTTCCCCGCGTGGTCCGCCGCGCTCTCGGCGCCGAGGACCATCTCATGGGCGAAGTTCAGGCTGATGTTGGCGACCGCGATGCCCATGTTCAGCTTTCCGCCCGAGCCTGAGCCCGAGCCGTTCCCGTCGCCGCAGCCGGCGGCGGCAGCGAGGAGAGCAAGCGCGGCGGGCACGGCGAACAACGTACGCAATCGGGGGTGCATCACGGCCTCCACATCAGACGGTCCTTGTGACCGGTCCACATCCGACGGTGCTTGGTCCTTGTGACCGGCGGCCATCATCGGCGTCGCCGTCCGCTGCGGCGCAGCGCGCTGTCCGCCGCCACGGCGACGAGAATCACTCCGCCGGTCGCGAACGACGTCCAGTTGATGGGTACTTCGAAGAACACGAGCCCCGAGGCGACGACCGACAGGATCATCGCTCCGGCCACTGCCCCGACCACCGATCCGCGCCCTCCCGCGAGCGGAGTGCCGCCGATGATGCAGGCGGCGATGGCCTGCAACTCGTAGCCCTGGCCTAGAGTCGGGTCACCTGCGCCGTAGAAGGCGAGCGCGAGCGCCGCCGCGCAGGCCGTGGTCAGCCCCGACAGGGCGAGCGCCTGGACCCGGGTGCGGACGACGGGGATGCCGCTGAACTCGGCGGCGTCCGGGTTGGATCCGATCGCCCGCACCCGGGCGCCGAAGCGCGTCCGGGTCAGTACGACCGTCAGCACCACGACCACCGCGACCAGCACCCACAGGGCGAACGGCACACCGCCCGCGTCGCCGCCCGCGAGCGTGAAGAACGAGTCGTTCAGCGGCAGATCGGTGATCTGCTTGCCGTCGGCGAGCGCGAGCCCCACGCCTCGGAACAGCATCAGAGTGCCCAGCGTCACGATGAACGAGGGCAGCGCGAGCAGCGTCGTGACCAGCGCGTTGAAGACACCGAGCAGGGTCCCGGTGAGCAGGATCACGGGGACCGCCAGCCACGGTGCCGTGCCGTCCCGTATCAGCAGCGCCCCGACGACCAGGCACATCGCGTAGGTGCCGCCCACCGACAGATCGACCTCGCGCATGGCGAGCGCGAACACCATTCCGCACGCCATCAGCGAGATGTAGACGGAGTTGTGGGCGGTGGTGAGCAGGTTGTCGGTGTCGAGGAAGTCCGGGTACGGGATACCGATCCCGGCGATCAGCAGCCCGAGGACGACCAGCACGCCCAGCTCGTCCGGGACCAGTCTCCGGACTCGGGACCAGTGCGGCCGGGGCCAGCCGGACGGCAGCCTCAACCGCCGTTCGTCGCCGCCCTGTTCACGGGCGCGCTCGGCGTCGTCCACGGCACGCTCGGTCTCGGTCATCGGGCACGGCTCCCGTACGGCTGACGCTGGCTGGGCGTTCGCCCCGCAGACTGGGCCTCTCGAACGCCCGCGGCAACAGGGCCGTTCCGGCGAGTGGAATGCGCTCTTGCCGACCGACTGACGGTTCATCACACTCGCCCCATGGAGACACGTACCGCCCTGGTGACCGGAGCGGCACAGGGCCTCGGGCAGGAGTTCGCCGTCGCGCTCGCCGGGCGTGGCTACCGAGTCGCGGGGATCGATCTCGTTCCGCAGCCCGAGACGGCCAAACGGGTGCTGGACTACGTGGAGTTGATCGCCGACGTCACCGACGAGGAGCAGATCAGGGACGCGCTGGAGCGTGTCATCGACCGGTTCGGGACACTGCACGTCCTCGTCAACAACGCTGGCGTGTACCCGGAGTTGGACTTCGAGGACACCACGCCCGAGGAGTGGCGTCGGGTCATGCGAGTCAATCTGGAGGCGCCGTTCCTGCTGTCCCGCGCCGTGCTGCCGTATCTGAAGGAGGCGGGCTGGGGCCGGATCGTGAACATCGTGTCGGCGGCCGTTCTGACCGCGCCCCCGACGATGGTCGCGTACGTCTCCTCGAAGGCGGGCCTGATCGGCTTCACGCGCGCGCTGGCCTCCGCGCTCGGGCCCTGCGGCATCACCGTCAATGCGATCGCGCCGAGCATGGTCCGCACCGCCACCGCCGAGCGGACCGTCGGCGCGGACGGCGGCTTCGAGCACGTCCGCGCCCAGCAGGCCGTCCCCAGGACCCAGGAGCCGTCCGATCTCGTCTCGACCCTGCTGTACGTCGTCGACGAGGGCAGCGGTTTCCTGACCGGCCAGACCCTCAATGTGGCCGGCGGTTCCGCCTACTTGTAGTTGCTTGCGGAGCCGGGTGGCTCAGGACTCCTTGAGCCACTCCCGGAGCTCTTCCTTCAGCGAGCGCTGGAACGTGGTCAGCAGCGCCTGCACCACCAGCGGCTGCATATGCGCCGACAGCGACTTCACCGCCGCCACGGACTCGCGCTCGCCCACCGCGTCACGCAGCAGCGCGGACAGCTCGTGGGCCGCCGCGCGCGAGTGCTCAAGGAGTACGGTCCGGGCCGCGAGGATCGTCTCGTGCGCGATGGGTACGTCGAGGAGCTGTACGCCGAGCCGCAGCAACCCCGGGTCCACGCGGAACGAGTCCGCGGTCCGAGTGATGACGCTCATCGCGGCGAGCCGGTCCAGCTCCTCCTCGCCCAGTGAGCGCCCTGCCCGCCGCTCCAGCTCCTCGCGCGTCACGTCCTCCGCCGCGTCGGGCGCCCAGGAGGCCACCACGGCACGGTGGATGGCGAGGTCGTGGGCGCTCAGGCCGGCCGGCAGCTGCTGGAGATGACGCTCGATCGCGGCCAGCGTCATGCCCTGGCGCTGCAACTCCTCGATGAGCGCGAGCCGGGCCAGATGCTCCTGGCTGTAGTGCCCCACGCGCCGAGGACCGATCACCGGCGGCGGCAGCAGCCCCTTGGTGCTGTAGAAACGGACCGTACGGACCGTGACCCCCGCACGCGCGGCCAGCTCATCGACCGTGAGCGCCGGCTCCTCGGTGTCCGTGGTCATGGCGGATCCTGCCTCTCCGGGTTGTGCAGCGGTCGGATGCAACGGGTTGTGCAGCGATCAGGTGCAACAGTATTGCTGTCTCACCAGTGTTGTGAAAGCCGCGCCCCGCTGTCCGCCCGCCCGACGGTCACTGTCAGTGGCACCGCCTACCGTGGCGTCATGTCAGAGATCGCGTACGTTCGCGGTGACGCCACCGTGCCATTGGGGAAAGGCGTCAAGGTGATCGCCCATGTCTGCAACGACATCGGGGGATGGGGGAAGGGCTTCGTACTCGCCGTCTCCCGCCGCTGGCCGGAACCCGAGGCGGCGTACCGAGCCTGGCACCGGGACCGCGCACGCAACGACTTCGGCCTGGGGGCGGCGCAGTTCGTCCAGGTCGAGCGGTACGTGTGGGTGGCGAACCTGGTCGGCCAGCGGGGCATACGCACGGGCAGCAAGGGGGTGCCCGTGCGCTACGAGGCCATCGACGCCGCCCTCGGACTGCTGGCCGGCAAAGCCGCCGGGCTCGGTGCGTCCGTCCACATGCCCCGGATCGGCTGCGGTCTGGCCGGTGGCAAGTGGTCCCGCGTGGAGCCGCTCGTCATGGAGCGGCTGGTGAAGCCGGGGATCGCTGCGACGGTGTACGACCACGGGGGCTGAGTACCGCCAACAGCCAAGCAGAGCAACGGCAATGACTTGCGGAAAGATTCTGCAAGTCATTGCCGGACCTGGCGGACCCTGCTTGACTCACCTGCTCAGAGCCGAGAGGAACCCCATGAGCACCGAGATCGACGTCCTCGTCCTGGGAGGCTCGGGCGTGGACACGATCGTGTACGTCCCCGAACTCCCGCTCCCGTACGCCGACAGTTACATGATCCGGCCCGGCATCGAGACCCGCGCCGGCCAGAGCGGGGACTTCGTCGCCCTCGGCGTGCACACCCTGGGCCTGCGCACGCACCACCTCGACATGATCGGCGACGACCACGAGGGCGAGCTGATCCGCGCGCTGCACCGCGACCGGGGCATCCCGCTCACCGAGGTCCACCAGCCCGGCGGCACCAAGCGCGCGGTCAATCTCGTGGACCCCGAAGGACGGCGGCTGTCGCTGTACGACGAGAGCCGCTCGCGGGAGACCGACCGGCTGCCCGAGGAGACGGTCCGGGCGCTGGCCGGGGCCAGCCGTCACGCGCATGTCGTCATCACCTACCCGTGCGCCTTCACGCTCCTCGCGCTGCGGGAGGCCGGGGTGACCCTCTCGACCGACCTGCACAACTGGGACGGCGAGAATCCCTACCACGAGGCGTTCGCCCACGCCGCCGACGTCGTGTTCGTGTCCACCACCGCGCTGCCCGACCCGGAGCGGACGATGCGGCAGATCGTCGAGCGGGGCCGGGCAGAGGTGGTCGTCGCCATGGCCGGAGCCGACGGCGCGTACCTGCTGGCGGACGACGAGGTGACCCACATCCCGGCGGTCACACCCCCCGCCCCGGTGGTGGACTCCAACGGCGCGGGCGACGCCTTCGCCTCAGGCTTCCTCCTCGGATGGCTGGCCGGCGAGCCGCCCAAGCGTTGCGCCCTGTACGGCGCGGTGGCCGGCGCCCACGCCTGCACCGTGCCGTCGACGCGGGCGGACGCCATCAGCCGCGAGGAACTCCTGACCCGCGTCAAGGAGTTGGAAGCCGATGGCGCCCACCCGCCTCACGTCACACCTCAGTGATCGTGCACCGAGTCGGTCGCGGCGATCTTCTTCCAGGACTTCGGCTGAGAAGGAGTCCCCGAAGCAGCCCCGTCCGTCCCCGCGGCCCGGGCGATCGACGCGCCCTGCGCCGCAGGCGCCCCCGGCTTCGACGGCTGGAACAGCCAGGTGTCGAAGAGCGAGCCGAGCGACAGGCCGGACACGTCCTCCGCGTACTTCTGGAAGTCACCGACCGACGCGTTCCCATACGCGTGCTCGCTCGGCCACCCCTTCAGGACGGCGAAGAACGCGTCGTCCCCGATCTCGTTGCGCAGCGCCTGAATGGCGAGTGCCCCTCGGTCGTAGACCGCGATGTCGAACTGGTTCTCCGGACCCGGATCCCCGGGCGCGACCGTCCAGAAGGCGTCGTCCGCCGGGTGCGACGCGTACACGTAGTCCGCGAGCTCCTGCGCCGTCCCCTCACCCTCGTGCTCCGACCACAGCCACTGCGCGTACCGGGCGAAGCCCTCGTTGATCCAGATGTCCTTCCACCCGGCGACGGACACCTCGTCCCCGTACCACTGGTGGGCGAGCTCATGGACGACGACCGACACGTTCGAGCCGTTCGCGAACTGGCGCGGGCTGTAGAACGGCCGCGTCTGCGTCTCCAGCGCGTACCCGGTGGTGGTGTTGGGGACGTACCCGCCGAGCGCGTTGAAGGGGTAAGGACCGAAGTACTCCGTGAGGAAGTCGGCGACCTCACCGGTGCGCTCGATGCTCGCCCGCGCCGCCCCGGCGTTGTCGCCCAGGTCCTTGCTGTACGCGTTGATGACCGGGATACCGCTCTCGGTCGTCCCGGTCGTGATGTCGAACTTGCCCACCGCGAGCGTCGCGAGATATGTGGCCTGCGGCTTGTTGGACCGCCAGTTGTAGCGCGTCCAGCCGAGCCGTGAACTGGTCGACTGGAGCGTGCCGTTGGAGATGGCCTGGGTTCCGTCGGGAACGGCCACGGACACGTCGTACGTCGCCTTGTCGAGCGGGTGGTCGTTGCTCGGGAACCACCACCACGCCGCCTCGGGCTCGTTCGCGCCGACGCCGCCGTCCGGCGTGCGGTGCCAGCTGGTGAAGCCGTACGCCGTCTTCGACGACGGCACACCGCTGTAACGCACCACGATGGTCACGGTCTTGCCCTTGGCCAGCGGCGTCTTCGGGGTGATCTCCAGTTCGTGCTCCCCGGAGGTGGCGAACGACGCCTTCGCGCCATTGACCCGCACCTCGCTCACATCGAGCAGAAAGTCCAGATTGAAGCGGGAGAGATCCTGCTTGGTGGTCGCCAGGAGGGTCGCCGTACCCTCCAACTCATCCGTCTGCGGCTGGTACTGGAGCCGCAGATCGTAGTGCGAGACGTCGTATCCGCCGTTGCCGTAGGCCGGGTAGTAGGGGTCGCCGATGCCCGGCGCCCCGGGGGAGTAGCTGGCCGCCGATGCCGGGATCGCCAGCAGGAAGGAGGCCGCGAGAGCGCCCGGGGCGATGAGTCTGCGGTGCACGTCAAGCTCCAAGTCGTAGGGCCGTGAAGTCTGTCCGGAGCCTATTCAGACCCTGTGGCCCCGGTCATGTCCACGGCCACCCCTGTCACACGATCGCCATTCGGCCGTCATGAGCAATCCCGCCCCACAGACCTTTCACAGACCCTCTTTTGCACGGGAGTTGACCGGGGTACCTTCCGCGCATGCCGATACGTGCGCGCCGTATGCGCTTCACGACCTGGAGAACGCTCGCGACGGCGGCCACGGCCGCCCTGATGGCAATCCTGCTCACCCCGGTCGCTGCACACAGTGCCCCGCGGGAGAGCACCCCGATCTACTCGTACGACAACGCGATCCGCGAATCCGTGTGGGTGGACACCGGCCTCGACGGCGACAGCGACGGGAAGGCCGACCGCGTCGCCGTCGACATCGTCCGGCCCCGCGAACTCGCCGCGCAGGGCCGCAAGATACCCGTGATCATGGACGCCAGCCCGTACTACTCCTGCTGCGGACGCGGCAATGAGAGCCAGAAGAAGACGTACGACGCGAACGGCAACGTCGTCCAGATGCCGCTGTTCTACGACAACTACTTCGTGCCCCGCGGCTACGCCTTCGTCGGCGTCGACCTGGCCGGCACCAACCGCTCCGACGGCTGTGTGGACGTGGGAGGCCGCTCCGACATCCAGTCCGCGAAGGCGGTCGTCGACTGGCTCAACGGCCGGGCCAAGGCGTACACCACCCGCACCGGGACCGCCACGTCCAAGGCGACCTGGACCAACGGCAAGACCGGAATGATCGGCAAGAGCTGGGACGGCACCATCGCCAACGGCGTTGCCGCCACCGGCGTCAAGGGCCTGGAAACCATCGTGCCGATCAGCGCCATCTCCTCCTGGTACGACTACTACTTCAGCGAGGGCGCCCCACTCTACGACTCAGGCCCTGACTGGCTGTCCGACTACGTCGACAGCCCCGACGCCCGCGCCAAGTGCGCCGCCGTCCAGCAGAAGATCGTCGACGGGGCGCCGCGCACCGGTGACTGGACCCCGTTCTGGACCGAGCGCGACTACGTGAAGGACGCGAGCAAGGTCAAGGCCAGCGTCTTCCTGATCCACGGTGCTCAGGACCTCAACGTCCGCACCCAGCACGTCGGCCCGTGGTGGGACGCCCTCGCCGAGAACGGCGTCGACCGCAAGATCTGGATCTCGCAGACCGGCCACGTCGACCCCTTCGACTTCCGCCGCGCCGAGTGGGTCGACACCCTGCACCGCTGGTTCGACCACGAACTCCTCGGTTACGACAACGGCATCGACGACGAGCCCATGGCCGACATCGAGCGCCACCCCGACCAGTGGGTGACCTCCGGCGTCTGGCCGCCGCGCGCCACCGACACGACCACCCTCCGCCCGGCCACGGGCTCCGCGGCAGGCGTCGGCACCCTCGGGCTGACCAAGGGCTCCGGAGCCGAGACCTTCACCGACAACCCGCAGCTGAGCGAGACCGACTGGGCCGCCTACATCGACCAGCCGACCCCCGAGAAGGCCGGCTTCGTCACCCAGCCGCTGACGAAGGACCTGCGTCTGTCCGGCTCGTCGAAGGTGACGGTCACCGCCACCCCGACGTCCTCAACGGCCCATCTCACCGCGGTACTTGTCGACCTCGGCCCGGACACCATTCGCGACTACGCCGCCTCCGGTGAGGGCATCACCACCCTCACCGACCGCACCTGCTGGGGCCCGAGCACGACCGGCGACAGCTCCTGCTTCAAGGTGACGCAGTCGAAGAACGCGGACGTCGACTACACGGTCTTCAGCCGCGGCTGGGCCGACCTCGGCAACTACGCCTCGGAGGCCAAGGGCGTGCCGCTCACCCCCGGCAAGGCGTACACGATCACCCTCGACCTCGCCTTCACCGACCACGTCGTCCCCAAGGGCCACCGGCTCGCCCTGATCGTCGCGGGCACCGACAAGGACCTCATCGACCCGCCGTCGAGCACGCCGACCCTGACGCTCGACCTGACCCGTACCTCGGCCAAGGTCCCGCTGGTCGGCGGCGCCAAGGCCTTCACCAAGGCCACGTCGGGCTCCGTCGCGGCTCCGAGCGCCTCCGTCCTCGACGGCGTACGCGACCCGAGCACCGCCCTCCGAGTCCCGGGAGAGACCAGTTGACCGGCTTACGCATCAGCGCCCTGGCCGTGGCGGTCACCGCCACGGCCCTGGCCGCGCCCCTGCTGACCGCACCGGCGTACGCGGCGGAGACCCCGCCGCGCACCGGCTTCGAGCAGACCGACGGAGCCCGCTGGACCAGCCAGCCCGAGGAGCAGGACTTCCTGGCGGTCGTCGACCGGGCGAGCGACCGTGTCTCGGTGGCCCGGATCGGCACGACCAAACAGGGCCGCCCGCTGCAACTGGTCCGGGTGGGCGCCCAACGCGCGGCCACCACCGTGCTCCTGGTGTGCAGCCAGCACGGCGACGAGCCGTCCGGGCGCGAGGGCTGTCTCACCACGATCCGCGACCTGGCGTACGCGCGGGATCAGAGCACCGAGCGCTTCCTGAGGAGCACCACCCTGCTCGTCGTGCCCACCGCCAACCCGGACGGCCGCGCCGCCGACACCCGCGGCAACAGCGACGGCCTCGACATCAACCGCGACCACCTCGCGCTCCAGACCGCCGAGGCCCGCGCGATGGCAGCGGTCGTCCGCGACCGCGAACCCGACGTCGTCTACGACCTGCACGAGTACGGCGCCACGCCCCCGTACTACGACAAGGACCTCTTCGACCTCTGGCCGCGCAACCTCAACACGGACACGGCCGTGCACGACGAGGCGCAGACCCTGTCGCTGGACTACGTACGGCCCGCCGCCCAGGGAGAGGGGTACTCGACGGGCACGTACGGCATCTGGACGGACCCCGTGACCGGCGATCCGATCCAGCAGGTGGCGGGGGACGGCCAGGAACGCATCCTGCGGAACATGTCGGGTGTCAAACACTCCGCGGGACTCCTCATAGAGAGCCGCGTCGACCCCCTCACGGATGCCGAACAGGCGGACCCGGCCCTGAACAACCGTCGCCGGGTCGACTCCCAACTGGCCGCGCTAGGGGGCCTGTTCACCTTCACCGGTGAGCGTCGGCAGCAGGTCGAGGCAGCGACCTCGGCCGCCAGGCTCACGGGCTATCTGGACACCGGCCCGGTCTACCTCGGCGGCGCGGACAACGACCCGGCCGAACCCGCCGAGGTGATCCAGGACCCGCCCTGCGGATACCGGCTCACGGCGGACCAGTACACGGACCTGCGCGACGAACTCGCCCTCCACGGCGTCCGCGTACAACAGGAGGCCGACGGCGTACTCGTACCCCTTCGGCAGTCCCTGCGCGCACTCGTCCCGCTGCTCCTCGATGAGCGCGCTCCGTACCACCTCACGGCAGGGGAGCCCGACACCGACTGCTGAGACGCGGAGAACGGCCGTGCCTGTGATAGGGCGTATGGGTGCAATAGCACCCATACGCCCTACCCGCGAAAGGCGCTGCCCATGACGGGGCAAAGAGACGAGACGGCCCACGGCGGGCGGACCGATCGCGTGGTGTTCGGCGTCACCGCCGTGCTCACCGTGGCGTTCGTGATCTGGGGCTCGGCCGCGACCGACTCCCTGGAGAGCGTCTCGACCAGGATGCTCAACGGGCTGATCCACAACGGTGGTTGGGCCTTCATGCTGGCCGCCTCCTGCTTCGTGGTCTTCGCCCTCTGGCTCGCGATCAGCCGCTACGGCAGGATCCACCTGGGCGCCGAGGGCGAGGAACCCGAGTTCCGTACGGTGTCGTGGGTCGCCATGATGTTCAGCGCCGGCATGGGAATCGGCCTGATGTTCTACGGCGTGAGCGAGCCGCTGTCGCACTACACGACGCCCCCGCCGGGTACCACCCCCGCCGACTCCGGTGAGCGCATGGAGACGGCGATGGCCACGACCCTCTTCCACTGGACACTGCACCCCTGGGCGATCTACGCGGTGGTCGGCCTCGGCATCGCCTACAGCACCTTCCGCAAACGCCGACGCCAGACGATCAGCGCGGTCTTCACCCCACTCATCGGCGAGCGGCACGCCAACGGAGCCGCGGGCCGGGTGATCGACATCCTCGCGATCGTCGCCACCGTCTTCGGCTCCGCCGCTTCCCTCGGCTTGGGCGCGCTCCAGATCGGCTCCGGATTCACCGAGCTGGACTGGATGGACAAGGTGAGCGACGGTCTGCTCGTCGCGATCATCGCCGTGCTGACGGTGGCGTTCGTCGCCTCGGCCGTCTCCGGCGTCGAGAAGGGCATCCAGTGGCTGTCCAACATCAACATGGTGCTGGCCCTGATCCTCGCGGTCTTCGTGTTCATCGCGGGCCCGACCATCATCGTCCTCGACCTGCTGCCCACCTCGATCTTCGCCTACCTCGGTGACCTGCCCCAGCTCGCCGGACGCACCGAGGCCAGCGGCGGCGAGGGCGTCGCGGCCTGGCTGGGCAGCTGGACCGTCTTCTACTGGGCGTGGTGGATCTCCTGGACGCCGTTCGTCGGCATGTTCATCGCCCGCATCAGCCGCGGCCGCACCATCCGGCAGTTCGTCGGCGGCGTGATCCTCGTCCCCAGCACCGTCAGCCTGGTCTGGTTCGCGGTCTTCGGCGGTACGGCGATGAAGCTCAAGGAGAGCGGACAGCTCGCGGGGGAGTCGACACCCGAGGGCCAACTCTTCGGTGTGCTCGCCGAGTTCCCGATCGCCCCCGCCACCAGCCTCCTCGTGATGATCCTGGTCGGCATCTTCTTCGTCTCCGGAGCAGACGCCGCGTCCATCGTGATGGGCACGCTCTCCCAGAAGGGCGCGCTCGAACCCGGCCGGTTCGTCGTGGTGTTCTGGGGTGTCCTGACCGGCGCAGTCGCCGCCATCATGCTGCTCGTCGGCAGCGAGGGCGACGCGCTCACCGGCCTCCAGAACCTCACGATCCTCGCCGCCGCCCCATTCGTCCTCGTCATGATCGGCATGTGCGTCGCGCTCATGCGTGACCTGCGCAAGGACCCGCTCATGGTGCGGGGGGAGATGGCGTCCGAGGCCATCGAACTCGCCGTGATCGAGGGGCACAAGCAGTACGACGGCGAGTTCGAGATCAGTATCGGTCCGGGGCCCGGTACGGACACGGAGGGGGATCCGATCGGTCACGACCACGGGTGACCAGGTCTGCTCTTCGGCGGCGCCGCGATCGGCGACACCGGGTGTGATCGCAGTCGACCGTCAGCGGGAGGCGAGCGCCGCCGCCTCCCACGCGCACCCCCACGCCACCGTGACGCCCGCACCGCCGTGACCGTAGTTGTGCACCAATACCCGGCCGTCCGGCAGCGGTTCACGCTCCAGCCGGACCGTGTCGCGCACCGGCCGCAGCCCCACCCGGTGGCCGAGCACGCGCGCTCCGGCGATCTCGGGGCGCAGCGCCGCACACCGTTTGACGATCTCGGCGGCCACCGCCGGATCGGGCGTCAGCGACCAGTTGTCCTCATCCGCCGTACCGCCAAGGACCAGCCGGTCCCCGTGCGGGAAGAAGTAGGTGCTGTTCCCGGTGTCCGAGTCGGTCGAGGCGAGCCAGGTGGTGACACCGGGGTTCTCCACGATCACGAGCTGCCCGCGCACGGGCCGTACGGCCGGATCCGGGACGAGCTCGCGGGCGCCGAGCCCCGTGCAGTTGACGACGACGGGCGCCGCCACGTCCGCGAGGTCGGTCACCAGGCGGACCTCGACCGCCCCTCCCCCAGACTTCGTCCGGAGGGACCCCCATCTCGCTTCGCTCGCCCGCAGGAACCGCTCACGCAGCCACCGCAGATGCACCGGCATGTCCAGCAGCGGCAGCCGCGCCCACAGCCCGGTCCCCGGGTACTCCTCGGCCGTCGAGGCCCGCAGCCCCGGCACCCGGGCGGCGGCCCATGGACCCTGCTCGTCCAGCCGCGACTCGCCCAGTACGCCCTCGACCATGCGTACGCCCGTCTCCTCGGGCCGCGCCGCCAACTCCTCGTACACGGAGAGTGATTGAAGAGCCCAGTGGCGGGCAAGTGCCTTGGGCCGGATGAGGTGCGGCCACCACAGCGCACCCGCAACCGCCGAGGTGGTCCGCTCGGCGGGCTCCCGCGTCCACACCCGTACGCGTCTGCCGCTCTCCGCCAGCACCACGGCCGTCGTCAGCCCGATGACACCGCCGCCCACCACGATCACATCGCCGCTCGGATCGATCCCCACGCGGGGACGGTAGCGGAATATGTCATGCCGTGCTCAGATCACTCCCACTCTGGGGATACTCACACCATGTCTGCCGAGTACGCGACCTTCGGCCTGGCACCGGCGATGCGTGCCGGTGGAGTCCTCGCCAACGGTGACTACCAAGTGCACCGGGACTTCGTCGACTTCATCGTCGACGGACGCCCGCTGCTTTTCCACCTCTCCGACCTCGACGCGGTGTCCCCGCTCGCCTCCGACGTACCACCCGCGATCTTCACCGCGCAGGTGCGCAGCCTCCTGCTGGAGGCCGACGCTCCGCTCACCGGCGGCCGGTACGTCATCTACGGCTGCCCTGAGTGCGAGGGCCTCGAATGCGGTGCCGTCACCGCCGTCATTGAGAAGGCGGGCGACGACTATGTGTGGCGCGACTTCGCCTGGCAGACCGACGAGCGGCCCGATCTGGAGCTCAACGGCTACCACGGGATAGGGCCGTTCCGCTTCCACGGCGCCGAGTACCGCAGCGCCCTGAACTCCCTGCTGAACGGCGACGCAGGACCCCGCCGCCGCGTCCTCCTCATCGGCGCGCGCGTCGCCGTCCTCGCCAAGCTCGCCGCCGCCCTGCGCACCATCGGCATCGGCGCCGACATCACACGGGACGCCACGAACGTCCCGGCCGACGAACTCCGTACATACGGCGCGGTGGCCTTCGGACGCGCTGTCGGAGAGGAGGAACGTGCCGCCGTACGCCGCTCCTTCGAACACGCGAACGTCGAGGTGGCATACGTCGAAGGCCTCGCCCCGATCATTCCGCTCCTCGTCGCCCAGATAGAACACGCCCTGGACCGCAGCCCGCGCGAACTGCGCCGGCTCACGCGCCTGGTCGCCGCCGACGGCGAGGCCGGCATCGAGGTCACCTCGACCTGCCGCGTCCAGCTGACGGCCTACCGCCTCGACCGCCTGTACCGCACCCACGCGCAGGAGGTCTTCGACGGAGTCCTGGAGACGGGCCGGCACCGGCTCGCGCTGGATGCCAGGGCCGTGCGGGGAGAGTCCTTCATCGTGGCGCGGACATCGGGGAGTGTGCTGGTGGAGCCGATGGCCCACTGACTGTGAGCACGGAAAACCGGGGCGAGGGGAGGGCGGCCGGGCCGTTAGGATCGGCGTCCTGATGACTGCCACCCTCGTCGCCAAGAATCTCGCCGCCGGACATGGCGACCGCTCCCTCTTCGCCGGGCTCGACCTGGTCGTCGCGCCCGGCGACGTGATCGGGCTGGTCGGTGCCAACGGCGCGGGGAAGTCCACGCTGCTCCGACTGCTCGCCGGTCTCCTCACCCCCGAACAGGGCGAGCTGCGGCTTTCGCCGCCGTCCGCGACCGTCGGTCACCTGCCGCAGGAACCGGAGCGGCGGGAGGGCGAGACCGTACGGGACTTCCTCGCGCGCCGCACGGGTGTGGCCGAGGCGCAGCGTGTGATGGACGAGGCCACGCAGGCGCTCGTCGACGGCGCGCCCGGCTCGGACGACGCGTACGGGACCAGCCTGGAGCGCTGGCTCGACCTCGGCGGCGCCGACCTCGACGAGCGCGCCGAGGAGGTCACCGACTCCCTCGGGCTCGGCGTCGGCCTCGACCAGCTGATGACCTCCCTCTCCGGCGGGCAGGCGGCCCGCGCCGGACTCGCCTCGCTCCTGCTCTCCCGCTACGACGTGTTCCTCCTCGACGAGCCGACGAACGACCTGGACCTGGACGGCCTGGAGAGGCTCGAGCGATTCGTGAGCGGCCTGCGCGCGGGCACGGTCGTCGTCAGCCACGACCGCGAGTTCCTGACCCGAACGGTCACCAAGGTGCTCGAACTCGACCTGGTGCAGCAGCAGATCACGCTGTACCGCGGCGGTTACGAGGCGTATCTGGAGGAGCGCGACACCGCGCGACGGCACGCCCGCGAGGACTTCGACGAGTACGCCGACAAGCGGTCGGCGCTCGAAGGCCGAGCCCAGATGCAGCGCTCCTGGATGGACAAGGGAGTGAAGAACGCCCGGCGCAAGGCGAGCAACGACAACGACAAGATCGGCCGCAAGTTCCGCAGCGAGGCCAGCGAGAAGCAGGCCTCGAAGGCGCGGCAGACCCAGCGCATGATCGAACGGCTCGACGTCGTCGAGGAGCCGCGCAAGGAGTGGGAGCTGCGCATGGAGATCGCGGCGGCACCGCGATCCGGCGCGGTCGTCGCCACACTGCGTGACGCGGAGGTGCGTCGCGGTGACTTCGCCTTCGGCCCGGTGACGCTGCAGATCGACTGGGCGGACCGGGTCGCGGTCACCGGCGCGAACGGCGCGGGCAAGTCGACGCTCCTGGGCGCCCTGCTCGGCCGCGTCCCGCTGGACGCCGGCCATGCCTCCCTCGGCCCCGGTGTCGTCGTCGGCGAGGTCGACCAGGCTCGCAAGCTCTTCCTCGGCACCGAGTCGCTGCTCGACGCGTTCTGCGCGGCCGTCCCCGACACCGAGCCCGCCGAAGTCCGCACCCTCCTGGCCAAGTTCGGCCTCAAGTCCCACCACGTCCTACGCCCGGCAGCCACCCTCTCCCCGGGCGAACGCACCCGCTCCGCCCTCGCCCTCCTCCAGGGCCGAGGCGTCAACCTCCTGGTCCTGGACGAGCCGACGAACCACCTCGACCTACAGGCGATCGAGCAACTGGAGTCGGCCCTCGACTCGTACGAGGGCACACTCCTGCTGGTCACCCACGACCGCCGAATGCTGGACGCGGTCCACACGACCCGCCGCCTGGAGGTCGCGGCCGGCAAGGTGACGGAGCGCTAGCGGCGGGTGGGGTTTTTCGCCCCCTCCGCCCCTACCCATTCCCGTCCCTTGGGGGCTCCGCCCCCAAACCCCCGCTCCTCAAACGCCGGACGGGCTGAACACCTTCAGCCCGTCCGGCGTTTGAGGACGAGGCCGTTCAGGCCTACAGCGGGGGTCTGGGGGCGGCAGCCCCCAGAAACGGGACGGGTAGGGGCGGAGGGGGCGAAAAACCCTCCACCCCAGCCCCGGCGCCACAGAAACGTCAGCCCCGCCCCCGCTTGGGATCCGTCAACCCCGCCCGCCGCAAAGCATCCGCCATCGCACTGTTGGCAGGCGGCGCCGCCTGCCGAGACCCCCCGCCGGAACGGCCCTGCCCCTGACGCGCCTGCTGCTGCCGCTGCTGAGGAGGCCGCCCCCCACGCTGAGGCCGCTCACCCTGAGCCTCCGCAGCCACCGCCTCATCATCCAACCGCAGCGTCAACGAAATCCGCTTCCGCGGAATATCGACCTCAAGCACCTTCACCTTGACGATGTCCCCGGGCTTCACCACATCCCGCGGATCCTTGACGAAGGTCTTGGACATCGCGGACACGTGCACAAGCCCGTCCTGGTGGACGCCCACATCCACGAACGCCCCGAACGCGGCGACATTCGTGACGACCCCCTCAAGGACCATCCCGGACACGAGGTCGGACAGCTTTTCGACGCCGTCCTTGAAGGTCGCCGTCTTGAAGGCGGGCCGGGGGTCACGCCCGGGCTTCTCCAGCTCCTTCAGGATGTCCGTCACGGTCGGCAGACCGAACTTCTCGTCCACGAAGTCGACAGGCTTGAGCGACCGCAGCACCCCGGAGTTGCCGATCAGGGAAGCGACTTCGTTCCCCGCCGTCTTCACCATGCGTCGCACCACGGGGTACGCCTCGGGGTGCACGCTGGACGCGTCCAGCGGATCGTCCCCGCCGCGGATCCGCAGGAAGCCCGCGCACTGCTCGTACGCCTTCGGTCCGAGCCGGGCCACGTTCTTGAGGGCGGTACGGGACTGGAAGGGCCCG
Source organism: Streptomyces sp. NBC_00554 (assembly GCF_041431135.1). Taxonomy (NCBI): domain Bacteria; kingdom Bacillati; phylum Actinomycetota; class Actinomycetes; order Kitasatosporales; family Streptomycetaceae; genus Streptomyces; species Streptomyces sp. NBC_00554. The sequence goes on along the minus strand of NZ_CP107799.1, from coordinate 1,429,809 downwards.
TTCGCGTCACGGTGGGACACGATGTTCTCGGCGAGTCCGGAGGTGATGCCGGAGACGCGGGAGAGGAGCGGCGCCGACGCGGTGTTCACGTCCACACCCACGCCGTTCACACAGTCCTCGACCACCGCGTCAAGGGACCGGGACAGCTTCACCTCGGACAGGTCGTGCTGGTACTGCCCGACCCCGATGGACTTCGGGTCGATCTTCACCAGCTCGGCCAGCGGGTCCTGGAGCCGGCGGGCGATGGACACGGCGCCGCGCAGCGACACGTCCATGTCGGGCAGCTCCTGGGAGGCGAACGCGGACGCCGAGTACACGGACGCACCGGCCTCGGAGACCATCACCTTGGTGAGGTTCAACTCCGGGTGCTTGGTGATGAGTTCACCGGCGAGCTTGTCCGTCTCGCGGGACGCCGTGCCGTTGCCGATCGCGATCAGCTCGACCGTGTGCTCCTTGGCGAGCCGTGCGAGCTTGGCGACGGCCTCGTCCCACTTGTTGGCGGGGACGTGTGGGTAGATGACGTCCGTGGCGAGGACCTTGCCGGTCGCGTCGACCACGGCGACCTTCACGCCCGTACGGAACCCGGGGTCGAGGCCCAGCGTCGCGCGCGTGCCCGCCGGGGCGGCCAGCAGCAGGTCCCGCAGGTTCGACGCGAACACGTTGACCGCCTCGTCCTCGGCGGCCGTACGCAACCGCAGGCGCAGGTCGATGCCGAGGTGCACCAGAAGGCGGGTCCGCCAGGCCCAGCGGACCGTGTCCTTGAGCCACTTGTCGCCGGGACGGCCACGGTCGGCGATCTGGAAACGGTGGGCGACGATCCCCTCGTACGAGGACGGTCCTGGCTGCTCGGCAAGCTCCTCGGGCTCCAGGACGAGGTCGAGGACGTCCTCCTTCTCGCCGCGCAGCATGGCCAGGACACGGTGCGAGGGCAGCGCCTTGAAGGGCTCCGCGAAGTCGAAATAGTCGGAGAACTTCGCGCCCGCCTCCTCCTTGCCGTCCCGCACCTTGGCGACGAGCCGTCCGCGCACCCACATGCGCTCACGGAGCTCGCCGATCAGGTCGGCGTCCTCGGAGAACCGCTCGGTGAGGATCGACCGGGCACCGTCGAGCGCGGCCTGCGGATCGGCGACGCCCTTGTCGGCGTCGACGAAGGCCGCGGCCGCGGCGAGCGGATCGACCGAGGGATCGCCGAGCAGGCCATCGGCCAGCGGCTCCAGGCCTGCCTCGCGCGCGATCTGCGCCTTCGTGCGCCGCTTCGGCTTGAACGGCAGATAGATGTCCTCGAGACGCGCCTTCGTGTCGGCGCCCCGGATCTGCGCCTCGAGCTCCTCCGTGAGCTTGCCCTGCTCGCGCACCGACTCGAGGATCGCGGTGCGCCGCTCCTCCAGCTCCCGCAGATAGCGCAGCCGCTCCTCGAGGGTGCGCAGCTGCGCATCGTCGAGCATCTCGGTCGCTTCCTTGCGGTAGCGGGCGATGAAGGGCACCGTCGATCCGCCGTCGAGCAAGTCGACGGCGGCCTTGACCTGCCGCTCCCGTACGCCGAGTTCCTCGGCGATCCTGCCTTCGATGGACCCTACGAGGGGTGTCGTCACGATCCCGTACCGCCTTCTCCACTGAGGTTGCGCGGCAATTGTGGCAGGTGACACCGACAACGGTGGATCAGGGCGGCACGGGACGCGGGGACCGCCCCGGAAACGGAGCGGTGCCGGCGGCTCACCCCTTGCCGATCATGCCCTCCGGGAATGCGCCGGCGGCGAACGCCGTCATCAGCAGTTCCTTCGCCAGCTCGGTGAGCCGTTCCACGCCCGCGGCGCCGAGATGCTCGTACGGCGCACGGTCCAGGCGGTCCGTGCGTGCCTCGATGTCCTTGCGCAGGGCCGTGCCGGCGTCGGTCAACTCGCCCTCCGCGTCGAGCAGTCCGCGCTCCCGCAGCCGTGCGACCGCCGCCTCCCAGTCCCCGCGCGACCAGCCGCGCGTGCCGAGCGCCCACTTCGGGGTCATGCCCCTGCCGGTGGCGGTGTGGCTCACCAGGGCCTCGACCGGGTCGAGTTCCGCGTCGAGCAGCGCCGCGAGGTGACCGTCGCCGCGGTGCTCACGCAGCAGGGTGGCCGCGTGGTAGAGCGCGAGGTGCGGCGCGTCGGGGACGGGCAGGTCCGCGTGGGCCGCGTACAGGGGGCGCGCGGACCTGCCGCAGGCCTCGGCCGCCCGCAGCGCGAGGTCCGCCGCCTCGGCCAGCTCCTTGGAGGCGATGACGTCCTCGCCGAGCAGCCGCCGCAGCGTCGCGTCGACGGCACGCGTGCGTGCCGCGAGCACGGTCTCCGGGGAGGCCACCTGCCACACCGCGGGTACGTGCTCCGCGATCAGCTCGTGGCGGAAGTTGTAGAACGTCGCCGTCACCGTGCCCGGGCCCACCGCGCCCATGGCCGCCGCCCGCGTCGCGAAGTACGCGCCGTTGCTGTCCTCGATCCCGATATCGGCCAGTTCCCGGCCCAGGTCGGGTGAGAAGTACAGCGTCGCCGCAATCGAATTGAGGACGTTGTGGCAGCGCCGCCCGGCGCGCTCCGGCAGAGGTGTCGTCATGACCCGCACGTTACCGACTGGTTGGTACGGAGGGAATCCCGGGGGACCCAAGGGCACGGACATGGCAGGAAAGGAGGGGTACTCGTCATTGCGGACACCTCCATGCCCGCCAACAATCGAGGACATGCGAACCGTCCTGGTCGTCCTCTTCGACGACGTGCAGAGCCTCGACGTCACGGGCCCCGTGGAGGTCTTCGCGGGCGCCGAGGCCGGCCGCGCCGGGTCGTACCGCATCCTCACCGCCTCCCTGGACGGCGCCCCGGTGCGCACCTCCAGCGGCCTCACCCTCGTCCCGGACCACGCGCTCGCCGACGCACCCGCCCCGCACACCCTGCTCGTCCCCGGCGGCGCGGGCACCCGGCACCTCGACCCCCGCCTGACCGACTGGCTGCGCGAGCACGGGCCGCGCGCCGAGCGGCTGGTCTCCGTCTGCACCGGAGCCATCCCGCTCGCCGCGGCGGGGCTCCTGGACGGCCGCCGCGCCACCACCCACTGGGCGTACTGCGACAAGCTCGCCCGCGACCACCCGGCGATCGACGTCGACCCGGACCCCATCTACGTACGCGACGGCCAGGTCTCCACCTCGGCGGGCGTCACCTCGGGCATCGACCTGGCCCTCGCCCTCGTAGAGGAGGACCTGGGACGGGACGCCGCACTCATGGTGGCGCGTTACCTGGTCGTCTTCCTGCGGCGTCCGGGCAACCAGGCCCAGTTCAGCGCCCAGCTCGCCGCCCAGACCGCCCAGCGCGAACCCCTGCGCGAAGTCCAGCAGTGGATCACCGAACACCCCGACGCCGACCTGAGCGTCGAGTCCCTCGCCACCCGCGCCCGGCTCTCGCCCCGCCACTTCGCCCGCGCCTTCCAGGCAGAGACCGGCATGACGCCGGGCCGGTACGTCGAACGGGTCCGCCTCGAACACGCCCGGCGCCTGATGGAGGACACCGCCGACGGCATCGAGGAGATCTCCCGAACCTGCGGCTACGGCACCCCTGAGGCGATGCGCCGCGCCTTCGTCAGAACCCTTGGCTCGGCACCGGCCGAGTACCGACGCCGGTTCAGCCCGGCATCCACCCGCTGAGGAGAACCTCATGCAGATCGCCATCGTCCTGTTCGACCGCTTCACCGCCCTGGACGCGGTGGGACCGTACGAAACCCTCGGCCGGCTGCCCGGCGCGGAGGTCGTCTTCGTCGCCGAGCAGACCGGTCCCGTCCGCACCGACACAGGCAAGCTGGCACTCACCGCGGACAAGACCCTGGCCGAGGTGGAGCACCCCGACATCGTCGTGGTCCCCGGCGGCCCGGGCCAGACCCCGCAGATGGAGAACCAGGCCCTCCTGGACTGGCTGCGGGCCGCCGACGCCACGAGCACCTGGACGACATCGGTGTGCACGGGCTCGCTGCTCCTGGCCGCCGCCGGGCTCCTCGAGGGCCGCCGCGCCACCTCGCACTGGCTGGCGCTCGACTTCCTCAAGCAGTTCGGTGCCGAGCCGACGGGGGAGCGGGTCGTGTTCGACGGCAAGTACGTGACCGCGGCCGGTGTCTCGGCCGGCATCGACATGGGGCTCACCCTGCTCGGCCGGATCGCGGGCGACGAACACGCCCAGGCCGTACAGCTGTTGACCGAGTACGACCCCCAGCCGCCCTATGACGCGGGATCCCCCCAGAAGGCGCCCGCGCACCTCGTCGAGGAGTTCCGCGCCAACAGCCGCTTCACCCTGACGTAGACACACTCCACGTGAAGCGCGGCGGCCGGCGCTCCAGGAAGGCGGCGACCCCCTCCGCGGTGTCGCCGCTGCCCCGCGCCCGCTCCGCCCAGTAAGCGTCCCGGTCCGTCCGCCCGTTCGCGAACTCCTTGGCCGCCGCCTGTGTCAGCAGCGAGCGCCCGGCCAGTACGCGCGTGAACTCCCCGACGCGCTTGTCGAGTTCGCCCCCGGGCAGCACCTCGTCGACCAGGCCGGTCCGCAGGGCCCGCTCCGCGTCGATCAACTCGCCCGAGAACAGCAGGTACTTCGCGGTGGCCGGACCCACCAGCGACACCAACCGCCGGGTGGAGGAGGACGGATAGACGATCCCCAGCTTCGCCGGAGTCACCCCGAACAGCGCCCCCTCCTCCGCGAACCGCAGGTCGCAGGCCGCCGCGAGCTGTGACCCGCCGCCCACGCAGTACCCGCGGATCGCCGCGAGCGTCGGCTTCGGGAAGGCCGCGAGCGCCTCCTCGGCGAGCACGGCCAGGCCCTGTGCCTCGTCCGGCGAGCCCCGCAGCGTCGAGATGTCGGCCCCGGCGCAGAACGTGTCGCCCTCACCGGTGAGCACCAGCGCGTGTACATCGGCGTCATCGGTCAACTCGTCGAGCAAGGGCGGTAGCGCCCGCCACATGCCGGCCGTCATGGCATTGCGCTTGGCCGGGTGGTTGATGACGACGGTGGCGACCCCGTCCGTGACGCTGTGCGGCAGCTGCGGCTCCATGTGCCGGATGCTATCCACACGGAGGTGGCCACTCCGCACGGGACGGACAGGGCGAGCCCGGCGTCAAACCCGTACAACCCGAATAGTTTCCGAAGTCGGCACAACCGGTACAGGATCAGTCCCACAAGTGACCGTGTCATGCGCCGACGATCAGAAGCTGTCGATAGTCGCTGACTTCTGTTCAGTACTCCGGTGCGGACGGGCCCAGTACCAACACTCATTGGGTGGTGACAATCGAGCGCAAGGGTGGCGACCGGACGATGGAGAACCTCGGGCGGGGGTCCGACCCGAGCCCTGAAGTCGGCGGGGAGATCCCTCCCGACGGGAGACCGCCGGGCCCGTTGCCGTACGAGGGAGTGTGGCGGTTCACCGCTCCCGCCGTCGACGCCTCGGTACCGCAGGCGCGGCACGCCGTGCGGGACCTGCTGGTCCGCCAAGGAGTGCCCGTCTCGGACGAGCTCGTCCAGGGTCTCCTTCTGATCGTTTCCGAACTCGTCACCAACGCGGTCCGGCACGCGGCGCTCCTCTCACCGGTGCTGGCCGTGGAGGTCGCCGTAGGCGCCGAGTGGGTGCGGGTCTCCGTGGAGGACAACCACCCCTACCGCCCGACCGCCCTTGAAGCGGACCACGGGCAGACCGGTGGCCGGGGCCTGCTGCTCGTGCGGGAGGTCACCAGGGAATCGGGCGGAGTGTGCGACGTCGAGCACACCTCGGGCGGCGGCAAGGTGATCTGGGCCGCCCTGCCGCTCACCACCGGCGTGATCTAGCTCAGCGGACTGTTCTCACCAGTCGGCGGAGGGGCCGGTCAGCTCCCGGACCGCCGGACGGGCCGCGTCCAGGACCGTCATGAACCACGACGAGAAGGTCTCCTTCGCGTGCCGCTCCGCCAGCTCGGCGGCGGTCACGAACGCGGTCGCCTCGACCTCCTCCGGGTCGGGGCGCAGTGGCGACTGCACCATCCCGACGAAGAGGTGGTTGTACTCCTGCTCCACCAGGCCCGAGTCCGGGTCCGGGTGGTTGTATCGGACCGTGCCGGCCTCGGCGAGCAGCGAGGGGGAGACCCCGAGCTCCTCGTACGTCCGCCGGGCCGCCGCCGCGAAGGGCGCCTCGCCGGGGTAGGGGTGGCCGCAGCAGGTGTTGGACCAGACGCCGGGGGAGTGGTACTTGCCGAGGGCGCGCTGCTGGAGCAGCATCCGCCCGCGCTCGTCGAAGAGGAACACCGAGAACGCTCGGTGCAACTGCCCGGGCGCCTGGTGCGCGGCGAGCTTCTCCGCCGTACCGATCGTGTTGCCGTCCTCGTCGACCAGTTCCAGCAAGATCGCTTCAACGGTGCCGTTCGACGAACTGTGCGTCGCGGTGGCAGGTGTGATCGGCATACCCATCCTTCGCATCGGTCTTCGAGCCCCAAGTCTGCCGTACGAAACCGGCACTCCCGGCACTTCGCTGCTCCCCGCATGTCCCGCTCCGGGAGCTCGGACCGGGACGCGCGGGGCGGCGTACGTCACGCACCGAAAGCGCCGGATACCTGTTCGTGCCCGGTGCCACGGACGAGGAACCGTCCGGGACAGGGGCCATCGGGTGTTCGGGCGGCAGGCGAAATCCGGGCCGGATGCCGTACTCCGAAGCGGGCGGACTGCCGTACTGGGCGTACAGCGGCCGGTCCGTCCCCTCCGGGTCCGCGGGGCCGGGTCAGTGACAGAGCTTCGCCTCGTGCTCCGCGTGTCCGCTCGGCTCCAGCTGGAACGTGCAGTGCTCGACGTCGAAGTGGTCGCCGAGGCAGACCTGGAGTTCGTGGAGCATCTTCTCGTGACCGATGGCGTTCAGGACGTCCGAGCTGACGACCACGTGCACGGAGAGGACCGGCATACCGGAGGTGATGGTCCAGGCGTGCAGGTCGTGGATGTCCTCGACGCCGGGCAGCGCCAGTATGTGCGCGCGCACCTCCGCCATGTCGACGCCCTTGGGAGCCGCCTCCAGGAGCACGTTGAGCGTCTCCTGGAGCAGCTTCCAGGTGCGCGGGACGATCATGAGGCTGATGACGATCGAGGCGATCGGGTCGGCGGCCTGCCAGCCCGAGGTCAGGATGACCACCGCGGCGATCAGCACCGCCACCGAACCCAGCGCGTCGGCCACCACTTCCAGGAACGCGCCCCGCACGTTCAGGCTGTCCTTCTGCCCGCGCATCAGCAGCGTGAGCGAGATCATGTTCGCGACCAGGCCGATCAGAGCGAACACAACGGTCAGACCGCCGTGGGTGTCGGCGGGCGTCATGAAGCGCTGGATCGCCTCGTACAGGACGTAGCCGCCGACGCCGAGCAGCAGCAGGCAGTTGGCGAGGGCGGCGAGGATCTCGGCCCGCGCGTACCCGAAGGTGCGGTTCTCGCTGGGCGGGAGGTTGGCGAAGTGGATCGCGAGCAGTGCCATGCCGAGGCCCAGCGCGTCCGTCGCCATATGGGCCGCGTCCGCGATGAGCGCGAGCGAATCGGCGAGGACGCCGCCCACGATCTCGACCACCATGACGGTGAGCGTGATCGACAGCGCGATGCGCAGCCTCCCGCGGTACGCCGCTGCCGCCGTACCCGTGGTGGGAGCACCGTGCGCATGCCCGTGATCGTGCCCAGCCCCCATGGAAGCCGCCTCCTTCGCTCTGCCCGGAATCACAGTGAACTACGGGCGGGGGGTATCGGGCAACGCGGCACTGAACACCGTTGTCATATGCTCTGACCTGCGGAAACGATTCGCAGGTCAGAGCACCCACAAGATCACACGGCTGGTGTCCTGGAGTGGTGCAGCTGCCACCCCTGCCATGCCGACTCGACCATTTCGCGTACCCCGCGCCGCGCGCTCCAGCCCAGCTCCCGCGCGGCAAGCTCGGCCGAGGCGACCGCGCGCGGCGCGTCACCGGGACGGCGCGGCCCGACGACCGCGGGTGTGCTGTCGCCGCTCACCTCCGCGATGACCGTGATGAGTTCGCGGACCGAAACACCCTCCCCGCGACCGATGTTGACCGTCAGGTCGCCCGTCGCCCCTTCGGTGAGCCGCCGGGCCGCCGTCAGATGGGCCTCGGCGAGATCGGCGACATGGATGTAGTCGCGTACGCAGGTGCCGTCCGGTGTCGGATAGTCGGCACCGAAGATCCGGGGGGCCTCGCCGCGGGTGAGGCGGTCGAAGACCATCGGGATGACGTTGAACACGCCGGTGTCCGCCAGCTCGGGTGCGGCCGCGCCCGCCACGTTGAAGTAGCGCAGGCACACCGTCGCGATGCCGTGCGCCCGGCCCGCCGCCCGCACCAGCCACTCCCCGGTGAGCTTCGTCTCGCCGTACGGGCTCATCGGGGCGCAGGGGGTGTCCTCCGTGATGAGGTCCACATCCGGGTTGCCGTAGACGGCCGCCGAGGAGGAGAAGAGGAAGCGCTTGACGCCCGCCTCGGCGACCGCCTCCAGGAGTGTCGCGAGACCGCCCACGTTCTCCTGGTAGTAGTACGCCGGCCGGTCCACGGACTCGCCGACCTGCTTGCGCGCGGCGAGATGCACCACACCCGTCACGTCGTACTCGGCGATGACCTTCCTCACCAGGTCCCCGTCCAGCGACGAGCCCCGCACCAGCGGGACGCTTTCCGGGAGCCGGCCCGGAACGCCCGCCGAGAGGTCGTCGAGGGCGACGACGCGCTCCCCGGCCCCGGCCATTGCCCGCGCCACGTGTGCGCCGATGTATCCGGCCCCGCCTGTGATCAGCCATGTCATGGGCGCCAACCCTATGCCGGTCCGCTGTTCCGGCAGCTCGGCGCCGGTGCGGCCGGGGCGTGAGGGCCCGCCCCTGATGTCGTAATTGGTAAGAAATGGCGGCACGGTTTGTGGCGCGGCCCTTGGATCCCTGATGATGATCGCGGCGGAGGCGGCTAGGCAGATCTGGTTGATCGGGCCGTGAACGGGTGGTGAACGCCCGCTTCCATTCATCCGATAGCCTCTGCCGACATGTCGCCCGGTCCAGGCCGCCGGGTGCCCCATCACCTACAGCCCCGGTGCGGCAGGCCGTGCCGGCCACCCAGGGAGTGAGTTCGCTGTCGACCGCCATCCTCACCGGCCAGCCGGTTCCCGGATCGTCGATCGAGGGCGATCTGCGTTCGCTCGGCTTCGACGTGCGGCTCGCCTCCGACGCGGGTGACACCGGGACACTTCTGGCCGCCGTGCCGGCCGACCAGCGGGTCGCCGTCGTCGACGCCCGCTTCGTGGGACACGTGCACGCGCTGCGCCTCGGCCTCACGGACCCCCGGTTCCCCGTCGCCGCGGTGCCCGGCGCCGTCTCGGTGCAGCCCGCCGCACGCCGTGCGCTGAGCAGGGCGATGGCCCACGAGAGCTCCGCCGCGGGCGGCGTCGCCATAGCCACGGAGAACGTCGCCGACCGCATCGTCACGGCCCTCGACGCGGACGGCGTGGACGTGCACCGCCCCGAGCTCGGCACGCTCGTCGCAGCCGTCCCGGCCGACCCGCAGCAGCGCAACGAGATCCGGCAGGCCGTCTCCGCCGTGGACGACGAGGCCGTACGTCTGCGCAGCGCCGTGAAGGCCCGCGACGGCTTCTTCACCACCCACTTCATCAGCCCGTACTCGCGCTACATAGCCCGCTGGTGCGCCCGCCGAGGCCTCACCCCGAACCAGGTGACGACCGCCTCACTCCTCACCGCCCTGATAGCCGCGGGCTGCGCCGCCACCGGCACCCGCGCCGGCTTCGTCGCCGCCGGCCTGCTGCTCCTCTTCTCCTTCGTCCTGGACTGCGTGGACGGCCAGATCGCCCGCTACTCCCTCCAGTACTCCACGCTCGGCGCCTGGCTCGACGCGACCTTCGACCGAGCCAAGGAGTACGCCTACTACGCGGGCCTCGCCCTCGGAGCGGCCCGCGGCGGCGACGACGTATGGGCACTCGCCCTCGGCGCGATGATCCTGCAGACCTGCCGCCACGTCGTCGACTTCTCCTTCAACGAGGCGAACCACGACGCCACCGCCAACACCAGCCCCACCGCCGCTCTCTCGGACAAGCTCGACAGCGTCGGCTGGACGGTCTGGGTGCGCCGCATGATCGTGCTGCCCATCGGTGAACGCTGGGCGATGATCGCCGTACTCACCGCGCTGACGACACCGCGCATCACCCTGTACGCGCTGCTCATCGGCTGCGCCTTCGCGGCGACGTACACCACGGCGGGCCGCGTACTGCGCTCGCTCACCCGTAAGGCCCAACGCACGGACCGCGCGGCCAAGGCCCTCGCCGACCTCACGGACTCGGGGCCGCTCGCCGAGCTGCTGACCCGCTTCACCCGCGGGGTCGCAAGCCTCGGTCCGGCGTACGTCGCCTTCGTCGCCGGAGCCCTCGTCGTGCTCGGCGCCGCGCTCGCCCCGTACGGCAGCTGGTGGCCCGTTCTGGGCGCCGTGATCTACGTACTGCTGTCGCCCGTGGCCCTTGCGAGGCCGCTCAAGGGCCCCCTGGACTGGCTCGTTCCGCCGATCTACCGCGCGGCCGAATACGGCACCGTTCTCGTCCTCGCAGCTGAAGCGGAGGTGAACGGAGCACTTCCCGCAGCTTTCGGCCTGGTGGCCGCTGTCGCCTACCATCACTACGACACGGTGTACCGCATTCGCGGCAACGCCGGCGCGCCGCCGCACTGGCTGGTGCGGGCGATCGGCGGGCACGAAGGCAGGACGCTGCTGGTCGTCGTGCTGGCCGCGCTGCTCACCGCCGCGCAGTTCAAGGTCGCGCTCACGGTTCTCGCCGTGGCCGTGGCACTGCTGGTGCTCGTCGAGAGCATCCGCTTCTGGGTGTCCTCCGGGGCGCCCGCCGTACACGATGAAGGAGAACCCGCATGATCGGCCTCGTGCTGGCGGCCGGCGCCGGCCGGCGTCTGCGCCCCTACACCGACAGCCTTCCCAAGGCTCTGGTGCCGGTGGGCCCCGCGGGTGCGGAGGACAGCATCACGGTTCTGGACCTGACCCTCGGCAACTTCGCGGAGATCGGTCTGACCGAGGTCGGCATCATCGTCGGCTACCGCAAGGAAGCCGTGTACGAGCGCCAGGCGGCCCTCGAGGAGAAGTACGGCCTCAAGCTCACCCTCATCGACAACGACAAGGCCGAGGAGTGGAACAACGCCTACTCCCTGTGGTGTGGACGTGACGCCCTCAGGGACGGTGTGATCCTCGCCAACGGCGACACCGTGCACCCGGTCTCCGTCGAGAAGACGCTGCTGGCCGCCCGCGGCGACGGCAAGAAGATCATCCTCGCCCTCGACACGGTGAAGAAGCTCGCCGACGAGGAGATGAAGGTCGTCGTGGACCCCGAGAAGGGCGTCCGGAAGATCACCAAGCTCATGGAGCCCGCCGAGGCCACCGGCGAGTACATCGGTGTCACCCTCATCGAGGGCGCGGCCGCCGACGAGCTGGCCGACGCGCTGAAGACGGTGTGGGAGACCGACCCGCAGCAGTTCTACGAGCACGGCTACCAGGAGCTCGTCGACCGCGGCTTCCAGATCGACGTCGCGCCGATCGGCGAGATCCCGTGGGTCGAGATCGACAACCACGAAGACCTTGCCAAGGGACGTGAGATCGCGTGCCAGTACTGACGAGGCTCATCCCCTCGCCGGTCGTCGTCGACATCCGTCCGGGTGCCCTGGACGACCTGGCGGGGGTGCTCTCCGACGAGCGGATCTCGCACTCGGGGAAGCTGGCCGTCGCGGTGAGCGGCGGCTCCGGCGCCAAGCTGCGCGACCGGATCGCCCCGGCACTGCCCGGCGCCACCTGGTACGAGGTCGGCGGCGGCACCCTCGACGACGCGATCGAGCTGGCCGGCGCCATGAAGGCCGGGCACTACGACGCGGTCGTGGGCCTGGGCGGCGGCAAGATCATCGACTGTGCGAAGTTCGCCGCGGCGCGCGTCGGTCTCCCGCTGGTCGCGGTGCCCACGAACCTGGCGCACGACGGCCTGTGCTCGCCGGTCGCGACGCTCGACAACGACGCGGGCCGCGGCTCGTACGGTGTGCCGAACCCCATCGCGGTCGTCATCGACCTCGATGTGATCCGTGAGGCCCCCGCGCGTTTCGTGCGCGCCGGAATCGGCGACGCCGTCTCCAACATCTCCGCGATCGCGGACTGGGAACTGGCGAATCGTGTCAACGGCGAGCGGATCGACGGCCTCGCCGCCGCGATGGCGCGCCAGGCCGGTGAGGCCGTCCTGCGACACCCCGGCGGCATCGGCGACAACGCCTTCCTCCAGGTGCTCGCCGAGGCCCTCGTCCTCAGCGGGGTGGCCATGTCGGTGTCGGGCGACTCACGCCCCTCCTCCGGCGCCTGCCACGAGATCAACCACGCCTTCGACCTCCTCTTCCCCAAGCGCGCGGCGAGCCACGGCGAGCAGTGCGGCCTGGGCGCGGCCTTCGCGATGTACCTGCGCGGGGCGCACGAGGAGTCGGTGTACATGGCCGAGGTGCTCCACCGGCACGGACTGCCGGTGACACCGGAGGAGATCGGCTTCACCGTCGACGAGTTCTGCCAGGTCGTGGAGTTCGCTCCGCAGACCAGGCCCGGCCGCTACACGATCCTCGAACACCTAGACCTGAAAACCCACCAGATCAAGGACATCTACGCCGACTATGCCAAGGCCATCAGTAGCTGAACTCCGCCCCGTCGTTCACCCCGAAGGGGTGAAGGACCGGCGCAGTGGTGAGCACTGGGCGGGACGCCTGTACATGCGAGAGATCTCGCTGCGGGTGGACCCGTTCCTGGTCAACTCCAGGATCACGCCCAACCAGCTCACCTACCTGATGGTCGTCGCAGGCGTCCTGGCCGGTGCGGCACTCCTCATACCTGGCCTGACCGGCGCGCTGCTCGGCGCGATCCTGATCCAGCTCTATCTGCTGCTCGACTGCGTCGACGGCGAGATAGCCCGCTGGCGCAAGCAGACCTCGATCACCGGCGTCTACCTCGACCGCATAGGCCACTACCTGTCCGAGGCGGCCCTCCTCGTGGGCTTCGGTCTGCGGGGCGCGGACCTGTGGGACGGCTCAGAGGGCCCCGAGTGGCTGTGGGCCTTCGTGGGCACCCTGGCCGCGCTCGGCGCGATCCTGATCAAGGCCGAGACCGACCTGGTCGACGTGGCGCGGGCCCGCAGCGGTCTGCCCGCCGTCAAGGACGAGGCGTCCACGCCGCGCTCCTCGGGGCTCGCCCTGGCCCGCCGGGCGGCCGCGGCCCTGAAGTTCCACCGGCTGGTGGGCGGCGTCGAAGCCAGCCTCTTCGTACTCTTCGTCGCGGTCCTCGACCTGATCGGCGGCGACCTCTTCTGGACCCGCCTCGGCATCGCGGTCCTGGCCAGCATCGCGATCCTGCAGACCCTGCTGCACCTCGTGTCCATCCTCGCCTCGAGCAGGCTGAAGTGAGCGCGGCGATGGAGGCGGGTGCGGTGACGAACGCGGGTCCGGGCGCGAAGGTGGGCGCGGTCATCATCACCATGGGCAACCGCCCCGAGGAACTCCGAGCCCTACTGGACTCGGTCGCCAAGCAGGACGGCGACGCGGTCCAGGTGGTCGTGGTCGGCAACGGCTCGCCGGTGCCCGACGTCCCCGAGGGCATACGCACGGTCGAACTGCCCGAGAACCTCGGCATCCCCGGCGGCCGCAACATCGGCATAGAGGCCTTCGGCCCCGGCGGCAGCGACGTGGACGTCCTCCTCTTCCTGGACGACGACGGCCTCCTCGCCCGCCACGACACCGCCGAGCTGTGCCGTGAGGCCTTCACGGCCGACCCGAGGCTCGGCATCATCAGCTTCCGCATCGCCGACCCGGAGACGGGCGAGACCCAGCGCCGCCACGTCCCGCGGCTGCGGGCCTCCGACCCGATGCGCAACTCCCGGGTCACCACCTTCCTCGGCGGCGCCAACGCCGTACGTACGAAGGTCTTCGCCGAGGTCGGAGCCCTCCCGGACGAATTCTTCTACGCACACGAGGAAACCGACCTGGCATGGCGTGCCCTCGACGCGGGCTGGATGATCGACTACCGGTCCGACATGGTGCTGAACCACCCCACGACCGCGCCCTCCCGGCACGCGGTCTACCACCGCATGGTGGCCCGCAACCGCGTCTGGCTCGCGCGCCGCAACCTCCCGGCCCCCCTCGTCCCGGTCTACCTGGGCGTCTGGATGCTCCTGACGCTGGCCCGCCGTCCATCGAGGCCCGCCCTGAGGGCCTGGTTCGGCGGCTTCCGGGAAGGCTGGACCAGTCCATGCGGCCCCAGGCGTCCCATGAAGTGGCGTACGGTGTGGCGGCTGACCCGACTGGGCCGACCTCCTGTCATCTGACAAGCTCATTTCTGAGAGCATTCGTGGCCGTACCCCGGTCCCTGGCTCATGCCTATGCCCGACCAGGCTGTGCGCATCTTGAAGACGAAAGTTTCCACTTGTGAGTGAGACAACGCATGACGGCGGAGTCGCGGTGAGCGAACGACCGTCGCCCGATGACGGGCTCTCCGCGGCCGAGGTGGCCGCCAAGTACGGGCTCGCGGTCAGCGGTGCCCGTCCCGGGCTCGCCGAATACGTGCGTCAGCTGTGGGGCAGACGGCACTTCATCCTCGCCTTCTCGCAGGCGCGACTGACCGCGCAGTACAGCCAGGCCAAGCTCGGCCAGCTGTGGCAGGTCGTGACGCCGCTGCTCAACGCGTTCGTGTACTTCCTGATCTTCGGGTTGATCCTGCAGGCCGACCGCGGCATGTCGATCGACGTGTACATCCCGTTCCTGGTGACGGGTGTCTTCACCTTCACCTTCACCCAGAGCTCGGTGATGTCGGGAGTCCGGGCGATCTCCGGGAACCTCGGGCTTGTCCGGGCGCTGCACTTCCCGCGCGCGGCGCTGCCCATCTCGTTCTCGCTGCAACAGCTCCAGCAGCTGCTGTTCTCGATGATCGTGCTGTTCGCCGTGGCGATCGGCTTCGGCAGCTACCCGAGCCCGTCGTGGCTGCTGATCTTCCCGGTCCTCGCGCTGCAGTTCCTCTTCAACATCGGCCTCGCGCTGATCATGGCGCGGCTGGGTTCCAAGACCCCGGACCTGGCGCAGCTCATGCCGTTCGTGATGCGTACGTGGATGTACGCGTCCGGTGTCATGTACTCCATCCCTGTGATGCTCGCCGACAAGCCGCAGTGGATCGCCGACGTCCTGCAGTGGAACCCGGCCGCGATCTACATGGACCTGATGCGCTTCGCCCTCATCGACTCCTACGGCTCCGAGAACCTGCCCCCGCACGTCTGGGCGGTCGCGGGCGGCTGGGCCGTACTCGTCGCGCTCGGCGGGTTCGTCTACTTCTGGAAGGCGGAAGAGAGGTACGGCCGTGGCTGAGCCGAGCAAGGACTCCCACATCCCCACCGTCATCGCGGACGAGCTGCACATCGTCTACCGCGTGAACGGCGCCAAGACGGGCAAGGGCAGTGCCACCTCCGCCCTCAGCCGCATCCTCAGGCGCGGCGAGGAGCGCGGCGTACGCAAGGTGCACGCCGTCCGGGGCGTCTCCTTCACCGCCTACCGGGGCGAGGCCGTCGGCCTGATCGGCTCGAACGGCTCCGGCAAGTCGACCCTCCTGCGCGCCATCGCCGGGCTGCTGCCCGCGGAGAAGGGCAGGGTCTACACAGACGGCCAGCCCTCCCTGCTCGGCGTCAACGCCGCTCTCATGAACGATCTGACGGGCGAGCGGAACGTCATTCTGGGCGGGCTCGCGATGGGCATGACCCGCGAGCAGATCAAGGAGCGGTACGAGGAGATCGTCGACTTCTCGGGCATCAACGAGAAGGGTGACTTCATCACCCTCCCCATGCGCACCTACTCGTCCGGCATGGCGGCCCGCCTGCGCTTCTCCATCGCGGCCGCCAAGGACCATGACGTCCTGATGATCGACGAGGCCCTCGCCACCGGCGACCGCAAGTTCCAGAAGCGCTCCGAGGAGCGCATCCGCGAGCTGCGCAAGAGCGCCGGCACGGTTTTTCTGGTCAGCCACAACAACAAGTCGATCCGCGACACCTGCGACCGCGTGCTCTGGCTGGAGCGCGGTGAGCTGCGGATGGACGGCCCGACCGAAGAGGTCCTCAAGGAGTACGAGAAGTTCACGGGCAAGTAGCCCGTTTCGCCCAGGGCCCCGCCGGAACTCTTCGGCGGGGCCCTGCGTCTGCAAAGGAAACGCCAACTCCTGGCGGCCTTAGGAATCTTGACGCCAATCGGTGTGTTGTTGTGATGTGCAGGACACCCCGACGGACTGTGCCGCGTTGTACAACGTAAGCTGTACCGGTGCTGATTCGCGGCAAGTAGGGCGATAATGCGCGCACCCGGCACGGCAGCGCCGCGCGGACGTCCGGGCGGCGTGTCCGAAATGGGCACTATTGGGTCAGCAGTGTAGAACGGGAGATGTGACGGCAATGGCTACGGAAACTCTCCAGCTCCGCGATGCGTGTGCCGTCCCCGCGCCGGGCGGCGAGCGGTGACCGAAGCCGGGACGGCGCGTACCGGAGACCCGGAGCGCGGCACCCTCGACAAGGCCGCGGACGAGAACTTCCCGGTGGCGCCCTTCTTTCTGCCCAAGGCCTGGCGTGACGATCTGATGGCCGTGTACGGCTTCGCCCGCCTCGTCGACGACATCGGTGACGGCGACCTGGCCCCCGGGGGCGCGGACGCCCGCCTCCTCGGCGTGTCGCCCACGGAGGCCGAGGACCGCGTCGTCCTCCTCGACGCCTTCGAGACCGACCTCCACCGGGTGTTCGACTCGACCCCGCGCCACCCGTTGCTGCGCCGCCTCCAGCCCACGGTCCGCCGCGCCCGCCTCACCCCCGAGCCCTTTCTCGGCCTGATCGCGGCCAACCGCCAGGACCAGCTGGTCAAGCGGTACGAGACCTATGACGACCTGGTCGCCTACTGCGAGCTGTCCGCCAACCCCGTCGGCCGCCTCGTGCTGGCCGTCACGGGCACCGAGACCCCGGAGCGCGTCCGTCGCTCCGACGCGGTGTGCACGTCACTGCAGATCGTCGAGCACCTCCAGGACGTGGCCGAGGATCTCGGCCGCGACCGTATCTATCTGCCCGCCGAGGACATGAAGCGCTTTCATGTCCAAGAGGCGGATCTGGCCCCGGCCACGGCAGGCGCATCGGTGCGCGCACTGGTTGCATACGAAGCAGAACGCGCCCGGAACCTCCTGAATGAAGGCACCCCCCTCGTGGGTAGCGTCCACGGCAGACTGAAGCTGCTGCTCGCGGGGTTCGTTGCGGGGGGAAGGGCGGCAATCCGTGCGATTGCCGCCGCCGAATACGACGTACTTCCAGGCCCGCCCAAGCACGGCAAGCTCCAGCTGCTGCGCGAGGTGGGAGTGACTCTGCGAGGAAAGGGGTGATCCGGACCGTGGAGTCTGAACAACACGTGCCCGCACCGGTACTCGCCGCTTACAGCTACTGCGAAGCAGTAACCAGTCAGCAGGCCCGTAATTTCGCGTACGGCATCAGACTTCTGCCGACGTCCAAGCGCCGCGCGATGTCGGCGCTGTACGCGTTCTCACGTCGTGTCGACGACATCGGCGACGGCACGCTCGCAACGGACGTGAAGGCGTCCCGTCTCGAGGACACCCGGGCCCTGCTCGCCCGGGTCCGCGAGGGTTCCGTGGAGGAGGACGACACCGACCCGGTCGCGGTCGCCCTCAGCCATACCGCCGAGTACTTTCCGGTACCCCTCGAAGGCCTCGACGAACTCATCGACGGCGTCCTCATGGACGTACGCGGAGAGACGTACGAGACCTGGGACGACCTGAAGGTGTACTGCCGGTGTGTGGCCGGGGCGATCGGGCGGCTCTCGCTCGGCGTCTTCGGTACGGAGCCGGGGGCGCGCGGAGCTGAGCGTGCGCCGGAGTATGCCGACACACTCGGGCTCGCGCTCCAACTCACCAACATCCTGCGGGACGTACGTGAGGACGCCGAGGGCGGACGTACCTATCTGCCCGCCGACGACCTCGCCAAGTTCGGCTGCTCGGCCGGGTTCAACGGGCCGACACCACCGCCCGGCTCCGACTTCGCGGGCCTCGTGCACTTCGAAGTGCGCCGGGCCCGCGCTCTCTTCGCCGAGGGCTACCGGCTGCTGCCGATGCTGGACCGGCGCAGCGGCGCGTGCGTCGCGGCGATGGCCGGCATCTACCGCCGCCTCCTCGACCGCATCGAGCGCGAGCCCGAAGCCGTGCTGCGCGGCCGTGTCTCGCTGCCCGGACGTGAGAAGGCGTACGTCGCCGTGCGCGGCCTCTCCGGCCTGGACGCCCGGCATGTGTCCCGCCGGACCGTCAGGAGGCGTACCTGATGGACAATTTGGGCCAAGGTGATTCCAACGGCGAAAAGTGGCACGCAACCCTCCGGAGCCGCGGGGCGTCCCTGACTGCAATGGCCTGCCGCACACCGCTCGAACACCGCGGCACGGCCGAGGGGGAGGGTGCACGATGAGCGAGGTCACGCGGCCCGTGGACACCACGGGCCGCCCGGACACGGCAGCCGCCGTGGTGGTCGGCGGAGGGCTCGCCGGCATCACCGCCGCGCTGGCGCTCGCCGACGCCGGGGTGCGTGTGACGCTCCTCGAAGGCCGGCCGCGGCTCGGCGGGCTCGCCTTCTCCTTCCAGCGCGGCGATCTCACCGTGGACAACGGACAGCACGTGTATCTGCGCTGCTGCACCGCCTACCGGTGGTTCCTCGACCGCGTCGACGGAGCCTCGCTTGCGCCACTGCAGGATCGTCTCGACGTGCCCGTTCTCGACGCCGAGGCGAAACCTGGGCGGCGGCTCGGCAGAATCGGCCGCACCGCGTTGCCCGTACCACTGCATCTGGCGAAAAGCCTCGCGACCTATCCACACCTGTCACTCGCCGAGCGCGCCAAAGTCGGGCGTGCCGCCTTGGCGCTCAAGGGGCTCGACCTCGCCGATCCGGCGCTCGACGCGCAGAACTTCGGCAGCTGGCTGGCCGCGCACGGTCAGTCCGAGCGTGCCGTCGAGGCACTGTGGGACCTGGTGGGGGTCGCCACCCTCAACGCGGTGGCCAAAGACTCCTCGCTCGGGCTCGCCGCGATGGTGTTCAAGACCGGTCTGCTGTCCGACCCGGGCGCGGCCGACATCGGCTGGGCGCGCGTCCCGCTGGGCGAACTGCACGACACTCTGGCTCGCAAGGCGCTCGACTCCGCGGGCGTCCGCACCGAAGTCCGTACACGCGTCACCTCCATCTCCCAGAACGAGAACGGCCGCTGGAGCGTTCGGGTTCCCGGCGAGACGCTCGACGCCGACACGGTCGTCCTCGCCGTACCGCATCGCGAGGCCCACGATCTGCTGCCCGAGGGCGCGCTCGACGCCCCCGAACGGCTCCTTGAGATCGGCACGGCGCCGATCCTCAACGTCCATGTCATCTACGACCGCACGGTGCTCACCCGGCCGTTCTTCGCGGCGCTCGGCTCCCCGGTGCAGTGGGTCTTCGACCGCACCGAGGCCTCCGGGCTCCGGGAGGGGCAGTACCTGGCCCTCTCGCAGTCGGCCGCGCAGGACGAGATCGACGAGCCCGTGTCCGTGCTGCGCGAGCGCTATCTGCCGGAGCTGGAGCGGCTGTTGCCCGGCGCGCGCGGCGCGGAAGTGAAGGATTTCTTCGTGACCCGGGAGCGTACGGCGACGTTCGCCCCCACCCCAGGCGTCGGGCGGCTGCGGCCCGGCGCTCGCACCAAAGCTCCCGGTCTGTACTTGGCCGGAGCGTGGACCGCCACAGGGTGGCCCGCGACCATGGAGAGTGCGGTCCGCAGTGGTGTCAGTGCGGCGGGAGCCGCGCTGGGCGCCCTGGGCCGGCCTCGCGATCACCTCTTCGAAGTCGAGGAGGCGGCCTGATGCTCGATCAGCGCGCGGCGGACCCCCGCACCCCCGGTACCGCAAAAAGAGGAGAGACTGTGCCCACTGTGCCCCCGGCCGAAACGGCTGCCGACGCGGTGGACGTGACCGCGCTCCTGGAGCGCGGCCGGACCCTGGCCACACCGGTGCTGCGGGCGGCCGTCGACCGCCTGGCGCCTCCCATGGACACTGTCGCCGCCTACCATTTCGGCTGGATCGACGCCGAGGGGAACCCCGCGGACGGTGACGGCGGCAAGGCCGTACGCCCCGCGCTCGCCGTTCTGTCCGCGCAGGCCGCCGGTGCCGCCCCCGAGGTGGGCGTGCCGGGTGCGGTCGCCGTCGAACTGGTGCACAACTTCTCGCTGCTGCACGACGACCTGATGGACGGCGACGAGCAGCGCCGCCACCGCGACACCGTCTGGAAGGTGCACGGCCCCGCCCAGGCGATCCTCGTCGGCGACGCCCTGTTCGCGCTGGCCAACGAACTCCTGCTGGAGCTCGGCACGGTGGAGGCGGGCCGCGCCACCCGGCGCCTGACCACCGCCACCCGCGCCCTCATCGACGGCCAGGCCCAGGACATCTCCTACGAGCACCGCGAGCGGGTCACCGTCGAGGAGTGCCTGGAGATGGAGGGCAACAAGACGGGCGCCCTGCTCGCCTGCGCCTGCTCCATCGGCGCGGTGCTCGGCGGCGCCGACGACCACACCGCCGACACCCTCGAGAAGTACGGCTACCACCTCGGCCTCGCCTTCCAGGCCGTCGACGACCTCCTCGGCATCTGGGGCGACCCGGAGGCCACCGGAAAGCAGACCTGGAGCGATCTGCGCCAGCGCAAGAAGTCCCTGCCGGTGGTGGCCGCGCTCGCCGCGGGCGGGCCCGCCTCCGAGCGCCTCGGCGAACTGCTTGCCGCCGACGCCAAGGCCAGTGACTTCGAGAACTTCTCCGAGGAGGAGTTCGCCGCGCGCGCCGCGCTCATCGAGGAGGCCGGCGGCCGCGACTGGACCGCCCAGGAGGCGCGTCGCCAGCACGCGATCGCCGTCGAGGCCCTCGACGCGATCCATATGCCGGAACAGGTACGGGCCCAGTTCGTGGAGCTCGCCGACTTCGTCGTCGTACGGAAGAGATGATCAGTATCGGTCGAATAAACCTCGCGTAGTCGCCGGCCGGTGCCGCGGGAAACGCGCACCGGCCGACGGCGGACCCACAGCAGAGACATGCCACTGCACGAAGGGGAAGCCATGACAGCGACGACCGACGGAAGTACCGGGGCCCTGCCGCCCCGCACTGCCTCGGCCCGCGAAACCGCAGAAACGACAACTCCCGGGGCGGCCGGGACAGTCGAGACCCGAGACGCCGCCACGCGCGCGATAGAGCGCGCCACAGATTTCCTGCTCTCGCGGCAGGACGCCCAGGGCTGGTGGAAGGGCGACCTCGAGACGAACGTCACGATGGACGCCGAGGACCTGCTTCTCCGTCAGTTCCTGGGTATCCGCGACGAGACGACCACACGCGCCGCCGGACTCTTCATCCGCGGTGAGCAGCGCGAGGACGGCACCTGGGCCACGTTCTACGGCGGACCCGGCGAACTCTCCACCACCATCGAGGCGTACGTCGCCCTGCGGCTGGCCGGCGACAGCCCGGACGAGCCGCACATGGCGAAGGCGTCCGCTTGGATCCGCGAGCGGGGCGGCATCGCCTCGGCCCGTGTCTTCACCCGGATCTGGCTCGCCCTGTTCGGCTGGTGGAAGTGGGACGACCTGCCCGAACTCCCGCCGGAGCTCATCTACTTCCCGAAGTGGATGCCGCTCAACATCTACGACTTCGGGTGCTGGGCGCGGCAGACGATCGTGCCGCTCACCATCGTCTCGGCGAAGCGTCCGGTGCGGCCCGCGCCGTTCGCGCTAGACGAGCTGCACATCGACGCCCGCAATCCCAACCCGGTCAAGCCGCTTGCCCCGGTGGCGAGTTGGGACGGCGTGTTCGAGCGACTCGACAAGGTTCTGCACCAGTACCGCAAGGTGGCGTCGCGTCGCCTGCGCAGGGCCGCGATGAACACCGCGGGGCGCTGGATCATCGAGCGGCAGGAGAACGACGGCTGCTGGGGAGGCATCCAGCCGCCCGCCGTCTACTCGGTCATCGCGCTTCATCTGCTCGGCTACGACCTCGAACACCCGGTGATGCGTGCCGGGTTGGAGTCGCTGGACCGTTTCGCCATCTGGCGGGAGGACGGCGCCCGGATGATCGAGGCCTGTCAGTCGCCGGTGTGGGACACCTGTCTCGCCACCATCGCGCTCGCAGACGCGGGCGTTCCCGCGGACCATCCGCAACTCGTGAAGGCGGCGGACTGGATGCTGGGGGAGGAGATCGTCCGGCCCGGTGACTGGTCGGTGAAGCGGCCCCGACTCCAGCCCGGGGGCTGGGCGTTCGAGTTCCACAACGACAACTACCCCGACATCGACGACACCGCCGAGGTCGTCCTCGCGCTGCGCCGGGTCAAGCACCACGACCCGGAGCGCCTGGAGAACGCCATCGGACGTGGAGTGCGCTGGAACCTCGGCATGCAGTCGAAGAACGGTGCCTGGGGCGCCTTCGACGTCGACAACACCAGCGCCTTCCCCAACCGGCTGCCGTTCTGCGACTTCGGCGAGGTCATCGACCCGCCGTCCGCCGACGTCACCGCGCACGTGGTGGAGATGCTCGCCTACGAGGGGCTCTCGCACGACCCGCGCACCCGCCGGGGCATCGAGTGGCTGCTCACCG
The DNA here is from genome assembly GCF_041431135.1 of Streptomyces sp. NBC_00554. Classification (NCBI taxonomy): domain Bacteria; kingdom Bacillati; phylum Actinomycetota; class Actinomycetes; order Kitasatosporales; family Streptomycetaceae; genus Streptomyces; species Streptomyces sp. NBC_00554. Next base: position 1,407,110 of record NZ_CP107799.1, on the reverse strand, counting down.
AACAGGAGGCGAACGGCTCCTGGTTCGGGCGCTGGGGAGTCAACTACGTATACGGAACAGGGTCGGTGGTGCCTGCACTGGTCGCCGCCGGACTGCCCGGTTCACATCCGGCGATCCGCCGGGCCGTGGCCTGGCTGGAGACCGTGCAGAACGAGGACGGCGGCTGGGGCGAGGACCTGCGCTCCTACCACGACGTCGCCGAGTGGAGCGGCCGCGGTGCCTCGACGGCCTCCCAGACCGGGTGGGCGCTGCTAGCGCTGCTCGCGGCGGGGGAGCGGGACTCCAAGGCCACCGAGCGCGGGGTCGCCTGGCTCGCGGAGACCCAGCTGGCGGACGGCTCCTGGGACGAGCCGTACTTCACCGGCACCGGGTTCCCGTGGGACTTCTCGATCAACTACCACCTCTACCGCCAGGTCTTCCCGCTCACCGCGCTCGGCCGGTACATCCACGGCGAGCCGCTCATCGAGGCCAAGGGGGGCTGATGGACAGCAAGCCTGCGCCGGCCCCGCTCCTCATCGCCTGCGCGCTCGGCATCGAGCACCTCGCCCTGCGCAGCGGCGACCGAGGCGGTGCCGACGGGCCCGTCACCGTGCTGCGTACGGGCATGGGCCCCAAGGCCGCCGAGCGCTCGGTGACGCGGATCCTCGCGGACCCGGCGCTGCGCGAGGCGGCGGTCCTGGCCACGGGATTCTGCGCGGGGCTCGCCCCGGGCATGCACCCCGGGGACCTGGTCGTCGCCGAAGAGACCCGGGACCCGCGCGGCATCACGCCGTGCGTGGGTACCGAGCTGCTGGTCAAGGAACTGGTGCGTGCCCTGCCCGGGCGCACCGTCCACACGGGGCCGCTCATCGGCTCCGATCACGTCGTCCGCGGTCACGAGCGGTCGGGTCTGCTCGCGACCGGCGCGATCGCGGTCGACATGGAATCGGCGTCCACGCTCCACAGCGCCGTGCGCACGGGCGCGCGCCCGGTTGCGGCCGTACGGGTGGTCGTGGACGCTCCAGAACATGAACTCGTCCGAATCGGGACGGTGCGCGGTGGAATATCAGCTTTCCGTGTTCTTCGTGCCGTCCTTCCCGCTTTTTTTGAATGGCACCGTTCTTTGCTGCTCCCTCGGAGGTGAGCCAGATGGCCATGCCGCTTCGGCAGTCCATGAAGGTCGCTGCATACCTGTTTGAACAGAAGCTCAGGAAGCGGGACAAGTTCGCGCTGATCGTCGAGCTGGAACCCCTCTTCGCATGCAACCTCGCGTGCGAGGGCTGCGGGAAGATCCAGCACCCCGCCGGGGTGCTGAAGCAGCGGATGCCCGTGGCCCAGGCCGTGGGCGCGGTGCTCGAATCGGGTGCGCCGATGGTGTCCATCGCCGGCGGCGAGCCGCTGATGCACCCTCAGATCGACGAGATCGTGCGGCAGTTGGTGGCCAAGAAGAAGTTCGTCTTCCTCTGCACCAACGCGATGCTGCTGCGCAAGAAGATGGACAAGTTCAAGCCCTCGCCGTACTTCGCGTGGGCCGTGCACATCGACGGGCTGCGTGAGCGGCACGACGAGTCCGTCGCCAAGGAAGGCGTCTTCGACGAGGCGGTCGAGGCCATCAAGGAGGCCAAGCGGCGCGGCTTCCGCGTCACCACCAACTCGACGTTCTTCAACACCGACACCCCGCAGACCATCATCGAGGTCCTCAACTTCCTCAACGACGACCTGAAGGTCGACGAGATGATGCTCTCGCCCGCCTACGCCTACGAGAAGGCTCCCGACCAGGAGCACTTCCTCGGCGTCCAGCAGACCCGCGAGCTGTTCAAGAAGGCCTTCGCGGGCGGCAACCGGCGCCGCTGGCGGCTCAACCACAGCCCGCTCTTCCTGGACTTCCTGGAAGGCAAGGTCGACTTCCCGTGCACGGCCTGGGCGATCCCGAGCTACTCACTCTTCGGCTGGCAGAAGCCCTGCTATCTGATGAGCGACGGGTACGTGCAGACGTACAAGCAGCTCCTGGAGGAGACCGACTGGGACGCGTACGGCCGCGGCAAGGACGACCGGTGCGCGAACTGCATGGCGCACTGCGGCTACGAGCCGACCGCCGTGCTCGCCACCATGAGTTCCCTCAAGGAGTCGCTGCGCGCCTCCCGTGAGACCTTCACGGAAAGCCGCGGGTGACGTCATGACCGCCGTTTCCTTGGGCCTCCCCGAGGTGCCGGTCCGACCGATCGCGGAGCGCCGTGTTTCGCGGCAGATCCAGGTCGGACCGGTGGCGGTCGGGGGCGGAGCGCCTGTTTCCGTGCAGTCGATGACGACGACGCGTACGTCGGACATCGGCGCCACCTTGCAGCAGATCGCGGAACTCACCGCGTCCGGCTGCCAGATCGTCCGCGTCGCCTGCCCTACGCAGGACGACGCGGACGCCCTCGCGACCATCGCGAAGAAGTCGCAGATCCCGGTGATCGCGGACATCCACTTCCAGCCGAAGTACGTGTTCGCGGCCATCGACGCGGGGTGTGCGGCGGTCCGGGTGAACCCGGGCAACATCAAGCAGTTCGACGACAAGGTGCGGGGGATCGCGCGGGCGGCCCTGGACGCCGGCACCCCCATCCGGATCGGGGTCAACGCAGGGTCGCTCGACCAGCGGCTGCTGAAGAAGTACGGCAAGGCGACGCCCGAGGCGCTCGTCGAGTCGGCGCTGTGGGAGGCGTCGCTCTTCGAGGAGCACGGGTTCCGGGACATCAAGATCTCGGTGAAGCACAACGACCCGGTGGTCATGGTCAACGCGTACCGGCAGCTGGCGGCGCAGTGCGACTACCCGCTGCACCTCGGTGTGACGGAGGCAGGACCGGCCTTCCAGGGGACCATCAAGTCGGCCGTCGCCTTCGGGGCGTTGCTCAGCGAGGGCATCGGGGACACCATCCGGGTCTCCCTGAGCGCACCGCCCGCAGAGGAGTGCAAGGTCGGCATGCAGATCCTGGAGTCGCTGGGGCTGCGGGAACGGCGCCTGGAGATCGTCTCGTGCCCGTCCTGCGGGCGCGCCCAGGTCGACGTGTACAAGCTGGCCGACGAGGTCACGGCCGGTCTGGAGGGGATGGAGGTCCCGTTGCGCGTCGCGGTCATGGGCTGCGTCGTCAACGGTCCCGGCGAGGCGCGGGAGGCGGACCTGGGGGTCGCCTCCGGCAACGGCAAGGGGCAGATCTTCGTCAAGGGCGAGGTCATCAAGACCGTGCCCGAGTCGAAGATCGTGGAGACCCTCATCGAAGAGGCGATGAAGATCGCCGAGCAGATGGAGAACGACGGCGTCGCGTCCGGCGAACCTGCCGTCACCGTGAGTTGATCAGCACGGACCGAGAGGGGGCCCGAGCGTGACGATTCTGGAGAGCATCCGGGGACCACGCGACCTGAAGGCGCTGTCCGAGGCGGAGGTCGGTGAACTGGCCGATGAGATCCGGGAGTTCCTGGTGCACGCGGTCGCAAGGACCGGCGGTCACCTCGGGCCCAATCTGGGGGTGGTGGAACTCTCCATCGCACTCCACCGGGCCTTCGAGTCGCCCGTCGACCGCATCCTGTGGGACACCGGCCATCAGAGCTACGTACACAAGCTGCTGACGGGACGTCAGGACTTCTCCAAACTGCGCGGCAAGGGCGGCCTGTCCGGCTACCCGTCGCGTGAGGAGTCCGAGCACGACATCATCGAGAACAGCCATGCCTCCACGGCGCTCGGCTGGGCGGACGGCCTCGCCAAGGCCCGCCAGGTGCAGGGCGAGAAGGGGCACGTCGTCGCGGTCATCGGCGACGGAGCGCTGACCGGCGGCATGGCGTGGGAGGCGCTGAACAACATCGCCGCCGCCAAGGACCGGCCGCTGATCATCGTCGTCAACGACAACGAGCGCTCGTACTCGCCGACCATCGGCGGTCTCGCCAATCACCTGGCGACCCTGCGTACGACGGACAGTTACGAGCAGATCCTCGCCTGGGGCAAGGACGTACTCCTGCGCACACCGGTCATCGGGAACACCGTCTACGAGTCGCTGCACGGCGCGAAGAAGGGGTTCAAGGACGCCTTCGCCCCGCAGGGCATGTTCGAGGATCTGGGGCTCAAGTACGTCGGGCCGATCGACGGGCACGACGTGGGGGTGGTGGAGTCCGCGCTGCGACGGGCGAAACGGTTCCACGGGCCGGTTCTTATCCACTGCCTGACGGAGAAGGGGCGCGGCTACGAGCCCGCGCTCGCGCACGAGGAGGACCACTTCCACACGGTCGGTGTGATGGACCCGCTCACCTGCGAGCCCCTCGCGCCCTCCAACGGGCCTTCCTGGACGTCGGTGTTCGGTGACGAGATCGTCAGGATCGGGGAGGAGCGGGAGGACGTCGTGGCGATCACGGCGGCCATGCTGCATCCGGTGGGGCTCGCCAAGTTCGCCGAGAAGTTCCCCGACCGGGTGTGGGACGTCGGCATCGCCGAGCAGCACGCCACGGTGTCGGCGGCGGGCCTTGCCACCGGCGGGCTGCATCCCGTGGTCGCCGTCTACGCGACCTTCCTCAACCGGGCCTTCGATCAGCTCCTGATGGATGTGGCCCTGCACCGGTGCGGCGTGACCTTCGTGCTGGACAGGGCCGGAGTGACGGGCGTGGACGGCGCCTCGCACAACGGCATGTGGGACATGTCGATCCTCCAGGTCGTGCCGGGGCTCAGGATCGCCGCGCCGCGCGACGCCGACCAGCTGCGGGCGCAGCTGCGGGAGGCGGTCGCCGTCGACGACGCGCCGACGATGATCCGCTTCCCGAAGGAGTCGGTGGGGCCGGCGATTCCGGCGGTCGACCATGTGGGCGGGATGGACGTCCTGCACAGGGGGGAGCGGCCCTCGGTGCTCCTGGTGGCCATCGGAGTCATGGCACCGGTCTGCCTCCAGGCCGCCGAACTGCTCGAAGCCCGCGGAATCGGGTGCACCGTCGTCGACCCGCGCTGGGTCAAGCCGGTCGATCCCTCGCTGCCGGGGCTCGCCGCCGAGCACCGCCTGGTGGCCGTCGTCGAGGACAACAGCCGGGCGGCCGGGGTCGGCTCGGCGATCGCGCTGGCGCTGGGGGACGCCGAAGTCGACGTACCCGTACGGCGGTTCGGCATTCCGGAGCAGTTCCTCGCGCACGCCAAACGTGGTGAGGTGCTGGCCGACATAGGTCTCACGCCCGTGGAGATCGCCGGTCGGATCAGCGCCGGTCTGGCAGTCAAGGACGAGCTGTCCAAGGAGAAAAAGGAATGACCACGCCTTCCGGGAAGCAGGAGTTCGACCTCGGCGCGCTGCTCGCCGAACGCGGGGCCGAGCGCTACGAGCTGCACACCAAGTACCTGAACCACCAGCTCCCGCGCATGCTGCACACCATCGGCTTCGACAAGGTGTACGAGCGAGCCGAGGGCGCGCACTTCTGGGACGCGGACGGGGAGGACTACCTGGACATGCTCGCCGGGTTCGGGGTGATGGGCCTTGGCCGACATCACCCCGTGGTCCGCAAGGCGCTGCACGACGTCCTCGACGCCTCGCTCGCCGACCTCACCCGCTTCGACTGCCAGCCGCTGCCCGGACTCCTCGCGGAACGGCTGCTCGTCCACAGCCCGCACCTGGACCGGGTGTTCTTCGGCAACAGCGGTACGGAGGCCGTCGAGACCGCGCTGAAATTCGCCCGGTACGCGACCGGGAAACCGCGGATCCTGTACTGCTCGCACGCCTTCCACGGGCTGACCACCGGGTCGCTGTCCGTGAACGGCGAGGACGGTTTCCGGGACGGCTTCGCACCGCTGCTGCCCGACACGGCCGTCCCGCTCGGTGATCTCGACGCCCTGGCAGGGGAGTTGAAGAAGGGCGACGTCGCCGCCCTCATCGTCGAACCCATCCAGGGCAAGGGGGTGCACGAGACACCGCCCGGATATCTGCGCGCCGCACAGGAGTTGCTGCACAAGCACAAGGCGCTGCTCATCGTCGACGAGGTGCAGACGGGTCTTGGGCGGACCGGGGACTTCTACGCCTATCAGCACGAGGAGGGTGTGGAGCCGGACCTGGTGTGCGTGGCCAAGGCGCTGTCCGGCGGTTACGTGCCGGTCGGTGCCACGCTGGGCAAGGACTGGATCTTCAAGAAGGTCTACTCGTCCATCGACCGGGTCCTCGTGCACTCGGCGAGCTTCGGGTCGAACGCGCAGGCCATGGCGGCGGGGCTGGCCGTGCTCTCGGTCATGGAGAACGAGCAGATCGTGGCCAACGCCCGGGCCACGGGTGAGCAGTTGAAGTCCCGGCTCGCGGCGCTCGTGGACAAGTACGAGCTGCTGAGCGACGTACGCGGCCGGGGACTGATGATCGGCATCGAGTTCGGGCGGCCCAAGTCCCTGAAGCTGCGCAGCCGCTGGACGATGCTGCAGGCCGCGCGCAAGGGTCTGTTCGCGCAGATGGTGGTCGTACCGCTGCTGCAACGGCACCGCATCCTCACCCAGGTCTCCGGCGATCACCTGGAGGTGATCAAACTGATCCCGCCGTTGGTCGTCGACGAGCGGGACGTGGACCGCTTCGTGGAGGCCTTCACGGCCGTGATGGACGACGCGCACGGCGGCGGCGGACTGATGTGGGACTTCGGGAAGACGCTGGTGAAGCAGGCGGTGGCGAACCGCTGAGAGAGCGGGCGGTGCCGGACCGCTGGCAGAGCAGGCGATGGCGGACCGGAAAGAGCGGGCGATGGCGAACCGTCGGGTTTTTGCCTCTGAGGTAAGAAATTTGCCCCAGAGGTAAGGCTCGGGCTCAATGGAGGCATGAGCACCGCCGAGGGTTCGAACCCTTCCCCGCAGAGGGCCGCCGACGACCTCCATGTCGTCGCACCCCAGCTGCGTGAGCTGCGCCGCCGTGCCTCACTGACCCTGGAGGCCGCGGCCCGCGCCGCCGGGCTCTCGCCCGCCCACCTCTCGCGCCTGGAGACCGGGCAGCGCCAGCCCTCACTGCCGATGCTGCTCGCACTCGCTCGTATCTACGGTACGACCGTCTCGGAGCTGCTCGGCGAGACGGTCGCGGAGCGGGACGCCGTGGTGCGTGCCGCCGACATGGAGCCGACAGCGGCGGGCGGCTGGACCTACTGGCAGGCCGGCGCCTCCGGGCGCGGGATGCAGGCCCTGCGGGTGCATGTCCCGTACGGCTCGCAGGGCGACATCGTGCGGGTCCACCCCGGCGAGGAGTGGCTCCATGTCCTGAGGGGGCGGCTGCGGCTGCGCCTCGGTGACACCGCGCAGGTGCTCGCGCCGGGGGACAGCGCGCACTTCGACTCGCTCACCCCGCACCGCATCGCCGCCGCCGACCGGGACGGCGCCGAGCTCCTCTTCGTACACACCCTGCTGCAGAGCCCCACCGCCGCGCTGTGCCTCGGCCCGGCGACGGGGCACCCCACCCTGGGAGAGACACCATGACCGAACCGACGGAATCCGGCCCCCGCCGCGACATGGACGACAGGCTCCCCCGCGCTCTGTGGGTGCGGCTGATCATCTACGTGGCCGTCGGCCACCTCTTCGCGGCCTTCGTGTACCTGCTGTTCACGCTGGGCGCGCAGAACCAGTAGGGGCCGCTCGGAGGGGACCAGGAGGCCTTCGTCAGTCGACGAGCCGCTCGCGCAGCCGGTCCCGCAGCTCCGGGGTGCCCCCCAGCGCCTGCTCCAGATAGGCGTCGACTCCGCCCCAGGTCTCCTCGATCGTCTCGAAGGCCGCCGTCAGGTATTCGGCGCGCGCGTCGAACAGCGGGCTGAGCAGTTCCATGACCTCAGGGGAGTACGCCGAGGCGGAGGCGCTGCTGCGGTGGACCTTGTAGCGCCGGTGCGCGGCGTTCGATTCCAGGTAGTCGGCCACGATGGCCTCACGCTCGACGCCGACGGCGAGGAGCGTGATGGCTATGGAGAGGCCCGCGCGGTCCTTGCCCGCTGCGCAGTGCATCAGGGCGGGCACGCTGTCCTCGGCGAGGGAGTGCAGCACCTGGGAATGCTCCGCGGTGCGCTGCTTCACGATGGCGCGGTAGGAGTTGATCATTCGGTTCGCCCCCTTGCCGTCCGCGAGGAGAGCGCGCAGCTGGTCGAGATCGCCGTCGCGGACCATCTTCCAGAACTCGGCGCCGTCGGCCGGGTCGGTCAGCGGAAGATTCACGTTCCGCACGCCCGGCAGCTCGACGTCCGGGCCCTCCAGCTTCTGGTCCGAGGCATTGCGGAAGTCGAAGATCGTGTGCAGGCCGAGGGAGGCGAGGAACGCGGCGTCCTCATCGGTGGCGTGCGCGAGGTGGCCGCTGCGGAACAGCACCCCGTACCGCACCCGTCGGCCGTCCACGGTGGGCAGACCGCCCACATCGCGGAAGTTGCGCACTGCGGCCAGTTCGGGCTCGGTCGACGGGATCTGCTGCGTCACGGGAACTCCTCCCAATAAACCGTCGGCGCTGCTCGGCGTCGCCCGCCGACGGACGTTGCGCTATCGACGATACGACATGGGTACCTGGGGCAATGAGTTGTCCACAGGCGCCGTCTTCGCAGGTGCGGAGGCGTTGCCTCCAGGGCACGGAGCGCGTGATGATGTTGGTACCTGATCGCACCTGTTCGTATCTGTGGGGGATTGATGACGGAGATCGGCGCGGACGGTCGTACCTGGCTTCTTTCGGGGCCGACGAGCAGCTATGCACTGCGGCTCACCGAACTCGACGAGCTACTGCATCTCCACTGGGGCCCGCGCATCACGCTCGCCGACGCCGAGGCGCTGGCCGCCCTGCCGGCACCCCAGTACTGGCCGTTCGAGTCGCCGCTCGACGGGCGTGAGGAGTACCCGGTCGAGGGCGGCCCCCGCTTCACCCGCCCCGCCCTGTCCGTGCGGACGGACGAGCGGCGCGGGACCGAGTGGCGCTTCGAGGAGTACGAGGCGGACGGGGACGAGCTGCGGCTGCGCTTCTCCGACTCCGGGCTCGCCATCACCCTCCACTACCGGATGCGCGGCGATGTCGTCGAGCGCCGGGTGAGCCTCGTCAACGCCGGGCCCGCCCTGGAGCTGCTGCGCGCCGACTCCGCGACCTGGACACTGCCCGAGCGTGACGGCTGGCGGCTGTCCCAGCTGCACGGGCGGTGGGCGGCCGAGTCCCGGCTCGTACGATCGCACCTCACCTACGGCGAGAAGGTCATCGGCAGCCGACGCGGGCACACCGGGCACCAGCACCTGCCGTGGGTCGCGCTCGACAGCGAGGCGACCGAGGAGAGCGGCGAGGTGTACGGGTGCGCGCTCGGCTGGTCGGGCTCGTGGCGGATCTCCGTGGCCCAACTCCCCGACGCGCGCGTGCAGATCACCGGCGGCGCCGGGTACGACGACTCGGGTCTGCTGCGCCTGGAGCCGGGGGAGTCGTTCACCACGCCCGTCTTCGCGGGGCTCTGGAGCGACGGCGGCTTCGGCGGGGCGAGCCGCGCCTGGCACGCGTACCAGCGCATGTACGTCATCCCGGACGTGGACCAGGACCGGCCCGTGCTCTACAACTCCTGGGAGGCCACCGACTTCGGCATCTCGGAGGACCAGCAGCGCAAGCTCGCGCGGCGGGCCGCGGCCATGGGTGTCGAGCTGTTCGTGGTCGACGACGGCTGGTTCGGGGCGCGCACCAGCGACCGCGCGGGGCTCGGCGACTGGACGCCCAACCCGGACCGCTTCCCGGCCGGCCTGAAGCCGCTCGCCGAGGACGTACACGCGCTGGGTATGCGGTTCGGCATCTGGGTCGAGCCGGAAATGGTCAATCCGGACAGCGAGCTGTACCGCGCGCACCCCGACTGGGTGCAGTTCCAGCAGGGGCGAACCAGGACGGAGTACCGCAATCAGCTCGTACTGAATCTCGCGCGCCCGGACGTCCAGGAGTACCTGTGGGAGCAGCTCGACGGACTGCTCTCCAGCGCCCCCATCGACTACGTGAAGTGGGACTTCAATCGCTGTTTCACGGATGCGGGTTGGCCGGGCGAGCGCTATCCGCAGAAGCTGTGGGTGGCGCACGTGGAGGCCCTGTACGGCCTTCTGGACCGGCTGCGGGCCGCGCACCCCGGTGTCGCGTTCGAGTCCTGCTCGGGCGGTGGCGGCCGTATCGACCTGGGTGTCATGGCCCGTACGGACCAGGTGTGGACCTCCGACAACACCGACCCGCTCGACCGGCTCGCCATCCAGGACGGCTTCAGCCAGATCCACCCGGCCCGGATCATGGCCGCCTGGGTCACGGACAGCCCGAACACGCAGCTCAACGGGCGGGTCAGCTCGCTGCGCTTCCGGTTCGTGAGCGCGATGGCCGGGGTACTCGGCGTCGGCGGCGACCTGAGTGAGTGGAGTGAGCAGGAGCTCGCCGAAGCGCGGGACTGGGTGGAGCTGTACAAGGAGATCCGGCCCGTCGTGCAGCGCGGTGACCTCTACCGGCTGCGGCCCCCGGAGGGTGGGCTGAGCGCGGTGCAGTACGTCCATGGCGACGAGGTCGTCGTCCTCGCCTGGCTCCAGGCCCAGCGTCACGGTGAGCCGGTCGCGCGGCTCCGGCTACGCGGACTCGACCCGACACAAGCGTACGAGTGCCGCGAAACGGGCGAAATGCACAGAGGTGCGGTACTGCTGCATCACGGGGTGAGGGCGGGGCTGCGCGGGGATCTCGATGCGACGGTTATCCGCCTGCGTCGCATGTGACTGTTCTGTCCGAATTAGCTGCTTCATTACAACTGGCCCTGGAATAAGGTGCCGTGGGTCGACGTGCGTGAGCAGCGTCATATTCGTGACGATGTGTTGCGACACCTTTTTGTCAACCTGCCCGAATTCCCGGGCTATTTGAGAGGCCGGAAAGGTCATCAGTCCACAGAGGGTGACGGGAATTCCGGCATGGATCAAGGGGGTGACGTCCACAGAAAGCCCACATGGTTGTCGACGCGCTCTCATTTCGCTTACGTTCGCCATCAATCCGGACGGACGCCCAATCCTGCCGCCGCCCGGAATCCGCACTCACCCGTATGTGGCAGGAGCGGGGGACCCACAGGTAAGACGCCTGTTCCGGTCTCCGGAACGGCTAGGGGTATAGCCGCGCAGCCGCGTGGCCGGGCATCTCCAGCCCGCACCCGACAGCTCACCTCGCAGGCGCCGGAGAGGAATTCGTCATGCCCGCGAAGGGTAAGCACCGCCGTCCCAAGTCCCAGCGTTTCACGCGCTCGATCGCCGTTGCCGGAACGGGTGGCGCCGCGCTCGCGCTGCCACTGATGGGGGCCACCGGTGCCCATGCAGCGACTCCGACGGCCACGGTTTCCTCGACTCAGGAAAAGGCCGCAACGGCTCAGGAAAAGGCCGCCACCTCTGCTCCGGCCGCCGCCAAGAAGACCGCGACGAAGACCTACGCGGTAAAGGCGGGCGACTCTCTTTCGAAGATCGCCACCGACCAGAGTGTCAGCGGCGGCTGGAAGAAGCTGTACTCGGACAACCGCAAGGCTGTCGGCGAGGACCCGGCTCTCATCCATCCCGGCCTGAAGCTGACGATCGGCAAGAAGGCCGCGTCGAGCGGCACCACTGAGTCGTCCGCCAAGTCGAAGTCGTCCACCCAGTCGTCCAAGTCTTCCGAGTCGTCCACCAAGACGGCCGCCGAGACCACGACCCCGGCGACCGACACGGCGAGCAGCTCCGGCTACACCCTGCCGGTCGAGGGCGCCACCGTCGGCACCGCCTACAAGACCGCCGGCAGCATGTGGTCCAGCGGCTACCACACCGGCGTGGACTTCGTGGTCCCGACCGGCACCACCATCAAGTCCATCGCCGCGGGCACCGTCGTCTCGGCGGGCTGGGGCGGCGCGTACGGCAACCAGGTCGTCATCCAGCACGCCGACGGCCAGTACTCGCAGTACGCCCACATGTCCTCCCTCTCCGTCTCGGCGGGCCAGACCGTGACCGAGGGGCAGCAGATCGGCCTCTCCGGCGCGACCGGCAATGTCACCGGACCGCACCTGCACTTCGAGATCCGCACGACGCCGGACTATGGCTCGGACGTGGACCCGGTCGCGTACCTGCGCGCGCACGGTGTCACCGTCGGCTGACGCCTCTCCCTCACCTCCGAAGGCCGGACCCCACGATCCCCGGGGTCCGGCCTTCGGTGTTTCGTGGCCGACGGACCGCGTTCCTTCGGATTCATGAGCGGCACATTGCGGTCTTGTGGACAGCCCGGACGAGGTGTCGACAGACGTGCCGCGGTGGCCGCACAGTGATCTCCGTAAGCGCTTTCTAATCGCCTCGGAGGTCCGCTTTCCCGTGACGACCACTCGTAGAACCTTCGGAGCCCTGGCCGCCGGTGCCGCTCTCGCGGCGCTCGTCCCGGCCACCGCCGCGAGCGCCTCGCCGCGCTACCGCCGGGGCGAGCTCCTGGCCCACGACAGCTTCCGGCACGGACTCGGTCAATGGGCCGCCGAACTGGAGAACGGCGGCACGGTCATGGCCTCGCGCGGTGTCCTGGACATCGACGTGCCGGACGGCGCGACGGTCTGGTTCAGACGGAAGCTCGAAGGGCCGTACGTCATCGAGTACACCGCGACGCCGGTCTCCGCGGGCGGTGTCAACGACCGGGTGTCCGACCTGAACAACTTCTGGAACGCCGTCGACGTCCGCTCCCCGGAGGACCTCTTCGCCACGCCTCGGGGCGGCGCGCTCGCGGAGTACGACTACTTGAAGGCGTACTACGTCGGATACGGCGCCAACACGAACACGACGACGAGGCTGCGCCGTTACGTCGGCGAGGCCGGCGTGCGTCCACTGATCAGCGACTACACGGAGCCGCTGCTCACGGCGAACGAACCGAACCGGGTGCGGATCGTGTCGGACGGCTCCACCGTCCAGTGGTGTAACAACGGGCGGCTGGTCTTCGACTACAGCGACCCGGAGCCGTACACGAGTGGGCACTTCGCGTTCCGCACCACCTGGAGTCACTTCAGGATCACGGACTTCCAGGTGTGGCGGCTGTTCAACCGCCCCTGACAGGCCCTTATTCCGAGCTTGACCCAGACTTTATGAGTGGCTTATCTCACCACACGTCAACCCCTTCCTACGGTCGCGTAGCTCACACCCGAAGGTGAATCATGGGCCGATGTGGCAGACGATTCGAAGAGTGTCAACAGATCAGTGATCGGGTCGTACGTGGCGGTGGGGGACAGCTTCACCGAGGGCGTCGGCGACCCCGGGCCTGACGGGGCCTTTGTCGGCTGGGCCGACCGGTTCGCGGTACTTCTCGCGGACCGGCAGCCCGAAGGCGACTTCAACTACACCAATCTCGCCGTGCGCGGCAAACTGCTCGACCAGATCGTCGAGGACCAGCTCTCCAGGGCGAAGGAACTCGCGCCGGACCTGGTCTCCTTCTGCGCGGGCGGCAACGACATCATCCGGCCCGGCGTCGACCCCGACGAGGTCGCGGAGCGTTTCGAGCGCGCGGTCGCCGATCTCACCTCACATGTCGGCACCGTCATGGTGACGACCGGATTCGACACCCGTGGCGTGCCCGTGCTGAAGCACATGCGCGGCAAGATCGCCACGTACAACGGGCATATACGGGCCGTCGCCGACCGGTATGGCTGCCATGTCCTCGACCTGTGGTCCCTGAAGACGATTCAGGACCGCCGCGCCTGGGACGGCGACCGTCTGCACCTGTCACCCGAGGGCCACACCCGCGTCGCGCTCCGGGCCGGCCAGGTCCTCGGCCTCGAAGTGCCGGCCGACCCGGACCAGCCGTGGCCGCCCCTTCCGCCGCGCGGCACGCTCGAGGCCAGGCGCGACAACATCCACTGGGCGCGCGAGTACCTGGTCCCGTGGATCGGGCGGCGCCTGCGCGGCGAGTCCTCCGGGGATCATGTGGCGGCCAAGGGGACGCTCTCGCCGGACGAGATCAAGACGTGGATCGACGCGGTGGCCTGAACCGGGGCGCGATGCCGGGCTCGACGGCTGAGTGAGGGGTGGTTGGTGGTGCCGGGACCCGGCACCACCAACCACCCCTCGACGTTCCGGAGAGGCGCGTGCCTCAGCGCACCGCCGCCGTCAACGCCTCGCGGTCGAGGCCCAGTTCGCGTGCGAGCGCCTCGTCCACCCACTCGTGGGTCCGCGCTCGCGAAACGGCACCCGCGTACGAGGTCATCTGGACGGCGAGACCGTCGAGCAGCGCGGTGAGCCGCAGGGCCGTGCCGGTGGGGTCCGGGCAGCGGAACTCACCCGCGGCCACTCCCTCCGCGATTACCTCGATGATCGCGGCCTTCCACTGCTTGTCGAGGTAGCACGTGACCTCCCGCAGCGCGGGCTCGCGCAGTGCGGCCGCCCAGCCCTCGATCCACAGCCGCCAGCCCTTGGCCTGCCCGGTCGGCGCGTACCAGCGCACCGCGGCCCGCAGCCGTCGCAGCGCCGACGTACGACGGCCGAGCAGCTTGCGCAGATGGGCCAGATCGTCCTCGGCCGCGTATGTGAACGCCTCGGCGACCAGCTTCTCCTTGGTCGAGAAGTGGTACAGCACCAGCGCGTTGCTCACTCCGAGTGCCGAGGCAACATCGGCGATCCGTACCGCCGCCACGCCGCGCGCCTCGATCTGTTCGACGGCGGCGCGCAGCAACTCCTCACGCCGCTCCGCCACGTTCAAACGCACTCTCGCCACGCGGCAACCCTAATCCCTCGCCAGAGGTGGTGTTGGAGCCGGGTCTCCTTGGTTCGCGCTGGTCGTGCCGGTGGTCCCGCCGTCATCCGTACCAGCCGAACCGCTCCGCGATCACCGGCAGCCGGTCGGCGACGATGGCGTGCGCGGCGGCCCGCGGTGTGATCCCGTCGGCCTCCGCGCGGGCCAGCGTCCGGTCGATGAGGGCGCGCATGGAGTGCCGTGTGTACGCGAACGCCTCGTCCGCGTCCGCGCCGATGTCGCCGAACAGCGTCCACCACCACCAGGCGTTCGTCCCGGAGTTGACCACGACGTCCGGCAGCACGATGACCCCGCGCGCCGCGAGCAGTTCCTCCGCCTCCGCCAGAACCGGCATGTTGGCCGCCTCGACGACCCAGCGGGCGGTGATCCGGCGCTGGTTCACGGTGTCGATCGCGTACGAGACCGCCGCGGGCACCAGCACCTCCGCGTCGACGGACAGCCAGGCGTCGCCCGGCAGTTCACGGTCGGCCGGGCGCAGCGCCGAACGGTCGACCGTCCCGTACGCGTCCCGTGCCGCGAGCAGCGCGTCGACGTCGAGGCCCTCAGGGTTGGCGATCGTGCCCTTGATGTCGGCGACGGCCACCAGCGTGAGTCCCGCGCGCGTGAGGAAGCGTGCCGTGGCCCCTCCCATGGTGCCAAGTCCCTGCACGGCGAAGCGCGTTCCCGCGTACGGCGTCCCGGCGCGGTCCAGAGCCGCGAGCACCGACTCGGCGACACCGCAGCCGCCGACCAGCTCGTCGAGCCCGATCCCGTCCACCTCGACCGCGAAGGCGTCCGCGAGCCGCCGTCTGGCCGCCACCTCGTCGTCGAGCAGCGGGTACACGGCCTGGATGGACGAGACGAGCCCCGCCTCCTCGGCGGCCCTGTCGACCAGGTCCTGGGTGAGGCCGAGATCCTCGCCCGTGGTCCAGAAGCTCTCGATGTACGGGCGCATGGCGCGCAGGTAGCGCACCAGAAGGCCGTACGCCGCCGGGTCCTGGGGATCGCAGTCGATGCCGCCCTTGGCGCCGCCGAGCGGGATGTAGCGGCCCTCGGGGTTGTAGTGCAGGGCTTCTTTCATGGTCATGCCCCGGGCGAGCCCCGCGACCTCGTCCAGCGTGCAGCCCGCCCGCATCCGCAGCCCGCCGCTGGCGACGCCCCGTACGAGCCGGTCGACCACGAGGAATCCCTGGTGGCCGGTGACGTGGTCGGTCCAGGTGAGCAGCATCAGGGGGGCGGTCACGGGGTCTCCTCGGTACGGCGGTCAGGGGGCTGGAGGGCCGGCGCGAGGCCCACCGCCGTGGGGGTGTCGGAGTCCTCGGTACATGGTGTCTCCAAAGGCGGCCGGATGTACGGGGCCGGACGGTCACATTACGCGTACTGAACCGTCAGTCAGTAACCGGGCTCGCGTCGTGGAACCGAACACGCGTCCGCCCCGTGGACGGCGGAACGCGCGTCCCGTGGCCAGGAAGAAGAGCGGGCGCCGTGGGGTTGTGGAGATACAGGCCATGGGGTCACGGAAATTGTGCTGTGACAGGGCCGACCCGGCGCTGTCAGAGGCGGCGACCATAATGAAAGCCTGACTGACTCCACCTGGAGGTACTGTGACCGGTTTCCGTACCCTGAGCTCCGGGCTCCGCGCGCTGCGGCCCGCCGCCTTCGGCGCGGATCCGGCGGGTGAGCGCCTGGAGCGCATCCGCAGATCGCCGAACTTCGCGGACGGTGTCTTCAAGAACCCGGCGGGTACCCCTCGGCCGGACGGCGCGATGCGCGAGTTCGCGAAGACCTTCTTCCGCAAGGAGGAGCGGGTCCTGCGCGCCCCGGCGGGCACGGTGCCGGTGCACGCCACGACGCTCGCCGACCTGGGTAGGCCCGCGCCCACCGGGCTACGGCTCACGTGGATGGGGCACTCCAGCGTCCTCGCCGAGATCGACGGGCACCGCGTGCTGTTCGACCCGGTCTGGGGTGAGCGCTGTTCTCCGTTCGACTTCGCCGGACCCAAGCGGCTGCACCCGGTACCGCTGCCGCTGGCCGCGCTCGGCCCGGTCGACGTCGTCGTCATCTCGCACGATCACTACGACCATCTCGACCTGCCCACGATCAAGGCCCTGGCCGACTCGGACACGCTGTTCGCGGTGCCGCTCGGTGTCGGCGCCCACCTGGAGCGCTGGGGTGTGTCGGCGGACCGGCTGCGTGAGCTGGACTGGAACGAGTCGACGAAGGTCGGGGGAATCACCCTGACCGCCACGCCGGCCCGCCACTTCTGCGGCCGGGGCCTGCGCAACACCCAGCACACGCTCTGGGCGTCCTGGGTGGTGGCGGGCGATGAGCACCGGATCTACCACAGCGGCGACACCGGCTATTTCGAGGGCTTCAAGGACATCGGCGCCGAGCACGGCCCGTTCGACGCCACGATGATCCAGATCGGGGCGTACAGCGAGTTCTGGCCGGACATCCACATGACGCCCGAGGAGGGCATGCGCGCCCACCTGGGCCTTCAGGGCGGGCGGACCAGCGGCGTCATGCTGCCGATCCACTGGGCGACGTTCAACCTGGCGGCCCACCCGTGGGCGGAGCCCGGCGAGGGGTCGATCGCGGCCGCGGACGCGGCCGGTGCGCGGGTCGCGCTGCCCCGCCCCGGAGAGCCCTTCGAACCGACGGCCGAGACCGTTCCGTCCGAGCCCTGGTGGCGCGCCGTGGCCGTCACGCCGGAGGGTGGCTGGCCCGCTGCTCAGAAGACCACGGTCAGCACACCGGGTGACGTCGCCGCCGGGACCAAGGAAGGCACCGGGGAGCCGGAAACGGTGCCCGCGGGCTGATTCTCGGATCACGGGGGCTGATTTTTCGATCGACGGCGAGGGCCGGGGAGCGCACTGCTCCCCGGCCCTCGCCGTTTGTTCCCGACCGCTTCTGACCAGCTCTGATCGAATCCGGACCGCGACGCGAACACGTGTCCGAGGGTGTTATCGGTCTGTCGTACGAGGCCTCATACCAGAGCGGGACCCTGGCCGTGGGAGTTTGTCAACTGCCCACCGCACATGATGCGTTGCCGACTACTGTCAGTTGCCGTCGGGCGACGCGGGGTCGAATTTTTCGGCTCTCTCGACCGGCACCGCGATGACGCACGACCGAGTCGCGCAGACCTGCGGGAGCCCCAGGGGGCATCCGACCCGTCTCCGACCCGTCAGAGGCCCCCCACCCCCGACGTACCAGTACGAGGACGCCGATGTCTCACCTTCGCGCACCGGCCGCACGCGCAGACCGCCGTGAGGGCGGACGGCACGGACGGCCGGTCGCCCACACCGCACCCTCGCTGCCCGAGACCCACCTGCGGCCCCAGCTGCTGCGCCTCGCGGTGCTGCCGCCGACCGCGGTGGCCCTCAGCGCGTGCGCGGCTGTGCTCTTCACCGTCCGCTCGACCGGCGCACGCCCCACGCTCATCCTGTGGGCCGTGCTCGCGGGCGCCGTGGGCGTGGCGCTCGCGGGCATCGTGATCGCCGCCGTGGCCGCCGACCGGGCCGCCACGTCCGTGCACGAGCGGATAGGCGCCCTGCGCCGCACAACCGCCCGCACCGAGGGCGACCTGCGTGCCCTCGTGGAAGGACTGCGCCGAGGCGAGAGCCCGCCGGCGCGCAAAGCGCGTCGCCAGCCCCCCGCCGACGCCGACGACTTCGAGCTGCTCGCGGCCGACCTCTCGCGCGCCCACGACGGCGCCGTCACCGCCGTCGTACAGGCCGCGCAGCTCTCCAGCCACGCGGGCAGCGAGCAGAAGGTCGAGGTCTTCGTCAATCTGGCGCGGCGGCTTCAGTCTCTCGTGCACCGCGAGATCTCGATCCTCGACGAGCTCGAGAACGAGATCGAGGACCCGGATCTGCTCAAGGGGCTCTTCCACATCGACCATCTCGCCACCCGCATCCGGCGGCACGCCGAGAACCTCGCCGTGCTCGGCGGCGCCGTCTCGCGCCGGCAGTGGAGCAACCCCGTCTCCATGACCGAGGTGCTGCGGTCCGCGATCGCCGAGGTCGAGCAGTACTCGCGGGTGAAGCTGGTGCCTCCGATCGACGGCACCCTGCGCGGGCACGCCGTCGCCGACGTCATCCATCTGCTGGCCGAACTCGTCGAGAACGCCACGGTGTTCTCGGCCCCGCACACCCAAGTGCTGCTGCGCGTCAATCTCGTGACCTCCGGACTCGCCGTCGAGGTCGAGGACCGGGGCCTGGGCATGCCGCTCGGCGAACAGAACAAGATGAACGCCCTGCTCGCCGATCCCGACCAGGTCAATGTCGCCAGCCTGCTCCAGGACGGCCGCATCGGGTTGTTCGTGGTCTCGCAGATCGCCCGGCGGCACGGCATCCATGTGCGGCTGCAGAACAATATCTACGGCGGTGTCCAAGCCGTACTCGTCGTGCCGCAGGCGCTGTTGGGGACGGCGCAGGGCGACCCCGGAGTACTCACACGGGCGCAGCCGCAGGAGCCGGGCGCGGACCGGCGCCCGCCGGCCAGACCGCAGGCCGTGCAGGCGGGTCCGGTGTCCGCCCCGCCCGGGGGCGTGTCTCCTGTGCCTCGGCAGGCGCCGCGGGAGCAGGCTTCGCGGGACCAGACGCCGCGGAACCAGGCGTCGCGGGGCGCGGGGGCCATGGGGCGCAGCGGTCCGGCGCCGCTGCCCGTGCGCGGTAGCCACCTGGAGCGGCCCAACCCGGCGGAGGCCGTGCCCGGCATCCGCCCCGACGACCGGCACGCGGTGACGGAGCACGCGGGCAAGCCGCCCACGGCGCGAGGTGGTGCGGTCCGCGGCACCATGGGCAAGCCCCAACTGCCCACGCGGCGCGCCCAGGAACACATCGTCCCCCAGCTGCGTGAGGGGCCCGCACCCCGCCAGGACGCGGAGCACGTCGCCGGTCACGACCCCGGCCTCATGGCGGCGTTCCAGCGGGGGATCGGGCTCGCGGAGGCGGCCCATGCGGAGTCGGCGCGCACCGAGGCTCCGCGGGACCGGGCACACCTGGACCTGGTGGACACGGGTTCGCTGCCGCCGCTGGAGATGGTCCGGGTGGATGTGCCGATCGTGGGTGCGGGGGGTAGGGACACCGCCGCCATGGACAGCGCCGCCATGGACTCCGGCCACATGGATACCGCCCCTATGGATGCGGGCCATAGGGGTGCGGAGCACATGGACGTCCCCGATGCTCCGCGCGTTGAGCAATCACACGTGGATGCCTCACATGTGGATGCCTCCCACATGGAGCGACCGCACAGGGAGCGCCCGCATATGGATGGGCTGCACATGGACGGAGCGGCCCGAGTCGACGGAGTACCCGGAGCGCCCATCGGCGCGGCGCACATAGCCGAAGCGCACACGGCCCATGCGCCCGCGCCGCACGAGGCGCAGGGGGCGCGCGACGCCGCGCCCGCGCCTGCGCCGGGACAGGACTTCACCACCCGGCACGACGGGAGCGCACCGGCCGGATGACCAGTGGCCTCTCCACCCCCACACCCACCCCCTCCGCTCCCACAGACCTTCGTACCTCAAGGAGTCGATCCACCATGGCGAGCGATGCGCCGACCGGCCAGGTATCCGATCTCGACTGGCTGATGAGCGGCCTCGTACAGCGCGTACCGCACACCACGAGCGCGGTACTCCTGTCCTGCGACGGACTCGTGAAGTCGGTCCACGGCCTCGACACGGACAGCGCCGACCACATGGCGGCGCTGGCCTCCGGCCTCTACTCCCTCGGCCGCAGCGCGGGCATCCGCTTCGGGGACGGCGGCGACGTACGCCAGATCGTCGTCGAACTCGACTCGACCCTGCTGTTCGTCTCCACGGCCGGCTCGGGCACCTGTCTCGCCGTACTCGCCGGGCGCGAGGCCGACGCGGCGGTGCTCGGCTACGAGATGGCGATGCTGGTCAAGAGCGTCCGGCCGTATCTGATCACCGCCCCCCGGCAGCCCGCGGCCGAACCCTCGGCGATGAGGCCTTGAGCGTGGCCGCGGCCGGCGACGGGCCCTGGCTCGACGACGCGGCCGGCCGGCTGGTGCGCCCCTACACGGTCAGCAACGGCCGGACCCGGCCCACCACCGCGCTCGACCTCCTGTCGCAGGTCATGGCCACCGGCGCCACCCCCCTCGGCTACCTCGGGCCCGAGCACTCCCAGGCACTCGAACTGTGCCGGGCCCCCGTCTCGGTCGCGGAGATCGCCGCACACCTGAAGCTGCCGGCGGCGGTCACCAAGGTGCTGCTGTCCGACCTCGTCGACTGCGGGGCGCTGACGACGAAGCCTCCGACCTTCCACCACAACCCCACTGACCAGTCTCTTCTGGAGGCAGTGCTCGATGGACTACGACGACAGCTCTGACCCCTTCCCCACCGCACTGAAGATCCTGGTGGCGGGAGGGTTCGGGGTCGGCAAGACGACCTTTGTCGGCGCGGTGAGCGAGATCGCGCCGCTCAGTACCGAGGAGCTGCTCACCACGGTCAGCACCGCGACCGACAGTCTCGACGGCATCGAGAACAAGGTCGAGACGACCGTGGCGATGGACTTCGGCCGCATCACCCTCGATCCGGAACACGTGCTGTATCTGTTCGGAACGCCCGGACAGGAGCGGTTCTGGTTCATGTGGGACGAGCTCTCCGAGGGTGCGCTCGGGGCGGTGATCCTCGCCGACACACGACGCCTGGAGGACTGCTTCGCGGCCGTCGACTTCTTCGAGCAGCGCGGTCTCGGCTTCATCGTCGCGGTCAACGAGTTCGACGGCTCCTACCGCTACGACCCCGAGGAGGTGCGCGCGGCCATCGACCTCGACCCCGGGATCCCCGTCGTGCGCTGCGACGCCCGGATCTCCAGCTCGGGCGTGCAGACCCTGCTCGTTCTGGTGCGGCACCTTCTGGCGCATGCGCCGGCACCCGCGCCGAGCCACGGGGCCCACATGTGAGGCCCGCACCGAACCACGGAGCCCGTGTATGACATCTGCCCCAAGTCGTGGAGTCCGTATATGAGTTATGAGCCCGCGCGTCCTGCCGGTCGTCTGCTGCTGACCCCGCAGGACAAGGACGTCGCCGCCCGGGTGCGGCGGCTGCGCAGGCTGGGCCTGGGGGCGCGCGCGGAGCCTGCCTTCGACGCCTTCGCGGACCGGCTCGCCGAGGTCACCGCCGTGCCGTACTCGATGGTCAACTTCATCGACGAGAACCGGCAGTTCTTCGCGGGCCTGCACACTCCGGACGGCGGTGACCTGGACGGTGGCCTCGGCGGAGAGCTTGGCGGGGAGCTTGGCGGTGGTCCTGGCGTGGGCCGCTATATGGCCCGCGACTATGGCTTCTGCCCCCATGTGGTGGTCCGACGCAAGGCGCTGGTCCTTGAGGACGTCTGCGACTACCCGAGGTTCGCCGGGAATCCGGTCGTCGACGAGATCGGTGTCCGTTCCTACCTCGGCGCCCCGCTGATCGACCACACGGGCATCGTCCTCGGCACGGTCTGTGCCGTCGACATCGAGCCGCGCCCGTGGGGGAGAGCGGGCCTCGAGATCATCAAGTCGATGGCGGCGGAGCTGGTCGAGCAGATCGAACTGCGGGAGGGCGGGGGGCTGCCCGAGGGGTGAGGCGCACGGCGGCGTGAAGCAAAGCTGCGGCGGTGCTTAAGAAATCCTCGATGGACCAGGGCGCCGTCGTACGGCAGATTTCTACGGGATCTCACCCCTCTCCCCGGTACGGGCCGGCCGTTCCGGCGTGCCCTGCTTCGGGACCTCACCCACAGGAGCCGTTGCGTGAAGGCGCTGGTCAAGGAGAAGGCGGAGCCCGGGCTCTGGCTCGTGGACGTTCCGGAGCCGCAGGCCGGCCCCGGCGATGTACTGATCAAGGTCCTCAGGACCGGGATCTGCGGCACCGATCTGCACATCCGGTCCTGGGACGGCTGGGCGCAACAGGCCATCAGTACGCCGCTGGTGCTCGGGCACGAGTTCGTCGGCGAGGTCGTCGAGACCGGTCGCGATGTCGCCGACATCAAGATCGGTGACCGGGTCAGTGGCGAGGGCCATCTGGTGTGCGGCAAGTGCCGCAACTGTCAGGCCGGGCGGCGCCACCTCTGCCGTGCCACGGTCGGCCTCGGCGTCGGCCGCGACGGCGCGTTCGCCGAGTACGTCGTCCTGCCCGCCGCCAATGTGTGGGTGCACCGCGTCCCCGTCGACCTCGACGTCGCCGCGATCTTCGACCCGTTCGGCAACGCCGTGCACACGGCCCTATCCTTCCCGTTGGTCGGCGAGGACGTACTGATCACCGGCGCCGGACCCATCGGCCTGATGGCCGCCGCGGTGGCCCGGCACGCGGGCGCCCGCAACGTCGTCGTCACCGACGTCAGCGAGGAGCGCCTGGAGCTCGCCCGCAAGATCGGTGCGAGCCTCGCCCTCAATGTCTCGAACGCCACGATCGCCGACGGCCAGCGTGAACTGGGGCTGCGCGAGGGCTTCGATATCGGTCTGGAGATGTCGGGACGTCCCGAGGCGATGCGCGACATGATCGCCAACATGACGCACGGCGGCCGGATCGCGATGCTCGGCCTGCCCGCCGAGGAGTTCCCGGTCGACTGGTCCCGGATCGTCACCTCCATGATCACGATCAAGGGCATCTACGGCCGCGAGATGTTCGAGACCTGGTACGCGATGTCGGTCCTCCTCGAAGGCGGCCTCGACCTCGCGCCCGTGATCACCGGCCGGTACGGCTACCGCGACTACGAGGCGGCCTTCGCCGACGCGGCGAGCGGTCGCGGCGGCAAGGTCATCCTCGACTGGGCTGTCTGAGACCTTCCCTGGCCGTCCGAGATCTTCCCTGGCCGTCCGAGACTTTCCCTGGCTGTCCGACACTTGCCCGGACCGCTTGAGACTTCTAAGGAACTGATGATGTTCGATTCCGTACGCGACGATCTGCGCACCACCCTCGACGAGATCCGCGCCGCCGGTCTCCACAAGCCCGAGCGCGTCATCGGCACCCCGCAGTCGGCGACGGTGAGCGTCACCGCGGGCGGGCGACCCGGCGAGGTCCTCAACTTCTGCGCGAACAACTACCTGGGCCTCGCCGACCACCCCGAGGTCGTCGCCGCCGCCCACGCGGCCCTCGACCGCTGGGGCTACGGCATGGCGTCCGTGCGCTTCATCTGCGGTACGCAGGAGGTGCACAAGGAGCTGGAGCAGCGGCTGTCCGCGTTCCTCGGCCAGGAGGACACGATCCTCTACTCCTCCTGCTTCGACGCCAACGGCGGCGTCTTCGAGACCCTCCTCGGCGCCGAGGACGCGGTCATCTCCGACGCCCTGAACCACGCCTCGATCATCGACGGCATCCGCCTGTCCAAGGCACGCCGCTTCCGGTACGCCAACCGTGATCTGGCCGATCTGGAACAGCAGTTGAAGGAGGCGGCGGGCGCCCGGCGCAGGCTGATCGTCACGGACGGCGTCTTCTCCATGGACGGGTATGTGGCCCCGCTGCGCGAGATCTGCGACCTCGCCGACCGCTACGACGCCATGGTCATGGTCGACGACTCGCACGCCGTCGGCTTCGTCGGCCCCGGCGGCCGCGGCACCCCCGAACTGCACGGCGTCATGGACCGCGTCGACATCATCACCGGCACGCTCGGCAAGGCACTCGGCGGTGCCTCCGGCGGTTACGTCGCCGCCCGCGCCGAGATCGTCGCACTGCTGCGCCAGCGCTCGCGTCCGTACCTCTTCTCGAACACGCTCGCCCCGGTGATCGCGGCCGCCTCCCTCAAGGTCCTCGACCTGCTGGAGTCGGCGGACGACCTGCGGGTACGGCTCGCCGAGAACACCGCGCTGTTCCGCCGCCGGATGACCGAGGAGGGCTTCGACATCCTCCCCGGCGACCACGCGATCGCGCCCGTCATGATCGGGGACGCGGCGAGGGCGGGACGCCTGGCGGAGCTGCTCCTGGAGCGCGGCGTGTACGTGATCGGCTTCTCGTTCCCTGTCGTGCCGCAAGGACAGGCGCGTATCCGGGTTCAGCTGTCCGCCGGGCACTCGACCGAGGACGTGAACCGCGCGGTGGACGCGTTCGTGGCCGCCCGCGCGGAGCTGGACGCCTGAGCGAGGGCCGTTCCGGTTCGCCCGACCTGTTTGCCCGACCTGAGAGAATCGGTCGCATGATCGAAGCGCGGCGGCTCCACATCCTCCGTGCGGTGGCCGACCACCGCACGGTGACAGCGGCTGCCGCCGCGCTCTATCTCACGCCCTCGGCCGTCTCCCAGCAGCTGACCGCCCTGGAGCAGGAGACGGGTCACCGGCTCGTGGAACGCGGCGCGAAGGGCGTACGGCTGACTCCGGCCGGGGAGATCCTGCTCAGCCACACCAACACCGTCCTCGCCCAGTTGGAGCGGGCCGAGGCGGAGCTCGCCGCCTACAGCTCGGGCGCGGCCGGCACGGTCACCGTCGCCTCCTTCGCGACCGGCATCGCCCTGGTCGTGGCCCCCGCGGTGGCCCGCCTCGCCGTGTCGGCGCCCGGCATCCGCATCCGCGTCCAGGACGCCGAGGGCGACGCCAGCCTGCCGATGGTCCTCGACCGGCAGGTCGACGTCGCGGTCTCCGTCGAGTACCGCGGGGCCCCGCCCGCCGACGACCCCCGCCTGACCCACGTACCTCTGTACGCCGAGCCCTTCGACGCGGTCGTCCCGGTCGGCCACCGCCTCGCCGACGCCGACGAAGTGCCGCTCGCGGAGCTGGCCAAGGACACCTGGATCGGCCCGTACCCCGGCAATCCGTGCCACGAGGTGGTGGTTCTGGCCTGCGAGAGCGCCGGCTTCCAGCCCCGCCTCGAACACTCCTCGGACGACTTCCGCGCGGTGGTGGCCCTGGCCTCGGCCGACGCGGGAGTGGCGCTCGTACCGCGCTCGGCACTGCGCGGCATGGACCTCACCGGTGTGGTGGTCCGCCCGGTCGACGGGGTGGCTCCGACACGGCGGGTCTTCGCGGCCGTACGGCGGGGAGCGGAGGGGCATCCGCTGATCCGGCCGGTGCTGGACGCGCTCCGGGGTGCCGCGGAGGGGTAGCGCGGGCCGCTTGTACGGGCCGGTGCTGCTGTTGCGTGAGACGCACCTGCCAACTCCGCTCCCGGCGTTTCTCGGATATGGGATATCGTCCCTGATATGAAACGGCCTGATGGAGACGGTCTTGCCCCGGACCCCGTCGATGCCCGGCTCGCCGCACGCCTCGGGGAGCTCCGGGCCGAACGCGGCTGGTCGCTCGGGGAGCTGGCTGAACGCAGCGGGGTGAGCCGTTCCACCCTGTCCCGGGCCGAGCGCGCCGAGATCAGCCCCACCGCCTCGCTCCTCAACCGCCTGTGCGGTGTCTACGGGCGCACCATGTCGCAGCTCCTCAGCGAGGTCGAGGCGGAGCCCGCGCTGCTGGTGCGCGCCGTCGAGCAGACGGTGTGGGAAGACCGGGACTCCGGCTTCGTACGGCGTTCGGTGTCGCCGCCGCACTCCGGGCTGCGCGGTGAACTCGTCGAGGGACGGCTCGCGGGCGGCTCCGACATCGCGTACGACCGACCCCCCGTACCCGGCCTGGAGCAGCACATCTGGATCCTGGAGGGGGCGCTGGACGTGACCGCCGGGGACGTCGAGCACCACCTCGGCGTCGGTGACTGCCTACGGCTGCGGGTGTGGGGGCCGACGCGGTTCCGGTGCCCCGGCCCCGACGGCGTACGGTACGCGCTGGTCGTGGTGGAGCCGTGAACGCCGTCTCAAGGCTGAGCGCGCCCGAACTCCTGGCCTGCGCCGAGGAGTTGGCCGACCTGCTCGCCGACACTGTGGACGGTGGCGCCTCGGTCGGCTTCCTCGCTCCGCTCAACCGCGCCGCGGCCCTGTCCTGGTGGGAGGACCGCGCGGACGCGGTGTCGTCCGGCCACCTCGCCGTCTGGGTGGCACGGACCGAGGGCCGGCTGCTCGGCACCGTGAGTCTTGCCTTCCCCGACAAGCCCAACAGCCGCCACCGCGCCGAGCTCGTGAAGCTGATGGTGCACCGGGCCGGCCGTGGACGGGGCCTCGGCCGCACCCTCCTGACGACGGCCGAACAGGCGGCAGCCGCGGCGGGAGTGACCCTCCTGCACCTGGACACCGAGACCGACAGCCCCGCCGAGTCCTTGTACTGCTCCGCGGGTTGGACCCGGCTCGGGGCGATACCCGACTACGCCGCGACGCCTTCGGGCGAGCTGCGGCCGACCACGATCTTCTACAAGAGGGTGGGGACGGGGAGTGTCGGCGCAGGTGACAGGTGAGGGGTGGCCGGACTGGGTGGGGCGGTGGGGCGGGGCGACTGTCGGTGCCATTGACTACGGTGCTTCTCATGCCGGATGCCGAAGACGTACGACGTATCGCCCTCTCCCTGCCGGACACGACGGAGAAGATCGCCTGGAGCATGCCCACATTCCGGGTCGCGGGAAAGATGTTCGCCACGCTGCCCGAGGAAGAGACCTCCATCGCCGTGCGCTGCCCGAAGGAGGAGCGGGACGAACTGTCCAGGGCCGAGCCCGGGAAGTTCTGGATCGCCGATCACGAGGCGGGCTTCGCCTGGGTCCGCGTCCGCCTCGCGGCGCTGGAGGACACCGACGAGCTGCGCGACATCCTCGCCGACTCCTGGCGCCAGGCGGCCCCGACCCGACTGCTCGAGTCCTACCCGGAGTTGGGTCTTCCGGCCGTCGACTGAATCTGACCTGACGTTCACCGGCGGACGCTTGCTCCCAGGAAGCCGCTGATCCGCTGCCGCAACGAGCCCGCGTCGAGACCGTGTGCGGTCAGGTGCTCGTCGACCTGCCCGTAACGGCGCAGCTCACGGCGGCCCACGCCCAGGCCGAGGACGCGGTGGGGCACGTCGGCGAGAGCGTCGCCCGCGAAGGCCGTGGACGTGCCGGCCAGGTATGGCTCGACGAGGACGACATCGGTGCCCGCCGCCTCACTGGCCCGGCGCAGCGCGGCTGTGTCGAAGGGGCGGACGGTCGTCGCGTACAGGACGGTGACGTCGAGCCCTTCCGTGGCGTCGAGCACGGCGTCGAGCATCGGGCCGACGGCCAGGACCACCCCGGCGCGCCCTTCGCGGACGGTGATGAAGCGCGCCCCGTCGACCGGAAGCGCCTGCGCGTTGGACTGCACCGACAACCGGACGTACACCTTGTCGTCCCCGGCGGCGATCGCGTGGCGCAGCAGGGTCTCGGCCTCGTCCGGGTGGCCCGGCACATGCACGGTCCAGCCGTCCAACGTGTCCAGCAGGGCCACATCGCCGGGGGCCATGTGCGTGTACCCGCCCGCGGGCCAGTCGAAGGACGCGGACGCGCTGACCAGCACCGCACCCACGTCCTGGTGCCCGAGGTCGAGCTTGACCTGCTCGAAGGGCCGCTCGACGAGGAAACTGGCGAAGGTGTGCACCACGGGCCGCAGCCCGGTCAGCGCCAGGCCGGCACCCGCCCCGACGAGCAGCTGTTCGCGGATGCCGACGTTGATCACCCGCTCCGGGTGCCTGCGCCGAGCCTCCGTGAAGCCGTCCGTGCCGATCTCGGCGAGAACGACGGCGACGCGTGGATCCTCGTCGAGCAGCTGGGTGACGACAGGGGCGAAACGGTCACGCATGGTGTCCATGGGTACTCGTGTCCTTCCAAGGGGCTTACGGAACGGAGAGGTGCGGGACGGGGCACGGCCGAGCCTCAGTCGAGCTTCGGCTCGACCTGGGCGACGACCACCCGCGGACGGCCCGGGTGAGGGGCGGTGAAGGCGGCGTACAGCGCCTCGTGGTCACGGCCGTCGACGGTCGCCGTGGACCAGCCGGCCGCCTCGAACCGCGCGGCGATGCCGCCCGGCCGGGCATGGCTGGCCGAGGAGTTGTCGATCACGACGGTGTGCAGCCGTTCCAGACCGGCCGGACCGGCGTACGCGATCGCCTCGTGGTTGCTGCCCTCGTCCAGCTCGGCGTCGCCGGTCAGCACCCATACGCGCGGTTCGTCCAGCCCCTGCGCCCGCAGCCCCAGGGCCATGCCGACGGCGATCGGCAGCCCGTGCCCCAGCGACCCGCTCCCGATCTCGGCACCCGGCACCAGCACCCGGTCCGGGTGGTGCCCGAGCGGCGAGTCGTACGACCCGAACCCGGGCAGCCACGCGACGGGCACGAACCCCTTGGCCGCCAGCACCGCGTAGTACGCCATCGGCCCGTGCCCCTTGGACAACAGGAACCGGTCCCGCTCCGGATCGCCCATCCGCTCCGGCCCCACCCGAAGCACCCGGTCGTACAGCACCCACAGCGCGTCCAGGGTGGACGTCGCCGCCGGCCCGTGCTTCTCGTCGCCGGTCATCAGCCCCATCAAGTGGGGCAGGTCCGCGTACACGTAGCTCTGTTCCGCTGTCGTCGTCATACAGACGACTCTGCAACCTCAACCAAACTTCAGGTCAACTCGGGACGCGGGCCCTCGTACGACCCGTATAGACGCAGGCCCTCGCACGGCCCGTATAAACGAGGGCGCGATCAGCAGCGCGAGTGCGGTATTGTTTCGATGCACGTTCAGCCGGGGGAAACCCCAGGTCAGACGGCACCGGGACGTGGCGCAGCTTGGTAGCGCACTTGACTGGGGGTCAAGGGGTCGCAGGTTCAAATCCTGTCGTCCCGACGGTGCGAAGGGTCTTCGCAGGCGAGAGCCTGCGGGGGCCCTTTTCGTATGAGGCGTTGCCGATCTTCGGGGTTGAGCACGCCGCTCATAGGCGCCTTCACTCGGAGGCCGGCGAAAATGCTGCTACTGGACCTGGACAAGATCACTGCGGGATTGTCGAAGACCTGGTCGGGGTTTCCGCGGGACTGGGATCGCTCGCTGCGGTCGGGGAATTACCTGGAGACCACCCGGTACAACTACCTGCTGGCGGCCGCGCAGTTGGGCCGCTACCTGGGGGAGTGTTCGCCGTATCCGGAGGTGCCTCATCCGGATACGGGCGGGAGAACGCCCTCTACCTCCACTCACAGGGGTGGAACGTCATTGCCAAGGGGCCTGTCCTGCATTTCGCCAGCACGGTGGCGCCGGACGGGCGTGGCCGTTCCCCTCGCCGCATTCTCCGTCTTGTGATCTCGTCGCCCGCTGGGTGTCACGCGAGCCAAGCGGACTCCTTCGGACGGATGTGCGGGGAGCTGTCGCTGCCGCCTGGCGCGGCCGTGTGGTCCAGGTAGCGGTGCACGAAGTGGATGCTCATCGCGCCTTCGCCGACCGCGGAGGCCACGCGCTTCACCGAGCCGCTGCGGACGTCGCCGGCGGCGAAGACGCCAGGCAGGCTGGTCTCCAAGGTCAGGCAGTCGCGGCCCTGGCTCTGCCACAGTTCGGGAACGGAGCAGGCTTGTGCCTCCGCGCCGGTGAGCACGTAACCGCGTGCGTCGAGGGCGAGCGCGCCGGACAGCCACTCGGTGTGAGGGTCGGCGCCGGTGAAGACGAACAGGGCCCGCACCTCGAGGTGGCGGTGCTCGCCCGTACGGTGGTCGACCACGTTGACCGCCTCCAGCGCCTTGTCGCCGAGTGCCTCCGCCACCTCGGTGTGCAGCAGGACGCGCACCCGCGGGTGGCGCTCGATCTGATCGATCAGGTAGCGGGACATGTGCGCATCGAGGCTCGGCGCACGGACGAGCAGGTACACCTGCGGTGCGTACCCGGCCAGGAAGAGCACGGCCTGGCCCGCGGAGTTGCCGCCGCCGACAACCGCCACCGGGTCGGTACGGCACTGCTGGGCCTCGTAAACGGTCGCCGAGTAGTGGACGCCCGTGCCCTCCAACGGCTCGATGCCGGGCACATGGAGGCGGCGGTAATGGGCGCCGGTGGCCAGGACGACGGTACGGGCGGTGATCTCGCTGCCGTCGGCGAACCCGACGGCGTAGTGGCCGTCCCGCCGTTCGAGCCGGGCCGCCTCCGCCGGGACACTGATCCGGGCACCGAACTTGCCCGCCTGGAGCACCCCGCGCTCGGTGAGTTCGGCGCCGGAGATGCCGGAGGGGAAGCCGAAGCAGTTCTCGATGCGGGAGGACGTCCCGGCCTGGCCGCCGGTGGCCATCGCCTCGACCACGGTCGTGCCGAGGCCCTCCGAGGCGGCGTTCACCGCGGCGGCGAGCCCGGCCGGTCCGGAGCCGACGATCAGGAGATCGCCGCGGCCGTTGCCCGACGGCAGGGGCGGCAGGCCGATCAACCGGGCCAGTTCGGCGTTGCTCGGATTGCGCAGCAGGGTCGTGTCCCGCCAGATCACCAGCGGCGTCTGCTCCGGACCGACCGCGAAGCGGCGCAGCAGCGCCTCGGCCTCCGAGTCCGACTCCAGATCGATCCAGCGGTGCGGCAGCCGGTTGCGGGCGGCGAACTCGCGCAGGCGCCGGGTGTCGGGCGAGTAGCGCGAGCCGATGATACGGAAACCGGCGCCCTGTCCGACGAGCAGGGCACGGCGGCCCAGGCAGGCGCGCAGCACCACGTCACCGAGGGTGGAGTCCCGGGTCACCAGGTCACGCAGCTGGTCCATGGACAGGGCGAGGATCTCGCCGGGGTCCCTGACCACGGCGGTGTAGAAGGCCACCTGTCCGTTCAGGAGGCCGAGTTCGCCGATGAAGCGGCCAGGGCCGTGCACACGCAGCAGGCGTTCACCGGGCGTGCCGTAGCCCTCGACGATGGCGACCGAGCCGCTGAGGACGACGTAGAACGTCTCGCACCGCTCGCCCTCCCGGATCAGCACGTCACCGGCGTCCACCGGGCGCCTGCGGCCATGCTGGGCCAGACGGGCCATCGTGTCGTCCGGCAGGCGGGGATAGGCGCCGTAGATGTCGGGGGTCTCGAAGGGGACGCTCTCCTCCGCCTCCTCCGGCACGGGCGCTTCGCCCGTCCGCGTCTCGTCGCCGGGCATCACACGAACGCCTCGTGGACGTAGCACCACCGCCAGTCCTCGCCGGGCTCCAGCGACGCCACGATCGGATGGCCGTCGGCGGCGGCGTGACGGCGGGCGTGCCGGTTCGGAGAGGAATCGCAGCAGCCGACGTGGCCGCAGGTCAGGCAGAGCCTGAGGTGGACCCAGGGGGAGTGCGTGGCCAGGCATTCCTCGCATCCCGCGGCGCGCGGGGTGACGGGGCGTACGAGGGCGAGGTGGGGGTCGGTCCGTACGGTCATGGCCGATCATCCTTTCCCGGCCGGTTCGCGGCCGGCGATCGACTGCTCCACCCACCGCCGCAGGGCAGGGGCAGGTGCGGCACCCGCCTGCCGGGCGATGGTCCGTCCTTTGTCGAGGACCAGCAGCGTCGGTACGGCCTGGACCTCGAACCGCCGCGCCAGGCGCGGGTTCTTGTCGATGTCGACCTTGACCAGCTTGATCGTTCCCGCGAGATCGGCGGCGACGTTCTCCAGCGCGGGGCTCACCATGCGACAGGGGCCGCACCAGGTGGCCCACAGGTCCACGACGACGGGCACGGTGGCCTGCTCGACGACCTCGGTGAAGTCGTCGTCGCCTGCGTCGGCCATCCACGGCAGAGGCTGCTTGCAGTTGCCGCACCTGGGACGGCCCTCGGCGGCCACGGGTACCCGGTTGATGCGCCCGCATTGCGGGCAGGTGACGGTGGTGGCCTGCACGGTACTCATGCCGCCCTCGGTCCCTTCACGTCCTCGGACTGGTCGTAGGTGACCACCAGCTCGCCGTGCTCGGCGTCGACGCGCACCGTCGCGCCGTCCTGGACGTCGCCGCGCAGCAGGGCGCGTCCGACCAGTGTCTCGACCTCGTGGGAGATGTAACGCCGCAGCGGCCGGGCCCCGTACACCGGGTCGTAGCCCTGGTGGGCGATCAACTCGCGAGCCGCATCGGTGAGTTCGACGGTGATGCGGCGTTGGGCGAGCCGCTGCCGCAGCTCGTCGAACTGCAGCTCCACGATCCGCTCGATCTGCCGCTCACCGAGCGGCTTGAACAGCACGATGTCGTCGACGCGGTTGAGGAACTCCGGGCGGAAGTGCCCGCGCAGCTCGCCCATCACCAGGGCGCGGGCGTCCGGCTTGATCTCCCCCTCGGCGGTGGCGCCGTCGAGGAGGTGCTCGGAGCCGATGTTGGACGTCATGATGATCACGGTGTTGCGGAAGTCGACCGTGCGGCCCTGTGCGTCGGTGATGCGGCCGTCGTCGAGGATCTGCAGCAGGGTGTTGAAGACATCGGTGTGCGCCTTCTCGATCTCGTCGAACAGCACGACCGAGTACGGCTTGCGGCGTACGGCCTCGGTGAGCTGGCCGCCCTCCTCGTAGCCGACGTATCCGGGCGGTGCACCCATGAGCCGGCTGACGGTGTGCCGCTCCTGGTACTCGCTCATGTCGAGGCGGACCATGTTCTCCTCGGAGTCGAACAGGGTCCGGGCGAGGGTCTTGGCCAGCTCGGTCTTCCCGACGCCCGTGGGGCCGAGGAAGATGAACGAACCGATGGGGCGGCGAGGGTCGCGGATGCCGGAGCGGGCGCGGATGATGGCGTCGGTGACGAGCTTGACGGCCTCGTCCTGGCCGATGACGCGCTCGCGCAGGATGTCGTCGAGGCGCAGCAGTTTCTCGCGTTCGCCCTCCTGGAGGCGGGAGACGGGGATGCCGGTCCAGGCGGCGACGATCTCGGCGATCTCCTCCTCGGTGACGACCTCGCGCAGCAGCCGGTTCTGCCCTTGTTTGGCGGCCAGTTGCTCCTCCTCTGCGGCGAGTCGGCGCTCCAGGCCCTGGAGGCGGCCGTAGCGGAGTTCGGCGGCGCGGTTGAGGTCGTAGGCGCGTTCGGCCTCCTCCGCCTCGTGGCGGACCTGCTCCAGTTCCTGACGCAGCTCCTGCACGCGGCGGATCGCCTGCCGTTCGGCCTCCCACTGGGCGTGTTTGGCGTCAGCCTCGCCGCGCAGGTCGGTCAGTTCCCTGCGCAGTTCCTCCAGGCGGGCCTTGCTGGCGGGGTCGGTCTCCTTGGACAGGGCCGCGTCCTCGATCTCCAGGCGGGTCACCCGGCGGGTGATCTCGTCGAGTTCGGCGGGCATGGAGTCGATCTCCGTACGCAGCCGGGCACAGGCCTCGTCGACGAGGTCGATGGCCTTGTCGGGCAGGAAACGGTCGGTGATGTAGCGGTGGGAGAGCGTCGCTGCCGCGACCAGCGAGGTGTCCTGGATCTTGACACCGTGGAAGACCTCAAGGCGTTCGCGCAGGCCGCGCAGAATGGAGATGGTGTCCTCCACGCTGGGTTCCTCGACCAGTACCTGCTGGAAGCGGCGTTCGAGGGCGGCGTCCTTCTCGATGTGCTGCCGGTACTCGTCCAGGGTGGTCGCGCCGATCATGTGCAGTTCGCCGCGCGCCAGCATGGGTTTGAGCATGTTGCCCGCGTCCATGGCGCCCTCGGCGGCGCCCGCGCCGACGACGGTGTGCAACTCGTCGACGAAGAGCAGGATCCGCCCCTCGGCTGCCTTGACCTCGCTCAGTACGGCCTTGAGGCGTTCCTCGAACTCGCCGCGGTACTTGGCGCCCGCCACGAGCGAGCCCATGTCGAGGGCGAACACCGTCCTGTCGCGCAGGCCTTCGGGGACGTCGCCGCGAACGATGCGCTGGGCCAGGCCCTCGACGATGGCGGTCTTGCCGACGCCGGGGTCGCCGATCAGGACGGGGTTGTTCTTGCTCTTGCGGCTGAGGATCTGGGTGACGCGGCGGATCTCGGCGTCCCGGCCGATGACGGGGTCGAGCCGCCCGGCCCTGGCCTCGGCGACCAGGTCACGGCCGTACTTCTCCAGGGCCTCGTAAGCCACTTCGGGGTTGGCAGAGGTCACGCGCTGGTTGCCGCGGACCTGGGTGAGCGCGCCGAGGAAGGACTCCCGGGTCACGCCATGCTCCTTCAGCAGATGCCCGGCGGCGGTCGCCGAGCCCTCCTCGGCCAGGGCCAGCAGCAGGTGTTCCACGGACACGTACTCGTCCTTGAGGCGTTTGGCCTCCCGCTCGGCCGAGTCCAGCAACCGGGCGAGGCGCTGGGTGACGAAGACCTGGCCCGGCGTCGCGCCCGGGCCGGTCACCTTGGGCCGGCGGGAGAGCTCCTCGCGTACGGCCGCACGCAACTCCTTGGGCTCGGTGCCCGTCTGCTGCAGCAACCGCGGGATCAGGCCCTCCTCCTGGTCGAGGAGGGCGAGCAGCAGATGCTCGCCGTCGACCTCGGTGTGCCCCAGTCGGCCGGCGGCGCTCTGGGCCTCCTGCAGGGCTTCCTGGGACTTCTGGGTCAGGCGGTTCATGTCCATGGTGGTAGATCACTCCTCATGCCTGCACGCCGCAGTGCGGCTTCGAGCAAGCTGATGTGGTCGAGCAGGTCGAGCACCAGACCGATGGATGCGTAGTTCAGGCACAGCCCTGTGCGCAACCGCTGGACGCGGGCCAGGGCGGCCGGAGCCGTGGGAGCGAACACCATCCGTCCGGAGGCGTCGAGGCCGGCGTCCACCAGTCCGAGGGCGACGAACCGACGGATCAGGTCGGGATGGAGGCCTGAGCTGCGGGCCACGGCCTCCAGGGAGAGCACGGGCACTGGCACGATCGCGTACTGCACGCCCACCTCGGTCGTGCGTACGCGGGACGGGCGGGCCTCGGCCGGTCGGTCGCTCATCAGGTCCTCCTGGGGTCGAACGAGGAGACAGCGGCAAGTTCCTCCAGCAGCTCGCGCTCCCGGTCGCTCAGCCGTGGCGGCACCATGATCCGCAGCTCCGCGTACAGGTCTCCGTTCGCGCCGCGCGGGCCCGGCATGCCCTCGCCGCGCAGCCGCAGGCGCCGTCCGCTGGAGGACCCGGCGGGCACGGTCACCTTCGCCGTGGCGCCGCTCGGAGTGGGCACCGGTACGGTCGCGCCCAGCGCCGCCTCCCACGGGGTGACCTGAAGACTCACGTGGACGTCCCGGCCGTCGAGGCGGAACTCGGGGTGCGGCCGGATCCGCACCCTCAGGTACAGGTCCCCGGCGGGAGCGTCGTCGCCGCTCCCGCGCCCGCCCTCCCCGGCCAGCCGGATGCGCTGCCCGTCGGTGGTGCCGGGCGGCACGTCGACCTGGTAGCGCCGTTGCCCGGCCGGCCCGGCGAGGGTGACCGTACGGCGGCCGCCCCGATAGGCCTCCTCGACGGTGAGTGGCAGTTCGGCCTCCTGGTCGGCGCCGGGCACACGCATCCGCCCGGCACCGCCGAACAGCGAACCGAACAGATCCTCCACGTCGACCCCCTCGCCCCCGAAGCCTGCCGTGGAGTACCGCACCCGGGGACCGCCGCCGGTGGTCCAACGGGAGCCGTTGCCGGCTCCCGCGCCGGCGGCCACGCGCTCTTCCCAGTCCTCCGGGACCTGCCGGAAGTCCTCGCCGAAGCGGTCGTACCGGGCTCGCTGCTCGGGATCGGACAGGACGCTGAAGGCTTCGTTGATCTCCTTGAACCGCTCCTCCGCCTGGGGGTCCTTGTTGACGTCGGGGTGGTACTTGCGGGCCAGGGTGCGATAGGCCCGCTGGATCTCGTCCCGGTCGGCGGTGCGCGAGACACCGAGCACCTCGTAGAAGTCGCGTGACATGGACGGTCACTCCCGCTTGGCGACGGTCACGGCGGCCGGCCGCAGCTGCCGTTCGGCCTCCCCGTAGCCGGGTCGCACCACCTGGACCACGGTGTTCGGATCGGCATCGGGATCCTGGACCACGCCGACCACCTCGTGCCGGGCCGGGTCGAACGCCACGCCCTTCTCTGCGTGGCGCGGGTAGCCCAGCCGCTCCAGGACGTTCACGGCCTGGTCACGCACGGCCCGGACGCCTTCGACAATCGCACCGGGGTCGGCGGCCGCGTGGCTCAGGGCAAGTTCCAGGTTGTCGATGACGGGCAGGAAGGCCGCAGCCGTACGGGCGCGTTCGGCCGCGGCCTCCCGCTCCAGCTCCCTGGCGTGGCGTTTGCGCAGGTTGTCGAGGTCGGCCAGGGCGCGGCGCCAGCGGTCCTCGACCTCTGCCAACGCGGCCGCGTATGCGTCGTCAGGTGCGGCGGCGCCGGTTGCGGCGTCGGGCCCCGGCTCGGCCTCCTCGGTCGGCTGTCCGGACTGCGCAAGATCTCCGCGCGGCGGCTGTACGGCGCCTTCCGGCGGCGGGTGGGGCTCTGGGTCCTGCGGTGGGATGGGCATGGCGGGCACCTCAGCCCTTGTCGAACTCGGCGTCGATCACATCGTCGTCGCCCCCGGCGCCGCCCGGCGCGGCGCCGCCGGTACCGGATCCGTCCGGTGAGCCGGTGCCCGCCGGACCGCCCGCGGCGGATCCCGCCTGGTGGGCCGCGAGCCCCGCGAAGACCTGCTGGAGTTCGGATGTCAGCGGCCGGACCTTGTCCACCCCGGCCTCGTTCTTGACCGCCTCGCGAGCCTCGGCCACCAGCATCTCGGCGCGGGCCTTCTCATGTGCGGGTGCGGCGTCGCCGAGCTCGCCGAGGCGCTTTTCGACCTGGTAGGCGATGGCGTCCAGTTCGTTGCGGGCGTCGACTGCCTCGCGCAGGGCCTGGTCCTGGTCGCGGTTGTGTTCGGCCTCCTGGACCATCCGCTCGACGTCGCCGCGGTCGAGGTTGGAGCTCTCGCTGATGGTGATGCCCTGCTCCTTGCCGGTGTCCTTGTCCCGCGCGGTGACGTTGAGGATGCCGTTGGCGTCGACGTCGAAGGTGACCTCGACCTGCGGCTCGCCGCGCGGCGCGGGGCGGATGTCGGTGAGCTGGAAGCGACCCAGGACCCGGTTGTCGGCGGCCCTCTCACGCTCGCCCTGCAGGACGACGACGTCGACGGCGGGCTGGTTGTCCTCGGCGGTGGAGAAGGTCTCGGTGCGGCGTACCGGGATGGTGGTGTTCCGCTCGACGATCTTCGTCATCACGCCGCCGCGTGTCTCCACACCCAGCGACAACGGGGTGACGTCGAGCAGTAGGACGTCCTTGACCTCGCCCTTGAGGACCCCGGCCTGGATCGCGGCACCCAGCGCCACGACCTCGTCGGGGTTGACACTCATGTTGGGTTCCTTGCCGCCGGTCAGCCTCCGCACCAGGGCTTGGACGGCGGGGATGCGGGTGGAGCCGCCGACGAGGATGACCTCGTCGATGTCGTTGTCACTGACCTTGGCGTCGTCCATGGCCTGCCGTACCGGGCCCAGGCAGCGCTCCACCAGGTCGCCGGTGATCTGCTCGAACGTGGACCGCATGATCGTCGTGGTCAGATGCTTGGGCCCGGAGGCGTCGGCCGTGATGAACGGCAGGCTGATCTGCGTCTGGGTCACCGAGCTGAGCTCGGTCTTGGCCTTCTCGGCGGCCTCGAACAGGCGTTGCAGCGCCTGGGGGTCCTGGCGCAGGTCGATGCCGTTCTCCTTCTGGAAGCCGTCGGCGAGCTGGTCGACCAGCCGGCGGTCGAAGTCGTCGCCGCCCAGATGGCTGTCGCCCGCCGTGGACCGTACTTCCACCACGCCGTCGCCGACGTCGAGGATGCTGACGTCGAAGGTGCCGCCGCCCAGGTCGAAGACGAGCACGGTTTCGTGCTCCTTCTTGTCCATCCCGTAGGCGAGCGCGGCCGCGGTCGGCTCGTTGATGATCCGCAGCACTTCCAGGCCGGCGATCCGTCCGGCGTCCTTGGTAGCGGTGCGCTGGGCGTCGTTGAAGTAGGCGGGCACCGTGATGACCGCCTCCGTGACCCGCTCTCCCAGCTGCTTGGAGGCGTCGTCGGCGAGCTTGCGCAGCACCTGCGCGCTGATCTCCTCGGGCGCGTGGAGCTTGTCGCGCACCTTGAAGCGGGCGGCGCCGCCGTCTCCCTCGACCACGTCGTACGCGACGGCCCTGGCCTCTTCGGAGATCTCGTCGAAGTGCCGGCCGATGAACCGCTTGGCCGAGTAGATGGTGCCCTTGGGGTTGAGGATCGCCTGGCGGCGGGCCAGCTGGCCCACCAGGCGCTCGCCGGTGTCGGTGAAGGCCACCACGGACGGTGTCGTGCGGTTGCCCTCGGTGTTGGGCACGACTGTCGGCTCGCCGCCCTCCCAGACGGCGATCACCGAGTTCGTGGTGCCCAGGTCGATGCCTACTGCCTTGGCCATGAGGAACTCCTTCCGCGACGGACGGTCCCCGTTTGCCCTCGGGGTCGCGCCCGGTCTTCCGCATTCGCTCAGGTGGCGGCGGGACCGCTCCGCGGGAGGCCGCCCTTCCGAGCCCCGCTGCTGGTGCCGGTCCCGCTGCGCAGCTCGGCCGGCAGCTGCACCGCCTCGTCGGTGGCGACGTCGTACCGGCCGGGCTGCGTGCAACTCACCGGGGCGAAGTCCCGGCGGCCACGCTGGGCCGCGTTCACCAGCAGGCCGGACAGAGCGCTGACGAGTGCTCGGAGAACCAGCCCGTACAGGGCGAGTAGCAGTCCCGACACGAGCAGGTCCAGCCGGTTGAGCAACCCGGAGACCCCCCGATCGGTGCCCCGCTCGCCGCGCCGTGCAGCGCGGCCCCGCCATGTCCCATGCGGCCGGTCATCTGCTCCACCAGGCGCACGTCCTGCCTGATGGCCGGCCTCTGGACCGGGAAACCCGGATCGGAAAGGTGATCGACGGCGCGTTCAGCCTCTCGGTAGTCGTGTACGAGGCGATGGTCCTGCGGGCCTCCTCGTCCATCAGCCAGTCCTTCCTGCCATGGCCACCGATGCTCCAGGCGATGCCTGACAAGCCCAGAGTGGCAAGAGAGCAGCGCGCTCCGCCTGCACCCGGCAGGTCGGAAATCGACGCAGCCGGTCGGTCCACGAGAACAAGTCCCAAATTGGGACAAGTCGCATTTCCTTGCCTAGGCTGGGTGCTCAGGGCTTGCCCAGGCGTGGATCCCGCAACTCGCTCGACGGCCTCCGATGACCGGGGGAAATGGAGTGATCTATGGCCCGCCATCCGTCACAGAGGCTGTCCCCTCACGTCTCCGACCAGGAAGTGGTGCGCCACCCGAGCAACACCGCAGGCACCGAACGGCACGACCCCCGTCCGCTCGCGGCGCTGGACCCACACGGACTGCTGGTGCTGTCCCACACCCTGTTCACCTGCGCGGAGCAGAGTGAGATCGTGCGGTTGGCCATGCGGCATGTCAGTGCCCTTGGGTCCTATCACGCCGAGGCCGGATACCTCGCGACGGGCGACGGTTTGTCCCGCGTACCCGGCCATGACGCGGGAGCATCAACGGTCGACGACACACAGATGAAGGAGTTGGGCGAGGCCGACGGCTCCGTATCCCTTCCAGAGCGGTCCTGGAACTGGGCGTTCGGCCTGCGCGGAGTCGGCGGTCTGCTCGGCTACATCGTGGTTTCCTCCCACTCCCGGCCTGATGAGCAGGGGCACATCCTCCTCTCGACCCTCATGGGGCTCACATCGGTGGCCCTGTCACTGGCGGGCACGCGCACCGTGCACCACGACGACGTCGGCGAACTGAGCCGACTCCGCACCGAACGGGACACCGCACTGCGGCAGTTGGACACAATGCGCTCCGAGCTGAATCTGCAGAGGACCGTGCACGAGACTCTCGCCCGTGTCACTGCCCGGGGCGGCGGCGAGGACGCCATCACCCAAGCGCTGTACGAGCTCACCGGGCTGCCGACGCTCATCGAGGACCGGTTCGGCAACCTGAGGTCCTGGGCCGGTCCCGACCGGCCCGACCCGTATCCGGTGCGGTCCCAGACCCACCAGGAAGAGATGCTGCAGCAGGTCGCGCGCGAAGCGGGCCCGGTCAGAGTCAAGGACCGGCTGATCGCCCTGGCCCGGCCGCGCGGCGACGTCCTCGGTGTACTCGCCGTCGAGGACCCCGAGGCGACGGCCAACGAGCACACCATGTTCGCCTTGGATCACGCCCAGCGGCTGCTGGCCCAAGAGCTCATGCATATGCGCGAACTCACCGAGGTCGAACTGCGACTGCGGCGCCAGCTGATCGACGACCTGTTGGAGGGTACTGACCGGAAGAGCGCCTACGCCCGGGCCGAAGCCGTCGGCCATGACCTGCGACGCACCCATTATGTCGTCGTGGTGCATTCGCCGGGCAACGCAGCAAGCGACTGCTTCGCCCGTGCTGTCGAGCAAGCGACGGCCACGACAGCGGCCCGTCCGCTGATCACCCGTCGCGGCGACCAGGTGGTTCTGCTGACCGAAGCGATGCCCAACCACGATGCCGTACACGCGGCGCTGGCCCATGAGCTGGTGACGCCCGACGGAGCGATCGGGGTGAGCACCCGCTGCGACTCTCCGGACAGCGTTCCCCGTTGCTATCAGGAGGCACTGCGGGCCCTGGAGGTGCGGCAGAACTCCCGCCAGCGCAGCGGGACGACGTTCTTCGACAACCTCGGGCTGTACCGGATCCTGGGACCCGGCAACGATCTCCAGGAGCTCGAAGGCTTCGTGCGAGAGTGGCTCGGCCGGCTGATCGACTACGACGCACGGCACGACACGCAGTTGGTGGAGACGCTCACGCGCTACTTCGACTGGGGAGGCAACTACGATGACGCGGCTGTCGCGCTGACGGTCCACCGCAGCACCCTGCGCTACCGGCTGCAGCGCATCCGTGAGATCAGCGACCGGGACCTGGCGGATGTGGACACCCGGCTCAATCTGCAGGTGGCAACGCGCGTCTGGAAGATCATTCTGTGTGGCGGGCGCTGACCGCGGACATCCGGAGGGCCGGCGTTGCGGGTCGGCCCGGCACAGAGTCGATGTCGACCAGTCCCCCCGGCCGTCCCGGCGATTCGAGGTACAGGCGGTGCTCACCCTGCTGTTGCTCCGCAAAGGGCAGGTCATCCCCCGGCGGGGCGGCGCGGCACCCGCGGACGTCCTGCGCCCGTGGGTCGAGCAGACCCTCCCCGGACACCGGCCCGGCCCGCCTCCGCAAGGGGCATGAGGACTGTCCAGGCCGGCCTGCGCCGGTTCGTCGACGGCGCCGACCGGGTGCTGATGTCCGCTGCCGCCGGGCCCTCCACGCCGTCACGGTTTCCAGGGCGGCGGGCACGGCCGGCCACCCTGAACTGGGCTTTCACCGGATGGTGCACAGTTGATCGCGGCCGAACGCCCGACCGGGACGTGCAGCCGTCAGCTGTTCCTCGGCGACAGCCTCGACACTGAGCGGATCGACGCCTCGTACGACGCCGGGGTCCTTACGCTCCGCATCCCGGTGGCCGAGCAAGCCAAGCCGCGGAAGATCCAGATCTCGGGCGGCGAGCCTCCGAAGCAGATCGACGCGTGAAACGGGCTGCACCCGGTTCCCGGCAGGAGCCCTCGCTTTGCACTGCCGGGGCCGGCAGCCGGCCCATCTCGTACACGCACCGGCAGACCCCGGATCAGGCTTTGAACCCGTACACCACTTCCCAGGACGCAACCCGCGGCCGCTGGGAGGGTAGGGGCTCGACGAAGATGTTCCTTTGAACGACTCGCACTGCCAGATGGGGTCTCGACGGCATGTTGGCCAGAGTCGCCGCAGAGTGTAAGGAACGTATACGTGTTCCGAATTGCTGGCTCTTGGCAAGCGAGACGATGGAAAGGTCAGAGTTCGTTGCGGTTCCCTCGATGAGCGGAAGTTGAGGCGCGAGGCGGTCCGGCGGAGGCCTGAGTGCACGGACTCTTTTACTCGGCTGAGTACGCTGGACACTGACCTCGAAGAGCGCCCCATCGCACGCCGCTCAGGGGCTCCGCAACTGGGGGTCAAGGGGTCGCAGGTTCAAATCCTGTCGTCCCGACGGTGCGAAGGGTCTTCGCGGGCGAGAGCCTGTGGGGGCCCTCTTCGTGTGGGTTGTTTCCGATCTTCGGGGTTGAGTACGCCGCTCAAGGCGCCTCTACTCGGAGGCCGGCGAAGATCCCCGTCACTCGGGCGTGTCCGGCGCGCCCGACATGAGCCGGTGGACCACCGTGGTCAGTAGGTCGGTGCCCGCGCTGATGTCCTGGTCGTTCGTGGACTCGCCCTCGTTGTGGGAGATTCCCTCGATGCTGGGCACGAACAGCACGATCGGGACCGTGGCGGCAACTGCAGATGATCACCCTGCCGTTGCTGTCGTCGGTCAACAAGGTGCTGGTCCTCGTGATGTTCCTGCACACCTTCAACGACTTCAGCACCCCGTTCGCTCTGTTCGGCGGCTCGGCACCGCCGGCGGGGGACCTGATCTCCGTGCACATCTACCAGACCTCGTTCGCCACCTGGAACTTCGGCCTCGTGTGGATGCTGGTCGGGTACTTCGACACCGTTCCGCGCGACCTCGACGAAGCGGCGAAGGTGGACGGCGCAGGACCGCTGCGCACCCTGCTGCAGGTCATCGTGCCCGCCGCGACACCGGGAATCGTCGCCGTGTGCATCTACGCGTTCATGACGGCCCAGGGCGAAGTGCTCTTCGCCTCGGTCCTCACCGACACACAGACCCGCACACTGGCCGTGGGCCTACAGGCCTACTCGACCGAGGCAAACGTCTACTGGAACCAGGTCATGGTCGCCTCGCTGGTCGTGTCCGTTCCGGTGGTCGCCGGATTCCTGCTGCTCCAGCGCTTCCTCATCACCGGATTCACCGCCGGTGCGGTGAAGTGACCAAGTGGCCCCGACAGATTGGAACTTGGCATGCCGGCCATCGGCTTGCAGCTCTACACGTTGATGAACGTCCTGGAGGACCGTCCCGCCACGCTCGCCAGGATCGCCGACCTCGGGGTGACCTCGGTGGAGCCCTTCCGCCTCGGCCGCAGCGAGCTGAACCGTGCAGCGCGCCTCGCCGAAGCACGCTCGCTGAAGGCCGACATCGATGCCGCCGGCCTCACGGTCTCCTCGACCCATGCCCGGCTGCCCGACGCGGAGGATCCCGGCTGGTTCTTCGAGGAGATGGCCGAGGCGGGCGTGCCCATCGCCATCGCCTCCACCCCCGAAGCCCTCCCCGGGTTCACACGTGACGCCCTGGTCTCGGCCGACGGGGTGCGCCGGTACGCCGACCGGCTCAACGCCCTGGCCGAGGCGGCGGCCGCCCACGGTCTGCGGGTCGGCTACCACAACCACGACTGGGAGTGGACCCCGATCGAGGACGGCCGCTACGGCTACGACGTGCTGTGGGACGCCCTCGACCCGTCGGTCGTCGCCGAGGTCGACCTCTACTGGGCGCAGACCGCGGGCCAGGTCCCCGCCGAGGTGGTCGCCAGGCTCGGCGAGCGAGTCGAACTCGTCCACGTCAAGGACGGCCCGGCGGTACGCGGCGAACCCCAAGTCGCCGCCGGGCAGGGCTCGGTGGCCCTGGCGGACGCGCTCGACGCA
This sequence comes from Streptomyces sp. NBC_00554, assembly GCF_041431135.1. Taxonomy (NCBI): domain Bacteria; kingdom Bacillati; phylum Actinomycetota; class Actinomycetes; order Kitasatosporales; family Streptomycetaceae; genus Streptomyces; species Streptomyces sp. NBC_00554. The sequence continues at coordinate 1,363,215 of NZ_CP107799.1, read as the reverse complement.
GGCCGGGACTCGATCCGCGTGCACATCATCGAGGCGGACGGCATCGCCGAAGGAGCGGACATCTTCGACCTGGTCGGGGAGAGCGTGGCTTGGCTGAAGGAGCGGCAGGGCGGCGGGGCGTGAGTCACTGCCCTGCCAGGGGTCCGGACGCGATATCTCTGCGGCGGGGCGGTGAACGGGATCGCCGGCTGCCAGTGTGATGGTCAACTCGCGTGCGCGTAACGGCTGTTCGGGCGTGCCAGACCCAGGTGTCCGCGCAAGGTCGTGGCGTCGTACGCGGTGCGGAACGCGTCGCGTCGCTGCAACTCCGGGACCAGGGCACGGGTGATCGCGGCGAGGTCGTGCGGCAGGGTGCCGGGGCGCAGGCGGAAGCCGTCGAGGCCGGCGGTGCGCCAGTCGAGCAGCAGGTCGGCGAGGTCGCCGGGCGTGCCCGTGAAGATCTCGGCGTCCGAGGCGAGTTCGGCGCTGTCCAGCGCGTCCAAGGAGGCCTTGCGGCGGGCGGCGGCGCCCGGTTCGTCGTCCAGGAAGACGAGCAGGTCCGCGAACCGCTTGAGCGGCCGGGCCCGTACGTCCCGGCCCACCGCCGCCACCGCCTCGTCGACCTGCCCGAGGATCGCCCCGGCACCCAGCCGGTCGTGGGGGGTCACGAACACGACATCGGAGGCGTGCGCCGCGAACTCGTACGGCGTGGAGGCGTGCGCCAGGCTCACGACCAGCGGCTGGCCCTGCGGCGGACGGGGCGTGATCGAGGGGCCCTTGACGGTGAAGTGCGGGCCCTCGAAGCCGATGTGGTGCAGCTTGCCGCGGTCGATGAAACGGCCCGTCGCCGTGTCCCGTATCTCCGCGTCGTCCTCCCAGCTGTCCCACAGCCGCCGCGCCACTTCCACCACGTCGACGGCCTCGGCGAACAGCGGTCGCAGCCGCGCCGCGATCAGTTCAGGGTCGCGCACATCGTCGTCGGTCAGCTGCGGTGTCGTACGGCGGCCGAAGTGGGCGGCGTCGGCGGCGCGTGCGGAGATCTGCGGGCGCCAGCCGGCCCGGCCCTCGGCGGCGTGGTCGAGGGTCGCGATGCCGATGGCGAGGTGGAACGGCTCGGTGTGCGTGACGTTCGTGGTGGGGACCAGGCCGATGTGCGTGGTCAGCGGGGCCAGATGGGCCGCGAGCAGCACCGCGTCCAGCTGGCCCCGGACCTGGTCGACGCGGTCGTCGGGGCGATGGAAGGCCGCGGACTGCGGGCCCAGGGCGTCCTCCAGGGTGACGAAGTCGAGGAGGCCCCGCTCGGCCTCGGCCACCAGGTCCGCCCAGTATCCGGGCGTGAACAGCTCGCCGGGCCGGGCGCCCGCGGCGCGCCAGGCCGCCGGATGCCAGCCGGCGCCGTCCAGGGCGACGGCGAGGTGCAGCGGGGTGCCGGTCAAGAGTCCTCCTCGGTGGACGTGCGGGTGCGCGGGCGCAGGCCCAGGTGGTCCCGGAGCGTCGTCCCCGTGTAGTCCTCGCGGAAGACGCCCTTCTCCTGCAGCAGCGGCACCACCCGGTCGACCACGTCGTCGAGGCCGCCGGGCGTCAGATGCGGGACGAGGACGAAGCCGTCGGCCCCGTCGCTCTGCACGAAGTGGTCGATGGCGTCGGCGACGGTGCGCGGGCCCCCGACGAAGGTCTGGCCGCCGTGGACCTCGATGACCAGCTCGCGGATGCTCAGCCCCCGCTCCTCGGCCAGCTTGCGCCACCGCCGTGCCGTTTCCTCCCTGCCCTTGCGGAACACCGAATGCCCCTTCAGGAGCTGGGAGTCGGGCTCCGGGTCGACGTCGGGCAGCGGCCCGTCCGGGTCGTACGCCGACAGGTCGCGGCCCCACACCGCCTCCAGGTGGGCGATCGCGGTCCCCGGGCTCACCTGGGCGCGGGTGATCTCCTCGGCGTACGCCACGGCCTCCGCGTCGGTGTCGGCGACCACAGCGGTGGCGGTCGGGACGACCAACAGGTCCTCGGGGCGGCGGCCGTACCGGGCCAGGCGTCCCTTGACGTCCCGGTAGAAGGTGCGGGCCTCGTCGAGCGTGTTGTACTTGCTGAAGATGACGTCGGCGTCCCGCGCGGCGAACTCCCGCCCCGCGTCGGACTCCCCGGCCTGGATGACCACAGGGTGTCCCTGCGGGCCGCGCGGCGTGTTGAACCGCCCCGAGATGTCGAAGTGGGGCCCCCGGTGCGCGAACGCACCCGCGCCGGAGCCGGCGAACTCACCGGCCCGCGCGTCCGCCCGTACCGCGTCGTCGGCCCAGCTGTCCCACAACTCCCGTGCCGCACGCAGGAATTCGGCGGCCCGGGAGTAGCGGTCGGCCTCGGCGAGGAAGCCGCCCCGGCGGAAGTTCTCGCCGGTGAACGCGTCGAAGCTGGTGACCACGTTCCAGGCCGCCCGCCCGCCGCTGAGGTGGTCCAGGGTCGCGAGCCTGCGCGCCACCTCGTACGGCTCGTTGAAGGTGGCGTTGACGGTGGCGGCCAGTCCCAGCCGGTTCGTGACGGCGGAGAGCGCGGCGAGCATCGTCAGGTTCTCCGGGCGGCCCACGACGTCCTGGTCGTAGAACTCGCCCTTGTGCTCGCGCAGTCGCAGTCCCTCGGCGAGGAAGAAGAAGTCGAACCTGCCGCGTTCGGCGGTCCGCGCGAGCCGTACGAAGGAGTCGAGGGCGATCTGGCTCCGTGACCGCGGGTCGGACCAGACGGTCACGTTGTGGATGCCGGGCAGCTGCGCCGCGAGGTGCACCTGTTTTCTGACGACCGCGGTCATGGGGCCTGCCTCTCAGACGAGGGGAGCGGGGGAGACGTACCGCACCGTGTTGTCGAAGGCCACGCCGTGGCTCTTGACGTCGATGGCGATGCGGTCGCCGTCGGCGATCCGGAAACCGTCGTGGAAGCTGGCCTCATCGGCGCCCAGGAGAACGTAGTTGACCAGTCCGGGCCGGCGTACCGCGGGGAACGAGAAGAGGTGCTCCGCCATGTCCCGGATCCGGAAGTACAGGGCGTCGTCGCCGCAGTCGAAGCTGCCCTCCCAGGCGGTCGCGCCGTCCCGCTCGATGGTGACCCGGCCGGTCACCGAGGCCGGCGGCTCGCCGAGGAACAGCCAGGGCGTGAGGGCGGTGTCGCACAGCTTGCAGTACGGGTTGTATCCGGGGTCCTGGCGGTGCAGGCCGATGTCGCACAGGTCGTTGCCGAAGGTGTAGCCCGCGTAGTGCGGGGTGCCGTCGGCGTCGTTGACGTAGACGAGGGCGACCTCGGGCTCCTCGATGAGGGCGACCGGGTTCGCGGGCACGGTCAGCGGCTCGCCCGGGAGCCGCACCCAGTCGCCGAAGCCCTTGAAGAACCACTTGGGCGGCGTGAACTCGCCCTCCGGGGCGCTCTTTCCGCCCCACTTCTTCTTGTGCGTGCCCATGAAGCCGCTCAGCAGGGCGTTCCCGGTGGCCGTCGGCAGCAGCGGCGGCAGCGGCCGCACCTCCGGGTCGCCGACGGTGACGGTGACCGTCTCGGCGCCTTCGGTGACGGCGGCCTTGATCGCGTCCGCCGAGCCGTCGGTGGCGATGAACGCCGCCGCGAGCTGCCCGTCGGCGACCCGGTACAGGGTCTGCTCGGTGCCCGGCTCGGGGAGGCCGAAGCCGACGTGACGTTCGCCCTGGTAGAGGGCTTCGAAGAGGATCGGGTCAGACATGGGGAAGGTTCTCCTGGGCTCGTGGGAGTGGGGAATCAGGACTGCGGGGTGAGGGAGAGAGCGGTAGTGCCGGTGAGGTCGGTCAGGATCGCGCCCACGCGATCAACTGCCTCACGGATCCACGGCAGTTCGAGAGGGTCGGGTGCCGCGAGGGCGGCCCGGCGCTGCTCGTCCGTGTCGCCGTAGAGGCGGCTGGTCGCGGCCCGGATGCGCAGGGCGTGCCGGGACTCGCCGAAGGCGCTCGCGGGGAGTACGCCGAGGCCGTGTCGCTCGGAGAGGAAACGGGCCAGGTCGTTGCCGTCGAGGATGCCGTGCGTCCGCGCCAGATGATCCCGGAGGTGTTCGAAGTCCGGGTAGAGGTAGCAGGTCGCGCGGACCGGGGCCAGGGTGGCGCCGGCCGCGGTGAAACGGGCGGCGACCGCGCGCACCACCGCCTCGTGCAGCCGACGGCTCGCCGCGATGTGCCCGGTGATCTCCGGGGGCTCGCCGAAAGCGTAAGCGGCCGCCGTCTGCACGGGTGCCGTCGGGCTGGACCAGATCTGGCTGGCGATCGAGACGAGCCGGCCGTGCAGGGCCCGCCCGAGCTCGCTGTCCGGCAGCCGGGCCACCCCGGTGCGCCAGCCGCCCAGCGCCAGGTTCTTGGTGAGCCCGGTGGTGACGACGGTGCGCTCGGGGGCGTGCCGGGCCGGGGAATCGGCGGGCGCCGAAGGGGCGTACACGAGGTCGCAGTAGATCTCGTCCGAGATGATGACCAAATCCAACTCACGTGCCACCAAGGCCAGTTGACGCACCACTTCGGGCGAGGCGACGGTGCCTGTCGGGTTGTCCGGCACCGTCACCACCACGGACCGCGGGTCCTGCCCCGCGGCACGCGCCACGGTGACCGCCTCGCGCAGCCGCTCCGGGTCCGGTACGCCGCCCTGGCCCGGCAGGGTCGGTACGCCGAGGGGGCGGGCCCCCGCGAGCCGGGCCTGCGCCGCGTAGCTCACCCAGCTCGGCACGGGCACGACCACGTCGCCGCCGACGGCGAGCAGCAGCGCGAACAGCAGCGGCTTGCTGCCCGGCCCGGCGACGACGAGTGCGGGATCGGTGGCGAGTCCGCGGCGCCCCCAGTACCCGGCGGCGGCCGCACGCAGCGCCTCACTGCCGGGCACGGGGCCGTACGCGTTCTCGTCCGCCGCGGCGGACAGCCGCTCCCGCAGGGCGGGGTGGGCGGGCAGGCCGATCTCGCCACTGGTCATCGACAGCACCTGCTCCCCGGCGCGACGCCGCCGGGCCATGGCCTCGTCGGCGGCGAGCGTCGCCGACATGGCGACCGGTGCGGGTTCGGGCATTTCTGGCTCCAACAGGGAGGGGGAGGAGGGGAGTTCAGCTCGTCGGCGCGGCGTACCGCTGCCGCAGCTCCGCCTTGCGGACCTTGCCGGTCAAGGTCTTCGGGAGAGCCGGGAGCAGTTCCAGACGGTCCGGGAGGAAGCGGGGGTCCTGGCCCGACTCGTTCAGGTGCCTGCGGATGCCGTCGAGCGACGGGTCCGCGCCGCCTGCCGGGACCACCACCGCGCAGATCTCGGTCCCGCCGGGGGCCGTCTCCGACGGCAGACCCACCACCGCGGCCTCGACCGCGTTCGGGTGGCTGCCGATCAGCGCCTCCAGCTCCGTCATCGGCGCCACCAGGCCGTCGCGGACGATCGCGTCACGGGCGCGGCCGATGATGCGGATGCCGCCCCGGCCGTCGTCCCGCGCCAGGTCCCCGGTGTCGAACCAGCCGTCCGCGCCCAGCTCCGCCGCGAACGCCTCCTCGCGCCGGTGGTAGCCGAGCGCGAGGGACGCGCCGCGCACCCGGAGCCGGCCCACGGAGTCGCTCTCGCCGTTGATGTCCGACAGGTCGACGCGGGTCTCCATGGCGTCGATGGCCCGGCCGTTGCTGTGTGCCGCCCAGTCGGCGGGGTCCTCGGGCCGCGTCATGGTGACCGGACCGTTCTCCGACATGCCCCACAGGGAGTGGGCGCGGGCGCCGAGGGCGTCGTGGACCTCGGCGGCCAGCTCGGCGAGGACCGGCGCGGAGCCGATCACCACGTGCTTCAGGGAGCTCGTGTCCCGCTTCCGGGTCCGCTGCGAGGCGGCCACGTCGGCGAGGGTGGCGGGCGGCCCGTACAGGAGTGTGGCGCCGTAGTGCTCGACCAGGTCGAGCAGCGCCTCGTTCCTGCGGATGTCCTGGAACGCCACCGTGCCGCCGAGCATGACGCCCGCGAGGACGCCCTGTGCGAAGCCCGAGTAGTGGACGAGCGGCGTGGACACGGCGGCGACCCAGTCGTCGCCGAGCCCGAAGGCGTCCACATAGCCGCGTACGGCCGAGTGGACGGTGTTCTGGCTGTGCAGCACGCCCTTGGACTCGCCCGTGGTGCCGGAGGTGAACAGCACGACGAACGGCTCGTCGGCCGTCAGCGCCAGGCCGTCCAGGTCGGCGGCCCCGAGCCCTTCGCCGGCCCCGAGCTCCTCGCGGGCCGTGGCCACGAAGTGGTCGTGGAAGGACAGCGCGCCCTCGGGAGCCTGCCCGTCCACCACCAACACGTGGTCGAGGGAGGGGAGTTCGTCCTTTAGGCCGGTGACGATCTCCGCCAGCGGGGTGCCCGACCACTCCGGGAGCGTCACGCACACCCGGGCCTCGGTGAGGCCGAGACGGTGGCGCAGCTCGTCCTCGGGGCAGACCGGCGACATGGGACAGATGACGGCGCCGACCCGCATGCAGGCGAACATCAGCGCCACCATCTCCCACTGGTTGGGGAGCTGGACGGCGACGAAGTCCCCGCGCCGCACGCCGAGTTCGAGCAGGGCCAGAGCGAACCGGTCGGTGAGGCGGGCCAGTTCGGCGTAGTCGAGGGTGTCGGTGCGGGACTCGGCGATCCGGCGGCCCGCGATCGCGAGCTTGTGCGGCCGTAGCTGTGCCTGGCGGTGCAGGTCGTCGAGGAAGGTCTCGTCCCGCCACCAGCCCCGGCGCCGGTACTCGGCCGTGTGCGGGGCCGGGTCCGGGGTGGCGCGCTTGGTCGCCGCCGTGGTCATCCGCGCTCCTTCCCGCGGACGTCGAGCAGCTCGGTCAGAGGGTCGCCCGGACTGGCGGCGGCGATCTCCAGCAGATCCCGGGTGTTGCGGCGTACGCAGTCGCCGACCCAGTCGAAGACCCATGCCTTCCGGGCCTCCGCAGGCAGGTCGAAGGGCACTACCCGGGTGACGGCCAGGGCGGCGGAGCCGGCCCCGCCGATGTTGGCGATCACGCCCGGCACCAGGAAGGCGCCCGAGGCCCGCACCTTGTCCCGCGCCTCGGCGGTGGAGCTGATGTTGCCGCCCTCGACCACAAGACCGGCCCGCAGCCGGTGGGCGTTGTCCGCGTTCAGCGCGTGCTTCTGCGCCGCCAGGATCAGCAGGTCGGCGTCGACGTCGAGCCAGGCGTCCGGTTCGGAGGTGACGGTGACCTGCTGCGGCAGCCGGGAGCGGTCGATCCGCCCGAACTCGTCGGTGACGGCGACCAGATCGGCCACCGGCAGCCGGTCGGCGCTGATGGTGCCCTCGACGTCGGCGACGCCCACGATCACATGCCCGCGGTCCTCCAGGAACCGCGCGACCGCCCGGCCCACCGCGCCGAAGCCCTGCACCACGACCCGGGCCGAACCGGTACGGCCGCTCGCCTCCAGGGCGGTGACCGCCGCGACCCCGACGCCGTGTCCGGTGCAGTCGATCAACGGCTCGTAGTAGGTGCGCCAGTCGATCGGCATGTCCGGGGCGCCCAGTCGGTAGCGGGGGTCGTAGCCGGCCGTGTCGAAGAACACGGCCCGGTCGGCCGGGGTGACGCCCATGTCGATGCCGAGGTGGATACCGCCGTGCAGCAGCGGCTTCACGGTGCGGCCGAAGGTACGGAAGGTCTCCTCGCGGTCGGTGCCGTCGGAGACGATGCCGCCCTTGGCGCCGCCGATGGGCAGCCCGGCCAGCGTGAACTTCTGGGTCATGTCACGGGCGAGGCCGGCCACCTCCTCCTCGGTGACCCCCGGGGTCATCCGTACACCGCCCATGGCCAGACCGTCGTACAGCGTGTCGACGACCACCCAGCCCTTGAGCGCGCCGCCGCTGCCGTTCAGATGGACCGTGAACGCGGGGTCCTGCGAGGTTTCCAGATCACTCATTGCCTAGTCCAAATCCTTGAGTACGGGGATGCGGGGCCGTCACCGGTAGAGCTGGGCGAAGCCGCGCAGGATCTCCAGGCCGTCGCTGCGGAACTCGAGATGCGCCTGGGCGCCGAAGATGCGGCCGTCGTCGGAGCGCAGGAACTCCACGGGCGCGTGCTCGGAGCGGCCGATGGAGCGGAAGCCCTCGGGGGCCTCCTGGAGGTAGAGGGTGTGCCGGTGGAAGACCGTCACCGTCGGCTTCACGTAGGTGAAGAGCGGCTCCGACTTGTCGACCTGCGCCTCGTGGCCGCCGACCCGCTGCGGCCCCTCGGCGAGCCGGCCGCCGGCCGCGACCGCGAGGATCTGCATGCCGCCGCAGATCCCGAGGACCGGGACGTCGGAGGTCATGACGAGGTCCACGAGCGGCTTGTAGTAGTCGCGGTCGTAGGCCCGCACCTTGGTGCCGCTCAGGACGATCGCCTGGTAGCGGCCGTCGAGCCGGGCGGGCACCGACGCGGCGTCGACCGCCTCGGTGTCCGAGCCCAGCTCCTCGAACCGGGTGCGGAGCTGCTTCAGGGACAGCGTTCCGTTGTTGACGACGAGTACGCGGGAGTGCGCCACGTGCTTGCTCCTCAGGTGCGGGTGATGGCGGTGCCGGTACGGGCGGCGAGCAGGTCCGTGACGGTCGCGCTGCCGATGACGACGCGCTCCACGCCCCCGTCCAGTGCCTCGCCCGCGGCACGCAGCTTCTTGCGCATGCCGCCGGTGGCGCCCTTGTCGCGGAAGGTGCCCGCGGCCTTCGCGGTGATCCGGCGCACAGGCTCCCCGTCGATCAGCAGATGGGCGACATCGGTGACGAGCACCAGGTCGGTGGCGCCGGTGGCGGCGGCGATGGCGGCGGCGGCCCGGTCGGCGTCGGTGTTGACCTCCTGGCCCGCCGCGTTCCTGGCCAGCGGGGTGACGAGGTAGGCGTGGCCCGGCTGGAGGTTCTTCAGCGCCGCCGGGTCCACCCCGGTGATCGGGCCGACCAGGTTCTCCAGCTCGACGAGTTGCCTGTCCTGCCACCACCAGCGCTCGCCCTCGCCGGCGGCGACCAGCCCGTCGCTGCCGAGCAGCCGTTCCCCGGTGATGCCGCGCTGTTCGAGGCGGCCGAGGACGTCCTCGCCAAGGCGGGCGCTGACGGTCTTGATGTCCGCGATGACCTCGGGCGTGGTCCAGCGGCTCTGGTTGCCGTACCGGTCGCGCAGGATCGCCGACGGCTCGCTGTAGCGCGGGCTGAGCCGCTTCAGCGGCTTGGACCAGCCGTGCACCAGGACCAGCGGCCGCTCCCGGCCGTGCCGGGCCAGGTCGTCCCACCAGTCGCCGGCCAGGTCGTCCAGGCAACTGCCGCCCAGTTTCACCACGGTTGGTGTGGTCCCGGATGTCGTCTCGCTCATGCGGGCATCACCGGCTGCATCGTCAGACCTGTCTCCTCGGGCAGCCCGAACCGGATGTTGGCGGCCTGGACGGCCTGGCCCGCCGCGCCCTTGACCAGGTTGTCGAGGGCGGCGAGTACGACGATCCGGCCGCCCTCCTCGTCGTGCAAAGCCGTCACGTCGCAGTAGTTGGAGCCCAGCACGGCCTGCGGGTCGGGTACCGGGATCAGCGTCTCGGCGTGCCGGCGCACCCGCACGAAGCGGTGCTCCTTGTAGTAGCGGATGTACGCCCGCTGCAGCTCGCGCTGGTCGACGGGGTCGTCGGTGAACACGTAGGAGCTGGTGAGCAGGCCGCGCACATGTGAGACGCCGTACGCGGACATGCTCAGCGAGCCGATGGTTCCGGGCTTGCCGCGCTCCAGGAAGTCGCCGACCTCGGCGGCGTGCCGGTGTCCGGTGGGGGAGTACGGGGTGATGGCGCCGCTGCGGAACGGGTGCAGGTCGGAGGTGCGCAGCTGCAGGCCGCCGCCGCTGGAGCCGCTCTTGCCGTCCACCACCACGGTCTTCAGGTTCAGCCCGAGGCCGAGGGTGAGCGGGGCGAGGCCCAGGGTGATCGCGGTGGCGTAGCAGCCGGGCAGCGAGATCAGCGCCGCGTCCGCCAACTGGTCGCCGATCAGCTCCGGTACGCCGTACACGAAGCGGTCCGCGAGGTCGGTGCGCCGCTTGACCTTCGGGTACCAGCGGTCGTGCAGCTCCGGGGTGCGGATCCGGAAGGCGCCGCTGAGGTCCACGACGGCCGGTACCCGGTCAGCGAGCAGCGCGGCCAGCTCCGCCGACACGGGTGCCGGCGTGGCCAGGAATACGACGTCGACCTGGTCGGCGATCTCCTCGGTGACCGGCTGCACCGTCAGTCCCAGGTCGAGACGGAGATTCGGGTGCAGCTCGGCCGGGCGCCGGCCGATGTTGGAGGAGCCGCCGAGGAAGGTCAGCTCCATATCGGGGTGTTGGGTGATCAGTCGGATGAGATCGCCGCCGGCGAGCCCGGAGGCGCCGACGACTCCCGCGCGGATCATGCGATCAGCTCCTGGACGTAGCGGGCGACGGCCGACGGGATGTCCGCCCCGGTCGCCGAGGCCACCGCCCGGAAGCCGGGCGCGTGGTTGACCTCGTTGACGACGTAGCCGTCGGGGGTGCCGAAGAGGTCGACTCCGTAGATCCCGGGCCCGAGTTCGGCCACCACCCCGTCGACGATCTTCAGTACGTCGGGGTCGTGGGCGACGGCGCGGCTGCTGTTGCCGAGCGCCGCGTTGTTGCGCCAGTCGGTGCCGCCGGAGGCGAACTCCGCGGCGCCGACCAGCTCGTGCCCGACGACCAGGCAGCGCACCGAGGTGCCGCCGCCGAGGTACGGCTCGACCAGGCAGGCCTGCTCGAAGGCGTGGCCGAGATCCTCGACGTAGTCGTACACGGACTGGGCGGTGTCGGCGTGCCGGATCAGGGTGACGCGCTTGCCCATGCCGCCGTAGACCGGCTTGAGGACCAGGGGCAGTTCCAGTTCCTCGAGGGACTTCTCGAAGTCCTTGCGGGACAGCACGAGCCGGTACTCCGGCACGGGCACCCCGGCGGTGCGCAGCACCGTGCGCAGGACGGCCTTGTTCTCACAGGCGCTCACCGCCCTCGCGGTGTTGAGGACCGGCACGCCGGCCCCCTCGGCGAGGGTGGCGATCAGGCCGCCGCGGGTGTAGCTGCGGCTGCGCAGCAACAGCGCGTCGTAGTCGCGCACGGACGGGGCGTCCGGGTGGCCGAGGCACAGGGACTCGTCGTTGACCCACTCGATGTTCAGGCCGAAGTCCGGCCCGGCCTTGATCAGTTCGCGTTCCTCCCAGCTGATCCGGTCCGCGACGATGGCTACCGACTTGGTCATCTCACTGACCCCAGTCGCGCAGCTGCACCTCGACCATCTGGAGGGACAGCCGCCCGTCCTGGACGTCCTCGACGCGCAGCGTGAGCATGCACTCGGGGCAGGAGAGGGTCTCGCCCCGGTCGATCGGCGGCACGGTCAGGTCGGTCTCGCACTCGGGGCAGACGCCGTTGAGAGTGGCGGTGGGCATGGCACAACTCCTGGTGTGTCGAAGTGAATCGGGGTGGGTGTTCAGGCGGCCTGGAAGTCGATGGCGGCCTTGCGGATGGCGTCCCGGTCGAGCAGCGGGCTGTCGGCGCGCTCCTGCCGGCCGACCAGCCACGGTGTGAACGCCTCGACGTCGACGAAGACGCCCGAGCCGTCGAGCGCCCACTTGACGAGCGCGGGTGTGAGGCGGCTGCGGACCCGCAACTCGCGGGCGTTGCCGACGAGTTCGGCGGGCAGCGTCTCGTACGCCGCCGGATGGTTGAGCTGGCCGGGCAGCTCGTAGGCGAAGGCGTGCGGTGTGGTCGGCCCGGACTGGAACGCCTCGCCGAGCCCGGCGCCCTTGAGCGCGACACGCGACAGCTCGGTGAGATGGCTCAGGTCGAAGCGGGTGTCGCCGTGGATGACGCGCAGCGAGGTGAGCAGCTCGGCCAGCGGTGCGTTGCCGCCGCGCTCGCCGATGCCGCCGACGGTCGCCGAGATCCACTGGGCTCCCGCGCGGACGGCGGCGAGGGAGTTGGCCACGGCCATGCCGAGCATGTTGTGGGAGTGGATCTCGATCTCGGAGCCGTCGATCGCGGTGAGACCGGCGATCACCTTCTCCATCTGCCAGGGCGACAGATACGCGACGGTCTCCGCGAGCCGGAACCGGTCGGCCCCGGCCTCGAAGCCCGCGGCGACATAGGGAACGAGCCGCTCCTTCGGAGTGCGGGCGCCGTCCTCGCCGCTGAAGGTGACGTGGAAGCCGCGCTCCTTGGCCTGCGTGATCGCCGAACGGGCCAGCGTCTGCAGGAACTTGGGGCTGGACGAGCCGAGCTTCAGCTTGGCGTGCTCCTCCGAGGTGGGGATGGAGTACATGATGTGGCGTACGCCCAGCCGCTCGGCCTCGTCGAGGGCCTTGGCGACCTGCTGGCGATCCCGCACGACGACCAGCGTCATGCTGCGCTCGGGGCCGACGGCCTCATGGGTGGCGAGGACGAGATCGGCGTCCTTCGAGCCCGGTCCCGACACCATGCCCACCTCGACCAGCTCGATGCCGGTCTTCACCAGCAGCCGGGCGATGGTCGCGGCGTCCTTCGGGCCGAACTCCACGCCGGCCATGTGCGCGGAATCCCGCAGGGTCGCGTCGGAAATGCGGGGCTGCGCCGGTATTTCCTCGGGGATTACTTCGGTGGTCATTGCCTTCACTCCTCAAGGGTTCGGCAGGCCGTGGTCCATACGCTCTCCCGAACTCCGGTGCAGAACAAGGGGATTGGGGTCAGGTCTCTGTGAGGGAATGTCAAGGAGTGTCAAGTAGGAAAGAGAGTGCAAGGCCGGTGTGCGCCCGACGTCATTTCCGGGGAAGTTGTCCGCCGCCGCTGTGACGCGCGTCCTACGGTGCTGTCATGGACCTTTTTTCACTGCCCAGGCTCGGGCTCGTCGTCCCGCCGGAAAACCCCACCGCGGAACCGGAGTTCAACCACTTGGCCGGCGCCGGAATGAATGTGTTCACCGCGCGTTTCCCGGTGACGCCCGGCACGGAACTCAGGGAAATGCTGGAGACGTACAACCGCGTGCTCCCCGACACCCTCGGCGACTTCGGTGAACTGCGCCTGGACGCCGCCGTGGTGGCCTGCAGCGCTTCGCACTACCTGCTGAACCCCGACGGCGACCGGGCGCTGTGCGAGGAACTGTCGGAGCGTGCGGGCTATCGCGTGGCGTCCTCGACGCAGGCGATCCTCGCGCTGTGCGAGGCGCTCGGCGTGGCCCGCCTGACACTTGTCTCGCCCTACCAACCGTGGCTCACCGACACCTCCCGCGCCTTCTGGGAGCGGGCCGGGCTGAAGGTCGACGACGTGGTGCTCGTCCCGGCGGCGCGGAACCAGGACGGGAGCGAGCACTACGACCCGTACCGGGTGACCACGCGGGAGATCCTGCGGCGCATACGGGAACGCAGGGTCGCCGACGGCACCGCGCTGCTGTTCACCGGCACGGGCATGGGCACCCTCGCCACCCTCACGGAGCTCGCCCGCGAGGACCCCGGCCGCCCCATGTTCTCCTCGAACCTGGCGTCCGTCTGGTGGGCCCGGCGCGCACTGGGCGACGACACCGCCGCCGCCCACCCGCTGCTGCGGGGCCTGGACGACCGGATGGCGTGACACAGCAGAGGGCCCCGGGTGACCTTCGTCGCCCGGGGCCCCTGTCTCAGCCGGCGTGGCCCATTCGATAGCCGACGCCGCGGACCGTGATGATCCATCCGCTGGATCCGAGTTTCGCCCGCAGACTGCTCACGTGCGTGTCGATGGTGCGACTCGTCCGTGACCAGTTGCTGCCCCACACCTTCGCCATCAACTCCTTCCGGGTCACCACGGTTTCCGGATTGGCGGCCAGCAGATGAAGCAGCTCGAATTCCTTCGACGTGACGTCGACTATCCGGTCGCGCACACGCACTTCCCGGGTTCGCGGATCGATGTGGAGCGGGCGCAGCGAAATGGTCTCGGAAATGATCGACCGTGGCCGGGTACGGCGCAGCACCGCCTCGATGCGGGCGCCTATTTCCCGGAATCCCCAGGTTTTCACGACACAGTCGTCCGCGCCCGCCCTGAGGGCGAGAACCCGTTCGAGTTCCTCGTCGATGCGCGTGAAGGCGATCATGGGGATGTCACTCTCGGCCCGTAAGGACTGACACACTTCCAGCCCGTCGATATCGGGCAGTTCCAGGGAGAGCAGGACGAGATCGGCGTCACGGTAGATGCGAAGGGCGCGCGCACCGGTGTCGACACTGAGTGTGGTGTATCCCTGCCGGCGCAGATCACGCATGAGGGCTTCGGCGGTGCAGGCGTCCTGCTCCACCACGAGTACGTTGCTCATATGTGGGGGGCCTTCCTCTTCGCGGCGCGTCAGCTCGCGGCCATGGCCGCCGCGGCGGGTACCGGCGCCACGGGTGCCAGGCCTGGGCCGGCGGGGAGATTTCGGAAGGCGTACGCGGCCGAGGCCATGGTCATGTGGTGGTGCCAGCCGGGGAAGGAGCGGCCTTCGAAGTCGAGGGCGCCGAAGTCCTTCTGCAGTGCGGTGACGGCCGTGTGGACGGCGGCGCGGCTGCGTACCGGGGCGATGACTTCCTCCACGCTCCGGTCCGTGAGGCTGGTGATCCAGTACCGGGCGGCCCGGCGTCCGTCCGGGGCACGGAGCTTCAGGATGCGGTAGCTGACCGAGCTGTCGTCCCGGCCGGTGCTGCGCCGCGGCAGGCGCACGGTCCCGGCGTAGGCGTGCATCGGTATCGCCTTGATGGTGCCGTCCGCCGCCTGCCGCGTGATCACCTGCGGCTGCCGGGCGTACCGGCCCTCCATCAGCTCGCCCACGGTGATCACCGTCGGGAAGCTGTCCCCGGTGAACACGATCTGGCCGGGGTCGACCTCGCAGACGATGTCCAGCCGCTGCCTGGCCAGCCCGGCCAGGACGCCGCTCGCGTCGTCGCAGCGCGTCAGGTCGAGCACCCAGGGCACGGCGGGCAGCCGGGGCCGCGCCACGACGTCGGCGGCGAGGTCGAGGACATGGCCGCCGACGGGACGCGCGGTCTCCGACTCCGGTATTCGTGCCCGGAGTCTGCGCTGCCGGTCCCGGCCCCAGGTGTCGTTCAGTACGAGACTCCAGTCCACGGGGAAGCAGTGGGCGCCCGCGGCCAGGAACAGCCCCACCGCGCGCTGGCAGTTGACGGTCAGTCCGGTCCCGGCGTCCAGGCGGCGGTGCACGCCCACCGAGTGCTCGCCGCGCTTGGGGATGATGAGTTCGGCGACGGTCCAGGCGTACGGCGTGGTGCTCGCGGCGACCCGCAGAGCGAGCCGGCCGCGGACCGGCGCCCAGTCCCACGGGCTGGCGTTGATGAACTGGTGCAGGCCCTGTGCCGCGGCCGGCGGCAGCGCCTCGGCCCGCGCCATCCGCCGTGGCGTCTTCCGGCAGGTGCCATGGAGCAGGCCCCGTAGATACGCCCGGGCCCAACGGCGTTGTTCCGCCCGGTGGAGCGGGCTGAAGATCTCCTCGAGGAACGTCTGCATGCGGGCCTCTTGGCCCGCAGCGGCCGCACGTATCTCTCCTGACGACATCTGACGTCACGCCCCCTAGAACTAGATCGCTCGCACCCCGGCAGGTGTACCGAGCATCCTCGCGGCCACAAAAATACCTTCTCGAAGGAAAATTTCACGGGCTGCGCGGCGACTTCGCGACTTCGCCCTCTGACCAGGGCGGAAAGGACACCGGGAGGTGTGACGGGTGGCACACATGCCGGAGAACCGGCTTGCGGGGAGTGTGCTGTCCGGGGGTCGGACGCAGTGTCAACAGATCGTGAACAAAAGGCCGATGACCGCCGAAGGCCGGGGGAGGTACCTTCGGCGGCCGTTCATGGCCCGGCGGGGACGCGTCGGCATCCGGCCGCCAGGGTGTCGGTCGGCCGCCCGACGGGCAGCCCACGACCGGGGGTTGGTGGAGGCGCGCGTTGCGGCCGGCGCCGTCCGCCGCCGCGTACGGCAGGTGCGGACGGTCCTCCAGGAGCTCCAACTGCTCACCCCGGCCGACGAGATGGTCCTGACGCCCGGTCCGGTCACCGGAAGGCGCGGCCCATCACCGGGACGGCCCCCGAACTCCCCTGAGGCGGGGGGACGTTCGGAGGCCGTCCGGTGTCCTACGCGCCGAGGCGCTTCGCGGGGAAGCCGTGGTTGCGAGAGAGGACGACGACCACGAGCACCGGCAGCAGGAGCAGCAGCATGGTCCAGGGGAAGGAGCCGGGGCCGCTCACGTCGAGCAGGATGCCGCCGATGACACCGCCGGCCGCCATGGCGACGTTCCACAGCGTGACCAGCATCGCCTGGGCCGCGTCGGCCGATTCGCCGCCGGCCTCGCCCGCGGCGGTCTGCAGCAGGGTCGGCACGCCGCCCCAGCCCAGGCCCCACAGGAGGGCGGCGACGTACACCAGGGCGGTGTTGTCGGAGAGCACGGCAAGGAGCGCCGCCGACACGGCCACCAGCAGGGTGCTGGCGATGGTGAGGGAGCGCAGCCGGAGGTGGATCTGGGCGCCCACGATCCAGATGCTGAGCAGGGAGGCGGCACCGAAGACGAGCAGCACCACATCGGTGTCGCCGCCCATGCCCAGGTCCTCAAGGAACGTGGCGACGTAGGCGTACAGGATGGTGTGGGCCAGCACGAAGGCCAGCGTGACGAACAGCACCGGGGCCACGCCCGGGACGCGCAGTGCGTCCCGCATCTTCGGGCGCTCACCGGCCTGCTGCCCGGGGTAGTCCGGCACGGCCACCAGGATCCATCCCAGCAGCACCACCGTGAGCACCGTCATCGCCACGAACGCCGTGCGCCAGCCGAGCGTCTCGCCGAGGAAGGTACCGGCCGGCACACCGAGCGAGAGCGCCAGCGGAATACCGGCCATGGCGACGGCGATCGCCTTGCCCTGCAGCGCGACGGGCGCCATGCGCCGTGCGTATCCCGCGAGCAGCGCCCAGGCCACACCGGCGGCGACACCCGCGACGAACCGCGCCACCATCGTCAGACCGTAGTTCGACGACACGGCGGTGACGGTGTTGGCCACGGCGAAGCCCGCCATGGCGGTCAGCAGCAGCACTTTGCGCCGCCAGGCGGCGGTGGCCGCGGTCAACGGGATCGCGGTCAGTGCGGTGCCGATCGCGTAGATCGTCACCGTCTGGCCGGTCGCGGACTCGCTCATGTGGAGGTCGTCGCTCATCGCGGGGAGCAGGCCCGCCGGGAGGGTCTCGGTGAGGCTGGTGATGAAGACGGCCGTGGCGAGGGCCAGCAGGGCGAAGAGCGGGAGCTTCTGCCGTTCCTCGCCATCGGGTGCGGCGCGGGTGTCCTTGCCGGGGGTGGTCGTGGTGTTCGACGACGTGCTCATGCCGTGATCTCCGGATCATCTGGGGACGGGGTGCGTCCGGGTTTCTGTGTGCGGGGCTTTTCGTGTGCGGGGCTCTTGTGTGTGCGGGGCGAACGGCTAGGGGTGGCCGAGACCGCCGTCGACGGGGAGTTGGGCGCCGGTTGTGAACGTCGCGTCCGTGGCGAGGAACAGCGCGGCCCGGGCCACCTCCTCGGCGGAGCCGAGGCGCCCCAGCGGGGGCAGCGGTGCGGCGTCGCTGGCCGGCGCCTCGATACAGCTCGGGGCCACCGCGTTGACGCGGATGCCGCGCGAGACGAGCTCGGCGGCGAGCGTGCGTACGGAGGCCGGGGTCGGGGCGGCGGCGGTGAGCACCACCGCGCCGCCGTCGTCGAGGTGCGGCAGCAGCGGACGAGCGGTCGGTACGGCGTCGGCGAAGACGAGGTCGACGCCGCGGTGGCCGGTGCCGTCGACCGGTCCGAGGGCGGACTCGACGGCGTCCGGGGCGACCACCCGGGCGGCGGAACCCAGTTCGGCGCTCGCATACGCCCGCTCCTGCGCGGTGCCCGCGGTCAGCAGGACCTCCGCGCCGCCCTCCACGAGCCGCTTGGCGATGGCCAGACCGATCCCGTTGGCCTGGTCGACGACCACGGCCCTCCTGCCCGCGTACCTGGTCATGGCTGCCGCTCCTTCCTGATGATTCCGCTGCCGGGCACCCCACGTCGCCCGGCGGGAACGACTGTGCGCGCCGGCGCTTCGGAGAGACTTCGGAGCCGCTTACGGTTCGCTGACGGTCGACCGTCGCCGCAGGTGGGCGCCCTGCACGCGGGCCCGCCGCAGCCGGACATGTACGGTTGCCCGCATGCGGTTCGGGGTGCTCGGGGCACTGGTGGTGTGGGACGACGAGGGGGAGACGGTCAGGGTCCCCGAGCTCAAGGTCCGGGCACTGCTGGCCGATCTGCTCACGCACGACGGGAAGCCGGTCTCCGCCGACCGCCTCGTCCAGGACCTGTGGGGCGACGAACCGCCGGGCAAGCCGACCGGCGCACTCCAGGCCAAGGTCTCCCAACTGCGCCGGGTCCTCGGCCGGGACCGCGTCGTACTGCAGGCCCCCGGCTATCGTCTGCGGCTCGACCCCGCGGCCGACGAGGTGGACGCCGGCCGGTTCCACGCCCTCGTGGCCGAGGCCCGCCCCGTCCGGGACCCGCACACCCGGGCCGTGCTGCTCACCGAGGCGCTCGACCTGTGGCGGGGGCCCGCCTACGCCGACTTCGCGGACGAGGAGTTCGTACGGGGGGCCGTGCGGCGCCTCACCGAACAGCGGCTCTCCGTACTGGAGGAGCAGGCCGAGGCCCGCCTCGAGTCCGGGGACCATGTGCTGCTCGCCGGCGAACTGGCCGACCTCGTGGCCAGCCACCCCCTGCGCGAGCGTCTGCGCGCCCTCCAGATGAGGGCGCTCTACCTGGCCGGCCGCCAGAGCGAGGCCCTCGCCTCCTACGAGTCCCTGCGCTCCCGCCTCGCCGATGACCTCGGCGTCGACCCCGGCCCCGCCCTCAGCGCCCTCCACCAGGCGGTACTTCGCCAGGACCCGGGGTTGGGCCAGACCTTCGGCATGGCGCCCGGAACGGGCATGCGGGCACCCGGTACAGGCGTGCGGGCCCCTGGTACGGCTGCGGTGGCGCCGGGTGCGGGTGCGACCTCCCCCGGTGAGGCCGCGGTTGACCGCGGCGGCGCTGCGGGGCTGTCCGGTACGGCCACGACGGCACTGGGCACGGGTGCGATCTCCCCCGATGAGGCCGTGGCTGACCCCGGCGGCGCTGCGAGGGTGTCCGACACGGCCACATCGGCACCGAACGCGCCCGCTCCTGCCCTCGGTACAGATGAGGCCACAGCCGTACCCGGCAGCCCTGCGGAGCCGTCCGACACGGCCACAACGGCACCGAGCGCACCCACTCCCGCCCCCCGAACCACCGCGACGCCCCCCGCCCTCACCCCGCCGGCCCCGAACCCCCTCACCGGACCACCCCACTCGAACCTCCCCGCCCCCCTGACCCCCCTCATCGGCCGCGCCGAAGCCCTGACCGGGCTCTCCCAACTCCTCACCACCGCCCGCCTGGTGACCCTCACCGGCCCCGGTGGCGTGGGCAAGACCCGGCTCGCGGGGGCGGCGGCCGGGACGGCGAGGGCGGATGAACTCCCCGACGGCGTCTGGCTCGTGGAGTTCTCCGGAGTCCGGGGCGGTACCGCCGCCGACCTCGCCCAGGTCGTGGCCTCCGCTCTCGGGATCCGGGACGACGCCCCGTCCGCACTGCCGGGCGCCGGGGCCGGGGTACCCTCGCCGTCCCCGGCGCACCGCCTCGCCGCGGTCCTGCGGGACCGCCGCACCCTGCTCGTCCTGGACAACTGCGAGCACGTGGTCGACGCCGCCGCCGAACTCGCCGAGCTGTTGCTGCGCACCGCGCCCGGGCTGCGGGTGCTGGTCACCAGTCAGGAACCGCTCGGCTTGGCGGGCGAGGCCGTGTTCCTCGTGGAGCCGCTCGGAACCGACGACGCCGTACGGCTGTTCACCGAGCGTGCCGCCGCCTCCGCACCCGGCTTCCCGCTCGACCCGGACACTGCCGACCCGGACGACCGCGCCGCCGTCGCCGAGATCTGCCGCCGCCTCGACGGCATCCCGCTCGCTCTGGAGCTCGCCGCCACCCGCGTACGCGCCCTGGGCGTAAGGGAGTTGGCGGCCCGGCTCGGCGACCGGTTCCGGATCCTGACCGCCGGGCAGCGAGGTGCGCCCGCCCGTCAGCAGACGCTGCGGGCGATGATCGACTGGAGCTGGGAGCTGCTCAGCGCACCCGAGCGCATCGTCCTGCGCCGCCTCGCCGTACACAGTGACGGCTGCGACCTGGCCGCCGCCGAAGCGGTGTGCGCGGGCGACGGCGTGGCCCGCGAGGAGGTCCTCGACCTGGTGACCCGGCTCGTCGACCGGTCGTTCGTGGTCGTCGTGCAGGGCCCCACCGGCCCCCGTTACCGGCTCCTGGAGTCCGTCGCCGCGTACGCGATGGAGCGCCTGCACGAGATGCAGGACCTGACCGCCGTACGCGACCGCCATCTGCGCCACTATCTCGCGCTCGCCGAACGCGCCGAGTCCCGGCTGCGCTGTGCGGGCCAGCGATCCTGGCTCGCCCGCCTGGACGCGGACGCCGGCAATCTGCGCGCGGCGCTCGACGAGGCGGTGCGCCGCGCCGCCGACGGGCAGCCCGAGGAGGCCGTACGACTGGCCACCGCGCTGTCCTGGTGGTGGCTGCTGCGCGGCCGCCTCACCGAGGCACGCCGCAGCCTGTCGACTGTCCTCGCCGCCGCTCCGGACGCCGCCGCCCCCGAACTCACCCTGGTGCACGCCGCGTTCGCGCTGCTCACCGGCGACCCCACGGAGGCGACGGCCACGGCGGCGGCCGACGCCGTCCCCGATCCGGTACGCCGGGCCCGCGCCCTCTGGCTGTGCGCGTACGGCCTGTTCAGCGCGGGCGAGGCGACCGCGAGCGCGGAGCTGAACGCCCGGGCCCTCGACCTCTTCGACACGGCCGACGAGCAATGGGGTACGGCTGCCGCGCTCGGCCTGCGGGCCACGCTCGCCCTGGTCCGCGGCGACCTCGGCGCACTCGGCCGGGACGGACTGCGCAGCGCCGAGCTCTTCGGTGAACTGGGCGACCGCTGGGGCGAGTTGCAGACCGTGTCACCGCTCGCCGCGCTCGCCGAGATCAAGGGCGAGTACGAGGAAGCGGCCCGCCTGCAGCGGGAAGGGCTGCGCATGGCACGGGAGTTGGGCCTGGAGGCGGAGGTGTCGGCGCGGCTGTCCGGGCTCGGCCGGCTCGCGCTGCTCGCCCGCGACTGGGATCAGGGCCGGGCCCTGCACGAACAGGCACGTCGCAGCGCCGCCGAGCAGGGCTACAGGTACGGCGAGATCCACGCGGAGATGGGCCTGGCACTCGGCGCCCGCCGCTCGGGCGACCTCGATGCGGCGCAGGCGCACCTGCTGCACATCCGCGACGGCCACGCCGACGTCTCCTCGGAGGCGGGCGACCATCTGCTCCTCGCGGAACTCGGCTTCATCGCCGAAGTCCGCGGCGACGCCGGTCAGTCGGTCCGTCATCACCTGCACGGCCTGGACGTCGCCCGCTCCCTCGGCGAACCGCGGGCCCTCGCCCTGTCCCTGGAGGGCCTCGCGGGCGCGGCCTCCCTGGGCGGACCGGGGATGCCGGCCGAGTGCGCCGCGCTGCTGCTCGGGGCGGCGGACGCGGCCCGCAGAGGGGTGGGCGCCCCGCTGCCGCCCGCCGAGCGCGGCGACGTCGACCGCGTCGCGGCGGCGGCACGGGCTGCCCTGGGCGGACCGGCCTTCACGGAAGCTTTCGAGTGCGGCGCGCGGCTGACCGCCGAGGAAGCGGTGCGCCATGCCCATACGGCCCTCGACTGGCCGGAGAACACGGCCGGTTGAAGGTCGTCCCACAGTTCGGTGTCCTGACAGTTCGGTGTCCGGAGCCTCAACATCGTCGTGGCGCGGACGGACACAGCTGGATGTCCTCCTCGGCCGACGGAATGATCGTCCGCACCAGCGCGGTCGTGCGCTCCACCAGGTCGGCACGGTCGTCGAGCACCCAGGAGATGTGCTGGGCGCCGAAGAAGGCGGAGACCAGCACGGTGGCGAGCGTGTCGGGCGGCGGAAGTTCGTCCCGCGCACCCGTCTCGCGATCCCTGGCCAGCCACGAGGTGATCAGCTCGGTGTACCCCTGGAAGGGCAACGGAAGCCGAATGCCGATCAGTTGGCGTTCGAGCTGGAGTCGTGCCCCGGCCTGGAGGACCGTCTCGTCCCGGAACGCCGTGGCCGTCCGCAGCAGCAGCTCGGCCACGGAGCCGATGGGGGAGAGGTCCAACTCCTCGACCGCGTCGGCGATCTCGCCGATCCGGCGGTAGAACAGGTCGGTCACCGCGAGCGCGAGGGCGTCCTTGTTCTCGTAGTGGAAGTAGACGGCGCCCTTCGTCATGCCGGCTGCCTCGGCCACGTCCAGGATCGTGACCGCGGGATAGCCCTTGGCGGCGAACGCCTGGGCGGCGGCCGCGAGTATGCGCTCCCTCGTCCGCACCGCCCGCTCCTGCTTCAGCTCCCTGGTGCCCGCGGGGAGTTGAGGGCCGAAAGCATCGCCGGCGATTCCCATGATGATCCACTTTCGCTCTTTTGAAGAAACCTGCTCGAAGGTATATTTGGCGACCGGGGGGCAGGCTGCGTCGGCTTGACCCGATTTTTAGGGGGAGACGAGGATGTATCAGGGTCGGCTACGGCGAGAAACTCCAGGTGAACCGGTCCTTGCGGATCCGGAGCTCGAATTCCAGCGGACGGTGGCCCGACGTCTTGTGCACCGGGCCGCCGTGGCGGAGGTCTTCGTCACGGATGCGGTGGTGCTCGGCGAGGACCACTTCCTGATCGGCAGCCAGTGGCCGCGCGACCACACGCTCTATCATCCGGACGTCCACCGGAGAAGCGACCCGCTGCTGTTCGCCGAGACGATCAGACAGGCGCTCGTCTACCTCGCCCACTGGCACTACGGAGTCCCGCTCAGCCACCGCTTCGTGGGGTACGACATGGACTTCGAGATCACCGACCCGGGCGCCATGTGTGTGGGCGGCAAGCCCTTGCCGGTGGAACTGGACGCGCGCTGGCAGTGGACCGACCGCAGGCCGCCACGCCGCTACGGCGCCCGCCTCGAGGTGACACTCTCCGTCGGCGGCCGGAGCTGCGGCCGCGGCAGTCTGCGGGTCGTCGCGCTCGACGAGCGCAGCTATCGGATCATCCGCGGGCGCATCGGCGGAGCCGAGTCCGCCGCCGTCTCGCCCGAGGAGCCGAGCCTTCGGCTGGCGCCGGGCCTGGTCGGCCGGCTGCGGAACAAGGACAGTGTGCTGGCCCCCGGTTCGTCGGCCGCCGAATGGCTGCTGAGACCGGACCTCGATCACGCCGTTCTCTTCGACCACCCCACCGACCACCTGCCGTTGATGGTCCTGTTGGAGGGTTTCCGCCAACTCGGCCACCTGATGACCCAGCCTGCGACGCCGCACCCCGGCGGTCCCGCACTCACCCTCGTGTCGGCGGCCGTCGACTGTCTGGCCTTCGGTGAAGTCGGCGTACCCACCCGCCTCGTCGTGCGCGAGGACGTGACGGCCGTGGACCCATGGGCCGAACGCCGACTGCGCCTCGACGCGCTCCAGGGCGACACGCCGATCGCGAGCTGCGCTTCGGTGTGGGCTCCGATGCGACCGGCGACGGCAGGGGAACTGCCGGTCGGTCTGCCCGTGCCCTGTGCCTGAGGTCTGAGCGCGGACGTCACCGTCCCGCACGGGCACGCACCAACTCCCCATGCCCCGCCTCCACTTGTTGTCTGCGGCATGGTCGGCGAGCCGCCACATACCGTCGGGAAGGAATTGTACTGAAGGGTGGCCAAAAATCGAAGGCTTCCCTGTACGCGCTTTCCATGCCTGGCGGCATGCCTCAACAGCCCACGTCTGATTGCCGATTGACAGAAGGACGTCATGACTGACGCCGAAATACGACGAGTTCGCGCCACACCGCTCGGTCAAGGCGGCGCGCTGAGCCCGGAAGCCGTTCGGCGGGCGGCCGACACGGCCCGTCGGGACTCCCGTGAGGCCCAGCGCGAGCGGCGGTTGACACCGGGGACGGTCGCCGCCCTGGAAGCCGCGGGCTTCGCACGCCACTTCGTCCCCCGGCGCTGGGGCGGCGAGGAAGGGACATTCGGCGAGGTGTTCCGCGCGGCCGTCACGGTGGGAGAGGGATGCGCCTCGGCCGCATGGTGCGCGGTCCTGTGGGCGGCACACGGACGGTTCGCGTCGCTGCTGCCCGAGGAGGGGCAGAAGGAGATCTGGGGCGAGGGGCCCGACGTCCGGATCGCCGCCGCCCTCATGCCCCGGTCGGGCAGCGCGTCCAGGGCGCCCGGAGGATGGCTGCTGCACGGCGAATGGGACCTGGCCAGCGGCGTCGACGGCGCCCACTGGATCCTGCTGGTCGCGCCGGAGGTGACGGAGCCGGACCGTCCGGCACGCCTCTTCGCTGTCCCCAGAAGCCTCGTGACCGTCCACGACACCTGGAACGCCACGGGCCTGCGCGCCACCGGCAGCAACACGGTCGTTCTCGACGCGACCGTGGTGCCCGAAACCCGCAGCATCCGCCTCGCCAAGTTGTTGGCCGGCGACGACACGGGCGTGCCCCGGTGCCACGCGGCGCCCGCCCATCTCGCGGGCGGCCTCATGTTCTGCGCGCCCGCGGTCGGCGCCGCCCGCCGCGCCCTGGCCGTCTGGACCCGGTGGGCCAAGGCGGACACCCCCGGTGACGTACGGCCCCTGGACCGCCCCTCCGTGCAGGAGCGTCTGGCCCGCTCGGCCGCCGAGATCGACGCGGCCGAGCTGATGCTGCGTACCGCGGCGCAAAGGGCGGACACCGAACCGATCACTCCGGGGGCGGTCGCCGTCAACCGCCGGGACGCCGCCGTGGCCGTGGAGTGGCTGGCCACCGCGGTCGACCGGCTGTTTCGCACCGGCGGCGCCCATCTTCGCGACGTGGACGGTGAGTTGCACCGGCATTGGACGGACGTCCTGACCGTCGCCTCCCACGGCGCACTGCGCCTGGAACCCGCCGCAGAAGCCTTCGCCCGTTCCCTCGACACCGTCGGCGGGTCCGAAGATGCCTGACACACCCCGCCGGCTGGTGTTCAGCGACGTCGACGAGACGCTGATCAGCGGCAAGAGTCTGTTCGACTTCCTGGACTTCTACTTCGCCGCCCGGCACGGCACCGACGGAGCCCTGCACGCGGCCGGAACACGGCGTCGTATCGCCGCCCTGGTGGCCGGAGGCGCCCCGCGCGAGGTCGGAAACCGTGCGTACTACGAGGCCTGGAGGGGCGAACGCCTCGACGTCGTGACGGCCTGGGGAACCGAATGGTTCGCGCAGCGCAGCGCCATGCCGGGCTTCTATGTGCCGGCCACGCACACGGCACTTCGCGAGCACCGGGAGGCCGGGGACCGGCTCGTTCTGGTCTCGGGTTCCTTCCCCGCGGTGGTGGACCCCGTCGCGGCCGACATCGGCGCCTGCCATGTGCTCTGCACCCGCCCCGAGGCGAGGGACGGGATCCTCACCGGAGCGGTGACCGGAGAGCCGTGCATCGGGGAGGGCAAGCGGAGAGTGGTACGGGACCTGGCCGAGGGGTACCCGGACCTCGACTTGGCCGACTGCTACGCGTACGGAGACCATCCGTCCGACCTGCCGATGCTCACGGAGGTCGGACACCCTGTTGTGGTGGGCGGCAGCGCGGAGTTGCTGGCTGCGATTCCCGGGGCCCGGGTTCTGCCGGTGGGTGCGGTGGTCTGAGACTCCGGGGGACTGGAGCCGCTGGGGAGTGTCTGCCGTTGTTCCGCCCCGGTCTGCCGTCACTCCGTGTCATTGACGGAGAGCAATTGCCAGACCTGGCGCACCTGTTCGGCGTTGTCGCCGATTCCGGTCGCCGGTGCGGTGTAGTACATCCCGAACATCAGGGCCACCACGAGCGAGCTGATCAGTTCCGGATGCTGCCGGTTGGTCAACTGCTCCTTCTCCTGGGCGTCGCCGACGAGCCGGGTGAGCGCGGCCGAAATGTCGACGATGAGGGCCGGTACCCGTCCCTGGGTGCAGGCCTCCTCGGATGCGAGTCGGAGACCGGCGCGGAAGCGCAGGTCCGACTGCATACGTCGGACGAAGCCGATCGTGACGTGGCGCAGGCTCGTCAGCGGCGGGTCGCCCTCACCGATCTCCTGCAGCAGCTCGTGCCCCACCCGGTCGAACGCGGCGGTGAACACGGCGGCGAGAGCGTCCTTGGACGGGAAGTGGGCGTACAACGCCCCCTTGGTCATGCCGACATGGGCTGCGATGCGCTGGAGATTGGCGCCCGCGTAGCCATGGCGCGAGAACTCGTGGGCCGACGCGTCCAAGAACCGCTCATGAGTCCTCGAAGCCCTTTCCTGTTTCACCATGATGCCCCTCCGTCGACACTCGGTCACTCGCAATAACAGTCGCTGACGAATCTTTTCTTGCCGACGGACCGCTTACAAGCCTGGAAGGGGGATACGGCTCAGTTGTGACTGCGGCTGGTCGGGCTGCGGGAGCCGCGCAGGTCGTCGAGGGCGTGGCCGACGCTCGTCGGCGAGTTCGTGGCGGGTGCGGCGGATCGGGCCGGAGGGAAGCCCCCTGCAGGCCGGTTGGGCATGCCGGACCTCGTGTCTCAGGCATGTCCGCCGGACACCCTGAGCAGGTGCTCACTTGACTACCAGGCGTCACACGCGCTTTGCTCCGGCAAGCGATAGTCAGACAGTCGGTCCACATCTCGCCGACGGTCGTACCGACTTGACGCCCCCCATCCGCTTGCCCGGCCGCACAGCGAGGTGCTGCACCACCATGAACATGACTCCCTCACGTCACCTGTCCGGCAGTTCCGTGCGCGGCACGGCCCTGGCCTCCGCCTTCGCCGCCGTCTGCCTGCTCGCCGCAGGCTGCTCCGCCTCCGGCGGGTCGGAATCCGGCAGCGACGCCGCCCCGGCAGGCCAGGCGGGAACTCCCCGGCTCAAGATCGCCCTGATCACCCACAGCGCCCCGGGGGACGTGTTCTGGGAGCTGGTGCAGAAGGGCGCGCAGGCGGCGGCCGCGAAGGACAACATCGACCTGACGTACACGAACGACCCCGTCGCCACGGGTCAGGCGGACCTGGTGCGGGACGCGGTCGCCGACCGGGTCGACGGCATCGCGGTGACCCTGGCCAAGCCGGAAGCGATGAAGAGCGCGGTCGGCCAGGCCGAGGCGGCCGGCATCCCCGTCGTCGGCCTCAACTCCGGTATCGACGCCTGGCAGTCGGAGGGCCTGCTCGAGTACTTCGGCCAGGACGACAGTGTCGCGGGCCAGGCCGTCGGCGACAGACTGGACGGCTACAACGCCAAGCACGCCCTGTGTGTCATCCACGAGCAGGGCAACGTCGGACTGGAGGCGCGCTGCGCCGGTGTGAAGAAGACGTTCGGCGGCGACACCGAGAATCTCTACGTGAACGGCGCCGACATCGACACGGCGACCGAGGCCATCACGGCCAAGGTGCGGCAGGACCCGACCATCGACGAAGTCGTCACGAACGGGGCGGGCTTCGCACTCGCTGCGGTGAAGTCCGTGAAGGAGGCGGGCAGTAAGGCCAAGGTCGCCACCTTCGACCTCAATACGGACCTGGTCAAGGCCGTGCAGTCGGGGGATGTGCAGTTCGCGGTGGACCAACAGCCCTATCTGCAGGGCTATCTCGCCGTGGACTCGCTCTGGCTGTACAAGACCAACGGCAATCTCAGCGGCGGCGGAGTGGCTCCGGTGCTCACCGGTCCGGCGTTCGTCACCAAGGAGAACGTCGCCGCGGTCGCGGAGTTCGCGGCCAAGGGGACCCGCTGATCCGCCGCCGTCATATAACGGCGTGACCAAGGTTTCGGGTACTCACCGTGTGTACGGTCACTTGTACGGATAGCATCCTGCACACCCCTTGGGGTTGTACGGACATACGGTCACCCCCGCCGCGCTCGTCCGAAACCCCTCCCCCGCTCACCATGCCCGCTCCCTCGCCCCCCCCGCAGCCCACATCCGCTTGTTGATCGCCCTAGGACGACCATGTCTCCACGGACAGGTGCCCGGCGCCGTCTCGGGTCCATACGACTCTCGCTGATCCTTCTGGCTCTGGTCCCCAGCGTCACCCTCGCCGCCATCTGGGGTGTGACGACGATCCAGATGTTCTCCGAGGGTCTGCGGCTGCTGGACCAGACCGGACTGAGCAAGTCGACCGGAGCCATGGGCACCGAGGCGACGCTCGCGCTGCAGCAGGAACGCAGCCTGTCGGCCGTGCTGTTGGCCTCGCCCGACAGCTCCCGGACCGCCCTGGACGAGCAGCGGAAACGTACCGACGAAGAGGTCGCCAAACTGGTCGGCCAGTCCGATGCGATCCAGCAGGCCCCCGAGCGGATCGCCGACCGGATGTACTCGGTCATCGCCTCGATGGGGAGCCTGGAGTACTACCGGGGTCAGGTGGACAACCCCACCAACATGACCGGCGACCAGGCACTGGCCCAGTACACCTCGATCATCGACGACCAGATCCACGCCTTCCAGGAGCTCTCCCAGGTCGACGACGGTGACCTCACCTCGCAAGCCGGGCCGCTCGTCGCCCTTGAGCACTCGGCGGAACTGGTCTCCCAGGAGGACGCCCAACTGCACCTGGCCTGGCCGTCGGGGCGGCTCGACGAGAAGTCGTGGGACCAATTCACGCAGCTGGTCAACGTACGGCGCTGGCTCGTCGAGGACCAGCTCCAGCCCTCGGTGCGCGGCACGTTGAAGACACAGACCGAGCGGGTCCTCCAGAGCCCGGAGTGGAAGACCCTGGAGGCCGTCGAGGACCAGGTGCTCGCGGCCCGGGCCAAGGGCCTCACCGATGACCGTGAGATCGCTCTGCCGGACGCGCAGAAGCGGTGGAGTGCCGCACTGGCCAAGCTCTCGGACGAGTACACGATCCTGATTCGCCAGGAGACGGCCGCACTGCTGGAACGCAGCGACGACAAGGCGCAGGGACTGCTGATCAAAGCGGCCTCGCTGAGCGCCGGCGGACTCGTCGCCCTGCTGGTGTGCGTCGTGATGTCGTGGCGCATCACCCGGTCCCTTTCCCGTCGGCTGCGCGGACTGCGCATCGCCACCCTCAGCCTGGCGGAGGAACGGCTGCCCGACGTGGTTGCCCGGCTCGACCGCGGCGAGAAGATCGACATGGCGTCCGCCGCGCCCCCGCTGGACTACGGCAGGGACGAACTCGGGCAGGTGGCACAGGCGTTCAACACCGCGCAGCGCACGGCCGTGCACACCGCGGTGGAACTCGCCGACACCAGACGCGGCTTCCAGAAGGTGATCCTGGGCATCGCCCGGCAGAGCCAGAACCTGGTCAACCTGCAGCTCAGCAAGCTCGACACCCTGGAACGCGAGCACCAGGACCCGCAGATCCTCAAGGGCCTGTACGAACTCGATTCCAACGCAAGCCAGTTGCGCCGGTACGAGGAGAACCTCGTCATCATCAGCGGCGGGCAGCCCCGGCGCAGCTGGACCGAACCGGTCGCGCTGATCGACATCCTGCGCAGTGCCATCGGTGAGATCGCCGAGTACCAGCGGGTGGAGGTGCACACCGACGAGGAGGTGTTCCTCACCCCGCCCGCGGTGGCGGACGTCATCCACCTGCTGGCCGAACTCATCGACAACGCGACCGCGTACTCACCCGCGCCCAGCCCGGTCGGGATGCGGGCCGGGATGGTGGCCAAGGGACTCGCCGTCGAGATCGAGGACCGCGGCCTGGGTATGTCCGAGGAGGACTACGCGGCGTTCAACGCCCAGTTGGCGGTGCCCCCGCAGTTCGACGTGGTGGCGCTGGCCGACGACCTGCGGCTCGGCATGTTCGTGATCGCCCGGCTAGCCACCCGGCACGGCATCGCCGTCACGCTGCGCTCCTCGCCGTACGGAGGGACCACCGCGATCGTGCTCATCCCGCACGACATCGTGGTGCGGGAGCCCGGCGAATCCCCTTCCACGGACAAGGAGTCGGCGGGTTCGGCGGACTCCCCGGCCCGGGAGTCGGCCGCAGCCGCGAAGGGCTCCACTGCGGACACTCCCGGCCCGGAGCGGCAGACCCACGAGCGCTCGCGGGAGACCCAGCCCGTCGCCCGGGTTCGGACGGCCGCCGCCTCTCCGACCGCCGACGCGTCCCGGTCCGCCTCCGGGATGCCCCACCCGGACTCGAGCGGAGCCGACAGTGGCGGTGACCTTTCTCCGCTGCCGCGCCGGGTACCGCAGACCAGCCTGGCCGCCGAGCTGCGGGAGGACTCCGGGCCCACCGTGGCCGCTGACGACGCCTTCGAGGACTTCAGCGCCGAGCGCGCGGCCTCCTCCCTCGCCGGCTTCCAGCGCGGAACGCTCCAGGCGCGTGACGACGCCACGGATACGACGGGCGACCAAGGGGAAGAAGCCGCACCGGAAGGCGCATCCGTCACCTCGACTCCGCCCGCAGACCGCTCATGAAGGACAGAGAAATGACACGTCCCGTTCCCGCTACGCACAGCCAGCTCGACCAGCTGCTCACCGGACTGGTGGAACGGGTCGCCGAGGTGAACCACGCCGTCGTGCTCTCCGAGGACGGACTGGTCGTCAGCAGGTCCACGGGCTTCCTGCGGGACGACGCCGAGCGGCTGGCGGCGACCGCGTCCGGCCTGATGAGCCTCAGCAAGGGCGTCAGCATGGACTTCCGAGGCGGCCCCGTGCGCCAGGCACTCATCGAGATGGCCAACTGCTATCTGATACTCAGCACGGCAGGACCCGGCGCCCACCTCGCGGTGCTCACCAGCCAGGGCGCGGACGTCGGCGTGGTCGCGTACCAGATGAACATGCTGGTGAAGAAGATCGGCGAGCACCTCAGTGCGGCACCCCGCGCCGGCATCGCCATCACCGACAACGGCGAGTGAGGTGAACGGAGGCGACGCGGCGGGCCGTCTGGTACGGCCGTTCACGCTGACCGGCGGTCGGACCCGGCCCAGCCGCGCCGACTTCACCCTCATCACGATGGTCACCGCGGTGGACCCGCCGCCCGACCGGGCCGCCCGGCCGCAGCCCGAGCACACGCGGATTCTGCGGCTGTGCGCGCAGCCGGTCGTCGTGGCGGAGCTCGCCGCCAAGCTCGACCTGTCGGTGAGCGTCGTCTGCATCATGCTGTGCGATCTGCTGGAAGAGGGCCGGATCACCGCCCATGCGCCGCGCCAGATCTCCCGAACCTCGGACATGGACCTGCTGCAGAAAGTGAGGGACGGCCTTGGCCGGCTCTGACCCCGTCACCCAGGGGACCTCGGCACCCGATGCACCGGACACGGTCAAGATCCTGATCGCCGGAGGATTCGGTGTCGGCAAGACGACCATGGTCGGGTCGGTCAGCGAGATCGTCCCGCTGCGCACCGAGGAACCGCTGACCTCGGCCGGCCTTGGCGTCGACGACCTCAACGGCATCCCGGAGAAGCACGCCACCACCGTGGCCCTGGACTTCGGCCGGATCACGCTCAGCCAGGAACTGATCCTCTACCTCTTCGGCACGCCCGGGCAGCAGCGGTTCTGGTTCATGTGGAACGACCTCGCCATCGGCGCTCTGGGCGCGGTGGTCCTCATCGACGTACGCAGGCCGGAGTCCAGCTTCGCCGCGATCGACTTCTTCGAGCGGCGGGACATCCCGTTCGTCGTCGGCGTCAACGGCTTCCACGGAAAGCATCCGTACGACCCCGAGCAGATCCGTGACTCCCTGGCCCTGCCGGAGGGAACTCCCGTACTCCTCTGTGACGCGCGGGACCGCGAGTCGTGCCGGGACGTACTGATCGCCCTGATCGACCAGTTGATCGCCACCTCGGCCCAGAAGAACAGAAACGGCAGGCCCAGCCGGAGTCTGTGACGCACACGCTCCTCGGGCTGTCGCAGGAGAACGCGGCGCCGCTGCCGAGGCCTGGGCCGGATGCGGATCGGCATCGAGCCGCTTCCCTCTGTCGTCGGACCGTCAAGGTCCCGGCCGCGCCGGTGAAGTGCCATCGCTGGATTCGGGTGATTTCCGGCGGCCTGCCGCCCGTACCTCTCTACGCGCCGAGCCGGGTGATCTCGTCCGTCCGTAGAACGCGGGGTCCGGAACCGTCGAGCCGGGCGACGGCGATCATCGCCCGCCCGAGGTGCTCGGTGCTGGTCACGTAGCGGGGTGTCACGCGGCGCAGGAGTGGATAGAGCCAGGACGTGATCCGGTAGGCCACTCGGTACCACCGTGTTCGGGAGGTCTCCCCGTGGACGGGCTGGATCCATCCGGGACGGAAGGCGTACGCGCGCATGTCCATGGCCATCAGCGCGTTCTCCGTCCGGCCCTTCACCCGGGCCCAGAAGGCTCGCCCCCGTTCCGTGCTGTCGGTGCCTTCCCCCGACACGTACACGAATGTCAGGTGCGGATTCCCGGCCGCCACGACTCGCGCCGCCTCCATCGCGTAGCCGTACGTGATCCTCTCGTACTCCTCGCGATTGCGCCCCACCGACGACACTCCGAGGCAGTAGAAACACGCGTGCGCCCCTGACAACTGCGCCGCGATCGGGGTGAGATCGGAGAGGTCATCGTGCCGCACTTCGCGAAGCTTCGGCGCGTTCTTGCCGAGCGGTCGCCGTACGACGGCGATGACCTCGGCCACCTCGGGGTCTTCCAGGCATGCGCGCAGGACGCCTTGCCCGACCATGCCCGATGCACCGAAGAGAACTACCTTCACGTCGACTCCGTTCCAGGTTTCGTACTTGAGGGTTCCATGATCAGCCCATTGCAGGTGAACGGTCGCCACCGGAATCCGGTGTTTTCCGCGTACGACCACATACCGAGTGCCGCGTTCGGTGGACCAGGGCCTGTCCGGCGCGTCTTGCCGGACAGGCCCTGGTCCCGAGGAGGGCTCAGCGTTGGAGCGTGAAGGTGAAGTCGCCGGAGAGCTTGCCGCTCAGCCGGACGGCCGAAACGAGCTTCCCCTCCGTGATCAGTCGCTCGACCTCGGCCCGCGAAAGACCGCAACCTTCAGCGATCAGTCGCACCGGCCGGACCGGGATCCGCGCCGCGAAGCGGACCGATACGTCGATCACCTCGCGGTCCAGGTGATCCGATCCGCCGGTGTCGAGGCGCCAGGCGTCGTCCCAGTCGAGGGCGATGCGATTACGGCGCCGCACGACCGGATCCTGGAGCAACTCAGCCGCCAGACCAGGGTCGTTGTCGTGCATCCGGTCCAGCAGCTCAGGTCGTACGGAGCGCACATTCATCCGCTCCAGGACCGTGAGCTTGGCCGTGTCCCCGCAACCCGTACAGAGCACGAGGAGCCAGGCGTCGAGGAGTTTGTGGTTTGCGTTGACGCGAAATTTTCCGCTGGTCCGGAAGCGTTCGGACGCGCACGCGTGGCAACGGCGGAGAACGGTTGGCAGGCAGGTGGGCATGACCACCCAGCTATTGAGCACAGAAGTACACCGGTTTCAGTGAGAAGTCCGCAGCAAAAAGGAGCGCGGCGCACATGCGCGACGCGCGACAGATCAGCTCTCGGGAGGTCTCACAGGGTGTACAACGGCACGTCCTTACCCAGACGACTTGGCTCGGCAGCACGGTAGTGGCGCACAGCGGCGCCGTTCCACTGGTTTTTCGAACGACTCAGCTCGACAGGATCTCGACGTACCCGTCCGTCCATCAGGCCGCCGACCTCCGTCACCAGGCCCGCGATTCCGACGAACAGCGGCGACCAGCTGGGGTCCGTGTAAGCCGTGACCATGCTCCGTCGCACGGCCGGTCCCACCACTGGTTCGACGTGACCGCGAATTCAGATGCGGTGGATAACTGCCTCGCCGTCGTCTTCTTAAACTCGCCTCAAGAAGGCCTCCTAATGTCTTCCGTGTCGAAGCCGGACGGCTCCGGCGAAAGGAACCACGCAGCAGGTGAGCTGCGCTTATGGAGGAAATATGAGCTTCAAGAAGGTTGCCGCCATCAAGCACGTCAAGGACGCCAAGCCGGCGAAGCCTGCCAAGACCAAGACGGCGAAGCCGAAGCCCCGCAAGCGCCCGATCAAGCACTGAACGGTTCCGGGGTGAAAGGCGGGTCCGCGGCAGCAAGTCGCGGGCCCGCTTCTGGCATGTCGGAGCCCGATTCAGGAGTGGCAGTGACCTCATACGACGATCAGCAGACGATGCAACTGCGCCTGGCGCAGGTGCCACGCGTAAGAGGCCGTCACCGCCGAGCCGGTCTCCTGCGCCCGCACGGCACCCAGACACTCGTGGGACTTCAGCCGGAGCGTGTAGCCGCCGACCCCGCCGAGGCGGAGGGCGGCGACACGGCCGCGGCGCCCCAGCTCACCATGCGGCAGGCGTTCTCCCGCTTCTGGCCACTGACGAACGACGACCGGCGGTGGCTGGTGCTGATCTGCAGCTGTGTCGTCGTGGCCGCGCTGTGCGAGACAGCGGCGATCCTGCTGTTCGGTGAACTGACCGACCACGCGCTCCAGAAGGGCTCACTCAGCGCCTTCTGGGCACCGGCGGGCCAGTGGCTGGCCGTCGCGCTCCTCGGCGCCGCTGTCGGATACGCCGGCAACTCGGCTGCCGTGTGGACCGCGGAGCGCTTCGTCATGCGGCTGCGTGCCCGCGTCTTCGGGCACGTCCAGGACCTGCCGCCGGACTTCTTCCAGCGACACCGCCAAGGCGACCTGGTGGAGCGGTTGACGGGAGACGTCGAGTCCATCGAGGAGATGGTCGTCTCCGGCGTCGTCGGCATCGTTTCCGCGATCTTCAACGTCGTACTGTTCTCGGCCGCAGCCCTGTGGCTGCGCTGGGACCTGGCCCTCGCCACCTTCACCCTGGCCCCTGTCCTATGGTTCACGGCCAGGAAGTTCTCCGCGCCCATCAAGTCGGTCGCACGCGAGGAGCGCGTCGCCGACGGAGCCATCACCTCGGTCGTCGAGGAAGCACTCGGCAACGTCGTGCTCACCCAGGCCTACAACCGCAAGAACGCCGAGGAGAAGCGGCTGCGGCGCGAAGCCCGCGCATGGATGCGGGCCTCAGTGACCGGGGCACGCATGAGTGAGCTCTACGAACAGGCCGTGGAAGTCATCGAGACGGTGTGCGTCCTCGGAGTGATCGGACTGGGCGCCTGGGAAATCTCCCAGGACCGCATGACCATCGGCCAACTCCTGTCCTTCGCCGCCTTCCTGGGCTATCTGTACCCGCCGCTGCGCAGCCTCGGCCAACTCGGCCTGACCGTCACCGCGGCCACCGCGGGCGCCGAACGGCTGCTGGAAATCCTCGACACACAGC
Source organism: Streptomyces sp. NBC_00554 (assembly GCF_041431135.1). NCBI lineage: Bacteria > Bacillati > Actinomycetota > Actinomycetes > Kitasatosporales > Streptomycetaceae > Streptomyces > Streptomyces sp. NBC_00554. The sequence goes on along the minus strand of NZ_CP107799.1, from coordinate 1,328,008 downwards.
CGGCCGTCACCGACCCGCCCGCGCATCTGGCCATCACCCCCTGGCGCGTGCGCGGGACCGTACAACTCGACCGGGTCGGCTTCCGCTATCCGGGACAGGACGCGCCCACCCTCCACGACGTATCCCTCACCGCACGGCCCGGTGAATTCGTCGTGGTCACCGGACCGAGCGGCGCGGGCAAGTCCACCATCGCCAAGCTGCTCCTGCGCTTCTACGACCCCACCGAAGGAAGTGTCCGGCTCGATGGTGTTGCCCTGGACACCATCCCGGTGTCCTACCTGCGCGAACACGTCACTCTGCTGCCCCAACAGACCTTGATCCTGCACGACACCATCCGCGAGAACATCGCCTGCGGCCGCCCCGGTGCCACCGATCGGGAGATCGAACAGTCGGCCCGCTCCGCGGCCGCCCACGGCTTCATCGCCACACTCCCGGAGGGCTACGACACCCCCATCGACCCCCACACCGCCCGGCTCTCCGGCGGGCAACTGCAGCGCATCGCGATTGCCCGTGCGATGCTTCGCGACGCGCCCGTACTGATCCTGGACGAGCCCACGACCGGACTGGACGCCCTGGCCGCCCGTCGTGTGATCGGCCCGCTCCGCGAGCTGATGTCCGGCCGTACGACCCTCATGATCACTCATGACCTGCAGCTGGCTCCGCAGGCCGACCGTATCGTCGTACTCGACCACGGGCGGCTGGTGGAAGGCGGGACACATCACGAACTCCTCGCCCGCCGCGGGGTCTACGCGGAACTGCAAGGAGCACCCCACGGCGTCCGGCTCAAGAAGTCCGGACCCACCGACGCCCGCTTCGACGAAACCAGTTGGTGAATGCCGTACGACCGCCCCCGCCAGGCGAAGCCGTACGACGGTGTCGGCTCACCACCAGGTATCACCACCAGGTATCACCACCAAGAGGTGGGATAGACCTCTCGCTGCAGACGGGCGGAGACCATCTGCACCACGACGAGCAGCACCGCACCGGCGGCCAGCAGGGGTACGAAGCGGTTGGCGGACGGGTGGGTGACCATGATCATGACTGCGGTCGCCATGGCGGGCGGATGGGCCGCCTTGAGCACGAGCACGAGTCCGCAGGCGATGCCGCAGGCCACGGCCGCGGCCCACGGGCCGTGCCAGCCGAGGGCGAGTACCGCGAAGCAGACGAGGCAGGACAGCATGTGGCCGCCGATGACATGGCGGGGCTGAGCGAGAGGCGACTCGGGAGTCGCGGTGACGATCGCCATCGTGGCGGCGAGCGGTGGCACAAGCACCGTCTGGTGAGTGAGCGTCCCCAAGGCCACCAACACGGCCAGCCCGACGGACGTGGTCACGGCCGCCGATGCGACCGTGCGCCGTGGCGGGCGTGGTTCGCCGTTTTCCCGACGGCGAACGGGAGGCCGCTTCGCCAGGCGGGTCGGGGCGTTCACGGCTTCCCGTATCCCGGGCGCGTCACACGCCATGAATACGACATACCTGTCCCGATGGAAGGCCGACAGTTGCAGCAAGGCCGACAGCCGTAGATCTGCCCAGCCGACAGCGCGCGGCATGCCTCCGCGGCAGGTGGGGAGAAGGAGCGATCTCGGTCCTGCCGGGTGGGGCGCACACCTTCGGGGCGCACGGAAGCAGCAAGGGAACTCCTCGGAACCGTCCCCGCTTCCGGCCCACGGCGGCTCGTCGTCCGTGAAGACGGGGATCACGCCCTGAATCCTGACGTCGCAGGCCAACGCCTGTCCAAGCCCGCCTCGTTATCGCTCGATCGAGGGCCTCTATCGAACCGCTTGTGCCGAGGCCACCGAGCAACAGCCGTTCCCCGCCTCCATGGTTCTATCCACGTCGGGAGTGCGCGGGGGGAGTGACACGGGCGGAGGCAGGAGCGGCCTGTCGCAGGGGGATGGCCAGCGTCGCTTGGAGCCCGCCGCCGTCGGCGTCTCCCAGGGTGAGTGTGCCGCCGTGGAGTTCTGCCTGCTGCTGTACCAGGGCGAGTCCGAGACCGGAGCCGTGGCTGCGGGGCCGACGGCCCCGTGCGAAGCGTTCCTTGACGGCTTCCCGTTGGTCGGCGGGGATGCCGGGCCCGTCGTCGGTGACGGAGAGGTAGGCCAGCGACGAGTCCCATACGAGGGATGCGTGGACCTGCCCGTGGGGTTGCCGCCCGTGCAGGGCCGCGTTGTTGAGCAGGTTGTCCACGGCCAGCCGCAACCCGGCGGGCCAGCCCTGGACGCGGGGAGCGCTGCCGGCAGCGAGGGACAGGGAGTAGGTGGTCGTGGGATGCCGGTGCTGCGCATGTCGTACGGCTTCATCCAGCAGCGCGGGCAGATCCACCGTGGCACGGGGCGGGAGCGCACCGGCATCTCCACGGGCGAGGATCTGCAGGCCCTCCAGCAGTGTCGTGATGCGGTGATGCTCGACGACCATCGCGTCGAGGGCTTCCTGTCGCTGGGCGGCGGGGAGGTGCGGGTTGCGCTGCAGGGTTTCCAGGTTCATGCCGATGGTGGTGAGGGGGGTGCGCAGTTCGTGCCCGGCGTCGGCGGTGAAACGGCGGGTGGCGTGCATGCTGGTCTGGAGCTGGCCCAGCATGCGGTTGAGGGAGGCGGACAGGTCCGCCACCTCCTGCGGCCGGGTGACTGTGGGCAGCTCCTGGTGGGTGTCGGCGGGGCGGATGCGTTGTGCGCCGGTGCGGAGCCGCTGTAGAGGCTGCAGGACCACTCTGGTGATCAGCCACACGCCGCCTGCCGTGAACAGCATGGACAGCACGGCGACGCCGGCCACGATGCGGGTGTTGTCGGCCAGCCGCTGCTCGATGGGGCCGAGGTCCTGAAGCACCTGAAGGCGTTCGCTGCCGGTGTCTTCCACGGGCTGCACCAGGGAACGCCAGGTCTGGCCACCGGCTCGGATGGTGCTCAGGCCGTCCGAGGCGGGGACCGGAATATCGACCGTGAGCTGGTCACCGCGCTGGGCGACGATCTCGTTGCCGGAGATGAGCCGGACCAGGGACTGGCTGCCGGCGAGGAGGCCGCCGTAGTCGTCGCTCCCGACCCGGTCGGCGCCGTCTCCCGTGGAGAGGAGTTTGTCGGCGTCCTCCTGCACCTTGGTGGCGCGGGCGGTGAGCTGCCGGTCGACGTCGGTGCGGTCACGGTGGTCGATGCGGTCCACGATGACGAGGCCGGCGACGCCGACCACGAGGACCACCAGGAGGGCGACACTCGCGGTGATCTGTGAGCGCAGGCTGCGCGGCAGGGGGAGCCTCATGTCCGCAGCGCGAATCCGACGCCGCGCACCGTCTGCAGGATCCGCTTCTCGCCGTCGGCCTCGAGCTTCTTGCGGAGGTAGCCGATGAAGACGTCGACCACGTTGGTGTCCACGTCCCAGGTGTAACCCCACACCTGCTCAAGGAGCTGGGCGCGGCTCAGAACCTGGCCCGGGCGCTGGGCGAGCGCCACCAGGAGATCGAATTCGCGTGTGGTCAGCCCCAGCTCACGGCCCGCGCGCGTGGCCTCCCGGCGGGCGGGTTCGATGGTGAGGTCACCCAGCAGGAGAGGGCGCTGCCGACTGCCCTCGTGGAGGCGGACCAGCGCGTGCAGCCGGGCGGCGAGCTCGGCGACCGAGAACGGCTTGACCACGTAGTCGTCGGCGCCGGCCGCAAGACCCGCCACCCGGTCGTCGACCTCGTCGCGTGCGGAGAGCATGCACACCGGGATGGTGCGCCCTTGCAGCCGCATGCGCCGTACCGCCTCCACCCCGCTGATGCCGGGCATGACGACGTCCAGCAGGACGACCGAGGGCAGCTGCGCGGCAATCGCGTCCAGACCGGCCTCCCCGTCGGGGGCCTCGTGGACGTCGAAGCCCTCGACGGACAGTCCCAGCCGCAGGGCCTGGCGGACGCCTTGGTCGTCGTCCACCACAAGCACCAGCGGCTTTCGCCGGGAAGCCGACATCGCCCCTCACTTTCCGTGCCGGGCGAGACACCCAAGCCGTATCGCAATTGCGGATGACCGGGCCCGGACGAGACGGACGGGCCCGTCCGGCCAGCCACGACCAGGATGGCTGATCTTTCACAAAACAGATTAAGAACGGCGGGGCCACGCCGCTGCCTGCGCCTTCTCAAAGGCGTCATGCCTTCTCGAAGGAGCCGCGACTCCTTAAGGCGCCACGCCTTCTTAAAGGCGCCACAAAAACGCCCTCCACGCTGGTCGTCGAAGCGCCCACCAGGGTGCCTGTCACCCCCGTCACATGTCCGAGGGAAGGTAGTGATGACCACATCCAATGCGGCGGCCACCGGCCACCGAAGGCCGCCCGCGCCGCAGCGCGGCGCCCTCAGGTTGAGCCTCGCCGACCTGTTGGGGCCGGCCGCCATCGCCTCAGTGGTCGCCGTCGTATTCCTCTGGATCCGCAATCAGGGCCTGCTGAGCCTGACCACCGTGGACACCGCCGTCGGATCGCTCGGCCTGCTCACCGGGCTGGTCTCCGCCGATCTGATGCTGCTGCAGGTCGTGCTCCTGGCCCGGATCCCCTGGGTCGAGCGGTCCTGGGGCCACGACCTGCTCACCCGGCGGCACCGCTGGATCGGGTTCGCGTCGTTCTGGCTGATGATGGCGCACGTCGTCCTCTTCGCAGTGCAGCGCATCTCCCGGGACCCGGCCAGTGCTCTGGACGAGCTGTGGAAGCTGTTCATCACCGACCCGTGGATGCTGTTCGCCACGATCGGCACCATCGCGGTGATCATGGTGGTCGTCACGTCCGTCCGGGCGGCCCGCCGCAGGCTGCGCTACGAGTCCTGGCACCTGCTCCACCTGTACGCCTATCTCGGCGTCGCCTTCACCTTCCCGCACATGCTGGAGGACGGCGCCGACTTCCACGAGGCCTGGGCCCGCACCTACTGGTGGACCCTGTATCTGTTCGCGGCGGGCGTCACCGTCCTCTATCGGCTCGGCTGGCCCGCCTGGCGCTCCCTCTACCACCGCCTGCGCGTGGCAGAGGTACGCCCCGAAGGGCCCGGGATCTTCTCCGTCACCATGCGCGGACACCGGCTGGACAGACTGCGCACCGAGTCCGGACAGTTCTTCATCTGGCGCTTCCTCGACGGCCCCGGCTGGTCCCGCGGCAATCCGTACACCCTCTCCGCGGCGCCCACAGCCGACCGCCTGCGGATCACGGTGAAGATCGCCGGAGACGGAAGCGAGCGCCAAGCCCGGCTCAAGCCCGGCACCCGCGTGCTGATCGAGGGCCCGTACGGCACGCTCACGGCACGGCAGCGGCGTCACCCCCGCATGCTCCTGATCGCCGCCGGCATCGGCGTCACTCCCATGCGAGCCCTGCTCGAGGACACCGCCTACGCCCCCGGGGAAGCAGTTCTCCTCTACCGCTACACCGAGGCGGAACACGCCGTGTGCGCCGACGAGTTGAGGCAGATCGCCGGCCGGCGCGGTGTCGAACTGCACTTCATGCCCGGCCCCCGCCGTGCCGACGACTCGTGGCTGCCGGCCGGCGTCGGCACCCATGCCGATGACGCCCAGGTGCTCAAGGAACTCGTCCCAGACGTCGCCAACCGAGATGTGTATGTCTGCGGTCCGCCTGCCTGGCTTTCCGCGGTTCGCAAGGCAACCAGGTCCGCCGGCGTGCATCGAGACAGCCTGCACACCGAGGAATTCGCCTGGTAGCCCGTAAACCGTAGTTCATAACCCGAAATCGATAACCCGTAATCCGGTGGAATCCGCCAATCCGCCAACCGTAATTCGCAAATATCCGAAGGAGTAATCATGCGCCGCATCACCCTTTGGCTCACGGCCACCCTCGCCGTGACCGCCCTTCTCTTCGCCTACCAACTCAACCTTTCCGGGAGCGGTGCGAAGGGAGGCGAGACCAAGGACGAGGAACCCGTCGCGACGGCCCCTGCCAGCCCTGGCACCGACGCGTCCGCGAGCCCCGTCGATCAGGCGAAGCCCGGTGACGACACACCCGGAGACGGCGAGCACGCCGGCAAGCCGGGCGAGAACAAGTAGCTCACCGCCTTGCGCCCTGCCCGCAACATCCTGAGCTGCTGGGACCGCCCTTGACGGGACCGACGGTCCCAGCAACTCGCCATCCCGAGCCGCACCTTGGACCGGGATCACCGCACCTACGTCCACGGTGCGCTGCCCCCGAACGTCCACCCGCTCCGCCGACCCACTCGGATTCATCAGCAAGGCGAAGGTGCCCACGTGACGACCTCGACCGCATCAGCTGCTGTGGCAGAAGCTCTGGCATTTCTCCGGCAGTTCACCCGAACCGCGAAAATGACGGGATCCATCGCGCCCAGCGGAGCCGCCCTGTCCCGTGCTCTCACCCGCCACGTCCAACCGGGCAGCCCGGACCAGCCGCGTGCCGTGCTGGAAGTCGGACCGGGCACCGGAGCTGTTACCCGCCACCTCGCGCAACGCCTCGGCCCCAACGACACACTCGAACTCGTCGAGGCCAACCGCCCGTTCGTCGACCACCTGGCGGCGGCTCTGCGGCACGACGCACGGCTGGCAGCCATCGCCCCGCGTACCCGTCTGCACCACGGCCTCATCCAGGACCAGCAACTCGGGCACTACGACCACATCGTGTGCGGACTGCCCTTCGCGAACTTCCCGCCCTCGCAGATCGAAGCCGTCGTCCGCCAACTCCTGGCGTCGCTCAGACCTGGTGGCCGGCGCGTCCGGGGCGAGTCCTGACACGTGAGTGGCTGCTCAAGTCCCTCTGGGGCGAACAGGGGGGACCCACCTCCAACACCGTCGACTTGTACGTCATGTACTTGCGCCGCAAACTTGAGGCGGGCGGTTACTTCCTTTCCGTACCTGGAGCCGGCATGTGGGTGCCCTGCTCCTTGTCGTTGTCGGTCGGTACCGCGGGGTTGTAGGTCAGACCGCCGGCGTTGACCATGTAGCAGACGACCAGGCCGATGGCGGAGATGACCAGAGCACTCCACAGGGTGATGCGATGCATGACGGCTTCGCTCCTTGGGACCGGGACAGGGACGGTTACGGCTACCAGGCGAAGACTTCGGTGTGTATGTCTTCCTCGCGGACGCCCGCGCGGCGCAGTGTCGCGTGGACCGCGGAGGCCCACGGGGGAGGGCCGCACACGTAGACGTCCCGGCAGGTCAAGTCGGAAACGGCGTGACGCAGTACGGGGATCTCATCGGGTTGGGCGCCGAAGTCGGCCGGCAGCCATGAGCCGTCGGGGCCGCGTCCTCCCGGCAGCAGGACCAGGTCGACGCCGCGGCGTGTGACGAGCTCCTGCAGCTCCGTTGTGAAGAGCCGGTCGTCTTCACTGCTGAAGCGGTAGATCAACGTCGCCTCGCCGGGGCCGTATCGCGTGTCCTCCAGCAGTGCCCGCAACGGCGTGATGCCGATTCCGGCCGCGAGGAGCAGCATCTTCGGCCAGCGGCGCCGACGCGCGGTCATGGTGCCGTAGGGCCCTTCGATCAGCGCACGGGTACCGGGCCGCAGCGTGGCGGCGCGGGCGCTGCCGTCGCCGGACTCGCGGACCGAGATACGGAGCCGGTCGTGCTGAGGTGCCGCGGACAGGGCGTAGGGGTGGCCGCGGGTCCAACCGGGTCCGTCCATGAAACGCCAGATGAAGAACTGCCCCGACCTGGCGTGCAGTTGGTCCAGCCGACGGCCCGTCAGCGTAATCGACACCACGCCGGGCGCTTCGGTGCTCACTTCCTCGACCCGGAGCCGGTGGTACAGAGTCCGGCACAGCGGCAGACCGAGACGGAAGACAAGGATGCAGGCGGCGGCGAGGACGTATTCGGTCCACAAGTACGCCCGTGCCCACTGCGCGTGGAACTCCGGGCCGGTCACGAGCATGTGCGGCAGGATGAGAATCAGGCCGAGGTAGGTGTAGAGGTGCAGCAGGTGCCAGCCCTCGAAGCGCAGTCGCCGACGGGCCCAGCGCATCGACGTGACCATGACGCCGATGATGAGGACGGTGCCGACGGTGGCCGCGAGCATCCACGGTTCAACTACGTAGAGCTCGTAGGTCCGTTGCAAGGCGGTCGACCAGTCGCGGGAGACCCGCTCGAGGGTCTGGGCCACGAGGTGCGCCATCATGAACCAGAAGGACGCGAACCCGATCCAGCGATGCTGTCGAGCCAGGCGGTCGTGCCCCCAGGCTCGTTCCACCCATGGGATCCGCGCCAGGAGGACGACCAGCAGGAGCATGAGCTGCGTCGCGATGAGCGAGGACAGCAGCCCCAGCATGCCGACCGTGGACTTCATGCCCAACGGCAGGGGCAGCCCGTGGTTCAGCAGCCACAGGCCGACAGGGGCGACGGTCGAAAAGACCGCGAGGGTGCCGAGCAGGTCTCCCCACCCGGGCCGGTAACGCTTTGGACGTGGTGACGTTCCGTCCGGAGGCTGGGGCGATCGGTCCGGAGATACCTGATGAATCGTTCCCATGGACACCCTCTCATCACACCCGAGGCGTGTAGCCCAGTCCCGCTACGTGGATGGCGCTGCGCAAATCAGGATGATGGAGTTTTTTGTGACCACTTTAAGAAGGGCCACCCGCTCTTCCGGACCGAAACTCATTGGCGAACTCGGGCCCTCACAGACGAACATGGCACGCATGAGTGACCAACCCGCGCGATGGAGCCAGGCGACCGTCTACCCCGACATGTGGGCCGACCCGGACGACGATCCCCGCAATGAAGACGTCAATCCGGACGGGGAGCTTGCGACGCTGCTGGACTTCCTGGCGAACTACCGCCTGACCCTGCGGATGAAGTGCGAGGGCCTGGACGCGGAGCAACTTGCCCGCCGGTCGGTTCCGCCGTCGACGATGTCGCTGCTCGGCCTGCTTCGCCACCTTGTCGAGGTGGAACGGGACTGGCACAACTGGATCGGCGACGGCGATCCGCTGCCGAAGCTGTACGGCGAGCGCGACGCGGACTTCGACGGAGCCGTCGCCGATCAGGCCCAGGTCGATGCCGCGTACTCCGACCTGGCGCGCGAGCAGGCCGCGACCGACGCCGCGCTGGCCGGGCACCCGGATCTGAGCGAGCGTCTGGGGGAGGACGGAATCACGGTTCGGGGGCTGATGGTGCACAGGGTCGAGGAGTACGCCCGGCACTGCGGGCACGCCGACCTGTTGCGCGAGTGCATCGACGGAAGGGTGGGCCAGTAACCCGGGCCGTGACTTCGCCCTTGGCGGCCGGGGCCGAAAGCTTGAGCTCACCGGACCGGACCTTGGTGAAGGTCCAGACGGATAAATTCCGAAGGCGCTTTCTCTGCCTCATTCATGAGGGTTCCTCAGGTGAATGTGAGAGGTGTTCATAAAATTTCCGCGCGCAGCCGGATGCACGACTCTCCATTTGGTGCGATCGGAATGTTTCCGAATGAATCCGAGCGTCTCCGAGTGTCTCCGAGTGTGAGAAAACGCCTAGGATGTATTTCTCTCAGCCTTGGGTGCCGACGAGTGCGATGCGCGATGATGTGGGCATGGCGTTGTCGACGGCGTTCACGGAACTGTTCGGGGTGCGGCATCCGATCGCGCTGGCACCGATGGGCGGGTCTGCCGGTGGTGCGCTGACGGCAGCCGTCTCGCGGGGCGGCGGGCTCGGGTTGCTGGGCTCGGGGAACGGGGATCCGGACTGGCTGGCCCGCGAAGTGCCGCTCGTCGAGCAGGGCACCGACAAGCCGTGGGGCATCGGCTTTCTGACCTGGCAGATCGACACGCGCGCGGTCGAGCGGGCACTCGAACACCGGCCCAGGGCGGTGATGTTCTCCTTCGGCGACCCCAGCGCGTACACCGAACGCGTCCGCCGGACCGGCGCGGCACTCATCATTCAGGTCACCGACCTGGAAGAGGCAAGACAGGCCGTGGACCTGGGCGCTGACGTCATCGTGGCGCAGGGCACCGAGAGCGGTGGGCACGGGGCCCGGCACGGGCGGTCCACCTTGCCGTTCGTGCCGGTGGTGGTGGATCTGGCAGCACCGGTGCCGGTGCTGGCGGCCGGCGGGATCGCCGACGGCCGCGGCCTGGCGGCCGTCCTGGTCCTCGGGGCCGCGGGGGCGCTCATCGGCACCCGCTTCCAGGCCACCGCCGAAGCCCTGGTCCACCCCTCGACAGTCACCGCAATCGTCGAGGGGCACGGGCAGGACACCGAGCGCAACCGCGTGCTCGACATCGCCCGCGGCTCCCGGTGGCCCGCCCGGTACACCGCCCGCACGCTGGGCCATCGCTACCTCGACCAATGGCGGGGCCGGGAGGCGGAACTCGCCGCGGACGCCCGGGCCCAGACGGAGTATCAGGACGGCGTCGCCCGGGGCGACTTGCCGCCGCTACCGGTCTGGGCGGGTGAGGCGGTCGACCTCATCACCGACCAGCCACCCGCAGCCGACCTCGTCGGCACCCTGGCCACACAGGCGGAGGACGCCCTGAACCGCGCGGGACGGCACTGAGCACAGCACCCGCCCATGCCCGGCGTGGAGTGCGTTCAGTCAGTGATGTCGACCCCGTATCCGCGCGCCAGGACATCGAGCCCATGGTCATAGCCCTGGCCGACAGCGCGCAGGCGCCAGACCGGACCCCTGCGGTAGATCTCCGCAAGCAACATGGTGCGTTCGGTCGTTGCGGCGTCCAGGGTGGCCCGGGCGAGTGGTGCCCCGCTGCTGCCGGGCGCCGCACCGATCTGGATCGCGCCGACGGTCCCGAAGGTGGTGGCGCCGTCGATGGCCGCGGCGATGACGACCTTTCGGGTTGCGGGCGGAAGGGATGCCAGGTCGAGGGCGATGGTCTGTTCGGCGGGACCGCCGGTGAGGAGTCGCACGGTGCCGGCGGGGCTTTCCGGGGCGCCGTAGAAGATGAAGTCCTCGTCGAAGGTGACCTGTTCGTCCTCGTCGAGGATGAAGGCGACGACGTCGATCTCGCAGTCGGCCTGTGGAGCCCAGCCGGCGGTGACGTACCACTTGAGCGCGGGTGTGCCGTTCGGGACGGGCAGGTCGATGACGTCGCCCCTGGGCATTACCTGTGGGTCCTGCGGGCGGGCAGCCGCGGTGTCTTGGTCGGCTACTGCCGGTGCGGTGAGCCAATCTTCGTCATGCACGGGGAGTTCAAGAGCGGTGATGCGCAGCATCCGACGGTCCTTCGCGCCGTCGGCAAGAAGGACGACGTCGGTGACGCTGGCCGACAGGTTGACCGCTGCGGACCCGCCCAACTCGACGACACGGGTACGGGCTGCGGAGGCATCGGCATGGGCGCCGCCGAGCACCAGTACCCGACTGCCCGTCAGCGGCCCGTCCGAGGTGCCGGCCGGGTTCTCAGGTAGGCGCGGAGCGGGAACGGATACGCCGAGGGGGAGCGCCGGGAGGACAGGTACCGCAGGGACGGGTGTGGCAGAGCCTGTGGTGGATACGGGTTCCTCGGCCGAGACTTGTGCGGTTGCCGGCTCCGCCACGGGTGCGATCAGGGCGGCAGTGGTAGTCGTCGCCTCATGAGCTGTCCCGGTCCGTACGTCGGTCAGCAACTGCAGGAAGGTGTGCTCATCGATGACCGGTACGCCTTCGGCGATCGCGCGTCGGGCCTTCGCCGAATCGGACGTCGGCTCGTTGGTGACCAGAGCGCTGGTGTGCCGGCTGACGGTCGTCATCATGTTCAGTCCGGCGGCAACCGCCCGCCCGACCAGCTCCGCCCGGGCGTGGGCGGTCTCACCTGTTATCGCGATCTTCATCCCCTGCTGGAGCGGCCCGCCGGGCATCAGCCGTCCCGGGTTCCGGTACGCGCAGGGCGTCTTGGGCGGCTGCGGCGTGAACTGGGATTCCGCCCGAGGCGGGCAGGTCACCAGCGGCAACGGCAGATCGAGCCGTGCCGCCTCGCGCAGAGATGCCCGCAGGATGCCCGCCAGCACCCGGGTGTCGTCCAGTGCGTCATGCGCCCGCACCTGCGGTACGCCGTAATGAGCGGCGAGGGTGCCCAGCTTCATGTCGTCCGTCGGCGGATCCACCTGACGGTTGAGGGCCAGCGTGCACAGCCGCTGCGACACCGGCAGCCACATCCGCGCACGGGAGAACTCGTGGGCCAGGAAGTCGTAGTCGAACTGGGCGTTGTGGGCGACCAGGATCCGGTCCTGGAGCATCGCGCCGATGCGCCCCGCGACCTGGTCGAAGGTCGGCGCGCCCCGCAGTCGCTCGACGGTCAGCCCGTGCACGTGCACGGGTCCCGGGTCGCAGCCGGGGTTGAGCAGCGTGGAGAACTCTCCGGTCTGCTCGCCGTCCGGACCGATCGTCACCACCGCGACGGACAGCACCCGGTCCCGCCTGGCCATGAGTCCGGAGGTCTCCACGTCGACCAGGGCCCAGTCGTAGGCGTAGTCGCCCGTGGTGGGCACGTCGAAGGAGGCGGAGACGAGACTCATGGCGCCAAGGATGATCGGCTATTCCACACTCCTTCAACCCGTATGCCGTTTTGCCCTGCTCTGGAAGGACGTCATGCCGTGCCGAAGTCGACCACTGTCGAACAACCGCACGGAATGTACGAGGGCAGCCGCCGATGCCTGATTGGGCGGTGGCTCTGACCAATTCAGACGCGTCGGCCGGGCGGCGGAATCCCGTGGCGACGCTCTGTGCGGACCCGGAGATGTCCACCTGGAAGCGGGGGCGCCCTGGCCGGAGGGATGCCGGTGGTCACCCAGCGTTCAGCGCGAACTGGGCGGTGTCCAGGCGTGGTGGGCCTGGCCGGTGCTGATGGGCGCGCCCCGCTGTCGCAGGCACTCCAAGCGGATGTCCCGACCCCGCCGGTCGTCCGCCTCCGCCCGGACCCGGACTGCGACTCGCCGTTGGCCGGCACGGTGCGGGGGCGCAGGCCGCCGAGGATCGTGGCAGCGGAGTCCCGGCGTAGAAGCGGGCGGGATCCACCGACGGTCACCGATCCGGTGACCGTTGGGCTCGCCGCTGCCCGAACGGCGGACGCGGCACTCGCCCGGATGAACAACCACCACCCCTGAGGCCCACCGTCGCGCGGTCCGAGGGGCGATTGTCAGTGCCGGGTGCCAGTCTGGGGTCACACAGGAACTGCGAAGGGAAATCGCTGTGATCACCACTGATTTCGTGCCCGGCTCCCCCTGTTGGCTCGACCTCGGCGCACCCGATGTTCCGGCAGCCGCGGCCTTCTACGGCGCGGTGCTCGGCTGGGACTACGAGCCCATGGGAGAGAGCGAGGACATGGAGGGCGGGATGTTCCGGAAGGACGGCAAGATCGTCGCCGGACTCGGCAAGCTCACCGAGGAAGGCGCCCGCCCGGCCTGGATGATCTACTACAGCGTCGCCGACGCGGACGCCACGACGAAGGCCGTGGAGCGCGCGGGCGGCACGGTCCGGGTGGCGCCGAGGGACCTCGACGGCTGGGGCTGGATGGCGCAGTACACCGACCCGTCGGGCGGCCAGTTCGCCGTCTGGCAGCCGGGGAAGAACAAGGGCGTCGAGCTGGTCGACGAGCCGGGATCACTGTCCTGGACAGAGCTGTACACGACGGACGCCGCGGCCGCGAAGGAGTTCTACGGCGGAGTCCTCGGCTGGCAGTTCAGCGACATGCCGCTGCCGGGCGACGGCGGCACATACTCCCTGGTCACTCCCGCCGGACTTCCCGAAGAGCGTATGCACGGAGGCCTCATGGAGGTCCCGGCGGACGCCCTCGCCCTGGCGAACGGACGACCGTACTGGCACCCGGTCTTCGCCGTCGCCGACTGCGACGCCGCGGTCGCCACGGTCACCGAGAAGGGCGGCAGCGTGCAGATGGGGCCCGCGGACATGGAGGGTGTAGGCCGGCTGGCCGTCTGCATCGACCCGTCGAACGCGGATTTCGTGGTCCTCGCCCCGGTCGAGAGCTGAGCCCCGCGTCCGCCGAGGTCTTACGGACCGGTGACGTGACAGGCGCGGTGCTGCCGCACGGCGCCTTCGCGGTCCTAGCGTTCCGTACATGCGAGTACTGGTCACCGGCGCAGCCGGGTTCATCGGGTCCCATGTCGTCGAGGCGCTGACCGCGAGAGGGCACGAGACCGTCGGGTTCGACCTGCGCCACGGCTCGGACGTGCGCAGTGCCGGCGCGGTCGCGTCCGCACTGCCGGGCGTCGACGCCGTGTGCCACCAGGCGGCGATGGTGGGGCTGGGGACGAGGTTCGGCGACGCGCCCGAGTACGTGTCCCACAACGACCTCGGTACGGCGGTCCTGCTTGCCGCGATGGCCGAGGCAGGGGTGCGGCGGCTGGTGCTCGCGGGGTCGATGGTCGTGTACGGGGAGGGTTCGTACCGCTGCGACCGGCACGGGGTGGTGCGGCCCGGGCCCCGGAGCGTGCGGGACCTGGAGGGCGGCGGCTTCGAGCCCATGTGCCCGGAGTGCGGGCGGGAGTTGACGCCCGGCCTTGTCGGTGAGGACGCTCCGGTCGACCCGCGGAACGTGTACGCGACGACCAAGCTCGCCCAGGAGCATCTGTCGGCGGCGTGGGCGCGGTCCACGGGCGGTTCGGCGGTGTCGCTGCGCTACCACAACGTGTACGGGCCCGGGATGCCGCGCGACACCCCGTACGCCGGTGTCGCCTCCTTCTTCCGGTCCGCACTCGCCCGTGGAGAGGCCCCGCGTGTCTTCGAGGACGGCGGCCAGCGACGGGACTTCGTGCACGTACGGGATGTGGCGGCGGCCAACGTGGCGGCGCTGGAGGCCGAGCCCCCGGAGGGAGCGTTGACCATGTACAACACCGGGAGCGGGCAGCCGCACACGGTCGGCGAGATGGCGTGCGCGTTGGCCTCCGCGTACGGGGGACCCGAGCCGGTCGTGACCGGGGAGTACCGGCTCGGCGACGTACGCCACATCACAGCGGACTCGTCCCGGCTGCGTGCCGAGCTGGGCTGGAAGGCCGAGGTCGGGTTCGTTGAGGGGATGCGGGAGTTCGCGACGGCGAAGCTGCGCGGGGAGTAGCGCCCCGTAGGGTGCCTCCGCTCACGCCTCGGCTGTGGGAAGCGTGACCTCGAATCGGCAGCCGCCGGGCACGTTGTGTACGGCGGCCTGGCCCCGGTGGGCCTCCACGATGCCACGGACGATCGCGAGGCCGAGCCCGGCTCCCGCGGGAGGAGTCCGCGCGTGGGTGCCCCGCCAGCCCGTGTCGAAGACGCGCGGGAGGTCCTCCTCGGGGATGCCCCCGCAGCCGTCGGTGACGGACAGTACGACACCCTCGTCCGACCGCTCTGCCGCGATCGCGACCGTGCCGTCGGCCGGTGTCCGCCGGATCGCGTTGACCAGCAGATTGCCCAGGACGCGGCTCATCTCCTTGCCGTCAACCTCGACGGGCACCGGCTCGATCCGGTCGCCGACCAGCCGTACTCCGTACTCCCGCGCGAGCGGGTCCGCTCCCGCGAGGGCGTCGCCGACCAGGTCGTACAGCGAGATCCGGGAGGGGGAGAGGGCGAGCGTCCCGGCGTGTATGCGGGACAGCTCGAACAGGTCGCCGACCATGTCGTTGAGGCGCTCGACCTCGGTGCGCATCTGGCGGAGATAGCGGTCCGGGTCGGCCGCGACGCCGTCCTCCAGAGCCTCCGACATCGCCCGCAGTCCGGCGAGCGGGGTGCGCAGGTCGTGCGAGATCCACGCGACGAGTTCGCGGCGCGAGGTCTCCAGGGCGCGCTCGCGGTCGCGGGACTCGGCGAGCTTGGCGCTGGTGGCCGCCAACTCCCGGCTCAGCGCGGTGAGTTCGGCGATCGCCGGGCCGTCGGGGGCCGCGAAGTCACCGTCGTCGCCGAAGGAGCGGGCGGCGAGAGTGAGTGCCCGGCTGCGGCCGACGACCCAGCGGCCGAGGAGGAGGGCGGTCGCCAGGGAAACGACGGCCGCCATCGCGACGACCGTGGTCACGACGCTCAGGTCGTGCGAGGACAGGAACATCGCCCAGGCCACGGCCAGCGTCCCGGCGAGCATCGCGGTGACGGCCACGGCGGCGACGACGGCGAGGGACGCGGTCAGCGACCGCCGCCGGATCAGCCAGAGCGCACCCGCCCCGAGCAGCCCGGCCGCGGCGGCGCCGAGGAAGGCGTAGAGGGCGATGAACAGCATGTCGCGCATGGTCAGACCATCTCTCGGCGGGGTGTGGTGTCGAGCATGGTCAGGACCATCTCTTCGCGTGGTGTCGTGTCGAGCATGGTCAGGTCGCTTCCCCGGGATGCGTGGCATTGGGCATCGTCAGACCGCCTCTTCGCGGGGCGTGGCGTCGAAGCGGTAGCCGACGCCCCACACGGTCTGGATCAGCCGCGGTCGCGCCGGGTCGTCCTCGACCTTCCCCCGTAGCCGGCGTACGTGGACCGTGACCGTCGACAGGTCCCCGAAGTCCCAGCCCCAGACCTCGCGCATCAGGTCCTCCCGGCTGCAGGCGCGGCCGGGATGGCGGAGGAAGAAGGCGAGGAGGTCGAACTCGCGGATGGTGAGGGCGAGTTCCGTACCGTTCTTGGTGGCGCGGCGGGCGGCGGGGTCGACGGTGAGACCGGCCGCGTGGAGGGGGCGGGCGTCGGCGGCGGGCCGTGTGCGGCGCAGGACCGACTCGACCCGGAGCACCAGTTCCCGGGGGCTGAACGGTTTCGTGACGTAGTCGTCGGCGCCGACCTCCAGGCCGAGGATCCGGTCGTCCTCGTCACCGCGGGCGGTGAGCATGATGACGGGCACGGGACCGCGCGCCCGCAACCGCCGGCACACCTCGAGACCGTCCATCCCCGGCAGCATCAGGTCGAGGACCACCATGTCCGGCCAGTGCGCGGCGGCCCGGGCGAGCGCGGCAGGCCCGTCCGCGGCCCGGTCCACGGCGTATCCCGCGCGGTCGAGGTAGCCGGAGACGACCTCGGCGACGGTCGGATCGTCGTCGACGACGAGAACGCGCGTCGTGGCCCCGGACCCGCCCGGGGTCGTGTCCCCGTGGCCGTTCGGAGCACGCCCGGCACCTGGGGGTTCGTACGGCTGCTGCATGCCTCCAGCCTCCCACCGGCCCTGCCCCCGTGCCGCCGGCGCGGGTCGACGTCCGTGTTTCGTAAGGAGGTCAAGCCCGATATGTTCCTTTCGCGTTCGTAAGGTGAAAGCCGTGACTGCAAATCGCGCCCTTCCCGTAACGGACCCGCAGGTCGACGTGGTCCTCCCCTGTCTGAACGAGGCCGAGGCCCTGCCCTGGGTACTCGCCCGCATCCCCCCGGGCTGGCGCGCACTGGTCGTGGACAACGGGTCCACGGACGGCTCGGCGGAACTGGCCCGCGGCCTCGGCGCGACCGTCGTTCGCGAGGCGCGGCGCGGGTTCGGCGCCGCCTGCCACGCCGGGCTGACCGCCGCCACCGCGGACTTCGTGTGCTTCTGCGACTGCGACGCCTCGCTCGACCCGTCGCTGCTCGTCCCCTTCGTACGCGAGGTGCGGGACGGGGAGGCGGACCTCGTGCTCGGGCGGCGCCGACCGCAGAGCCGGAGCGCCTGGCCCGTGCATGCCCGGGCGGGCAACCTCGCCCTGGCCCGGATGATGCGCCGCCGCACGGGACTGCGCCTGCACGATCTCGGGCCGCTCCGTGCGGCCCGCCGCGAACCGTTGCTCGCCCTCGGCCTCACGGACCGCCGCAGCGGCTACCCGCTCCAGATGGTCGTCCGCGCCGCCGACGCGGGCTGGCGTGTCGCCGAGCACGACGTGCCGTACCTGCCCCGTACCGGTGCCTCCAAGGTCACCGGCACCTGGCGCGGTACCTGGCAGGCGGTACGGGACATGCGCCGCGTCCTGGCCGAACCACCGGCGCCGATCATGGCGGCCGCCCCCTCCCAGGGAGGAACCGCCCAGTGAGCACCCTGCTCGTCATCGCGAAGGAGCCACGGCCGGGGCGGGTGAAGACCCGGCTCACGCCGCCGTTCACGCCCCGGGAAGCGGCACTGCTCGCCGAGGCGGCCCTCGTGGACACCCTGCGTACGGTGGCGGCGACGCCAGCCTCGCGCCACGTGCTGGTGCTCGACGGCGCGCCGGGCCGCTGGCTGCCGCCTGGCTTCGACGTCGTACCGCAGTGCGCGGGAGGTCTGGACGAGCGGCTCGCCGCCGCGTTCGCCGGCTGCGAAGGGCCCACGCTGCTCATCGGCATGGACACCCCTCAGGTGACGCCCGAACTTCTCACCGTGGACTTCGCCGACTGCGACGCGTACTTCGGACCGGCCGAGGACGGCGGCTTCTGGGCGCTGGGGCTCGCCAGCCCCGACCCCGAACTGCTGCGCGGCGTACCGATGTCGACGCCGACCACGGGTGCCGTGCAGCGGGACCGCCTTACAGCCGCGGGCCTGCGCGTGCGCGAGCTGCCCGCTCTCCGGGACGTCGACACGGCTGCCGACGCGGAGGCGGTCGCGTCGGCGGCACCCGGCGGCCGGTTCGCCGCGGAGCTGGCCCGCGTGCGGGCGGTGAACCGCCGATGAACACGGGATTCGGCGCTCCCGCTGCCCCTGCCGGGCGGCTTTCCCCGCCCCCGCCATCCCTGCTCCGCGGCGAGCCGCCGATGAGCACGGGATCTGGCGCTTCCGCTGTCTCTGCCGGGCGGTTTTCCTCGCCCCGCCCGCCTGCTGTGGAGCTGGCCCGCGTGCAGGCGGTGAGCTGCTGATGAACATGGGATCTGGCGCTTCCGCTGCCTCTGCCGGGCGGTTTTCCTCGCCCCGCCCGCCTGCTGTGGAGCTGGCCCGCGTGCAGGCGGTGAGCTGTTGATGAGCACGGGATCTGGCGCTCCCGCCGCCGGGCGGCTTTCCCCGCCCCCGTCACCCCTACCCGTGCCCGCCTCCGGAGGGTCCCGCTCCCGGCCCGAACGGCCTCGACATCGAACGCCGGACACGTCGTCGAGTCCCACCACCCCCTGGTCGGCCGACCCGTACTCCGATGCACTCCGCACCGGCCAAGGCCCCCTCTACCTCCGCCGTCCCGACGGCTGGTTGCTTCCCCTCGACGTCGAGCGCTGGTGTGCACGGGCCGACGCGGCCGATCTGGAGGCGCTGCGGCGCTGCGAAGGCGCTGTGCTCGATGTGGGGTGCGGGCCGGGGCGGCTCGTCGCCGAGCTCGCGGCGCTGGGCAGGCCCGCGCTCGGCATCGACGTCAGCGAGGCCGCCGTCGCCCACACCGTGCGGCTCGGCGGGCAGGCCTTGCACCGGTCGGTCTTCGAGCCGCTCCCCGGCGAAGGCCGCTGGGACACCGCCCTCCTCATCGACGGCAACGTCGGCATCGGCGGCGACCCGGCCGCCCTGCTCCGACGGATGTCCCAACTCCTGTCCTCCGGCGGCCTGTTGATCGTCGAGGCCGTCCCGGACATGGACGTCGACGAACGCGTCGACGTCCATGTCGTCCGCGTCGCCAACGCCCACGGCGCCGCGGGCCCGGCCTTTCCCTGGGCCCGCCTCGGCGCCCCGGCCCTGCTGAGGCACGCGGCGCGCGCGGGCTGGCGCCCGGACGGTCAGTGGGAGGCGGGCGGCCGCTCCTTCGTCGCCCTGCGCAACCGCAGCACGAGCAGCACCGCGGAGCCCCCGAACAGCGCGGCCGTGATCAGCAGCCAGCGGGACAGGAACCCGTCGCCCGACAGGCCGGTCGCGGACTGGTAGTGGTCCGCCACCTGCCCGCTGATCAGCGGAAACCACACCAGTAGCAGGAGAGCGGAGAGCGCCGCCGGCACCCGGACGAAGACCGTCCACTCCCGGCGGCCGACCGCTCCCAGCGCGCGTGAGAGAGCGCGGTCCGCCCCCGCGTACAGCGGCAGCAGCACCAGGTCGTGCAGCACCGCCGCACCCACGAACCACAGGGCCACCCCGAACCAGTCGCCCGCGAGCAGCTGCACCCCCGCGTAACCGGCGAGCGCGAACGAGCAGGCGAGCAGCAGGAGTTGCAGCGGACTGCCGATGGCAGCCTTCGTGAACGGTCGTCGCATCACAGGTCTCCGAACGTCATCCGTGCGACCCATTTCGTGTTCAGCACCCCGGGCGCCGCCGGGACGATGACGCGTGCCGGGTAGCCGTGGTCGGGTGTCAGCTGCGCGCCGTTGACGAACAGGGCGAGCAGGGAATCCGGGTCACGCACCTGGTTGTCACGCAGCGCCGCCCGGCGGAACGCCCCGTGCCGCTGGAGCGACTCCACCAGGACGTCCGGCGCCTGCTCATAGCCCACGAGACGGGCCAGATCCCGCAGCCTTACTCCTCGCCACCGCTGGTCGGACGTCGACCAGCCCTCCACACAGGCGATGGGCAACGCGGCACTGTGCAGCGGGAGTTGCAGCAGCTCGTCCCGGCTCAGGCGGACCGTCCGCCCGCGTCCCTCGACGACCAGCCGCCAGGCCTCCTCGCTCGTCTCCGTCGCGCTGATCCCGCGCGACTTCGCCGTCTTGTTGATCTGGAACGCGCCGGGCCCGGAACCCGGTTCGGGGCCGCCGTGCGGTGCCAGCAGAGCCGTCTCCCGCAGCGGGCCGTCGAAGCTGTGGCCCGCCGTCGTGGCGAGCAGCAGCAGCGATCCGCCGCCGACGAAGCCGAGGGCGCCGCGCCGCGAGACGGTGGGCTTGGCGGGATCCGGCGACACCAACTCCTCGTTCCCTGGAGACACCAACTCCTCGTCCCCTGAGGGGTGTTCCTCCCGCAGGTGGCGCAGATTGCGCAAAGCTGTCGGCACCTTCAGCACCGCGTGCGTCACGAACGCCGCGAAGAACACCCAGGCCCCGTAGAAGTGCAGCCGATAGAAGGAGCCGGGGAAGAGGTAGTCGAGCTGGACGTTCAGCACGCCCGTGATGAACTCGAACAGGGCGCCTCCGACCAGCAGAAGCAGCGAGATCCGCTCCAGCCCGTGCGCGAGGGACCGTACGGGCGGCAGCGCGAACAGCTTCGGCACCACCGACCACAGTTTCGCCAGCAGTACGGGGATCAGCGTGACGCCGAGCGTCACGTGGACGCCCTGCGTGAGCCGGTACAGCCAGTGCGGGTCGGTCGGCCACGAGAAGAGATAGAAGCCGAGCAGACCCTTGTCCGGGGTCATGTCGTTCACCCGCGACAGGCCCGGGTTGTAGGCGGCGTACGACAGGAGACCCGTCACGAACAGCACCGTGATCCCGCCGAGCAGGACGATGCCCAGCACGGAGGTGAACCAGGGGCCGCGCAGCGGACTGCGCCAGAAAGCGGGGGAGGAAGGGGACCGAGGCATGCCTCGACCGTAGGCGCGGGACAGCCCACGAAAGGGTCCGCGAACCATGACGAAACTCTGACGTCCACCCTGGTGGCGGCCCTGGGGGCCGTTCCCCGCCCTAACGTGCTGGTGTGAACCGCGATCTTCTCCGTGACCTGTCCGCGGCCCTGGCCGCCGCGCTGCTGGTGCTCGCCGCCGTGCTGGTCGGTACCGCCATCGAGCACCGCGATGGAACGCTCCACGTCGGCTGGCCGCCGCTGTTCGCCCGTTGGGATCCGCACGTCGGCCCCGGCACCCCGGCCGCGATCGTGGTGGCCGTCGCGGTCGTCGCCTACGGGCCGCTCGTCGCCGCCCGGCTGCCCTGGCGCGCGCTGCTGCTGAGCATCTGGGGCACCGGCATGGCGTGGACGTTCTCCCTCGCCCTCGTCGACGGCTGGCACCGCGGGATCGCCCAGCGGCTGACGACCAGGTACGAGTACCTCCAGGTCATCGACCGCTTCCACGACATCCCGCACACACTGCGGGACTTCACGCACCACATCCTGCTCGGCCCCGACCACTGGCCCGCGCACGTCGCCGGACATCCCCCGGCCGCCACCCTCACCTTCGTCCTGCTCGACCGGATCGGGCTCGGCGGCGGGGCCTGGGCGGGCGTCTGGTGCATCACCGTCGGGGCGACGGCGGCGGTCGCGGTGCTCGTCACCGTACGAGCGCTGACCGGGGAGGCGCTTGCCCGCCGCGCCGCGCCCTTCCTCGTCCTGGCCCCGGCCGCCGTCTGGATGGGGACCTCCGCGGACGGGTACTTCGCCGCGGTCGCCGCGTGGGCCGTGGCGTTCCTCGCCCTCGCGGTCACAGGACACCGGCCGCGGGCGACCGGCCTCGCCTCCGGGCTCCTCCTCGGCCTCACCATGTATCTCTCGTACGGGCTGACGCTGTTCGCGGTGATCGCGGCCGCCGTCCTGCTGCTCGGTACGCGGCGACTCCGCCCGCTGCCCTACCTGGTGGCCGGAGCCCTCGTAGTCCCGCTCGCGTTCACGCTCGCCGGGTTCGACTGGTGGGAGGCGTACCGCCTGCTGGTGACCCGCTACTACCAAGGGGCCGCCCGCGTCCGGCCGTACGGCTACTGGGTGTGGGCGAACCTCGCCTGCACGGTACTGATCGCGGGCCCGGCAACGGTGGCGGGCCTGCGGCGGGCCGGCGCTGCGTCCCTGCACAAGGACCTCCGCGCCCGCCTGCGCCCGCCCGCTCCCGAACTCCGCCTCGCTCTGCTCGTACTCGCCGCGCTGCTCGCCCTGCTCATCGCCGACCTCTCGGGCATGAGCAAGGCGGAGACGGAACGCATCTGGCTGCCGTTCGTGATGTGGCTGCTCCCGGCCTGCGCGTTCCTAGGCCGTCCCCGCGCCTGGCTTGCCGCACAGGCCACTCTCGCCCTGCTCCTCAACCACCTGCTGCTGACCGGCTGGTGAGAGTGGCCCGCGGCCGTGTCCGAGCTACGAACCCTGGTGGGCGGCGGCGTCGAGGATCAGCTGTGCAATCGCGTCGGGGTGGGTGACGATCGACAGGTGGCTCGAGTCGAGTTCGATGGTCTTGGCGCGCATGCGCGCGGCGAGGAACCGTTCGAGTTCGGTCGAGGTGGTCCTGTCGTTCTTCGACACCGCGTACCAGGTGGGTTTGTGCCGCCACGCGGCCACCGTGGTCGTCGAGGTCGGGAACAGCGAGGACGCGATACGGCCCTGCGCGGCGTAGAGCGCGAGCGCCCGGCGCCTGGGGACCCCGCCCGCGAAGTCCCGGAGGAACCCTTCCTTGCTGAGCTGCTTGAACCCGCCTGACTCGACGAGCTGGGCGTTGGCGGGCGGGGTGGGGAACTTCGCGGCGAGCGCCGTGTAGTCCTCCCCGGCGTCGGGCGCACGGGCGGCGACGTAGACAAGCCCGGTGACGTTGGAGGCGAGGCCGGCCTGGGAGATGACCGTGCCGCCCCAGGAGTGTGCGGCCAGGATGGTCGGCCCGTCCTGCAGGGCGAGGGCGCGCTCGGTCGCGGCGACGTCGTCGGCGAGGGACGTGAGCGGATTCTGTACGGAGGTCACGTTCATGCCGGCCGACTGGAGCCGCTCGATCACCTCCGACCACGATGAACCGTCCGCGTACGCGCCGTGGACGAGCACGACGTTGCGCACCGGCGCGTCGCCCGGGTGGGAGGGAGCGGGCCGTTCCTGGGCCGCGGCTCCGGTGGCCGGCACACCGGCCACTGCTGTCGCGGCTCCCGCGGTGAGCGCACCAGAAAATGTTCGTCGACTGATCAAGGACTGTTTTCCTCACTCGTTCGCGGCCTGTGAGGGGCCGATGCCCACGGGCGTCTGCCGACGCTCGAAGGGTTTCCTGAACCGGTGGCGGGATGAAGTCCGCGAGGCCGGCTGAGCCGTCCGTCGCATCTCCGCCACTATGTCGCGTGCACTCCTCAGTCCCCGTCAGTCCGCGCCGTTTCGCGCGGCTTTTCACGGTTTCGTAAGATTTTCTTTCCGGCGCCTTGGTGAAGCCGTGAGCAGTCCGCGGCTCAGCGCGCGGGCACGGCCGGCGGAGCGCTCGTGTGGCGTACGCGCAGCTCCATCGGAATGACTCTGGGCTCGGTGTCGCCCTCGGCGGTCATCAGCGCTTCCAGTGTCTGGGCGGCTTGCCTGCCCAGCTCGTGCCGGGCCAGCGAGGCCGTGGTGAGTCTGCGGGAACTGGGCAGGTCGTCGAGCGAGATGTCGTCGCAGCCGATGACCGACATGTCCTCGGGGACCCGCAGGCCCGACTCCTCCAGCGCGGTCACCGCGCCGAGCGCCACGAGGTCGTTGTACGCGACGACAGCGGTGACACCGGAGTCCCGTACGGCATCTGCCGCGGCATAGCCGTGTCGTGCGGTGTGGCCGCAGGGGATGACCGTGACATCGACGCCGAACGCCGCCGCGGCGTCGAAGGCCCGGATGCGTTCGGCATTGGCCCAGGACGCTTCGGGGCCGCTCAGATACGCCACGCGGCGGTGCCCGAGCTGGGTGAGGTGACCGCAGACCAGGGTCATGCCGCCGTAGAAGTCGACGGAGACCGAGGGGATGCCGAGGCCGGGGACGATCCGGTTGACCAGCACGACAGGGTGGCCACGCAAGGACAGGTCGATGAGCGCGGTGCGGTCCATGCGCGGGGAGCACAGCAGCACACCGTCGCAACAGCGCATGAGGTCCTCGGCGAGCTCGTGCTCACTGGCCGCATCCTCGTCCGACTCCATCACCATCACCCGCCGTCCGTTGGAACGGGCGACGGCGGAGACTGATTTGAGGACATCGGGGAAGTACGGGTTGGCCAGATCGGGCACGAGGACGCCGATGGCACCGGCCTCGCCGCGGGCCAGGCCCTGGGCGGCGGCGTTGGGACGGTAGCCCAGTTCGGCGACGGCGCTCTCCACCCGGCGCACCAGCTCGGGGTCGACCCGGGCCGTGCCGTTGAGCACCCGGGAGACGGTGGAGGTGGAGACTCCCGCCGCCGTGCCCACATCGGTGATCGTCACCCGCCGCTGACGCGGGGCCTTCTTCGCGGCGGAGCCGCTCGCCGTGCCGGGTGTCCGAGGCTTCTCGGGCAGGCCGTCGCCCGGCAGTTGCGGCTCCGCGGACCCTCCCGGATTTCCCGTCGTGTCCGGTGCTTTCGAAGTAGCCAAGCCCTGCTCCCAGTGCCCTCGGTCCCGTGGTCAGCGTAGTTCGTCGTTCAGCGTGCGGGCGGTGCGGTCCCCGGCTCGGACCGGAACGGCTCGGACCGGAACGGCCTGGACTGGAACGGCCCGGACCGGAGTCCCCGCAGGTACCCGAGGTCCCGGCGGACCGCCGCGAGCGGGTCGTCGGCCGGGTAGTGGACGTGCAGCGAGAACGGGCCGGTGTAGCCGAGCTCTTGGAGACCGGGCAGGATCGTGGCCCAGGGGACGACGCCGCCGTCGGCGAGCGGCTGCCACCGGCAGTTCCAGGAGCCGGGCGCACCGTCCGGTTCCCATACCGCGTTCTTCACGCCCACGCAGCCGACCCGGTCGAGGCCGCCGAGGACATCGAGCGTGAGGCGCCAGTGCTCGCCGCCCTCCTTGGCCTGATTGCCCGGGTCGGGGTGGACGAGTACGTCCTCGCGGCCGTCCAGGAGCAGCGACGCGTGTGCGGCCGAGGGGTGCAAGGTGCCGTGGTGCAGCGCGAGTACGAGCCGGACGCCGTGGCGGGCGGCGAGGTTGGCGAGGCTCGCGAGGTCGCGGCGGGCCCGGTCCAGGCCGGCGGTGTAGTCGAGTTCGGCGTCGTAGCGGTAGAACCCGACGCGTACCTGGGACACGCCGGCCTCGGCGCAGTGCCCGATGACGCGTTCGGACTCGCTGTCCGCCGAGATCAGGTCCGTGCTGACCTGGCCGAGCTCAAGTCCGTTGCAGTGCAATGCCTTTGCCGTCTCGGCCATCCGCCACGACGTGTCCGGTGTGACGGTCTGCCCGTCCCTGACGAGCAGGTCGGCGCCGTCCGCGCCGGCCTCCGCCAGTTGCTCGGCGAGTTCCCCGGGCGGCAGATCGCCGAACGGCTTGGTGAGGACGAGAACGCGCACAAGGTGCTCCCTTCCGGTCGCCCGCGAGCCCGTGGAGGCCCCGACCGACACCGCGAAAATCTGTGAAAGCGCTCCCTCAGCCTAGCCGCAACTCCTGCTGAAGATCGAGAGACGGCACAACTACCCAGGTGAGATGGCATTTTGGGCGAGGTCTGCCTGAGAATCCGCAAAGTAATTCCTGTGAAAACGCTTGCTGGACCAGAGGCGGCGCCCTAACGTCGTCCGCGTCTCAGTCCCGAGAGCCGCTCGGGTCGCCATCTCGACGGAGCAGGAGACGAACCATGGGTACAGGACACAGAGTTGGGGCATTCCGGGTCGGCAGGCTGGCGCTCGCGCCACTGCTGCTGGGACCACTGCTCGCCGGATGCGGTGGAAGCTCCGGTGCCTCGGGCACCACGCTCAAGGTCTGGGACTACTCGGCGGAGCAGTCGGACTTCCACAAGAAGGCCGCCGAGGAGTTCCACCGGCAGTACCCGGACATCACCGTGCAGTGGCAGTCGATCGCTCAGGACGAGTACAAGCGGACGCTCCCCCTGGCCTTCCAGAGCAAGCAGGGCCCGGACGTCTTCTACTGGAGCGACAACGGTCCGCTGGCGATGTCGCAGCTCCTTGAACAGAAGTGGATCCAGCCGCTCAACGGGGGGACGAAGCTGCCCGCGAGCTTCACCGAACGCTGGCCCGAGGGTTCGTTCATCAACGGTGTCAACCAGCTCGACGGCAAGACGTACAGCTTCCCCCTGTCCGAGAGCACCTACTGGGGCCCCGGATACATGTTCCTCAACAAGAAGGTCTTCGGTGACGCCGGACTCGACACCGCGAAGCCGCCGAAGACCTGGTCCGAACTGAAGAGCACCTGCGCACGGATCAAGGCGAAGACGAAGGCGTACTGCATCGCGTCGCCCAGCAAGGACGTCGACTTCCAGCGCATCTTCTACGCACTGGCCGCCGGCGAATACACCGTCAACGACTGGTTCTTCGACTACAAGAAGGGCACGTTCTCGCTGGCCGAACCACAGGCGCAGAAGGTGTTCGCGTTCATCCAGGAACTCAAGGACGAGGGTTACCTGGCACCCGGCACCAACGACAAGAGCTTCTCCCGGCAGCAGTTCGCCACCGGACAGGCCGGCATCATGATGGACGGCACCTGGACTCCCTCGGTGTTCAAGTCCCTCGGCCTGGACTCCTCCCAGTACGAGGTCGCAGCCCATCCCGTGCCCGACTCCGGTGCCAAGGGCGCCCTGTGGAGCCAGCCCGACGGCAACAAGTACTGGGTGAGCGCGGAGACGAAGCAGTCGAAGGCCGCCTGGACCTTCCTCAACTGGCTGACCCAGCCCGATGGTTACTTCGCCAAGCAGTACCTCGAAGGCGGCTTCGGGACGCTGGCGTTCGCGGACAACGCCCGCTACATCAAAGACCCTGCGATGCGACAGCTCATGGGCATTGCCGACAAGCCGGGTTACCGGGTCGATCTGCCGCTCCCGGTCACCAAGTGCCCGGACCTGGTGAAGTCCAAGGCCTACGTCAAGGCCATCGGTGAGCGTCCCACCTGGGAGTACGAGGCGATGTCCGGCGCCCTGAGCGGCGACAAGTCACTGAAGCCGGAGGCCGAGCGGATCGTCGCGCAACGCCAGAAGACCCTCACGGCCGAGCTCAAGAAGGAAGCGGCCCAGGGGCTGAAGGTCTCCCTCGACTGCTTCACCTTCCCCGACTGGTCGTACACCTCCGACTACCGGCCGGCCCAGTAGCCGCTCACGCCCCGGAAGCCGGAAGTCAGCCGCAAAGGACCTCACATGGCTCTCGCCTCCACCGACCCGCGTCCACCCGACACGGCGTCCACCA
The DNA here is from genome assembly GCF_041431135.1 of Streptomyces sp. NBC_00554. Classification (NCBI taxonomy): domain Bacteria; kingdom Bacillati; phylum Actinomycetota; class Actinomycetes; order Kitasatosporales; family Streptomycetaceae; genus Streptomyces; species Streptomyces sp. NBC_00554. Next base: position 1,300,429 of record NZ_CP107799.1, on the reverse strand, counting down.
CCGCAACCCGGCCCGGCAAGGCGATACGCCCGCCCCGGCCCCCGAAGCCACCGGAGGGGGACCGCGAGCGCGCCAAGGGGCGCGACCGGCTGTGGGTGGCGGCCTTCCTCGTACCGTTCCTCCTCCTCTACATGGGGTTCACTCTCTGGCCGCTGGTCGCGACGGTCTACTACTCGTTCTTCGACTGGTCCGGCACCGGACCGCTCGACCAGTTCGTCGGCGGCGCCAACTACAGCCGTATCCTCAGCGATCCGCTCTTCTGGCAGGCCGTCGTCAACACCCTGCTGTTCGCGGTCGGTACGACCCTGATCAAGCTGCCGCTGTCCCTCCTCGCCGCGCTGGTGATGACCAGGAAGTGGCTGCGGGCGAAGCGGGCGCTGCGCACCGTCTTCTTCGCACCGCTGATCATCCCGGTGGCGATGGCAGGGCTGGTCTTCACCTACCTGCTCAACCCGTCCAACGGCGCGCTCAACTCCGCGCTGCACGGGCTGGGTCTGACCGACGGCACGACCGATGTCTTCGCCAACCGCTGGACCGCGATGCTGACCCTGGTCCTCATCTCCGTCTGGCAGGTTTTCGGCCAGTACATGATCTATTGGATGGCCGCGCTGCAGAACGTCCCCGACGAGCTCTACGAAGCCGCGGAGCTCGACGGCGCCACCGAATGGCAGAAGCTCACCCGGATCACCCTGCCGCTGATCCGTCCCGTGGCCGTGGTCATCGTGATGCTCGCGCTGGTCAACGCGATGCACGTGTTCGGGCTCGTCGTCACGCTCACTGGGGGCGGCCCGGGGACGAGCACCTACGTGGTCTCGTACTTCATCTACAAGCAGGCCTTCGGCTCGATGCCCTTCGCGTACGGATACGCGTCGGCGGCCGCCCTGCTGTTCTCCGTCATGGCGTTCCTCCTCGTCACCAGCCAGGGCCTCTTCGTGCGCAGGGCGCAGAAGATGCGTAAGGAGTACGGAGTCTGATGTCCCGTCCCGAACTCCGCGCACCGCGAGCGCCACGCCTCTCGCGGCTGTCACGGCCCGCGCGTGCCAACCTCATCGCGCTGCCCCTGCTGATCGTGGTGGGTCTGGTCTGGATCTATCCGTTCCTGTGGATCGTCGCGGGGGCTTTCAAGACACAGACAGGGCTCTTTACCGGCGGCGCCAGCCTCATGCCCGATCAGTGGAATTTCGACAACTTCCGCCGGGCGTGGGTGGATGCGGGATTCTCCCGCTACTTCTTCAACACGATTCTGTACGCGGTCGTGTCCACCGTGATCGAACTGTTCAAGTCGGCCCTGTGCGGATACATTCTGGCCCGGTACGAATTCCCAGGACGAAAGCTCCTGCACCGCATGATCGTCGCCACCTTGTTCGTGCCGGTGGCCTCCATCATCATTCCGCAGTTCGTACTGGTGGAACGGCTCGGCCTGCTGAACACCCAGGCCGGCGTCATCCTGGCCATGTCCGGCGCGGCGGGCGCCCTCTACGTGCTGCTCTTCATCGGATTCTTCTCGGGCGTACCGAAGGATCTGTTCGACGCGGCAAAGCTCGACGGTGCCGGCTTCTTCCGTACATTCCGGCTGGTCCTGCCGCTGGCGAAGCCCGTCATTGCGGTGGTCGTCATCTTCCAGTTCATCACCAACTGGAACGAGTTCAACATCCCCTTGGTGTTCACACTCGGCCAGCCGGATCTGCAGAACCTCGCGGTCGGAATGCTGTCGTTCAAGGGCGAGCACTCCGTCGACTGGACCGGATTCGCCGCCGGGATGACGCTCTCCGTCATTCCCATGCTGATTGTCTTCGTCTTCTTCCAGAGTTACTTCGTGCGCGGCCTGGCCGGCGCCACCAAGGAGTGAACCACGTGACAACCGAGCCGCCCGGCTCCGCCGATCTCAGCGGCGTCTTCGCCTATACCTGGGACCTGGTGGGCGACCCCGCCGCGGCCGAACGAATAGCCTCCCTCGGCGTGGGCGCGGTGGTCCTTCAGGCCGCCTACCACTCGGTGCGCGCCATGACGCCGTACCACCCCGTCCACCGCACGGTGCACGCCACACACGCCGCCGCGTACTTCCCGCTCGACCCGCACCAGTGGCGCGGCAAACGCCTCAGACCCGCCACGCCGGACTGGGGTGTCGACGCCCCGGACCGGTTCGGCACGGCGACCTCGGAGCTGCGGAGCCAAGGGCTGCGGGTCGAAGCCTGGCTGGTACTCACGCACAGCACCGCGGCGGGGGAGCGCGCACCCGACCTGACCGTGCGCAACGCGTTCGACGAGCGGTACGGGTATGCCCTGTGCCCGGCACAGCCCGAAGTGGCCGCGTACGCCGCACAGTTGGTCAGCGCCTTCTGTGAACGCTACGACGCCGCCGAGGTGCCGACGCTGATGCTGGAGGCCTGCGGCTGGCTGGGCTTCGAGCACGGCAGCCACCACGAGAAGACAGCGGGCGCCGACCTCAGTGCAGGCTGCCGCGATCTGCTGTCGATCTGCCTGTGCGCCGCGTGCCGCGAGGGGATCGAGGCCCGCGGCGGAGATTCCGCCGGTCTCGCACAGGCGGTCCGCCGCACGGTCGACGCGGAGATGCGCGACGGCGTACGCGCACCGCACACGCTCGCCGAATCGCTCGGTGAACGGGCGGCGCAGGCACTCCTGCGCCACCGCCAGTCGGTGATCGAGGACCTGACACGGCAGGTGGCGGCTGTGGCACCAGGCCGGGAGCTGCTCCTGATGGCGGACGGCGACCCGCAGGCCACCGGCCCCGACAGCGGACTCGACCTGGGCCGCTTCGGCGGCCGGGCCACCGCACTCGTCCTCAAGTGCTGGGACGACGAGAACCGGGCGGTGGCCCGCGTCGAGGAAGCGGTACGGGACAGCGCACGGCCGGTCATCGCCAATGTGTCGGTCCTTGACGAGCACCCCGCCGATCTCGCCCGGCGGGTCGCGCGGCTGCTGGCCGCCGGAGCGCGGCAGATCCGCTACTACCACGCGGGCCTGTCCTCACCCGCGCGACTACGGGCGCTGCGCATGGCCAACGCGCAGGAAGCGGTGCGAGCCATCGCGGGAGCAGGTACGCGGACCACGGAAGGAGCAGCATGACGAACGAGCCGTTCACCGGACTGTACGTAATGGATCCGGAGCGCTTCGACGACGTCTACGGAGCCGCCGAACGCACCGCCATCGAAAGCCACTTGACCATCAAGGAGCCCCCGGTCCCCGCGGCGGACCTGTCGCCGGAGCTGCTGGCGGGAGTCGACGTGCTCGTCACCGGCTGGGGCGCCCCCCGGCTCACCGCCGAGCTCCTGGACAGCGCGCCGCGGCTCGCCCTCGTCCTGTATGCCGCAGGGTCCGTACGCCCCCTGGTCACCGAGGAGTCCTGGGCACGCGGAGTGCGGGTCACTTCAGCCGGCACGGTGATCGCGGACAAGGTGGCGGACTTCGCGCTCGCCCAGATCCTCTACGCGCTCAAGCACGGCTGGCGCTATGTCCTTACCGCACGGCGAACCCGGGCAGCTGCCGTGCGCCAAAGCGAACTCGGCACCGCCGGGGCCACCGTCGGCCTTGTCTCTCTCGGCGCCACCGGACGGGCCACCGCACGACTCCTGACCAGGCACGGCGTACGCGTGCTGGCCTACGACCCCTATGTGCCCGTCGACAAAGCCCATGCACTCGGCGTCGAACTCACCACGCTGGAAGGCGTATTCGCCGAGAGCGATGTCGTGAGCCTGCACGCCCCGCTCCTCGACGAGACCCGCGCCATGGTCGACGCACGGCTGCTGCGCTCCATGCGCCCCGACGCCACGCTGGTCAACACCGCGCGCGGCGGCCTCGTCGACGAGCCGGCGCTGGTGACCGTACTCGCAGAACGCGCCGACCTGTTCGCCGTACTCGACGTCACCGACCCCGAACCGCCGCCCCCCGGCTCACCGCTGTTCGAACTGGACAACGTGGTGGTCACCCCGCATCTGGCCGGCAGCCTCGGCCCGGAACGGCGCCTCCTCGGCCGGGCCATGGCCGAGGAACTGGCCCGGTACGTCGCCGGGAGCCCGCTGCGTCACGAGGTGGCCGCCGCGTCGATGGAGCACGCCGCATGACCACAACCGCCTTCACCCTGGTCATGGTCCCGCCCCTGTCGGCGGAGGCCCGGTCCTGGCCCGACAGGCTCGTCGAGGCCGTACCGGGGATCGAGGTGCTCTGTCCCCAGGGCCTTCAGGACGTCGACGCCGCGCTGGTCCGAGCCGACGCCGCGTACGGCACACTCACACCCGAACTCCTCGGCTCGGCAGGCCGGTTGCGCTGGCTGCAGGCTCCCCAGGCAGGTCCGCCTCCCGGTTTCTACCACCCCGCGCTCGTACGTCATCCGGTCGAGGTGACGAACATGCGGGACACCTACACCGACCATGTCGCCGCCCACACCATGGCGTTGGTCCTGGCCCTCGCCAGGCAACTGCCCCGCTATGTACGCGAACAGGTGGCCGCCAACTGGGCGCCGGACTGGTCGGACGGCGCGGTCGTGCCACTCGGCGAGGCGCGTGCGCTGATCGTCGGTACGGGTGCGATCGGCGCCGAGACCGGACGGCTGCTAGCCGAGTTCGGGACCCGCGTGGAAGGCATCGACCCCCGTGTCACCACGGCACCGCCCGGCTTCCTCCGGGTTCTTCCGCCCGGACACCTCGATCGCGCGCTTCCCCAGGCGGACATCGTGATCCTCACCGTGCCCCACACCCCTCAGACGGAAGGGCTGATGGACGCCGGCCGCCTTGCGGCGATGAAGGACGGAGCCTGTCTCGTCAATGTGGGCCGCGGGCCCACCGTCCGCCTCGACGACCTTGTGGCGGTCCTGGACACGGGGCGGCTGCGGGGCGTCGCCCTCGACGTCATGGAACTGGAGCCGCTGCCGCCCGACCATCCGCTCTGGCGCCACCCCAGGGCGCTGATCACCCCGCATGTGGGCGGGGCCGGACCGCACGCTTCGGAGCGGCGGTTCGAGGTGCTCGCGGAGAACGCACAGCGGTTCGCCGTCGGGCGGCCGTTGATCAACGTAGTGGACAAGTCGCTATGGTTCTGACCGCATCACCCGACACCCGGCCCGCGGTGACCGTCGAGCGGGTGGAGACGTTCACGGTCGCCCTGCCGACGCTGCGGGACTTCGCGGTCGCGGGCGGCGGCGTGACCACCCGGGGCCGGCCCGCGACCCGCGTGCTCGTCAAAGTCACGGCGTCGGACGGCAGCACGGGCTGGGGCGAGGCGACACCGATCCCCTCATGGACGTACGAGACCACCGAGTCCATCGTCTCGACCCTGACGCACTACCTGGCGCCCGCCGCGACCGGCCTGCCGCTGTGGGATCTCGACGGTCTGGTGCGGGCCTGCGATCGCGTCATCCGGCGCGGCTGGTCCACCGGGATGCCGCTGGCCCGTGCCGCCCTGGACGTTGCCTGGCACGACGCACTCGCCCGCTCTCGCGGTGTGAGCCTGGGCGAGCTGTGGGGCAGGCGCCGCCACGACACCGTCGAACTCTGCTGGATCGCCACAGGAGTTGATGCCGCTGCTCTCGCCGAATCGGTTGCCGAGGGGCATGCCCACGGGTACCGCCACTTCAAGATCAAGACGGGGCTCGCGCCAGGACAGGACGAGGTCGAAGAGGTCGCCCGAGTGGCGGCCGTACGTGCGGCGGCCCCCGACGCCCGCCTGATCGTCGACGCCAACCAGGCCGGCACCCAGGACTCCGCGCTCCGCCTCGCCCGCCTGCTCGCACCGCTCGACATCGCGGCGCTCGAACAACCCCTGCCCGCCAACGACATCGAAGGACTCCGCCGGCTGCGCGACCTCAGCCCGGTCCCGATCGCCGTCGACGAGAGCCTGCGGCACCCCACCGACCTGGCCTCGTTCGTCCGCAGGGGCGCCATCGGCATCGCGGTGGCGAAGGTGCAGCGCTGCGCCGGACTCACCCTGGCGCTGCGCCAGTGCCAGCTGGCGGAGGACTGCGGTGTGGCGCTGATGGGTTCGGGACTGACCGAGTCCGACATCGGCCTCGCCGCGTCGCTGCACCTGTTCGCGGCCCACGACCTCACCGCCCCGGCCGACCTCAACGGCCGGCAGTTCCTGCAGTCTCCCTACGCCACCGGCTCTGTAATCCAGGTGCGCGCAGGAGTGGCCGAGGTGCCTTCCGGCCCCGGCCTCGGTATCGGCGTCGACGAAGGGATCGTACGAGAACTCGCCCGCTGAACCGTGCGGGTGTGTCCGTCTGTTCAAAACCCCGACGGGTCTGTCATGACCTTGACACTGAAGGAGCCGCTCATGAAATCCCCGATGTCCTCACGCAGGTCTCGCCGCCGCACCCTGTGTCTGCTCGCGGCACCCGCACTCACCGTCGGCCTCCTGGCCTCGGCGGAGAATGCGTCGGCGAAGGCCGCCGCCTGCCCGGCACCGGCCGCGGCCATCGGCCTGAGCTCTGCCTGGAAGCTTCAGCTGCCCACCCCGACCAGTTCGGGTTCTCCCGTGGAGATCAAGCAGCCCGCGCTGAAGACCTACAACAACGCGCCCTGGTTCACGACCACTTCGGACTGCAAGGCGATCCTGCTGCGGGCCGCGGTCAACGGCGCCACCACCAGCAACACCGGGTACCCGCGGTCGGAACTGCGTGAGATGACAGCGGACGGGTCGGCGACCAAGAGCTGGCCGTCCACGTCGGGCACCCACACCATGGTCGTCGACCAGGCCATCACTCATCTCCCCAAGACCAAACCGCATGTGATGGCGGGTCAGATACATGACTCGGACAGTGACGTCACCTCGTTCCGTCTCGAGGGGACCAGCCTGTACATCACCTCGTACAACACCACCCACTACAAGCTGGTGACCTCCAACTACCAGCTCGGAACCCGCTTCCAGGGCAAGTTCGTGGCCCACGACGGGAAGGTCGACGTCTACTACAACGGCGCCCTCAAGGCGACCGTCGCCGCCGCGTTCGGCAGCGGCTACTTCAAGGCGGGCGACTACACCCAGGCGAACTGCAACAACTCCTCGCCGTGCGACAACTCCAACTACGGCGAGGTTGCTCTGTACAAGGTCACCGTGACGCACAGCTGAGCTGAACGGGGCCACTCCTCCCGGTGCTTCACCTGCGAGTCCGCTCGACGAGGCTCGCTGATCGCACCGGGAGCGGTGGCACCCCAGGCCACTCCGTTTCCGGCATGCCGATGGCTGAGAAAAACGCTTGGACTGCGCACGCGACGTCGCGGGACACTGCCTCTTCCGGCCTCCCCGTACTCGTACCTTGGCGCCGCCGCGCGCATCTGGGGGATGCCGTACGACGGAACAACGGGGTGGGGGAGATGGGATCGCCTGAATCGCATGAGGTTTTACCGGGCAAGGGTTCGGTGCTCCTCGCGCTTCGTTATTACGGACGGGAGTTGGCCCGGCACCGGTGGCTGACGGCGCGCGCGATGCTGCTGCCGGCGCTGGGCAACATCGGCATCAACTACATCGCTCCGCTGATCGTCGCGAAGCTCGTCGGCCGCATTGCCGACGACTCCGGTATCGAGATCGGCGCGGCGCTGCCCTACGTCCTCGGCTTCGCCGGCGTCCTGCTCGCCGCGGAGACGCTGTGGCGCATCGGCCTGCACTATCTGAACCGCCTTGCCGCCAACAGCATCGAGCACCTGTACGTGATCGGCATGGACGAACTGTTCGCCAAGGACGCCGCGTTCTTCCACGACAACTTCGCCGGATCGCTGACCAAGCGGGTCCTGAGCTTCGCCTCCCGTTTCGAGGACTGCGTCGACACGCTGACATTCCAGGTCGTGGGCAGTCTCGTACCGCTGGTGTTCGGATCAGTGGTGCTGTGGCGCTACGAACCGCTGCTCGTCGTCGGGCTGTTGGCGATGATCGCGTTGACGGCACTCTGCGTGGTGCCTCTCATCCGACGCCGCCAGAGGCTCGTCGATCAGCGCGAGGAGGCGATCGCCCGGGTGTCGGGCCATGTCGCCGACAGTCTGATGAACATGGACACGGTGCGGGCGTTCGCGGCTGAGGAACGCGAGGCCGCCGAGCACCGGTCCCGCGTCGCGGCGTCCCGGCGGCTCACGCTGAGGTCCTGGGACTACGGAAACCTGCGCATCGACACGCTGGTGGCGCCGCTGTCCGTACTGACCAACGCGCTCGGCCTGCTCCTTGCCGTCGCGCTCGCCGGGGGCGGGCACGGCGTGGAGGCGGTCGTGGTCGCCTTCACGTACTACACCAACGCTACGCGGATCATGTTCGAGTTCAACCAGATCTACCGTCGCCTGGAGAGCTCGATGACGGAGGCCGCGCAGTTCACCGAACTGTTGCGGAAGCCGCCGACCGTGCTCGACCCGGCGTCCCCGGAGCCGCTGCGGTCCCGGGCCGCCGACATCCGCTTCGAGCAAGTGAACTTCGCCCACGCGGGTGCGCAGCCGCTCTTCGAGGGCCTCGAACTGGCCGTGCCCAGCGGGGCGAAGATCGGTCTCGTCGGCCGGTCCGGCGGCGGCAAGACGACGCTCAGCCGGCTGCTGCTGCGGATGACGGACATCGATGGCGGCCGGATCCTGATCGGGGGGCAGGACATCAGCAGGCTGCGCCAGTCCGACCTGCGGGGCCTGATCGCCTATGTGCCGCAGGACCCGGCGATGTTCCACCGCTCGCTGCGGGACAACATCGCTTTCGCCCGGCCGGACGCCACCGACGCCGAGATCCGCCGCGCGGCGGAGGCGGCGCACGTCACGGAGTTCGCCGACGCACTGCCGGACGGCTTCGACACCATGGTGGGCGAGCGCGGCGTCAAGCTGTCCGGCGGACAGCGCCAGCGGGTCGCCCTCGCTAGGGCGATCCTGCGCGACGCGCCGGTCCTGCTGCTCGACGAGGCGACCAGCGCCCTGGACTCGGAGAGCGAGGTCCTCGTCCAGGAGGCGCTGTGGCGGCTCATGGAGGGGCGGACGGCACTTGTGGTGGCGCACCGGCTGAGTACCGTCGCCACCATGGACCGGCTCGTCGTCCTGGACCGCGGACGGATCGTCGAGCAGGGCACGCACCAGGAACTGCTCGCGTCGGAAGGTGCTTACGCGAAGCTGTGGCAGCACCAGTCGGGCGGCTTCCTCGACGACAGCCCCGCGCGGGCGGACCTGCACTGAACGCGAGCCCGGTGGGCGCGGCCCGTACCTGAACACGGGCCGCGCCTACTCGTCGATGACGAGTCCCTTGGCCGCGAGTACGTCGGCGAGGTTGCTGACCTCGATGACACTCCTGCCGGAGCGATAGGCGGCGATGTAGGCGGCCTCGGCGTCGACGCGGTCCTGGGACTTGCCCACGACCTCGGCCGCGTCCTCACGGCGTACGACCACGACGCCGTCCGCATCCCCCCGCACCACATCGCCCGGACGGACCAACTCGCCTCCGATCAGCACCGGTTGGGCGATCGGGCCGACGGTCTCCTTGACGGTGCCCTTGATGGAGACGCTGTGCGAGAACACCGGGAAGCCCAGCTCGCGCAGTTCGAGGGTGTCGCGGACGCCGGTGTCGGTGACGAGACCGCCGAGACCCTTGGCCACACAGGCGTTGGCCAGTACGTCGCCGAAGGAGCCGGCCTCGGCGTACTCGCCGGCGGAGACCACGATGACGTCACCGGGCCGGGCGTGGGCGATGGCGACCTGGAGCATGATGTTGTCGCGCGGGGCGCAGCGCACGGTGAACGCGGGGCCGCACAGGGACATGGTGTGGTCGACCGGCTTGATCGACGAGCTGAGGGCGCCGAGCCGGCCCTGTGCTTCGTGGATGGTCGCGGAAGAGTACTTGCTCAGCTGCTCGACCAGCGCGGGATCGGGCCGGTCGAACTTCGTGGTGACGTGCGGCATGGTTCCCTCTCGAGGACGGTCAAGGATTCAGGACAGTTCGGCGCAGGCGCGGGCGATGCGCTCGCACGCCTCGGTCAGCACGTCGCTCGACGTCGCGAAGGACACCCGGAAGTAGCCCGGTGAGCCGTAGGCCGCACCGTGGATCACCGCCACCTGCCCGGACTCCAGGAGGTAGCGGGCGAAGTCCTCGTCGGTACGCAGCACTTCACCCCCGGGAGTCCGCCTGCCCAGCGCCCCGGCGCACCCGACGAACGCGTAGAAGCCGCCGCTCGGTGTGGAGCAGGAGAGCTCCGGGACGTCGGCCAGCATCTTCACGGTCCTGTCGCGCCGGGCCTGGTACACGGCGACGCACTCGCGGACGAAGCTCTGGTCGCCGGTGAGCGCGGCGGTGGCGGCCGCCTGGCTGATGGACGAGGGGCAGGACGAGATCTGTGACTGCAACTTGTTGACGGCGCCGACGAGTTCGGCTGCTCCCGCGCCGTAGCCGAGGCGCCAGCCCGTCATGGCGTACGTCTTGGAGACACCGTTGGTGACGAACACCCGCTCGGCGAGGCGTGGTTCCACTCCGAGGAGCGTGGGGACGTGGCCCGGCTCGTACCAGATCTCGTCGTAGATCTCGTCGGTCAGGACCAGGACATGAGGGTGGGCCAGCAACACGTCGGCCAGGGAACGGAGTTCGTCCGCCGTGTACGCGGCGCCCGTCGGATTGCTCGGCGCGTTGAGCACGACCCAGCGCGTGGCGTCGGTGATCGCCGCCGCCAGCCGGTCCGGCGTGAGCTTGAACCCGTCCGCCTCCGGGCACTCGACGACGACCGGTGTGCCGTCGTTGGCGAGGACCATGTCGGGGTACGACACCCAGTACGGCGCGGGGATGATGACCTCGTCGCCCGCGTCGAGCGTCGCCATCAGGGCCAGGAAGATGACCTGCTTCGCACCGCCGCCCACCGTGATCCGGTCCACCGGATAGCGCAGCCCGTGGCGCTCGTGCAGCTTGTCGGCGATGGCGGCGCGCAGCTCCGAAGTGCCGTTGACGGGCGTGTACTTGGTCTCGCCCCGTGCGATCGCCGCGACGGCGGCGGCCTTCACATGGTCGGGGGTGTCGAAGTCGGGCTCCCCGACGGTGAGATCGAGGATCTCGTGGCCCTGCGCCTTGAGCTCGCGGACGCGTTGCGCGGCGGCGGTGCTGGGGGAGGGCTTGATGCGGTGGACGCGCTCGGCGAGGGCCATCAGTCGGTCCTGCGCTCGAAGTTGAGGCCACCGGGCACCTGGAAGGTCGGCATGATCTCCAGATGGCCGATGTTCACATGGCGCGGTGAGCCGACCGCGTACTCGATGGCGTCGGCGATGTCCTCCGGCTTCAGCGACTCGTACCCGTCGTAGTACGTACGCTGCGCTTCCTCCATGTCGCCGAGGAGCCGGCCGAAGATCTCCGTCTCCACCCGGCCGGGGCAGATCTCGGTGACCCGGATACGGCGGCCGTAGCCGTCGACGCGGAGCTGCCGGGAGAGTGTGTGCACGGCCGCCTTGGTGGCGTGGTAGATCGTGTTGCCGCCGAAGTTGTAGACCGCGGCGATCGAGCTGATGTTGACGATGTGCCCGAGGTCGCGTTCGACCATCCCCGGCATGACCAGGCGTACGAGGTGCAGCACGGCCTGGATGTTGACCGCGACCTGCTCGTCGATGGCGAACTCGTCGGCGCTGAGGATGTTCCCGGAGCGGGAGACGCCGGCGTTGTTGACGAGGACGTCCACCTCGATGCCGCTCAGGAGTTCCGTGAGCGCGGCGGTGTCGGTGATGTCGACGGCGTGCGGGGTGCATCCGGTGCGCCGGGCGAGGTCGTCGAGCCGGTCCGCGTTGCGTGCGACGGCGTGAACTTCCAGGCCCTGCTTGGCCAGGCGCTCGACGACGGTCGCTCCGATGCCGGTCGAGGCGCCGGTCACCAGCGCGGTCCTGTAGTCGGAGAAAGGCATGGTGGAGTGCTCCTGGGGGAGAGGTGGGTGCGGGTGCCGTAGTACCGGGCGCTTATGCGTCGCGCAGCGGCAGGTGAGCCCTGCCCTTCACCCGGGACACGGCGAGGAGCGTGCCGAGGGCGGTGAGGACGGCGTAGAACGCGGGCATGTTGGTGTTGCCGGTGCGGTCGATGAGGTACGTCATCAGCAGCGGGGCGGTGCCGCCGAAGAGGGCGGCGGAGACGTTGTAGCCCAGGCCGTAGGCGGAGTAGCGGACCCGGGTCGGGAAGAGCTCGACGAGCAGGATGTGGATGACGCCGGTGTGACCGGCGAAGATGACCGCCATCAGACAGGCTCCGAGGATAGCGAGCGGCACACTGCCCGTGCCGATCAGCAGATAGCAGGGGACTCCGGCGACGGCCATCGCGATCGCGGCACCCGCCAGGACCTTCTTGCGGCCGATCCGATCGGACAGCGAGCCCATGTACGGGATCGCGAGGCAGATGGCCACCAGGCTGGTCGCGGTGACGAGCAGGCCCTGCACCTTGCTGAAGTCCAGCTCGGTGCTCATGAAGGTGGGCATGTAGCCGAACAGCACGTAGTAGCCGGAGCCGTTCATCAGCGGGATGAACAGGGCGAGCAGCATCGCGCGGCGGTGCTCGGCGGACGAGAACGCCTCCTTCAGCGGGTTCTTCGACAGCCCGCCCTCCTCCTGCAGACGCATGAAGTTGGGGGTGTCGCTGATCCGCTTGCGGATGTAGATGCCGGTGATGCCCAGCGGTATCGCCAGCAGGAACGGGATCCGCCAGCCCCACGACTCCATGCGCTCCGTGCCGAGGCCGCTGGTCATCGCGGCGGCGATCAGCGTTCCGGTGAGCAGGGATAGGAAGGAGGCGATCTGCGCGTAGCTGGTGTAGCGGCCGCGCTTGCCCTCGGGGGCGTGCTCGGCGAGGAAGCTCATCGCGCCGGACGCCTCGCCGCCGACGGAGAAGCCCTGGAGTACGCGCAGCAGGATGAGGAGCGCGGGGGCGGCGATGCCGATGCTCGCGTACGTCGGCAGCAGGCCGATCGCGGCCGTCGCGACGCTGATCAGCATGATGACGAAGACCAGCATGCGCTGGCGCCCGATGCGGTCGCCGAGGTGGCCGCAGATCACCCCGCCGAGCGGCCGGAAGAAGAACGAGACGGCGTAGCCGAGGAAGACGAGCTGGACGGCGTTTTCCGAGCCGGGGAAGAAGACGGCGGCGAGGGTGCCCGCCATGAAGCCGAAGATGCCGTTGTCGTAGAGCTCGGCGAAGATACCGACGCAGCCGGCGAGGGTGACTTTGCGCGCTGTTGTGGGGTCGACCGTGTTGGGCACTGGCTGAGCGGCGGCCAGGGTACTCATGACTGACTCCTTTGCTGGACGAGGTGGCTGAGCTGCGGGACGGGGACGGGGATGTGGAGGGCGTCGAACACCCTGCGGACGCGGGTGCGGAGGGCGTTGATGCTGTGGCGCTGGGCGCGGTAGGCGCCCACCGCTTCGGTGACCGTCCGGCGCCGGAAGCGGACGGTCTGCCCGGGCCGGGCCTGCCCCAGCGCGAAAAGGCCCGTCGAGGTCACCACCGCGAGCACGGGGTAACCGGCGGTGACACCGCGCCCGCGGTGCAGAACGAGCAGCTCGTCGCCCGCGGGCACCTCGACCGCTCCCACGGGCACGCCACGGGAGAGCACCTCGCCGCTTGTCACCCGGCGCGGTACGTCGCCGCTCATCCGCAGCCCGATGTGGTTGCTCTGCGGGGTCACGGTGAACCGCGAGTCGAAGAGCCGCCCGGCCGTGGCGCCGAACTCGGCCAGTTCCGGGCCGTCGGTGACATCGACCGTGCACGCCTCGCCGAACCGCGGTACGGGGGCGTGCAGTTGGAAGAGCGGGATGCGGAACACCGGGTGATCGAGGGGCGGGCAGGGGATGCGCACGGCGATCTCATCGCCGTCGCGCAACTGCCGGCCGAAGCCCAGGATCGTGTCCGGGGCGCAACTGCCCAGCAGCGAGGGCGCGTTCACCGAGCCGTACACCGCGAGATAGACCCGTACGCCCCGCCGGATCCCGGTGATCCGGATGGTCTCGCCGGACCGGACGATCGTGGGTTCCCACTGCGGGCGTCGTACGTCGTCGACGGTGAAGTCGGCGGGAGCCCCGGTCACCGCGATGAGCACATCGGCCGAGGGTGTGCAGCTGAAGTCGAGTGCGGTGATCTCCAGCAGCGGCGCGTTCTCGGCGTTGCCGGTCAGGACGTTGGCGACGCGGGCGGAGTACTGGTCGAGGGGGGCGCCGTTGACCGGAAGTCCGAACCGGGAGCGGCCCGGGCGGCCGAGATCCTGGACGGCTGTGAGACCGGCGCGGTGGATGGTGAGGGTGTCAGCCATGGGTGCCCCCCGTGGGCACCGGGGCCAGGCCGTCAGGCGCCAGGGCCAGGCCGTCGTACTCGTCCCACGTCGCAGCCGCCAGCGCGAGGCCGTCGTACTCGTCCCATCGCTCGGGAGTGATCGGCACGAACCGGAAGGTGTCACCGGGCCGGTAGGGAGTCAGCGGCTCGGAGTCGAGGTCCAGGACGCGGAGCGGGGTGCGGCCGAGGAGCGGCCAGCCACCCGGGGACCGCATGGGGCAGATCACGGCCTGCCGGCCGGCGACGGCGACCGAGCCGGGCGGCACGCTGGTACGAGGCGAGGCCAGCCGGGGGACCGGCCTCGGGAAGGCGGGGCCGTCCGTCATCGGCGCCCCCACCGGCGCCCCCAGGCAGCGGACCGTCAGATCCGTGCCCGCGTGCAGCCGGACGACGTCCTGCTCGGTCAGCCCCAACTGCTCTGCCACCACGGGGAGATCGGGCCCGTACTCACCCCCGTACACCACCGGAACCACGAACCGCCGGGCCGGGAGCCGTCGTACCGGACCCTCCGCGAGCCGGCCGATCTCGTGCGTCAACGCGTCGCGGACCGTGTCGTGGTCGGTGTCCGCGCAGTCGAACTCGATGAGCAGCGAGTCGTACGTCGGCACGATCCCGTACACCCCGTCGAGGCGGGCCGCTTCGATCGCGTCGGCCAGCGTGTGCACGATCTCCCAGGCGTTCGCGCCCTGGGCCTTGACCACCACGGCCGAGTCTCCGCAGTCCGCGATCAGGATGTCCCCGCCCATGTCAGGCACCCCTGCCGTTCAGCGGGGCGATGGTTACGCCCGCCGCGAGGAGTTCCTTGCGTATGAGGTGGGCGAGGGAGATGGCCCCGGGGGTGTCGCCGTGCAGGAGGACGGTGTCGCACGCGACCGGGATGTCACGGCCGCCGACCCCGCGGATCACCCCCTCGGTGACCATCCGCACGGTGCGCTCGGCGATCTCGTGCTCGTCATGGATGACCGCGCCCGGCTCGCTCCTGGGCACCAGCGTGCCGTCGTCCCGGTAGGCCCGGTCGGCGATCCCGACGATGCCGACCCGCAGACCACGGGCGCGGGCGGCGTCGGCGAGCGCACCGTCCTGCGCCAGGACGATCAGCGCGGGGTCCAGGGAGGCGACCGCTTCGGCCACCGCGTCCGCGTAGTCGGCGCGGGTCGCGACCAGGTTGCCGAGGCGGCCGTGCGGTGCCACATGCCCTACGCGGGTGCCGTGCGCGGCGGCGAACGCCTGGAGCGCGCCCACCTGATAGAGGACGTCCGTGCGGACCTCGTCAGGGGACAGGTCCATCGCGCGGCGGCCGAAGCCGACCAGGTCGGGGAAGCTGGGGTGGGCGCCGACCGCGACCCCGCGCTCCACGCACCGGCGGACGGTGGCGTCCATGATCCGGGGGTCGCCCGCGTGGAAGCCGCAGGCGATGTTGGCCGAGGTGAGGACATCGAGGAGCGCCTCGTCGTCGCCCATCGTGTAGGCGCCGAACCCCTCACCGAGGTCGGCCACGAGATCGACCCTGAGTGCCATGTCGTCCTCCGGAAACAGGAATGTGCCCAATTACGTGTTTTCACGCGTCGTCGCGCCTCTTCGCGCGGGCTCCCGGAAAAGAATTCGTAACGCGATTAACTCGGGCGTTACATTTTCTTCGGACGTTGGACGCCGTCCGGGAATTAAGCGTTTCGGTGACCGTAATACCGGGGTGTTGGCGCATCAAATACGCGTTGGGTGTGACGTGATAGGCCCCCGGTATGACACCGGGCCGGGCGCCCGGCCCGTACGATGAGCCCCTTCTCAGGCTGCTGGGCTGGAGGCCGCCGATGGACACAAGGCGTCTGTACTCGTTCGTGAAGATCGTCGACGCCGGGAGCATCACGCGCGCCGCCGACATCCTGCACATCGCGCAGCCCGCGCTGAGCCAGCAGGTCTCCACGCTGGAGACCCAGTTCAAACAGCAGCTGTTGATCCGCAGCAAGCGCGGTGTCGCACCGACCGAGGCGGGCCGCGCCCTCTACCGGCACGCCCAGCTGATCCTTCGCCAGCTCGAACTCGCCCAGGCGGCGGTCGACGTGTCCGGCCGCGCCCCCGCCGGAAGCGTCTCCGTCGGCCTCGCCCCGTACAGCACAGGCGCCGCGCTCGCCCTGCCCCTGCTGCGTGCCGTGCGCGAGCGCTACCCCGACATCGTGCTGCACATCAACGAGAACTTCGGCGGCGTGATCAGCGAGGCCATCATGACCGGCCGCATGGACATGGCGTTCATCTACGGCGCCGGGCCCCTGCGTGGCGTCCAGTTCGAGCCCATGCGCACCGAGGACCTCTACCTGATCGGTGCGCCGGGCACCGCCGCGTCCGCTCTCCCGGGCGACGACGTCTCCATCGCGGAACTCGCCGATGTGGGCCTGCTCCTGCCCAGCCGCATCCACACGATCCGCCAGGTCGTCGACGCCGCCTTCCGGCACGCCTCACTCGAACCGAGGGTCGTCGGCGAGATCGAGTCCGTCCTCACCCTGACCAGCGCCATCGGCGCCAGCCTCGGCGCGACGGTGCTGCCCTGGTCGGCGGCCCAAGCCATCCTCGACGTACGGAAGTTGGTCGTACGCCGGATCACCGACCCCGCCATCGAGGTCAAGCTCTCCCTGTGCACATCCGACCACCAGCCCCTGTCGGAACCCGCCCTCGCGGTGCACGACCTCTTTCACGAACTGATCCGCGACTTCGACGGGGACGAGGTCCGGCGGAAATAAACGTGGCGGGACATTTCCGCCGCCGATGACGTCATGCGGAATGGATATGGGACAGCTCCCCGTATCGGCCAAGGGTTTTTTCGGGAATTGGTCCCGCCGGTCCGAATCCCGGGGATTTCCACACGCCTGCGGATGCGCGGTCAAGGGCGGAGGGCCGATCGCCCCGCCGCCGGTCCGGGATGCGGAACTCCCATCGCCCGGACAAGGTGGGCATGTGGACCGGCATCGAGGCGCCTGGGCGATCCTCCCCTGGGGCATCCTCGTGCTGGCCGTCGTGGGAGACCTGGCCACGCCGACGGACGTGACCACGGCTCCGCTCACCGTTGCCGCGCCGGTCGCCGCCGCGACAGTGCTGAGCCTGCCGGGCATCGTGGCGGTGGGAGTCACGGCCATGATCGTGCACGCCTTCCTCGCGGCCATCGATCACACGTTCGGCTGGCATCACGGACTGGCGAACCAGCTCACCCTCGCGGGGGTCACCGTGCTCGCCGTCGGCATCAACCGCATGCTCGCGCGCCGGGAGGACGGCCTGCGGCGTGTACGCCGGATCTCCGCCGTCGTACAGCAGGCGGTACTGCCCACTCCACCGCCCCGCATCGGTGACCTGCGGATCGCCGCCAGGTACGAGCCGGCCGAGGAGGAAGGGCTGATCGGAGGCGACCTGTACGCCGTACGGCACTCGGCCTTCGGGACGCGGGTCCTCATCGGTGACGTACGGGGCAAGGGCCTGGACGCGGTGCGCGCGGCGTGCGCCGACGTCTGGGCCTTCCGGTACGCCGCGGACCATGCCCGCGACCTGCCGGAACTGCTGGGCATGCTGGAGGCCGCGCTGCTGCGTGAAGCGGAGGTGCGCGGCGGTCTGGAAGAGGAGGAGGGATTCACCACTGCACTCGTCGTCGAGTTCGACCCCGACGGGGAAACGGTGCGCGTGATCAACCGCGGTCACCCCGCGCCGCTGCTGCTCTCCGTGGACGCCACGGTCCTCGCCCTGCCCCCGGCGGAAGAGGCCCCGCCGCTGGGCATGACCGCCCTCGGCGTCTGGGAGTCGCCGGTGGACTCCTTCCGCCTCCCCGCGGGAGCGACCCTGCTGTGCTTCACCGACGGCCTCACCGAGGCCCGCGACCGGCACGGCCGCTTCTACGACCCGGTCACCCGGCTGCCGCACCTGTTCCCGCACGGCTTCACGGACCGCCACCACGGCGGGATCGCCGAGCGGCTGCTGCATGTGCTCGCCGCGGACGTACGCCGGCACTGCGGCGGCCGCCCGCAGGACGACCAGGCGTTGCTCGCGGTGCACAGAGCGGCGCCCTGAGCACCAGGCTGCACGCCCCCGGTCAGGACAGGCAGCCCACGTGCGCGAGGGCCTGCTTGAGGAGGACCCCCTGCCCGCCCTGCATCTCGTTCTGGACCACGGGCGACGAGGCCTCCTGCGGGCTGAACCAGACCAGGTCGAGAGCGTCCTGACGAGGGCGGCAGTCGCCGGCCACCGGGACGATGTAGGCGAGGGACACCGCGTGCTGGCGGGGGTCGTGGAAGGGCGTGGTCCCCAGCGTCGGGAAGTACTCGGCGACGGTGAAGGGCTGCGGGGAGGCCGGGATCCGGGGCAGCGCCACCGGCCCGAGGTCCTTCTCCAGATGGCGCATGAGCGCGTCCCGGACCCGCTCGTGGTGCAGCACCCGGCCGGAGACGAGGGCACGGCTGACCGTCCCCTCCGACCCGATACGGAGCAGCAGTCCGATGCTGGTCACTTCGCCGTTGTCGTCGACGCGCACCGGCACGGCCTCGACGTAAAGGATCGGCATGCGTGCGCGCGCCAGCTCGAGGTCGTCGGGACTCAGCCAGCCGGGCGTGGTTTCGGTCGTGTCAGCCATTCGTTGATCGTACTTTCCATGACTGCCCCTTGGCGCGCGCCGCTCCAGGTCAGACCCTCCAAGTAGACCGTGACCCGCACCACTTCCCGGCCCGGTTCACGCCTCGTCGGGCAGGTAGTACCAGAACTCGATTTCGGACAGATTGACCCGGCCGTCGTGGTTGTCGTACACACGGATCCTCCGATGCGAGGCTCGCTCGGCGAGCTTCACCTCGTACCACTGGTCCGCGCTCACGCCACTGATGGTGCGCAGATCCGTCCAGGTGGCGCCGTCGTCGGAGCCCCGGAAAACCGTGCCGTTGGCCCGGGAGAGGTGGGTACCGCGCGGGCGGAAGCGGATCTTGTCGATGGTGACGGGCCCGGCGTCGCCCGCGTCGATGTCGATCCAGCTCTCGGCGGCGAGCGTGTCGGGGCAGGTGGCGAGGTCGCCGTCGAAGGCCCGCCAGCCGTTGGCGGCCTTGGTGCCGGTGCCGGGCCACTGGACGGTGGACGCCTCCACCATCGCCGCCGTGACCCCGAACTTCACCAGCAGCGTGTCCTTCGACATCAGCAGGTCGTACGCGGCGTACACCTCGTCGATCAAGGCGTCCTGGTCCGCGCCCGGCTCCGCGGCCGCCTTCCCGATTCGGCCGAGTTCGGTGGTGAAGGCCGCGTAGCTCTTCTTCGTCCAGTCCGCCGCGTCGGTCTTCCCCGCACGGGCGAGAAGCTGGGCGAGGGTCTCGGCGACGGCGATCGTCGCGTCCTCGCTGACCCTGCTGCTGCCGTCGGCGAGGGAGGCGGCGACCTTGAACCAGCGTCTGCCGTGCCGCAGTTCCTGCTCCGTCCAGCGCCGGTCGCGCGTGTCGGTGCTGACCGTGTCCCAACCCGCCGGGTTCTTCAGGGGGTTGGTGGCGGCCGTGTCCGCGTCCGACGTCCGGTAGAGGGTGAAACCGGTCGCGTCCTCGGGCTTGTTCCAGGCGATGACGGCTCGGTCGGCCTCGCGCCCCGCCACGTACGGCAGCAGCGCGCCGGACGCCGTGTCCCTCACCCGGACCGTGGCGAGAACCGTGTCGCCGGAGGCGGCGACGCCCGCGTGCACGGCGTGCGGGAAGGGCGTGAGCATAGACCCGGTGTACGTCCATGAAGTGCCGTCGGGCGAGGCGAAGGCGAGGATCTGGTGGGTCTCGTAGTCCCGGATCAGCCGCAGCCAGGGGTAGTTGGAGGCGGTGAAGCCGGAGATCCCCGCGTCGCGCGGGGAGCGCACCTGGTCCTGCCAGTCGTGGCGGCTGTCGCGGTCGCGGTTGGCGAGGACCAGCTTTCCTTCGGAATCGGCGCCGAAGTAGACGTACCGCGTGTCGGCGTCGAGCTTGTCGCGCAGCATCAGCCCGGTCAGCAGGCCCTGGTGGTCGTCGATGCGGGCGGTCACCGTGCCGGTGCCGGCGAGTACGCGGCTGACGAAGAGGAGGGAGTCCTCGATGTCGCGGGTGGCGACCATGTAGTCGTCGCCCTTGCCCAGCCCCTCGCCGTCGCCGCCCGCGATCGTGATACGCGCCCCGCTGACCGACGTCCTGCCGCTCCGCTGCGAACCGAGCCGGTCATCGCGCCACCCGGAGCCGGTCAGGCCCCGCGACACAGGCCCGGACAGCTCGGCCTCGGCACGCCAGGACGCCCAGCCGCCGCCCGCCTCGTTCACGGCGGTGACCGTGTAGAAGTACCGGCGCCCCTGCTTGACCTTCCCATCGCGCCAGTACAGGCCCCTCACCCCCTCGGCGACGGTCTCGTACGCACCGTCCTCCCGCGTGGCCCGCCTGACGGTGTACGAGGTGGCGCCCGCGGTCGTGGTCCAGGTGACCCCGATGTACGCCTCGCCGGGCAGCGCCGCCGCGTACCGCACGACGGACGGCAGCAGCACCTCGCTCGCGCCCTCGGACAGCTTCAGAACGACGGCGGTGAACGGCGGGACCGTCACCTTTCCGCCGCTGACCGGCAGCCGCTTCCCGGAGACCAGGTCGAGGACGGTGGAGCCGGAATGGCCCCGGGGGAGGGCGAGTTGGTGGGTCCGCTTGTTGCCGTACACCTTGCGTGTGGTGTTGATCCCGAAGAGGTAGGGGCCGTAGCGGGCGGTGAGGAAGTCGGTGTAGCCGGAGTACGGGGTGTCCGCCTCGAAGTTCTCGCGGCGTACGGTGCCGACCCCCGGTTGGTACGCGATCGGGCAGATCTCCCCGGCCAGGGACTGTGGGGCCCAGTTGTCGCCGGTGTTGATGTCCTCCATGAAGTCGGCGTCGATGTTGTCGGTGCGCGCCCAGTAGTCGCGGTACTGGAACAGGCCGTTGGTGCGCAGCTGCACCACGTGCTCGTGCGTCGGGGTGATCACGTGGAGTTTGCCGCTGCCGGCCACGCCGCGGTTCTGGGCGAAGAGCGAGCCGAAGGCACGCAGGTCCCCGTCGCGCATCGAGACGAACATGTTGTCGATGTCCACCCAGGCGAACTGCTCGTAGTCGGCCTGGTTCACACCGAGTTCGGAGATCTCCGCGTCGGCGTAGGAGGCGAAGTTCGTCTGCGGCAGGACCTTGCCGGCCGGGCCCCGTTCGGCCAGGTAGGCCCAGGTCTCCGCCAGGCGCAGGTCCGCCTTGTTGTTGCTGGTGGTGAGGTTGAACTGGTTGAAGTACTGGTGGTCGGCCAGCTGTTGCTGGGTGAAGCCGACCGCCTCGGCCGCATAGTCCCAGTAGACGTCCCAGCCGGGGCCCGCGTACCGCTCGGCGTTGGCCTTCATGTGTGCCTCGACGGCGGTGAGGTAGAGCGACTGCCCGGCATTGATGCGGGTGGAGTAGGCGGGGATGCCGGGGACGTACACGTTGCGCTCGTCGATGAAGCCCTCGGTGCGCATCAGGCGGTGCTCGTTGTTGTCGTCGGCCGCCGGGTAGCGGGTGTGGCCGCGGGCGTGCGAGTTGCGCAGGGTGAGCTTGAGGATGTCGTCGCCCAGGTCCTCGTCGCCCGCGTGACCGAAGGTCTTGAAGTAGTACTCGCCCAGGAAGCGGGAGGCCTCCTCGCCGTAGTTGCCGACGTAGGTGTTCTCGCGGGTGAGACCGGCGGCGGTGATGCCGGTGTAGTGCCGGCCGTAGGGCAGCCGCCGTACGACCTCGCCGTTCGCGTCGAGCTTGCTTCTGGCCAGGCCCTTGCCCACGACCTGGACGAAGTCGTCGGTGAAGCGCGCCGTGGTGTCGTGGTAGAAGAGCGAGTGGAACAGGTCCAGATCCTCGCCGTCCGGGCCGACCAGGACCTCCTCGCCGAGCCATGGCACCGTGCCGAGCGTCTCCCCGAGGATCGCGTGGCTGCGCTTCCTGCCCTCGTAGAACTCCGAGCCGATGACACGCAGGCCCTCATGGGCCTCCCAGGCGCCCTCGTAGGTGAACAGGACCTGGTTGTAGATGTACGAGAGCCGCGCGCGGGCGAAGTCGAAGTTGGCCTTCAGGCAGCGGCCCCAGGCGGCCCGGCGGGTCAGGGTCCCGCCGTCGAAGTCGACGTCCTTCAGGGAGGTTTCGCCCTCCGAGGTGCCGGTGGTGAACTCCTCGTCCAGCAGGGCCGTGAAGGCCTCGGCGCCGTAGATGCCCGCGTCGGAGATGACGTTCTCCACGATGTACAGGGCCTCACCCAGCGCCCCGTAATAACCGCCCCAGTCGCCCTGGTGGCCGCCGCGCAGCAGCAGCCTGGTGTTGCCGTAGTAGTCCTTGACGTGGTTGTCGATGGACTTGAAGAGACGAAGCAGGGCCTTCTTCTTCTCCTCCACCGTCCTGGCCGGGCACCAGTCGGTCGTCAGGACATTGGCGTAGAAGCGCAGGTCGTCGACGTAACGGACGATCGAGAGCTTGGCGGAGTCCGAACTGTCCATCGTGGCGGAGTGGTTGTTGAAGAGGGTGACCTGCGAGGCCCGGAAGCCGTCGATCAGCGCCTGTTTGGCCACGTCGCTGATGTCGTCCGGGGTGCTGGCCGGCGGGGCGTAGCTGGGCAGGTCCTCGGCGGAGACATCCAGTTGGGCGGCGGTGTGGGTGTAGACGCTGTAGTAGCCGCGGGACTTCTGGGTGGCCTTGCCGGTGTAACTGCCCTCGTAGGCGCGGAAGGTGATCTCCACCTGGTCCCGGCCGGTCGTCATCTCCAGCGGCAGCATCAGGGTGGAGTAGTAGAAGCGCTCCGGGACGGGCTTGGCCAGGCCGAGCGCGACCGGCCCGTAGTCGAAGGTCCGGCGGTAGCCGATCTGCTCGCCGTTGAGGTAGGCCAGGGTGTTGTACGAGCCGGGGTCCGAGCCCCAGAGCTTCACGGTGAGGTAGTTCTGCGCCTGGGGGTCGGTCTTCATGGTGAACCGCAGCTCGCCCAGTCTCACGCCGATCGGGTCGAGCGGTACGGCGACCCTGGCCCTGACCTTGTTGCCGCCCGTGACGACTTCGCTGCCGTCGCTGGTGAAACCGTGGCCGGCCTCGGAGTCCTCGTCGCCGAGGACGAGTCTGTCGAGCAGTCCGGCCTGTCTGGTCTGCGCCGACTCGGCGGCGTGGGCGGCGGGCGCCTGCTGCCAGAGCCAACCGCTCGCGGTGACGGCGCCGGTTCCGGCACCTGCGATCTGGACGAAGTGACGACGGCTGAGACCTGGCTTGGGCATGACGAGGAGCCCTTTCGAGCAGGGTGAATGGATGCGAGCGGATGGGGGGTTGGCCGGGCCGGGGCTACTTCAAGCTGCCGAGCGTGACGCCGGAGCGCCAGTAGCGCTGCATGGAGATCAGCAGGATCACCATCGGGATCAGGGAGACGATCGAGCCGACGACGACCATGCCGGTGAGGTCGTACGAGCTGTCGGTCTTCACCTTCAGCCAGGAGTACAGACCGAGCATGACCGTCCACTTCTCGCTGCTGCGCAGGAAGACCAGCGGTCCGAAGAAGGAGTTCCAGGAGCCGACGAAGCCGAGCAGGAAGATCGTCGCGGCTCCGGTGGACATCAGCCGGGCACCGATCCGGAAGAAGATGCGGTACTCACCGGCGCCGTCGATGCGGGCCGCCTCCAGGAGTTCGGGCGGGATGGCACCCTCCGCGTACACCTTGGCGAGATAGACGGAGAAGGCGTTGAAGAAGCTCGGCACGATGATCGCCGACGGGGTGTCGATCAGGTTCAGGTCGGTGTAGAGCAGGAACGACGGGATGGTGAGCAGGGCCCCCGGCACCAGGAACGAGCCGATGATGCAGCCCATCAGGAAGCCCTTGCCCCGGAACTCGTACATCGCGAGGCCGTACCCGCAGGCCACGCAAATCAGCGTCATGCCCGCGGTGCCGACGAAGCCGTAGAACAGGGTGTTCCACATCCACCTCAGGAAGATCCCGTCCTGATAGGTGAAGAGCTGCCGGAGGTTCTCGCCGACGTTCATGTCGGTGAACCACAGGCCGTTGGTGGTGTACAGGTCGCCGCGGCTCTTGGTCGCGGACACGATCAGCCACCAGACCGGGAGGAGCGAGTACAGAGAGAAGAGCACCAGGCCGCTGATGACCAGGGTCTTGGTGCGAGTCGTCTGGCGGACCCGGCCCGGTTCCGTGCGTCGGCTCGCTCGCGGGGGCCTGCTGCCGGCGGCAGGACCGGTCTTCCTGTCCATGGTTACGGTCATGAGGTGGGCGCCTTGTTCGTGAGCCGGTAGAAGATGGCGGAGGCGGTGCCGACGACGACGGCCAGGATGATCGACAGGGCTGCCGCGTAGTTGAACTCGCCCTGCGCGAAGGCCCAGTCGTAGATCGCCATGATCGGGGTGAAGTCGCGGGTGACGGTCTCCGGGGTCATCGACCGGAACAGCATCGGGTCGCTGAAGATCTGCAGGGTGCCGATGATGCTGAGCACCGTGGTGAGCACCAGGGAGCGGCGGACCAGCGGCACCTTGATGGACCAGGCGATACGCCATTCCGAGGCGCCGTCGATGCGCGCGCTGTCGTAGATCTCGGGCGGTACGGCGCGCAGGGCGGCGTACACGATCAGCATGTTGAAGCCGATGCTGCTCCAGGCCATCAGGTTGCCGATGGAGATCCAGATCAGCGAGCCGCTGTAGAAGTCGGCGTCGATCCCGAACAGGGCGAAGAACGGGGTGAGCGGACCGACGTCCGGGCTGTAGAGGTAGATCCAGATCAGGGTGGCGACGATGCCCGGGACCATGAACGGGACCAGGAGCGGGAGCCGGAAGCGGTCGGCGAGGCGCTGCGAGGCCGCGTCGAGCAGCAGCGCCAGGCCGACACTCGCCACCTGGATCAGCGGGATGCAGATCGCCGCGAAGAGGGCGACCCGGCCCATGCCGCCCCAGAACTTGGCGTCGCTGAGGCCTTCGGCGAAGTTGTCGAAGCCGACGAACTCGACGGTCTTCTCACCGAAGCCGAGACCTGAGCTCTTCGCTCTGTACAGGCTCTCCTTGAGGGCCATGAACAGCGGGGTCACGGTGAAGAGCGCGAACCCGAGGAAGAAGGGGAGGGTGAAGGAGGCGCCCTTGAGCGCCATGACCCTCTTCCAGCGGAGGTGCGGGGCGCGGGACGGCTGCTTGGCGGCGGTGGACACGTGATCAGCCTTCGACGTTGATGTTCTTCGACTTCAGGTCGTCGACGGTGAACTCCTGCATGTGCTCAAGGGCTTCACGCATGGTGATCTTCTTGGCGGCGACCTTGGCCCACTGGTCCTGGAGTTCGGCGAAGACGCCGGTGTAGTTCGGGCCGACCACCCAGGTGTCCTGACCGCCCTCGACGGCCTTCTGGATCACGCCCTTGGCCTCCGACTTGCGCGGGCCGAAGAGCTTGTCGGGCACCGCCGAGTCGATCCACGGCGACGGGTCGGCAATGGTGCTCGGCCATGGGTACGACTTGGTCTTGGGGTCGTAAGAGGCGTCGATCGCGTCCTTGCTGGTCGACTTCCAGATCCCGGCCTCCACCGCTTCCTTCAGGTGCGCGCAGCCCTTGGGGACGAACTCGGGCCTGCCGTGCGCCATCGTCGTGAACCGTGTCGCGTCGGAGAACTGCGGCAGATCGACCGGCTGCCAGTCGCCCAGCGACTTCTTGTAGTCGATTTCGTAGGCGCCCAGCTGCCAGACCTGGGTCATCAGGGAGACCATCTTGCCCGAGTCGAAGTAGTTGATCAGCGCGGGCTTGTCCATGTACGTCTGGTTCGCCACCAGGTCGTTGTCGACCAGCTGCTGGATGATGTCGGCGGCCTTCAGCGACTCGGGGGACAGGAAGTCGACCTGCCAGCTGTCGCCGTTGATCTTGTACCAGGTGCCGCCGGCCTGCTGGACCAGACCGACCAGGGTGGACGGGTCCTCTCCGGCCATGTTCATGATGTAGACGCCGTGCTTCTTCAGCTCCTTGCCGGCGGCGATGACCTCGTCCCAGGTCTTGGGGACCGCGACGCCGTACTTGTCGTAGACCGCCTTGTTGACGATCATGAACGACGGCTCGGCGCCGCTGGGTATGCCGTAGTACTTCCCGTTCACCTGGGCCGACGCGAGCGCAGACTCGTTGAAGACCCCCTTCTCGACGTACGGCTCGATGTACTCCGTGACGTCCGCGGCAAGCCCTTCGGCGGCGACGCTGGGCGCCTCGGCGTCCCAGTTCTGCACCAGGCACGGCACACCCTTGCCGGCCGCGACGGCGTTGCGCAGGTTGGCGGCCGCGCTGGTGTTGTCGGCCTGCTTCACGAACTTCAGCTTGATGTCGTCGTGGGTCGCGTTGAACTTCTTGACGATGGGGTCGACGACCCTGTTCTCCCGCCAGCTCCACATCTCGATGGTGACCGGCCCCTTGTCCTTGGCGTCCGCGTCGTCACCGCCGCTGCCGCAGCCGGCCAGGACGACGGAGAGCGCCACTGCGGTCGCAGCGGCCACTCTGCCCTGCTTGCGGTTCATGAGGGTCCTCCTCGGATTTTGGGCATGGCGTGGCGATCCGCTTCCCGGCCCCGCCTGAGCGACGGATAGAAATCGGTCTCTACGGAAGCTAGGGCCGTGCCACTCGTCGGACAAGACGTCGTACGCGGAAATCTTCTGTTCGCAGCGAATGCCCCCTGTATGCACGGCATTTCGAACAGGCGGCATCGGGGACCGGCGCTCCGTCGGCTAGGAACCGTTTTCTAGAAAGGCGCGGGTGAACAGCGGAAAGGGGTGCCTCCCACGCGCTCGCGTGGGAGGCACCCCGGGTGGGATGTACGTGTGGTCAGCGGACGGGCCGCCGAGTCGATTCCCGTATGACGACATGCGTACCGAGCACCTGGTGCTGCCGCTCCGGGAACTCCTCGCGGTGCAGCGCCAACCGGACGGCGGTGCGGCCGAGTTCCTCGGAGGGCACGTGGACCGTGGTCAGAGTCGGACACACGTCGATGGCGGTCGGGATGTCGTCGTAGCCCGCCAGCGCGATGTCGTCCGGCACTCGCACGCCGGCCTCGCGCAGCGCCTGGAGGGCACCCGCGGCGACCATGTCGGTGCCCGCGAAGACCGCGCTGAACTCCATGCCGGACGCGAGGAGTTCACGCATTCCCCGGTAGCCGAAGCTACGGGTGAAGATGCCGTCCACGATCAGCTTCGGGTCGAGTTCGAGGCCGAGCATCTCGTGCGCCCGGGTGAAGCCGCTGATGCGCTGGCTGCTGGTGGACAGACCCGGCACCCGCCCCAGATAGGCGACCCGCCGGTGGCCCGAGCTCAGCAGATGGGTCGTCATGGCGAAGGCGCCGCCCTCGTTGTCGTAGTCCACGACGGTGGCGGGCACGCCCGGGCCGAGCGGTGGCCGGCCGATGAGAACGAGTCGTGAGCCCGCCCGGTCCAGCGCGTGCGCGAAGTGCGTCATGCGGTCGTGGTAGGCCTTGTCGTCCCACGCGCCGCCCACCACGATCACGGCGTCGGCGCGCTGTTCGCGCATCGTCTCGACGACGGCGAGGACGCGCTGCGGATCGCCGTGCGTGGTGCACAGCATGCAGAGCCTGCTCTCGGCGGACGCCTGCTCCTCCACGCCCCGGGCGATATAGGCGTAGAACGGCCCGGTGACATCGTCGACGACGAACGCCACGGTCTTGTTGGTCGAGCCGCCAAGGGCCCGGGCGTGTGCGTTGACCACATAGTCGAGCTCGCGCATGGCCTTGAGGACCCTGGCGCGGGTGGCCTTGGCCACCGGGTAGGTGCCACCGAGCACACGGGAGACCGTGGACGCCGACACTCCCGCCCGCGCGGCGACATCCCTGACCGTCGAGGCATCGCCGTGGGGTGAGGCCGCCGCGTTCTTGTCCACCGTTTTACTTCCCTCCACCCCGTGCACCTGCGTAGACGCTCACCTTAACGGCGTGCCACCTGCGGGAGTACGGCCGAGACGGCTCCGGCAGCGCGACCCGCGGCAGCGCCCTGGCCGGGTGACGGCAGCGGTCGGGGTGGGATGGTAGCAACCGTTCTCTACGATAGGCGCCGATCGACGAGAGGGGTAATAGCGGAGTGTATCAAAAGGAGCCTGTGGTCAGGGAGTTGCGCAGCGCGAGGGGCGGGATTTGCTGATCGCTCTACAGTGACCGGTTTCTATTTTGGTCCGGTAAGCGACTCCAAGCCGCCGTCGTCGAGGAGAGCGATGAGTACCGCACGGATCCCTGTCCCCGCCCCGTCCTCCCATGGCGGAGGCCCCGGCGGCGATCTTCTGAAGGGGTGACAGAAGATCGCCGCCGGGGCCTGGTTTCCGCGCCCTCACCCCGTCCCCACGGGTCGGGTGCGGTCCGGGGCCGCCACACTCCGCTCTCGGTGGTGTCCCCGGGGTTCGGACGGGCCGCGTCAGCCGGACTGGCGGGTGAAGCGCGCGGCGATCGTGACGAACGTCAGGGGCTTGAGCATGTTGGCCTGGTTCCAGGTCATGCCGAACTCCTTGCGGTCCACCTGGACTTCGGCGGTGAGGGTGACCGCGTCCGCCGAGACCTCGGAGGCCTCCGCGGTGAAGGAGAGCGCGTGGCTCACGCCGAGCACGGTCAGCTCGCCGGTGACCTGGGCGGTGCCGTTGCCGGCCGGGGTGACACCGGTGGCGGTGAAGACGATCGAGGGGTGCTTGTCGACGTCGAAGAGGTCCGCGGAGCGCAGGTGCTTGTCGCGCTTGGCGTTCTTGGTGTCCAGGGAAGCGGCGTCGATCGTGATGTTGCCGTGCGCACCGCCCCCGGCGAGTACCTCGCCCTCGCCGCTCACCTTGGTGAACACGCCCTTGACGTTGACGAGGCCCCAGATCGTCCTGTGCTGGATACGGACCGACGTACCGGCCGCATCGAGTGTCCAGCGGCCCGGGCCGACGTCCGTGAGCGAACCGGAGGAGCGGGAGTTCGAGGTGGTGTTGGACATGATCGGTCGTGCCTTTCGTGAGCGATTCGAGGGGGGAATCGACGGTGATCCGTGGGGAATCCGCGGCGGTCCGTGCGTCGGAACGCATGCCGTTGAGCGCACTGGCCGCTTGAAGAATCAATATGTTGCCAGCTATTAGGTAGTTAGCGAGATAATAGCTCGCCGGGGTATTCTCGACAAGAGGGTCAGGACGTGGGATCGGGCGACGGGAGCCAGTACATGGGGGAGTCCCAGCAGACAGCGGGGCGGGTCGAGTGGCCTGCAGCGGCCGAGTGCCCCAGCGGGGCCGCGGCCGGGTGCCCCAGCGCCGAGGAGGCCGAGCTGCTCCAGCGCTGGAACTCTCTGGCGACCGGATTCCGGGAGCTCACGGACCAGCTCCTCGGCGACGCGCAGCGCGAGGTCGGACTGCCGCCGTCCTTGCTCGAAGTGCTCTGCTTCCTGGCCACCACTCCGGAGCAGGCGGCCCCGATGCGGCTGCTCGCCCAGACGCTGGGTTTTTCCACCGCGGGCACGACCGGAGTGGTCGACCGGCTGGCCGAGGCCGGGCTCGTCGAACGCCGGCCGTCGAGCTCGGACCGCAGGGTGACGTACGCCGCGCTGACGCCGCAGGGTCGCGAGACCGCCACGGCCGCGGCCAGGGTGTTCGCGGACTCGGTGCGCCGCCGCGTCGTGGAACCGCTGGGGGAGGAGGGCTTCGCGTCGTTCGCGGGCGCCTTCGCCACGCTGGGACTTGTGGGCGGCGATTCGTGCCCCGGGGGTGCGGCGGCGGGGAACTCCTGACGCAGGAAGTCACGGCGTACGGTGCTGCGCGTCAGCGGCGGGCTGCGGCCGGCCGGCGCGTTTTTGCGTGAGGCGTGTACGCGTGTGCCCCGCGAAGAGCTGATGAGGATGGCGCCGCATCCATCTGCGGTCCGACGGTGCCCCAGGGGCCAATGGGCGAGACGGTCCTTACGCGGGCGAGATACATGGGCATAGCATCGGTTCCCGCATGAACACGATGACGCTCTGGCACATATCTGTCTGGGAGTTCGCCGCTCTCGCCGCCGCGGCTCTGCTCGTCGGCTTCTCGAAGACCGCAGTCAGCGGGGCCAACACGGTCAGCCTGGCGATCTTCGCCGCCGTGCTGCCCGCCCGCGCCTCGACGGGGGTGCTGCTGCCCATCCTCATCGTCGGGGACGTGCTCGCGGTGCTCACCTACCGGCGCCACGCCCACTGGCCCACGCTGTGGCGGCTGTTCCCGGCGGTCGCCGTGGGAGTCGTCTTCGGCACGCTGTTCCTGGTGTGGGCCGACGACGGTGTGGTGCGGACCTCGATCGGCGCGATCCTGCTGCTGATGGCGGCGGTCACGCTGTGGCGCAGACGGACCGCCGACAAGGACGAGGAACCCGACTCCGTGGCGACACGCAGGGGACGGATCCAGGCCCGCTCCTACGGCGTGCTCGGCGGCTTCACCACGATGGTCGCCAACGCCGGCGGCCCGGTGATGTCCATGTACCTGCTGTCGGCGGGCTTCAGGAAGCTCGGTTTCCTCGGCACGTCCGCCTTCTTCTTCCTGATCGTCAATGTGTCGAAGGTGCCGTTCAGCGTCGGCCTCGGCCTGATCGACGGGAACTCACTGCTGCTGGACGCGGCACTGGCCGCCTTCGTCCTGCCGGGTGCGGTCCTCGGCAAATGGGCTGTGAACCGGATCAACCAGCGGCTCTTCGAACAGCTGGTGATCGCGGCGACGGTGGTGGGCGGAGTGCAGCTGCTGCTGCGCTGACCCGCTTCGGCCCGTCGCACAGTGCCGGACCCGCCCCGCGAACCCCCTCCCCAACCCCTTTCCCCACCCCCCGTACGCTCGACGCCATGTCCCCCCACGTCCTGGTCCTCGGCGGCACCACCGAGGCGCGAGAACTCGCCGCCCGGCTGGCTGCCCGTCCCGGTGTGCGGGTGACCACCTCGCTGGCGGGGCGCGTGTCCCGGCCGGGTGCGCTCGAAGGGGACGTACGGATCGGCGGATTCGGCGGGGCGGACGGGCTGGCGCGATGGCTGCGCGAGCACCGCGTGGACGCCGTGGTCGACGCGACGCACCCGTTCGCGGCGGGGATCACGGCGAACGCCGCGCTCGCGGCGGCCGCGACGGAAGTTCCGGCCGTGGTGCTGCGCCGTCCCGGCTGGCTTCCGGGCCCGGGTGACCTGTGGCATTCGGCGGCGTCCCTCGCCGAAGCCGCCGCGCTGCTCCCGGAGTTGGGCCGCCGCGTCTTCCTCACCACGGGCCGCCTGGGCATCGAGGCCTTCGCGGAGCTGCCCGGACTCCACTTTCTCGTACGGTCGGTGGAGGCGCCCGAGCCGCCGATGCCCAGGGACATAGAGGTGCTGCTGGCGCGCGGTCCGTTCACGGTGGACGGCGAGAGGACGCTGCTGCGCGAGCACCGCATCGACGTCCTGGTGACCAAGGACAGCGGGGGAGCGGCGACGGCGGCGAAGCTCACGGCCGCACGGGACCTCGGGCTGCCCGTGGTCGTCGTACGCCGCCCGCCTCTCCCGGAGGGCGTGAACCCGGTCCCGGACGTCGCGTCGGCTCTGGCCCGGCTGGACCTCGGCCCGCTCTGACGGGCGTGCCTGACCCGTCAGCTCGACGTACTGGAGGCCTGCTCCGGATTCCGGCTGGCCGGCAGGCCGGTCGTCAGGTCCTCGACCAGAAGACGCTTGGCGATGGAGTCGACGGCGACGCGCAGGTCGTCGCCGGACGGGCGGCCGATGTCCTGCTCCACGCGCTCGGCGAGCCAGGAGCCCCACGCATTGCCGATGACCTGCGCCTCCCGCTCGCCCGCCGCGGTGTGCGAGAAGAGTGAGCCGTGACGGGTGAGGTAGCCCTCCTGGACCATGCGGTCGAAGACCGGGACCAGGACCTCCGGGGGCATTCGGCGCCGGGCGGAGATCAGCTCGAGACTGGCATGGCCGACCATCCGGGTGAACAGCTCCACCTGCATCACGGCCCACGCCCCGGCGATGTCGAGGCGGGTGTCGGACTCCGCGATGATGCGGCGCGCCGTCTCCAGCCGAGTAGTACCGATGATCTTTCCTACCGAGGCTTCCAGGACCCGCCGCGAATCGGCGCTGGACGGGGACGCGAAGCCCTCGCCCATGTCGGTCGAGCCCATCCGCGCGCTGTCGCGCAGCTGCACCTGCTTGAGGAACAGGGCCACGATGAAGCCGAGGACCGCGACCGGGACCGTCCAGAGGAAGACGGCCTGGAGTGTGTCGGCGTACGCCCTGATGATGGGCTCGGCCGCGGCCGACGGCAGTTTGTGCAGCCCTTCCGGGCTCTGCGAGGCCTGGGCGATCACGGCCGGGTCCGCCGCACCGGTCCGGGTGGCCTCGCCGACCCCGTCGGCGAGGTTCGTCTTCAGCATGTTGGTGTAGATCGTGCCGAAGACGGCTGTGCCGAACGAGCTGCCCAGCGTACGGAAGAAGGTGACGCCGGAGGTCGCGGTGCCGAGGTCGGAGTAGGCCACGGTGTTCTGCACGGCGATCGTCAGCACCTGCATGGACAGGCCGATCCCGGTGCCGAGTACGAACATGTACAGCGATGCCAGCCAGGCGCTGGTGTCCGGTCCCATCAGGGAGAGCAGATAGAGGCCGACGCCCATCACCAGGGAGCCGACGATCGGGAAGATCCGGTACTGCCCGGTCTTGCTGACCACATTGCCGCTGAACACCGAGGCGATGAGCAGGCCGATGACCATGGGCAGCGTGCGGATACCGGAGACCGTGGCCGAGTCGCCGTCGACGTACTGCAGATACGTCGGCAGGAACGTCAGCGCGCCGAGCATCGCGAAGCCCACGATGAAACTGAGGATCGAGCACACCGTGAAGACGGGGTTGGCGAACAGGCGCATCGGCAGCGTCGGCTGGGCCGCGCGTGTCTCGACCCAGCAGAACAGGCCGAGCGCGATCACACCGCCCACGAACAGGCCGATGATCATGCCCGAACCCCAGGCGTACTCGTTGCCGCCCCAACTCGTCGCCAGGATCAGGGCGCTGGCGCCGATCGCGACGAAGGCGATGCCCAGATAGTCGATGACGGGGCGGACCGCCGTCTTCACGACGGGGATGGTGCGGGCCGCGGCGATGACCACGACGATCGCGATGGGCACGTTGACGTAGAAGGCCCAGCGCCAGGTCAGGTGGTCCGTGAACAGACCGCCGAGCAGCGGCCCGATGACGGTGGCCACACCGAAGACGGCACCGATCGCGCCCTGGTACTTGCCACGCTCCCGAAGCGGAATGACATCCGCGATCAGGGCCATGGCGGTGACCATCAGGCCGCCGGCGCCGATGCCCTGGACCGCTCGCCAGAGGATCAGCATCGTCATGTTCGGCGAGAGGCCGCACAGGAACGAACCGGTGATGAAGATGATCGCCGAGGCCTGGAAGACCACCTTGCGGCCGAACAGATCACCGAACTTGCCGACCAGCACCGTGGCGACGGTCTCCGCCAGCAGGTACGCCGTCACGACCCACGACATGTGCGCCGCGCCGCCGAGATCCGACACGATCGTCGGCAGGGCGGTGCCCACGATCGTCTGGTCCAGGGCTGCGAGGAGCATGCCCAGCATGATCGTCACGAAGACGACATTGCGGCGCCGCTTGTCCAGCACCGGCGGCGCGGACGCCTCTGCGGCGGGCGGCACGGATTCCTCGGTGGTCGTCACATTCGTCACTTTCACACCGGAGGACGCCATGTGCATGCGGGACGACCCGCCCGGCGTACCGGCCCCGCCCGCCGAGCGCGCTAGCCCTTCGGACGTCTGCGCAGCAGGTACGTGTCCATGATCCATCCCTTGCGCTCCCGGGCCTCGGCGCGCAGGCGCTCGATACGGGGGGCGGCCTCGGCTATCGGGCCGGAGGCGAGGATTTCGTCGGGGGTGCCTATGTAGGCGCCCCAGTAGATGTCGATGTCCTCGTCGGCGTACTGCCGGAAGGTCTGATGGGCGTCGAGCATGACGACCACGTCGTCGACGCCGTCGGGGAAGCCCTCCGCGAGGCGGCGGCCCGTGGTGATCTGGACGGGCCGGGCGACCCGGTTCAGCCCCGTGCGGTGCCGGGCGACGAGCGCCGACACACTGCTGATCCCGGGCACGACGTCGTACGTGAACGCCACCGCACCCCGCTCCAGGATCTCCTCCAGAATCCCGAGCGTGCTGTCGTACAGCGAGGGATCGCCCCACACCAGGAACGCGCCGCTCTCCTCCTCGCCCAGCTCCTCGGAGATCAGCCGCTGGTAGATGTCGGCACGGGCGCTGCGCCAGTCCCCGACCGCCGGCGAGTACGCCGAACCCCCGGCGGCCCGGTCGCGGTCCGGGTCACGTGCCTCGACCAGCCGGTACGCCCCCTCGGGTATGTGCGCGTCGAGGATGTCACGGCGCAGCTGGACGAGGTCGGCCTTCACCTCGCCCTTGTCCAGGATGAAGAACACGTCCGTGTCCCTCAGCGCCTTGACCGCCTGAAGCGTGAGCTGGTCGGGGTCACCCGACCCAATCCCGATGACATGAATCTTTCGCACACCGAGAGTCTGCCGCACGCCACTGACAGTGGGTCCACCGCATCCGGGGTGTCCCGAGGCGACGGCCGCGTCAGGCTCCGCTTCCCCGCAGCCGCGGCGCCCATGTCTCCGCGCTGATCGCCGTACCGTCCCGCTCCACGACTCCCGCCAACTCCCTTGCCCAGGCTGCCAGTTCCCCGAGCTCCATCCCGTACGGGTGTGCCCGGCCGGTCACCGAAGACCACTCCTCCACCGCCCCGGCACCGCGCCGCAGCAGCCGGGCGCCGCCCGTCGTATTGCCCCTGGCCGCGTGTGTGAGCCCCACTGCGAGCTGGGCCAGGCCCCGCCACAGCGCGCGCTCCTCCTCCGGGCCCGCCTTCCAGGCGTCCTCGAAGACCTCGTGCGCGTGGAACGGTTTCCCGCCGTCCAGCAGGGCCTGCGCCTCGGCGACGGTCGCCTCGGGACTGCGTACGAGACCCTCCGGCTGCCGTTCCACACCGTCCGCGCCGTACGGCAGCGGCCGCCCCAGCCCGTCACGCGGCCGGGCATTCCGCGCCCGCCCGTCCGGGTCCCGGTCCCGCCCGTCGCCCTGCTGAACCTCAGATGTCCCGCTCATGAGCCGATTGTCGCGCGCCCCGAGCCCCTCACGGAGCAGCCCCCGGCGTGGGGTAAAGTTCTGTTCGCACGATCTCGCGGGTCATCGCGGGTGAAACGCACCGGGACGTGGCGCAGCTTGGTAGCGCACTTGACTGGGGGTCAAGGGGTCGCAGGTTCAAATCCTGTCGTCCCGACGGTGCGAAGGGTCTTCGCAGGCGAGAGCCTGTGGAGGCCCTTTTCGTGTGGGTTGTTTCCGATCTTCGGCCAGAGCTTGGCTGATCGCCTCGGCCGCGCCGGGCTCCCTGCCCCAGGTCGTGCGGTCGTCGTAGGGGGCCAGTAGGTGAAGGCGATGTCCCAGCCCGACGCTGCCGGCCGGCGGGCGATTCCGGCGCCGATACCGACGATGCGGCCCACTCGTCTCGCGCCAACCGCGCCCTTCCGTGGCGCCGAGGCATTCGGTGCACCATCCCTGAACCGGCAGATCAGGCGGGTCATCGCAGGTGCCGGGGAGCGGTGGAAGCAACCGCCTCAAGCGGCACGGGACCGTGGCGACCCGTCGCGACAAGCTCGCAGTCCGCTACGAAGCCGCCGTCCAGATCGCCGCCATCGATGACTGGCTCTGAGCCCGTGAGTCAAACGGACCCTGGGCCGGGGTCAGTATCCGATGGCCTCTCGGAGAAGCAGCACGGTGCCGCGCCCTGGGTGGGGTTCCGCGTTGAGGATGAGCAGGCGGTTGACGGCGCTGGGCATCCCGTACACCGCCTGGGCGCGGGCGTTCTCCAGTGGGAGGGCGTGCTCCTCGACGCGGCGCAGTGCTGTGCTCAGGTCAGGCACCACCTTTTGCGCGCCGACGATCCAGACCGCGTGGGCGGCGCCGCCCGCGTTGGCAGGGAGTTGGCTGCCGCTGCCCGAGGCAAGAACGAGCGAGCCGGTCTCGGTGACCGCGGCGACGCTGTTGACGACGAATTCCGGGCCGGCGGCCAGCCTTCGGATCTCGTCGGCGCCGGTGGCACGGTCGATGGCCAGGAGGCGCGGCCTGATGGCGTCGTACCGGCCGCCGGTGTTGATGTCCTCGTCGATGCCGGACAGCCGGAGGGTCTCGCTGGCTCCGGTGAGGACGCTGGCGCCCTCGGGGAGCAGGTCCTTGATGCGGGCGCGCGCTTCTGCGGCGTCCTCCAGGATCTCGGCGGCGAAGCCGCCCGCACGCAGCGCGGCGGCTACCCGCTCCAGTCGTTCGGCCGTTGCCGGGTCGGTGAAGGATGCGGCCGGCGCAGGGGTGGCCGTGGTGTCGGCCGGGTCGGTCCCGGAGCCCTGCGCCGCGTGGGGCGCCGCGCCCGCCAGCGGGGAGGTGTCGAGGTACCTGACCTCGTACAACCGCTCGGCGAACTTCCAGCCCTCCGTGGTGCGTTGGTAGCGGTCGTGGTAGACGGCGTAGTTCAGGCCCTGGCGTCCGTCGAGGGTGCGCGCGAGCTCTTGGAGGTAGGCGCGGCCGGTCGCGGTGTCGCCGTCGAGCAGGATCGTGCCGGGGTGTGTGGTCTGCACGAAGAAGTCCCACTGGCTCTGCAGCCGCTCACCCCCGGCACGGATCTCCTCGCGGCCGATCTGCTCGGCGGGGATGTCGGGCATACGCAGGGCACCGTCCGGTGTGAACAGCGACGCCAGGCGGGGTCGGTCGCGCATCATCACCGCGTCGGTGAACTCGCCGCGCAGCGCCTCGATCTCGACGCGGTCCGCGATGGCCTGGAAGTCGTTCATCGGAGTCCCTCTCGGTCTTGTTGTCGTCATCACCGGTACGACAACGCAGCCCTTCGGAATGTGAGGCGGAGCGTCGGCCTCACATTCCCGTGCGCTGTCTTGTCGTATCGGGTAGAGGCACAGAAGCGAGCGAGGGAGACGGCCGGACCATGACCACCAGAGCCGAGCCCGGCGACGATCAGAGCGATCCGGGCCTCAGCGCGATCATCAGCGAGCGGCGCCGGCTGATCAACCTCGGCTATCGACTCCTCGGGTCCCTTGCCGACGCCGAGGACGTCGTGCAGGAGACCTACGCCCGCTGGTACGCCATGTCCGCACGGGAGCAGCAGGCCATCGAGTCGCCCGGCGCCTGGCTGGTGACGGTCGCCAGCCGCATCTGCCTGAACCTGCTCGGCTCGGCACGGGCCAGGCGGGAGACGTACGTGGGCGACTGGATCCCGGAACCGCTGCCCGAGCCCACGGAGTGGATCACCGGGCGCTCCGGCGTCGGCGGGATCGACCCGGCCGATCGGGTCACCCTCGACGAGTCGGTGACGATGGCCTTCCTGGTCGTCCTCGATTCCATGACCCCGGCCGAGCGCGTCGCGTTTGTCCTGCACGACGTCTTCCGCTACCCCTTCGGCGAGGTTGCCGAGATCGTCGGCCGCACTCCGGCGGCGTGCCGCCAACTGGCCTCGTCCGCCCGCCGTCGCGTCGGCACTGCGCAGACCCCGGCGGGCCCGAGCGCCGGGCAGGCCGGCATCGTCAGGCAGTTCAGAACGGCGTGGGAGGCCAAGGACATCGACGCCCTGATCAGCCTGCTCGACCCCGACGCCACCGCGACCGCCGACGGCGGCGGGCTGGCCGTCACCCACCTGCACCCGATCGTGGGCGGTGAGCAGATCGCACGTGCCTACGCCGAGATCGCGCGTGTGTCGGGCGACCGCACGAAGTTCCTGGAGTGCACGGTCAACGGCCTGCCCGGCTTGGTCGCACAGCAGGACGGCAACCTCGCGACCGTGTTCGCGTTCGAGATCGCGGGCGACCGGATCAGGCATATCTGGGCGGTGCGAAACCCCGAGAAGCTCCGACCCTGGCGGATTCGCTGAGGAACGATCCGAAACGCCGCGGCGATTGGATCGTGACCAGCACCAACCCGCACCGAGCGCACATCTGGAACACGCCGTAAAGCGTGTTCCAGAAGTCCGTGTGCGGGCAGTGCGGTGCGCCCGACGATGCGGGGTGACGAGGCCGGTGCGCAGTACGCGCCGTCGGCGAGCACTGCGGTGCCGGAGCAGACCTCGGCCAGGCCGGTGTCCCGAAAGGTGTGCGCGTCGGCGATGTTGCCCGCCACCGGACGACCGGTGGCAACCATCAGGCGGGTGTCGGCATCGACCGCCGTAGCGCAGTGTTCAGTACTGCTCGGTCTCCACGAAGCCCGCGTCCGCGTTGTCGTCCGCGCCGAAGGCGGCGGCGGTCGGGTCGAATCCGGGCGGGCTGTCCTTGAGGCCCAGCCCCAGACCGGCGAGCTTCGCCTTGACCTCGTCGATGGACTTCGCACCGAAGTTGCGAATGTCGAGGAGGTCGGCCTCGGAGCGCGCCAGGAGCTCACCCACCGAGTGGACGCCCTCACGCTTGAGGCAGTTGTACGACCGAACGGTGAGCTCGAGCTCCTCGATCGGCAGGGCGAGATCAGCGGCGAGGGCGGCGTCCGTGGGGGACGGGCCCATGTCGATGCCCTCGGCGTCGATGTTCAGCTCGCGAGCGAGACCGAACAGCTCGACCAGGGTCTTACCGGCCGACGCCATGGCGTCACGGGGACGCATGGCCTGCTTGGTCTCGACGTCGACGATCAGCTTGTCGAAGTCGGTGCGCTGCTCGACACGCGTGGCCTCGACCTTGTACGTGACCTTCAGAACCGGCGAGTAGATGGAGTCGACCGGGATACGACCGATCTCCTGGCCCACCTGCTTGTTCTGGACGGCGGAGACGTAGCCGCGACCGCGCTCGACGGTCAGCTCCATCTCCAGCTTGCCCTTGCTGTTGAGCGTGGCGAGGACGAGGTCGGGGTTGTGCACCTCGACACCGGCCGGGGGCGCGATGTCGGCGGCGGTGACCAGACCCGGGCCCTGCTTGCGCAGGTACATCACGACGGGCTCGTCCTGCTCGCTGCTCACGACCAGCTGCTTGATGTTGAGGATCAGGTCGGTGACGTCCTCCTTGACACCCGGCACGGTGGTGAACTCGTGCAGGACACCGTCGACGCGGATGGACGTGACCGCCGCACCCGGGATCGAGGAGAGGAGCGTACGACGCAGGGAGTTGCCGAGGGTGTAGCCGAAGCCCGGCTCCAGCGGCTCGATCACGAACCGGGAACGGAACTCGTCGACGACCTCTTCGGTCAGGGACGGACGCTGAGCAATAAGCACGAGGTGTTGCCTCCAGTGATTTGGCGCCCTCTATCTGACGCCGTAGACACCACGAAGGGTACGGGCGATGCGGGGCCGTGGCGGCCGACCGGGCCAGTGACTCGGCGCGCGCCATCCGCGATGACCCGTCGCACGCCGCTCGCGGGCGCCTTCGTCGACGCGGCGATGATCTTCTCGAACGGGCTGCTCGGGCGGAGGATGCCCGGCACTGGCAGACCCACCGGCCGCCCATCTCCGCGTAGGAGCAGCAGCCTCCAGGCCGGTCGGATGTACGCAACGGGTTTGACGGGGCCGCCGCCTACGACGAGCTCGGTGCCATGGTCGGGCCTATGCCGCGCAGTTGCTCGATCGTCCCGCCGAGCTTGGTGCGGAACTGCTCCAGCATCTCCGGCTCTTTCGCGCTGACGATCCAACGTGAGCCGACCAGGTACTTGCCTCCGTAGACGGCGGCGGCGTCCAGCCATGCCTGTTTGTACTCGTCCTCCGGAAACGTGGTGATGAGGTAGTCGATCTCCTTCGTGTGGCAGAGACCCTGGCGCAGTTCGTCCGCCTCGATACGGATCGTGGGCTTGCAGCCGGTCAGATTGGCGATCACCTCGACCTTCGCCGGCGCCACGACCCCGGCTGCGGCGGCGGCCGTCACGGAGGTCGTCGTCGGCTTGCTCTTCGCCGCGCTGTCCTCGCCTCCACTGCACGCCGTGGCCAGGGGAAGGAGGGCCAGGCCGGCGGTCAGCGCGGATGCGCGCGCCAGACGGGCGGTGAGCTGGGTACGGTCGGTGCGTACTCGCGGCTGTTGTTGCGGCACGTGCCTCTCCTGATCCGTGCTGGCCCTGCCCGCGAGAGCGGCCAGGTATACGACCAGGGGTACGGGTGAACGGCTGTGGCTGTTCACCGGGTATGCCACCGATGATCAGTGGGGCGGCCGGGCCCCCACCCCAGGGTGTCGAGGGTGTGCGGCAGGCGCAGTAAGGCCGCATGTCGACGTGGACGTGCGAGGTCTCCCACGCCGCCATCGCCCCGACCCCCTTGGAGATGTCCGGCGACAACTTCGTAGACTCCGATCCGTACGCGCAGGGCAAGGCGACGCGGACGTCCCGGTTCACCGACGCCGCGGGCCACACCGTGCTTGCCCTGAACATCCGGGGGAACGGCTTGCACTGGAGCTGACGTTGGACGAGGACAACCGGGTCGTCCGGGAAACCCTGGTCGCCCCCGACCACTTGATCCGCCGTTGCTTCACCTACCTGGAAGACGCAGGCGACTGACGATGACTGTGCGGCGCCGTACCGGCTCCGTGGTGCTGGGCCTGTTGGTGGCCCTGGCCACGGTGCTGGGTTTGGCGTGCCTGTGTACGCACGGGCCCGCCGTGCAGCCGGTCGCCGCCATGTCGTCCACCGCGTACCACGGGCCGGACGGCGACGACCACGAGCACGTCTGCGCTGCCCCCGGCCAGGACGAGTGTGGCGCCCAGTGGGTGATGGACACCCCAACGACCGGCCCCGGACCGCACCCGCAACCTCAGAGCCTGCCCGTCCAGGTGGACGTCAGGCCGGCCGCCGTCCCGGCGCAGACCACGGCGTACGGGGTCGCCCCGCGCCCGCCGAACCTGCACGTCCTTCAAGTCCTGCGGACCTAGAACCGGATGCCCGTCCCTCTCCATCCACCGGCATCCGTCAATTTCCGCTGCACGAAAAGGACTTCACCATGGGTTCCGCCAACTCCAAGACCAAGGCCGCGTCCCGCCGCGCCCGAATAGAAGAGCAGCGCCGCGCCGAAAGAGCCCGCGAGCGCCGCAACCGGATCATCACGATCGCAGTGTCCGCGGCCATCCTCGTCGGCGTCGCGGGCGGGGGCTGGTACCTGGTCGACGCCGCCAACGAGAAGGAGCAGGCCAAGGCCGCGCCCGTCTCCGGCGAGAAGACCTGGTCGAAGCTGACCCAGAACCACGTCGACAAGGACGTGACCTACCCCATGACACCGCCCGCCGGCGGCGACCACGACCCCGTCTGGCAGAACTGCAACGGCGACGTCTACACCAGCGAACTGCGCGACGAGAACGCCGTCCACTCCATGGAGCACGGCGCCGTCTGGGTCACCTACAACGACAAGGCCGCCGACGCCGACGTCAAGACGCTCGCCGCCAAGGTGGCCAAGACGCCGTACACCCTGATGAGCCCGTACAAGACGCAGTCCTCGCCGATCTCGCTGACGGCCTGGGGCCACCAGCTGAACGTGACGAAGGAGTCCGACCCGAGGGTGGCCGAGTTCCTCGAGAAGTACGTGCAGGGCGCGCAGACCCCGGAACCGGGTGCCGCCTGCACCGGCGGGAAGTCCTCGTGAGTGACGACGAAACGCAGGAGTACGAGGGGGAGCACGAGGAGGACACCGGTGACCGGCACGTCAGGAGGCTGTCGCGGCTGTTGATCGGCGGGTCGCTCGCCGCCGTGCTCGCGGCGGTCACGGTGTTCGCGGCGCTGATGTGGCCGTCGAGCAGCGCCGCGGCCGTACCACGCAAGGACTCGGTGGACGCGGGCTTCGCACGGGACATGGCGGTGCATCACCAGCAGGCGGTGGAGCTGTCGTTCATCGTGCGCGACCGCACCGATGACGAGGACGTACGGCGACTCGCGTACGACGTCATCAACACCCAGGCCAACCAGCGCGGGATGCTCCTGGGCTGGCTGGACGTGTGGGGTCTGCCGAAGTCCTCGCAGCAGCCGTACATGTCCTGGATGGACCATGACATGAGCGGCATGGACGGCATGAAGGGCATGGACTACAAGCCGCACGACGGCTCCCTGATGCCCGGCATGGCCACCAACCGGCAGATGGACCAGCTGCGTCAGGCCAAGGGCAAGGCCGCGGAGATTCTCTACCTTCAGCTGCTCACCGCGCACCACAAGGGCGGCATCGCGATGTCCGAGAGCGCGGCCGGGATGGCGAAGACCGAGGAGGTACGTCGCTTGGCCCAGGGCATGGTCGAGGGCCAGCAGGCCGAGATACAGCTCATGGCCGACATGCTCAAGGCGCGTGGCGCGAAGGCGTGACGTGTCCAGTCTTATGCGTGAACAGCGGCCGTCGGACGGGAGTGTCCGGCGGCCGCTGTGCGCGAGCCGGCCCCACACGTGACGATCTTGCTTCAGGTTCGGACAGCGGTTCCCCA
The DNA here is from genome assembly GCF_041431135.1 of Streptomyces sp. NBC_00554. Classification (NCBI taxonomy): domain Bacteria; kingdom Bacillati; phylum Actinomycetota; class Actinomycetes; order Kitasatosporales; family Streptomycetaceae; genus Streptomyces; species Streptomyces sp. NBC_00554. Next base: position 1,257,808 of record NZ_CP107799.1, on the reverse strand, counting down.
GGAACGTGCAGCGTGTTCGGGACGAGTACCGAAGGGGAGAAACCGAACCGCTCGATGGCGAGGCTGTCATGCCATTGACAACGTTTCCATCCGCTGCCTAGCGTGACGCACCGACCCGGCCACCCGATTCACCAAGCACATGACCAGAACGGGTGTGCCCGATGGATCGTCCGACGGGGAGGACACCGTATGAGATCACCACTGATTGCGGCCGACGGAGTCGAAAGTCGGGTACTGCGTTGTCTGGCACTGGGGTTGACCGCTCTGCTGCTCGGCGTCGCGGCGCTGCTGGGCCTGCCTCAGTCCGCCCAGGCCGCGCCAGGGGCCGTGGGGGTGTACCCGGTCCCGTCGATCTACTCGGCGTCGACCGACTACAGGCTGACCGTCAACGGAACGTCCGTGCCCGTCACCAAGTACCCGGGGTACGACATCGCGCAGCTCTCCCTGGGGACGGGCACCGCCACCATCGCGGTGACCAAGGTGAACAACACGGACATCGGCTCGTACAGCATCAGCCCGCAGAAGCTGGGCATCGCCGGGTCCGTCAGCGGCTCGACCCTGACCTTCACCGTCCAGAACGACGAGTACCTGATCGTGAAGCTCGACGGCCGCCCCAACCTGGTCATCGCCGCCGACCCGGCAGAGACCAACCGTCCGGCGGCCAGTGGGACCGGGATCTTCAATGTGCAGAGCGCGCCCTACTCGGCGCAGCCGAACACCGGCGCCTACACCACGACGGCCTTCCAGAACGCCCTGAACGACGCCGCCGCGTACGGATCCGCGAACGGCACCCAGGGCATCGTGTACGTGCCGGCCGGCGTCTACACGCTGGGCAATCTCTATCTGCGGAGCAACCTCGCGTTCTACCTCGCACCCGGTGCGGTCCTCCGCTACACGGGAGACCGCGATCACTACGTGGTGAACGGGCACAAGAACTCACAGCAGCGGGACCTCACTTGGTTCATCTCCACCCGGTACTCCTCGACCAACATCAAGATCTACGGCCGGGGAATCATCGACGGCAACGGCCAGGCCGCACTCGCGCCCGACAACCTCGGCGTGAACCTCCTCGCCCCGATCTACACGAGCGGCTTCACGGTCGACGGCATCACCTTCCGTGAGGCCAGCAGTTGGGCGGTCATTCCCCTGCGGTCCTCGAACATGACCTTCCGCAACATCAAGCTGTTCAACAGGTTCGACATGGGCGAGAACGACGGCATCGACGTCATGGAGTCCACCGACGTCACCGTCGACCACGCGATCGGCATCGGGACCGACGACCCGTTCAGCACCAAGACCTGGGCCGCCGGCACCGACATCTACAACACCGTCCCCGGCACCGCACGCCCGCTGGAGAACGTCACCTTCAACGACCTGGTCTCCTGGACCTACTGCTACGGCGTCAAGGTGGGCCAGGGCGTCTTCCAGCCGCAGAACAAGGTCACCTTCCAGCACGTCGTGGTGTACGACGCCGCCGTGGGCATCGGCGTCCACCACAAGTACGGAACGGCGGGCGCGACGAACATCAAGTTCGACGACATCGACATCGAACGGCTCAGTTTCAAGAACGACGACAACCGGACCTGGCTGGCCCTGATGACCGGGAACACAGCGGGCATCGGCCCGGTCACCGGGGTCACGATCTCCAACGTGAAGGTACGCAACGCCGGTATCACCGCCGCGCGCGTCAACGGCCTGCCCGGCGCTCCCATCACGGGGGTCGCGCTGAAGAACATCGTGATGCCCGGGAGCACGACCCCGGCGACCACGCTGAGCCAGGTGAATCTCACCAACCTCTCGGATTACGGCTCCCTCACCATCACGCCCTGAACTCAAACCGGCAGGGGTGTCGCTCCCCAGGGTTCGGCCCAGTCGTAGACGAGGGTCTCCGCACCGGCCCGCCAGCGACGAGGAGCAGTGGTGGACAGCCAGTCGAGCGGTTCGACGCCACCGGGTGTCCCGCCGTCCAGCGCGAGCCTGATGGCCGCGGCGAGGTCGGCGTCCGTGCGGTCCGTGCGGGCGGCGGGATCCACCGAGACGAACAGGGCGGTACCGGAGCGCGAAACCAGGTCCAGGAACTGCCGGTTGAGGCTCCAGTCCGTTCGTGGTGTGCAGGGCACGCAGTCCGCGTCCACGGTGAAGAACCTGTTGTGCTGGGCCAGTCGGAAGGCGAGCGTGTTCACGCCCATCCGCCGGGTCCGCTCCCAACCCCGTCCCGAGGTGTCGTCGCCGCACCGCTGCACCCGCACCAGGCCCGCCGACAGATGGCCGACCGTGTTGCAGCCGATCACCACCGTGTCCCCGGCGGCCTCGGCGATCGTGCGGTACAGGCGGACCAGGATCTCGGCGCTCGTGCGCGACCGGTCGGCCAACGCCCAGCCCGGCGAGGCGAGTTCGGCGGGGGAGTCGGCGGCGAACCTGCCGAACACGTCGTACGTCGAGAAGTCGTGCTTGATCAGTTCGTACCCCCATTGCCGGAACCGGGCCACGTCCTCGGCGACCGTCTCCAGCGCAAGGTCCAGCGACGGGTCGAGGGGGAAACCGGCGTCCCTCCGTATGCCGGGCCGGACCGCGGGGGTCTCGGTCCGGGAGAGCAGCGGGCGGAACCACAGGCCCGGCCGGGCGCCGGTCTCCGTGATCCGGGCGGCCATGTCTCCCATGTCGTCGAACACGCCCGGCAGCCCGGCGTCCCAGGGACCGCCGGGCGCGGTTCCGCCGCCCTCGGTCCAGCCGTCGTCGATCACGCAGTACGGGCTGACGGGGTGCCCATCGGCGTACTCCACGACCGTCCGCGCGTCCCGCAGCACCGCCTCGGGGCCGAAGCCGCTCCCGTAGGCGTAGTACCAGTTGTTGCTGCCCACGACGGGGCCTTTCACGGGGAGTGGGCCCGGGCTCATCGCAGTGCAGAGCGCTTCGTGGGCGGCGAACGGGGCCGGGGCTGCGGCGGTCACCACCGTGGCCACATCCAGCACGCGCTCACCCGACAGCACCGGCAGGCCGCCACTGCGGACATCCGCCCAGAGGGCGATACCGCCCTCGTCGACCGTCCAGGAGCACAGGGCGCCGGCTCCGGTCCGCACCCCCCACCCGGTCGTCGTTCCCCCGTCGGCGCCGGTGATCAGGACGTACCAGGGCAGCGCGCGATCCGGCTGCAGAGTGCGCCACTGAAGATCGCCGTAGCCGCGCTCCCAGGCGTCTCCCAGGATCCGTGCGCCTTCGGGTGCGCTGTGCCTCCAGCGCAGCACGATCCTCGACAGACCCTCGGCGCCCGCGCGGGCGCATACCCGCAGACCGTCGGACGTCCGCTCGGCGGTGACCTGGGCGCCGCGCACCGTCCAGACGCCTTCGGTGGCCGAGAGCGCCGTACGCGACCGGGTGTCGTCGGTCATGACATGGACGGTGTCGGGCAGGCGCAACACGGCAGGATCCTCGGGGTAGTTGGGGGAGGCGGTGCCTCGGCCGTCGGCGCGGATCAGGTGGGCAGCGTCCGTGGGTGCACGGGAAACAGGTGCCGTACGCCGCTCCCGCACAGGTCGAGAGCGAGTTCACAGAACATGGCGTTGGCCCAGCCGAACCAGTCCCGGGTGAACCGGCCGGGGTCCTCGACATGGAAGCTCTCGTGCATCAGGCCGGTGCCCGCGGTCGTGGCCGCCAGTCTCTCCAGGGCCCGTGCCGTCGCGTTCTTGCCGCCGGTCAGGCCTGCGGTGGCGATCGCCAGCGGCCAGACGTGACCGTCCGGGGTATGCGTACTGCCGATACCGGACGCGTAACTGCCCCTGAAGAACGAGGGGTTCGCCTCGGAGAGCACGAGACGCCGAGTGGCCTGATAGAGCGGGTCCTGCGGTGTGCACCAGCCGCTCAGGGGGAGGCTCAGCAGGCTGGGGAGGTTGGCGTCGTCGCCGAGCAGCACCGCACCGAGGCCGTTCACCTCGTAGGCCAGTACGGATGCGCCACCGGCCTCCACCACCGCGTGCGCCAGGATTCCGGCGTCGATCTCGTCGGCCAACGTCCGTGCATGACGGGCGAGTTCGGTGTCGCGGAGCGCTGTCGTGGCCAGTTCGGCCAGCCCGTGCAGGGTCGTGGACGCCAGCGCGTTGGCCGGGACGAGGTAGCCGTGCCGGCAGGGATCGTCGCTCGGCCGGAAGCCCGACCACGTCATGCCGGTCCGCCGGACACTGGCTCCGCGGCCGTCGTGCGGAAGGCTGTCACCGGCGAAGGGGCCGGACGGCCGGATGAACCAGTAGGGCGAGTGCGTGTGGGACTGCTCCGCCTGCCACAGCCGCACGATCGTCCAGGCGGCGCGGTGAAAGGCACCGTCCAGGTGGTCCTCGCGGCCGGTCGCCCGCCGGATCGCGTACGCCAACTGCAACGGCGCGCAGAGGGAGTCGAGTTCGTACTTGCGCTCCCACACCCACTCCCGGGGAGTGGGCCGGTCACCGGGCTCGCCGTGCGCGCCGGTGGGCCCGTCGTTGAAGGCGTTGGCATACGGGTCCTGCAGGACGCAGCGAATCTGGCGGCGCGATACGGCGACCAGGACGTCGGCGACCTCCGGATCCGAGGCCACGGCGAGGTAGGGGCGGACCTGGGCCGTGCTGTCGCGCAGCCACATCGCCGGGATGTCTCCCGTCCCGACGAAGACCTCCGAGACCTCCGGGGCCGCCGATGATGGTGTGCCCCAACTCATTGATGTGGTCCATGTGTTGGTCAGGCAGCTCTCGACGATGTCCGCTGCCGGGCTGCCCCGCAGCTCGGTGGCCAGCCGTCGTCCGAGCGTCCTCAGGGAATCCGGAACTGCCCATGCTGTTGCGGATGTTGATCCGGGAAACGTTACCATCGCGCCTCTTGACTCCCTCTGTGACGTGCGCCACCGTGTGATCAACAGGGAATGGAAACGTTACCTTGAAGGAGCTGGAGACCACCAGACGGTCGGGTCCGCCCGGTCTGAGTCTTCGCCAACTCCTCGGAGGAGAAGGTGAGCCCGTGTGACAGCCACTCCGCACCAGCAGCGACACCGACCCCCGCATCCACCGCTGTACCCGAAACCGCGCAGGCGCGCGAAGCTCGGCTCGGACACCCGGGCCGCGTACGCGTTCATGGCGCCGGCGCTCATCGGCTTCACGGTCTTCGTCGTCTACCCGCTGATCCGGTCGGCCTACTTCGCGCTGACGCGGTACAACGGCCTGACCGCCCCGACCTTCGTCGGCCTCGACAACTTCCGCAGGATGTTCACCACCGACCCGTCGTTCTGGCCCTCGGTGCGAGCCACCCTGCTCCTTGTCGTCCTGTATGTGCCGGCGTCGCTGGTCATCGGCCTTGCGCTGGCGGTGTTCTGCAACCGGCGCATCCGGGGCGTCCGTGTCCTGCGCACCCTGGTCTACCTGCCGGTGGTGCTGCCGGTGGTCGCCACGATCACGCTGTGGAAGTTCGTCTTCAACCCCCAAGTCGGCCTGGCCAACCAGGTGCTGACGTGGCTTCACCTCCCGACCAGCGAGTGGCTGTCGGGTTCGAACTCGGCGATGCCGTCGATCGTGATCGTCATGCTGTGGAGCGTCGGCTCCACGATGATCATCTTTCTCGCCGCGCTCCAGGCGGTGCCCACCGAGCTCTACGAGGCGGCCCGCATCGACGGCGCCGGCCCCGGGACCATGTTCTTCCGGATCACCCTGCCGCTGATCAGCCCGATCATGGTGCTCCAGGTCGTGCTCCAACTGGTGACCGCACTGCAGACGTTCAACCAGCCGAAGATCCTCTCACCGGACGGCCAGGGCGGACCCGGATTCAGCACCAGGGTCCTGATGCTGTCGATCTACAACAACGGCTTCCCCACGCTCGGCCGGGTCGCCGACTTCGGCTACGCCTCCGCCCAGGTGTGGGTGCTCTTCCTGGTCATCGTCGTCGTGATAGCCGCCACCGCCCGCTTCTCCTCCGTCTGGACCTACAGTGACCATGTCTCCTGACGTCACGACGGCCTCGGAGCCGGCGACGTCCCCTCGACCGCCCGCCGCCACGCGTGCGCCCCGGCCGCCCCGGAAGGCGCTGCGGACCGCGTCCTGGTACGCCGTCGCACTGCTGATCTCCTCGGTGATGGTCCTGCCCATCCTGTGGATGCTCACCATCGCCCTGAAGGGCCACTCGGCGGTCTTCCAGGTTCCGCCCCGGCTGCTGCCCGACGAGTTCCACTTCGAGAACTTCATCGAAGGACCGAAGGCGATCCACTTCCCCCGCCTGCTGCTGAACTCCCTTGTCATCACCGGTCTGTCGGTGATCGGCGGCGTCATGACCTCGATGATGACCGGATACGCCCTGGCCCGGCTCCGCTTCCCGGGCCGCAGGCTCTGGTTCTACGTCTTCGTCGGCTCCATGATGCTGCCCCCGGTGGTCGGCATCATCCCGCTGTTCCAGCTCTTCAAGGACATCGGCTGGTACGACACCTGGCTGCCGCTGATCGTGCCGGCCTTTCTGGGCGGCAATCCGCTGTTCATCTTCCTCGCCCGCCAGTACTTCCTGTCGGTGCCCCACTCCATCGACGAGGCCGCCAAGGTGGACGGCGCCGGACACATCCGGATCTTCTTCAGCGTCATGCTCCCGATCACCCGGCCGGCCTGGATCACCATGGCCATCCTCGCCTTCCAGTTCTCGTGGAACGACTACCTCAACCCGCTCATCTACCTGTACTCGTCCGAGAAGTGGCCGCTGAGCGTCGGCATGGCCTCCTTCGTCTCCCAGTTCGCCGGCCAGACCCCGGACTGGAACCTCTTCATGGCCGCGAACCTGCTCTACATGCTCCCCCCACTGGCCGTGTTCTTCGTGGCCCAGCGCTACTTCATCCAAGGTCTGAGCGCACTGGGCACCGTCAACCAGCGCTGACCCGAACCGGGGTCGGCCGACCCAAAACACGTACCAGGAGGCCACGTTGAAACGAACACTGCACACCGCCGGAGCGCTGTTGGCGGCAGGCGGACTGCTGGCCACGTCGGCCTGCGGCGGCTCCTCGGGCAATGAGTCCGGCGGGAAGACCACGGTCACCGTGATGACCTGGGAGTCGAACGCGACCAACCAGCTCATCGACAAGGCCCTGGCCGGCTTCAACGACCCCGACATCACGGTCAAGCGCATCGACACCCCCAACGGCAACTACGGGGACAAGCTCGCCTCCCTTACCCAGGCCAAGAAGCTGCCCGACCTGTTCTGGTGCGGCAACGACACCGAACTGCAGTACACCGGCCAGGGTTTGCTCACCGACTGGTCCGACAGGCTGTCCGGATCCGGCTCCGGTGACTTCACCACCAGCAGCTTCGTCCCCACCGCCATGAAGAACTGGAAGACCGCCGACGGAAAGATCGGCGGAGTCCCCTCCCTGATGAACACCTACGGCATCTGGTACGACATCGACGCGTTCAAGGCCGCCGGAATACCCGTGCCGACCGCCGGCTGGACCTGGGACGAGATGTACGCGGCCGCCGACAAGCTGCACAAGAAGGGCGCCAAGTACGGCCTGGTCGCCGACGCCATGACCGCTTTGGACGGACCCTTCAGCGCCAGTCTCTATTCCCTGTCCGCCGGCGGCGCGCCCTTCGCCGACAGCGTCCACCAGCCCACCGAGGTGACCGCCGACGCGACCTACACCGAAGGCGTCGGCAAACTCGTCGCGGGCATCAAGAGCGGCGCCGTGGCCCCGCCCGGCTACGACATCTCCAGCCAGCAGTCGCTGTTCGCCGCCGGAGAGATCCCGATGCTGTGGAGCGGCCAGTGGCTGGCCGCCGGCTTCCTCACCGACAAGCCGAAGATCGAGTACGGCTTCGCGCCGCTGCCCCAGGTCGACAAGGCGGCCACCCTGTACGACGCGGTGGGCATCTGCACCCCCTCGTACACCAAGAACGCGGACGCCACCTTCAAGGTCCTCTCGTACCTCGACTCCACCGTGTGGACCAAGGTGCTCCCGGACTCTCCCGTCGCGGTGCCGGCCTACACCGCCGCCCAGGACGCGTACTTCGACGCCCTGGACAAGGCGGGGCTGACGACCGTGGCGTCCACCGTCAAGGCGGACCTTGACGCCCCGCTGACCCAGGGCGTGCGCTTCACCACGCAGTGGGCCAGTCAGTCCAACGACCTGATCACGGCGTACTGGCCGGACATCCTCCAGGGCAAGAAGCCGCTGTCCGATCTGCAGACCATGATTGACAAGATCAACGACGTGATCAAGAGCAACGGTTAGGACTGGCCCCAACGCCCGAACCGCGTGGACGCACGGCCCCGGTCGCCCCTGGAATCCACCCTGCCGACCGGGGTATGCGTCCGGATCCGGAAACGTATCCTGAGGGCGATCACCCGGCCGCCCCGGCGATGAAAGTTGGTCTCCGCCCCACGTGAGCAGTCGTCCCCCGCAGCGCCAGAGCACCAGGCCGACGATGCGCGATGTCGCAGAGCGGGCCGGTGTCGCCCTCGTCACCGTGTCGCGCGTCGTCAACGGCATCGGCACGGTCCGCGAGGAGACGGCCGACCGGGTCAACGCAGCCATCAACGCCATCGGGTACCAGCGCAACGAGATCGCGCGCTCGCTCCGCCCCGGGCAGAACTCCATGACCGTCGGGCTGCTGCTCGGTGACCTGACCAACCCCTTCTACGCGTCCCTGGCGAAGGCGGCCGTCGACGTGGCGAACCGGGCCGGGTACGCCGTGCTCCTCAGCACCGCCGACGAGGACCCGGAAGTCGAGCGCCGTGCGGTGGGCGAGCTCATCGGGCGGCGGGTCGCGGGGCTCATCATCGTGCCCGACCAGGGCGACCACGCGTTTCTCAACGAGATCAACGCCCACGACCACGTGCCCATCGTCTTCGTCGACCGGCCCGCCACCGGCGCCGAGGCCGATGTCGTCGTGGTCGACAACGAGGGCGGGGGAGCGGCGGCGACCCAGCACCTCATCGACCACGGCCACCGCCGGATCGCGATCCTGGTCGCACCCTCGTACTACACCACCGGCCGCAGACTGCGCGGCTACCGCAAGGCCCTGCGGCGCAGCGGCATCCCCGCCGACGACGACCTGGTCGTCACCCTGCGGCGCGGCACCACCGACGACGCCTCCGCCGCCACCCACGCCCTGCTGACGTCGGCGCGACCACCGACGGCGATCTTCTCGACCACGGGCTTCCTCACCGAGGGCGTCCTGCGGGCGAGCCAGCAACTGGGCGCGCCCGTCGCGGTGGTGGGATTCGACGACTTCAAGCTCGCCGACATGCTCCCGACCCCGGTCACGGTGGTGACCTCCGACACCGAGGAACTCGGCCGCCACGCAGCGCACTTGCTCATCGACCGCATCAACGGCGAGGGCGCCCCGTCCCGCAGGACGGTGCTGCCGGTGCGGCTCATCGCCCGGGGCACAGGGGAACTCGGCCCGCAGTCTCAGTCTCAGTAGAGCGTCGGCCAGAGGTCGCGAGGCCAGGCGAGCACGGCGTAGAGCTGTGCGAAGGCCGCCTGCTGGATCGCCTCCGTGCCGCCGGACGAGTTGAAGTGCACCAGGCCGGTCGAGGGATCGCGCATGGTGGACCACACCTGGTCGGCGTAGTCGGCCATCGCGCGGCGGTATCTGCCGTCTCCGGACACCGACTCCAGGAGCAGCAGGTTCTTGAAGAAGATCGAGTTGAAGAACACCGGCTGGCTGAACAGCCGTCCCTGCGTGACGTAGTAGGCGTACGCGGCCTCGGCTATGCGCTCGGCCCGGCGCAGATAGACGCGTTCGCGGGTCGCCCGGTGGAGCAGGACGTTGACGCCGACCGGCACGCCCTGGTTGTACGACCAGACTGTCTTCTCAATGGTGCCCTGGAGGTCGAGATGGTCCCAGTACAGTCCGCCCGGGCTCTGCAGATGGGTGTTCGTCCAGTCGTAGAACCGTCTTGCCCAGTCCAGGTAGCCGCGCTCGCCGGTGATCAGGTGGAGGCGCAGGGCGAGTTGGGCGCCCGGCATGTTGGAGACGGTGTTGCGGTCGTGGCTCCAGGTCGCCTGGGTCCAGAAGACGCCGCCGGGTGCGGCGTGGGTGGTGTCGGTGTCCCAGCCGGACCGGACGAGCTCGAAGATCTCCTTCGCGCGGGCCAGCGCGGCCGGGTCCCCGGTCTGCAGATGGCGCTGGACCTTCGCCAGGCCGACCCACTCGTTGTCGTCGTAGAACATGTCGCCGCCCGTGCCGTACGGGGCGCGGGGATAGGAGTCGTATCCGGGCAGCCCGGTCGTGCCTCCGCCGGCGTTCCAGTAGTGCTCTTGGGCCTTCGCGCGGACGGTCAGCTCCGACTCGTACGCCTTGTCCACCGCCGCGAGGTCCAGAGCGGCGATGTGCACCTGGGAGAAGGGCCATTCGTAGGAGTACGGCTTGTCGCCGGAGGCCGCCGGATACTGCTCGCGGACCAGTCCGGATCCGTCCGTCGTGCCGAAGTGTCTTTCCAGGGCGGCGTAGGCGGCTCTGGCGCGGGACAGTGCGCGGGAACGGTGTTCTGATTCCTCGGAGTTGCCGCTGTCCGCGGCGGCCGCGTTTCCGGTGGAGGCGGTGGTCATCGTGGCCGCGGCCATGGCCGTCAGACCGGAGCCGACCAGTGCCCGGCGGGAGGGGTACCTGCGCATGGGAACGTCTCCATTCGGATACGGGTGCGGGGTGATGGAAACGTTGTCATGGTGCTATGGAGTCGTCAACGGTCCGAACAACGGCAGTAGTTGGCGGGTGTGACGGATTTGGCCCAGACCATTGACGTGTGAACCGGGGTGGTGGCACCTTCGCGATGGATACGTTTCCAGAGGTCCGCGCAGCTTGTCCCGTCCGCCCCCCACAGGCACGCAGGAGACAGCGACATGACCATCTCTGCAAGACCGTCAGGACGGTCGAGATCCCTGGGGCCGCTGAGCACCGCGCTCGTGCTGCTCCTGCTTCTCGTGCTCGCGCCGCCGCTGCTCGTCCTCAGTACCGCGCCCCGTGCCCAGGCGCTCGAGAACGGCCTGGCCAGGACGCCTCCGATGGGCTGGAACGACTGGAACGCCTTCGGTTGCAACGTCAGTGAGGAACTGGTCAAGCAGACCGCGGACTACCTCGTCTCGTCCGGACTCAAGGACGCCGGCTACACCTACGTCAACATCGACGACTGCTGGATGTCCTCGACCCGCAACTCCGCGGGCCAACTGGTGCCCGACCTGGTCAAGTTCCCCAGCGGCATCAGCGGCACCGCCGCCTACGTGCACAGCAAGGGCCTCAAGCTCGGTATCTACGAGAGCGCCGGGAGCGCCACCTGCGCCGGCTACCCCGGCAGCCTCGGCCATGAGCAGACCGACGCCAACAGCTTTGCCTCCTGGGGCGTCGACTACCTCAAGTACGACAACTGCAACCACCAGAACGTGCCCGACCAGCAGCGCTACACCGCCATGCGCGACGCCTTGGCGAACACCGGCCGTCCCATCGTCTACAGCCTCTGCAACTGGGGCCTCGCCGACGTGTGGACCTGGGGTGCGGGGGTCGGCAACAGCTGGCGCACCACCGACGACATCAACGTCAACTTCTCGACGGTGGTGTCGATCTACAAGGCCAACGTCAAGCTCGCCCCGTACGCCAAGCCCGGCGCCTGGAACGACCCCGACATGCTGGAGGTCGGCAACGGCATGTCGTTCACCGAGGACCGCGCCCACTTCAGCCTCTGGGCCGAGATGGCCGCGCCGCTGATCGCCGGGAACGACATGCGCAAGGCCTCCGCCGCGACCCTCTCCCTCTACGGCAACAAGGACGTCATCGCCGTGGACCAGGACTCCCTGGGCAAGCAGGGCACCGAGATCTCCTCCTCGGGAGGCCTCCACGTGCTGACCAAGCAACTGGCCAACGGCGACCGGTCGGTGGTCCTCTTCAACGAGAACTCCTCCGCCGCCACCATCAACACCTCCGCCACGGCGGCCGGTCTCCCCGCGGCGTCCTCCTACCGGCTCAACAACCTCTGGTCCAAGGTCCTCAGCAGCACCAGCGGAAACATCTCCGCAAGCGTCCCCGGCCACGGCTCGGTGATGTACCGGGTGTCCGTCGGCAGCGGCACCAGCGTCGGTACCACCCGCCCGCTGGTCGGCGCCTCCTCCAACCGCTGCCTGGACGCGTACGACAACCGGACGGCCCCCGGCACCAAGATCGAGATCTGGGACTGCGGAGGCGGCGCCAACCAGGCCGTGACCATCACCGCCGCCGGTGAACTCCGGCTCTACGGCGGTACGCAGTGCCTGGACGCCCGCGACAACGGGACCCTCGCCGGCACCAAGGTGCAGCTCTGGACCTGCACCGGGGGCGCCAACCAGAAGTGGAGCCTCAACCCCAACGGCACCATCACCGGCACCCAGTCGGGACTCTGCCTCGACGTCACCGGCGGCGACCAGGCCGCCGGCAACGTCAACGGCACCGAACTCGAACTCTGGACCTGCAACGGCGGCGCCAACCAGCAGTGGCGCCTGGGCTGACCTCCCGCATCCCCCACACCCCTGGAGCCGGCATGAACTCAGCAGCAAGACGCATCCGGAGAATCGGGACCGGCCTGATCGCCGCCCTGGCCCTGCTGATCCCGCTCACCACCGGCGTCGCGACCGCTGCCCCCAAGGCGACGATCTGCAACAAGTACTGCGACGCCCGCGACCCGGCCCTGTCCCCGGGGGACCGGCAGCCGGTCACCGCCACCATCTACTCCCGCACCCTCACCCTGCACTTCGACGACACCGACGCCATGGGCTGGGCCTCGATCAGCAACGGCAGCCCCACCGACGAGGTCTGGCTCGACCGCTCCTTCGACGGCGGCCGCACCTGGAGCTCGGGCAGCAAGCTCGGCGACACCACCATCCCCTCGGGGCAGAGTGGTTGGCGCACCCTGATGTACAACGTCGACGACTGGGGCAACCTCGGCGTCGGCGCCCTGCGCGCCTGCGGCAAGGCCGGTGACCGTCCCGAGATCGCCTGCACGACGTGGGCCCGGACGACCTGGAACGCGTACAGCCGCCCCACGGCCGCGGCCACCGCGCTGATGCAGTCGTACAACAACTCCACCGGCCTGTTCGACACCACCGGCTGGTGGAACTCGGCCAACGCCCTGACCGCCCTCATCGACAACATCCGCGTCACCGGAATGCCCAGCTACAAGTATGCAATCGCCATTACCTACGACCGCCAACTGGGCGCGCAGGGCGGCCAGTTCCGTAACGACTACATCGACGACACGGGCTGGTGGGGGCTGGCCTGGGTCGCCGCGTACGACCTCACCGGCGACAGCAGATACCTCAACACCGCCCGCGCCGACGCCGATTACATGGCGCGGTACTGGGACTCCACATGCGGCGGTGGCGTGTGGTGGAGCACCGCCAAGACCTACAAGAACGCCATCGCCAACTCTCTCTACCTGGAGCTGAACGCCGCCCTGCACAACCGCATCGCAGGCGACACGGTCTACCTCGGGCGGGCCAACGCCGAGTGGGCGTGGTTCAAGGGCACCGGCATGATCAACAGTTCCCATCTGGTCAACGACGGCATCAACCTGTCGACCTGCGGCAACAACGGTGACACCACCTGGTCGTACAACCAGGGCGTGCTGCTCGGCGGCCTGGCGGAGCTGCACCGGGCGACCGGGGACTCCGCCCTGCTCACCGCCGGCCGCCAGATCGGAGACGCCTCGACCTCGTCCGCGTTCCTCAACCCGGGCGGAATCCTGCGGGAGCCGTGCGAGACGAGCGGCTGCGGCGGCGACGGCCCGTCATTCAAGGGCGCGTACGTCCGGGGGTTGAGTGCCTTCAACGCCCGGCTGTCCGACCGCCCCTACACGTCGTACATCCGGCGGCAGGCCGACGCCGCGTACGCGAACGACCGCAACGCCCTCGACGCGTACGGGCTGCACTGGGCCGGACCACTGGACTCAACCGACGCCGCCCGCCAGCACAGCGCCCTCGACCTGATGAACGCGGCGAATTGACGAACCATCAGAACGAGGCGGGATGAGTTCAGTCCGGCGGTACGACGGTGATGACGACGTTGCCGATCTTCCGCCCGGTCTCGACATACCGGTAGGCGTCGACGATCTGGTCCAACGGGTAGCGTCGATCCATGACCGGCCTGAACTCACCCGCCTCCATCAGGTCCCCGAAGTACCGCACCATCTCCTGATCCTGTTTCGGAAAGGGAAACTTCACCTTCCTGCCGCGGAACAGGGGCGTGACGAGCGGCAGCAGCAGGTTCTGGCACCAGGGGCCCAGCTCCGAGGACAGATACACTCCGCCGGGCTTCAACAGCCGCCTGCAACGGCCGAACGTGCTCTTGCCGACCGCGTCGAACACCGCGTCGTAGCGCTGCTCGTCGCTGGTGAAGTCCTGGGCCGTGTAGTCGACGACCCGGTCCGCGCCCAGGCCCTTCACCAGATCCAGGTTCGCCGTGTCGCACACCGCCGTCACGACCGCACCCTGATGCTTCAGGAGCTGCACCGCCGCCGAGCCGATGCCGCCGGTCGCCCCGTGGACGAGGACGTCCTGCCCGGCCCGGACACTCGCCGTCCTGAGGAACGCCAGCGCGTAGTGCGAGCCCTCGGTACCGGGAGCGGCCTCCTCGAAGGTCACGCCGGCCGGCATCGTTGCAATGGCACCGCTGTGCGGGACCGACAGATACTCGGCATGGGTTCCGAACGCGCCCTCGTTGTACCCGAACACCCGGTCGCCCACCGCAAAGGTGGTGACGCCGCTGCCGACCGCTTCCACCACTCCCGCGTACTCGGTCCCGAGCACGGGCCGCCGCGGCCGGGCAAGGCCGGTGAGCAGACGCATGAAGAAGGGCCTGGCGGCCCGGTAGGCGCAGTCCGTCCGGTTGACCGTGGTCGCGTGCACCTGGACGAGAACGTCGAGGTCCCCGTACGAGGGCTTGTCCACCGTGGCGATCCGGACCACGTCCGGTGGGCCGTACCGGCTGTGCGCCGCTGCGTTCATGGGGCGGACCCTAGCCGCAATGCTCGGTGCTCCACATCGTCGTACGAGCTGGGCTTTCTGAGAATCACCAGGCGGTCGGGACCGGTGACCGGCCGTCATCTTCAGCTGTCGTACCGCTCAGGCTTCTGTGTGCGCGCCATGAGCATGCTGGCCGCTTCCTTGACGGTGGCCCGTCCTTCGATGACGGATGCGACGAGTTCGGTGATGGGCATCTCGATGCCGTGGCCGCGGGCCAGGTGGAGGATCGCCTGGCAGGACTTGACTCCCTCGGCGGTCTGGCTGGTGGCAGCGGTTGCCTCGGCGACCGTCAGACCCTGGCCCAGGTGCTCGCCGAAGGTTCTGTTGCGGGACAGCGGCGAAGAGCAGGTGGCCATGAGGTCGCCCGCGCCTGCGAGTCCGGAGAACGTCAGCGGGTCGGCGCCGAGGGCGGTTCCGAGGCGGGCGGTCTCGGCGAGGCCGCGGGTGATGAGCAGCGCTTTCGCATTGTCGCCGAGGCCCATGCCGGTGGCGAGCCCCACTGCCAGGGCGATCACGTTCTTCACGGCGCCGCCGAGCTCGCAGCCGACGACGTCGGTGGCGGTGTAGGGCCGGAAGTAGGGGGTGTGGCAGGCAGCCTGGATGTTCTTGGCGGCGGTCTCGTCGGGGCAGGCGATGACGGAAGCGGCGGGCCGGCGGGCGGCGACCTCCCGGGCGAGGTTCGGGCCGGAGATGACCGCGACGCGCTCGTCGGGAATGCCGGTGACCTGGGTGATCACCTGGCTCATGCGTAGTCCGGAGTGGGTCTCGACGCCTTTCATGAGGCTGATCAGTACGGCGTGCGGTTCGATGAGCGGGGCCCAGGTCGCGAGGTTTTCGCGGAGGGTCTGGGCGGGGATCGACAGGATTACCAAGTCGGCGTCGGCGAGGGCCTCCGCGGGGTCGGTGGTGGCGCGCAGCGCGTCCGGGAGAACGACGTCCGGCAGGTAGGCAGGGTTCTCATGGCGTGTGTTGATCGCGTCGGCGACCTCGAAGCGCCGGGCGTGCACGAGGACTTCGTTGCCGGCGTCGGCGAACAGGGCCGCCGTGGTCGTGCCCCACGAGCCCGCCGAGAGCACCGCGACCCGGGTCATCTGCTGGTTCTCCTTCTGCACTGGTCCTGGGCAGCCTATCCGGGCTGTCGGCTCGGCCTGCCCGCCTGCCGGCAGGTACCAGGGTGTAGGGCGCGACTGAGCTCTTTGTGGCGATCGGACTCCATGCGTCGGTCGATGCGGCCATCATCGTCAGGCCACGGCCAGGCCAGTCGACTACCTGGATTCCAACTCAGGGGTAGGTGCCGTCATAGAACACGCTGCGCAGCAGCTTGCGTTCGGCGGCCAGTCCCGCCGGCCCTTCGAGCACGTCCACTCTGGCGCCGAGGGGGTGGAGCATCTCGGCCTCGGTGGTGGTGTCTCCGATGGCCAAGGGGGTGTTCCCGGAAGACCGCCCGCTCTTCGCCGGTGTCCTCGACATGGCGTGCAACCAGGTCCTGTGGGACTTCCTGGCGGACAGCGACCTCGTCGTCGCCGCCGGATTCGACCCTGTGGAGCTGATCAATCCGTGGGCTCTGGCGGTACCGGTGCTGCATGTGGACACCACAGCCAACGTCGACCAGATCTACCCCAGCGGCTGCGAGCTGGTCGGGGACGTCTCCGCGAGCCTGGACTGGCTCGCGGACGGGTGGCGGGGCGAGCCCCGGTGGAGCGAACGGGACGTCGCGGCGCACCGCGAACGGCTTCGTACGGCGTACTACGCGGGCCGGGTTGCCGGTCGCCTCAACCCCACCGACGTCATCGACGTCGTACGCGCGAGTGCATCCCCGGAAACCGTCGTCACCTGTGACGTCGGCTCGCACAAGCTCCTTGTCGGCCAGGGCTGGCAGGCCGATCGGCCCCGCAGCGTCCTCATGAGCAACGGCCTGTCCGCGATGGGGCTGGGGCTCCCCGGGGCGATCGCCGCGCAGATGACGCTCGGCGAGGTTCCCGTTGTCGCGCTGATCGGTGACGGCGGTTTCGCGATGGCGGCTACCGAGCTCCGGCTGGCCGTCGCGCGTCAACTCCGGCTCGCGGTGGTGGTGTTCGTCGACGGCAGCCTCAACCGCATCGAGCTCAAACAGCGGGCCCTCGGCTATCCGAGTACGGCGACCCGCCTTGACGACATCGATCTGGTCGCGCTCGCGGGCTCGATGGGCTGCGACGGGGTGCGCGTGACGTCGGTGGCCGAGCTGGAGAAGGCCACGGCCGGGCTGGCCGGCCTGACCGGGCCGCTGCTCATCGAGGCGCGCATCGACCCTGCCCAGTACGAAGCCCAGTTCTAGTCGAGCAGGGAGCCGGCATGACTGTCGTCGAGCAACTCGCCGAGTTCGCGGTCGCCCAGCGGGCGACGCCGCTCGCGGAAGAGGTACGGCACGCGGGCGTGCGTGCGGTCGTGGACTGGGTCTCGGCCACGGTGCCGGGCTCTGTCACGCCCGCCGCTCGCGGTCTGACCGAGGCACTCGCCCCAAGTCCCGGTCCTGCCCGGCTCGTTCCTTCGGGGCGGCCTGCCGACGTACGGACCGCGGCGCTGCTCAACGGCACGGCTGCGCATGCCGCGGAGCTCGACGACATCTACCGCGACGCGTTCTACCATCCCGGTGCGCCGACCATCGCTGCGGCGTTCGCGGTCGCCGACCAACTCGACGTCTCCGGCGAGGAGTTCCTCCGCGCCGTGACCATCGGGTACGAGATCGGTGCGCGGATCGCCCTCGCCGTAGGGCCCGCCCACTATCGCCATTGGCACACCACCGGAACGGTGGGCACCTTCGGCGCGGCGGCCGCGGCGGCGGAGCTGCTCCGGCTGGACACCGTCCGGTTCGCGGGCGCGCTGGCACTCGCCGCGACCATGGCCGCCGGCCTCCAGCAGACCTTCCGGTCGCCGTCCACGGGCAAGCCGCTGCACTCGGGGCATGCGGCCGAGGCCGGGGTGGTGGCCGCGCTCGCCGCCGAAAAGGGGCTCGCGGGTGCCCTGGACGTCCTTGAGGGGCCGACCGGTTTCGGCGTCGCCACCGCCGGGGTCGCCGACTTGTCCGTCACCGGCCTGGGCGATCCGTTCTGCGTCACGGCGACGACGGTGAAGTACCACGCCTGCTGCGGGCACACGTTCGCCGCGATCGACGCCGCGCTCGAACTGCGTGCCGACGGCCCCCGGGTGGAGGACATTGCCGGCATCGAGATCGAGACCTACGCGACCGCCACCCGCGTCGCCGGGCGGGTTGACCCTCGCGAGCCCGGCGAGGCCCGGTTCAGCCTGGCCTACACCGTCGCCGCCGCGCTGGTCCTGGGCAGCGTACGGCTGCGCGCCTTCGAACCCGAGGCACTGCGGGATCCGGCGATCCGGGACCTCATGGCCCGCACCACGGCACGGGTCGATCCGGAGCTGGACCTGATGGCCCCCGGGCGCCGGGCCGCCCGCGTACGGGTCACCGACCGGCAGGGCGTCTCGTACGAACGGCTGCGGCTCACCCGCAAGGGAGACCCCGACGACCCCCTGAGCGACCGGGAGTTGCGCGACAAGTTCGACGAGCTGGTACCTCCGGTCGTCGGCCGGTCTCGGGCCGAGGCGATCGCGAGCGCGCTGTGGAAGCTGCCGGCTCTCACCCGGATGAGCGCTCTGGATTGGAGGTGACGTGATGGAACCCGACGCCGGACACTTGCGGAAGGTGATTTAGTCGCCCGGGCCGTCACGACAACACCAGCTCGGTGTCCGAAGCTTGACGGTGCGTCAGGACCAGTTCCACACCTGGTTGGTGCTGCCCGCGCATCCCCAGCTCTGGACTCGCTGACCGTCCTTGCCGGAGGTGGAGGCCTCCGCGTCCATGCAGAAGCCGTCCGGAACGCTGACCAGTGTCCCGCCGTCGCCGAGCCGCCATCTCTGGGAGCTCTGCCCGTCGCAGTTGCCGACCCGGACGGTCTCTTCGTAGCCGCCGGCGTCCAGACAGCGGTGGCTGCCCTGGTTGACGACGATGTACTGGGAGTTCTGGCCAGGCACCCGATACAGACCCCACCGCTGGGTGGCCGTGTCCTTGCATCCCCAGACCTCGGCGTTCAGGCCTCCGGTGCCGACGGCGAGGCATCTCGCGACCGAGACGGCGTTGACGCTCTGGGTCACGGTGAGCGAGCCGAGCCGGAACGGGCCGCGCGGCTGACCGTAGAGAAGCTCCTTGGTCCGTTCGCCGACCCGCCCGTCGACGGCTGCCCCTGCCTCGGTCTGGAAGGCCTTCACCGCGGCGACGGTCTCCTTCCCGAACTGCCCGTCGGCCGTGACGTGCAGGCCGTAGCCGGCGAGGAGGAGCTGCAGTGCGCGCACACAGTCGCCGTTTGCTGCCGAGGCGATCGTGGCGGGGCACGCGTCGGACCGGATGTCCAGTGTCGACGGATCCAGCGTGACCGGCGGGGCCGACGAAAATTCCGTCGCCTGGTCCCCCTTCGAGGGCGCGGGCGCCGCGGGGGAACTGCTCGGCGCCGGGGTCGGCCCTTCGGTCAGGGCCGGGGACGTCTGGGGAATGGGAGCGACCGATGTCCGGCCGTCTGTGCGGTCCTCGTCGTCCTGCAGCAGTGCCACGGTGGCACCTCCGGCGACGAGGAGGGCTGTCATCGCCGCGGCGCCCACTATCACCGTCCTGCGCTTCTTGGATGCGGGGGCGGCAGGGGCGCCGGGCTTGACGGTGTCGTCGGCGGGCGGGGCCGCGAGTGGCGCGGAGGGAAGGACGGCGGGCCGCTGGGCGGGGATGCTCGGGCGCTTCGGGGCGGGGCGCGGTGGGCTCCCGGCCGGTGCGGACAGCTGGTGGCCGATGGCGGTCCTGAAGACCGTCTCCGGTAAGGGGCGCCGCTCGGGATCCTTGTCCAGGCAGGTGCGGATGAACGCCCCGAGGTCCGCATCGACGGCCGCCACCTTGTCGAGGGCTGCCTCCCGGGGCGGTTCGAAGGCCACCCGGTGCAGGACGTCGACGCCCGTACCCTCGCCGAACGGCGCCTCACCCGCGACGGCGTAGGTGAGGGTGGAGGCCAGCGAGAAGACGTCGGAGGCGGCGGTCACCTCTTTGCCCCTGACCTGTTCGGGGGACATGTAGGCGGGGGTTCCCACGTTCTGGCCCGTGACGGTGATCGAGGTGCCGTCGGTGGCCTGGACGACGCCGAAGTCGATGACGCGGGCACCGTCGGCTCCCAGGATCACATTGGACGGCTTGAGGTCGCGGTGGACGAGCCCCGCACGCCAGATGGCCTCGATCGCCCGTCCCACGTCGGCGAGCAGCCGCCATGCCGCCGCCGAGTCGATCGGACCGCGCTCGGTGACTACCTCGGAGAGGGTGGGCCCGGGTATGTACTCGGTGGCGACCCAGACCAGGTCCTCGTCGCAACCGCTTCCCATCAGGCGCACGATGTGCGCCCCCTGGACGCGGCCGAGCGCGCCTACCTCCCGCTCGAAGCGCTTGCGGAACAGCGGGTCTTCTGCGTACTCGGGCCGGATCACCTTGACGGCTGCGATGCCCGCCCCGCCGGTGGTGTCGCGGCCCAGATAGACCCGGCCCATTCCGCCGCTGCCGAGCACCGACTCCAACCGGTAAGGGCCTGCCTGTCTCGGATCGTTCTTCCGCAGCGGGACCACGGGCGGTGGTTCCATGCCGGACGCCGCATAGGCCATCGTTTCGGACCGGTTGCGATGGAGGTCTGGCATGGGGATCCCGGTCTCTAGCGTGGCGCGTGTGCCCGTGAGACTAGCGCAGCACACGTGTGCGAAAGGCGAGTTGACCCGGTTCCGCCGCAAGGGGTTTCTGCAGGGCGCCGCGTTCGGGCCGCGCATGGCCGACAGCGGGTCGCACGGGGTCGCGGCTTCCGGTTCCCTCGGGGGGACGTTGCGCTGGAACGCGCCGTACGACTGGCCGCGCTCCAGGATGGCGATGACCGCTTCGCGGGCGGGGCCCGTACCTCTGCCACGCGCTGCACACCGAGGTCTCGTCGTGCGAGCCCGATCAGCATCCGGTAGCGGTCGCCGACCGGCCGGATCGCCAGGACGAACCTGGCGAGGGCGCGCTCGGGCGGGTCGCTCGGTGTGCCGGCCCCCGCGACCGCCACGCGCAGTGCCTGGGGCGCCTCCTCCGCCACCGCCTACACCCCGGAGAGCCAGGACACCGAGGCCCGTGTGGCGCTGGGCCGAGGCTCCCCCGGATGGCCCACATTTCTCGCGGTGGGCCGAGGGCGATCCGAGAGTGGGCGGAGAGCGCGGCTCTTCGCCCATCGGCGGCTTTTCGCCCACTGGACGACGGCCGACCCTTTACGTCGGGAGCATTCGTGTCCGTCTACCTGTTCCGCCTGGCCCGCTGGGCGTTCCGGCGCCGCCGCCTCGTCCTCGCCCTGTGGGTCCTGGCGGCCGGTACCGCGATCACCCTCTCAGCCGTGGGCGGCGGCAAGACCGACAACACGTTCACCGTTCCGGGAACCGAGTCGCAGCAGGCCACCAACCTGCTCAAGGAGAAGCTGCCTGCCCTGAGCGGTGGCCAGACCCAGATCGTGTTCGCGACCAGTGGGAGCATCAAGGTCACCGACCCGTCCTACAAGGCGGGTATCGAAGCCGCGATCGTCAATCTGAAGAAGGTGCCGCAAGTAGGCCTCGTCACCGACCCCTTCGAGTCGAAGGCGATCTCCGAGAGCGGCAATGTCGCACTCGGGTCGGTGCAGTTCGAGGCGCAGCCGACCGATGTGAAGGAATCGACCCTGGACGCGGTCAAGGCCGCCGTCGTCCCGGCGCGGGACGCCGGTGTGCAGGTCGAGTACTCCGGGAGCGTCTACCCCGGCTGGAACCAGGAGATCTCGGAACTGCCCGAGCTCATCGGCCTGTTGGTCGCCTTCCTGATCCTGACCGTCACCTTCGGCGCCTTCGTGGCGGCCGGGCTGCCGATCCTCACCGCGGTCATCGGCCTTGTCGTCACCTTGATGACCGTGTCCGCGCTGGCGTCCGTCATGACCATCGCCTCGACCTCGACGACCGTGGCGACGATGCTCGGACTGTCCTGCGGCATCGACTACGGACTGTTCATCCTGGCCCGGCACCGCAACAACCTGCTCACCGGCATGAGCATCGATGACTCGGTCGCTCTCGCCGCCGGTACGGCGGGCAGCTCGGTGGTCTTCGCCGCGCTGACCGTGATGATCGCCCTGTGCGGGCTCGCCGTGGTCGGCATCCCCTTCCTGACCGTGATGGGTGTCGCCGCCGCGGGGGCCGTCCTGGTCGCACTGCTGATCGCCCTGACCCTGATGCCCGCCATGCTGGGCTTCGCCGGGAACAAGGTGGCGCGGTTCATCAGCACCCCGCTGCGCCCGGGCCACCACGAGAACGTCGCCCAGATCGCCGCCAACGAACCGGAGCGCACCTTCGGGGCCACCTGGGCGCGGTTCGTGGTTCGCGGCCGAGTACCCCTGCTGATCGGCGGGATCGCCTTCCTCGTGGTGCTCGCCCTGCCCGCCCTCAAGATGGACCTGGGACTGCCCAGCGGATCGTCGAAACCGGAGAGCGACACCTCGCGCAAGGCCTACGACCTGACCACCGCCAACTTCGGAGCGGGCTTCAACGGCCCCCTCCTGGTGGTCGCCGACGGTGTTCCGAACGCCGCCGCGGCGGCCCCGATCACCGACCGGCTCGCCAAGATCCCCGGCGTCGTGGCCGCCGCGCCGATGGCGGTGGACAACGGCGTCGCCGTCATCCGGGTGACCCCGAGCACCGGCCCCAACGACGACGCCACCACCGACCTTGTGAACGGGATCCGGGACGACCGGGACGCGATCGCGGGAGATTCGGGCGCCACGATCCTGGTCGGTGGCACCACCGCCTCCAATATCGACGTGTCCAGCAAACTCTCCTCGGCGCTGCCGGTGTTCCTGATCGTCGTGGTCGGCCTGGCGTTCATTCTGCTGACGTTCGCGTTCCGTACCATCCTCGTGCCGATCAGTTCGATCGTCGGGTTCCTGCTGTCGGTGGCCGCGGCGTTCGGCGCGCAGGTCGCGATGTTCCAATGGGGCTGGGGAGAGCACCTGTTCGGCATCACGCCGAGCCAGACCATCAGCTTCCTGCCGCTCCTGATGCTCGCGATCATCTTCGGACTCTCCAGCGACTACGAGGTGTTCGTCGTCTCCCGCATCAAGGAGGACTTCACCAAGAACGGTCGGGCGGTCAGGGCCGTGGAGCGCGGCACCGGTCTCGCCGCGCGCGTGGTGACAGCCGCCGCGCTGATCATGTTCAGCATCTTCGTGGCCTTCATGTTCACCGACGACCCGACCATCAAGGCCATCGGCTTCAGCTTCGCCGCCGGCGTGTTCCTCGACGCCTTCGTGGTCCGGCTCACCCTGGTGCCCGCCTTCATGGCGATCATCGGCGCGAAGATCTGGTACCACCCGAAGTGGTTCGGCACCTACATCCCCGACCTCGACATCGAGGGCGACCGCCTCCAGCACGAGTTCGCCGCGGGTACCGTCCCGCCCGCGGACGACCCGACCGCCCGGGTCTAGCGACTCGCCGCAACCTCACCCAGCAGGGCCCGGCCGCACAGCGGCCGGGCCCTGCTTCCGTGTGTCCTCCACTGCGTCCCCGCCAACAGCAGTGAGCAACTATCTCTGCACGGACTGTGGACTCAACAACATCACCATGCAAATCTTCAATAACTGAACGCAAAAAGACGATTCTCGCTCTCTTGTGAGTCCTCCGCTTCCCACGTGACGACACCGCTCAAGGGCAGGAGAACCATGACCAGACATCGCTGGAGAGGCCGCCTGCTGGCCGCTCTGCTGACCACCGCACTCGCCCTCATCGGGCTTCCGGCGCTCACCACGACCGCGACGGCGGCCGGAGGCCCCAACCTCGCCGCGGGCAAGACGGCAACCGCGAGCAGCTCCAACTCCGGGTACACGCCCCCCAACATCACGGACGGCAACGCCGTGACGTACTGGGAGAGTTCGGGATCGAGCTTCCCCCAGTGGGCGCAGGCGGACCTCGGCGCCACGGCCCGCATCGACGAGGTGGTACTGAAGCTCCCGGCCTCCTGGGAGAGCCGCAACCAGACGCTCGCCGTGCAGGGCAGTGCCGACGGCACGAGCTTCGACACCATCAAGTCCTCTGCGTCGTACGCCTTCACGCCGAGCGCGGCCAACACGGTGACCATCTCGTTCCCGGCCACCCAGACCCGCTTCGTGCGCGTCAACATCACCGCGAACACCGGCTGGGCAGCCGCACAGCTCTCCGAACTGGAGGTCCACGGCGCGACCGACTCCTCGGGGAACCTGGCCGCGGGCAAGCAGTTCACCGCGAGCAGCTACACGCAGACGTACGTGGCCGCGAACGCGGGCGACGGCAACCGGGCCAGCTACTGGGAGAGCAGCAACAACGCCCTCCCGCAGTGGGTTCAGGTCGACCTCGGTTCGTCCCTGCGCGTCGACCGCGTGACACTGCGGCTGCCGGCCAACTGGGGCGCGCGGACACAGACCCTCAAGCTCCAGGGCAGTACGACCGGTTCGGAGTTCAGCGACCTCACCGCCTCGCAGGCGCTTGCCTTCAACGCGGCGAACGACCAGTCGCAGACCCTGAGCTTCAACGCCACCACCACGCGCTACGTACGGGTCCTCGTCACCGCCAACACGGGGCAACCGGCGGGCCAGCTCTCCGAGTTGGAGGTGTACGGGCCGACCACGGGCGACACCGAAGCACCGACAGCGCCCACTGCACTGGCCTACACCGAACCCGCCACCGGGCAGATCAAGTTGACGTGGCAGGCAGCCACAGACAACGTCGGAGTCACCGGCTACGACATCTACGCCAACGGTGAGCTGCGGACCTCGGTCGACGGTGCCGCCACGACGTACACCGACACCCAGCCCGCCTCGGCGACCGTCGCCTACTACGTCCGTGCCAAGGATGCGGCGGGCAACCAGTCCGCCAACAGCAACACCGTGACCCGCACAGGGGATTCGGGCGACACCCAGGCTCCGACCGCACCCGCCAACCTGGCCTTCACGGAGGCCACCAGCGGGCAGGTCAAGCTGACCTGGACGGCCTCCACGGACAACGTCGGGGTCACCGCCTACGACATCTACGCCAACGGCACCCTGCGGCAGAGCGTCGCCGGCAACGTCACGACGTACACGGACACGCAGCCCGCGTCGGCGACGGTGACGTACTACGTGCGAGCCAAGGACGAGGCGGGCAACCAGTCCGCCAACAGCAACACCGTCACCCGCAACGGCTCCACGACCGACGACGCGAACCTCGCCGTCGGCAAGGCGATCACGGCCTCGTCCTCCGTCTTCACGTTCGTCGCGGAGAACGCCAACGACGACAAGACCAGCACGTACTGGGAGGGCGGTGCGGGCTTCCCGAACAGCCTGACCGTGAAGCTCGGCGCGAACGCCGATGTCAACACCGTTGTCCTGAAGCTGAGTCCGGACGCCGCCTGGGCCACTCGGACCCAGCGGATCCAGGTGCTCGGGCGGGAGCAGAACGCCACCGCGTTCACGAGCCTGGTCGCCGCGAAGGACTACGCCTTCGACCCGGCAAGCGCTAACACGGTGCGGATTCCTGTCACGAGCCGCGTCGCGGACGTCCAGCTGGTGTTCACCGCCAACTCGGGGGCGCCCGCCGGGCAGGTCGCCGAGTTCCAGGTCCTTGGCACTCCCGCCCCGAACCCGGATCTCCAGGTCACCGGTATCACCTCGGCCCCGGCCAGTCCCGTCGAGTCCGACGCCGTGAAGCTGACGGCGACCGTGCGCAACGCGGGCACCGAAGCCTCGGGCGCCACCGACGTCCAGTTCCAGCTGGGCTCCACCAAGGTGGGCACCGCAGCCGTCGGAGCCATCGCGGCAGGCGCGTCGGCGACGGTCACCGCCGACATCGGCGCCCGCGAGGCCGGCACCTACCAGGTCAGCGCGACCGCCGACCCGGACAACAAGGTCATCGAGCAGAACGAGGCCAACAACTCCTACACCAGCCCCACTGCCCTGGTCGTCAGGCCGGTATCCAGCTCCGACCTGGTGGCCTCACCCGTCAGCTGGTCGCCGAGCTCGCCCTCCGAGGGCGACACGGTCACCTTCTCCGTCGCCCTCAAGAACCAGGGCACGGTGGCCACCGCGGCCGGCAGCCACGGCATCACCCTCACCGTGCTCGACGCCTCGGGCGCGACGGTGAAGACCCTCACCGGCGCCCACAGTGGCGCGATCGCGGCGGGCGCGACCGCCGCACCGGTGAACCTGGGCACCTGGACGGCGGGCAACGGCAAGTTCACCGTGAAGACGGTGATCGACCCCGACGCCAACGAACTGGAGGTCAAGCGCGCCAACAACACCAGCAGCCAGTCGCTGTTCGTCGGCCGCGGCGCCAGCATGCCGTTCGACAACTACGAGGCCGAGGACGGCACCGTGGGCGGCGGCGCCCAGACCGTCGGACCCAACCGCACCGTCGGAGACATCGCCGGCGAGGCCTCGGGCCGCAAGGCCGTCACGCTCAACAGCACCGGCAACTACGTGGAATGGACCACCAAGGCCAGCACCAACACCCTGGTGACCCGCTTCTCCCTCCCCGACTCCGCGGGCGGCGGCGGCACCAACTCCACGCTGAACGTCTACGTCAACGGCACCTTCCTCAAGGCCATCGACCTGACGTCCAAGTACGCCTGGCTGTACGGGGCGGAGGCCGGCCCCGGCAACTCGCCGGGCTCGGGCGCGCCACGCCACATCTACGACGAGGCGAACCTGATGCTCGGCCAGACCGTCCCGGCCGGCAGCAAGATCCGGCTCCAGAAGGACGCCGCGAACTCCTCCACGTACGCGATCGACTTCGTGAGCCTGGAGCAGGTTTCGGCGATCCCCAACCCGGACCCGGCGACGTACACCGTGCCGGCCGGCTTCTCGCACCAGGACGTGCAGAACGCGCTCGACAAGGTGCGCATGGACACCACGGGCACGCTCGTCGGTGTGTATCTGCCGGCCGGGGACTACGAGACGTCGAGCAAGTTCCAGGTGTACGGCAAGGCGGTCAAGGTCGTCGGTGCCGGGCCCTGGTTCACGCGTTTCCGGGCGCCGTCCTCGCAGGAGAACACCGACATCGGCTTCCGGGCCGAGGGCACCGCCAAGGGGTCGTCGTTCGCGAACTTTGCGTACTTCGGCAACTACACGTCCCGCATCGACGGTCCGGGCAAGGTGTTCGACTTCTCCAACGTCTCCGACATCACCATCGACAACATCTGGAACGAACACATGGTGTGCCTCTACTGGGGCGCCAACACCGACAACATCACCATCAAGAACTCGCGGATCCGCGACATGTTCGCCGACGGCGTCAACATGACCAACGGCAGCACGGACAACCACGTCGTGAACAACGAGGCGCGGGCCACCGGCGACGACAGCTTCGCGCTGTTCTCCGCGATCGACGCGGGCGGGGCCGACGAGAAGAACAACATCTTCGAGAACCTCACGGCGATCCTGACATGGCGCGCGGCGGGCATCGCCGTCTACGGCGGCTACGACAACACCTTCCGCAACATCCACATCGCCGACATCCTCGTCTACTCCGGCATCACCGTCAGTTCGCTGGACTTCGGCTACCCGATGAACGGCTTCGGCACGGCGCCGACGACCCTGGAGAACATCTCGATCGTCCGCGCGGGCGGTCACTTCTGGGGAGCGCAGACCTTCCCCGGCATCTGGATGTTCTCCGCGTCGAAGGTCTTCCAGGGGATCCGCGTCAACAACGTCGACATCGTCGATCCGACGTACAGCGGCATCATGTTCCAGACCAACTACGTAGGAGGACAGCCCCAGTTCCCGATCAAGGACACCATCCTCACGGACGTGACGATCTCCGGCGCGCACAAGAGCGGCGACGCCTACGACGCCAAGTCCGGGTTCGGCCTGTGGGCCAACGAGATGCCGGAGGCCGGGCAGGGACCGGCTGTCGGTGAAGTCACCTTCCACAACCTGAAGTTGAGCGACAACGCGCTGGACGTGAAGAACACGACGCCAGCGTTCAAGATCAACCTGCTGCCCTAGTACGGCGGCTCGCTGCCCCGGCGCGCACGAGACGCCGGGGCAGCGAGCGCGTTGCTCAGGAACGGGCTGCTCGCGCGGCCTCGAACCGGGCCACCCACTGGGCGGTCCGGTCCACGTACGCCGTCTCGGCGCGTGCGCCCCGCCGTCCGTAGGCACCCTCGTAGGAGAGGTAGTCGAGGGCGCCGGGCGTACGCGCCGTCGCGGGTTCGATCTGCGTGCCCTCGTGCCACTCGTTGAACGAGGTGATGCTCACCCAGTCCGGTGGCGCCTCACCGTGGCCGCTCTCCAGCGCGTACTCCCACTCAAGGTCGTAGGTGCGGCCGTCGGCCCGGTCGAGGGTGGGGGTCGTGTTGCCGGGGACCGCCCGGTCGTCCAGATAGCCCGGGCCGAGGGACGGCGCCCACACCATGCCGCGCTCGGCGCAGAACGCCGCGACCCCGGTCCAGTCGGGACGGTTGGCCGTCGCGATGGCGTCGTACGTGTACACGCCGCCGAAGTCGCCGATGCGGGACAGGTCCCAGGTCTGTGCCATGACGATGGCGATGTCGTCGACCTCGTGCAGCGCCGACCAGTCGACGGAGAGCAGGCTGTAGAAGACGTAGTAGGCGCACCGTCCGCCGTACTCGGCGGCGCGGTGGAAGGCGGGGTGGTCGCCGTAGAGGTCGGTCAGATAGCGGATGTCCGCGACCACGGACGCGGCGTCCCGGCCCTGGTACGGCTCGAGGTGCCAGGCGACCTGGAGCCCTTCGGCGGCTGCCGCGTCCAGGACGACCGGCGCCATCCGGTCCTCGTAACTGCCCTGCCCCCACCAGCTGCTGACCAGTACGCCGGTCCCGGCCCGGCGCAGCCAGCGCATGTGCCGGGCGACCGCCCCGTGCAGGTCGCCGGAGTCGTAGGGGCCGAGCACCGGGTAGTAGTTGGCGCTGATGTTGTCGGGCGGGCTGAGTTCGCCCTGCTGCCAGTGTCGCCACTCGCCGTTGACCCGCGGGGAGCCGTACCACGGGTAGTAGAAGATGTGCGCGTTCGCGGAGACGCCCTTGGGTTTCGCCGCGGCGGGGGTGGCCGCCCCCGCGACGAGTGCGGCGGCGCCGACTGCCGCGCCGCCGGCGAGTAACCCTCTGCGGGACAGGGAGCCGGGGTAACTGGGAATGTTCATCCTGTGCCTCCGGGAACCCCGGCCTTCCGGCCGGGGAGGAATCGGATTGCCCTGCGGAGCAGGGCAGGAGAAGGGGATTCGCTGTCGGGGCGGATCGTCGTTCGCGACCGACGCCTCGCAGATGTTTACAATCTGTCGTGATAGTTTGTGAGTTGTGATCACTCACGTGAAGCGGGCGTTCAAGTACCGCTTCTATCCGACCGATGCGCAGGCGGCAGAGCTCTCGCGCACGTTCGGATGCGTGCGGAAGGTCTACAACCTGGCCCTCCAAGCCCGTACCACCGCGTGGTACCAGCGGCAGGAAAGGGTCAACTACAACGCCACCTCGGCCATGCTCACCGCCTGGAAGAAGACCGGGGAACTCACCTACCTGGCCGAGGTGTCCTCGGTGCCGTTGCAGCAGTGCCTGCGGCACCTGCAGGGCGCGTTCACCAGCTTCTTCGAGGGACGGGCGAAGTACCCGCGGTTCAAGTCGCGGAAGAAATCCCGCCGCTCCGCCGAGTACACCAGCTCGGCATTCCGCTACCGCGACGGCCAGTTGACGCTGGCCAAGATGCGCGAGCCCCTGAACATCGTGTGGTCCCGTCCCCTGCCCGAAGGCGCGGCACCGTCCACGGTGACCGTGTCCCAGGACGCGGCCGGGCGCTGGTTCGTGTCGCTGCTCTGCGACGCCACCATCACCCCGGCACCGGCCACCACAGCGGCGGTCGGGATCGACGCGGGCATCACCTCCCTGGTGACCCTGTCCACCGGAGAGAAGATCACCAACCCCCGGCACGAACGCCGCGACCGGGCCCGCCTGGAGAAGGCCCAGCGGGAGCTGTCCCGCAAGGCCAAGGGCGACGGCGCGAACCGGGCCAAGGCACGCCGGAAGGTGGCCAGGGTCCACGCGCGGATCGCCGACCGGCGCCGGGACTTCCTGCACAAGCTGACCACTCGACTCGTCCGTGAGAACCAAACGGTCGTGATCGAGGACCTCACCGTCCGCAACCTGGTCAAGAACCACACCCTGGCCCGAGCCGTCTCTGATGCGGCCTGGCGTGACCTGCGGACGATGCTGGAGTACAAGTGCGCCTGGTACGGGCGTGAACTCGTCGTGGTCGACCGCTGGTTCCCCAGCTCGAAGCTGTGCGGGGCCTGCGGGACGATCCGGGCCAAGCTGCCGCTGAACGTCCGCGAGTGGACGTGCGAGTGCGGCGCGGTGCATGACCGCGATGTGAACGCGGCAGGCAACATTCTCGCGGCCGGGCTGGCCGTGTCTGCCTGTGGAGGCGGTGTAAGACCTCAACGGGAGTCCTCCCGGACGGGGCAGTCGTCGGTGAAGCAGGAACCCCAGCGGGCGACCGCTGGAATCCCCCGCCTTTAGACGGGGGAGGAAGCCAAGTCACTCTCCTCGGTTGCCGGGCCGGCCGTACCGCGGGACGAATCCGAGCAGTTCGGCGCAGGCCGTCGTGTCGAACAGGGAGGTGCGGCCGGACAGTGCCGAGAACGTCGGCACGTCCGGGTGGAAGCGGTCCATCAACTCCGCGGAGGGAAGAGGGGAGGAGGTGTCGGCCGCGGCGACATTGAGCACATGGCATCCCGTGAAGTCGGCCCGCAGCGCCCGGTGCACCACGGCCGCCGCGTCCCGTGTGTGCAGCCAGCCCCACAGGTCGTGCCGGTGGGCTCCCGGGTCGGCGGCGACCTTGGCGAGCTGGCCGTGCAGCCGTTCGCCGCTGCCGGTGAACGGGAAGCGCAGGCAGACGATGTCCGTACCCCAGCGGCGGTGCGTGCTGCGGGCGGTCTCCTCGAGCACGGCCTTGGACAGGCCGTAGGGATCGCGGATGAGCAACGGGTGTTCCTCGTCCAGCGGTACGTACAGGGGCGAGACCGGTACGGGCGACCAGGCGAGTCCGACGGCCGCCATGCTGGAGGCGGCCACGATCCGGCGTACCCCCGCGCGGCCCGCCTCGTCCAGGACGCGGTGCGCGGTGAGGCAGTTGGTGGCGAACAGGGCGCTGGGATCTGCCGTGTTGGGGTGGGGTATCGCCCCCAGGTGGACGACCGCCTCCACACCGTCGACCGCCTTGCGCACCAGGTCGGGATCCTGAAGGTCCCCGATGTGCACGCGCTCGGCCGACGGGGCCTCGAAGGGCACGACATCGGTGGCCACGATCTCGTACTCGTACGAGGCCGCGAACAGCTCCTCCAGGACCTGCTGCCCGATATGGCCGGCGGCCCCGGTGACCAGGACCCGCATCAGCCCTTCACCGCCCCGACAAGGCCGTTGACGAAGTACCGCTGGAGGCTGAGGAAGAGCAGGATCACCGGGATGACGACGATCAGGGCGCCCGCCATCAGGTTGTTGTAGTGCGGCACGTTCTCCGCGGACAGCGTCTGGAGGCCGAGGGGGAGCGTGTACGTCGACGGGTCGTTCAGGGACACACGCGTGAGCAGGAACTCGTTCCACGTCGGGATGGCGGTGAGCAACGCCACGGTGATCAGCGCCGGTTGGGAGAGCGGCAGGTACACCCTGGTGAAGATCCGCAGCTCGTTCGCGCCGTCGACGCGCGCCGCGTCCCGCAGCTCCCCGGGCACGGCCATGAACGCGCCGGTCATCAGGAGGATCGACAGCGGTGCGCCGCCGTTGACGAACGGCAGGACAAGGCCCCAGTGCGTGCCGAGGATGCCCAACTTGTCCTCCAGGAGCACGATCGGCAGCATCACCGTGATCCCGGGCACGAACAGCAGGGCCACGAAGAGCTTCTGGAGGAACCCGCGCCCGGGGAAACGAAGTACCGCGAACGCGTATCCGGCGGCCGCGTAGATCACCAGCGTGAGGACCACGGTGTACCCGGTCACCAGCAGGCTGTTCAGGAAGAAGTCGAAGAAGTGCAGCTCGTTCCAGGTGTCGGTGAAGGTCTGGAACGTGGGGTTGTCGGGGATGAGGTGCCCGCCGCGTACGACCTCGATCTGATCCTTGAACGCGGCCGACACCATCCACAGGAACGGGTAGACGCTGACCAGGCCGTACGCGGCAAGGAGCACGCCGACGACCGTGCGGGCCGCGATCTTGCGGAAGCCGCCCCGCGTACCGGCGCCGGAGCTGGCCAGGGAAATCGTCGTCATGTCTTGCTCCGCAGCGCTCGAAGGTTGATCAGGGCCAGGACGAGGGCCGCGGCGAAGAGGATCCAGCCGAGCGCGCTGGCGAGCCCGAGCGTGGGCGAGAGGTTCTTGAGGAACGCCAGGCGGTACGCCTCCAGACCGAGGACGTTCGTGTGGTCGCCAGGACCGCCGTTGGTCATGACCAGGAAGGTCTGGAACCCCTGCAGGGACTCGCGCAGGTTCAGCAGCACCACGATCGCCGTGATGGGGCGCACCAGCGGCCAGACCACGGACCCGTTGGTGCGCCACCATCCCGCGCCGTCCAGCTGTGCCGCCTCCAGGACGCTGCGGTCGATGCCCTGGAGCCCTGTGAGGTACAGCAGCATCGCGACCGGCACCGCACCCCAGACCGTCACGACGATCATCGTCGGCATCGCGGTTGTCGGATTGCCCAGCCAGCCCTGGGGCTGCTCCAGCGAGCCCAGACCGGCGCTGCCGAGCAGGGAGTTGACCGCGCCGTCCGGCTGCAGGATGTACTGCCAGGCGAAGAACACGGCGATGCCGCTGGTGACGTACGGCAGGAAGTACACGGACCGCAGCACCGTCTGGAACCGCGTGACCTGGTTCAGCAGCACGGCCAGCGGAAACGACACCAGGACCGTCAGGGCCGGCGCGGCGAGCATCACCCAGAGGGTGTTGAGGGTGGCATGCCGTATGCGGGGGGCGTAGACCGGGTCGCGCCACAGCAGATCGGCGTAGTTGTCGAGGCCGACCCAGGTCCAGTTCGGGGTGAAGCCGTTCCAGGTGGCGAAGGACAGCGCGAAGCCGTAGCCCACCGTGTACAGGCCCATCACCGCGAAGAGCACCACGGCCGGGGCGACGAACAGATACCCGGACAGGGCTTCGTACCCGCGCCGACGGCGGTGCGGCGGGGGAGCGGCCACGGTTCTCACCGGGTGGATGCCGCCTCCCTCGTCCACCGCCTTCGGCACGGTCCGCCGGGGAGCGGTGGTCACTGGCCTGCCGCTTTCCAGTACGACTGGTTGAGGCTCCGGAGCTTCTGCGCGGTCTCTTCGACCGACGTCTGCTTGAGCGGTGTCAGGTCCGCGAGGATCGCGCCGGCGTCGTCCTGCTCGTATCCGATCGGGCGGAACTCGTCGCCGCGACTGGGGTCGTACGTCGTCTCGGGGGTGCCCTTGAAGCTGTCGACCATGGAGCTGAGGGTGGGGCCGAGGACCTTGGCGGAGT